>NZ_JAGJBZ010000003.1 GCF_020010925.1 Streptomyces griseiscabiei | reverse complement strand
GCCCCTCAACGCCCACCGCACCGGCACCATCAAGGCCCTCAACGCGGAAGTCGGCGCCTCCATCACCTCCGGCGCCACGATCTGCGAAATCAAGGACTGACCCGCACGCGAAACCCCCGCGCCCCGGAAAGGCCGTAGGCCTTCGAGGGGCGCGGGGAACCGCGCGAGAAGCCCCACGCACCCGCACCCGCCCAACCACCCCCGCCACCCGAGCTCTTAGGCTGAAGACGCCCCCAGCAGAAGAGAGCAGGTGACACCACCATGAGCCCCACCCCGGCCGAGCCCTCCGCAGCAGGCCGGAGGCCGATGCGCGCGGACGCCCGCCGCAACCACGCCCGCCTGCTCACCGAGGCCCGGCTCGCCTTCGCGGCCCACGGCACGACCGCCTCGCTGGAGGACATCGCCCGCCGCGCGGACGTCGGTATCGGCACGCTCTACCGTCACTTCCCCACCCGCCAGGCCCTGCTGAGCGCGGTCTTCGAGGAAGCCGTGGACGACCTGCTGGCCCGTGCCCGGATCCAGCTCGCGGCGGACCGGCCCTGCACCGCCCTGGTCGCCTGGCTGCGCGACATCATCACCCGTGCGGGCGAATACCGGGGTCTGGCCCAGGCCTTGATGACGGTGTCGTACGCGGACTCCCGCGCCGCGGACGACACCCCCTCGGACCTGGCCCGGTGCTGTGCCCCCATCCGGGAGGCCGGCACCGCCCTCCTGCTGCGGGCCCAACGCGCGCACGCCGTACGCGACGACGTGTCCATCGGTGACCTGCTCCAGCTCACCCACGCGATCGCGCTGGCGGCCGAGGAGACCCCGGACGACCCGGAGCTGGCCGACCGCCTGTTGACGCTGACCCTGCGCGGCCTGAAGCCGTAGCCACCGCGTCCGGCCACCGCCGCACCCTGCGGAGCGATCCGCCGACGTGGCCGGCACACCTCACCCGGCCTCACCCGGCCACCGCCTCGCCCGGCCGCGCGCGGCTCTACCGCCGGCGCAGATCCGCGACCCGGGCCGCGCGCTCGCGCTCCCGTTCACCGGCCGGCGGCTGGTCGCCCAGGACCGTGGCGGTGCGCAGCTGGGGCGCGGTGCCGTGGACCTGGTTGCGGCGGGGCCCCGGCAGGGGCACGTCCCGGCGCGAGGGGCGCGCCGGGACGGGATCGCCTCCCGTACCACCGCCGCCCGACGCCCCGGCCACGGAGATCTGCACACCCTGATCGGCCAGGGCCTGCAACTCGGTGACCGCGCGGTCGTCGTGACCGGGCGGGTCGTCGGTGACCAGCCGGGTGATGACGTCCGTCGGGACCGTCTGGAACATCGTGTCGGTGCCGAGTTTGGTGTGGTCGGCGAGGACCACGACCTCGGCGGCGGCCTGGACCAGCGCGCGGTCGACGGACGCCGACAGCATGTTGGACGTGGACAGACCGCGCTCGGCGGTCAGCCCGCTCCCGGAGAGGAAGGCCTTGGAGACGCGCAGCCCCTGGAGGGACTGCTCGGCGCCGGAGCCGACCAGGGCGTAGTTGGAACCGCGCAGGGTGCCGCCGGTCATCACGACCTCCACACGGTTGGCATGGGCCAACGCCTGGGCCACCAGCAGGGAGTTGGTGACGACGGTCAGCCCGGGGACCCGCGCGAGCCGGCGTGCCAGCTCCTGCGTGGTGGTCCCCGCCCCGACCACGATGGCCTCGCCCTCTTCGACGAAGCTCGCGGCGAGGTCGGCGATGGCCGTCTTCTCGGCGGTCGCGAGATGAGACTTCTGCGGAAAGCCGGACTCCCGCGTGAACCCGCCCGGCAATACCGCACCGCCGTGCCGGCGGTCGAGGAGTCCTTCTGCCTCCAGAGCGCGCACGTCCCGCCGTACGGTCACTTCGGAGGTCTGGACGACGCGGGCGAGCTCACGGAGCGACACGGCTCCATTGGCCCGCACCATTTCGAGGATCAATTGACGACGTTCTGCAGCGAACACGAAACTGACAGTAACGCCAACGACCATCTGCTTTCAGCAGTTTGCGCCGAATAGCAGAAGTTGTTCGCAGGGTGGGGCAAGAAGTGATATAGGGACCAGTCGTCGTCGCTCGGACCGACGTCTAGACGCCTTCGCCGGCCTTGCGCGTGTGGAGCTGGCGCGCGACCTCCGCGATCGAGCCCGACAGGGACGGGTACACGGTGAAGGCGTTCGCGATCTGTTCGACGGTCAGGTTGTTGTCGACCGCGATCGAGATGGGGTGGATCAGCTCCGAGGCGCGCGGGGAGACCACGACACCGCCCACCACGATGCCGGTGCCGGGCCGGCAGAAGATCTTGACGAAGCCGTCGCGGATGCCCTGCATCTTGGCGCGCGGGTTGCGCAGCAGCGGCAGCTTCACCCCGACGGCGTCGATGACCTTGGCGTCCAGGTCGGCCTGGGTGTAGCCGACGGTGGCGATCTCGGGGTCGGTGAAGACGTTGGACGAGACGGTCTTCAGGTTCAGCGGGGCCACGGCGTCGCCGAGGAAGTGGTACATGGCGATACGGCCCTGCATGGCGGCGACGGAGGCCAGGGCGAACACCCCGGTGACGTCACCGGCGGCGTACACACCCGGGGCGGTGGTCCGCGACACCTTGTCGGTCCAGATGTGCCCGGACTCCTTGACCTTGACCCCGGCCTCCTCCAGGCCCATCCCGGCGCTGTTGGGGATGGCGCCGACGGCCATCAGACAGTGCGAGCCGCTGATGACCCGGCCGTCCGCGAGCGTGACCTCGACCCGGTCGCCGACCCGCTTGGCGGACTGGGCCCGGGAGCGCGCCATGACGTTCATCCCGCGCCGCCGGAACACGTCCTCCAGGACGGCGGCGGCGTCCGGGTCCTCGCCCGGCAGCACACGGTCCCGGCTGGAGACGAGCGTGACGCGCGACCCGAGCGCCTGGTAGGCGCCGGCGAACTCGGCACCGGTCACACCGGACCCGACGACGATCAGCTCTTCGGGCAGTTCGTCGAGGTCGTAGACCTGGGTCCAGTTGAGGATGCGCTCGCCGTCGGGCTGGGCGTCGGGCACCTCGCGCGGGTGGGCGCCGGTGGCGATCAGCACGGCGTCGGCGATCAGCGTCTCCTCGGAGCCGTCGGCGGCGCGCACGACCACCTTGCGCGACCCGTCGAGATCCTGCTGCCCCACGAGCCGCCCGCGCCCGCGCATGACCCGCGCGCCGGCGCGCGTCACGGAGGCGGTGATGTCGTGCGACTGCGCCAGCGCGAGCCGCTTCACACGCCGGTTGACCTTGCCGAGGTCCACGCCCACGACACGCGCGGGCGTGTCGATGTGCGGGGTGTCGTCGGCGACGATGATCCCCAGCTCCTCGTACGAGGAGTCGAAGGTCGTCATCACCTCGGCCGTCGCGATGAGGGTCTTCGACGGCACGCAGTCGGTCAGCACCGACGCCCCGCCCAGACCGTCGCAGTCCACGACGGTCACCTCCGCGCCGAGCTGCGCGGCCACCAGCGCCGCCTCATAGCCGCCGGGTCCGCCACCGATGATCACGATCCGAGTCACATGCCCCATTGTCCCGTACGAGCGCGGGTACCAACGAGTCGGGGGTGCGGGACGGGGGTGATCGGCCCGCAGGGCCATCACGAGGGGGGCGCGGGGAACTGCGCGACCAGCCACGACGAACCCGCACCCGCGACACAACAGGCACCCCCCACCCCATCAGGCGCCCGGCCCCCCAAGCGGAGCGCTCCCGTACCCTCTCCCCCATGTCGCTCTACGCCGCCTACGCCGGCAACCTGGACTCGCGTCTGATGTCCCGCCGCGCCCCCCACTCCCCGCTGCGCGCAACCGGCTGGCTCAACGACTGGCGGCTGACCTTCGGCGGCGAGCACATGGGCTGGGAGGGCGCCCTGGCCACGGTCGTGGAGGCCCCCCGCTCCCAGGTCTTCGTGGCGCTGTACGACATCGCCCCCATGGACGAGGACGCGATGGACCGCTGGGTCGGCGTCGGCCTGGACATATACCGCCGGATGCGGGTCCGCGTACACACCCTGGACGGCGAGGAACCGGCCTGGGTCTACGTCCTCAACGGCTACGAGGGCGGCCTGCCCTCGGCCCGCTATCTGGGCGAGGTCGCGGACGCCGCGGAATCGGCCGGGGCACCACACGATTACGTGATGGAGCTGCGCAAGCGGCCTTGTTGAAGGGCTCCGGCCCTAGGCTCCCTAGACTTGGGAAACCGACGCATCAACGGGAGAGCAGATGCCCCCCACTCCTACCTACGACGTCTATTACACGGTTCAGGCCGCCGCGGCGCGCGACCGGCTGGACGACGAGCAGCGCGTCGCGTTCGACAAGGGCATCGCCCTGCTGGCCCGCGATCCGTTCGTTTCCCTGTCCCGGCCCATAGGGTCCACCGGTGACGATCGCACGATCCGGCTCACTCAGAACATCCTGGTCGAGTACACGATCAGCAGGGGCCGCCTGTTGATCTTCATCGTCGAGGTCTTCAACGACAAGGACGTCCTGATCACCGACGCGTGATCCCTCCAGGTCTCGCCCCGCGGCCGGGAAACGACAAGACAACGATCCCGATCCGAGGAGCCTTGTCATCTACGCGCGTAGGCCAGGACCGGATACTCTCGTCGCGTGAACGCATCTCTTCTTCCGGACGACATCCAGGGCGACCCGTACGCCGCCGCCGACGCCGCCGCCGCGCGCCTGCGCGAGCTGACGGGCGCCGAGACCCACGACGTCGCTCTTGTGATGGGCTCCGGCTGGGCCCCGGCCGTGGACGCCCTCGGCGCCCCCGAGGCCGAGTTCCAGGTCACCGAGCTGCCCGGCTTCCCGCCGCCGGCGGTCGAGGGACACGGCGGCAAGGTCCGCTCGTACAAGATCGGTGACAAGCGCGCGCTCGTCTTCCTGGGCCGCACCCACTACTACGAGGGCCGTGGCGTCGCCGCCGTCGCGCACGGCGTGCGTACCGCCGTCGCCGCCGGGGTGAAGACGATCGTCCTCACCAACGGCTGCGGCGGTGTGCGCGAGGGGATGCGTCCCGGCCAGCCGGTCCTGATCAGCGACCACCTGAACCTGACGGCGGCCTCCCCGATCGTCGGCGCGAACTTCGTCGACCTCACCGACCTGTACTCGCCGCGCCTGCGCGCCCTGTGCAAGGAGATCGACCCCTCCCTCGAAGAGGGTGTCTACGCGCAGTTCACGGGCCCGCACTACGAGACCCCGGCGGAGATCCGCATGGCCCGTGTCATCGGCGCGGACCTGGTCGGCATGTCCACGGTCCTGGAGGCCATCGCCGCGCGCGAGGCCGGCGCGGAGGTGCTGGGCATCTCCCTCGTCACCAACCTGGCGGCCGGGATGACGGGCGAGCCCCTCAACCACGAGGAGGTCCTCCAGGCGGGCCGCGACTCCGCGACGCGGATGGGTGAGCTGCTGACGCGGGTGCTGGACCGGCTGTAGCGCGGCAGGGCTCCGCCGGACGGGGTGCGTCGTCGGGTGCGGGTCCGGTGGGGGCTGGTCGCGCAGTTCCCCGCGCCCCTGAAAAGCAGGGGCTGCGCCCCTTGCTTTTCCCCCGCCCGACCGTCACCTTCAGGCCCGCAGGGGCCTGATCTTTCAGGGGCGCGGGGAACTGCGCGAGAAGCCCCACCGGACCTGCACCCGACGACGCACCCACCGCCCAGGACGACCGACCGCGTCCACAAGCACACAACGAGAGGTTGACCCCCGTGCACGACGACCTGATCGCCCGCGCCAAGGCGTGGCTGGCCGAGGACCCCGACCCGGAGACGAGGGACGAACTCGGCAGGCTGATCGACGCGGCGGACACGGCGGAGCTGACCACCCGTTTCTCCGGCACCCTCCAGTTCGGCACCGCCGGTCTCCGGGGCGAACTCGGCGCCGGCCCGATGCGGATGAACCGCTCGGTCGTCATCCGCGCCGCCGCCGGTCTCGCCGCGTACCTGACCAAGAACGGCGCCACCGGCGGCCTCGTCGTCATCGGCTACGACGCCCGCCACAAGTCCGCCGCCTTCGCCCGCGACACGGCCGCCGTGATGACCGGCGCGGGCCTGCGCGCGGCCGTCCTCCCCCGCCCCCTCCCCACGCCCGTCCTGGCCTTCGCCATAAGGCATCTGGGCGCGGTCGCGGGCGTGGAGGTCACGGCCAGCCACAACCCGCCGCGCGACAACGGCTACAAGGTCTACCTGGGCGACGGCTCCCAGATCGTGCCCCCGGCCGACGCCGGGATCGCGGCCGAGATCGCCGCCGTACGCTCCCTCGACGACGTCCCCCGCCCGGAGGCCGGCTGGGACACCCTCGACGACGGCGTCCTGGAGGCCTATCTGGCCCGTACGGACGCGGTCCTCGCCACCGGCTCCCCCCGGACCGCCCGCACGGTCTACACGGCCATGCACGGCGTCGGCCGGGACGTCCTGCTCGCGGCGTTCGCCCGCGCGGGCTTCCCGGAGCCCGTGCTCGTCGCCGCGCAGGCGGATCCGGACCCGGAGTTCCCGACGGTCGCGTTCCCCAACCCGGAGGAGCCGGGCGCGATGGACCTCGCCTTCGCGAAGGCCCGCGAGACGGACCCCGACCTGATCGTCGCCAACGACCCGGACGCCGACCGCTGCGCCGTGGCCGTGAAGGACGGCGGCGACTGGCGGATGCTGCGCGGCGACGAGGTCGGCGCGCTGCTCGCCGCGCACCTGGTCGCGCGCGGCGCGCGGGGCACCTTCGCCGAGTCGATCGTCTCCTCCTCCCTCCTCGGCCGGATCGCCGAGAAGGCGGGCCTCCCGTACGAGGAGACCCTGACCGGCTTCAAGTGGATCGCCCGCGTCGACGGCCTGCGCTACGGCTACGAGGAGGCCCTCGGCTACTGCGTCGACCCCGAGGGCGTCCGGGACAAGGACGGCATCACGGCGGCCCTGCTGATCACGGAGCTGGCCTCCGGGCTCAAGGAGGAGGGCCGCACCCTCCTCGACCTGCTGGACGACATCGCCGTCGAGCACGGTCTGCACGCCACCGACCAGCTCTCGGTCCGGGTCGAGGATCTCTCCCTCATCGCCCGTGCGATGGAGCGGCTGCGCGAGCGGCCCCCGACCGCCCTCGCCGGGCTGGCCGTCACCGGGGCCGAGGACCTGACCCGGGGCACGGACCGGCTCCCGCCCACGGACGGCCTGCGCTACACCCTGGACGGCGCCCGTGTCATCGTCCGCCCCAGCGGCACCGAGCCCAAGCTGAAGTGCTACCTGGAGGTCGTGGTGCCGGTCGCCGACCACACCGGTCTCCCGGCGGCCCGCGAGAAGGCGGCCGGTCTGCTGGCCGGGATCAAGCGCGACCTGTCGGAGGCGGCGGGCATCTGACGGCCCCGGCGCCCCCGTGCGAAGGCCCCGACCGGATCGCCGGTCGGGGCCTTCGCACGTCCACAGGACCGGGCTACGGCACCAGCACCAGTGCCGTCACCCAGGCCACGGCCAGCACCACGCTCAGCGGCCACAGCGGGAGCTCCCGGCCCGCGCGCTCCCCCTCGGGCCGCAGCGCGGGGTCCTCCCACATGGCGGTGATCTCGGCGGCGGTCCGCTCGTAGGGGTGGACCAGGCGCAGCTTCCGCTCCAGCCAGCGCCAGCGCTCGGACCGTACGGACCAGGTCGGGAACAACGCCCGGCGGCTGTCCACGGTCAACACGGCACCGGCGCACCGGACGGTCATGAGGTCGTCCCAGGTGATGTGCCCGCTCCGGCGCCAGCCCCGCAGCCACAGTCCCGAACGGTCGGCGGTGATGCGCCAGGCGAGCAGTTGGGGCAGCGTCAGGATGCCGAAGATCCCGATGAGGCCACCGAGGACGTACTGCTTCAGCCCGTCGGGGTACAGCCCGACGGCGGCGGTCGCGACGATCATGAGCAGGGCGCTGGACCAGTCGGCCCACCCCGCCCGCCAGCGCCGTACGGCCACCGGCTGGTCTCCCAGCCGGGCCCGGCTCTCCGTGGCGGCGGTGGCCCGCAGTTCCTCGTGGACCGTGTGCCGGCGGGCCCTGGCCCGCTGCTCGGCGGCCCGGTGCCGCACGGTCCGGTCGGACAGCGGTCGTACCGGCCCGCTCGACGACTCGACGACCAGCTCCGCCGGTTCCGCGGCCGTCTCCGCGCCGGCGGGACCGGCCGGCTTCACCAGGTCGACCGGCGCCGAGGCCCCGTCCGCGCCCTCCGCCGTATCCCCGGCGGCGCTCTCGGCCCTGCCCGTCCTCTCCGGCGCGCTGACGATCACGATCTCGGCACCGTCATGGGGCGGCCCGTACAGTACGGCCTCGCGCAGGGGTCCGGGCTGGTCGTCGTCCTCCGCGCCCTCGATGGCGTCGAGGAGCGCGTCCCGGTCCTCCCGGCTCCGGCTCTCCTCGGCCTCCTCGTCGCCGTCACCGTCGTCGTCGTACCACTCCTCGGCCGTGACGCTGAACAGCGGCCGCAGCGCGTCCACGTCGTCGTCGGCGAACACCTCGACGTCCCCGTCGGCGCCGTCGCGGACCAGGACCCGGAGCACCGGCACGGGCGCGCGGCGCAGCGCGGCGGCCCGGCGCCGCGCCAGCCACCCGGAGAGCAGCGCGGTGAGCCCCCAGCCCGTCACGAACCAGCCGACGAGGGTGACCTCGTGCCGGTCGGTGACCGCGTCCCCGCCGGAGACGAAGGCGAGCAGCCCCGTCCCGAGCAGCGTCAGCACACAGCCGAGGACCATGAGGAACCTGCCGCGCCGCAGCGGCCCCACCCCGTCCGGCACCGCGGCGGTCGCGCCCGCGGCGGCCGACAGCGCCCACTGCCGCTGGAGCCTGCTCCTGCTCATCCGGATCTCGGCCACGGCCCAGGTGAGGGTCACGGCGATCAGACCCAGCAGGGTCGGCACATCGTGCGATCCACCGAACCAGCCCAGCAGGAGCATCAGCGCGGGCGACGAGAACCGTACGACCTCGGGCCTGACCAGGGTCCACACCACCTGGAGCGGGGCCAGCACGGCGAGGGCGGCGGGCACCTCGGCGAAGTTGGTCAGCCAGAAGCCGATGATCAGCCCGCCCGGAACCACGGCGAGCAGGTGCAGCGGGCGCGTACGGGCCGCCACCCACAGGGGCGGCCGGGACCGCGCCCAGGCCTGAAGCTTCTCGCCGCTCCAGGCGGCACTGCCCTCGGGCACGGCGGAGGCGGGCAGCCGGTGCGGCGGTGGGTGCCCCTGGGAGGGGGTTTCGAGCTCGGTACTCATCGTTCTGTGGACACTCCGGCCGCGATCGTGGTTGCGCCCCCTCGTCGCGCGCGATGCGCCGCGGTCCGAGCTGTGCAGACGGGACGCCGAGGCATGTACTGACCCAACGCGCTCCGCTTCACGGGCAGTTGGACGGGTGGGCACGAACCGCGCATCCGGTCCGGCACGTTTCCGCCACCATAGAACAGGCGTCCGGAACTCTGCCTGTGAAAAGTGCCGGAGGGAGCGAGGTCACCCGATGGCGACGAGCACCAGCAGCAGCACGGCCCCCGCCGCCGCCGGACCCATGATCTCCCAGGCCCACCGCACGCTCGGCGCCCCCTGCGACCCGGCCGCCTTCGCCCGCGCCTCGCACAGCTCCCGCAGATCGGCCATGGACTGATCGGTCTCGGCGCGCAGGAGCCGCGCCTCGGGAGCCGTACGCCCGTCACCGCCCGCCCTGGCCGCGCGACGGGCCTCGCGGGCCTGGTCCCGGGCGGCCTTCTTGCGGCCCCGCAGGGAGACGGGGATCGCCCAGAGCTGGTACTTGGTGCCGTTCTCGTCGATCACCTCGTTGGTGTAACCCGACCGCAGCGACACGACGCTCGCCCAGGGCAGCTCGATCACCCGGAACGGATTGCGCACCCGCAGCCGGTCGTCGCTCGCGAACACGGCCGGCCGCACCGAGAAGGCGACCACCAGCGGCACGGCCACCAGCATCGACGCCAGCGCCAGCCAGGGCGTACGCCCCTCCCCCGACACCACCGCGTCCCCGCCGAGCCAGCCGAACAGCCCGAGCAGCAGCACGCCACCCACCAGCCCGGCGGGCGACCGGTAGGCCCGGTCCTTGTACACGGGCTTGCCGGGCTCACCGGACTTGCCGGGCTTGCCGGCTTTGCCGGGCGTCGACGCTGAGGCCTGATCCGAGGTGCTCATACGTCCGATTCTGCCCGACGCCCGGCGGCTGCCCGCAGCCGCCGGAGCGCCCCGGGCTCCCGCCCCGTCAAGCGCCCACCGAAGAATCCGGGGGCTGTACACCTGCTACGCGCGTAGATATGCTCGTCTGGTGACCATGTCCACAGCTGCACCCCACGCTCTCGCCGACGTCACCGCGTCCGACAGCACGCTGCGCCGCTTCCTCCACGGGCTGCCCGGCGTCGACCCGGTCGGCCTGGAGGCGCGCGCCGCCTCCCTCGGCACCCGTTCCATCAAGACGTCCGCCAAGGCGTACGCCATCGACCTGGCCATCTCCATGGTCGACCTGACGACCCTGGAAGGCGCGGACACCCCGGGCAAGGTCCGGTCGCTCGGCGCCAAGGCGGTCCTGCCCGACCCCACCGACCGCACCACGCCCGCCACGGCCGCGGTCTGCGTCTACCCCGACATGGTGCCCGCCGCCAAGGCCGCCGTCGCCGGCTCCACGGTCAAGGTCGCCTCCGTCGCCACCGCCTTCCCGGCCGGCCGCGCCCCCCTCTCCGTGAAGCTGGCCGACGTCCGTGAGGCCGTCTCCGCCGGCGCCGACGAGATCGACATGGTCATCGACCGCGGCGCCTTCCTCGCCGGGAACTACCTGAAGGTCCACGAGGAGATCACGGCCGTGAAGGAGGCCTGCGGCTCCGCGGCCCGCCTCAAGGTCATCTTCGAGACCGGCGAGCTGTCGACGTACGACAACATCCGCCGCGCCAGCTGGCTCGGCATGCTCGCGGGCGCCGACTTCATCAAGACGTCCACCGGCAAGGTCGCGGTGAACGCCACCCCGGCCAACACCCTGCTCATGCTGGAGGCCGTCCGCGACTTCCGCGCCCAGACCGGAGTCCAGGTGGGCGTGAAGCCCGCCGGCGGCATCCGCACCACCAAGGACGCGATCAAGTTCCTCGTCCTGGTCAACGAGACCGCGGGCGAGGACTGGCTGGACAACCACTGGTTCCGCTTCGGCGCGTCCTCGCTCCTCAACGACCTGCTGATGCAGCGCCAGAAGCTGGCCACCGGCCGCTACTCCGGCCCCGACTACGTGACGGTGGACTGATCCCCATGGCTTCCGCATTCGAGTACGCACCGGCCCCCGAGTCCCGGGCGATCGTCGACATCGCCCCCTCCTACGGCCTGTTCATCGACGGCGAGTTCACCGAGGCCGCCGACGGCAAGGTCTTCAAGACGGTCAGCCCCGCCTCCGAGGAGGTCCTCTCCGAGATCGCCCAGGCGGGCGAGGCGGACGTCGACCGCGCCGTACAGGCCGCCCGCAAGGCGTTCGAGAAGTGGTCGGCCCTCCCCGGCGCGGAGCGCGCGAAGTACCTCTTCCGCATCGCCCGCATCGTCCAGGAGCGCTCCCGCGAGCTGGCCGTCCTGGAGACCCTGGACAACGGCAAGCCGATCAAGGAGACCCGCGACGCCGACCTCCCCCTGGTCGCCGCGCACTTCTTCTACTACGCGGGCTGGGCCGACAAGCTCGACCACGCCGGCTACGGCACGAACCCGCGCCCCCTCGGTGTCGCGGGCCAGGTCATCCCCTGGAACTTCCCGCTCCTGATGCTGGCGTGGAAGATCGCCCCGGCCCTGGCGACGGGCAACACGGTCGTCCTGAAGCCGGCGGAGACCACCCCCCTGTCGGCCCTGTTCTTCGCGGACATCTGCCGCCAGGCGGGCCTGCCGAAGGGCGTCGTCAACATCCTCCCCGGCTACGGCGACACAGGCGCGGCCCTGGTCGCGCACCCGGACGTGAACAAGGTGGCCTTCACGGGCTCCACGGCGGTCGGCAAGGCGATCGCCAAGACGGTCGCGGGCACCCGCAAGAAGCTCACCCTCGAACTGGGCGGCAAGGGCGCCAACATCGTCTTCGACGACGCGCCCATCGACCAGGCCGTCGAGGGCATCGTGAACGGCATCTTCTTCAACCAGGGCCAGGTCTGCTGCGCGGGCTCCCGCCTCCTGGTCCAGGAGTCGATCCAGGACGAGCTGCTCGACTCCCTCAAGCGCCGTCTGTCCACGCTCCGCCTCGGCGACCCGCTGGACAAGAACACGGACATCGGCGCGATCAACTCCGAGGAGCAGCTGACCCGGATCACCTCGCTCGTCGAGCGCGGCGAGGCGGAGGGCGCCGAGCGCTGGTCGCCGGCCTGCGAACTGCCCGCCTCGGGCTACTGGTTCGCCCCGACGCTGTTCACCAACGTCACCCAGGCGCACACCATCGCCCGCGACGAGATCTTCGGCCCGGTCCTGTCCGTCCTCACCTTCCGCACCCCGGACGAGGCCGTCGCCAAGGCCAACAACAGCCAGTACGGCCTGTCGGCGGGCATCTGGACCGAGAAGGGCTCCCGGATCCTGGCCGTCGCGAACAAGCTCCGCGCGGGTGTCGTCTGGTCCAACACGTTCAACAAGTTCGACCCGACGTCGCCGTTCGGCGGCTACAAGGAGTCGGGCTTCGGCCGCGAGGGCGGTCGTCACGGCCTGGAGGCGTACCTCGATGTCTGACCGCTTGACTGTCTTCAAGACCTACAAGCTGTACGTCGGCGGGAAGTTCCCGCGTTCCGAGAGCGGCCGGGTGTACGAGGTGACGGACTCGAAGGACAACTGGCTGGCCAACGCCCCGCTCTCCTCCCGCAAGGACGCCCGTGACGCGGTGGTCGCCGCCCGCAAGGCGTTCGGCGGCTGGTCCGGCGCGACGGCGTACAACCGGGGCCAGGTCCTGTACCGCGTCGCCGAGATGCTGGAGGGCCGCAAGGGCCAGTTCGTCCGGGAGGTCGCCGACGCGGAGGGCCTGTCGAAGTCCAGGGCGGCCGTGGTCGTGGAGGCCACGATCGACCGCTGGGTCTGGTACGCGGGCTGGACCGACAAGATCGCCCAGGTGGTCGGCGGCGGCAACCCGGTCGCGGGCCCGTACTTCAACCTCTCCTCCCCCGAACCGACCGGCGTGGTCGCAGTCCTGGCCCCCCAGGAGTCTTCCTTCCTGGGCCTGGTCTCGGTCCTCGCCCCGGTGATCGCGACCGGCAACACGGCGGTCGTGATCGCGAGCGAGCGGTCCCCTCTCCCGGCGCTGTCGCTCGGCGAGGTGCTGGCCACCTCCGACGTCCCCGGCGGTGTGGTCAACGTCCTCTCCGGCCGTACGGCGGAGATCGCGACGCCCCTCGCGGCCCACCAGGACGTCAACGCGATCGACCTGGCCGGCGCGGACGAGGCCCTGGCGAAGGAGCTGGAGATCGCCGCGGCCGACAACCTCAAGCGCGTCCTGCGTCCACAGCCTGTGGACGACTGGACGACCACGCCCGGCATCGACCGTATGACGGCGTTCCTGGAGACGAAGACGGTCTGGCACCCGACGGGGTCGCTGGGGGCTTCGGGTTCGGCGTACTGATCCGAGGAGCGGGGAACTGCCGACGGCCGTGACGGCGCGAGCCGTCCGCGGCCGGTCGCGCCGTTCCCCACGCCCTTGACGGGGCGCTCAGCGCAGCCCGCCCACCACCTGACCCACCACCGGGATGCTCCCCACCGACGGCGCCTGCGCCACCGGCCCGGTCAGGGCGGTGGACGTCAGCGGCTGGAAGTCGGCCAGCTGTGTCCCCACCCCGTTGTCGAGCGGATCGACCCCGGTGCCCGCCAGCGGGTTGGGCTTGAGACCCGCGACCGGCCCGGTGACATACCCGACCGTGCCGGTCAGGGCCTGGAGTCCCGCCTGCGGGTCGACCTTGCCCAGCGAGGTGGGCCGGGTGCGCATCACGTCGACGACCGGGGCGGCGCCGTCCGCCGCCGCGGCCGCGCCGGCGCCCGCGCCGAGCGCGACCCCCGCGGTCGTGACGGCCAGCAACGCGCGCCGGGCGGTGGGGTTCTGGGAAGCCGAGAGTCGAGCCATCAGGGGTGCCACCTTCTGCTGAACGTTTCCCTTGCGGAAAGTAATCATAGAGACACGTACGGTAGTTGAGGTGTGATGTGCGCTCCAAGAGCGACCCGCCGTCTCGGCGGGAGCCGCGCGATGCCTCACACTGGACTCTCGTGAGTTCGCATCTCCCGCATCCTTCGACACCGACCCGAGTGGTCCTGCTGTCGGGCCCGTCCGGCTCGGGCAAGTCCCTCCTCGCCGCCCGCTCCGGCCTGCCCGTGCTGCGGCTCGACGACTTCTACAAGGAGGGCGACGACCCGACGCTGCCGCAGGTGGAGGGCAGCGCGGACATCGACTGGGACCACCCGCTGTCATGGGACGCGTCCACCGCCGTCGCGGCGATCGAGGAGCTGTGCCGCACGGGCCGTACGACGGTCCCGGTGTACGACATCTCGCTCAGTGCGCGGACCGGCGCGGAGGCGCTGCACATCGGGCGGACGCCGGTGTTCATCGCCGAGGGCATCTTCGCCGCCGAGATCGTCGGACGCTGCCGTGAACTCGGCCTGCTGGCGGACGCGCTGTGTCTGACCCGTGGTCCGGTGAAGACCTTCCGCCGCCGCTTCCTGCGCGATCTGAAGGAGGGCCGCAAGTCGGTGCCGTTCCTGCTGCGGCGCGGCTGGCGGCTGATGCGGCTGGAGCGTTCGATCGTGGCCCGGCAGACGGAACTGGGCGCCCACCCCTGCGACCGGGACGAGGCGCTGGGCCGGCTGGCATCGGCCGCCGCGGGCCGGGTCGCGAAGGCGCCCGCCTGAGCGCAGCCGCGAGCACCAAGCATGCGGCGCACACAAAAGCGGGACTGGACGGACCCCCCGGCCCTCCAGTCCCGCTTCCCCCGTGATCCCCCCCGGTGATCCCCCCGCTGTTTCCCCCGTGTCACACCGCCGTGGTCCCCCCGGACCCCGTCGGCTTTCCCCCCGGCCGTCGCGCCGGCGCTCCCCCGCGCCACCGTGACGTCCCCCGTTTCCCCCGTACTCCCCCCCGCTTTTCCCCCGTTACCTGCTTCCCCCCACAGACCTTCAGGCGACAAGCTCCCCGAAGGACTCCTCCTCGTCACGGCCGAAGCTGAGGACCTCGTCCTCGCGCAGCCGGCGGAGCGACCGCCAGATGCTGGACTTCACCGTGCCGACACTGATGTCGAGGATCTCCGCGATCTCCGGGTCGGTGCGGCCCTCGTAGTAACGGAGGACCAGCATCGTGCGCTGGAGTTCGGGGAGCCGGGCGAGCGCCTGCCACAGGACGGCGCGCAGTTCGGTGCCGCGCATCGCGTCCGTGTCGCCGGCGGTCTCCGGCAGCTCCTCGGTCGGGTACTCGTTCAGCTTGCGGCGGCGCCACGCGCTGATGTGCAGATTGGTCATGGTGCGGCGGAGGTAGCCCCCGACCGCGGCCTTGTCACTGATCCGGTCCCAGGCCCGGTAGGTCGAGAACAGCGCGCTCTGCAGCAGGTCCTCGGCCTCGAACCGGTCTCCGGTCAGGTGGTAGGCGGTTGCGTACAGGGAGGCACGACGCTCCTGGACGTAGGCGGTGAACTCCGCCTCCGACACAGAACGGCGCTCCCCCGTGCCCTCCCCGTACGCGGTCCCCGTTCCCCCGTGGGCGACCCCCGTTGCCCCCGTGGTGCTTCCCCCCACGTGTGCGTCAACCACCGACATGTACGTGGTGTGCTGACGCCCGGTGCCGCGAGCGCACCCCCGCCCGCTCACGGCACCGGACTTCTCCGTGTTCCGGACGACGTCGTGGAGCCGCGTGACAACTGCGCTAGTGCTGGTGCTGTGCAGCGTGTTCATCTCGCGCCCCCCGTCGTGGAGTTCCGGTCTTCGGCGTGCTTCCTTGCCTGTGACGAAAAGATTGCCGGTTCACCTTCATGGCTCTGTCCGCCGACTGTCACAGACCTGTCACAGGGGTCGGTCCTGGGGAGAGGCCCAGCCGGGGCACAGGTCGATCACAGAGAAGAGTCGTACGGCTACACGAACGGCACGATCGTGTGCGGGTGTCGGGTGGGAGCGCTCCAACGGTCGATTCGGCGCCATGCCATGGGCCAGAATGAGCCCGTGCCTTCCCTGTTGCTGATCGAGGACGACGACGCCATCCGCACGGCCCTGGAGCTCTCACTGACGCGCCAGGGGCACCGTGTCGCCACCGCCGCCACCGGCGAGGATGGTCTCAAGCTGCTGCGCGAACAGCGGCCGGATCTGATCGTTTTGGATGTGATGCTGCCTGGCATCGACGGCTTCGAGGTGTGCCGGCGGATCCGGCGCACCGACCAGCTGCCGATCATCCTGCTGACGGCACGCAGCGACGACATCGACGTCGTGGTGGGCCTGGAGTCCGGCGCGGACGACTATGTCGTCAAGCCCGTACAGGGGCGGGTCCTGGACGCCCGGATCCGGGCGGTGCTCCGGCGCGGTGAGCGCGAGGCCAACGACGCGGCGACCTTCGGTTCCCTCGTGATCGACCGCGCGGCGATGACCGTGACGAAGAACGGCGAGGACCTCCAGCTGACGCCCACCGAGCTGCGGCTGCTTCTGGAGCTGAGCCGCCGGCCCGGACAGGCCCTGTCCCGGCAGCAGTTGCTGCGTCTGGTGTGGGAGCACGACTACCTGGGCGACTCCCGCCTGGTGGACGCGTGTGTGCAGCGGCTGCGCGCCAAGGTCGAGGACGTACCGTCGTCGCCGACCCTGATCCGGACCGTGCGCGGCGTGGGCTACCGGTTGGACACGCCTCAGTGACGAAGGCCCGAGGGGGGATCCGCGGCTGGGCCGCGGCTCGCAGGACAGTGCAGTCCCGGATCCGTTTCACCAGTCTGCGGCTGCGCCTGGTGGTCGTCTTCGGTCTGGTGGCGCTCACGGCCGCCGTGTCGGCGTCCGGCATCGCGTACTGGCTGAACCGCGAGGCCGTGCAGACCCGTGCGCAGGACGCCGCGCTCAACGACTTCGAGCGCGAGATGCAGAGCCATGTGAGCACGCTCCGCCCGAACCCGACGCAGGACCAACTGCGCGTCGCGGCACGGAAGATGGCGGACGGCGGCGAGCGCTCCAGTGTGCTGCTCCTCGCCGAGGGCGCCGACGGCGAGACGGTCTCCGGCTCCTCCACCGACAACGCGCTCACCGGTTTCTCGCTGGACGACGTGCCCGCGTCCCTGCAGAAGGCCGTCGACAAGCGGCAGAAGCTCACCTCCGGCAACAAACACGCGTACCACGTGTACTGGCAGCGGGTCATCGACGGCGACACCCCGTATCTGGTGGGCGGCGCGAAGATGATCGGCGGCGGACCGACCGGCTATATGCGCAAGTCCCTCGCGGAGGAGGCGAAGGACCTCAACTCGCTGGCCTGGTCGCTCGGTATCGCCACCGGTCTGTCGCTGATCGGCTCGGCGCTGCTCGCGCAGGCGGCGGCGACCACGGTCCTGAAGCCGGTGCAGCGGCTCGGCGTGGCCGCGCGGCGGCTCGGCGAGGGCAAGCTCGACACCCGGCTGCGCGTCTCCGGCACGGACGAACTGGCCGACCTCTCCCGCACGTTCAACCTCGCGGCGGAGTCCCTGGAGAAGAAGGTCGACGACATGAGCGCCCGCGAGGAGGCCTCCCGCCGCTTCGTCGCCGACATGTCCCATGAACTCCGTACGCCGCTGACGGCGATCACCGCCGTCACGGAGGTGCTGGAGGAGGAGCTGGACGCCGACACCGGCAGCCTCGACCCGATGATCGAACCGGCGGTCCGGCTCGTCGTCAGCGAGACCCGGCGCCTGAACGACCTGGTCGAGAATCTGATGGAGGTCACCCGCTTCGACGCGGGCACGGCCCGGCTCGTCCTCGACGACGTGGACATCGCCGACCAGATCACCGCCTGCATCGACGCCCGCGCCTGGCTGGACGCGGTGGAGCTGAACGCCGAGCGCGGCGTCATCGTCAACCTCGACCCGCGCCGCCTGGACGTGATCCTGGCCAACCTCATCGGCAACGCCCTCAAGCACGGCGGCTCGCCGGTACGTGTCTCGGTGCGCCCGGAGGGCGAGAACCTGTTCATCGAGGTCCAGGACCACGGCCCCGGCATCCCCGAGGACGTCCTCCCGCACGTCTTCGACCGCTTCTACAAGGCGAGCGCCTCCCGCCCCCGCTCGGAGGGCAGCGGCCTCGGCCTGTCCATCGCCCTGGAGAACGCCCACATCCACGGCGGCGAGATCACCGCCGCCAACTCCCCCAAAGGCGGCGCGGTCTTCACCCTCCGCCTGCCCCGCGACGCGGCCTCGCTCATCGCGGAGGAGCGGGACGAACGGGACGGCGATCAGGGCGACGGCGCCCCGGCGGGCACCGAAGGGGACGGCCAGTGACGATACGAGGCGTACACGGCGTACGGCTTCTGGCGGCCACCGGGGCGCTCGCCGGTCTGCTCACGGGCTGTGGCATCCGGGCCACCCAGGTGCCGACGGACTTCGGGCCGGCGCCGTCGATGGTCCCGTGCGAACTGTCCACGACGGACCTCCAGACGCAGGCCACGCCCTCCGGTATGCCGGTCGAGGTGTTCCTGCTCTGCTCCGGGGCGCTCGTCCGCGTCAACCGCTCGGTGCAGGTCACCGAGGGCGCCGAGGAGGCCGAACGGCGGGTGGCCGTCGCCCAGGGCCTGCTGGACGCCCTGGCCGGTGACCCGAGCGACGTGGAGGACGAGGCCGGCTACAGCACGGCCGTCCCGCCCGGCCTCACGGTGACCGGCCCCTCCCCCGGCGACCCCGAGGACACGCTCCGCCTGTCCACCGCCCCCGACTCCCTCCCGAAGTACGCCCTCGCCCAGATCGTCTGCACCTTCGCCGACTCCGCCGCCGCCGGCGACAACGGCTCGGTGGTCCTCGGCAGCACCGGCGCCGAGGCACTGCGCCGCTACGAGTGCGCCCAGGAGACCCAGTCGGCTCCGGGCGAGGGCAACCCGCCTTCCGAGGAGATCAACGGCTCCTGAGCCGAGCACTTGTCGCCAAGGGCCCCTTCCTGGGGCCACTGCACAAGAGCCGGCGAGTGAGCCGAAGGGGCGCGCCTGTGTCGAGAGCGCGACCGCGCGCAGGCCCCGACGAAGGAGGGGTCGAGCACGGTCGCGCTCTCGACACAGGCTTCTGCGCCCCGGAGGCGAACCGAGCCCAAAAAAAACAGCCTGCAACCGATCGTGCCGGGGGGCGCGTCTTGGGGGGCGTGCAGCCTCAAGGTACGAACGGCCGTAGCGCCGGGATCCGTGTCCGTGCGGCGGGGGGTGTTCTCCTCGTCGCGCATCTCGCGGTCGTTGCCTGGATCACGCTGCGTCCGCTGGACGTCACCTGGATGAGTCCCGCGAATCTGCGGCCTTTCGCCGGGATCAGAGCGGATCTGGTGCTGGGCTGGCCGGAGGCGGCCCGCCGGATCGGTGAGGGGCTGGCGCTGCTCGCCCCGCTGGGTGTCCTCCTGCCGATGGCGCACGGCAGGCTCACCGTGTCGCCGCTCGCCTCGCCGGCCCGGTCGGTCGCGGCCGGGGCGCTGCTGTCGCTGGCCATCGAGCTGTTGCAGACCGGGGTGCCCGGGCAGGTCGTCGACATCGACTCGATCCTGCTGAACTCGGTCGGTGTGGGTCTCGCCCATGTCGCGGTGGTGCCGGCGGCCAGGTCGGCGCTGCGGCGCCGGGCCGAGACCCGGGTCCGGGCGGCGGCGCGGCTGCGCCGTGAGGAGCTGTCTCAGGGTCGGACCCCGACGATTCCCAGGGTCGGGATGGCTCCGTAGAGGGACGCTTCGTCCGCTTCATCACCGTAGCGTCGATGGTGTGGAAAAGAGAGCGATGGCCGCAGGTGGCCTCGCCCCACCGTCGGCCCGCGGCCGACGTCCTACGCTGACGAAGGAGCCCCTCATGAGCCGCCTTGCACGCCCCACCGAAGGCCGAATGATCGGCGGAGTGTGCGCCGCGCTGGCACGGCGCTTCGGCACCTCCGCCACCACGATGCGCGTGATCTTCCTGGTGTCGTGTCTACTTCCGGGCCCGCAGTTCCTGCTCTACATAGCCCTCTGGATCCTGTTCCCCTCCGAGGGCAAGGCCCGCGCGGCCTGGTGACGCGTGCCGACGGGCCCGACCCCTTCGGGCCGGCCCGGCACACACACCGACGGGGCGCGCCCTGCGAAGGGTGCGCCCCGTACGGGTGTCGTGGTGTGCCTCAGGCGGCGGGGCCGCCGCCGAGGGGCAGGCCGTTGACGCCGAGGCCCTTGGCGGGGAGGGTCTTGCCGACGGGGAGGCCGCCGAGCAGTCCGGCGACGGGGGCGGTGGGGCCCTCGGCGAGGACGTTGGTGGCGGCGGGCTGCGCGGCCTCCAGGCCGGCGCCGAGCGCGGTCTGGCCCTGGGCGAGGGCGTCGGTGGCGGTCGGCAGGGCCTTCGAGACGTTCTCCACGGGCAGCGCCTGGGTGACGGTGCCCAGGGCCTGGGAGGCCTCGGGGGCGCTCGGGGCGGCGGTCGCGGCGCCCGCGCCCGCGGCGGCGATGGCGGCACCGACGACGGCGACACCGAGGGTCTTGGCAGCAGACTGCTTCATGTTGAATGCGTCCTTGGAATGCGTGTGACGGGTGGAGAGCGGTGCCGAAACGTAAACACCAAAGTCCCGCCGGAGGCAAACATCGAAAAGCGGCCGCGTCGCCCCGCGCACGACCGCTTCCCGAAGTCGCCGTTCAGCCCTGTTCGTCGACAGAACCGCTGGTGGAGGCGGTCTGCCGGAACAGCCATTCGGATTTCAACTCGGCATATCCGGGCTTGATGACGTCATTGATCATGGCCAGTCGTTCATCGAAAGGAATGAATGCTGACTTCATAGCATTGACCGAGAACCACTGCATGTCGTCGAGCGTGTAACCGAAGGCCTCGACAAGGTGCTCGAATTCACGGCTCATGCTCGTGTGGGACATCAGCCGGTTGTCGGTGTTCACGGTGGCGCGGAAGTGCAGTCGCCGCAGCAGTCCGATGGGGTGCTCGGCGTACGAACGGGCGGCACCGGTCTGGAGGTTGGAGCTGGGGCACAGCTCCAGCGGGATGCGCTTGTCGCGGACGTAAGAGGCGAGGCGGCCGAGCTTCACGGAGCCGTCCTCGTGGACCTGGATGTCGTCGATGATGCGGACGCCGTGGCCGAGCCGGTCGGCACCGCACCACTGCAACGCCTGCCAGATGGAGGGCAGTCCGAAGGCCTCGCCGGCGTGGATGGTGAAGTGGTTGTTCTCGCGCTTGAGGAACTCGAAGGCGTCGAGGTGGCGGGTGGGCGGATAGCCGGCCTCGGCGCCCGCGATGTCGAATCCGACGACACCGCCGCCGGGCAGGTCGCGGTAGCGGTTGGCGAGTTCGGCGATCTCCAGAGCGCGGGCGGCGTGCCGCATCGCGGTGAGCAGGGCGCCGACGCGGATGCGGTTGCCGTCGGCCCTGGCCCGTCGCTCGCCCTCGCGGAAGCCCTCGTTGACGGCCTCGACGACCTCTTCGAGGCCGAGTCCGCCTTCGAGGTGCTGTTCGGGGGCGTAGCGGACCTCGGCGTAGACGACGCCGTCGGCGGCGAGGTCCTCGGCGCACTCGGCGGCGACGCGGAACAGCGCGTCGCGGGTCTGCATGACACCGACGGTGTGGGAGAAGGTCTCCAGGTACCGCTCCAGCGAGCCGGAGTCGGCGGCGTCGCGGAACCATGCGCCGAGCCGGTCGGGGTCGTTCTCCGGGAGCTGGGAGTACCCGCTGTCGCGGGCGAGTTCGACGATGGTTCCGGGGCGCAGGCCGCCGTCGAGGTGGTCGTGCAGCAGAACCTTGGGCGCCCGGCGGATCTGGTCCGAGTCCGGGGTGGTACCGGTCGGGTCGGTCTGGTTCGTCATTTTCGCACGATATAGCCTACGCGCGTAGAGCGCCTGTCGGGCGACGCCGCCGATACCCAAAGGTGACCCTCAGGACGGGTGGCGTACACCATCTCTTCTGACACTGTTCTGTCATGGCGCAGCAAGCAATGCCGGTCCGTACGCCCCGACTTGGGCGGACGATCGGCCCGGAGCCGGGCACGGTCGGCGCAGTGGTCCTGCTGCTCCCGGCCGGCGACGAGGCATCCACCCGCAGACCCTCCCCCATGATGGCCGCGGCCTCCGTGCGCGCCCTCGGCCGCCGACTCGGCCGCGCGGGCCGTACGGAGGGACTGGCGACCCATGTCGTCCACTACCGCTACCGGGGCTGGAACGGCACGGAGGCGCGGCTCGCGCGGGACGCCGAGTGGGCCGTGGACGAGGTGGTCCGGCGCTACGGGGATGTGCCGGTGTGTCTCGCCGGGCTGCACATGGGGGCGCGGGCGGCGCTGCACGCGGGCGGGCACGAGGCCGTCAACTCCGTGCTGGCGATCGCCCCCTGGCTGCCGGAGGAGGACGTGGCCGCGCCGCCCGAACCGGTGAAACAGCTGGCCGGGCGGCGGGTGCTGATCGTGCACGGGACGAACGACGAGCGGGTGGATCCCGAACTGTCGTTCCGGTACGCGGCGCGGGCGAAGAAGACGAACCCGGACATCTGCCGGTTCGAGGTGCACGCGGACCGGCACGGGCTGACGCAGTACCGGGACGAGGTGCACGCCTTGGCCTCGGATTTCGTGATGGGGGCGTTGTTCGGGCGGGCGTTCGCCCGGCCCGTGGAGGACGCGCTGGCGGCGCCGCCGCCGTTGGGGTTGCGGATGCCGCTGGCCTCCGGCTTCGGGAGGGCTCGCTCCCGGCGGGGAGGTTGAG
The DNA here is from genome assembly GCF_020010925.1 of Streptomyces griseiscabiei. Lineage (NCBI taxonomy): Bacteria > Bacillati > Actinomycetota > Actinomycetes > Kitasatosporales > Streptomycetaceae > Streptomyces > Streptomyces griseiscabiei. The sequence continues at coordinate 1,194,234 of NZ_JAGJBZ010000003.1, read as the reverse complement.
GGCCGTGGCGCGGCTGCGGGTCCGGTGGGGCTTCTCGCGCAGTTCCTCGCGCCCCTGAGTGGGCTGTGGCTCAGCCCGACAGCAAGTGCCCCCTCCTCGACAGCAGGAACTTCTTGAAGGCGGCCACCGGGGGTGTGTCCGGGTGGCCGTCGAGCCAGGCCACGCCGATCTCGCGGGCCGCGCGGGGGGCGGTGACCGTCAGTTCGACGACGCCCGGCCGGGGGACGGCCGGGGGTGGGAGGAGGGCCACGCCCAGGCCCGCCGCGACGAGGCCCCGCAGGGTCTCCGCCTCCTCTCCCTCGAAGGCGATACGGGGTTTGAAGCCGGCCTCCTTGCAGAGGTCGTCGGTGATGCGGCGCATGCCGTAGCCGGGTTCGAGGGTGACGAAGGTTTCGTCGGCGGCCTCGGCGAGGCGGACGCGTTTGCGGGCGGCGAGGCGGTGGTCGGCGGGGACGACGAGGCGGAGCTTCTGCTCGTCGAGGCGGCGGGCGACCAGGTCGGGGGCGTCCGGGACGGGTGAGGTGAGGCAGAGGTCGAGTTCGCCGGCGCGCAGGCGTTCGAGCATGGCCTCGCCGTAGTTCTGGACCAGGCTGAAGCGGATGCGGGGGTGTTCGGCGCGGAAGGCCTGGAGGAGGCCGGGGACGGTCTCGGCGCCCATGGTGTGCAGGAAGCCGAAGGCGACCTTGCCGGTGGCGGCGTCGGCGTCGGCGCGGACCTCGTCGGCGGCGCGCTCGATCTCGGCGAGGGCCCGTTCCACGGAGGCGTGGAAGGTGCGGCCGGCGTGCGTGAGGGAGACCGTGCGCCCCCGGCGGGCGAACAGGTCGACGCCCAGGTCCTGTTCGAGGCGGACCATCGCCCGCGACAGCGTCGACTGCGGGACCCGCATCTCACGGGCGGCGCCGGTGACGTGCTCGGTGCGGGCGACACCGGCGAAGTAGGCGAGTCGAGGCACGAGGCGCAGGACGAGGTCGTCGATGTCGTGCGGTCCTTCGATGTCTTCTGTGTCACCGGTTCGTGACAGGTGCGGCTCTGACCTCTGCTGATGCATCACGGGAACGATTATGGGCGATCCATGCATTGGACGGATGAGTGGCGCCGTACGTAGTTTCGAGGCATGCCTTCCGCCAGTACCGAGGCGTCCACCACCGTGGGCGCCGTAGCAGTCACGTCCGACCGTTCCCCCCGTTCTTCCCGCCCTTCCTCCCGTCCGTCCGCGACCGACTCCCGGGTGACCCCCGGTGGGCCCGGCTACCGCCGGATGAGTCTGGCGCTGTTCCTCGCGGGGGTGGCGACCTTCGCCCTCCTCTACTCCACGCAGGCGCTGCTGCCGCTGATCTCGGACGGGTTCGGGACGACGGCGAGCGCGGCGAGCTGGACGGTGTCGGCGGCGACCGGTGCGCTGGCGCTGTTCGTGCTGCCGATGAGCGCGCTGTCGGAGCGGTTCGGGCGGCGTACGGTGATGACGGCGTCGCTTGCGGTCGCGGTGACGGTCGGGCTGCTGATCCCCTTCGCGCCCTCGCTGGGGGCGCTGGTGGTGCTGCGGGCCGTGCAGGGCGCGGCGCTGGCCGGGGTGCCGGCGTCCGCGACGGCGTATCTCGCCGAGGAGGTCCGGCCCAAGGCGCTCATCACCGCGATCGGACTCTTCGTCGCCGGCAACAGCGTCGGCGGGATGAGCGGGCGGGTCCTCACCGGATGGGTCGCCCAGGAGTGGGGCTGGCGGGTCGCGCTGGGGGTGCTCGGGGTGATCGCGGTGGGCTGCGCGGTGGCCTTCCGGGTGCTGCTGCCGGCGCCGCGGCACTTCGTGGCGGGGTCGCTGCGGCCGCGGGTGCTGGGGCGGACCGTGCGGGCTCACCTCGCCGATCCCCTGCTGCGCCGGCTGTACGCGATCGGCGCGCTGTTCATGACGGTCTTCGGCGCGGTCTACACGGTGATCGGCTACCGGCTGGCCGACGCGCCCTTCTCCCTCCCCCAGGGGATCATCGGGTCGATCTTCCTCGTGTACCTGGTGGGTACGGTCTCCGCGTCCACCGCCGGGCGGCTGGCGGGGCGGCTCGGGCGGCGGGGCGCGCTGTACCTCGCGGGCGGCACGACGACCACCGGACTGCTCTTCACCCTCTCCGACTCCCTGGTCCTGGTCCTGCTGGGGCTGGTCCTCATCACCGCCGGCTTCTTCGCGGGCCACGCCGTCGCCTCGTCCTCGGTGAGCCACACGGCGAAGCGGGGACGCGCCCAGGCCTCCGCCCTGTACCAGTCGGCGTACTACGTGGGCTCCAGCGCCGGCAGCACGCTCGGCGCGGTGGCCTTCCACGCCGGGGGCTGGGGAGGAACCGTCTCCCTCGGCCTGCTGGCCGTGCTGGGGGTCGTGGGGATCACCGTGGTGGGGTCGCGGGCGGCCCGCGCCCAGCGAGGTCTGGCCACCGCCTGCTGATCCTGGCCGGGCCCCGGCCAGGATCAGGACCCCCACACCGAGGCTCTATACAAAGATTCCCTTGCAAAGCTTCCTTTGCAAGGGTACTTTTGCATGCATGAAGGAGCCCGGCGCCCCACTCGTCCGCAATCTCGACGCCCGCTCGTTGCGGGGGCTCGCGCACCCGCTGCGTATGCAGTTGCTCAACGCCCTTCGTTTCGGCGGTCCCGCGACCGCCTCCCAACTCGCCGAGAAACTGGGCGAGTCGAGCGGAGCCACCAGCTATCACCTGCGGCAGCTCGCCACCCATGGCTTCATCGAGGACGCCCCCGAGCGGGGGAAGGGGCGGGAGCGGTGGTGGCAGGCCGCCCACCAGGGCCTGCGTTTCGACGACGCCCTGCTCACCGACGCCGACCCGGACGTACGCGGAGCCGCCGACCTGTACCTCCACGAGGTCGCGACGACCCAGACCCGCGACCTGTCGACCTGGCTGGGCAACCGCCACGGCTGGCCCGAGGAGTGGAGCCGCACCTGGGACATGAGCAGCGCGACCTTGCGGCTCACCCCCGAACTCACCCGGGAACTCGTCGAGAAGATGCACGCGCTCGTCGAGACCTACCGCGACCGGGCGATCGACGGCGACGACACCGGCACCGCGCAGGTGCGCGTCCACACCCACGCGTTCCCCCTCACCACGGAATGAGAGGCCACGGCCCGATGCATCCCGAGACCCACCTCGCCCTGCACCACGTCCGTGCCGCTGAACTGCGCGCGGAAGCCGACGCGTACCGTCTCGCCGTCGCGGCCCGGCGCCCCCGGGACCTGCGTGCCCGTCTCGGCTGGACGCTCGTGGAAGTCGGTCTGCGCATGGCCGCCACGCCCAGGACTGCGGCCGCCCTTCTCTAGTGCCGGCCCCCTGCCGACCTGCGCGTTCTCCCACTCGGCAAGCCATTGTCAGTGGGCTGCGGTAGCTTCCGAGGTGTTGGTACGCACAGGGATGGCACAGGGGTGGGTTGGCCATGGGTGACGGTACGGCGACGGTGACGGCGGATCTGGATGTCCGGCTGGAGAGGCACCGGGTCGAGTTGACCGGGTACTGCTACCGGATGCTCGGGTCGTCCTTCGAGGCGGAGGACGCCGTGCAGGACACGATGATCCGGGCCTGGCGGAGTTACGAGAAGTTCGAGGGGCGGTCGAGCCTGCGGTCGTGGCTGTACCGGATCGCCACCAATGTGTGCCTGGACATGCTGACCGCGGGGAACAAGAGGGCCCGTCCCATGGATCTCACCGAGTCGACACCGCTCGCCCAGGCCGCGCTCGCACCCCGGCCGGACAACATCTGGCTGGAGCCGGTGCCGGACGCCAGGGTGCTGCCCACCACCGATGACCCGGCCGAGGCCGCCGTGGCCAAGGAGTCCGTGCGGCTGGCGTTCGTGGCCGCACTGCAGAAGCTGCCGTCGAAGCAGCGCGCGGTGCTGATCCTGCGCGAGGTGCTGGCGTGGAAGGCCGGCGAGGTCGCCGAGCTGCTCGACACCTCCGTCGCCTCGGTGAACAGCGCGCTGCAGCGGGCCCGCGCGACCCTCGCCGACGGCGAGGGTCAGATCGCGGCGGCCGATGTCTCCGACCCGCTGGACGAGGAGCAGCAGAAGCTGCTGGAGCGCTATGTGGCCGCCTTCGAGGGGTACGACATGGCGGCGCTGACGGCCCTGCTGCACGAGGACGCGGTCATGACGATGCCGCCGTTCGACCTGTGGCTGACCGGGACCGGCGACATCACCGGATTCATGACCACGCTGGGCGCGGCCTGCGCCGGTTCGCATCTGGTGCCGGTCGCGGTGAACGGCCTGCCGGGCTTCGCGCAGTACAAGCCGGACCCGGAGAAGGGCGGTTTCAGCGCCTGGGCCGTGCAGGTGCTGGAGATCTCAGAGGGCCGTATCGGCGGATTCCACTGCTTCCTCGACACCGCCCGCTGGTTCCCCCTCTTCGACCTGCCCCTCCACCTCGAAGGCAAGCCCGACCAGGCGCAGTAGCGCGCGGAGCGCCGGGTCGGGGTCGCGCAGCCGGATGCGGCCCCCGGCCCGTTTCGCCGCCAGCTGCAGCCGGGCCAGTAGGTCCACGGCGGCGAGGCCCGGGGGCCCGATACCGGCGACATCACACACCAGTACCCCTCCCCCGGGCTCACCCCGGGTCCTGTCCAGTCGCGCGCGTACCTCGGCACAGAGCCCGGGCACCTCGTCCCGGGTCACGGGGCCTGGCAGTACGAGTACGGCGGGTGTCGTCGCGTCCACGATCTGTAGACCGGGCGGGCTCCCGGAACTCATCGCGAGCCGCCATGAGGGCGGCCACACCCGCCGTGGGCTGCCCGGACCCGCGTCCGGGCAGCCGTCTCCCGGACCGCCTCAGGCGATCCGGTCCAGCACGATCGGGGCCGGGCTGAAGGCGGTGCCCGGGGCCGCGATGTCGTACGAGCCCTCCACCGCGTCCAGGGCGTAGCCGAAGCGCTCGGGGGTGTCCGTGTGGAGGGTCAGCAGCGGCTGGCCCTCGGTGACCGTGTCGCCGGGCTTGGCGTGCAGCTCGACACCCGCGGCCGCCTGCACCGGGTCCTCCTTGCGGGCGCGTCCGGCGCCGAGCCGCCAGGCGGCGATACCGATGTCGTAGGCGTCCAGGCGGGTCAGGACGCCCGAGGCGGTCGCCTTCACCACGTGCTGCTCACGGGAGGTGGGGAGCGGGGCGTCCGGGTCGCCTCCCTGAGCGGCGATCATGCGGCGCCAGGCGTCCATCGCCGAGCCGTCGGCCAGCGCCTTCGCCGGGTCGGCGTCCTTCACCCCGGCCGCGTCGAGCATCTCGCGGGCCAGCGCGATCGTCAGCTCCACGACGTCCGCCGGGCCGCCGCCCGCCAGGACCTCGACCGACTCGCGGACCTCCAGCGCGTTGCCGGCGGTGAGACCGAGCGGGGTCGACATGTCCGTCAGGAGGGCGACCGTCTTCACACCGTGGTCGGTGCCGAGGCCCACCATCGTCGACGCCAGCTCACGGGCGTCCTCGATGGTCTTCATGAAGGCACCGGTGCCCACCTTCACGTCCAGGACCAGCGAGCCCGTCCCCTCGGCGATCTTCTTGGACATGATGGAGGAGGCGATCAGGGGGATGGCTTCCACCGTGCCCGTGACGTCCCGCAGGGCGTAGAGCTTCTTGTCCGCCGGGGCCAGGCCGTCGCCCGCCGCGCAGATGACCGCGCCGACCTCGTCCAGGACGTTCAGCATCTCCTCGTTGGAGAGGAGGGCGCGCCAGCCGGGGATGGACTCCAGCTTGTCGAGGGTGCCTCCGGTGTGGCCGAGGCCCCGGCCGGAGAGCTGGGGGACGGCCGCGCCGCAGGCCGCCACCAGCGGCGCCAGCGGCAGGGTGATCTTGTCGCCGACGCCGCCCGTGGAGTGCTTGTCGGCGGTGGGGCGGGACAGGGACGAGAAGTCCATGCGCTCGCCGGAGGCGATCATCGCGGCCGTCCAGCGGGCGATCTCCCGGCGGTCCATGCCGTTGAGGAGGATCGCCATGTTGAGGGCGGCCATCTGGTAGTCCGCGACCTCGCCGCGGGTGTACGCGTCGATGACCCAGTCGATCTGCTCGTCGCTCAGCTCACCGCGGTCCCGCTTGGTGCGGATGACCGAGATCGCGTCCATGGACAGCTTCGTCATGGCTTTCCTTCCGAGGTTCTGCGGAAAATGCGCGGCCCCCCTGAGCAACTCAGAGGGGCCGCACAGGAGTTACTTGGTGAGATGGTCCGGGCCGAAGGCCTGGGGCAGCATCTCCGAGAGGGGCAGGATGCCCGCCGGGGTCTCCAGCAGGAGGTCCGCGCCGCCGAACTCGTAGAGGAGCTGACGGCAGCGGCCGCACGGGACGAGGATCTCGCCCTTGCCGTCCACACAGGTGAAGTGGGTGAGCCGGCCGCCGCCGCCGTTCTGCAGCTCCGAGACGAGGCCGCACTCCGCGCACAGGCCGAGGCCGTAGGAGGCGTTCTCCACGTTGCAGCCGGAGACGGTCCGGCCGTCGTCGACGAGGGCGGCCACCCCGACCGGGTAGCCGGAGTACGGGGCGTACGCCCGGGACATGGCGTCCCGGGCCACCGAGCGCAGCTTCTCCCAGTCGACGTCCGCGGCGGCGGCCCGGGCGGCGGTCACTTGCCCTGGCCCTTCCGGTACGGCAGTCCGTCCGCCTTGGGCATGCGCAGCCGTTGGGCGGAGAGCGCCAGGACGATCAGGGTGATGACGTACGGCGTGGCGGCGACCACCTGGTTCGGGACCTCGTTGGTGGTCGCGTACCAGGTGAAGACCAGGGCGCCGACGACGAAGGTGATCGCGGCGGCGACGTACTTCTTGCGGACGGCCTGCCAGATCGCGCCGATGATCAGCAGCAGGGCGCCGAGCAGCAGCAGGGCGTGGACGTTCTCGGAGCCGCCGCGCAGGTTGAGGCTGTCGGTGTAGCCGAAGAGGCCGGCGCCGAGGGCGAGGCCGCCCGGCATCCAGTTGCCGAAGATCATCGCGGCGAGGCCGATGTAGCCTCGGCCGCTGGTCTGGCCCTCCAGGTAGAAGGGGTTGGCGACGATGGAGAGGAAGGCGCCGCCGAGGCCGGCCAGACCGCCGGAGATGATCACGGCGAGGTACTTGTACTTGTAGACGTTGACACCGAGGGACTCGGCGGCGACCGGGTTCTCGCCGCAGGAGCGCAGCCGCAGACCGAAGGCGGTGCGCCACAGGATCCACCAGGTGGCGGGGATCAGGGCGACGGCGACGAGGGTCAGCCAGGAGACGTTGGTGACCAGACCGCCGAGCAGGCCGGCGAGGTCGGAGACGAAGAACCAGCCCTTCTGGTTGAGGGTCTGGAGCGCGTCCGAGAGGCCGGGGACGGTGAAGTCGCCGAGGGAGTCGACCGGCGGGGACTGCTTGGCGGAGCCGCCCTGGTGGCCCTCGAAGGCGAGGGGCGCGAGGTAGCGGGTGGCGCCGAGGGCGAGGATGTTGATGGCCACACCGGAGACGATGTGGTTGACGTTGAAGGTGACGGTGACGAAGGCGTGCAGCAGACCGCCGAGCGCGCCGCCGGCGATACCGACCAGGACACCGGTCCACGGGCCGTACTGGAAACCGGCCCAGGCGCCGAACCAGGTGCCGAGGATCATCATGCCTTCGAGGCCGATGTTGACGACGCCCGCGCGCTCGGCCCACAGACCGCCGAGTCCGGCGAGGCCGATGGGGACGGCCAGTTCCAGCGCGGTGGACATCTGGCTGACGTTGGTGATGCCGTCGGCGCCGGTGATGATGCGGACGATCGAGGTGAGTGCCAGGACACCGGAGATGACCAGCAGCAGCACGGGCAGCGACATCTTGCGCCCGGTGGGGGCGGTCGGCTCCAGCGAGGGCTGGTTCAGGTCGGTCGCGGTGGTGCTCGTGGTCATCGGCCAGCCACCTCCTTCGTGGTGTTGTTGTCGGCGCCGAGGACGTTCCCGGCGGCGAGCTCGGCGCCGACGCGGCGCTGCTGGCGGCGCAGGCCCCACTCGCGGACGGTCTCGTACGACACGACGACCGAGAGCACGATCAGGCCCTGCATGATGACCGCGATCTCCTTGTCGTAGCCGTGGAAGTCCAGCTCCGGGGAGGCCTTGTCGAGCCAGGCCCACAGCAGGGCGGCGAAGGCGATGCCGACGGGGCTGTTACGGCCGAGGAGAGCGATGCCGATACCGAGGAAGCCGATACCGGTGGGGAAGTTGAGGCTGTACGTGTGGGTGTCGCCGAGCAGGATCGGCAGGCCCGCGAGACCCGCGACACCGCCGGAGATCAGCATGGCGGTGAGGATCATGCGCCTGGGGTCGACACCGCTGGCCGCGGCGGCGGACTCCGAGGCGCCGGAGGCGCGCAGGTCGAAGCCGAAGCGGGTGCGGTTGATGACGATCCAGTAGCCGACGCCGAGGAGGACGGCGAGGAGGACCAGGCCGTAGATCTCGCCGGCCTTGCCCATGTCGATGCCGGGCACCCAGCCCGACTCGGCCATCTCGCCGGTGGTGTTGTTGTTGCCGACCTTGACGCCGAAGACGTTCGGCAGCCAGAGGTAGCCGATGACGGAGGTGGCGATCGCGTTCAGCATGATCGAGGCGACGACCTCGCTGACGCCCCGGGTGACCTTGAGGACACCGACGATGCCGGCCCAGAAGGCGCCGGTGAGGATCGCGGTGAGCATGAGGAGCGGGATCTGGATGACCGCGGGCAGGTCGACATGGGCGCCGACGATCGCGGCCATCATGGCGCCGAGGAGGTACTGGCCGTCGACACCGATGTTGAACAGGTTCATCCGGAAGCCGATGGCCACCGCGAGGGCCGCGACGTAGTACAGCGAGGCCTGGTTGATGATCCGGACCTGGATGTCGGAGAACGAGGCCTGCTCGAACATGATCGTGAACGGCTCGACCGGGTTCTTGCCGGAGGCGAGCAGCACGATCGCGGTCAGCGCGAAGGCCACGGCGAGCGCGAGGACCGGGCCGGCGACGGCGAGGAGCACCCGCTCCTTGTCGAACTTCTTCATCAGTTGGCCTCGTCTTCCGGAGACTCGGGGGCCTTGTGCGGGCCGGGAGTCTCGGGGGTCTCGTCCCGCGTCTCGGGGGTCTCTTCGTGGGCGAGGTGGCCGGTGGCGGCGCCGGTCATGGCCGAGCCCAGCTCCTCGGGGGTGATGGTGGCCGGGTCGGCGTCGGCGACCAGCTTGCCGTTGTAGATCACCCGGAGGGTGTCGGACAGGCCGATCAGCTCGTCCAGGTCGGCGGAGATCAGCAGCACGGCCAGGCCCTCGCGGCGGGCCTCGCGGATCTGGTCCCAGATCTGGGCCTGTGCGCCGACGTCCACACCGCGGGTGGGGTGGGCGGCGATCAGGAAGCGCGGCTTGTGGCTCATCTCGCGGCCGACGATCAGCTTCTGCTGGTTGCCGCCGGAGAGGGAGGCGGCGGTGACGTCGATACCGGGGGTGCGGACGTCGTACTCGGCGACGATCCGGCGGGTGTCCTCCTGGGCGGCCTTCGGGTCGAGCCAGACGCCCTTGGCGTTGGGCCGCTCGGTCACATGGCCGAGGATACGGTTCTCCCAGAGGGGGGCCTCCAGCAGCAGACCGTGCCGGTGGCGGTCCTCGGGGATGTAGCCGACGCCCTGTTCACGGCGCTTGCGGGTGGCCCAGGTGGTCATGTCCTCCTCGGCCAGCGCGATCGTGCCGGAGTCGGCGGCCTTCAGACCGATCAGCGCGTCGACCAGCTCGGTCTGGCCGTTGCCCTCGACACCGGCGAGGCCGAGGACCTCGCCCGCGTGGATGGTGAAGGTGATGTCGTCGAGCAGCGCCTTGCCGCCGACGGCCTCCAGCCGGAGGTCTTTGACGGTCAGGACGGGGCGGTCGGTGACCGTGGACTCGGCCGTCTCGGGGGTGGGCAGTTCGCTGCCGACCATCAGCTCGGCGAGCTGGCGCGGGGTGGTCTCGGCGGGGACGGCCGTGCCGACCGTCGTACCGCGCCGGATGACGGTGATCTCGTCGGCGACCGACAGCACCTCGCCCAGCTTGTGCGAGATGAAGATGACCGCGAGGCCCTGTGCCTTGAGTTCGCGCAGGTTGGCGAAGAGGGAGTCGACCTCCTGGGGCACGAGCACGGCGGTCGGCTCGTCCAGGATCAGGGTGCGGGCGCCGCGGTAGAGGACCTTGAGGATCTCCACGCGCTGGCGCTCGGCGACGCCCAGCTCCTCGACCAGGACATCGGGGCGGACGCCGAAGCCGTACCGCTCGGAGATCTCCTTGATCTTGCGGCGGGCCTTGGCGCCGATGCCGTACAGCTTCTCGCTGCCGAGGACCACGTTCTCCAGGACCGTGAGGTTGTCGGCGAGCATGAAGTGCTGGTGCACCATGCCGATGCCGCGCACGATGGCGTCGGCCGGGGACGAGAACGAGACCTGCTCGCCGTCGACCGCGATGGTGCCCTCGTCCGGCTTCTGCATGCCGTAGAGGATCTTCATCAGGGTCGACTTGCCGGCGCCGTTCTCCCCGACGAGGGCGTGGACGGTGCCCTTGCGCACGGTGAGATGGATGTCGTGGTTGGCCACGACGCCCGGGAATCGCTTGGTGATCCCGGCGAGTTCGACGGCGGTCACGGTGTCGTTGACCGCCGCGTCGGCCGGAGGGCTGCTGGACGCGTTGATGGCGCACTCTCCTGGGAAAGGGGGTCGTCTACGCGCGTAGCGCCCCTACGGCATCGAAAGCGGGCGGCGACGTACTTAGACAACGGGGTACAGGGAGCGATGCTCCCCGTACCCCGTTGAGCGCACGTAACCCCGCGGTTACCGGCGGCTCCGGGGGCGTCTGGGCACCCCCGGGACCGCCCGGCTGCTCGTGGTACAGCTGGTACAACTGGGTCAGCTGGTCTTGACCTTGATCTCGCCGCTGATGATCTTCTCCTTGGCCGTGGTGATGGCCTCCTGGAGCTCGGTGTCGCTCTTGAACTTCGGGTTGGAGTCGGCGAGGCCGACCTCACCGCTCTTCAGATCGCCCCTGACGATACCGGTCACGGGCTTGCCGTCCTCGACCGACTTCGCCAGGTTGTACACCGCCTTGGCGACGTCCTTCGTCGCCGAGGTCAGGATGGAGTCCTTGTACTTCGCGAGGGCTTCCTGCCTGTACTGGTCGGAGTCGACGCCGATCGCCCAGATCTTGTTCGCGGCGGCGGCCTCGATCACTCCCTGACCGGACAGACCGGCCGCCGCGTAGACGACGTCGGCCTTCTTCTCGATCTGGCCCTCGGCGGCCGTCTTGCCCTTGTCGGGGCTGGAGAAGCCGCCCTCCTCGGCCGTCTGGGTCAGGTACTGGGTGAGCACCTTCGCCTTCGGGTCGGTGTCCTTCACGCCCTGCTCGAAGCCGGCCTGGAACTTGTGGATCAGCGGGATGTCCACCCCGCCCACGAAGCCGACCGTCTTCGTCTTGGTGGCCTTGGCCGCCGCGACGCCCGCGAGGTACGAGGCCTGCTCCTCGGAGAAGACCAGGTCCGCGACGTTGTCCAGCTGGACCGTGGAGTCGTCGACGATGCCGAAGGTGGTGTCCGGGTACTGCTCGGCGGCGGCCTTCACGGCCGTCGCGTACGCGTAGCCGACACCGACGACCGGGTTGTAGCCCTGCTTGGCCAGGGAGACCAGGCGCTGCTCCTTGTCCGCGTCCGTCTCGCCCTCGGTGGGCTCGATGTCCTGCGTCTTGTACCCGAACTCCTTCTTCGCCTGCTCCAGGCCCGCGTAGGCCGCGTCGTTGAAGGACTGGTCGCCCTTGCCGCCGACGTCGTACGCGATGGCGAGGCCCAGGTCGCCCTTGGAGTCGGTGGAGGAGGAGGCCTCCGACGACGTGCCGCCGCAGGCGGAGAGGGCGAGGGCGAGGGAGGCGGTCGCTGCGCCTGCGACCGCGAGGCGGGAAACCCGGCGCATGTGTGGTGCTCCTGTCGTACAGCGCCGGAGGGTACGGATCAGGGTACTGATCAGTAATGCTTCGCAGCATCGGCGCCTTATATGGCTTTCGCCGCAGAGTAACGCGCGTAGACCCTCCGGGTGAAGCCTGGTGGACCACGTTGTTATGGGGCCGTGTTGCAAGGGGGGCCGGGGGTGGTGCGGGGGTATGGGGGTCGTGTTTCGGGTGCGGGTGCGTTGTGGCTGGTCGCGCAGTTCCTCGCGCCCCTGACAGGCCCTCTGGCCACAAGTGAGGCGGGGTGGGTGTACGTGTACACCCACCCCGCCCGTCAACACACTCGCAGAGGCGTGACCGTTACTCGGTCTTCACCTTGATCGTGCCGTCGATGATGCCTTCCTTGGCCTTGGCGACCGCGTCCGTGAGGCCGGCGATCTCGGCCATCTTCGGGTTGGAGTCGGCGAGGCCGACGCCGTCGACCTTGAGGTCGAAGGTCTGCGTGCCGGTGAGGGGCTTGCCGTCCTCGACGGACTTGGCGAGGGAGTAGACCGCGCCGCCGACGTCCTTCAGGGCGGAGGTGAGGATGTACTCCTTGTAGGGGGCGAGGGCCTCCTGGTTGTACTGGTCGGAGTCGACGCCGATCGCCCAGACCTTGGCCTTGGCGGCGGCCTCGATGACACCCTGGCCCGAGAGACCGGCGGCCTGGTACAGGACGTCCGCGTTCTTCTCGATCTGGCCCTCGGCGGCGGCCTTGCCCTTGTCGGGGCTGGAGAAGCCGCCCTCTTCGGCCGTCTGGGTCAGGTACTGCGAGAGGACCTTGACCTTGCCGTCGCTGGTGTCCTCGACACCCTGCTTGTAGCCGGCCTCGAACTTGTGGATTAGCGGGATGTCCACACCGCCGATGAAGCCGACCGTGTTCGTCTTGGTGGCCTTGGCCGCCGCGACACCGGCGAGGTACGAGGCCTCCTGCTCGGCGAAGACGAGGGAGGCGACGTTCTTGCCCTCGACGACCGAGTCGACGATGCCGAAGGTGGTGTCCGGGTACTGCTTGGCCGCGGCCTCCATGGCGGGGCCGTAGGCGAAGCCGACACCGATGACCGGGTTGTAGCCCTGCTTGGCCAGGGACTCCAGACGCTGCTGCTTGTCGGCGTCCGTCTCGCCCTCGGTGGGCTCGATGTCCTCGGTCTGGTAACCGAACTCCTTCTGAGCCTTCTCCAGGCCCGCGTACGCCGCGTCGTTGAAGGACTGGTCGCCCTTGCCGCCGATGTCGTACGCGATCGCGAGGCCCTTTTCGCCCTTGCTGGTCTCGCTGCCGCTGCCGCTGCCCTCGCTGCTGGTGCCACCACAGGCGGTGGCGGCGAGCGCCAGCGACGCGACCCCCACCGCGACGCGGGTCAGTTTGGAAATCCGACGCATCTTGAAGTTCCCCATCTTCTCCACAGCCCCGCGACCGGGTGCTCAGTTCGGCGCACATTAACGCGCGTAGACCCTCCTGGGAACGGGGTTCCGGCTGGCCGTTATCCATTCGTGCCGGTGGCCGTTACGCCCTCGTGAACCAGGGGAGCGAAAGGGATCTGCCGGGCACGGTGCCTCTCACAGCCCTCGCGTTCCGTGTACATGGGGTGACTTCAGCGTGAAGGTGCGCGGTCCGTACGGGGGTCGTACGGACACGCGCACCAGGCTGCCGCGAGGGGGGACGGGCCGCAACCCGACAGGCTGTTCTACCGGCCGGCCGTGTCGAGGGCGCGCATCCGGGCGTCCAGGAGGGCGGCGGCGGTGAAGAGCTCGACGCCCACGGTGATGGCGTGCTCGTCGGCGTCGAAGTCGCCCTGGTGGAGGTCGCGGACGGTGAGGTCGCCCGGTCGGCGGACACCCAGGCGGGCCATGGCGCCGGGGACGTGCTCCAGGTACCAGGAGAAGTCCTCGCCGCCGAGGCTCTGCTCGGTGTCCTCGACGGACTCGGCGCCGCGGCGGGCCGTCATCGAATCGTGGAGGAGTTCGGTGACCACGGGGTCGTTGACCACCGGCGGGACGCCCCGGATGTAGTTGATCTCGGGCTTGGCGCGGTGCATCACCGCGACCTCCTGGACCGCCTCGTGGATGAGGTCGGGGGCCTGCCGCCAGGCGTTGATGTCCAGGCAGCGGACGGTGCCGGACAGCTCCGCGTGCTGCGGGATGACGTTCGGCGCGTGGCCCGACTCGATCCGGCCCCAGGTCACGACGAGCCCGGCGCGGGCGTCGAAGCGGCGGCCGACCAGCGCGGGCACGTCGGTGACGACCCGGGCGGCGGCGGTGACGAGGTCGGTGGTGAGGTGGGGGCGGGCGGTGTGGCCGCCGGGTCCGTCGAGGGACAGCTCCAGCCGGTCGCAGGCGGAGGTGATGGGGCCGTGGCGGAGCCCGATACGGCCGGCGTCGACCCTCGGGTCGCAGTGCACGGCGATGATCCGGCCCACCCCGTCGAGCGCGCCGGTCTTGATGACGTCGGCGGCGCCGCCGGGCAGCACCTCCTCGGCGGGCTGGAAGATCAGCCGGACGGGGCGGGGCAGCTGCCCCTGGCGGTGCAGGTCGGCGAGGACGAGGCCGGCGCCGAGGACGACGGTGGTGTGCACGTCGTGGCCGCAGGCGTGGGCGCGGTCCGGGACGGTGGAGCGGTAGTCGCAGTCCACCTTGGTGTCCGGGATGGGGAGGGCGTCGATGTCGGCGCGCAGGGCGAGCGCGGAGCTGTCGGAGCCGTCCCAGGTGCCGATGTCACAGATGAGTCCGGTGCCGCTGGGGAGCACACGCGGGTGGAGGCCCGCCTTCTCCAGGCGGGCCTTGATCGCGGCGGTCGTACGGAACTCCTGGTTGCCCAGCTCCGGGTGCATGTGCAAGTCGCGGCGGAAGGCGACGAGTTCGGCACGGAGGGCTTCCGGCAACGTACCGGGGAGCGACGCTTCGGCTTCCCCTGGCTGATCGGCCTCGGACTCTCGGGACATCAGTTGGTTCACCCTCTGAAGGGTAGGGCGATCGGGCGACCTTCTCACCCTCGATCAACAAAAAATCAGCCCGCGAGGGGAAGATTTCCGGTCGCACAACGCATACGTATTGGCAGGGATGGGTATACCCGTTCGCTTCGTCGCGGGCGGGCGGACCTCGGAGAAGGGAGCGCCGGGGTTGCCCGCGAATCCCATCGTCTAAACGTCCGGGGGTGTCCGGACGATTCCCACACTCCACGGATACCACGTCCGCGCCGGCCCGCCGTCCCGGAACCGTCTCCGCCGCGCGCCGGTTCGGTTACGCCGTGTGTGCGAAGGGGTCCCCCGGAAGGCGTCGCGGTCGGGAAGACGGGAAGCCCGCGAGGGCGGTGGCCTGCGGTTGCGCGGGGCGACCGGGGTGCGGGGGCCGCGCGGTGCGCCCGGGTGGTCCGGGGGCGGCGGTGGTGACAGGGATCACGGGGGCGGTGGGGGGCGCGGGGCCGGGACGGGTGCGACCCTCCCGGCGCTCAGCCGGCGGTGGCCGGCCGGGGCGGGCGGCCGTGCAGGAGGAGCACGGCGGTGATCACGGCGGCCAGGGCCGCGAGGGCCGCCAGGGCCGGGACCAGGGCGACGAGCGGGCCCGCGGCCAGACAGGTCACGCCGCCGACGAGCAGGACCGGGGCGTGGCGGCCGGTGGTGCGGAGCAGGATCGCGGCGGCGCCGAGCAGGAAGAGGCCCGCGCCGCCGGCCAGGGCCCAGGCGGGCATGCCGTGCAGGGGCTCGGCCGGGCCGTAGTGGCCGGTGTCGGCGACCTGCTGGAGGGTCTTCTTCATCCCGAGGGCGGTGATGACCACGCCGGCCACCAGGGGCAGGTGGAGGAAGGTGTAGGTGTCGCGGGCCAGGACCGTGCGGTCGTCGCCGGTCAGGGCGGCGAGGCGGTGTTCGGCCGGTTCGGCGACACCGTGGAAGTACAGGCGCCACAGCGCGGCGACGGCCAGCAGGCCGAGGGCCGCGGCGGCGACGACCGGGGCGGAGACCGGGTGGCCGGTGACGCCGACGCCGATCGCGACGATGGACTCGCCGAGCGCGATGATGACGATCAGGCCGTGGCGTTCGGAGAAGTGCGCGGGGGAGGCGAGGCGCCAGCCCGATTTCCCGGTGACGAAGATGCCCGCGTAGTCGATGAGCACCGCGGCGAGCCAGATCAGGATCCGGGTCATGCCGTCGAAGGCCGCGCCCGCCAGCAGCAGGGTGGAGGGCGGGAGCACCGAGAGCAGGGCGGTGCGGCGGAGGGTGGCGCGCAGGGCCGTGTCGTCGGGGGCGGAGAGCCAGTAGGTCACCAGGTGCAGGACGCGGACCGCGCCGTAGCAGGCCACGAAGAGCAGGGGCGCGTCCAGGCCGCCCGGGGCGTCGTCGTAGACCTCGGGGACCGTCAGGGAGACGACCAGGACGACCGCCATCACCGCCACCAGCACCGCGAACATGCCGCCTGAGTCGGCGCGGACGACGTTGCCGAGCCAGGCGAAGCAGCACCAGCACCACCACAGGAGGGCGAGGACGACCATGCCGCCGAGCAGGCGCGGGGCGGTGGGGTCGGCGGCCATCAGGGCGGTGACCTGGGTGATCGCGTAGACGAAGACCAGGTCGAAGAAGAGTTCGGCGGGGGTGACCTTGTGGCCGTCCGCCGTGGGTGTCAGCCGGGTGCGCTCGCCGTGTGTCGTCACAACTCCCCCTCGGGGGAAGGCACTTCGCCGTCCCCGGTCTCGCGGCACGATAGGCGCGGGACGACCGGGGACGCGACGGCTCCGGATACTCCCGGAGCGAACACGCGAGGCGGAGGTCAGACCGACGCCACCGACGACAGCCGGTGGACGTCGCGTGCCGTGCCCGTGACCCCGGACAGGAAGCCCTGGGCGCGGGGGGAGGCGTGCTGGGTGAGCCAGGTGGGGTCGATGTCGCAGACGGCCACGCGGACGTCCGTCCCGGCGAGCGCCAGCGGCAGGGTGTGGACCACCGTCGACGGGAAGCTCAGGATCGTCCGGCCGATGGGGCCGCGGCGGGCGATGAGTTCGAGGGGGAGGTCGGGGCGGACGATCTCCAGGCCCGTCTCGGCCGCCAGGGTGTGGAGTTTCTCGGCGCTCTCGCGGCGGTGGGCGAAGTAGCGGGTGGCGCCGTGGGCCTTCGCGAGGGAGCGCACGGCTTCGAGGTAGCGGTCGCCGTCCACCACTCCGGTCTCCACCAGGGAGGTGCCCACGAGGTCGGCGCCCTTGGTGATGCGGGGCGGGCCGAAGCGGGCCCGGGTCCAGGAGAAGTCGTTGGCCGTGACGGAGACGCCCTCGGGGGTCTCGTCGATCGGCATGGAGGAGAAGACCTCGACGCGTCCGCCCGAGGCCGGGGTGAGGCGCTTGCGGGCCTTGGAGGAGACCGGGGCGAAGATCAGGTCGCGGGGGCCGGGCCGGCCGCCCTTGCGGTGCCAGCGGACGAGACGTTCGCCGCGGGCCAGCTGGGACACGAACTCCATGGTCGCGGTGCCGTCGTCGACGACGACCACGTCCGGTGCCCGGGTGATGGTCAGCAGGAGCTGGACGTAGCGCGAGAAGGGGTCGCCCAGCACGATGCGGCGCGCGGTGCGCAGGAGGGGGGCGAGGCCGCCGACCGTGCGGAAGGGGGCCGCGGTGCCGCCGCGCGCCTCCTCCCAGCGGACGTCGTGGCCCTCGTCCCGGGCCAGCTCCGCCATCCGGCGCAACTGGCCTCGGGTCATGGGGTCGTTGGGCGACAGGACCACCAGGGTGAGCCCCGCGCCACCGGAACCGAAGGGCCCCGCGCCGGGGTCATCGGGTGTGCCGAGGGAGTGGGCGTGCGCCCACTCCAGCACGTTCAACAGCTGTACCGGGCTCTCGACGAAGGCGAGAGTGTGGGGGCCGGCGGTTCCGGCGCGGGGGCTCATCGACGTACGACCGTCGCTTCCCTTGGTGGGTGGGGTGGTGGTGTCAGACGCCGACCGGCTCGCCCGCCGCCGCCGCGATCTCCGCCTCGGCGACGACGCCGGTGACACGGCGCAGCTTCTTCATGGGGCCCAGCTCGGAGTCGTAGACCTTCTTGACGCCGTCGCCGAGGGAGGCCTCGATGGTGCGGATGTCGCGGACCAGGCGGGTGAGGCCGCCGGGCTCGACGGAGGCGGCCTGGTCGGAGCCCCACATCGCGCGGTCGAGGGTGATGTGGCGCTCGACGAAGGTGGCGCCGAGGGCGACCGCGGCGAGCGTGGTCTGCAGGCCCGTCTCGTGGCCGGAGTAGCCGATCGGGACGTTCGGGTACTCGGCCTGGAGGGTGTTGATGACGCGGAGGTTCAGCTCCTCCGCCTGCGCCGGGTAGGTCGAGGTGGCGTGGCAGAGCAGGATGTTGTCCGAGCCGAGGATCTCGACCGCGTGGCGGATCTGCTTCGGGGTCGACATGCCGGTGGAGAGGATGACCGTGCGGTTGGTGGCGCGCAGGGAGCGCAGCAGCTCGTCGTCGGTCAGGGAGGCGGAGGCCACCTTGTGGGCGGGGACGTCGAACTTCTCCAGGAAGGCGACGGCCTCGGTGTCCCACGGGGAGGCGAACCAGTCGATGTTCTTGCTCTTGGCGTAGTCGTCGATCTGGCGGTACTCGTCCTCACCGAACTCCACGCGGTGGCGGTAGTCGATGTAGGTCATGCGGCCCCAGGGGGTGTCGCGCTCGATGTCCCACTGGTCGCGGGGGGTGCAGATCTCGGGGGTGCGCTTCTGGAACTTGACGGCGTCGCAGCCGGCCTCGGCGGCGGCGTCGATCAGCTTGAAGGCGTTCTCCAGCTCACCGTTGTGGTTGATGCCGATCTCGCCGACCACGTAGACGGGGTGGCCGGGGCCGGCGGTCTTCGAACCGAAGGTGCGCAGACGGGAGTTGGTGCTCATGACGGAGGGTTCCTTACTTGGTGAGGGAGTCGAGAGAGTCGAGGGAGGGGCCGAGGATCCAGCCGGCGATCTCCCGGATCGCGCCGTCGCCACCGGGGACGGTGGTGATCGCGCGTGCGGCGCCGCGTACGACGTCGTGGGCGCTGCCGACCGCCACGGGCCAGCCCACGAGGGCGAAGCACGGGAGGTCGTTGACGTCGTTGCCGACGTAGAGCACGCGCTCCGGCGCGATGCCCTGCTCCTCGCACCACTGCTTCAGTGCGAGGTCTTTCCGGTCGATGCCGTGGAGCACCGGGAGCTTGAGCTTCCGGGCGCGGGCGGCGACGACCGGGTTCTGTTCCGAGGACAGGATCAGCATCTCCAGGCCGCTCCTGCGGAGGGCCGCGATACCGAGTCCGTCGCCGCGGTGCACGGAGACGAACTCCCGTCCCTCGGAGTCGATCAGCACCCGGTCGTCGGTCTGGGTGCCGTCGAAGTCGAGGACCACGGCGTCGATGTCGTCGTGGGTGGGGAGGGCGCCGGGGCGGTTCGCGTCGAAGAGCGGCGCGAGGGCCTGGGCGCGGGCGAGGTCGTGCGGATCGTCGATCTCCAGGACCCGGGCGGGGTCGGTGCGGACGAGTTCCGTACGGCCGAAGAAGCGGTGCTGGTGCTTGCGCAGTCCGGCGGCGTCCATCGCGTAGGCGGCGCCGGTCTCCAGCAGGTCCTGCGGGCGGTCCTGGCGGCGGGGGCGGAAGGACTTGTCGTGGTTGACGCCGTAGCCGCCGGCGGTGTCGAGGGGTTCGGCCGTCTCGCCGTCCACGGCTCCCGGGTGGGCGGCTTCGGCGGTCGCGGGTTCGTCGGCGGTGTCGCGCCAGATGAAGCCGTGGAACGGGGCGACGGTCAGGGCCGTGTCGGCGCCGTGTTCGACGACCGCGCGGGCCACGCCGTCGATGTCCTCGCGGAGGATGAACGGGCTGGTGCACTGGACGAGCAGGACGACGTCGACCGGCGAGCCGTGCAGCGCCTCGTGGGCGTCCAGGGCGTGCAGCACGGCCGCCTCGGAGGTGGCGGTGTCACCGGCGATGGCGGCGGGCCGCAGGACGACCTCGGCGCCGGAGACCCGGGCGGCGGCGGCGATGGCGTGGTCGTCGGTGGAGACGACGACATCGGTCACCAGCCGGGCGCCGAGGCACTCGCGCACCGCGCGGGCCACCAGCGGAACGCCGCCGACGGGGGCGAGGTTCTTGGCGGGGACGCCCTTGGAGCCGCCGCGGGCGGGGATCACGGCGAGGACGCGGCGGACCGAAGGCGCCGGTCCCGCTTCCGGGTTGGACATGGCTGGAACTCCTTGCGGTGCGTGCGAAGGGGTCGGGCGGCGGCTCACAGCTCCCCCATCCGGCGGATGACGGGGGCCACGCGCTGCACTCCGTGGCGGTAGGCGCCGCGCGCCGCCCGGCGCACGATCTGCCGTACGGGGCCGGCCTGCCGGTCGGCGGCGGGCGCTCCGGGCAACGGGTCGCCGTCGGGGCCGAGATGGTGGCGGGCGAGGATGCCGGGCAGATAGCCGGGCGCGGTGACGGGCGTGTAGTAGGGCTCCAGCGGCGGCAGCCGGTCGGCCGCGATCAGCTTGGCGATGCGGTCGCGGGCCGCGTCGAAGGCGGCGCCGTACGAGCCTCCCCCAGACTGCGTCCGGGAGGTGCCCCCAGCGACGACACCCTGCCGGGCCACCCACTCGGGGTCGGGCACCGGTTCGTACCCGGCGTCCAGCTGGTCCCAGGAGGCGAGGCAGCCGGAGCCGACGAAGTGGTGGTTGCCGAGGGTCTCGCGGATGCCGAGGTCGGTGAGGACGACCGTGGGGATGCGGCGGTGCAGCGACTCCAGGGCGGCCGTGGAGCTGACCGTGACCAGCAGGTCGGTGGTGTCGAGGACCTCGCCCATGTTCCCGTACGCGAGGCGGAAGTTGGCCGGCAGTCCGCCGGGGAGCTTCTCCGCCAGCTTCTGGTACGGCAGTTCCTCGATGTGCGTGGTGTGCTCGCCCGGCTTGGAGCGCAGCTTCAGCAGCACCTCGCGCTCCGGGTGCCGCCTCGCGTGCTGGACGAGCCGGTTCAGCAGGTACGTACGGTCCCCGCGGTTGTCGGGGACGGACGGCTGTACGGCGAAGACGACCGTGTAGGGGTCCTCGGCACCGGCGTAGGGCCTGCCGCCCAGGAAGGGCAGCGCGACCTCGGTGACCGAGGAGGCGTCGGCGCCCACACCTTCGTACACCGCCCGGAAACGGTCCGCGTCCTGGCGGGAGTTGGCGAGGACGAGGTCCGCGCCGTGCCGCAGCAGCAGACCGTCGGCCAGCTTCTCGTAGACGACACCGACGTAACCGGTGACGACCACCGGCCGCTTGCGGCGCCCTGCCCAGGCCCGGCGCAGGCCGTGCAGTATCGCCTGGACGCCCCCGCCGACGAGGGAGAGCAGGACGACGTCGTACGGCTGCTGCGTGGTGTCGTCGTTCGTGTCCTCCTTCGTGTCCTCCTTCATGGCGCGCAGGAATTCGAGGCCGGTCACCTCGCGCAGGGAGTCGGGGCTGACCCCGACCTCCCGCAACTGGCGGGCGGTGGGGGTGGCTCGGCCGCGCAGGAGGAAGCCGTCCAGGCGGAGGTCCGCGCCCTCGGGAGCGAGGCGCCGCGCGGTGAGCGCGCCCCATTTCCACCGGGTGTCGGAGTCCGCGAGTACGGCGACTCGCAGGGTGTTCGTTGCACTTGCTGGCACATGGAAGACGCTAGGAAGCGATTCCGTTGAACGGCCCAACCCGAATGCAACAAAGGGTTAACAGCACATCGACGAACGGCGAATCGGGGCGCGAATGGCAGCGGAAAGTGCCTGGTTCACGGTTCCGCCACGCGTCGTTCACCTGACATCAAGCAGGTGGTCAAGACGAATGCCGGAGTGCCCCCTAACGTCACGGGGGTGGTCAAGCTCTCCGTCATCGTGCCGTTCTACAACGTGCAGCAATACGCGCCCGACACTCTGAAGAGTCTCAGAGCCAACGCTCGTGACGACTTCGAATTCATTCTCGTCGACGACTGCTCCCGCGACGAGACACCGGACATCCTCGCGCGCGCGGAGCGCGAGCTGCCGGGGGCGGTGTATGTCAGACACGAGAAGAACGGAGGACTGGCGACCGCGCGCAACACGGGTATCGACAAGGCCCGTGGCGAGTATCTGACGTTCCTCGACGGAGACGACTGGCTCGCCCCCGGTTACTACCCCCAACTCCTGGGCGCCATCGAGGAGTTGGGCTGCGACTTCGTGCGCACGGACCATGTCCAGTGCACCGCGCGGGCCCGCTCCGTGCACCGGGTGCCCAACGGGCGGCGCGGTGTGGTGATGAACCCGCGCGACGCGATCCTGCCCGCCGACCGCTCCACCTCCGTCGACTACGCGTTCGCCTGGGCGGGCATCTACCACCGCCGACTGGTCGACAAGGGGGTGCTGCACTTCACCCACGGGCTGCGCACGGCCGAGGACCGGCCGTGGATCTGGAAGCTGCACCGCGAGGCCGAATCCTTCGCCACGGTGGGGTTGCTCGGTGTCTTCTACCGGCGCGGGGTCGCGTCCTCGCTGACCCAGATCGGCGACGTACGGCAGCTCGATTTCATTCGCGCATTCGACCAGGTCATCGCGGAAACGGCGAAGGACCGGGACGCGGACAAACTCCTCCCCAAGGCCGTGCGCACATATTGCGCGATTATCTCCCACCATTTGGGATCCATCGAAAGGTTCGAGCCGGCGGTGGCACGGAAACTGAAGTCGATGAGCGCGGTCGCGCTGCGGCGAATGCCGCAGGACGTGCTGGACGAGGCCCTCGACTCGATGGACGTCCAGCGCGCCACCCGGCTGCGCCGGCTGCGCCGCCGTCCCGCCGCCGCGGGGGTCGCCGCGTGACCACGCAGATCTTCATGGCGTCCACGCTGTACGGCACGGCGACGCTGGCCGCGGCCCTGGACACCGAGTGCTTCCGCCCCGCGTCCCGGCGCATCCTGCTGATCTCCAACAACGCGGCCACCCCCGAGACGGCGCCCGGCCTGGACGAGATGCCCGGCTTCGAGCGGCTGCGCGGCCGGTTCGACGAGGTGATCTCCTGGAACGAGACCATCTCCCCGTTCCACCCGGGCGGCTGGTCCCCACGCCTGGACGACGTCCCCCTGTGGGAGCGGCATCTGCGGCTGCTGTGGAACCTCGGCGACGACGACGTCGAACTGGCCGTGGAGTCCATCCAGGTCCACCCGGCGCTCGGCTTCACCCAGATCTTCACCGGCGCCCCCGTGACCGTGTACGCGGACGGCCTGATGAGCTACGGCCCCACCCGCAACAAGATCGACCCGCTGGTGGGGACGCGGATCGACCGGCTGCTCCATCTGGACCTGGTGCCGGACCTGAAGCCGCTGCTGCTCACCGAGTTCGGCGTCGAGGCGGAGATCGTGCCCACGGACGCCTTTGTGAAGGTGCTCGCGGAACTGGTCGACACCGGTGACGAACTGCCCGCCGTCGAGGAGCCGGCACTGCTGCTCGGCCAGTACCTCTCCGCGCTGAACATCCTCACCGCCGAGGAGGAGGAAGACCTCCACGTACGGATGCTGAAGGGCGCGGTCGCGCTCGGGCACACCCGTGTGGTGTTCAAGCCGCACCCGAGCGCCCCGGCCCGCTGGTCGCGCGGGCTGGAGCAGGAGGCGGAGCGGCTCGGCGCCGAACTGACCGTGCTGGACACCCCGGTCCTCGCCGAGGTGCTCTACCAGCGGATGCGTCCCGCGCTGGTCGTCGGCTGCTTCTCCACCGCCCTGCTCACCGCCTCCGCGCTGTACGGCCTGCCGGTCGCCCGCGTCGGCACGGGCACCCTGCTGGACCGGCTCGCGCCGTACGAGAACAGCAACCGGGTGCCGGTCACGATCGTGGACGCGCTGTTGCCGGAGCTGGGCGACCGGGAGGCGGTCACCTCGCAGCGGCCGGGCACGGCGGTGGCGGACCTCGACGGGCTGGTCCGGGCGGTGGGGTTCGCGATGCAGCCGAAGATCTACCCGTCGCTGCGCGCGGAGACCGCCGCGTATCTGACGAGGCATCTGAGCGCGTACACGCTGCGGTACTTCAAGCGGCGGCGGCTGACCTCGCTGGGGCTGCCGGGCGGGATTCCGGTGCAGCTGGCCTTCATTCCGCGCAACGCGACCGTGCGAAGGGTCGCGCGGCGGGCGCGGTCCCTCAAACGGGCCACTCTGGGATGAGCCCCAGGTGACTTCTGTAACGAAAACCGATGATCGGGTTGCATCTCGGCTGCGGGTGAGTGGGGGCTGGTCGCGCCCCGCGGCGGAGCCGCAGATCGATACAGCCCCGCGCCCCTATCGGGGCCCGGCTGAGGCTCGGCCCCGGTTGTATGCGCTGGACGGACTGCGGTTGCTGGCCGCTCTCTCCGTCGCCGCCTATCACTACGGGGGGCGTGACGGGGAGATCGGGAAGGCGTGGGGGGCCTCGCCCGCCGTGCAGTTCCCGACCGCGCACAGCTGGCTGGCGTACGGGTGGGCCGGGGTTCAGGCCTTCTTCGTGATCAGTGGGTTCGTGATCTGCGCGAGTGGCTGGGGGCGTTCGCTCCAGTCGTTCGCGGCCTCCCGGGCGGCCCGGCTGTTCCCGGCGTACTGGGCGGCGGTGATCCTGGTGGCGGCGGTGTTCGCGCTGCCGGGGGTCGCCTTCGCGCGGGTGTCCGCCAGTGAGTTCCTGGTCAATCTGACGATGCTGCAGATGCCGCTGGGCGCCGACCGGGTGCTCGGCGTCTGCTGGACGCTGTGGGCGGAGGTCCGTTTCTACCTGCTGTTCGCGCTGTGCGTGGTGCTGCCCGGGGTGACCCGCAGACGGGTGATCTGGTTCTGCGGCGGCTGGACGCTGGCCTCGGTGCTGGCGGGGGCCGCGAGGGAACCGCTGCTGGACACGGTCCTGATGCCGGAGTACGCGTCCCTGTTCATCGGCGGCATGGGTCTCTATCTGGTGCACCGCGACCGCCGGGACACCGCGGCCTGGCTGATAGTCGTGTTCAGCCTGCTGCTGAGCCAGTACCACACGGTCCAGGACATGTGGCACGCCCCGAACCCGGACTTCTTCTCGTACCGCTCCCAGCTCGGCATCGTCCTCGCCGTCACCGTCGGCTTCGTGGCCGTCGGGGCAGTGGCCCTGGGCCTGCTGAACCGGGTGAACTGGCCCTGGCTGACCACCGCGGGTGCCCTGACGTACCCCTTCTATCTCGTGCACGAGCACCTGGGCTGGCCGGTGGTCCAGGCACTGCACCAGAGGCTGGGGCTTCCTTCGTCCGTGACCCTCGTGCTCACGGTGGCGCTGATGCTGGCGCTGGCCTGGCTGCTGCACCGGTGGGTCGAACGTCCGCTCGGGCCCTGGCTGCGCAAGTCACTCGGAGGACGCCGGGGCTGAGCCGTCCCTGAACCTGGAATTGGCCCAGTGTTCATCCGGCCCGAGGATTCGAAAACGCCTCCCCGGAGAGGCTCGGCAGCATCCTTGACCGGGCCAAAGGCATCTCATAGGTTCCAGGCCCGTTCGCCTGTTCGTCTCGTCGACGCAAGAGAGTCTTCTGTCCTCATGGCCTCTGAAACGACCGCTGACATCACCTCTGAACAAGGCACGATCCGGCTTCCCCGGGAACTGGACGACGTTCCCGGCTGGTTCCCGGTGCTCGACCAACTGCTCTTCGACTGGTTCCTGAACCGACAGGAGGCCGCCGACAGCCGGGGCGACCTTCTGGAGGTCGGCGTCTACATGGGCAAGAGCGCCATCTTCCTCGGCCGGCACCTCCGGGAGGGCGAGGCCTACACGGTCTGCGACCTCTTCGAGAGCGACGCGCCGGACGACGCCAACGCGGCGGAGGCCACCAAGTCGTACCGCAGCACGCTCACCCGCCGGGCCTTCGAGGCGAACTACCTCTCCTTCCACGACGAGCTGCCCCGCGTGCTGCAGGGCCCCAGCTCGATCGTGCCGGGCGAGGTCGAGCCGCGCTCCTGCCGTTTCGTGCACATCGACGCCTCGCATCTGTACGAGCACGTCGAGGCCGACATCACCGCCGCCCGGGACATACTCCTGCCCGGCGGTCTGGTCGTCCTCGACGACTTCCGTTCGGAGCACACCCCCGGCGTCTCCGTCGCCGCGTGGGAGGCGGTCCTCAACCGGGGCCTCAACCCCGTCTGCCTCAGCACGCAGAAGCTCTACGGCACCTGGGACGATCCCGAGCCGGTCCAGGAGGCCCTGCTGGAGATGGTCGCCGGGCGGGACGACTGCCACGTCAGCAACCAGCGGGCGGCCGGCCACCGCATCATCCGCCTCAAGTCCAAGGGCATGAAGGCACCGACCTTCCCGAAGTCCCGCCACTGGACGGCACCCCCGCCCCCGGCCCCCGCCCCGGCGGCGCCCCCGGCCCGCCCGCGCCCGGCCCGGCCCCCGCGGAGCGGCGCCCGCAAGCTGGCCGTGGACCTGCTGCCCCCGGTCGTGACGAGGGCGCTCAGGAAGGCGAAGAAGGCGCGGCGGGCAAGGTAGGCGAAGCCCCCGTCGAAGTGATCACCGCCGGGCGGTGAGGCCCGGGCAGCGGGCGCGGCCCCGCGCTCTTGAGGGGCGCGGGGTCGAAAGGGGCGCGGGGCCGTATCGATCCGCGGCTCCGCCGCGGGGCGCGAGCAGCCACACACGGCCCGCGCCCACCCGCCCTCAGCCCTCAGCCCCCGTTCACCCACTCCCCCGCAGCGTCACGGCGATCCCCGCCAGCACCGCCCCCAACCCCGCCTCGAACCCCCGCTCCTGATCCCGGAACATCTCCCACCCCGCCTCCACGGCCAACGGGAACGCCGCCAGCCGCTCGGCCCGCGCGGCGAGGTCGTACCCCTCCCCGCCCCCCACCGGATCCGGCCCCATCGACTGCTCCTCGATCACGTACCCGATCGTGTAGCTGTACGCCGTGAACCAGGCCCGCGCGGCCCCCGCCGGTGTGAACCCCGCGGCCGTCAGCATGCGCAGATTCGCCTCCATGGGCGCCGCGTACGACAGATCCGTGAAGTGCGTCCCGCTGTACACCTTCGCGCCGTCGCGGTACCGCAGCAGATGCGCGCGCAGCAGCCGCATCCGTGAGCGGAACGTCTCCTGCCAGTCGGCGCCCCCGTCGTCCGCCGACGGCGTCGCGGCCCAGTCCGCCGCCATGCGCCGCATCATCTCGGTGGCCATCTCGTCCAGCAGATCCTGCTTGTTCTTGAAGTGCCAGTAGAGCGCGGGCGCCTGGACGTCCAGCTCCTTGGCGATCAGCCGGAGGCTCAGCCCCTCCAGCCCGACCTCGTTCAGCAGTCGCAGGGCCGCCTCGGCGACCTGTGCCTTGTCCAGCTTCGGGGATTTCCTGGGAACCACGTTGACAGCTTAACGGCGTTAAGCGCATGCTGCCGTACAGGAGTAACTTAACAACGTTAAGGAGAGTCGCTCATGAGCGGCACCATCCATACGCAGGTCCTGATCGTCGGCGCCGGGCCCACCGGTCTCGCCCTGGCCGTCGACCTGGCCCGGCGCGGCGCCCACGCCCTGGTCGTGGAGCGGGCCGACGCGCTGTTCCCCGGCTCACGCGGCAAGGGCGTACAGCCCCGCACCCTGGAGGTCCTCGACGACCTGGGCGTCCTGGACGCCGTCCGCGCCGCCGGCGGCCCCGCCCCCGTCGGCATGGTCTGGGGCGACGGCACCCGGCAGGGCGAGCACCGTATGTTCGACGTGGCGGAGCCGACGGAGGCCGAGCCCTTCCAGGGCCCGTGGCTGGTCCCCCAGTGGCGGACCCAGGAGATCCTGCTGACCCGGCTGCGGGAGCTGGGCGGCGAGGTCGCCTTCGGCCGCGAGCTGACGGGCCTGGCCCAGCACCCCGACGGCGTGACGGCGTCCTTCACCACCGGCCCCGACATCCACGCCCGTTACGCCGTCGCCGCCGACGGAGGCCGCTCCACCGTGCGCCGCCTGCTCGGCGTCCCGATGACCGGCGAGACCGTCGACCCGAGCCCGACCCTGGTGGCCGACCTCCGGATCCCGGCCCTCGACCGCGACAACTGGCATCTGTTCCCGCCTACCGGTGAGCACGGCTTCATGGCGGTCTGCCCCCTCCCCGGCACCGAGGACTTCCAGCTCGCCGCCAATTTCCCGGACCCGGACACGGTGGTCGACCTCTCGCCGGACGGCATCCGCAAGGTCGTCGCCGCCCGCTCCCACCTCGCCCCCGAGGATGTGACGGAGGTGCGCTGGGCGTCGGACTTCCGGCCCCGGGCCGCGCTCGCGGACCGCTTCCGGGAGGGCCGGGTCTTCCTCGCCGGGGACGCGGCGCACATCCACTCGCCCGCCGGGGGCCAGGGCCTCAACACCGGCGTGCAGGACGCGTACAACCTGGGCTGGAAGCTGGGCGCGGTGCTGCGCGGCGACGCGGGGGACGCGCTGCTGGAGACGTACGAGGAGGAGCGGCGCCCGGTGGCCGCGGCCGTGCTCGGTCTGTCCACGCGGGTCCACCGGGGCGAGGAACGCCGTGGCCGGGCCACCCAGCAGCTGGGCCTCGGCTACCGGGACGCCTCCCTCTGCGTCGACACCCGCGGCCACCTGCCCCCGGACGCCCTGCGCGCCGGCGACCGCGCCCCCGACGGCCGGCGCGGCGGCGTACACCTCTTCGACGCCTTCCGGGGCCCGCACTGGACCCTGCTCACGGTCGGACCCGGGGCACCGGCCGAGCCGTCCCCGCTCAGGAACGCACGCCGGGCCCACATCCCGCCCTACGAGGCCTACGGCACCGGTGTCTTCCTCGTCCGCCCCGACGGCTACGTCGGCTGGGCCGGCGACACGACGGCCGGCCTCACCGCGTACGCGAGCGCGGTGGGCCTGCGCTGAGCGCCCCGACTACGCCCCGGCTACGCGCCGCTCGCCAGCGACAGCTTCACCGCGAACCCGAGGAACAGCGCGCCCGCCGCCGAGGTCGCCCCGGCCGACAGCCGCTTGCGACGCCGGAACGCTGCGGCCAGCCTGGTGCCGCCGAATATCAGCGCGGTCAGATAGAGGAAGCTGGCGAGCTGGGCGAAGGCACCGAGGACGACGAAGGACAGGGCCGGGTAGGCGTATCCGGGGTCGACGAACTGCACGAAGAAGGCGACGAAGAACAGGATCGCCTTCGGGTTCAGCAGACTGATCACCACGGCCCGCCGGAACGGCCGCTCCCCCTCCGCGGCCCCGTCCTCCGGCCCCTCCGCGATCCGCTCGCTCCGGGTCCGCCACATCCCCCACGCGGCCCGCAGCATCCCGATCGCCAGCCACGACAGATAGCCGGCCCCGGCGTACTTCACGATCCCGAACAGCACGGCGTTCGCCTGCAGCAGCGAGGCCACGCCCGCCGCCGACAGGGTCATCAGCACGGTGTCCCCGACCCACACCCCGGCGGCGGCCCGGTACCCGGTCCGTATCCCGCGCCGGGCGGCGACGGACAGCACATAGAGGGAGTTGGGGCCGGGCAGCAGGACGATCAGGACGAGGCCCGCCAGATAGGTGGGAAGGTCGATGACACCGAACATGCAAAGGAGTGTCGCACGGGGGTACGACATTCCGGACCGGCCCGGTCCTGCCCGGTCCGACAGGCAGGCAGGCAGGCGGGCAGCGAGGCCGGGAGACATGGAGGCGGTCAGAACGCGTCGCCGGGGACGTACGTCCCCCAGACCTCCCGCAGCGCTCCGCACACCTCGCCCACGGTCGCGCGGGCCTTCAGGGCGTCGCGCATCGGGTAGAGGACGTTGTCCTCGCCCCCGGCCGTCTTCTTCAGGGCGGCGAGGGCGGAGTCCACCGCCCGCCGGTCCCGCTCCGCGCGCAGTGTCGCCAGTCGCGCCGTCTGCCGGGCCTCGATCGCCGGGTCCACCCGCAGCGGCTCGTACGGCTCCTCCGCGTCGAGCCGGAAGCGGTTCACGCCGACCACGACCCGCTCGCCGGAGTCGGTCTCCTGGGCGACGCGGTACGCGCTGCGCTCGATCTCGCCCTTCTGGAAGCCGTGTTCGATCGCGGCGACGGCCCCGCCGAGGTCCTCGACCCTCCGCATCAGCGCGACGGCCGCCGCCTCCATGTCGTCGGTCATCGCCTCGACGGCGTAGGACCCGGCGAAGGGGTCGACCGTCGCCGTCACATCCGTCTCGTGGGCCAGCACCTGCTGTGTGCGCAGGGCGAGCCGGGCGCTCCTGTCGGTGGGGAGGGCGATCGCCTCGTCGAAGGCGTTGGTGTGCAGCGACTGGGTGCCGCCGAGCACCGCCGCCAGGCCCTGGACGGCGACCCGGACGAGGTTCACCTCGGGCTGCTGCGCGGTCAGCTGGACCCCGGCCGTCTGGGTGTGGAAGCGCAGCATCAGGGACCTGGGGTTCCGCGCGCCGAACTCCTCCCGCATCACCCGGGCCCAGATCCTGCGTGCCGCGCGGAACTTGGCGACCTCTTCGAGGAGCGTCGTACGGGCCACGAAGAAGAAGGACAGCCTGGGCCCGAAGTCGTCGACGTCCATGCCCGCCGCGACCGCCGTACGGACGTACTCGATACCGTCCGCGAGGGTGAACGCGATCTCCTGCGCGGGCGAGGCACCCGCCTCGGCCATGTGGTAGCCGGAGATCGAGATCGTGTTCCATTTCGGGATCTCGGCCCCGCAGTATCTGAAGATGTCGGCGGTCAGCCGCAGTGAGGGCTCGGGCGGGAAGATGTACGTGCCGCGCGCGATGTACTCCTTCAGCACGTCGTTCTGGATCGTGCCCGTGAGCCGCTCGGCCGGTACGCCCTGCTCCTCGCCGACCAGTTGGTACATCAGCAGCAACAGGGCCGCCGGGGCGTTGATCGTCATCGAGGTGGAGACCCGGTCCAGCGGGATGCCGTCGAACAGCACCCGCATGTCCTCGACGGAGTCGATCGCCACGCCCACCTTGCCGACCTCGCCGTGGGCGAGCGGGGCGTCGGAGTCGTGGCCCATCTGGGTGGGCAGGTCGAAGGCGACGGACAGACCCGTCGTGCCGTGGGCGATGAGCTGCCGGTAGCGGGCGTTGGACTCCACGGCCGTACCGAAACCGGCGTACTGGCGCATGGTCCAGGGGCGGCTGGTGTACATCGACGGGTAGACACCGCGGGTGAACGGGTACTCCCCGGGCGCGCCCAGCCGCTCGGCCGGGTCCCAGCCGTCCAGCGCCTCAGGCCCGTACACCGGTTCGATGGGCAGTCCGGACTCCGACTCGCGCGCCATGGTGTGCCTCCGTCCTGTCGGGGACCGTCCTGCCGGGGCCCTCCTGGCCGGGACCTTGCTCACCACCATGCCTCTTTGTTCGTGACGGGTCACGTCCGGGAAACCTGTCCGGGAACGTGTCCCGGAGAACGACCGGACGCGGTGGATCATGAGACGACCGGGGGCCTGATGCGTACCAAGGACATGCGGAGATCGGTGGCCGCGATCGCGGCACTCGTCATGGCCGGCGCCTGCACGGCCCAGGGGATCGAGGTGCACGGCGGCCAGAACCGGCCCGTGCGCGTCGACACGACCGGCACGCCGAGCACCACCCCGAGCGGCGTCCCCAGACAGGACGACGGTGACAGCGCCGGGGCCGGAGACGGGAGC
The DNA here is from genome assembly GCF_020010925.1 of Streptomyces griseiscabiei. NCBI lineage: Bacteria > Bacillati > Actinomycetota > Actinomycetes > Kitasatosporales > Streptomycetaceae > Streptomyces > Streptomyces griseiscabiei. Next base: position 1,162,857 of record NZ_JAGJBZ010000003.1, on the reverse strand, counting down.
GACGGCAAGGGCGGGAGCGGGACGGCCCCGGCGACCACGCCGCCCTCCCCCACACCCACCCCGACCCCCACGCCCGCGCCCCGGGTCCTGTGGTCCCAGGGCGACGAAGGGCTGGACGTACGCGAGTTGCAGGCCCGGCTGCGGCAGGTCGCATGGCTCTTCACCGGGCCCACGGGGACGTACGACGAGCCGACGGTCCGGGCGGTCCGGGGCTTCCAGGGCAAGCGGGGACTGCCGCAGACCGGGAAGACGGACAGCGTCACCTGGGCGCGGCTGCTGAACATGACGCGGGAGCCCGGCAAGTGGGACCTCTACGCGTACGGCGGACAGCCCGCCGCCTCACCCGATCCGCGCTGTCTGACGGGCCGGGTGCTGTGCATCAGCAAGACGAGCCGCACACTGCGCTGGATGGTGGACGGCCGGACGCTGACGACGGTCGAGGTGCGCTTCGGCTCGGAGGGCACCCCCACCCGGGAGGGCGTCTTCAGCGTCTACTTCAAGTCCCGCGACCACTGGTCGACCCTCTACGACACCCCGATGCCGTACGCGATGTTCTTCAGCGGCGGCCAGGCCGTCCACTACTCCGCCGACTTCGCGGCCCGTGGCTACTACGGCGGCTCGCACGGCTGCGTCAACGTCCGGGACGAGGCGGCGATCGCGCGGTTGTTCGCGCAGGTGAGGAACGGCGACAAGGTCGTCGTGTACTGGTGACGCGCGGCGTCGTGGAGTGCCGGAGTGATGTGCGTCACAGGAGGCATAGCGGGAGGGGGCCCGGCGCGTCAGGGGGAGTACGGGGTCACGGGGGAAACACGGGGGTATGGGGCGCGGGCGGGACCGGGGGAACGTGTCCCGCCCGCGCCGAGGTGCACGAGCCGTAGGTACGGGGGGAACCCCGGCTCTGTGCGACGGCCGATGACCAGTCGGCTCACTCATTACTGCGCCGGGGGCGCCGAAAGTGTTACCCGTTCCGCGAAAGAAGTTGTGGCGGATACGAAAGCGCAGGTCAGGCGGGGGTGACACGAGCGATGACGTCGATGGGGGCCGGCGCCGCGAGCTGACCCCGGTGGCCGTTGCCGCCGTTGCCCCTGCCGTTCTTGTTCCACCCGCTCTTGTTCTTGCCGCCCTTGTGCTTGCCGCTGCCGCTGCCGTTGCCGTTCCAGGAGCCGTTTCCGTGGCTCTTGCCGTTGCCGTTGCCGTGGCGCTTCTTGCCGTCGCCGTTCCGGCCCCGGCCGCCACGGTCCGAGTCGTCGTCCTCGTCGGAGTCCTTGCCCGACCGGGTGTTCTTGTCACCGCCGCCCGCGTGCCCGTTGGAGTCGCCGGAGCCCGACGCGCCGGCGCCCTTGCCGTACCCGGCTCCGTCGCCCGGACGCTTCGCGTTGCCGGGAACACCGGAGCCACCGGCCAGGGCGCCCTCGCAGAACCGCTTCAGCCGGTTCTTGTCCTTGCCGCCCGCCGCCTCCTCCAGGGCGCGTCGGCGGTCGGCGTCCAGTTCCTTGCCGTCGCGGACGTCACGGCAGGCGGAGAGCACGCCGTTCCACCTCTCCTGGGTGGAGCCCCGGCCCTTCCGGGAGTCACCGGACCGCTCGTCCTCGTCGGTGCCGCCGGTGCCCTCGCCGGAGGGGGAGTCGCCCTTCGCCGAGCCGTCCGGTGGGGCCTCGGACGTCCCGCCGCCCCACGCCCCCCGCCCCCGGTCGCCCTGACCGGTGTTCGGTGTGGGCGACATCAGCGGCCGGTCGGGCGACCCGGCGGCGGAGCTGGAGGCGGAGGGTTCCGGTTCCTCGTCGCGGAAGGCGCTCAGCGCGCCGCCGCCGGCCACCGCCGTGACCCCGCCGAGCATCCCGGCGGCCACGGCCGCGACCAGCCCGTACCGCACCGGCCGCCCCCAGCGGGCCCGACGGCCCCCCGGCACCGCGCGCGCCCGCACGGGACGTCCGAGCCGGACGAGCCCCGCGTCGGCGGCGGGTGCCGCGGTGGTGTGCGAGGGGCCGCCCCGACCGGGCTCGGTGACCGGGCCGGGTTCGGCGGCGTGGGCCGCGAGGCCGGAACGAGCCGCAGGGGACACGGCATCCGCCCGCGCCGTGCTCGCCTCGCGGAAGGCGGCCAGCGCGGCGGCCTCGCCCGGGAGTTCAGGAGTCCGCGGGGAGACGGGAGCGGCCTCGGCGGCCAGGAGGTCCAGTGCTTCGGCGAGCCGGTCGGCACGGGCGCGGATGTCGGCGTCGACGGCTTCGAGCGGCTCACCGCGCAGCAGCCGCTCCGCGGCGTCGCGGTTCAGCCACCTGTACTGCTCGTCGGCCATCACACATCCTTCTGCGTCCGCGAACGCGTATGCGTCACACCGGCGGACGTGGCCGCGCGTACCCGCGCGCCTCTCGGTGGGGGAACGGCGTCCAGCGGGTCGCCGGAATCCGGGTCGGCATCCGAAGCCGTCTCCGGATTCTCCCCGATCAGTTCGGCGAGCCGTTTCAGGCCCCGGTGCGCGGCCGTCCGTACGGCTCCCGCGCGCTTGCCGAGGGTCTGGGCGGCGGTCTTCGCGTCGAGGCCGACCACGACCCGCAGGACCACCGCCTCCGCCTGGTCCTGGGGCAGCTGGGCGATGAGCGAGAGCGTGCGGTCGGTGGCCAGGGCCTCCATCGCCTCGCCGGCCGTGTCGGACTCGGCGGCCTTGCCGGTCAGCTCGGTCTCGTCGCCGACGGTCGCGGGCCTGCGCCCGCGCATGCGTATGTGGTCCAGGGCGCGGTTGCGGGCGATCCGCGCGGCCCAGCCGCGGAAGCGGTCGGCGTCTCCGCTGAACCGGTCCAGGTCACGGGCTATCTGCAGCCAGGACTCGGAGGTGACGTCCTCCGCGTCCGGATCGCCGACCAGTGTCCGCACGTACCCGAGCAGCCGTGGGTGCACCGAGCGGTACACAGTCCGGAACGCGGTCTCGTCCCCGTCCTGTGCCGCAAGCACCGCGGCGGTCAGCTCCGCGTCGTCCCCCAGCACCCACGCGCCCCTCTGCGCCTCAGCCGACACCGCTGTCACGGGCCGGGTTCTCGCCGTTGTGGTTCCTCGATCGATGGTCGCGGTCTCGGGACCGCTGTGGTTGCGGTGGTCTTCCGCCAACCGCGATCCGGCGCGAATGGCACGTTACGGCCTGAAACCGCTGACCGTCCATGTCCGTAGAACATGCAACTAACTCGTGATGCGGGGAGCGACAAGGAGAAGTGACACCGGGAGGTGTGACAGAAAACGCAGGCGCGACGCTGTAGGGAGTACGGGTCGCCGCGCGGCCCGTGCCGCGCGACGGTCGGGGCCTCTCCTGTGGGGGGTGGCGGCCCCGACCGTTGCCATCGGCGGAGTCGGCCGGGTGCCTTGCGAGTACGGGGGTCTTGCGAGCACGCCGGCCTCACTTCGTTCTCCCGCCCCCCTGCGTCGTCCCCCCGGCCCCGCCCGGCCGGCCGGACTCCTTCGACATTCTCGGCTCCTCCGACTCCTTCGGCTCCGCGCTCGGCGGTTTCGGCTCTCCGGGCGGCCGGGGCGATCGGTTCCGCCGGTCGTCGGTGTCGGTGCCGGTTCCGGGAACGGGGCCGCGGTGCCGGTCGCCGTCCTTGCCCTCGTCCTCGCCCTCGCCCTCACCCCTGCTGGTGTCCTGGTCGCTGCCGCCGCCGGTTCGTCCGTCCGTCTCGTCCGTCTCGTCCGTCTCGTCCGGCTGTGGGGAGGCGGTGGGGGCGTCGGTCGTCGAGGGGAGTGCGGGGTTCGGGCCCGGGGTCGTCGGCGGGCCGGGACGGGCGGGGGCGCTGTCGGTCGTACGGGGGTGCCGATCCCGGCTTCCGTGGCTCCCGGGGTCCCCGCCGGCGCCCTCGTCGTCGCGGGTGGCCGAGCCGATCGCCGCGAAGGCGACTCCGCCGAGGGAGAGTCCGGCCAGCAGCACGGCCAGGGTCGTCCGGATCGAGAGCTGCACGCGGCGCCGCGCGTTGGGCCGCCAGTCGTCCCGCCGCCGGGTACGGCCCGCCCGCACCCCCTTCTCCCGCGCCGCCCGGAAGGCGGCCATCGCCCGCGCCTCCCCCGCGCTGCCGGCCGAGGCCCCACCGCGTACGGCGGCGGCCAGCAGGGAATCGAGGCGGCCGTCGTGCCCTTCGGCCCGGCCCGGCTCCGTCCTGCCCGACGGCATCTCGCGCCCTTTCCCCTCGTCGTGTGTCGCGCCCCCGCTGTCGGTCATCTCGACTCCCCCAGCGTGTGCGGGCCGTCATCCGTCACACCCTCGCTGCGGAGAAGCTGGGCGAGGCGCTTCAGTCCCCGGTGGGTGGCGGTACGGACCGCGCCGGGGCGTTTGCCGAGGACGCGCGCGGCGGCGGGACCGTCGAGGCCGACGACCACCCGCAGCAGTACGGCCTCGGCCTGGTCGCGCGGCAGCCGGGCGACCAGTGCGAGGGCCTGCTCGGTGGAGAGGGTCTCCAGGGCCTGGTCCTGGGTGCTGAGCGTGCCCGGCAGTTCCAGCAGGTCGCTGTCCAGGGTGGTGGCCCGGGGTCTGACCTTCTGGCGCCGCAGGTGGTCGAGGGCCCGGTGGCGGGCGATGGTCGCGCTCCAGCCCCGGAAGCCCGCGCCGTCGCCCTTGAACCGTCCGAGGTCCCGGGCGATCTCCAGCCAGGCGTCCGAGGCGACGTCCTCCGCGTCGTCCCCGACGATGCCGCGCAGATACCCCAGCAGCCCGGGCTGCACGAGCCGGTAGGCCACCGCGAACGCGGCCTCGTCGCCGGCCTGGGCCCGGGCGACGGCCGCGCCCAGTTCCCCGTCGTACGCCTGCACGCGCCGAGGTTCCCCTCCCTGGCCCCAACCTGTCCGAGACAGCGCCAAGTCAGTGCCGGGATCCCCTGCGCGGGGACCGTCCCGGCCGGCGCCAAGCCCCCCACGCACCTCTGCGTCGCGCTCCGCGGAAGTGTCACAGTCCGGGACGCGGCGCGCTCGCGGGAGCCCCCGGGTGTTCGGGGTCTCGTTGCCGGGTGCGGGTCCGGTGGGGCTTCTCGCGCAGTTCCCCGCGCCCCTGAAAAACCGGGCCCCCGCGGGCCTGAAAAGCACGGGGCGCAGCCCCTGCTTTTCAGGGGCGCGGGGAACTGCGCGACCAGCCCCCACCGGACCCGCGCCCGACAACGCACCCCATCCCCCGAGCTCCCCCCACCCTCAGCCGGAGGCCATCGCGTCGTGGCAGAGCAACCGCAGCGACCCGTCCCCCACGAAACACCGCCGCGCCTCATCGAACGGATCCCAGAAGCGGCCGTCGAGGGTCCGCACCCAGAACCCCCCGCCGGACTCGACCCACTCACCCCCGGCCCACCGCACGACGACCTCACCCCCGTACGCCCCGAACCCCCGCAACGCCCCCTCCACGGCGGCGTACGGCGCCCCTTCCCGACGTATCTCCTCGATCATCCGGTCCACCCGCCACAGACTCTGCGTCGAGTAGTCGAGACGCACCCGCGCCCCTTCCCGCATCACCGCCACCGTGTCGGCCGCCCACCGAAGGGGCTTCGCCGTACCGCCACCGCCCGAACCGAATGTCTGCTGTGCGCTCACACCCGGAGCAGCGTCCGCTCACCCCAGGACGTTTCGCGATTCCGGCGTCTGTGCGACACCGGCGCAGGACCACCACACCCGGCCCCAGGACACCCACAGGACCCGCCAGAAAACCGGGGTCCACCGAGGTTTGCCGGGTCTACCGCCGCGCCCCGCGCGCCCGCCGCGACACGACCGCCCGCAGCACCCGGCGCCCCTCCGTGGCCGCGCCGAGCGCCTGCCGGACCCCCGCCGCCCCGTGCTGCGCGAGCAGTTCCAGCACCACGACCTGACGGCGCAGTTCGGCGGCGACGAGATGCGAGGCACCCTCGGTACGCCCCTCCCGGCAGGCCGCCACGGAGTCGTCGCCCCCGGCGTCCAGGGGGTCGAGCAGCTGATGGATCCGCAGCGCCGACACCGAACACACCTCCGCCCACTCCCGCAGCCCCTCACCGGACCGCTCGGCAGGAACCGCGTCCAGCATCCGCCGCGCGAGCACGACGGTCTCCCCGTCGGCGGAGGCCGAGGCCTCCAGGACCTCCAGCTCACCCCGTACCTTCGCCACCTTCTCCCCCCACCCCTCGCCGTCGTCCACGAGCCCGGCCCACAGCGGACGCAGGACCTCGTCATCACCCCCGAGAAGCGGTACGCAGCGGTCCAAACAAGCCAACCCGCTTGCCGCCAGACCGCGTTCGTCGGCCTGGGCCAACAGCTCCACCAGGCTCATCGCGCCTCCCCTAATCCCGCTCGACCGGGCCCCGGTTATACGGAGCCCGCACTTCCCCTTACTGCGTGCGACGACGCGGGAGTGTCACAGAGGGACGACCCCGAGCCGGTCGAGCAATCGGAAGAGAATGTTTTCAGCCAGGGGGTCCGCCGGTCCAGGCTCCGAGGTCAACACATCGGCCAACGGGCCCTCCTCGACGGCCCGTCCCGCCTCCGCCGCCCAGGCGACGGCACGCTCGGCGGCGTCACGCGGTTCGAGGAAGTAGTCCTCGACGGCGCGTCCCTCCCCGTCACCCAGATACCTGGCCATCGCCCGCCGCGCGAGACACGTCGTCCACGCCCCGCTCTCCGGCCCGGCGGCCTCGACGACCACACAGTCGCTGTCCATGACATAGCCGAACAGCGCGGGCGCCCCCGTCTCCCGGGCGAGCGTGTCCATGTTCCCGACGTCCCCGGTGCCCCCGGCGGCCTCGGTGCCGGGCGCGCCCGTCGGGTACGCCCAGACCTGCCAGCCGCCGTCGGCCGTCACGCACAGCGTCATGCCCCCGGCCCCGCCCAGCGCGTCCAGCTCCGCGAGAGACCGCTCGCTCCTGCCCACGACGTAGTACCCCCAGTACCCCATACCGGGAATACACCACACACGTACGGCCGTTCGCCCCCGGAATCGGGCAATCCGCACGGGTGCCCCCTAGGTCGCCGGACTCAGCGGACCTCGTCGGGCGCCGGTTCGCGCGGGCCGCTGCGCGCCTTGTCGTCCTGCATGCGCGTGAGCGCGAGGACGAACAGCACGGCGAACACGGCGGACACGATCTCCAGCGAGTCCGCGAACAGCATCTGCCGCGCGGCCGACCGGTACTCCTCGACCTCCTGCGCCCTGATGTACGCCCTGTCCCCGGCCTCTCCCGCGAAGAGGCTCAGCAGCCACAGCGTCCACCAGGCGTTGACGAGCGCGTGCGACCGGGGCTTCCGCCACGGACCGCTCGCGTCCCAGCAGTCGACGGCGATCCGGCGCGGGATCCACAGGTTCGCCAGCGGCACGAACCAGCCGCCGATCGCCCAGCCCCGCTTCTTCCGGTGGCCGAAGGGGTCGAACACCTCGGCGTTCACCCGCACCCGGTGGAACCAGAAGACGAAGACGATGATCGTGGCGACGTAGGTGAGGGTCTGGAGGACGCCGGCGAAGGCGATGAGCCTGTCCGCGCGGTCGGAGTCGTGCTCCAGGGCCGCGCTCCAGTCGGCGGTCGCCAGCCGGTCCATCACGTCGAGGAGCGCGAGGTCCGCCCACACCGCGACCAGATCGGCGACGGCGACCGCCCCGAGCAGGATCGCCACCGCCCGCCCCAGCGCCACCGGGGACCGGAGCCAGGCGGGCCCGTTCGGCGTCTGGATCGGCAGGACCGTACGGGCGGGCGGCGGCAGAGCCGCCGGGTCCAGGTTCATCGTGAAGCCCCCGGGTGAATTCGAGACGCGGTGCGGCACACCGAGCACGGTCCTCCCCAGACCCTCACGCTCGGCGACAAGCACCCAGAACACGCGGAAGATACGGTTGTCCCGCCCCGCCCGTCCACCGGATTCCGTGGCCGCTCCCCCGTGTCTCGCCCCCGGAGGGGTCAGCTCACCTTCCCCGCCAGTTCCCGGAACTCCGTCCAGGTCAGCGCGGGCTTCTCCGGATCCCACAGCTTCTGCGACAGCGCCCGCAGCGGCATCCGTACGCCCGCGGCGACCTGTGCCTCGGTCTGCCGGTTCGCGAGGTCGCACCAGACGGCGAAGGAACCGCCGAGGATCTGGTCGTCGTACTGGGCGGGCACGGCGGTCGTGCCGCGCAGCACCCTCGGGGTCCAGGACTCGTAGATGCGCTGCCCGGTCGGGTACACGAACTGGTTGGGCTCGCCGAGGACGTAGTACAGGTACTCGTCGTTGTAGTTGATCACCTGGCGTCCGGCGCTCAGATACTCGATCGGCGGCCGGGCCCCGATCTCCTTGCCCGTCCAGTACGCGACCTGGATCGACTTGTCCGGCTGGACCGAGCCGCCCCGGAAGAACCCGTCGTTCCAGGCCCGCACGGTCCGGTCGTGGCCGCGCATCACCTTCGCGCGGTCGTTCAGCCAGCCCGTCGCGAGATCGGCGACGGTCGCCCCGGCGCCGTACTTCTGCCGCGCGGCGGCGGCCAGCTGCGGATACGACGCCTCCGGGTCCGACACCATCAGCGCCCGGTACTCGTCGCCGCCGAGATGCCAGTACGCGCCCTTGAACAGCCCGGCGTACTCGTCGAGCAGCTCGTCCACGACCACGGCGGACTCCGGGTTCGAGATGTCGACCGCCCCGCTCGCGGCGACGCCCTGGGCGTTCCTCAGCTGGAGCCCCGGATTGGCCGCGATCACGGCGCCCAGATGTCCGGGGGAGTCGATCTCGGGTACGACCGTGATGTGCCGGCTCTCGGCGAGGTCCAGGATCTTCCGTACCTGGGCCTTGGTGAGGTGCTGCTCCGACACCACCTCGGGGTGGCTCGTGGACTCGATCCGGAATCCCTGGTCGTCGGAGAAGTGCAGCCCCAGCTGGTTGTACTTCAGGTCGCCCAGCTCACGGATGCGGTCCTCGATCCAGCCCGCCGTGAAGTGCTTGCGCGCGATGTCGAGCATGAACCCGCGCTGCGGCTTGGCCGGCTCGTCCCGGACGACACCCTCCGGCGCCGTACCGCCGCCGGCGACCTCCTGCTTCAGGGTGCGCGTCCCGTAGAAGACCCCCGCCTCGGCGGGCGCGGCGATCCGTACCCGCCCGTCCCCGACCGTCATCGTGTACGCCTCCGACCTGGGCTCCTTCGCCCCGGCCAGCGCCAGCTCCACGTCCCCGGCCCGGGGTTTCGCCTCGCCTCCGTAGGAGAGGCCCAGCTCGCCGGCGGTCAGCCGCCCCTCGTCGGCCAGCGCGGCGTTCCGTACGACGACCCGGCCGCCGTCGGCGGGCTTCCAGCCGGGGCCGCGGGCGGCCTCGTGCTCCCGTACGGCGGGGATGGTGCGGGGCTCCCGGGACAGCGGATAGGTGCGCGAGGGCGAAGGGGAGGGCGTGGTCGCGGCGGCGTTCACGGACGACCGCTCCGACGACGGCCCCGCGCCGCCGGGGGTGCCCTTGCCGTCTCCCGGCCACAGGGTCACGGCCGCCGCGACCGCGCCGCCCGCCAGCACGACTCCCGCGCCGACGAGCAACCCTTTCGACGTGATCGCCGTCTTCCTGCGGGGTGCCCTGCGGCGGCCTCGGTTCACGACACGCCCCCGGTCCCTGTCCTCCCAGTCCCGGTCACCGTCCACGACATCTCACGCACCTCTCGCCACGCCTCGCCCCCGGTCTCGCTCTCACTCACTCCCGGCTCTCCACCGGGCCCTCTCTCGAACCTACGACGTCCCACCGCCCGATTCGTCCACCACAGGTTCCGAAACTCTCCCGTTCGGGTGAATTTCGGGCATCGAACGGACAGCCCATGAACCGCCTCGATAACGTGGTGGCCTCTTTCGCGCAGCCCACCCGGCTCGCGCGGCCCGCACAGCTCGCACGACCTGCCCAGCTCGCACCACCTGCCCTGCCGACCCCTACGCACCGCCGAGGATCCACGCTGCCTCCGCACCGTCTCCCCCGTCTCCCCGGCCAGGTCGCCATACCGGAGCAGGTCCACACCCCCGGCCCGTCGGCCCTGGAGCGGTTCAACGACGCACCCGCCGACCTCGCCCGGCAGACCCTCCTCACCTGTCTGCGCAGCCTCCGCTGGGCCCACCGCCTCGCCGACCACCGCCCCTACCCGGACCTGGACGCCCTGCTCGCCGCGGCCGACGAGGCCGCGTACGACCTGACGGCGACCGACCTGGCCGAGGCCCTGGCCGGTGAGACCCTCCCCACCCTCCCCGACGACACCTACGGCGTGGCCCACACCGCCCTGAACGCCGCCCACGCCGCCTACGAGGCCCGCTTCGGCCACCTCTTCGTCATCTCCCTCCACACCGCCCACCCCGACGAACTCCTCGACCACACCCTGGAGGGCATCCGCTCCCGCCTCTCCAACGACCCGGACGAGGAACGAGTCGTGGTCGCCGAGGAACTACGCCGCCTGGCCAAACAACGCCTGACCACCCACCTCGGCAGAGGCACACCCCACTAGGGGCGCGGGGAACGGCGCAGCCTCCTGGGGGCGCGGGGAACGGCGCGATCTTTTAGGGGCGCGGGGCTGTATCGATGTGCGGCTCCGCCGCGTGGGCGCGACCAGCCACGACGCACCCGCACCCGGCATCCCCCAGAACCCCCACCCCAGATGCCGCCCGGTACTCACCCTTACGTGCGCCTTTGTATGCCAGTTTGATCACACAAACCCTCCCCGCTTAAGCCTGGTGCAACGGCATCGCTACCATGGCCGGGGCCGGTGGACCGTACCCGGCCGGGTCAGACCGACAAGCAAGCCGGCCGGCCCCAATCCCCGCTCCCGGAGGGTTCTTCCGTGCCGGCTGGAACGCTGTACCGCGGCCGGGAAGGAATGTGGTCCTGGGTGGCTCATCGAGTCACCGGCGTCCTCATCTTCTTCTTCCTGTTCGTACACGTGCTGGACACCGCTCTCGTCCGTGTCTCCCCCGACGCCTACGACAAGGTCGTGGCCACGTACAAGACGCCGATCGTCGCGCTGCTGGAGTACGGCCTCGTCGCCGCCATCCTCTTCCACGCGCTGAATGGTCTTCGGGTCATCGCCGTCGACTTCTGGTCGAACGGCCCCCGTCACCAGAAGACGATGCTCTGGTCCGTCGTCGGCATCTGGCTGGTCCTGATGGTCGGGGCCCTGTACCCCGTCCTCGGCCACGCCGCTCGTGAAGTCTTCGGGAGCTGAGACAGATGTCCGCCACTGAAACCACCGCATCCGGCATCGGCCCCGTCGAGGGCGCCGGGTCGCTGTCGGGCTACAGCCCCGACAACCCGGCCCCGGTCATCGAGCCGCCCCGCAAGCGCACCAAGAAGAGCCCGAAGTCGACCCGCGGCAACTTCGAGATGGCCGCGTGGCTCTTCATGCGCCTGTCCGGTGTCGTCCTGGTCGTCCTGGTCATCGGCCACCTGCTGATCCAGCTCGTCCTGGACGGCGGTGTCTCCAAGATCGGCTTCGCGTTCGTCGCGGGCCGCTGGGCGTCCCCGTTCTGGCAGACCTGGGACCTGCTGATGCTGTGGCTCGCGATGCTGCACGGCGCGAACGGCCTGCGTACCGTCATCAACGACTACGCGGAGCGCGCGAACACCCGGCTGTGGCTCAAGGGCCTGCTCTACACCGCCACGGTGTTCACCATCCTGCTGGGCACGCTGGTGATCTTCACCTTCGACCCGAACATCCGCTAGGCACGGGGCTGAGGCAACCGATCATGAAGATCCACAAGTACGACACCGTCATCGTCGGCGCCGGCGGCGCCGGTATGCGCGCGGCCATCGAGTCGACGCAGCGCAGCCGTACCGCCGTGCTGACCAAGCTGTACCCCACCCGCTCCCACACGGGCGCCGCGCAGGGCGGTATGGCCGCCGCGCTCGCCAACGTGGAGGAGGACAACTGGGAGTGGCACACCTTCGACACGGTCAAGGGCGGTGACTACCTGGTCGACCAGGACGCCGCCGAGATCCTGGCGAAGGAGGCCATCGACTCCGTCCTCGACCTGGAGAAGATGGGCCTGCCGTTCAACCGGACCCCGAACGGCACGATCGACCAGCGACGCTTCGGCGGTCACAGCCGGAACCACGGCGAGGCCCCGGTCCGCCGCTCCTGCTACGCGGCAGACCGCACCGGCCACATGATCCTGCAGACGCTGTACCAGAACTGCGTCAAGCACGGCGTGGAGTTCTTCAACGAGTTCTACGTCCTGGACCAGCTGATCACCGAGGTCGACGGCGTCAAGAGGTCGGCCGGTGTCGTGGCGTACGAGCTGGCGACCGGCGAGATCCACGTCTTCCAGGCGAAGGCCGTGATCTACGCGTCCGGCGGCACCGGCAAGTTCTTCAAGGTGACGTCCAACGCGCACACGCTGACCGGTGACGGCCAGGCCGCCGTCTACCGTCGCGGGCTGCCGCTGGAGGACATGGAGTTCTTCCAGTTCCACCCGACCGGCATCTGGCGCATGGGCATCCTGCTGACGGAGGGCGCCCGCGGTGAGGGCGGCATCCTCCGCAACAAGGACGGCGAGCGCTTCATGGAGAAGTACGCGCCGGTCATGAAGGACCTCGCGTCCCGTGACGTCGTGTCCCGCTCCATCTACACGGAGATCCGTGAGGGCCGTGGCTGCGGTCCCGAGGGCGACCACGTCTACCTCGACCTCACCCACCTCCCGCCGGAGCAGCTGGACGCCAAGCTCCCGGACATCACCGAGTTCGCGCGGACGTACCTCGGTATCGAGCCCTACACGGACCCGATCCCGATCCAGCCGACCGCGCACTACGCCATGGGCGGCATCCCGACGAACGTCGAGGGTGAGGTCCTGATCGACAACACCACCGTCGTCCCGGGCCTGTACGCCGCCGGTGAGGTCGCGTGTGTGTCGGTGCACGGCGCCAACCGCCTGGGCACCAACTCGCTGCTGGACATCAACGTGTTCGGCAAGCGGGCCGGCATCGCCGCCGCCGACTACTCGCAGACGGCCGACTTCGTCGAGCTGCCGGAGAACCCGGAGTCGCTGGTCGTCGAGCAGATCGAGCGGCTGCGCGCCTCCACGGGCAACGAGCGCGTGGCGGAGCTGCGGCGCGAGCTGCAGGAGACCATGGACGCCAACGTCATGGTGTTCCGCACCGAGCAGACGATCAAGACGGCGGTCGAGAAGATCGCCGAGCTGCGCGCCCGCTACAAGAACGTGGCGATCCAGGACAAGGGCAGGCGGTTCAACACGGACCTGCTGGAGGCCGTCGAGCTGGGCAACCTGCTCGATCTGGCCGAGGTCATGGCCGTCTCCGCGCTCGCCCGCAAGGAGTCCCGCGGCGGTCACTACCGCGAGGACTACCCGAACCGCGACGACGTCAACTTCATGCGCCACACCATGGCGTACCGCGAGGTCGGCGACGACGGCACCGAGTCGATCCGTCTCGACTACAAGCCGGTCGTCCAGACCCGCTACCAGCCGATGGAGCGTAAGTACTGATGGCTACCCCTGTTCTGGACAAGGTCGAGGCGGAGTCCGCGGCCTCCCCGTACATCACGGTCACGTTCCGCGTGCGCCGGTTCAACCCCGAGGTCGCGGCCGAGGCGAGCTGGCAGGACTTCGTCCTGGAGATCGACCCCAAGGAGCGCGTCCTCGACGGTCTGCACAAGATCAAGTGGGACGAGGACGGCACCCTGACCTTCCGCCGCTCCTGCGCCCACGGCATCTGCGGGTCGGACGCTATGCGGATCAACGGCAAGAACCGGCTGGCCTGCAAGACGCTGATCAAGGACATCAACCCCGAGAAGCCGATCACGGTCGAGCCCATCAAGGGCCTCACGGTCCTGAAGGACCTGGTCGTGGACATGGAGCCGTTCTTCCAGGCGTACCGGGACGTGATGCCCTTCCTGATCACGAAGGACACCAACGAGCCGACGCGCGAGCGCTTCCAGACCGCCGAGGACCGTGAGCGGTTCGACGACACCACGAAGTGCATCCTCTGCGCCGCGTGCACGTCCTCGTGCCCGGTGTTCTGGAACGACGGCCAGTACTTCGGTCCGGCCGCGATCGTCAACGCCCACCGCTTCATCTTCGACTCGCGTGACGAGGCCGGTGAGCAGCGGCTGGAGATCCTCAACGACCGTGACGGCGTGTGGCGTTGCCGTACGACGTTCAACTGCACGGACGCCTGCCCGCGCGGTATCGAGGTCACCAAGGCGATCCAGGAGGTGAAGCGGGCGCTCATCACGCGCCGCTTCTGATCCCTCGGCCCGTTCTTCGAAGCCGGAAGGCCCGCAGATCCCTCTGCGGGCCTTCCGGCTTTCCCGGCGTCCGCGGGCCGCCCCACGCACGAGGGCCCCGTCCCCGCGCGGAGCTTCGGGGAAAGCTCCGCGGTGGACGAGGCCCTTCGGGTGATCACCTGAGCGGCGATCCTCCGCGCGATCAGCCGCGCAGGACGCGGCCCTGCGCGTCGGTGCGGTCGTTGCTCGTGAGGAACAGGATGCCGTCGATCAGGGACCAGAAGCCCAGACCACCGCAGGTGAGGAGCTGGGCGACACCCACGCCGACGGAACCGACGTAGAAGCGGCCGATGCCGAGCGTGCCGAGGAAGAGCTGCAGAATGCCGGCGACGATCTTCGACTTGTCGGAGTACGGGCGCCCCTGCGGGTCGTGGCCGAAGGGAGCGTCAGGGGTGGGGACGGTCATGGAAATAACTCCTGGATGTACTGACTGAATAACCGAAGCGGATTGCTCCGGGGGGATCCCAGGAGAGAAGGCGCGGCACTGAACCGGCAGCGATCGGGCACGGCAAATACCGGCCAACGATCGAGCACGACGTATCCCCCGTCATCCCCCCTGCAGCGCTTGCAGCGTAGTGAGACACAAGGGGCGCATGGGAGAGGATTCGAGCGATCGTTCCGATTCCGTGATCCGATTCCAGCCAACTTGCGACAACTGGGCAACATAAAGCGGGCGTAAGGGATTTACGGCGAGGCGATGGGGGAAGTGGGGCCGCTCAGCGCAGGTTGCGGACGATCGTCCACGTCACCGCGATGCCCAGGATCAAGGCCTGGGTGCGGGGCTTCAGTTCGGGGCGCCAGCGGCGACCGCGCAGGCCCTCGACGGACCAGCGGCCGAGCAGGGCGAGCGCGAAGGGCGCGGCGAGCAGCAGCACCCGGTTGTCGTGCCACGCGGCGGCGAACTGGCCGTGCATCAGGTCGTACACCATGCGGGTGCCCCCGCAGGCGGGGCAGAGCAGCCCGGTCACATAGCGGAACGGGCACTGGGGCAGCAGATGGCCGGGCTCGTGCGGGTCGGTGCCGTACAGGTACGCGGCGCCCGCCAGCCCGGCGGCGGCCACCGCGAAGGGTGCCGCCGCCGGATGCCGGAGGGTGCTGGGGCCGCGCTCAGCCACGCAGGACACGTCCGTTGGAGTCCGTGGTGTTGCTGCTGGTCAGCAGGATGATGCCGTCGACCAGGGCCCAGATGCCGAGGCCGCCGCAGGTGAGGAGCTGCGCGACGCCGAGGCCGACATGGCCGATGTAGAAGCGGCCGACGCCGAAGGAGCCCAGGAACAGCGAGAGGACGCCGGCGACGATCTTCGACTTGTCGGAGTACGGGCGGCCGTAGGGGTCGTACCCGTACGGGGCGTTGGGGTCGCCGGTGTACGCGCCACCCGGCGCGGGCGGCACCTGGTAGCCGCCGCCCTGGGGGTAGCCGCCCTGCTGGGGATAGCCGCCCTGCTGCGGGTAACCGTAGCCGGGCTGGCCCGCGCCCGGCTGCTGGTAGCCGCCGCCCTGCGGAGCCCCGTACGGGTTGGCGCCCGGCTGGCCGGGGGCGGCGCCCGGGTACCCGTATCCGGGCTGCGGCGGCTGCGGGGGCTGAGCGGGCTGCTGAGGCTGCTCGGTCACGGTACTGACTCCTGCGTGTTGTTTGCTTGAGCGGCTGAATAACTCACTATGGGCTGTCCGTCATATTGCAGGAGGGAAGGGCCCGGAGAGAAGTTGTTACTTCGGCCGGGGCCGGACCGACTCCCGCATGTGGGCGGAGTCACAGTCCCCGATCGTCGTCGGCCGTGACAGCCGGCCGACGATCGTCAGTTCCGTGATCCCCGTGTCCGCGGCGAGCAGCATCGCCTTGCTGAGAATGACATCGAGCATACGGTCGCCCTCGCGAGGGAGTCAGCCGGTCTGCGTGGTTCCGTTCCCTGTTCCGCCCCGTTCGGCTTCCGTTGGCGTCGCCGACGGCCGGCTCGGGGGCCGCCTTCCCCGCACCGAGGGCGAGTTGCCCCCGCGAGTAGCACTGGAGGCAGGGCGAAAGCGGCCTGCGGAAGCGGGGCCACTCCATCGGGTGATCCACGCCGGGCTGTCGGACCGGATAGCGGTCAGTACACCAGGGTACTAGTATGCACACGTACTACACGGTGATCGCTGATGACCTGGCATCTTGAACTGACCGGGGATGTCCGCGACTGGCTGCACGGGCTGCGCAAGGACGACCGCACCACGGCACGGCTGGTGGGCCAGGCGATTCAGGCGCTGGTGGAGGAGGGCCCGGACCTCGGGCGCCCTCTGGTGGACCGGATCAGGGGTTCCGCCATGCATCACCTCAAGGAACTGCGCCCCGGTTCCACCGGCGACACGGAGATACGGATCCTCTTCGCCTTCGACCCCGAGCGCAGCGCGGTGCTCCTGGTCGCGGACGACAAGGCGGGCCGCTGGACGGCGTGGTACCGCCGCGCGATCCCCCTGGCCGAGGAACGCTATACCGAGTGGCTGGACCACCTGGTCCGGTGACGTCACAAGGAGACAGAACGATGACCAGCTTCCACTCATGGGACGAGGTCAAGGAAGAGGTCTTCGACACCGAGGACCTGGACGAGATCATGGCGGGTGCCCGGCGCATGGTCGCCGAAGCACGTGCGCACCGGTTGGCCGAGATGCGCAGGGAACTCGGCCTCACCCAGCGTGAGGTGGCCGACCGTATGCACGTGCGACAGGAACGGGTGTCGGCCATCGAGCGCGGCAGGACCGAGTCCGCCGAGGTGGGCACGGTCGCGGCTTACGTGGAGGCCCTGGGCGGGGAGTTGGAGATCGTCGCGAACTTCAACGGGACCCGGGTGGTGGTGGCGTAGTCCGGCGCTCGCGCCTGCCCGCGTGTCCCGTGGAAGCGTCGCGCCTCGCCGGGTGCCCCTTCGGCACTCCCCGCGGGTGCTGGCCGTCCGGAGAGTCGCCGCCTGGCCGGATCGCGTCCAACACCCGTGACGGATTTGGCTGTTGATCACACACTGACCGCATGACCATCCTGAGGAAAGCCGCGGCCGCGCTGTCGGCCGCGGCCGCGATCCTGATCGCGATACCCCCCACAGCCTCGGCGACGCCCGTCCCGCACGACCCGTACGGCGGCACGCTCCTCCGGGAGAACTTCGACCACCTCCCCCTCGGCCCGGTGACCAAGGGCCAGGGCTGGACCACCGACACATCCAACGGCACGCTGACGGTCGAGCGCGGCATCGCCGGCCAGGGCCGCGAACTCCACCTCCGCACCGAGGGCAACGGCCGCGCCTTCATGGTGCTGTCCGATCTCGCCCCACCCGGCAACAGTTTCTGGGCCCGGATGCGGCTGCGGGTGACCGAGTTCCCCACGGCCCCCGACTGGGCCCACTGGACCCTCGCGGAAGCCTCCGGCTCCGACTCCCCCACCCTCGTCCGCCCCCTCGGCGGCCAGTACGCCCCCACCGACAAGGGCAACTTCTGGGGCGTCGGCTCCGACCTGGGCCCGACGGGCGACTGGACCAACTGGAAGACGTCGGCCCCGGCGGTCGCCGGCAAGTGGCAGTGCGTGGAATTCCACCTGGACGCCACGGACAACCGCGTCACGGTCTACCTCGACGGCGTCCCCCAGCCCGACCTGACCGTCTCCACGAAGAACCACGGCGGCACGTCGGACGACTTCACCTTCCCTACCTTCGACAAGCTGAAGCTGGGTTGGCAGCTGTACCAGGCGAACCCGGCACCGGCCGCATTCGAGATGCGGATGGACGACATCGCGGTGAGCACCCGCCGGGTGGGCGGCTGCGAGGCCTGACACGTGGGGCACACATCGCGCTTCTTCTCATCCCGAAGCAAGCCATAGCTCCTGAGGGGGCCGCCCGTCCTCCACGAACGGGCGGCCCTCTCGCCTATACGCCCGGGAAACCCCACTCCGCCCACACCTCCTTGCCACCGCCGCTACGGCGCCCGTTGACAACGAGGTAATGCCCCCATTCGTCGGCGCAGGTCCTCGACAGCCAGAGCCCCCGCCCGCTCTCGGCGTCGAGCCCCGGCCCCGGCCTCTCTCGCGGCAGAGATGGGCTGCTGTCCCACACGCTCAGCCGTAGCCGCCCGTCGGCGCGTAGAAGCCGTACAGCGACCGAATCCCTCGTATGAGCAAGGGAGTTCGTGACCAATTCGGAGGCTACGAGTTGGGCGTTGTCGAGCACGGTGGGATCGGCTTGGTAGCGGGTGAGTACGGCTCGCACATGGGCGCGGACGATGCCAGGGCCGAGGGAAGAGTGGGGGATTCGGAGGACGTACTCCCAGTCGATGTCGAATGGGGAGTCCACGAAGGGGGCGTTGAGGGCGAGTTCGGTCATGGACGCAACTCCTCTTTGAGCTACGAGGGGATGGATGTCATGCACTGAGGGGCAGCAGACGGGCTGAGACGGGCGGATAAGTCGGGTGACGCGGGCGGTGGCTCTGCCGCTGGATACCTGCGCCGTGCGCAGACAAAGCGGTGCGCTTCCTGAACCTCGGCGCCACTTTGAGTAGTTGTTGCGCCACTGAAAGTAGAGGTTCGGGAGTAGGGTTACTACCTACTACGTCAAACCATTACCCCAACGAGTGAAGGGCGGACAGCATGCCGCCGAGGGCAGCAGCGACCGAACGACAGCAGCGCCTAGGCGTTGAGCTGCGCAAACTGAGGCAGCGGGCCGGCTTGAACGCCCGCGAGGCAGGCGAGCTACTCAACGTCAACTCAGCGCGCATCAGCTCCATCGAGGCCGGGCGCTTCGGGGTCAGCGCGGATCGGGTCCGCATGTTCGCCCACAGCTACGGCTGCTCGGACGAGGCATACATCGAGGCCTTGGCTGCCATGACCGCCGGCCGGGCCCGCAACTGGTGGGACGAGTATCGCGAGACCCTCCCCTCCGGCCTGCTCGACCTGGCCGAGCTCGAACACCACTCGACGGCGATCCGTACGGCCCAAGTTGCCCACATCCCAGGCCTGTTCCAGACGGCCGACTACGCGCGCCTGATCTTCCGGCAGTCCATCCCGAAACTGTCCCCACCAGAGATCGAGTACCGCGTCTCCCACCGCATCAAGCGTCAGGGAATCCTCTTCGCGGCCAACCCGACCCCGTACACCGCGGTCATCCACGAGGCAGCTCTGCGCATGCGGTTCGGCGATCGAGACGTGACGCGCGGACAGTTGGAGCAAGTCATGGAAATGAGCGAACTGAACCACGTGACCGTGCTCGCCATCCCGTACGCAGCGGGCATGTTCCCCGGTGCCGGGCAGACCGTCCTCTACGCCGACGGCCCTGTACCCCAGCTGGACACCGTGCAACTCGACGCCGAACATGGGTCCGTATTCCTCCACGCCGACCTCCAGCTGGAGAAGTACCGCACGTTCATGACCCGCTTCGAGGCGGTCGCCCTCAAGGAGTCCGCCTCCCGAGACCTGATCCGCGAGATCATCAACGACCTCTGAAAGGCTCCCAAGTGCCCACCCTCCACTGGCAGAAGTCGTCCTACAGCAGCGAGGGAAACAACTGCCTCGAACTGGCCGCTACCCCGGACGGAACAATGCACCTCCGCGAGTCCGACGATCCGACGGTCATTCTGAACTTCCAGCCCCGGGACCTCACTGCCCTGCTGCATACGGTGCGGCGAGGCATATCCCTCCATCGCACACGAGCACGGATTTCGAGTTGACCTCACCTGTCGGCAACGACGCCGAACGCGTCAGCGCAGTACGCTCGCTACCCCCGGGGGAGTAAGCGAAGCCAAGTGTCGCCAGCCCGTCTCCGGACCGGCGCCGGAAGCTCAATCCGCAGGAGGGCGCTTGGGTCTGATGCAGGTTCGGGTGACAGGTTCGGTCACGCGGCCTGGAGGGCCGGTGTGGTCATGGCGATCTCGAATTCGACGGGGGTCAGTCGGCCGAGTGCAGCTTGTCTGCGGCGCCGGTGGTAGGTCCTCTCGATCCAGGTCACGATCGCGATCCGCAGTTCCTCGCGGGTGGTCCAGGTCCGGCGGTCGAGGACGTTCTTCTGCAGCAGGCTGAAGAAGGACTCCATGGCCGCGTTGTCGCCTGCCGCCCCGACCCGCCCTATCGAGCCGGCCATCCGGTGACGGTCGAGGGCCTGGACGAACTTCCGGGACCGGAACTGCGATCCGCGATCGCTGTGCAGAATGCACCCGTCGACGTGATCGCGTCGGGCCACGGCGTTGTCCAGAGCGGTCACGGCCAGGCGGGACTTCATCCGCGCGTCGATGGAGTAGCCCACGATCCTGTTGCTGTAGACGTCCTTGACCGCGCAGAGGTACAACTTCCCTTCACCGGTGGCGTGTTCGGTGATGTCCGCGAGCCATAGCCGGTTCGGGCCGGACGCGGTGAAGTTGCGGCTCACGAGATCGTCGTGCACCGGCGGGCCGGCCTTCTTGCTCCTGCCGCGCTTCTTCCCGAACACGCTCCACCAGCGGTTGTCCCGGCAGATCCGCCACGCGGTCCGGTCCGCCATCCCGGCACCGGCACCACGGGCTTCATCGGCAAGGAACCGGTAGCCGAACTCCGGGTCGTCGCGGTGGGCGTCGAACAGCGCGTTCGCGCGGTATGCCTCCTCCAGCATGGCGTCAGGCACCGGCTTGCCGAGCCAGCGGTAGTAGGGCTGTCTGGCGAGCTTCAGGACCCGGCACGTGACCGCGACGGGCGTCCCGTCCCCGGCCAGCTCTTTCACGAGCGGGTAGATCCTTTTCCCGGCAGATGCGCCTGCGACAGATAGGCCGCCGCCCGGCGCAGAACCTCGTTCTCCTGCTCCAACAGCTTGATCCGCCGACGGGCTTCCCGCAGTTCCCCGCTCTCCTGGCTGGTCACTCCGGGCTTGGTCCCGTCATCGATGTCCGCCCTGCGCATCCATTTCCACAACGTCATCGGGTGGACCCCGAAGCCCTTGGCCACCTGCTCAACGGTCACACCCGGGCCGCGGTTCCTCGCGACCCGCACGACGTCCTCGCGGAACTCTTCCGGATAAGGCTTCGGCACAGCGACATCCTTCCCACCCGCCCCACAGGGCAAGCCAGTTCAGATGTCACCCGATCGTGCATCAGACCCTCTAGTACTGGTCAGAACTGATCGGCGGCTGCCTGAGCGAGACCAAACTGATCACGAGTACCCAATGAACCACTGGCCCGGCACGGCGAGTTCAACCTAGCCTCGATCTTTCGCGAGGCTAGTGTCTCGTGATCCTGTTCGTGGAACCTGAGGCTGGTTGGCTCATTGAACATGGATCTCTCCATCTGAACAGATGGCGAACTGCGGGAGTTGGCCGGGGCGCGGAATGTGCCGTCGGATGTGGCGTTTCGTGCACGGATCGTGTTGTGGTCCGGCGAGGGAAGGCGGCGCAAGGATATCTCCGAGCTCGCCGGTGTGGCGCCGCTGACGGTTCACTCTGAAGCTCCACCAGCCGAACCACATGCACCCCACACGGGGCTCGTACGAAATGTTGATGAATATTCTCGGCGCAGGTGAGCCGCAAGCAGAACCCGAGGGCGAATACCTTGAGAGCTGGCCGCCCTCACTGCCCAGTCATCCCAGCAGGACACCACCCGCAGTAAGCCATTCACGCGAATCAAGGAAGACCATCACGCGGCTTGGGCGGGGTGAACCTTGAACCAAGACCTTGATCTTCCACTCTCCCGATCGAGGAAGGCGGAGAGTCTCCTCATCAGGATCGACTACGCCCGTAATGCACAACCAGGACGAACGGAAAGTCATAGACCCATCGAAGATGAGACGCGCATCCAGGTCGACACACTCCCCGACATGAATTTCGACCTGCACTTCACCTTGCATGTCAGTACGAGTGGCCACGAAAAGATTACCAGGGAGAGAAATAACCTCTTCCTCCCCCGTCTCCGCCGTCGGTTGATCTTCCGTCTCGAAATCCCGGATGGAAATCATCCCGAATTGATTCAGAAAACCATCAGAATAAACAATTCGACTTTCCATTTTCACTCCCGGTTCAGCCCGCCACATAGGTCCCATCCTCCCGCCGCCGAACGTTAATAACGGCAACAAGGAACTGGTCGTCCCTCTGCATACTATTTGATCTATAGAAGGCAGACAAATCAGACCCTTGCTTGACCTGCTCGGACACCGGAACGCCTCTGGTCTGAGCACCCAGGCCTCCCTCGCGAGTGGAAGCAAAGGGGTACTCGTCACAACTTCCCGAACCAGCCCAAGCACTCATACACCCGGCAAACTCCCTATTATTCCTCGTCTCACCCTTATTCTTCAGATAATGCAACAGAAGGGGCTTCCCCTTATCGATCGCCGAGCGATCATTTATCGCTATTTCCGGCGTCCGTTTTCCATCCACCACAAAAACAGGCAAGTTTCTACACTGCGTCTCCCGAAGGCCAGTCGAAGTCATGCAATGATCAACGACCGTATCCCACTGCCCATCCGACAAGGCTTCAGGTTTCTTGAACAGCTTGCGCCACCCGATCTTGTAGTCATCATTGCGAAGGATTCGCGACAGAATGGCTGGAATGGCTTTCCTGACAGCCTTCGTAGCGGCAGCGCCGGGAGGAACTACAGCCAGCGGCACGGTCCCTTTACGTTCCACAGGCCTCGGAATACTCGTATTTGCGGGAGGAACTCCGTCCGGCTTGGTCTTGCCATCAAGATTCCCATTGGGTGTATCCCAATTGCAGCTATCGCAGTACAAACCAGTCGGATCGGAATGCGCAACCGGACTGTTGTGGCTATACACGTATCCATTCATTTGTAGCGGTTGACTCAGGTCGATGATCGGATCCGCCGAGATGAAACGGCCCGAGTTCTGGTCGTACTCGCGGGCGCCGATATGGGTCAGGCCCGTGGCCGTGTCGTCGATACCGACGCCGAGGTAGCCGCGCTTGTTGGGCCATGACGCAGGCTTCGGGCCGCGGAGGTCGCCGTACGGCTTGGCGGCTCGGCGGGTGACCGTCTGGCCGCTCGTCAGGGCCACCGCCGTGTTGGCCGTGCCCAGGTGGTCCGTGAGGAGGGCCGAGAGCTGGTGTCCCGTCGTCGCGCCGCTCGTCGCGGTGCGGGTCACGACCGGGGCGCCGGGTTGGGCGTAGGACCGCGAAGCGCGGGTCACCGCACCGGAGCTTCCCGTCGTCACCTCCGTCTCGCCCAGGTACAGCGTCGAACCGGAGGGGGAGTTCTCCAGGAGGCGGTTGCCAGTGGCGTCGTAGACGTAGGTCGTCTTCTTGCCGCCGACCGTGATCGTGTCGAGCTTGTTCTCCGAGGTCCACTTCAGGTCCTGGGGCCCGGCCGGCAGGTCACGGAGCTTCGTGTTGCCCACCGCGTCGTACGTGTATGTGCTGCCCTGTCCCGCCGGGCTGGAGGTGATCGACGTCATCGTGTGCGGCTGCTCGGTGGGGTTGTAGCCGTACGTGAAGGTGACGTTCTTGGTCGCGTCCGCCGGGTCGGCCTCGGTGAGGGTGGCCCGGTTGCCCAGCCAATCGAAGGTGAAGGACTGGTGGTAGGCGGTGGCGCCGGTGGCGACCGTGTTCGCCGCCGGGGCCGTGGCCGCCAGCGTCGACTTCAGGGAGGCGTCCGGGGTTGACGCGTCCGTCGCAGTGTCCGGGGCATCGGCCACCGGACCCGACGAGGCCGCGTAGTCCTTCCTCGGTCCCCACGTCGTGCCGTTCGCCGCCTTGCAGCCCGTGCCGTTGCCGGCGGGCGCGATGCTCGACGTCCAGGCGTTGACCAGCTCACCCATCACGTCGTACGTGAAGCACTGGGTGTCCCACACCGAGCCCGAGGCGTCCGACAACTGGCGGGCGTTCGACGTGATGACTCCGGACTTGTCGTACGCGTAGAGGCTGTCCGAGATGCGGTGCGGGCCGGCCGTCTCCCGGTCGGCCACCGTGCGCTGGAGACGGCCGGTGTAGGGGTCGACGAAGTTGGTCGTCCAGACGCGGTTGGGCTGGGAGCCCGACACCGTCCGAAGGGGTTCGCCGTAAGGGGAGTAGGTGACGTCGGACGTGTACCAGGCCAGTCCGGAGGTCGACTCCGTCAGGCCGTCGCTGTTGTAGCGGGTGACGACCTTTTCCTGGGCCAGGCCGCCGACCGACGGCAGCGTGACCGTCTGGGGCTTTCCGGTCTGCGTGTACGTGTACTTGTACGCGTAGGTACCGGCGAGACCCGTCGTCGCGGTGTTCGCGGGGATGACGGTCTCGGCTCCGGTGGGGCGGTACTCGGTGTCGTAGCCGGTGACGCGGCTGATGTAGTCGCCGTTCGCGGTGTGCCTGGTCGAGGCGACCGGCTGGCCGAGTGCGCCCGACAGGGAGTCGTACGTGAAGGACTTGACCGGGGTCCCGGCCTCCGATCCCTCGCGGACGAACTTGGTCCGGCCCAGCTCGTCGTACTCCGTGTACGTCGTCCGCAGCTCCGCGTCCTTGACCTTGTACGGCCGGTCGGCCTCGTCGTACCAGGTGTCCGTCGTGCCCATGTCCGGGTCGGTGGTGGAGGTCACCCGCCCCCGGGCGTCGTACCTGTACGTCCACTCGTTGCCGGCCGGATCGGTGACGTCGGTGCGCAGACCGCGTGCGTCGTACCCGTAGGTGGTCGTGCGTCCGGCGGTCGTGCTGTCGTCCTTGTAGTGGACGATCGAGGTGACCCGGCCGAGCGCGTCCGTGAACGTGCGGGTCCGCGGTGACGTCGAGCCGACCGGGTCCACGTACGTGCTGGTGTCGTCGTACTCCGACTTGGCCGCGTACACCATTTTCTCGTCGTGGTACGTCGACTCGCTCACCGGTCGTTCGAGGCCGTCGTAGCGGAACTTCACCCGGCTCGGGACGAGCGACTTCGACTTGGGAGCGAAGAGTTCGGCGGCCGGCTCCCCCTTGGCCAGGTACGCGCTGGTCTGCTCGTCGGTCAGGCCGTGGTCGTTGTACGTGGTGTCCGTGACGACGCGGCCGGGGCCGTGCGCCTCCGACTGTGTCTGGACCTGCCTCATCAGGCCGTCGAAGATCGTCACCTGGCGGCTGTAAGTGCCGTCGTCCTTCAGTGTCTTGGTCGTGACGGCGGCGGGGCGGGACTCGTTCGAGGTGGCGATCGCCGGCTGGTACTCGATCTCGACGTTCGGTGACTTGCCGCCTGAGGAGCGGGACGGTGACCAGCCCTTGACGAAGCGGCCGAGGGCGTCGTACTCGTTCCGGACGACCCGGCCGTTGGGGTCAGTGACCGTCAGGGCCAGGCTGCGGCCCGGGTCAAAGGTCGTGGTGACGGCGTGGCCCTTGGGGTTGATCGCCTTCACGGACGTGACGGGCCCACCCGCGTCTCCGGGGGTGTATTGCATCTCCGTCGTCCCCGCAGCCGGCTTGGCGACCGTACGAACCCGCCCGAGCGGGTCGTAGGTCGTCCTCGTGACGACCGAGTACGAGGTCCCGGCGCCGTCCACACCGGCGGAAGCGGTGACCAGGCCCTTTGTCGGGGCATCGCCGTAGGACTGGTTGTCGTAGGTGGTGCGGGTCGCCTTGATCAGCTTCGTGGCCGGGTCGGCGATGTCGTGGGCGGCGCAGGTGGTGCCCGTGGTGCGCTGCTGCTTGGGCAGGCCGATGATCCAGGCCGACGTGTTGTGCACGTACGACGTCTTGGTGCAGATCTGATCGGAGAGTGCCTCGCCGGAGCCGTCCGGCTTGACGACGGCCGTCTCGACCTGGACCGGGATGCCATAGGTGTCGTCGACGGTCGTCAGGGTTCGGACGGCCTGCCAACTGTCCTCGACCGTCTGGATCTCGTCCGTACGCTTCACGCCACTGCGGTGGGCCAGCAGCGGATCCATGTCCGCGCCGTCCTCGGCCTCACGGAACCGGGACGCGGTCTGCTTCGACCAGGGGTAGTTGAGGGTGCGCTTCTTCGGCTTCCCCCTGTCCGAGTCGAGATAGGTGAGACTCTCCGCCGTCATGCCCGCGTACTGCGGTTCGTCGTCGGCGACGAGCGTGTACTTCTTCGCGGAGTCCTTGACCTCGCCGCCGACGCCCTGGAAGTAGCGGGTCTCGGAGTACGACTGCGCCTGCGGCACCGCCGTGGAGGTGGTCCGGCTGCCCTTGGTGACCGCCACCTGACGGTATCCGCGCCAGACGCTGTGGGTTCGCAGGGACGGCCGGGTGAACTCGTCGTCGGACTTCGCCCAGGCGGGTTCCGAGTAGTCGTACTGGGTGTAGATCAGCTTTCCCCGCGGGGTGACCTTGTCGTTCTCGGTCACGGAGTGCACGACGTACTTGTTGAACCAGGACTTCGCGGGCTTCTTCTCGTCGCCGTCCGGCGACCAGCGGACCGGGTAGCAGGTGCCGTTGTCCCTGCCCTTGTCCTCCGACGGCTCGCTCGCGCAGCCGCCCTTGTACTCGACCTCGATGTCACCGCCGTGCTCGGTGGCGACCGTGCCGATGCGGGGGCGGGTGAAGGGCGGACGCTGGTCCTTCGGGCCGCTCGAAACCAGGTTGGGGAGCTGGCGGTCCCTCAGGCGCCCCTTCAGTTCGGAGGAGGAGCCGACCGTGTACTCGCCGAAGCTGACGCCGTCCTTGTGCTGGACGGTGCCTGTGGTGTCACCGGGAGCGAAGCCGCGGCGGGTGATCGAGTTCAGCCAGAGGCCGGGGGAGCTGTAGTACCAGTCCGCGGGGAAGGACTGGTGGAGTTCGTACGTGTCCACCTTGCCCAGGCCGGTCTGCCCGGCTCGGGCCGCCTTCGTCGTCACCGAGTCGAGGCGGAGCTGCGTCCAGAAGGACGGGAAGGCGGGACACAGCTTCGACGTCGACTTGCAGTTGAGGTTGCCGGGGGTGTCCCACCAGGGGCGGTAGGCGCCCGGGTCGGAGGTCTTGGCGAAGTTCGCCGCGTCGCAGGCCGTGGCCGACTTGAGGCAGCGCTGTGCCACACCGAACTCGACGGTCGCGGAAGGCTTGGTCAGGTCCGTGCGCATGCCGTACTCGATGGTCTTCGGGTAGGCGTAACGGTCGTACTGCTCCGGGGACTTGAACTTCTTCTTCACGGCGTAGTGGTTCGTCTCCTGCTTCCAGGTGACGACCAGGGTGTTGCCGTGCACGTCGACGACCTTGTCGAGACCCCAGCGCCAGGCCTGCTTCTTGCCGGAGCCGCAGCGGGAGTCGGCGAAGGACGTGGCGCGGCAGGGCTCGCCCGGGTGGTTGCCGAACACCGGGACGGTGGAGACCGAGTCGGTGTCGGCGTGACCGCCGCCGACCTGGTTGAGGCCGTAGTAGTACTTCGTGCCGTCGGTGGTCGTGACGATCCAGTACTCGCCGTTGTTGTCGCCGTTGGTGCCACCGACGCGGTGTTCGATCCGGGTGCCGTCGTCGCTCTCGGGGCGGTAGATCTCGGTGTCGGTCTCGGGGTTGCTGCCGGAGGCGGCGTCCCGCACCAGTTCCGTGGTCTTGCCGCCCAGGGACATCACGGCGTTGTACGACACCCAGCACAGGTCGGACGTCTTGTCCTTCTTGGCGGTGTTGTTGGCGGTGCCGGACTTCATCTTCTTGCGGTCGTCCTGGCAGGCGCGGTACCGGCGCTCGATGTGGCCGGCGTCGTAGTCCCAGCCCTCGCCGATCCAGGAGGACTGGGGGGACGCCACGGCTGTACGGCCGTCCACGCTCTGGGAGTTGTAGTTGAACTCGATGTTCGGGGCCGGGCCGGCGGGTGCGGCGGGGACCGTCAGCGGATACGACCAGGTGAACGCGCCGGACGAACCGCCCGCCGACCACTTGCCGCTGGAGGCCAGCGGTGTGGCCTTGAACGTGCCGCCGGCGCCGCCGCCGGAGTCGACCGCGCCGACGACGGCCGCGTCGCCGGTCGCCGCGACCGGGGTGACGCCGGTGGCCGAAGCCCGGTAAGCCGCCTGGGCGATCGACGGCCCGTCACTCGATGACGTGCGCGCCGAGGCCGGGGTGACCGTTCCGTCCGCCGCCGTGTCGACCGTGGCGGTGATCGACTGGTCCTGGATGTCGTTGCTGGTCTCCAGTTCCTCGTACTCCTGGCACGCCTCTTCGTCGGGCGTGGTCAGGTAGCACTCGGGGAACTGGACGAAGCGCAGTCGGGAGGCCCAGTCGGCGCCGTACAGGTTCTTGAACTTCGCGTAGTCGAGTCTGACCGAGATCGGCACGGAGCCGGTCGAGGGCGCCTGGACCTTCATCACCGTGCCGTCGACGCCCTGGGACACGGCGGCCGCGCGGTCGTAGACCTGGACCTGCCAGGTGCCGGTGGGTGCCGTCTGGTCCGGAGCCTGGCCGAGGCTGATCGGGAGACCCTCGACGGGGGTCAGGGCGACCTGCCCGGCGGTCGCGCCCGCACGTGCCGAAGCGGGAGTCGTGGTCGCGGCGGAGCCGAAGTCGACCGACCTGGTGACGGCGGCCGGTACCACGACCGTGTTCGTCGGGGCCTGCTGCAGATCCGGTGGGACGTCGACCTTCAGCGTCTTCAGGTCGGGCTCGGAGACCTCTCCCGCGACCGTCTCGCCCTGGTCGAGCGCCTCCAGGGTGAGAGTCTCGCGGCCCTTCTCCGCGGTCGCCGGGTCGGGCGGCAGCGCGAGCGACTGCGCGGGCAGAAGGCCCACGAGCAGAGCCGCTCCGACGGCGGGCACGACGGCCGCGCGGACGCGGCGCAGCCGACGAGTGCGGACAGGCGACAAGCGACCGAACACGGCGAGGTCCCCCCGGACCATTCGAGGCGGGACCAGGAACGGACCACGCGTGATGGCGTATCAGATGCGGGAGATTCTGTGTCGCTCTTGTGGAGTTTCGCTAGATCGTCTGTGCGAATGTGATGATCACCACGGTACGTAGCGCAACGTAACGGTAGGTGAAGTCCGAATCTTCGTTTACCTGAGGTTTCGGATTCCTTCATCCCTCCGCGATCAAGCGCGCAATCCACCAGTTACCTTCGCAAATGCGCAGCTAAGCACGGCAGTTGTGGCACGATCTGCTGCCCTATCGACCAAAAAAGTCTACTCGCAAGGCAGTTGGCATCCTGAGTCGCCAACCACTTTTACGCACCACTCCGCTGCCCGACTCAATCGGTTCCCGTCGCTTGCGAAGCGTGACGGCAGCCCTCTCTTGGGCCATCATCGGCTGGCCCGGCCGGGCTCTGTCCCGCGCCGGTTCCATGGGGGAAGGGGAACTCGCCCGATGACGCGCAAGGAGCGCAGCCGGCGTCGCGTGCCCGGCGGACGGACGACCGCCGCCGTACTCACCACGGTGCTCGCGGCCACCGGCATCACGTTCGTCGGACTCGGCCTGGACGAACCCGGTTCACGCGGAAGGTCGAGTGACGGCCGCAAGGCGAAGCCGGTCACCGAAACCACCGCGCTCGCGCGGGCCTCGAAGACCGGAAAGTCCGTCGAGGTCACGGCGCTGCGCACCACGCGGTCCACCACCTGGGCGCGGCCCGACGGCAAGATGGCCAAGAAGCTCTACTCCTCCCCCGTCCGGGCCAAGGTGGACGGTGCGTGGAAGGACATCGACTACGACCTCCGCCGCACCGAGAAGGGCTGGGAGCCGAAGGCCACCAACACCAGGATGGTGTTCTCGGCCGGCTCGGAGGCGACGCGCGACGGCAAGCAGCGCGCCTCCCGGTCCGCGGTGCACCGGGTCTCCCTGCTCAAGGGACGCAAGACGGCTGCCGCCGAGTCGAACACCCTCGTCACTCTCACCGTCGACGGCCACGACATCCATCTCACCTGGCCCGGCGCGGTCCCCGCACCGATCATCGACGGTTCCCGGGCCCTGTACCCGGAGATCTTCCCGGGTGCCGATCTGGTCCTCACCGCCGACGACGACGGCTTCGCGCAGTTGCTCGTCCTCAAGAACCGACAGGCCGCGGCCGACCCTCGCGCCGAGCAGCTCAGTTACGGGATCACGTCGGCGGACCTGTCGTTCCGGCTGAATCCGATCACCGGCGTCCTCGCCGCCGAGGACGCGGACGGCGAAGAGGTCGCGCTGTCGCCGACGCCCCTGATGTGGGACAGCAGCGGCGCTCCGGCGGTCACCGACGGTTCGGTCGGCGCCTCCGCCCAGCCGACCGACTCCGAGAGCCCGGACCCCGTCGACTCCTCCGCACCCTCACCGAGCGACGACGCGACCGCCGGTGAAGAAGAACTCGTGGAGACCGACGAGCAGTTCGACCCGGACCCCGAGGAACTCCCGGTGGCCACCGACGGCCCCGCCCCCACTCCCTCTGACTCTCCCCCACCGACCGCCCCCGCCGAGCCGACGCCCGAGCCCTCGCAGACCGGCTCGGCCGCCACCCTCGGCCTGCCAGGTCTCGACGGTCCTTCCCCCGACTCCCGGGGGGAACTCGTCGAGACCGACCTCCGCGGGTCGAACTGGCTCCTCACACCCGACCAGGACTTCCTCGACGACCCGGCCACCACGTACCCGGTCTTCGTCGACCCGTCGGTGACGAAGCACATCCAGGACTGGACCACCGCGTACAGCCGGCACCCCAACGCGACGTTCTACAACGGCAAGGGCTTCAACAAGGGCGGTACGCACGAGGCCCGGGTCGGCTTCGAGTCGGACACCTGGGGCACCTCGCGCTCCTACTTCAACATCGACTTCGACAAGGACCTCAAGGGCACGAAGATCGAGTCGGCGAAGCTGTACATGCTGGAGACGTACTCCTGGTCGTGCAGCGCCCGCTCGATGAGCGTGCACCTCACCGGCAAGGTCAACGGGCGCACGAACTGGAAGAACGCGCCCAAGCTGCACGACGGCAACAAGATCACGACCAAGAGCTTCGCACACGGCTACAAGTCCGGTTGCCGGGATGCCTGGGAGGCCTTCAACGTGCGGTCGGCCGCACAGAAGAAGGCGGACGAAGGCCGGGACAGCATCACGTTCGGCATGCGCGCCCGGGATGAGAACTCGCAGTACGCATGGAAGAAGTTCCAGGCCAACGGCGAGTATCCGCCTGTGCTCGAACTCGTCTACAACCGCAAGCCGAGCGCTCCCACCTCACTCGACCTCGGCCCCGACGCGAAATGCACCACCACCCAGCCGTACGCCCGGATGGGATCGGGAAGTCTGACGTTCACCGCGAAGGCGTCCGACAAGGACAAGAACCTCGAGTACCTCGACTTCGACCTGTGGCCGCACGGCAAGTGGGCGACGACGGGTGACCTCCTCGGCGCGACCGGCAAAGTGTCCGTGGGATCGGACAAAGACACGGCGCTCAGGACGACGAAGGAGTTCGCCACCAGCAAGCTGACCAACGGCACGCTCTACTCCTGGCGGGTGCGAGCCTGGGACGACGCGGGATCGTCCTCCCCCTACTCCCCGGCCAAGACACCGTGCCGCTTCGTCCTCGACACGGCCGCTCCGAAATCACCCAAGGTCAGCTCCACGGACTTCCCCAACGCCGACACCGACGAGAACGGCTTCGGCAGTGGCGCCGACGACGCGAAGTGGAGCACCAAGAAGTTCGGCACGGCAGGAGCCTTCACCGTGCGTGCGCTCAACACGGATGTCGTGCGGTACGAATACGGGTTCAACGCGCCCAGCTATCCCTTCCAGCTGGAACGGAAGGCCGGTACCGCGACCACCGTCAGTGCGACCCTGGCCAACGCCAAACCGCCCACCGCCGGTCCCAACGTCCTGTACGTACGGACCGTGGACGGCGCGGGCAACGTATCGCAACCCACCAAGTACTTCTTCTACGTCAGCCCCCGTGACCAGGCCGACTCCCCCGGTGACTTCACCGGGGACAAGCTCCCGGACCTGATGGTCGTCACCGAGGCCGGCAACCTGGCCCTCTACCCCTCCCAGGCCACCAACGACCTCACCAAGGGCTCCGGCGACCTGGACTATTCGATGACCGGTGCCTATCGGTCCAATCCCGCCAAGGATCCGAACGGCGACGACCTGCCACCGTATGTCGCCGCGCCCTCCGGCCACTTCAAGGGCGCTCTGATCACCCACAACGGGGACATCTACGGCGGTGACGGCCTCCAGGACCTGGTGGTGCGCGTCGGCGGCAAGCTGTGGGTGTATCCCGGCGACGGCTACGGCGCCGTCAACATCGACAAGCGCGTGGAGATCCTGCTGCCCGAGGGGGCGCCCAGCCCGTCCTCGCTGACGCAGATCGTGTCCACGGGCGACGCCACCGGCGACGGCCGTACCGACTTCTTCGCCACCTCGGGCGACGAACTCTGGGCTTTCACCGGCTACCACGGCGCCACCATCGACCAGGCGACACGCCTGTCGGCATCCGCCTGGACCGAGCGCGACATCGTCACCGTCCTGGACATCACCGGCGACGGTGTGACGGACATGGTGTACCGCACGGACGTCCACGCCCAGCTCATGCTCCGCAAGGGCAAGGCGGCGAGCGGTGGCGGCACCGACCTGGACTCCCTGTCCTCCGGCGCCGACTCCTCCGGCGGCACCGACCTCGAGTACGGTTCCGCCGGCTGGTCCAACGCCAACATCCCGCTGCTGATCGGGACCCCGGACGCGAACGGGGACACCGTTCCCGATGTCTGGACGGTGCGTTCGGACGGTTCGGTCCGCTTCTACGCCGGTGGCAAGGCTGTCCTGGCGGGCTCGGGTACGGAGATCGTGGCTCCCGCGAGCTACTGGAAGACCCGCATCGCCATCGGCTGACCACAGCGAGCACAGGGAAAGGGGCCGAACCGCGGAAAGCCGCGGTTCGGCCCCTTTCTCGTACCCCTCCCCCGACCGCGCAGGCGCGCTGTCGCTCCCGCAGTCACGCCGACCGACGCTCTAATCTGACGACATGTCAGACAAAGAGTCATATCCGTCACACATGTCGCACGCGTCACGCGAGCCGCACGAGTCGTACGAGCTGCTCGGCTTCGACAACATCCTCCTCCCCGTCGGCGATCTAGGTGAGGCCGTCTCCTTCTACGAGCGGGCCGGTTTCGACGTGGGGTTCCGGTTGGACGAGGCCGGGATCGCGGGGCTGAAGGTGGGCAAGGAGACGCCGGGGCTACTGCTGCGGGTGGAGGAGGAGCTGCGGCAGCGGCCGCCGGCGTGGGCGTCCGCGCGGGTGTGGCTGGAGGTACCCGACGCGCGGGCCGCCGCGCGGGCCCTCACGGCGGCCGGGGTGGCGCCGCTCGACGCGCCGTTCTCCGTCGCCACCGGGTGGACCGTCGAGTTCGCCGACCCCTGGGGGAACGTCATCGGGCTCACGGACTACAGCAAGCGGCCGGAGCTGGCCCGTACCGGATGATCTCCGTTCCGCAAGGGACACCCCCCGCTTGAACACGTTCAAAAACAGGGATACAGTCTCACCCAGAGCATTTGAACGTGTTCAGGAATCCCGGAAGGGGTGGGGGCATGGACCTCACGGTCGTCGCGTATGTCATCTATCTGCTGGTCGGCGTGGGGCTGACGGTGTGGGTGGCGCGGACGTTGAGCAAGAACGGGCGGATCTTTCTCGCGGATGTGCTGCGGGGGAACGAGCAGCTCGCGGACGCGGTGAACCACCTGCTCGTGGTCGGGTTCTATCTCGTGAACCTGGGCTTCGTGGCGCTGTATCTGAACGCGGACGGCGCCGTCAGCAGCCCGCGCGAGGTGTTCGAGGAGGTCGCGGCGAAGCTCGGTGTGGTGCTGCTCGTGCTCGGGGCGCTGCACCTGGGGAACGTGTTCGTGCTGAACAAGTTCCGGCGGCGGGGCGTCATGGAACGGGAGCAGCTGCCGCCGGTCCCGCCGCAGGGCTGGGTCGCTCCGGCGGGGCGGGTGTGACCACCACGGCCGGGGCGGCCACCGAGGACCGGGGCGCCGAGCGCGTCCCGGTCCTCGGGCTCACGGTGTTGTACGACGCCGGGTGCGGGCTGTGCGCCTTCCTGCGGCAGTGGCTGGGCCGGCAGCGGCAGTTGGTGCCGCTGGGGTTCGTGGCGGCGGGGTCCGAGGAGGCGCGGCGGCTGTTTCCCTCGCTCGACCACGGGGCGACGCTGGAGGAGATCACCATCGTGGGGGACGGCGGGCAGGTGTACCGGGGGTCCGCCGCCTGGATCGTGTGTCTGTGGGCGCTGCGTGAGCACCGCCCGCTCGCGCACCGGCTGAGCACCCCGGCGGGGGCCAGGCTCGCGCGCACCGCCGTACTCACCGCCGCGAAGTGGCGGGGCGCCCACCGGCAGCCCGGCTCGGGCTGCGGGAGCGGTGGGGCCGAGTTGACGGGATGGGCGTACGACCGGCGGTACGGGTGGGTGTACCGGCCTCCCGGCGGCTGCGACACCGGTACCTGCGCGACTCGTTAGGCTCTGCCCGTGGCCGCACTGAACGACAACCCCAGCCCAGAGCCCGGCGCCGACCTGCCCGACGCGGGGGCGGCCCGCCCCCGGGACGACGCGGAGCAGCCCGGGCCCAAGGGCACCGCCAAGTCCGAGCAGACCCGCGCGCTGATCCTTCAGACCGCGCTGCGGCTCTTCCAGGAGCGCGGGTACGACAAGACGACGATGCGGGCCATCGCCAAGGAGGCCGGGGTCTCCGTCGGGAACGCGTACTACTACTTCGCCGGCAAGGAACACCTGATCCAGGGGTTCTACGACCGGATCGGCGCCGAGCACCTCGCGGCGGTGCGGCCCGTGCTGGAGCGGGAGAAGGATCTGGAGGCGCGGATCGCCGGGGTGCTGAAGGCGTGGCTGGACGTGGCGGAGCCGTACCACGAGTTCGCGGCGCAGTTCTTCAAGAACGCGGCCGATCCGGAGAGCCCGCTCAGCCCCTTCTCCCCCGAGTCGGAGGGGCCGCGCGCGGAGTCCATCGCCATCCACCGCGAGATCCTCGCCGGGTCCAAGGCCAAGGTCCCCGAGGAACTCCGGGAGATCCTCCCGGAGTTGATGTGGCTCTCCCTGATGGGGCTCGTCCTGTACTGGGTCTTCGACCGCAGCGAGGGGCGCGCCCGCAGCTACCGGCTGGCCGAGCGCGGCGCCCGGCTGACGACCCGGGGGGTCTCGCTGGCCCGGTTCCGGGCCCTGCGCCCGCTGGTCCGCGAGGTGCACGAGCTGTTCACGGACTTCCTGCCGGGGATGACGAAGGTGCTGCCGGATCCGGGGGACAGGGGGCGGGCGGCGGAATGATCACTTTCGGGTGAACGGGATCGAACGGGACATCCCTCACCGCGCCTGCTTACCATGATGGTCTCGACACCAGCCCATGGGAGGCACCTGATGTCCGCAGCAGCTGTCGAGCGGTCGCACGAGGAGCGGGCGCTGATCGCCGAGGCGAACCACATCATGGAGAGCGTTCCGGGCCTCCGCGTCGAGATCATCGGAGACCAGATCCTCGTGAGCCCAGCACCGGACGGCCCTCACTCCGAGGCGCTGATGCTGTTCGCAGCCCCCTTCATGAGTCTGGGCCTCGTACGTGCGCTCCCCGGCATCGGTCTCTGGCTGCCCAGCGGCCCGGAGGACTACGCCATCCCCGATCTGTCGGTGGTCGACGACGACTACCGTGATCACCTGGTGGAGAACAGCTGCTACGACCCGATGTGCTTCCGCCTGGTCATGGAGGTCACCTCCAGCAACTGGAAGACGGACCTTCAGACCAAGGTCACGCACTACGCCAAAGCCCGCGTCCCCGTCTACGTGATCATCGACCGCAAGCACCAGCGCCTCCACGTGCTCACCGAGCCGGCGCGCGGAAGCTACGCGAAGCACGGCATCCACATCCCCGGGGAGCTGGTCACGCTCCCCGAGTCCGTGGGTGGCAAGGTCGTACTCGACGTCGAGCGTCTACTCAAGGCCGGTCTGTCGTGAGCTGGCCGACCACGTCCACCTCCCCCTCGGCCACCCCCGCCACCTCCACGTCGTACACCAGCGGCTCCTCCCCCACGGTCACCTGACGGGCGCGCGAGGCGGACATCGGTGCGGTCGTCGCCAGCAGATACGGCCCCGGGCCCGGTACCGCGACGATGTACGAGCCGTCCGCCAGTGAGGTCACCCGGTCGAGCTCCCGCCCACCCCGCGACAGCAGCGTCACCTCCGCGCCCTCGACCGCCTCGCCCTCCGCCGTGCGGACGAAACCGTGGATCACGGAAGCCGGACCGTGCCAGCCGACCGGCGGCGCGACCGCCGCAAGCTCCTCCCCCGGCTCCACCGCCAGATGCGGCAACCGCCGCTCCAGCCCGGCCGGCAGCCACCAGTTCGCCTTCCCCAGCAGATGCATCACGGCCGGGACGAGGGCCGTACGGAGGACGAACGCGTCCAGGGCGACCGCGGCGGCCAGGCCGATGCCGGCCATCGCGGCCTCCAGTTCCCCGCTCAGCACGAACGCGCCGAAGACACACATCATGATCAGGGCCGCGCAGTTGATGACCCGGCTGGTCTCGGCGAGACCGACGCGGACGGCGCGGGCGTTGTCCTTGGTGTGGACCCACTCCTCGTGCATCCGGCTGACCAGGAAGACCTGGTAGTCCATGGAGAGGCCGAAGAGGAGCGAGAGCATGATGACCGGGAGGAAGGCCGCGATCGGGCCCTCCTTGCCGATGCCGAGCAACTCCGTCCCCCAGCCCCACTGGAAGATCGCCACCAGCACACCGAAGGACGCGGCGGCGGCCACCAGGTTCATCACCGCGGCCGTCAGCGGCACGAGCAGCGAGCGGAAGGCGACCAGCAGGAGCAGGAAGCCCAGGGCGATGATCGTCGCGATGAAGTAGGGCAGGCGCTCCCCCGTCACCGAGGCGAAGTCCTTCGACACCGCCGTCACCCCGCCCACATGCGCTTCCAACCCCGACTCCGGGATGACGTCCTCGCGCAGCCGGTCGATGAGCCGGTCCGTCGCCTCCGCCTGCGGGGACGTCGTCGGGACCACCTGGATCACCGTGACACCGTTCGCGGGTGGTACGGCGGCCACCTGGGCGACGCCCCGCGTGGACGCGATGCGCGCGACCAGCGCGTCGGTGTCGGTGCCGTCCACGACCACCTGGAGGGGGCCGTTGAAGCCGGGGCCGAAGCCCTCCGCGAGGAGGTCGTAGGCCTCGCGGGTGGTCGTGGTGTCGCGGTGGTTGCCCTGGTCGGAGGTGCCGAGGCGGATCGACAGGACCGGGATCGCCAGGACCAGCATGACGACGAGGGCGAGGACGGCGGTGGAGCGCGGGCGGCGCTCGACGTAGGCCGACCAGCGCGCCGCGAGGCCGGTCGTCGACTCCGGTTCGGGGCCGGTGGCCGCGAGACGGCGGCGCTGGCGGCGGCTGAGGACGCGCGGGCCGAGGACGCCGAGGAGGGCCGGCAGCAGGGTGACGGCGGCCAGCACGCTGAGCACCACCGTCAGCGAGGTCGCGATGACGACGCCGTCGAGGAAGCGGAGGTTCATCACCAGCATCCCGGCCAGCGCGATACAGACCGTGCCGCCCGCGAACAGCACCGCGCGCCCGGAGGTGTTGAGCGCGGTGACGGCCGCCTCCTCCGGCTTCATGCCGCGCAGGATGCCGCGCCGGTGCCGGGTGACGATGAACAGGGCGTAGTCGATGCCCACGCCGAGGCCGATGAGGGAGCCGAGCAGCGGGGCCACGTCCGGGATGTTCGTGACATGGCTGAGCAGGGCCGTGGCCATCATGCCGGTGCCGACCCCGGCGACCGCCACGACGATCGGCAGCACCATCGCGAAGAGCGAACCGAACGCGAGGAAGAGGACGACGGCCGCCGCGAGAATGCCGACCGCCTCGGAGGTGCCCTGCGAGGCCTCCTGCGCCCGCGCGATCGCCTGCCCGCCCAACTCGACCTGGAGACCGTCCCGTTCGGCGCCCTGGGCGGTCTCGATGACGTCGTCGAGGAGCCCCTTCGGCACGGAGTTCGCCTGCTCGGTGAAGGTCACCTGGGCGTAGGCGATCGTCCCGTCCCGGCCGACCCCGGCGCCGCCGCCCGCCCGGTCCCCCTCGTCGTAGGGGCTGGTCACGTCCCCGACGCCCGCCATCCGGCCGATCTCCGCCAGCGCGGGCTCGATCCGGGAGCGTACGGAGTCGTCGTCCACCGACCCCTCGGCCACCTTCCACACCACCGTGTCGGTGTCGCCCGCGCGCTCCGGGAAGGCCCTGTCCATCAGGTCGTACGCGTGCTTGGAGTCCGTGTCGGGGAGGGAGAAGACATTCGCGTAGTCCGTGCCCGCGCTCGTGCCGGCGAAGCCGACGCCGAACACGGTCCCCACCCACAGCAACAGGACCACCAGCCGGTGCCCGTAGCACCACCGTGCCAAGGTCGCCACGATCAACTCTCCTTGTCCTACGGTTCGTTCACGGATCGGTCGGTCCCCCAGGTCCTGGGATCACCTTTGACCGCGGCACGTGGACGGCGACATGGCCGGGCCATGACTCTCAAGGAACTCCAAGGCGGGATCGGCTGCCCCCGGACAACCCCGCGCGGATACTGAGGACATGACCGCAACCGAGGGCACGACAGCGGGCGACGGCACGACCACCGGCCGCGCGGGCGCCACCGTGCTCGTCGTCGAGGACGAGCCGAGCATCGCGGACGTCCTCACCATCGCCCTGCGCTACCACCGCTTCGAGGTGATGACGGCCGGTACGGTCCGCGAGGCGCTCGCGCTCGCCGAGCGCACCCGGCCCGACGCGGCCCTGCTGGACGTGATGCTCCCGGACGGCGACGGCCGCGCCCTGGGCCGCGAACTGCGCGCCCGGCGGCCGGAGTTGGCGGTGGTCTTCCTGACCGCCCGGGACGCGCCCGCCGAGATCGTGGGCGCCCTCGGCTTCGGCGACGACTACATCACCAAGCCGTTCGACATCGAGGTGGTCGTCGCCCGCCTCACCGCCGTGCTGCGCCGCACCCGGCGCGCCGACGTCCTCCCGCAGCGCCCGCCGCTGCGCTACGGCGACCTGGAGCTGGACGAGACGACGTACTCGGTGCGCCGGGCGGGCCGCACGGTGGAGCTGACGCCCACCGAGTACGCGCTGCTGCGGTTCCTGGTGCGCAACGGCGGCCGGATCGTGCCCAAGGACCAACTGCTGCGCCACGTATGGCAGTACGAGCACGCGCCGGCCGAGTCGACCGTCGTCGAGACCTACATCAGCTATCTGCGGCGCAAGCTGGACGCGCTCGGCCCGCCGGTGATCACCACACGCCGGGGTGTCGGATACGGGCTGGCATGAGGCGTCCGCGTCGGCTCGTGGCACGGCGTCCGCGTCGTTTCGTGGCGCGGCCTCTCCGCAAGGGCGGCCTGTACTCGCTGCGCGCCAAGCTCACGCTCGCGAACGTCGTGCTGCTCGCCGTGGGCGTGGTCGCGGCGACGGCGTTCAGCGCGATGGGCATGCGGCTGTATCTGCTCGACAGCGTCGACCGGGAGCTGATGTCGACCCGTGACTCGATCGGGGCCGCGCGGATCAGCATGGAGCAGATCGACGCGCTGAGCGCGCTGGTCGCCCTCAGCAACCGGGCCTCCGGCGGGCACGGTGCCGAGAGCGCCGACTCCCTCGTCCAGGGCGCCGTCTTCACCGCGCTCGACGACCGGGGCGAGCCGCTGACCATCGCCGGTTTCCCGCCGACCGACAGCCAGCGGGACCTCGCGGCGGCGGTGGGCGACCCGGCCGCCATGGTCACGGACGACGAGCCGTACGACGTGGACGTGGCGGGCTCCCCGCATCGCGTCACCGCGGCCCGGATGGACGACGGGACGACCGTCCTGCTCGCCACCTCGACCGAGTCGCTCCACCAGGTCATCGCCAGGGCCCTCAAGCTGGACTTCGCGGTGGGCGGGCTGCTCCTCGCGACGCTCGCCTGTCTGACCCTGTTCAGTGTGCGCCGCCGGATGCGTCCGCTGGAGGACATGGTCGAGACGTCGTCGGCGATCGCCGAGGGCGACCTCACCCGCCGTGTCCCCTCCAGCAGCGAGGCCACCCTGGAGGTCGAGCAGCTAAGGCTCGCCCTCAACTCCATGCTCCAGCAGGTCGAGACGGCCTACCGGACTCGTGAACTCAGCGCCGCCCAGCTGCGCCGCTTCGTCGGCGACGCCTCCCACGAGTTGCGTACGCCGCTGTCCGCGATCCGCGGCTACCTCCAGCTCTACGGCAAGGGCATGCTCACCGACCCCGGCGAGCGCCGGCGCGCCTGGGACCGGATGAACAACGAGGTCGACCGGATGGGCCATCTCGTCGACGAACTCCTCACCCTCGCCCGTCTCGACCAGCGCCCCGAACTCCGCCTCAGGAACGTCGACCTCACCCGTCTGGCCCGCGACGCCGCCGCCGACCTCCGCGCCCAGCAGCCCGAGCGGCCGGTCACGGTCCACGCCGACGGCACCCTCCTGGTCCGGGCCGACGAGTCGGGTCTCCGTCAGGTCCTGGGCAACCTGGTGAGCAACGTCCGTACCCACACCCCGGCGGACGTGCCGGTCCGCATCGGGGTCGAACGGGAGGACGGCGTCGTACGGCTGTACGTGTCGGACGGGGGTCCGGGCCTGTGCGAGGAGGACGCGG
This sequence comes from Streptomyces griseiscabiei, assembly GCF_020010925.1. Classification (NCBI taxonomy): domain Bacteria; kingdom Bacillati; phylum Actinomycetota; class Actinomycetes; order Kitasatosporales; family Streptomycetaceae; genus Streptomyces; species Streptomyces griseiscabiei. Next base: position 1,122,271 of record NZ_JAGJBZ010000003.1, on the reverse strand, counting down.
CCCGGGTCTTCGACCGGTTCTTCCGGGCGGGCGGCGGTGCCGGCAGCGGTCTGGGCATGGCGATCGTGCAGGGCGTGGTGGAGGCCCACGCGGGCGAGGTCACGGTGACCACGGCCCCCGGCGATGGCCTGAAAGTGACGGTCACCCTGGGGGCGTCCCCACCAGCGCCCAGACCGTCTTGCCGTGCCGTCCCCGGCTCCACACCCCCCAGGCCGCCGCGAGATGCTCCACCAGCCGCAGCCCCCGGCCCGTCTCCGCCCACTCCCCCACCTCTCTGAGCCGGGGTGCGGCCATCCCCTCGTCCGAGACCTCGATGAAACAGGACCCGTCCGCCAGCGCGGTCACCGCGACCTCGAACTCCCGCTCCAGCAGAGGGCCGTGGCGTACGACGTTGGTGGCCAGCTCGGAGACGACGAGCACGATGTCCTCCAGGGCCGGGGAGTCCTCGCCGTGCCCCCAGTCGACCAGATGTTCCCGTACGCGACGGCGGGCGAGCCCCACGGACGCCGGATGGCGGGGCAGCCGGAAGGAGTTGCGTCTCACCACGTTCGCTCCTCACCCCGATCACATCCCCGACACAGAAGATGCGGGGGGTGAGCGCGTCCTGTCACTCCCGCGAACGTCCGGCCCGCGAGTTCGCGTCAGCTGTCACGCGGCGTCTGTCATATCCAGGGCCGGACGCGCCGCCGCGATCCCCGTCAGATCCATTCCAGCCGCCACAGCCGGAAGACCCCGGTCCCGTCGGACAGATACTGGGCCCCGCCGACGTCCTCGCTGCTGAGCACGTAGTCCTTGCGCTGCCAGAGCGGGATCATCGGCACGTCCTGGGCCACGAGGTCCTGCAGCTCCTTGAAGTCCGCCACGGCCCGGCCGCGGTCCTCGTAGCGCCGGCTGTCCCTGATGAGCCGGTCGGCCTGCGCGTTGCCGTAGGCGTTGTTCAGGGGGCCGCCGGTGCCGACGAGGGGCCCGCCGAAGGTGTCGGGGTCGGGGTAGTCGGCGACCCAGCCCACCCCGTACGCGTCCAGCTTGCCCTCGGCGTACCGCTGTTGGAAGGCGGTCCACTCGTACGCCTTGGTCGTCACGTAGAACAGCCCGCTCGCCTCCAGCTGTTCCTTCAGCTCGGCGGCCTCGGCGGCGGACGAGCCCCGGCCCTCGGCGTAGCCGTAGGTGAAGCGCACGGGCATGGAGACGCCGGCCTCGTCGAGGAGCCGGCGGGCGCGCTGCGGGTCGGGCTTGGGGTTGGCGTCGAAGAACGAGGTGGTGTGGCCCGTGATGCCGGCCGGGATGAGCGAGTAGAGCGGGTCGGTGGTGCCCCGGTAGACGTCGGCGACCAGCTTCTCGCGGTTGATCAGCGCGGCCAGCGCCTGCCGTACCCGGCGGTCCTGGAAGGGCGAGTTCACCCGCACGTTGAGGACGAGGTTGCGGGTCTCGGTGCTGTCGACCTCGGTGACCCGCTGGTCGGGGTCGCTGGGCGACAGCGCGGCGAGCGTGGCGGGCGGCAGGGTGCGGGTGACGACGTCGATCCGCCGCGCCTGCCACGCCTTCCGCAGCGCCGCCGAGTCCTTGTAGTAGCGCATGAGGACAGGGTTGCCGAGGTTGCGGACGGCGCCCCGGTAGCCGCTGTTCGGGGTCAGCCGGGCCTGTCCGGCCGTGTACGAGGCCAGGGTGTAGGGCCCGCTGCCGTCGGCGCCGCCGTCCGTGCGCAGCCCGTTCACCGGGTACTTCGTGCGGTCGACGATCGCGCCGGCGCCGGTGGCCACCTTGAACGGGAAGGTGGCGTCCGGCGAGGAGAGGCGGAAGTCGACGGACAGCCCGTCCGCGGTCACCGACTGGAGCGTGTCGAACAGCGCGGCGGGGCCGGTGTCCGCGTCGATGCGCTTGACCCGGTCGAAGGAGTACTTGACGTCCTTGCCGGTGACCTCGCGTCCGCTGGGGAACGTCAGGCCCGGGCGCAGGGTGCAGCGGTAGACGGTGAGGGCGTTGCCGGCGAACTCGCAGCTCCGCGCGGCGTCCGGCACCGGGGTGGCGCCGCCCGGCTCGAAGGTCAGCAGGGACTGGAACACATTGCTGAACAGGGCCCAGGAGCCCGTGTCGTAGGCGCCGGCCGGGTCGAGCGAGGTGACCGGGTCGGTCGTGCCGACGGTGATCGTGCGGCCCTCGTCCCGCTGGGCCGGCAGCAGCTGCCAGCCGCCGATCGCCGCGATCGCCAGCACCAGCAGCGACGCGAGAATCCGTAAGCGAACCGACCGCACCGGCGCCCCTCCCAAGGATTCCCACCCGGCCCACTACGCACAGTGGTTCCTCGGTGGCGCGGATCACCTAACCACAGTCGCCTGTGTTGACGGAAGGCAGGTTTTGTTGAGTTGAGAAAGAACTTAGTAAGCGCACCGCGCATATGTGACCGAAGGGCCCCCGCGGTCGCCGCAGGAGCCCTTCTGACGGCCTGTCACGCCTGCTTCGACGCCAGCTCCACCACGGTGATGTCCGAGGGCGCCCCGACCCGCACCGGCGGGCCCCAGGCGCCCGCGCCACGGGTGACGTAGAGCTGGGTGTCGCCGTAGCGCTCCAGGCCCGCGAGGGTGGGGTTGGCGGCCTGGGCGACATAGGTCATGGGCCACATCTGGCCACCGTGGGTGTGCCCGGAGAGCTGGAGGTCGACGCCGTGCTCGACGGCGTCGTGGATCTGCACGGGCTGATGCGCCATCAGCACCACGGCCCGCGAGGTGTCCCGGTCGCCGAGCGCCTTGGCGAAGTCGGGGCCCTGGCCCTCGTCCTCGCCCGCGATGTCGTTCACCCCGGCGAGATCGAGATACGGCAGCTCGCGGCGGGCGTTCTCCAGCGGGGTCAGGCCCAGCCGCCGCACCTCCTCGACCCACTGCTCGGCGCCGGAGATGTACTCGTGGTTGCCGGTGACGAAGAAGCTGCCGTGTCTCGCCTTCAGACCGGCGAGCGGTGCCGCCACCGGACCGAGGTCCGCCACGTCGCCGTCGACCAGGTCACCGACCACCGTGATCAGGTCGGGCTGCGTCGAGTTGATCGTGTCGACGACCTTCTGGGCGAAGCCCCGGCCCAGCATCGGCGAGAGGTGGATGTCGCTGACCACGGCGATCCGGAAACCGTGGGCCGCGCGCGGGAGTCTGGCCAGCGGCACGGTGACCCGCTTGAGCTTCGGGCCGCGTACGACGCCGTAGGTGCCGTAGCCGACGGTGCCGACGGCCGCGGCGGCGACGGCCCCGCCGACGACCCGGGAGACGAAGAGCCGGCGGGAGGGGTCGAGCGGGGACGCGGGGGCGGCCGGGGCGGTGGAGGCGGGCGGGGCCGGGGGCTCCGTCCCGGCGGGCGCGGCGGGCGCCGCCGGCTGTCCGGCACCGGTGGCCCCGGCGGTCCCGGCGGCCTCGGCGGGCGGGCCGCCCGCCGGGACCGGCTGCGGCTCGGGCTCGCGCACCACGGGCTCCTGGTCCGGCTCCGGCGCGGACGCCGGGGCGCGCCGCGCCACCAGACGGAGCACGAGGGGCCGTACGAGCTCTCCCACCAGCAGGGCCAGCAGCAGATACAGCGCGAGGGCGAGCCACATGAAGCCCGGCCAGGTGAGCGTCTGCTGGAGCCAGAAGGGGGCGTGGGCGCGCTCGGCCGCGAAGCCGCCGACCATCAGCAGCGGCCCGGCGATGAACACCACCGTTCCCACGCGTCTGGCGAGACCCGGCCCTCGTGTCGTGTCGCGCACCAGGCGGCGCCACGCGTACCAGTGCAGCGCCCCGAAGGCGCTCAGCACCAGCAGGGCGACGAGGACGAGGACAGCGGTCATCACGTCGTACTCCCGGTCACACGATCCTGGCGAAGGGCGCGCACGCCGCGCAACCCGATGACCCCGATGCCCGTCCCAAGAGCAAAGGAGACGACGGCGAGCGTCAGATGCACCCAGAAGTACGCCGTCGGATCACCCGCGTCGTCGAACGCGAGCCCGCTGCCGTCCTTCCACAGGTTTTTGATGAAAGTGGTCCAGATGACCCAGCTCCACACCCCGAAGGCGAGCAGGAACCAGGAGAGGGGGCGGCTGAGCTTCATGCGTTCAGTATCGCCGTCGGCCGCGTGGTCCTCGCGCCGGGGTGCGAGCGGGGGCGCGAGCAGAAGAGGGAAAGCCACGGTGTGCTCCGGTGGGATTTACCGGTCGGAGCCATGTACTTTCTCGATCGTGCCCGCCTCCAAGAAGACCGCCAGGCGCCCCCTGCTGGTCACCTCAGCCACCCTGCTGTCCCTGTCCCTGACATCGCTGTCGGCGCTGTCGGCCGCCCCGGCCTTCGCGGCGAAGCCGTCGCCCAGTCCGAGCACCTCGCCCTCCGCGACTCCCCCGGCGGACATGTCGACCGTCGGCGGCGAACTGCTGGGCGAGCCCGGCACCCAGGCCAGCCTCGGCAGCGACGCGCCCGTCCTGCCCAAGGGCATCAGCGCCCGCTCCTGGATCGTCGCCGACGCCGAGTCGGGCGAGGTGCTCGCCGCGCACAACGCGCACTGGCGGCTGGCCCCCGCGAGCACGCTGAAGATGCTGTTCGCGGACACGCTGCTGCCGAAGTTCAACAGGGACGACGAGCACAAGGTCGTGCCCGCCGATCTGGCGGGCGTCGGCTCGGGCTCCAGCATGGTCGGCATAAAGGAGGACGAGACGTACACCGTCCACGACCTGTGGCTCGGTGTCTTCCTTCGCTCCGGCAATGACGCGGTACACGTCCTGTCGGCCATGAACGGCGGGGTGAAGCAGACCGTCGCGGACATGAACGCGCACGCCGAGGAGCTCCAGGCCCTCGACACGAACGCGGTCAGCCCCGACGGGTACGACGCCAAGGGGCAGGTGTCCTCCGCCTACGACCTGACATTGATCGCCAGGTCGGGGCTGCAGAAGAAGGACTTCCGGGAGTACTGCTCCACCGTGCGGGCGAAATTCCCCGGCGAGACGAAGAAGGGCAAGAACGGCAAGAAGAGCCGCTCGTCCTTCGAGATCCAGAACACCAACCGGCTGCTCACCGGGGACAGCGGCCTCGACTCCTACCAGGGCATCGCGGGTGTGAAGAACGGCAACACCACGAACGCGGGCGCCACGTTCACCGGGGTCGCCGAGCGCGACGGCCGGGTCCTCCTGGTCACCGTCATGCATCCGGAGAAGCAGGAGCACAACCAGGTCTACAAGGAGACCGCGAGCCTCCTCGACTGGGGGTTCAAGGCGGCGGGCAAGGTGACGCCGGTGGGTGAGCTGGTGCCGCCCAAGGGCGCGGACACCTCCGGTGGGGGTGCCGACGAGCCGAGCGCGCAGCCGGGGGCCACGGCGTCCGCGTCGGCCTCCGGCGGGGCGGGCGGGAAGTCCGTCGCCGCGGGGGCCTCCGGCGGGGGTGGCGGGGTGGGGGTTGCCCTGGGGGTCATGGGGGGCGTGTTGGCGCTGGTGGCCGGGGCGGTGTTCCTGGTGAACCGGAAGTGGCCTCTGCGGGGGAAGAAGTAGGGCGGTCCGGGGAGGGGGTGCCTGGTCGGTGTCCGATGCGGGGCGCGGGTCTCGTCGTGGCTTGTCGCGCCGTTCCTCGCGCCCCTCAGTCGTCCGGGGTCTCCTTGGTGCCCTCCGCCGTCCAGGACGCGCAGTACAGCAGGAGCTTGGTGGTGAAGTTGATCCAGAGGAGGAGGGCGATGGGGACGCCGAAGGCTCCGTACATGCTCTTGGCGGCGATGCCCTGCATGTAGCCGCTGAGGAGGAGCTTGAGGAGTTCGAAGCCGATGGCTCCTATGAGGGCGGCGACGATCAGGCGGCGGCGGGGCGGCTGGACGCCGGGCAGCAGGGTGAGGACGTAGAGGAGCAGCAGGAAGTCGGCCAGGACGGCGACGGCGAACGCGGCGACGCGCAGCAGGATGCCGCCCCAGCCGTCGCGGTCGATGCCGAGCTGGTCGGCGAAGCGGCCGACGGCCCACGAGGCGGAGGTGGAGGCGGCCAGCGAGACGAGGACCGCGCCGCCGAGGCCGACCAGGACGCCCGTGTCCTTGGCCTTGGCGAGGAAGAAGTTCTCGTCGGGGTCCTCCTTCTCCCAGACCGCGCGCAGACAGCCGCGCATCTCGCTCACCCAGCCGATGCCGGTGAACAGCAGCAGCGCGCCGGCGATGATCCCGATCGTTCCGGCGTTGTCGACGAGGCCCGCGATGTCGAGCTGGTCGGAGATGCCGGGCACCTGCTCGGCGAGCCGGTCCTCCAGGTCCCGCTGTCCGTCCTTGCCCAGGGTGGCCGCGGTGATCGCGGCGGCCACGGTGAGCAGCGGGAACAGCGTCAGGAAGCTGATGAAGGTCATCGCCGCGGCCAGCCGGGTCCACGTCACCCGCTCCAGCCGCTCGTACGACCGCCACGCGTGCGTGGTCATCAGGTGCTCCACCAGGGGACCGATCCCGGGGAGCTTTTTCAGCCAGTCCATGATCCGAACTCTGCCCCACTCGTCGACGACCGATACACCGACGGCCGATACGCCGGCAGCCGGTACACCGATACCGGATACCCCCGGACCGGCCCGGGACCCGCTCCCCGGCGGTCGTGCGTCTCGACCGTCATACCTGTCGGCGCCCCGGCCGCGCTGTCACCAGTCCGCCACGGCTGCCGCGTACATCGTCATCCACGCCGCCACGACGAGGGTGAGGGGGCGGTCGTGCAGGACGACGTCCTCGGGCTCGCCCGCCGTGCCCCGGTCGGCGAAGACGGCGTAGCGCAGGACCCCCAGGACGAAGGCGACCATGGAGAGTTGACGCCAGGGCAGGACGCCGGTGCTCGGCACCCCGCCCTCCTCCAGGGCCCAGAGGCAGTAGCCGAGGACGGCGACCCCGGCGGCCAGCTGCCAGACGAAGCGCAGGTATCCGGCCGTGTACTCGGTGAGCAGCGCCCGGGTCGCGCCGGGCCGGTCGGCCATCTGGACGGCCTCGGAGTAGCGCTTGGCCGCGACCATGAACAGCGCGCCGAACCCGGTGGTGATCAGGAACCAGCGCGACAGCGGGATGCCCAGGGCGAGCCCGCCGATCATCGCCCGCATCAGGAACCCGGTGGTGACGACCGCCAGATCGACGACCAGGACGTGCTTGAGGCTGACGCAGTAGGCGAGTTGGAGCCCGAGGTAGGCGATCAGCAGCGCGGGGACGTACGGCGGGCAGAGCCAGGCGGCGGCCACCGGCGCGAGCACGGCCAGGACGCCGCCGACGCCGTACGCGACGGGTACGGGGACCTGTCCGGCGGCGACCGGGCGGTGGCGCTTGACCGGGTGCGCGCGGTCCGCCTCGGCGTCCCGGGCGTCGTTGACGAGGTACACGGCGGCGGAGCAGGCCGTGAAGAGGGCGAAGACGAGCGGGAGTTGGGTGAGGGCGCGGGGCGTGAGCAACTGCCCGGCGGCGGCGGGCGCGGCGACCACCAGAAGGTTCTTGATCCACTGGCGGGGGCGCGCGGCCCGGAGGAGGCCGCGGGCGAGACCGGCCTTCGGGGGCACCTGCCAGGGGAAGGCCCGGCGCTCCAGGACCACCGTGCGCTCAGCCACGACCGTTCACCACCCAGCGTGCGCCGAGCCGCGCCGTGAGCGCGCCGAGGGCCACGCCCGCCGCCACGTCCGACGGGTAGTGCACACCGGCCACCAGCCGGGAGAGGCACATCGCGGCGGCGAGCGGGGCGACCACGGGGAGCAGCAGCGGGGCGCCCAGAGCCCCGTGGGCCACGACGGCGACCGCCGCCGCGGCCGAACTCGCGTGCGAGCTGGGGAAGGAGTGCCGTCCGGCGGTGCGGACGAGGGGCGCGAGAGGGGCGAAGGGCGCGCGGGGCGCGGGAGGTGTGACGAGCGCGCGGGACGCGAGGGGTGCGGCGTGCGCGGGGCGGGGACGCCGTACGACCCGTTTGACGCCCATGCTGGCCAGGTGCGCCCCGGCGGTCAGGGCCGTGCCGCGCAGCCACACCCCGCGCCGCTCCCGGTCGACGGCGGCCCCGGCCAGCCCCGCCGCGAGCCACAGCAGACCGTGCTCCCCCACCCAGGACAGCCCCCGCGCGGCGGTCGCCACGCGTGGGTCGGCGGCACGGGAGTGGAGCACGGAGAGCAACCGCCGGTCCAGACCGCGCACACCGTCGACGACGTCACCTTCATCCATGCCACGTCACTCTTCTAGGCGGCCGTCCGAGAACTGCGGCAATCTTGAACGACATCCCCTTAATCACCCTTCGATCGCCCACGGCTCACCCATTTCGGTGAGGCGGCAGAGCGGCCGGACCGAAGCGCCCGGCTCCTCCGCATACGCGGCGATACGGTCGCGGTCATGCCAGCCGACGCCGTCCCCGCCCCTCCGGCTCCCGCGCGCCCCGCCCCCGGCCGGCCGGTCCCGGTCACCGGCTGGGGCCGCACCGCCCCGACCACCGCCCGGCTGCTCCGCCCGCGTACCTACGACGAGGCAGCGGAAGCCGTACGGGCGTGCGGGGCGCGCGGCGGGATCGCCCGGGGGCTCGGGCGGGCGTACGGGGACGCGGCGCAGAACGCGGGCGGGACCGTCCTCGACATGACGGGTCTCGACCGGATCCACGCCATCGACGCGGACGGCGGCACCGTCCTGTGCGACGCGGGGGTCTCGCTGCACCGGCTGATGGAGGTGCTGCTGCCCCTCGGCTGGTTCGTGCCGGTGACGCCCGGGACCCGGCAGGTGACCGTGGGCGGCGCCATCGCGGCCGACATCCACGGCAAGAACCACCATGTCTCCGGGTCGTTCGCCCGGCACGTCCTGTCCCTGGACCTGCTGACGGCCGACGGCGCGATCCGCACGGTGGTCCCCGGCACCCCGCTCTTCGACGCCACGGCCGGCGGCATGGGCCTGACCGGCGTCGTCCTCACCGCGACCGTCCGGCTCCTGCCCGTCGAGACGTCCTGGATGTCCGTCGACACCGAACGCGCCCGCGACCTCGACGACCTCCTCGCCCGCCTCACGGCCACCGACCACCACTACCGTTACTCCGTCGCCTGGATCGACCTCCTCGCCAGGGGCGCGTCGACCGGCCGCGCGGTGCTGACCCGAGGCGACCACGCGCCCCTGGAGGCGCCGCGCGGCCCCCTCGGACGGCCACTGGAGTTCCGCACCCCACGGCTTCCGGCCGCCCCCGCGCACCTCCCGGACGGGCTCCTCGGCCGCACGGGCGTACGCCTCTTCAACGAGCTGTGGTACCGCCGCGCGCCCCGTGCCCGCACCGGCGAACTCCAGCGGATCCCCGCGTTCTTCCACCCCCTCGACGGCGTCCCGCACTGGAACCGGATCTACGGCCGCTCCGGCTTCGTCCAGTACCAGTTCGTCGTCGGACACGGCCACGAGGAGGCCCTGCGCCGGATCGTGCAGCGGATCTCGGCGCGCCGCTGCCCCTCCTTCCTCGCCGTCCTGAAGCGGTTCGGCGAGGGCGATCCCGGCTGGCTGTCCTTCCCGATGCCCGGCTGGACCCTCGCCCTGGACATCCCGGCGGGTCTGCCCGGCCTCGGCGCCTTCCTGGACACGCTGGACGAGGAGGTCGCGTCCGCCGCCGGCCGCGTCTACCTGGCGAAGGACTCCCGGATGCACCCCGAACTGCTGGCCGCGATGTACCCCCGCCTGCCCGAATTCCGCGCGCTGCGCCGGGAGTTGGACCCGGGCGGGGTCTTCGTGTCGGACCTGGCCCGCCGTCTCGGCCTATGACGGCCCCCGGCGCCCGCGGCGGCCGGAGCAAGACCACCGGACACACCGGACACACCGCAAACCCCTGTCCCCACACCCAGGAGCTGTCATGAAGGACGCCTTCGGCACCCCCCAGTCCCTGCTGATCCTCGGCGGTACGTCGGACATCGCGCTCGCCACCGCCCGCCGGCTGATCGCCCGCCGGACCCGCACGGTGTGGCTGGCGGGGCGCCCCTCGCAGGACCTGGAGAACGCGGCCGTCCATCTGCGCGGACTGGGCGCGCAGACCCACACCATCTCGTTCGACGCGCTCGACTCCGAGTCCCACGAGGCGATCCTCGGCAAGGTCTTCGCCGAGGGCGACATCGACATGGTCCTGCTCGCCTTCGGTGTGCTCGGCGACCAGGCGAACGACGAGCGCGACCCGGTGGCCGCCGCGCGCGTCGCCCAGACCAACTACACGGGCGCCGTCTCCTCCGCCCTGGTCTGCGGGCGGGCCCTCCAGGCGCAGGGGCACGGCTCGCTCGTCGTCCTGTCGTCCGTGGCCGCCGAGCGGGCCCGCCGCTCCAACTTCATCTACGGCTCCAGCAAGGCCGGCCTCGACACCTTCACCCAGGGCCTCGGCGACGCGCTGCACGGCACCGGCGCCCACGTCATGCTGGTCCGCCCCGGCTTCGTCCGCACCGGCATGACCGCGGGCCGCCCGGAATCACCCCTGTCGACGACCCCGGAAGCGGTCGCCACCGCCATCGAGCTGGGTCTGCGCCGCCGCTCGGAGACGGTCTGGGTACCGGGGTCACTGCGGCTGGTGATGACGGCCCTGAGGCATGTCCCCCGGGCGCTCTTCCGCCGCCTGCCGCTGTAGCGGGAGGGTCACCGGGCCGGAAGGGTCGTGTCCCCGACGGGCGCCCCCGCCTGCGGCGGAACGACGGACCCGCCGAAGGTGAACTCGCGCAGCTTCCGCCAGACCCCGTCGGGCCCTTGCTCGTACAGCGCGAAGCCGGTGCAGGGCCACTGGGCCTCGTACCCGGCCAGTTCCTCGAACGCCCGGTCCATCGCCTCCTCGGCGATGCCGTGCGCCACGGTGACATGCGGGTGGTACGGGAAGTTCAGCTCGCGCGCCACCGGCCCCGAGGCGTCCCGGACCTGCTTCTGCAGCCAGGTGCAGGCCTCGGCGCCCTCCACGACCCGGACGAACACGACGGGTGACAGGGGCCGGAAGGTGCCGGTGCCGGACAGCCGCATCGGGAAGGGCCGGCCGGCCGCCGCGACCTCGGCGAGATGCGCCTCGATCGCGGGCAGATCGACGTCCGCGACCTCTGTCGGCGGGAGCAGCGTGACATGCGTGGGGATGCCGTGAGCAGCGGCGTCGCCGAAGCCCGTGCGCCGCTCCTGGAGCTGGCTGCCGTGGGGCTCCGGGACCGCGATCGACACACCGATCGTTACGGTCCCCACGTCGTCTCCTGTCGTCGTGTCATGCGCGTTGTCGTATGTCCTTGTGGGCGGCGCCCCGTCGCACCGCCGTCGACCGCACCGGTCGCGTCGACCGCACCGGCTATCGACTGTACGGCCACGGCGGTGTTCCGGGCAGGCGCAGCGGGAGTGATGTGCGGCGCTGTCGGTGGTGCGACCGGTGGTGCGATCGGGCGCTCGGGGGCAGAGGTGGTGCGGCTCAGTGCTTGGCGGGCAGGAAGCCCACCCGGTCGTACGCCTGGGAGAGCGTCTCCGCGGCGACCGCGCGCGCCTTCTCGGCCCCCTTGGCCAGGATCGAGTCGAGCGTCTCCGGGTCGTCCAGATACTGCTGGGTGCGCTCCCGGAAGGGCGTCACGAAGTCGACCATGGCCTCGGCGAGGTCCGTCTTGAGCGCACCGTAGCCCTTGCCGACGTACTTCTCCTCCAGTTCCGCGATACCCGTCCCCGTGAGGGTCGAGTAGATGGTCAGCAGATTGCTGACGCCCGGCTTCTCCGCGGTGTCGTAGCGGATCACCGTGTCGGTGTCGGTGACCGCGCTCCTGACCTTCTTCGCGGTGACCTTCGGATCGTCGAGCAGGTTGATCAACCCCTTCGGGGTCGACGCCGACTTGCTCATCTTGATCGCGGGGTCCTGGAGGTCGTAGATCTTCGCCGTCTCCTTCAGGATGTACGGCTTCGGGATCGTGAAGGTCTCGCCGAAGCGGCCGTTGAAGCGCTCGGCGAGGTCACGGGTCAGCTCGATGTGCTGGCGCTGGTCCTCGCCGACCGGCACCTCGTTCGCCTGGTACAGCAGGATGTCGGCGACCTGGAGGATCGGGTACGTGAAGAGGCCGACGCTCGCACGGTCGGCGCCCTGCTTGGCGGACTTGTCCTTGAACTGGGTCATCCGGGAGGCCTCGCCGAAGCCGGTGAGGCAGTTCATGACCCAGCCGAGCTGCGCGTGCTCGGGGACGTGGCTCTGGACGAAGAGGGTGCAGCGCTCCGGGTCGAGACCGGCGGCGAGCAGCTGCGCGACGGCGAGTCGGGTGTTGGCGCGCAGGTCCGCGGGGTCCTGGGCGACGGTGATCGCGTGCAGGTCGACGACCATGTAGAAGGCGTCGTGGGACTCCTGCAGGGCCACCCACTGGCGGACGGCGCCGAGGTAGTTGCCGAGGTGGAACGAGCCGGCGGTGGGCTGGATGCCGGAGAGCACGCGGGGTCGGTCGAGAGCCATGCTCACCATTCTCTCAGGTGTCGGGGGCCGTTCCGGAACCGACCGGAAACAGATGTGACACAGGTGGGCACCGGCCGGCCCCGGGCGGTGCACCCCTTTGGTGAGGACGCGGGAGGGGGCCGTGTCGTCGACGAGGCCGCGGTGATCGCCGCTGCTGTCGATCGTGGCCGATGAGACGAGGAACACAGTGCGGACAGCGGGGCGCCGGCGGTCGCCGTGCCGGGCACCCAGGACATCCGGATCCCCACGACGCTCACCACCGGTGAGGGGGCCTTGGGCGATCCGGGCCGAGCGGGTCCACCGGTCGCGGGCCTGCTCCCCGGCTCCGGCGGTGCCACGCTCCTCCCGCGCCGCGCGGCGGCCCGGAACGGGTCCGGGCCGCCGCGGGAGGCCTGTCAGGAACTGCTGGACGTCTCGGCGACGCCGACCGGAAGGTCAGCCGAGGTCGATCTCCGGGTACAGGGGGAAGCCGGCGACGAGGTCGGTGGCGCGGCGGGAGATCTCGTCGGCGACCTTCGTGTCGAGGACGTGCTGGGCCTTGGAGGGGGCGCCCGACTTGGTGGTGCCGGCCTCGGTGGTGGTCAGGACCCGGTCGATCAGGCCCGCGACCTCGTCCATCTCGGCGGTGCCGAGGCCACGCGTGGTGAGCGCGGGCGTGCCGATGCGGATGCCGGAGGTGTACCAGGCGCCGTTCGGGTCGGCCGGGATGGCGTTGCGGTTGGTGACGATGCCGGAGTCGAGCAGCGCGGCCTCGGCCTGGCGGCCGGTGAGACCGTAGGAGGTGGCGACGTCGATCAGGTTGAGGTGGTTGTCGGTGCCGCCGGTGACGAGGGTGGCGCCCCGGCGCATCAGGCCTTCCGCGAGCGCCCGGGAGTTGTCGACGATGCGCTGGGCGTAGTCCTGGAAGGCGGGCTGCCGGGCCTCGGCGAGGGCGACGGCCTTGGCGGCCATGACGTGCGGGAGGGGGCCGCCGAGGACCATCGGGCAGCCCCGGTCGACCTGGTCCTTGAGGGAGTCGTCGCACAGGACCATGCCGCCGCGCGGGCCGCGCAGCGACTTGTGGGTGGTCGTGGTGACGATCTGGGCGTGTGGCACCGGGTCGAAGTCGCCGGTGAGGACCTTGCCGGCGACGAGGCCCGCGAAGTGCGCCATGTCCACCATGAGCGTGGCGCCGACCTCGTCGGCGATCTCGCGCATGATCCGGAAGTTCACCAGACGGGGGTACGCGGAGTAACCGGCGACGATGATCAGCGGCTTGAAGTCACGGGCGGAGGCGCGCAGGGCCTCGTAGTCGATGAGGCCGGTGGCGGAGTCGGTGCCGTAGGAGCGCTGGTCGAACATCTTGCCGGAGATGTTCGGGCGGAAGCCGTGGGTGAGGTGGCCGCCGGCGTCCAGGGACATACCGAGCATGCGCTGGTTGCCGAAGGCCTGGCGCAGTTCCGCCCAGTCGGCCTCGGTGAGGTCGTTGACCTGGCGGGCGCCGGCCTTCGCCAGGAAGGGGACCTCGACCCGGTCGGCGAGGACGGACCAGAAGGCGACGAGGTTGGCGTCGATCCCGGAGTGCGGCTGGACGTAGGCGTGCCGGGCGCCGAAGAGCTCGCGCGCGTGCTCCGCCGCCAGCGACTCGACGGTGTCGACGTTGCGGCAGCCGGCGTAGAAGCGGCGGCCGACGGTGCCCTCGGCGTACTTGTCGCTGAACCAGTTGCCCATGGCCAGGAGCGTGGCCGGGGAGGCGTAGTTCTCGGAGGCGATCAGTTTGAGCATCTCGCGCTGGTCGGAGACCTCCTGGCCGATGGCGTCGGCCACGCGCGGCTCGACGGCGCGGATCACGTCGAGGGCGGCACGGAAGGCGGTGGACTCGTGGGAGAGGGGCTCGGCTGACATGGGGACCTCCGGACGTCGTGTTCAGCGTTCACGGTACGGCCCAGGCGCACGGCACTCATCTGTCCCGGGCCGCTCCCCGATGGTCCGTCCCATCCCAGCGCGCCAGTCACGGCCCTGCGGGTCACCCTATCGGGCGCCGGAGACAGCGGAGCCCCGGCGTCCACCATACGAACGACGGCGCGCCGGTCCGCTCCGGGGCGCGCCGTCCGGTGTGCTGTCCGGCGCGCTAGTGCCGCGACAGGCAACGTTCGCCCCGTCGCGACGCCCGGCACGCTCCCCCACTCTCGGCTTCGCTCGAGCGGGAGGGGCCCCCACCGCCGCACCGGGCACAAGCCCAAGTACATCCAGTACGAGGGCTCGCACCCGGCACGCCGAGAGCACGCACCGGACGCCGCTCCTTGACGGGCAAACGTTGCCTGCCGCGGCACTAGAGGATCACATGGGGCAGGAAGCGGGCGTATTCGTCGGTGACGAGGCCCGAGGACTCGCGGATGCCGAGGCCGGCGGACTCGTTCTCGACGACCCAGGCGCCGAGGACGACATGGTTGCCGTCGAAGGCGGGCAGGGGTGCCAACTCCTGGTAGCAGCAGGGCTCTTCACGGAGGACGGGGTCGGCACCCGGCGGGTGGAGGGTGACGCCAGCGCCTTCGCGGCCGAGCAGCGGTTTGGCGACGTAGCCGGTGGTGGCGGCCAGTTCGCGGGGGCCGTCGAGATGGGCGGGGAGGAGGTTCGGATGGCCGGGGTACAGCTCCCAGAGGATGGCGAGGAGGGCCTTGTTGCTGAGGAGCATCTTCCAGGCGGGCTCGATCCACATCGTGGTCCCGGTGCCGCCGCCGTTGTCGAGGGTGGCGAGGACGTGCGGGGCGAAGCGGTCGGTGGTGAGCCACTCCCAGGGATAGAGCTTGAAGACGCTGCGGATGAAGCGGAGTTTCCTGTCGACGAAGCGTTCGGAGAGCCGGTCCCAGCCGATGTCCTCCATGGAGATCCAGTCGGTGTCGAGGCCGGCCTGCTCGGCGGTCTCCTTCAGATAGGCGACCGTCATCAGGTCCTCGCCCAGCTCGTCCCCGGCGGAGTGCGCGAAGTACAGGGGACTGCCGGGCGGAAGGAGGGGCGCCTGCTTCCTCCAGGCGTCGACGAGGCGTTCGTGGAGGGAGTTCCACTGGTCGGCGCCCGGGAAGCGCTCCTCCATCCAGAACCACTGCGGGCTCGCCGCCTCGACGAGCGAGGTCGGGGTGTCGGCGTTGTACTCCAGCAGCTTGGCGGGGCCGCTCCCGTCGTAGCGGAGGTCGAAGCGGCCGTAGACGGACGGCAGTTCGGCCCGTCGGCGCCATGCCTCGGCGACCAGACCGGCGAGGCGCGGGTCGGTGATGCCGAGGTCGGCGAAGCGGTCCTCGGCCACGATGTGCTCGGCCGCCGCCAGGCACATGCCGTGGAGTTCCTCGACGACCTCCTCCAGCGCCTCGACCTCGGGGAGCGAGAAGACGTAGTACGCGCTCTCGTCCCAGTAGGGGCGCAGGGAGTCGTCCGGGTGCCGGGTCAGCGGGTAGATGAGCCCCTGGTCCTCGACGGTCTTCTGCCAGCCGGGGCGGGGTTCGATGGTGCGGCGTTCCATGACTCTGTCTCGTCCGCCTCGTCCGCCGGGTCAGCCGCCGCCGGAGCCGGAGCCGTCGCCCGAGCAGCCGAAGCCGTCCCGGTCGACGGCCTCGCTGCGGCTGAAGGTGCCGTGGTCGGCCCGGCCGCCGCTGACCTCGGCGTCGTAGTACCAGGCGGCGTCGGCCGAGTCGCCCCGGCCGCGGTTGCCGCTGCTGTTGCTCTTGCGGTTCTTGCCGTACGACGACGAGGAACTGGAGCCGGAGTTGCAGTTCTTGTCGGCGATGACCTGGTAGCCGTTGGCGTAGTCGTAGCTGTCACGGTCCACGCAGCGGCGGTCCGGATCGGAACCGCAGGAGGTCAGGGCCGCCGCGACGACGCCCATCCCGCCGAGTACCACTGTGCTGGACCGCAGCCGCCTGCGCTGTTCTCCCATGTGTGCTCCCCCGTCGGGCCCGAAGGCCCTCTTTATGTGCGCTTTATCGGCGCTCAGACTAGTGATCGACTCCCGTCCGGGGCCAACCGGGTGTGCGGGCACGGTCAGAGGCGTTCGATCGCCTTCAGGGACCGGGTCGCCTGGGCCCGCAGGGCGTCGACGAGTTCGGGTGGCGCGGAGCCGTCGAGGGTGAAGTCGGCGTCCATGGTCGTGATCATCCACGCGAGGTCCCGGGGGGTCTCGGCGCCCAGATGCAGCAGACACCGGTCGTCGCCGAGGGGTTCGAGCACACCCATGCCGGGCCAGAGCCGCTCCCCTGCCGACGCGGCCGGTTCGTGCAGGGTGACGGTGGCGCGGAAGGGCCAGGCCCGGGACGACAGACGGTGGGCGAGATAGGTCGCCGCGTCGCCGTCGGGCAGTGCGCGCGGGGTGAAGCGCGGCCCGGTCGGGGTGCGGGGCACGAGGCGGTCGACCCGGAAGGTCCGCCAGTCCGCGCGGTCGAGGTCCCAGGCGACGAGGTACCAGCGCCGGTCGAAGCTGACGAGACGGTGCGGTTCGACGGTGCGGACGGGTGGGGCGAGGTGGGTGTCGGGGGTCGTCGGGTGAGGGCCGGCGTAGTCGAACCGGAGCCGTTCGTGGCGACGGCAGGCCTCGGCGACGGTCAGCAGGGTGTCCGGCGAGACCCGGGGAGCCGGGGCCGCGCCGGCTCGTACGGTGGTGGTGCGCAGGGTGGTGACCCGGTGGCGCAGACGGGAGGGCAGCACCTGTTCCAGTTTGGTGAGGGCGCGCAGCGAGGCGTCCTCGATACCGGTGACCGTGCCGTCGGCGGCGGTGCGCAGGCCGACCACGACGGCGACGGCCTCCTCGTCGTCGAGCAGCAGCGGCGGCAGGCTCGCCCCGGCGCCCAGCCGGTAGCCGGCGGCGCCCCGGACGGCGTGCACGGGGTAGCCGAGTTCGCGCAGGCGCTCGATGTCCCGGCGCAGGGTGCGACGGCTGACGCCGAGGTGTTCGGCGAGTTCGGCGCCGGAGCGGTCGTGGTCGCGGTGGGTCTGCAGCAGGGCGAGCAGTCTCAGCAGTCTCCCGGAGGTCTCCAGCATGGTCATGAGGGTGCCGCAGAGTTAGGACCGAAGGTGACCCAACCGGTCCGTAGCGTCGACGCCATGGAGAAGACGAACACGCCGGCACCCGGCACGGCCCCTCTGTCGGCACCGGAGACGGCTCCCCCGCCCGCACCCCCGCTCGACCCCGCACCCTTCCGGATCGCGATCCCACAGGACCGGCTCGACGACCTGCGCGAACGGCTGGCCGGGACCCGCTGGCCCGACGAACTGCCCGGTGTCGGGTGGAGCCGGGGTGTGCCGGTGGGGTATCTGAGGGAACTCGCCGAGTACTGGCGCACCGGCTACGACTGGCGGGCCGAGGAGGCGGCGGTGAACGCCTGCGCCCAGTACACGACGGAGATCGAGGGGCAGAACCTCCACTTCCTGCATGTGCGGTCGCCGGAGCCGGGGGCCACGCCTTTGATGTTGCTGCACGGCTGGCCGGGCTCGGTGGTGGACTTCCTCGACGTCATCGGGCCGCTGTCCGATCCCCGGGCGCACGGCGGGGACCCGGACGACGCGTTCCACGTGGTCGTGCCCTCGCTGCCGGGGTTCGGTTTCTCCACGCCGCTGGCGGGGCCGGGCATGAACGCGGCGCGGACGGCCTCGGTGCTCACCGGCCTGATGTCCCGGCTGGGGTACGAGCGTTACGGCGTCCAGGGATACGACACCGGGTCGTGGATCGCCCCCGAGATGGGCAAGCAGGCGCCGGAGCGGGTCATCGGGGTCCATGTCAACGGCCTGATCACCTTCCCGGTCGGGGCGGAGGGCGAGACGGACGGCCTCAGCGAGGTCGAGCAGCGGCGCTGGCAGACCATGCAGGACTTCAACGACGGCTACCTCCAGTGCAATTCCAAGCGGCCGCAGACGGTGGCGTACGGGCTCACGGACTCCCCCGTGGGGCAACTGGCCTGGATCGTCGAGAAGTTCAAGGAGCTCACCGACCCGGAGGACGGTCTGCCGGAGGCCGCCGTCGACCGGGACCGCATGCTGACGAACATCTCGCTGTACTGGTTCACCGGCACGGCCGCCTCGGCGGCGCAGATCTACTACGAGGAGGTCTCCGCGAGTTCCTGGGGTGACGAGGGTGGCGGTGGCTGGGACGAGCCCGCTGGCGGGCGGGTGCCCACCGCCGTGCTGGTGTCCGCGCATGATGTGACGATCCGGCGCTGGGCGGAGCGGGACCACGACGTCGTGCGGTGGACGGAACTCGAACGCGGGGGCCACTTCCTCTCCATGGAGGCACCGGAGCCGCTCGTCGGGGACGTACGGGAGTTCTTCCGGCAGCTGCGAGAGGCTCGGGCCGTCGCGCCGGCCGAGGCTGGGCCCGCGCTCACCCCCGTACGCAGGTCGCCCCCGTCGGGCACAGGGTCGTGACGACCATGGTGACCGGCTCGCGCAGTTCGGCGAGCGGGGTCGGCTCGGGGGCGCTGAGGCGGACTCCGTAGATCGTGCCGTCGGCCGTGCGGAAGCGGTGGTCGACGACCCGGCGGGGGCCCCGGTCGCCTTCGCCGTCGAAGCGGTAGACGACCTCGGAGTAGCTGTCGTCGTCGGCGGCGGAACGCTCCAGGACGCGGTAGCCGGGGAGGCGGGCGAAGCCGTAGTTCTCGTTCTCCGCCAGGTCCATGGACTCGGCGGGGGTGTCCTCGCTGACCTGGAAGAGCTGAAGTGTGCGGGCGCCGTCCGGGGAGTCGTAGGTGACGACCGTGGGCTTGCCGCTCGGCGTCCTGGCGGTGCGGTCCCAGCCGGAGGGGACGTCGACGGTGAAGCCGGCCGGGTCGTCGGAACGCACATAGCCCGGTGCGCCACCCGCGTCGGTGTCCCCGCCCGGGTCGGAGCCCGTGTCCGATGCCTCGGGTGAGGCCTGGTCGCCGCTCCCGCCGCTCGCCCCGCCGCCGCTCGCGTCCTTCTTCGGGTCCGCCGCCGGGGCGGAGGGCGCGGATCTGGACGGGGAGTCGTCGGCGGAGCTGTCGGTGGAGCTGTTCGCGGAGGTCGTACGGGTCGTGCCGTCGTCCCGGAACAGGGTCCACACCCCGAAGCCGACGCCACCGCCGAGCAGCGCCGCGAGGGCGATGACGGCGATCGTGCGCGGCCACGGGCCGCCTCGTCCGGGAGGGTCGTCCACCCAGCGTCCTTGGTGCGGGTCCCAGCGCGTCATCATCTCCCCCTCGCTGCCGTCGGCATCCTCACGACGTGCGTGAACCGACGATAGCGGCGTACACGCCCAACAGGCCCCGTCCCGGCGGAAACCGGGACAGGGCCTGCGTGGGTGAGCTAATGCCGCGGGGGCGGACTCGGGACGGCTCAGATGAGGCCGAGCGCGCGGACCGCGTCGCGCTCCTCCGCCAGCTCCTGGACCGAGGCGTCGATCCGGGCGCGGGAGAACTCGTTGATCTCCAGGCCCTGGACGATCTCGTACTTGCCGTCCTTGACGGTGACCGGGAAGGAGGAGATGAGGCCCTCGGCCACACCGTAGGAGCCGTCGGACGGGATGCCCATGGAGGCCCAGTCGCCCTCGGCGGTGCCGTTGACCCAGGTGTGGACGTGGTCGATGGCGGCGTTGGCGGCGGAGGCGGCCGACGAGGCGCCACGAGCCTCGATGATGGCGGCGCCGCGCTTGGCGACGGTCGGGATGAAGTCCTCGGCGAGCCACTTCTCGTCGCTGACGACCTCGGCGGCGTTCTTGCCGGCGACCGTGGCGTGGAAGATGTCCGGGTACTGGGTCGCGGAGTGGTTGCCCCAGATCGTGAGCTTCTTGATCTCGGAGACCGGGACGCCCGTCTTCTTCGACAGCTGGGTCAGCGCGCGGTTGTGGTCCAGGCGGGTCATCGCGGTGAAGCGCTCGGCCGGGACGTCCGGCGCGGCGGCCTGGGCGATGAGGGCGTTGGTGTTGGCCGGGTTGCCGACGACGAGGACCTTGATGTCGTCCGCCGCGTTGTCGTTGATGGCCTTGCCCTGCGGCTTGAAGATGCCGCCGTTGGCCTCCAGGAGGTCACCGCGCTCCATGCCCTTGGTACGGGGGCGGGCGCCCACGAGCAGACCGACGTTGGCTCCGTCGAAGGCCACGTTCGGGTCGTCGGTGATGTCGATGCCCTGAAGGAGCGGGAAGGCGCAGTCGTCCAGCTCCATGGCGGTGCCCTCGGCGGCCTTGAGCGCCGGGGTGATCTCCAGGAGGCGGAGCTTGACCGGCACGTCCGCGCCGAGCAGCTGGCCGGAGGCGATGCGGAAGAGCAGGGCGTAACCGATCTGGCCGGCCGCGCCGGTGACGGTGACGTTCACGGGAGTGCGGGTCATGGCGTTCTCCGTATGACAGCTGGCGGTGGGGCGTCCCTGCCCCTGTGGGACGTACTACGTACTGCGTACTGACGTACAAATGATCGATATCTTGGCATCAAGAGAGATCGGTGGTCAGGCTATCGCGCATCCGGGATGCCGGACGGCCGGGGTTCGTGTGGCCCACCCCACAAGTCGTTCCGCGGCCGGACCGCCTGACCACAGGGGGGCCGGACCGCGTCACCGCAAGGGAAAGGCGGCCGCCGGTCCGGGAGAGAGGGACCAGGGCGGCCGCCTTGGGGGATGCCGGGCCGGGAGGGTCAGATCTCCCGGGCGGGCCGGACTCCCGTGGGGGTACTGTCCGCATGCCCCGGAGTCCGCCGGGCATTCCCCTTACGCCGTGATTACTTTTCCGGTCGGAGCGATTACGGTGCGTCGCTCGCCCCCCGGGTCGGGCCTAGGGCCTGTCTTCAAATTCCCGCCTGCCCCGCGACGCCATGCACGCACTCTCACCGCACCGGGCCCTGACCCGAGTACGTCCAGTACGCGGATCAGGGCCCGGCACGCCAAGAGCACGCTCCCCCAGTCTCGGCTTCGCTCGACCGGGAGGTACCCCCACGACGCCGCGGGGCCGCCCTTCGGGCGACGACGGGAATTTGAAGACAGGCCCTAGCCCGTGCAGCCCTTCTGCCCTGAGGCCAGCGTGGCGCAGGCCGTGGCCTCGCCCGCGTCCTTCACCGCGACCATCTGTGTGTAGGCGATGTTGTCGCCGGCCGCTTCGATGGCGGCGGTCTGCTTCTTCGTACCGACCGTGACCTGGACCTCGTCGCCCTGGGCGGCGCCGGTGATCCGGGCCCAGGCGGCCTGGCAGGTCTTGCTGTAGCGGACCTCGACCCTCGTGGTGCCGATCGTGGCCTCGTCGGTGGTCCGGACGAGGTTGCCGATGCATCCCATGGTCTCCGGGTCCTTGCCCTCGCAGCCCTCGCCGCTGCACTTCACCCCGGCCGGGAGGTCGGGGTCGGTGCCGATCGACGTCGACGGGGACACGGACGGCTTGTCCCCCGCCTGCCCCTTGCCGCCACCGTCGGTGAGGAGAAAGGCGGCCGCGATCACGACGAGCGCGCCGACGGCTCCCGCGAGGAACATCGTCACCCGCCGCTTCGGCCGGGAGTCGCCGTCGTCGGGACGACCGCCGCCACCGGGCGGCGGACCGAAGACCCCGGACGGCGCCGGGACGCCGCCGGAGCCCTGCGCACCACCGGGGCCCTGCGCACCGCCGGACGACGAGGTGGAGACCGAGGCCGGCGAGGACGACGGCACCGATGGCGACGACGGTGCCGCCGACGGGAACGAGGCCGACGGGGACGAGGCCGACTGCGGGGGCTTGGCGCCCCAGCTGACGCGCGGCGCGCCGCCGGCGACCGCTCCCGTGCCGCCGCCGTACGGCGGAGCGGAGGTGGAGGACGACGAGGAGGACGAGGAGGCCGAGGGCGGGGCCGTCCCGGGGACCGCTGTGCTCGAACCCCCGTACGGCGGGCGCGAGTTGCGGTCGCCGCCGGAGGAACGCGGCTGCGGTGGGACGGTCGGCGAGACGCCCGCCGGGCCCGCCACCCCCGGGGTCGCGGTGGCGCTGCGGCCCGCCCTGCCGTTGCGGCCGCCGCCCTTGACGGTGGCCTGACCGCCCGTCTCGCCCAGGGCGGCGCGCGCCTGGGAGATACGGATCGCTTCCATGGTCATGTCGTGGCGCATCTCCGAACGGCTCCACGCGCGTTCGGCCAGCTCCCACATGGTGGTCAGATGGACGGGATCGGTACCGGTCACCTCGGCCAACGCGACGATCGCGCCTTTCGGCGCGAGCAGTCTGCCGTTGAGATACCGCTCCCAGGACGTCTTGCTGTAGCCCGTGCGGTCGGCCACCGCGGCGATGCTCAGCCCACTGCGGTCGACGAGCCGGCGCAACTGGCCCGCGAACTCCCTGACCTGTGGATCGAGCTCATCCGGCAAGGCCCTCCAACGAGGCATTGCTTCCCCCCTCTTCCCCCCGTACGGATCTCCGTACGCGTCTCCGTACGGCTCTGGATTGTCCCCCCGCGCCCACTGTCCCTATCTCCGTACCGCGCATGACACCCTCGCTGAATCCTGGTCCGGGACCTGCTCCGGGCCCTCCGCGGAGCCCCGTTCTGGCCTACCCACTGGGATGCGCCCGGTCGGGATGTCAGTTCCCGGGAAAGGGGCGTGCGGGAGCATTTCGGGCTGATCGCGCGCCGTCGCGCGCCCCCTCGACGGTCCGCGGTCCAGTGTCCCACCGGCGTCCCGCCGGTATCCCGGCTGTCCGGGCGGAATCGCAGGTCCCCGCACGGGACGTCCCGGACCGTCCCAAATGCTCACTTTAGCCCTGGTGTTGAGCGAGTCGATGGCAAATCCTCGAACTTGTCAACACATCGACACACCGACCACACAAGCACAGTCACGCGAATCGAGCACAGAGACGAACAGGGGCTCGTGCGAACCCTGTGCGTCGGTGAAGGTCGGAAGGTCAACGGGGACCAGGGGGATCACATGCAACTCAAGGCCAGGCTGCTGCTCGGAGCGGTCGCCGTGACGGCGTCGGCCGGACTCGCGCTCGGAGTCACCGCCCCGCTCGCCACGGCTTCCGGGGCGTACGTCGTCGACGGCTCCGGAGCCGCGTACAACGACTGGGGCGACGAGGGCACGCTGTCCGTCGGCTCGCACGCGAAGAGCAACGCCACGCGGCTGTGGCAGAGCGTCCTGTACGCCGACGGCGCCAAGTGGAAGGACTCCGGCGGGGGTCTGCACACCTTCACCCAGGGGGACATCGACGGGATCTTCGGCTGGAAGACCCGCTCGGCGACCAAGTACTGGCAGGCGCGGGAGGATCTGGAGGACGTCGACGGCATCGTCGGCAAGGAGACGTTCGGCCAGGCCGACGGCTTCCTGGACGGCCCCTACGGCGACGGCGGGGTCACCTACACCGGTCTGGAGCACGACGTCGCCTTCAAGCGCCTCGACGGGGAGTACTACGTCCGCATCGGCTCGAAGTGGAAGGTGGCCGCGTACGACTGGCGCGGCTGAGCCGAAGGGTGTGCCGGCTCCCTGCCTGCGCCGGCACACCGGGCCGGGGGCCGTCATCGCAGGGTGACGGCCCCCACCAGCGCGGCGCCGACGAGGGCCAGGGCGAGCAGGACGGCGAGGGCCGCGTAGAGGGCGATACGGCCGGGCGGGCGGGGCTTCGGCTCGTCGGCGGGGGTGTCCCACCAGGGGAGCGTGGGCTCGTCCTGGTACGCCTCCGGGTCGGCCTCCGTCCCGGCCGGCTCGACCGCTCCGGCCCTCACGGGGTTCGGCGACGGCGGGTGCGGGGGCACCGTCTGGGGCACCGGGCGCGGCCAGGCACGTACGGCCAGTTCCCAGCGCGCGCCGAAGCGGTCGGCGTCCTCCCCGGCGACCCGGCACAGGGCGACGACCGCCTGGCGGGGCGGGGGCTGGGTGCCGTTGAGATACCGCTGCCAGGAGGACTTGCTGTACGCGGTGCGCGCGCCGAGCGCGACGAGGCTGAGTCCCGTGCGGTCCTTCAGCAGGCGCAGCTGCTCGACGAAATGCCGTACCTCCGGGGGGAGTTCGTCCGGCAGCGGCTGCCAGGCGCTCATCGGCTGCCTCCTCGGCTCGCGGGCGGGTCTGAGCAGGTGACGACGGTCGCGGGTGCACCGGTTCCCACCGGAACGGGCGCCGGTGGGGTGGCGTTCGGGCAGTACGAGGGAGTGACGCGGGCGGTCTTGTGAGGCGAGGTGAAGGTGCGCGGAAGGGGCGCGCGCGGCGTCCCGCGCATCCCCCGAGGACGGTGACGCCCGGGTGCCGTCGTCGTCGCCCGGTACGGACACCTCGGCGGAATGGTCACTTCCGTGCCACAGCGGGCTGACAGGTGTTGAAGTGGGCGTTCGTCGTGCAGGAACGTGGAACGCGAGACGGCGGTCCGTCCTTACTCGGGGGAGGGGACGGACCGCCGTCGTGTGTGCGGTGCTGGGCGTGACCGGGCGGTGCGAGGTGGTCTCAGCCCGCCTCTTCGCCGACCGTGAAGTGCAGGGTGTCCTTGAGGAACGGGATCTCCAGCAGCGGCTTCGGCTGGGCCATCAGCGCGAGGAGCACGATGGCGGTGCCCAGCACGATGTACGTGGCCATGTCGGTGAAGCGGGAGCGGACGGCGAGCATGCCGACGTCCCGGACGGCCCAGCGCAGCACCGCGCCGGCGAGCAGCGCGGCACCGATCAGGATCGTGCCGACCCGGAACGCGTCGAGCGCGGTGAGCAGCAGGCCGAGTCCCACCGTGCACAGCACGGCGAGGATCGGCCACTGCCGGACGGGCGCGGGCGCCTCGCGCGGCGCCGCCCGGCCACCGCCCTCGGGCCGCGCGGTGTCCTTGGTGAACATCGGGAACCGCCGGGTGCCCCGAACGGGCTTCCCCTCGGCGTCGGGCACGCTGACGTGGTCCCGCACCTCGACCTCGTCGGCCGACGAGGTCGATGGGGTGGACGAGGTCGGCGGGGTGGACGGGGTCGACGAGTCCGAGGAAGGCGCCTCGGCCGACTCAGTCACCTCAGCGGGCACACCCACCTCAACCGATGCACCCACCCCCGTCGATTCACCAGTCCCAGCGGCCCCAGTGGTCCCGGCCGCCCCAGTGGTCCCAGTGCCCCCGGCGGCCTCCGTCGGCCCGGCCGTATCCGTCGTCCTCGCCATCTGCACCCTCTCCGACACCGCAGCCCCGTCCGCCGGACCGGATCGCCGCGCGGCTCCCGGTCCGTCCGCCGTCTCCCCGGACCTGCCGTCAGCCGGCACTGCGCTCCGCCGCCTCGACCACGTTGACGAGCAGCTGGGCCCGGGTCATGGGGCCGACACCGCCGGGGTTGGGGGAGATCCAGCCGGCGACCTCCGCGACGCCGGGGTGGACGTCGCCGACGATCTTGCCCTCGGCGGAACGGGAGACACCGACGTCGAGGACGGCGGCGCCCGGCTTCACGTCCTCGGGCCGGATCAGGTGGGCGGAGCCGGCCGCCGCGACGATGATGTCCGCCTTGCGGAGGTGCGAGGCCAGGTCACGCGTGCCGGTGTGGCACTGGGTCACCGTGGCGTTCTCGCTGCGCCGGGTGAGCAGCAGCGGCATCGGACGCCCGATCGTCACCCCGCGCCCGACGACCACGACCTCGGCGCCCTTGATCTCGACGCCGTACCGGCGGAGGAGGGTGAGCACGCCGTTCGGGGTGCAGGGCAGCGGCGCGGGCTCGCCCAGGACGAGGCGCCCGAGGTTCATCGGGTGCAGACCGTCCGCGTCCTTGTCGGGGTCCATCAGTTCGAGGATGCGGTTCTCGTCGATGCCCTTGGGCAGGGGCAGCTGCACGATGTAACCGGTGCACGCGGGGTCCTCGTTGAGTTCCCGCACCACCGCCTCGATCTCCTCCTGGGTGGCGGTCGCGGGCAGTTCACGCTGGATGGAGGCGATGCCGACCTGCGCGCAGTCGCGGTGCTTGCCCGCGACGTACTTCTGACTGCCGGGGTCCTCACCGACCAGGATCGTGCCGAGTCCGGGCGTGACGCCCTTCTCCTTCAGCACCGCCACGCGGGCGGTCAGATCGGACTTGATCGCGGCTGCGGTGGCCTTGCCATCGAGAATCTGGGCGCTCATGGCACCAATCTTCGCGGATGACCGGTGCCGGGTTCCAATCCGGTCACCCTGCGGACGCCCGCCACCCCCTCCCCGCGCTCCCCCGGCGTTCCTCCCACCCCCCTCCCCACAAGATCGGATGTGTTGCACTTGCACAACACCCGCTGAATCTCCCTGGACATCCCGTCGGGCATATAAAACGATTGGGACACAGTGCCGCGGGCACTGCCGGGGGGCGTGACCATTTCAGAAGTTTCAGGGCATTCCTCCGTACCGTGCCGCGCGTCCCCGCACCAGGCAACGGAGGAAACCCCGCATGAGCTTCGGCGACCCGAACAACCCGTACGGCCAGCCCCAGCAGCAGCCGCCCGCCCAGCCCTACGGCTACCCGCAGCAGACCCCGCCCCAGCAGCCGGGCTACGGCTACCCGACCGCCCCGCCGGTCTCCCAGGGCTACGGCGGCTACCCGAACGCGCCCGAGACCATGCCCAGCACGGTGAACGCGGCCCGCATCATGCTCTGGGTCATCGTCGGCCTGCAGGTGGTCGGCGTGCTCCTGTACGGCATCGGCGCGATCGGTGTGGCCGCGGCCAGCGACAGCACCGAGGACCCGGCCCTCGCGGAGGCGCTGGGCAACATCCCCACCGGCCAGATGGTGGCGATCGCGATCTTCGCCACGGCCTGGCTGGTCTACGCGATCATGCTGGCGGTGAAGTTCAAGTCCGGCGGCAGCGGCGTACGTGTCGCCGCCCTGGTCTTCGGCGTCATCACCGCGATCCTCGGCGTCTTCCCGTTCCTGCTGATCGGCCTGGTCCACCTGGTGCTGGGCATCCTGATAGCCGTCTTCGTCGGCAACGCGAACGGCAAGGCGTGGTTCAACCGCCCGCGTCACTGAGCGGCGGGCACCGCGGAACGCCCGGCCGGGCAACCCCGGCCGGGCGTTCCGCTTTTCGTGGTCAGGGTGTGGCCACCGGGCAGGTCCCCCCGCTCGTCCGAGGCGTCACGAGGTTCACCCAGCTGGGCTGGGTCCGTGTCTCGCCGGGCCGCAGCACATAACTCACGCTGCCGATCACGCAGTAGTCGACGGTCGTGCTGTTGGTGGCCTCGCCGACCCGCGCCGCGGGAACGAACCTGGCCACCGCCCCCTGCGCCAACGAATAGCTCCGGCCCGTGCCGCTCGGGTTCTCGGACAGGCACACCCATCCGCTCGCACAGGGCACCGCCGAAGCCGCGGCCCCGGCGGTACCCGCCGCAGCCGCAGCGAGCACTCCGGCCAGTGCCACGCCGATCACGGCGATCCGGCCGCTCCCTTTGACACCGCTCCGCATGACAGGCCCCCTGAGACCCGAGGAAATCACCGACCGCTCGACCCTCGCAGCGCAACGACGGGCTCTGAACCGGGGTATCGGCCATTCCGCGGACACGGCTTCCCGGCAGTCGTCCGGGCCGACCGGCAGTGGTTCCGCGGTGAAGACTGCCGGGTTCCGGCAGTGATCCGGGACAGCGGCGCGTGCCACGATCCTGCCTCCGGGCGGCCGACTCGCGATGCCTGGCGAAAGGTTCGCAGCCGCACAGTGGGCTCGCCTAATCTGCCCCCCGGTCCGTCGGATCGGGGTGAGTGAGCGGCCCTCCTGGGCCCGGGGGAAGGGGACAACCCTTGCACAGCATCATCGTCGTACCGCCGCTCTGCGGCGGTCCGGACGGCCAGATCAGGATCGGCAGCGGGGAACGGCTCGTCTTCGGCAGGACGGAGACGGAAGGCGGCCTCGTCATCGCGCACGAGGGAGTGCCCCGGATCGCCGGGGAGATCACGGCGCTCCGGAGCTACTGGTTACTGAGCAATCTGAGCGCGGACCAGACCTTCGTGGTGGAGAACCCGGAGGGCGCCGGCGAGCATGTCAAGGTGGCGCCGGGCCGGGTGGAGGCGCCCGTGCCGTTCGAGTTCGCCCGGGTGGTGCTGCCCGCCTCCGGTGACCTGCTCTCCTTCGATGTCTGGGCGCCCCGGCACACCTTCCGCGACACCGACCGCCGGCGTCAGGGCCTGACCGGCGCGATGACCGCGCCGGCCTTCACCCTGGACCGGGCCAGCCGGTACTTCGCGGTGCTGGTCGCCCTGTGCGAGCCCCGGCTGCGCGGCGAGCCGCACGCGCCGCCGCCGACGGTCGAGCAGTTGGTGGAGCTGCTGCGCCCGGCCTGGCCGCGGGTCAGCCGCTCCGCCGTCTACTGGAACATCGACTATCTCGCCCTCAAACTGCGGCTGAGGCCCGGCCCGGAGGCGGCCGGGCCCGGCCGGCGCGTCAACGGCAAGAAGGAGTCGCTGGTCTCGCTCGCGCTCCGCTTCGATCTGGTCCGCGAGGACGACCTCGTCGTGCTCGCCTCCGGCGCGCCGGGTGGGGTGGTCCGCCGATGACCGGGAGGCCGTACGCCGTCACCGTCCCCAAGGGCTACCGGGTCGGCCCGTGGGAGGTCCGCGAGCCGCTCTCCTCCGGCGCGTTCGCCACCGTCTACGCGGCCCGGCGCGTGGCCGACGGCACGCGGGAACCGGGGGCGGGACCGCCCCGCCGAGTGGCCCTGAAGTTCCTGCCGACCGGCACCCGCACCCCACGCCAACTGCGCCACCTGCGCGAACTGGCCGACCGCGAGGTGCGGTTGCTGAAGCGGCTGCGCGCGCCGCGGCTGATCCGCATGTACGAGACCCTGACGGTCGACGATCCGGGCCACCCGGAGTTGGACGGTGCGACCGTGCTCGTCCTGGAGCGGGCCGAGGGCTCCCTGGACGCCGTGCTGGACCGGACCCCGGTCCCCGACGCGGGCCCCGCGCTGCTGGCCCAGATCTGCGAGGGCGTTCACCAGCTGCACCACGCGGGCTGGATCCACGGTGATCTGAAGCCGGCCAACGTGCTGCTGATGAAGGACGGTTCGGTACGGCTGGCCGATTTCAACATGGCGGCCGAACTGCGCGGCACCCACGCCTACGCCCCGGCGTTCGCGACCCCCGACTACACCGCGCCGGAGCTGCTGTGGCCGGAGGCCGACGAGCGGGGCACCCTGGTGCGTCCCACCACCGACGTCTGGGCGTTCGGGGTGCTCTGTCACGTCGTCCTGACCGGTACGTTCCCACTGCCGGGCACCTCCGTGGAGGCCCGCGCCGACGCGGCGACCCGGTACGCGCGCGGCGCCGAGGAACTGCGGCTGTCGCCCGGACTCCCGGAGGCCTGGCAGGCGATCGTCCGCGACTGTCTGGCCGCCACCCATCGGGAGCGGGTCCTCGACACCGGCTCGCTGCTGCGCCGGGTGGAGCGGGCCTCCGGTGCCGCCGCGTCGGCCCGTCTGCCGAGACTGCGGCCCCGGCGGTGGCGGCGCCCCGTACTGGCGGGTGCGCTCGCCGCCGCGGCGCTCGGGGCGGCGGCGTTGACGTACACCGGACTGCGGGCCCCCGAGGCGCCGACGGTGGCGGCGGGGCCGCCGACCTGCGAGAAACCCGCCGTGTACGAGGATGACGCGTACGGCCGGGGCTACACGGCCGGCTGGAACGGCACCTGGGACTTCGTCATCAGGCGGGGCGACGGTGGCAGCCAGGTCAGAGAGGCCCAGTGCCTGCTCCGGCATCGGCACGACATCCCCGAAGTGGGGCGGGTGGACGGCGACTTCGGCCCCCTGACCCATGCGGCCGTCGTCACCTTCCAGAAACGCGCCGGCCTGGACGCGGACGGCGTCGTCGGCCCGGCCACCTGGCAGGCGCTCCGCGACACCGACAGGCCCTGACGGCTTCGGGCCCCGGCGGGGCGGTCTCACCGCTCCACGCCCACGGGCGTCCGCGTCGCGGCCCGCAGCACGGACGCCCCGGCCGGTGTGAGGGTGTGCAGCACGGTGGGACCGTGCCGGACACTGGTGATCAGGCCCGCGTCCCGCAGCGCGGTGGCGTGCCGGCTGGCGGAGGAGGCGGCCACACCCGCCGCCCGGGCGATCTCGCCCGTCGTGGCACCGGCCGCCGCCACCGCGCACAGGGCCGTGGCGCGGGCCCGCCCGAGCAGGGCGGACAGCGGCTCGGCGGGAGCGCCGTCCCGCTCCCCGCGCCGCGGCGCCGACGGCTCGTGCAGCAGCGAGTACACCAGCACCGGCGGCAGGCCCGGGTCGGCGAAGGTGACGGGCCGCTGCCAGTTGAAGTACGACGGGACCAGCAGCAGCCCGCGTCCGCCCAGGTACAGATCACGGTCCACGGCCGGCTGGTAGTCGACGTGCAGGACGGGGCGTTCCCAGCGCATACCGGCACCGAGTCCGGCCAGCATGCCCTCGACCCCGCCGTCCATGAACACCCGGCAGCGTGCCACCCGCTCGGCCTCGACACAGGCCTGGATCGACTCCTCGTACGGGGCGACGGCGGTCTCGTGGTAGGCGCGCAGCACCCGCACCAGTTCCCCGCGGGCCGTCGGCTCGGCCAGGCGCGGGCCCCAGGAGGGCGCTCCGACGAGCCGGTCGAGACGGGCCAGCTCCGCGAGGACCCGGCGCGGTGGGGTCGCCAGGATGGCGTCCAGGCCGGCGTCGAGACCGTCGGCGGCCTGGAACGGTGTCAGGAAGTCCGGGAAGTAGGCCGCCCGTGGCACCAGCGGCAGCAGCACGCTGCGCACCGCGCGTTCCAGGCCCTTCTCCCGTAACCGCCGGCGGGTGGTGCGGTACCACTCCGCGTAGGCCCAGCGGCCCTGTCGGGTCTGGAGCCGGTGCAGGCTGGCGGCGGTCTCCCAGAGCGGGTCGGGCTTGGCGGCCAGTCTGGTTCTGCCCAGGTCGGAATCGCTGAAATGAACGCGTAGCACGTCGTTCTCCCCCGATGAACTCTGCTCGTGCGAGGGGCCGACGCTAACCCGTACGCCGTCGTGGGTGTCCCTGAAGAGTTCCAGGTACCACGGCCCCCACCCCTTCCGTCACCCGGTCGGCGGCCTCGGCGGAGCAGTCCCCTCTCCCCCGGTGAACTGGCCTTTTGTGTTCAGCCGCAAGAGCGTGGCCGAGCACGGCACCACCGGGCGATGGTGAGGGGACACGCCACCACGGGGGGTGGCGCCGAACCGGACGGGGGTCGTCCAGCATGAGCCGAGCATCCGCCGCCGCCTGGGTCAGCGCGGTGATCGTCGCCTTGACCGCGGCCGGCTGCACCGCGGACGCGGGCTCCGAGCACGGCTCCGCCGCCGACCGGGAGCGGGGCTCGCGGAGCGAGACGCTTCCGGGCCGTGAACTGACCGACGCCGAGCGGCTTCTGATCCAGCGCGCGGAAGGACTGCTCGTCAAGAAGTGCATGGAGGCCGCGGGCTTCGCGTACTGGGTGGAGAGGCAGCCGAGCCCCGACGAACTCAAGGGCGGCGGATACGTACTGACGGACGCCGACTGGGCGAAGCGGCACGGTTACGGCAGCCGGATCACCGCGAAGCTCCTGGCGGCCCAGCGCGACGACCCCAACCACGACTACGCCGACGCCCTCCCGGACAAGGAGCGTGTCCGCTACGGCAGGACACTCGAAGGCGGCCCGTCGGCCGGGATGGTGACGGCGAGACTTCCGGGCGGCGGCGGCACGGTCCAGACCCCCCGCGCGAGCTGTCAGGTCGATGCCAAGAGCGAGCTCTACGGCGACTTCGAGCGCTGGTTCCGGGCCGAGAAGACAGCCACGAACCTCACCTCGCTGTACGTACCGAAACTCCTCAAGGACGAGCGCTTCGTCGACGCCGTCGCCCAGTGGTCCGCGTGCATGCGCGAGGCGGGCCACGACTACGCCGACCCGCCGGCCGTCCAGGAGCGTCTGCCCCGGCTCACCGAGGGACTGAGCGCCGACCGCGCGTACGCCACCGAGGTACGGCTGGCGGTCGCCGAAGCCACCTGCGCCACCGGGACCCCGCTCGCCGGCACGGCTCGCGCGCTGGACACCGAGTACCGGGAGAGGGAACTCGGCACCTACGGCGAGGACGTCGCCGCCTACCGGCGGATGAGCCTCACCGCCCTGGACCGCGCCGAGGACATCACCGGCTCGACGACCTGACACCACCCGGCCCGGACTCCCCGGGCCCACACCGGACTTCCGCGGCATCACGGCCCCGGACGATCCAGCACGACCACCGACACACCCACATCAGCACCCACATCAGAAGGAGCGATCCACCATGCGCAAGATCCTCGCCACCGCCGCCGCACTCGGTCTCGCGGGCCTCGGCATACTCGTCCCCGCCGGCAGCGCGCAGGCGTCGGCGGCATGCGACACCGCGTGGAACAACGCCACCTCGGGCTACTTCTACGCCTACGCCAACGACAACTGCAGCGGCGTCCTCGGCAAGGACGACGGCTCCGACGCCAACTGGGTCGACCGTGCCGGCGCCTTCCAGGGCAACGACAACGACGACGCGGAGTCGATCCTGCACAAGGGCACCTCCGGCCTGGCCGTCAAGGTCTACCAGCACATCAACAACGGCGGCGGCCACACCTGCATCAAGAAGTCCGAGTACTACATGAGCAGCCTCGCCGGACACACCTACACCAACGGCGCCAGCGCGGACCTGAGCATCAGCGCCCACAAGTGGGTGGCGAACTCGGAGTGCGACAAGTTCCTGGACTCCTGACCGACCGCCCCGCCACCAGGAAGGAAGGAGCGAAGCGCCATGCGGAAGATCCTCGCCACGGCCGCCGCGCTCGGCCTCGCGGGCCTCGGGGTACTCGTCCCCGTCGGCGGCGCGCAGGCCGCCACACCGTGCGACGCCGTGTGGAGCAGCGCCGTACCGGGCTATCTCCACGCCTATGACGGCACGGACTGCGCCGCTGTTCTCGGCAGGGCGAGCGGCGACGACGCGAACTGGGGCGACAGCTCAGGCCCGTTCCAGGGCGGAGACACGAACAGGGCGTCCTCCGTCCTGCACAAGGGCGCCTCCGGCCTGGCCGTCAAGGTCCTCGACGGCACGGGACAGGACTGGGACGGCGGCCACGTCTGCCTCACCGGATCCCAACGCTATGCGAGCGATCTGTCGGAGCACACCTTCTCCGACGGCACGGGCGCGGACAACGCGATCAGCTCCCACACGTGGGTGCTCGCCGCGGACTGCGGCACGTTCCTGTAGCCGTGGCAGCACGGCGAGGGCCCGCCGGTCACGATCGGCGGGCCCTCGTTCGCGTGTGCGGGACGGCTCAGTGGAAGAAGTGCCGCGTGCCCGTGAAGTACATCGTCACGCCCGCCTTCCGCGCGGCCTCGACGACCAGTTCGTCGCGGACCGAACCGCCCGGCTGCACCACGGCCTTGACGCCGGCGGCGGTGAGGATCTCCAGCCCGTCGGGGAAGGGGAAGAACGCGTCGGAGGCGGCGTACGAGCCCCGCGCGCGCTCCTCGCCGGCCCGCTCGACGGCGAGCTTCGCGGAGTCGACGCGGTTGACCTGCCCCATGCCGACGCCGACCGAGGCCCCGTCCTTGGCGAGGAGGATCGCGTTGGACTTGACGGCCCGGCAGGCTTTCCAGGCGAAGGACAGCTCGGCCAGCTCGTCGGCGGAGAGGGCGTCCCCGGTCGCGAGGGTCCAGTGGGCGGGGTCGTCGCCGTCGGCCTGGAGCCGGTCGGTCACCTGGAGGAGCGCGCCGCCGTCGACCGGCTTGAGCTCGACCGGCGCCCCGGGCGCGCCCGGGGCCTTCAGGACCCGGATGTTCTTCTTCTTGGCGAGAGCCTCCAGGGCCCCCTCCTCGTAGCCGGGCGCGACGATGACCTCGGTGAAGATCTCCGCGACCTGCTCCGCCATCTCCTTGCTGACCGGACGGTTGACGGCGATCACACCGCCGAACGCGGACAGCGGGTCGCAGGCGTGCGCCTTGCGGTGCGCCTCGGCGACATCCGCGCCGACCGCGATCCCGCAGGGGTTGGCGTGCTTGATGATCGCGACGGCCGGCTCGTCGTGGTCGTACGCGGCACGGCGCGCGGCGTCCGTGTCCGTGTAGTTGTTGTACGACATCTCCTTGCCGTGCAGCTGCTCGGCCTCGGCGAGACCGCCGCTCCCGGAGACGTACAGCGCGGCGGGCTGGTGCGGGTTCTCGCCGTACCGCAGGGTGTGCGCGCGCTCCCAGGTGGCCCCGAGGAAGTCGGGGAACTGCGAGTCGTCGGCGGGGGCGTACGAGGAGGCGAACCAGGAGGCCACGGCGACGTCGTACGCGGCCGTGTGCTGGAAGGCCTCGGCGGCGAGCCGCTTGCGGGTGGTCAGGTCGAAACCGCCGTCCTGCACGGCGTTCAGGACATCGGCGTACCGCGCCGGGCTGGTGACGACGGCCACCGACGGGTGGTTCTTCGCCGCCGCGCGGACCATCGACGGGCCGCCGATGTCGATCTGCTCGACGCACTCGTCGGGGGTGGCCCCCGAGGCGACGGTCTCGCGGAACGGGTACAGGTTGACGACGACCAGGTCGAAGGGGGCCACGCCCAGCTCGTCGAGCTGCTGCCGGTGGCTGTCCAGGCGCAGGTCGGCGAGGATGCCCGCGTGCACCTTGGGGTGCAGGGTCTTGACCCGGCCGTCCAGGCACTCGGGGAAGCCGGTCAGCTCCTCGACCTTGGTGACGGGGACGCCGGCCGCGGCGATCTTCGCGGCGGTGGAGCCGGTGGAGACCAGCTCGACACCGGCCTCGTGCAGCCCGCGCGCGAGCTCTTCGAGACCGGTCTTGTCGTAGACGCTGACGAGCGCCCGGCGAAGGGGCCGCTTGTTGCTGTCGGCGGTCACTGGATAACTACCTTTCGTCCCTCAATGCGATAGCCGTTGCGGGCGAGCCGCCCCACGACATCGACGAGCAGCCTTCGCTCGACTTCCTTGATGCGCTCGTGCAGAGCGCTCTCGTCGTCCTCGTCCCGGACCTCCACCACGCCCTGCGCGATGATCGGCCCGGTGTCGACGCCGTCGTCGACGAAGTGGACGGTGCAGCCGGTGACCCGGGCGCCGTACGCGAGCGCGTCCCGCACCCCGTGGGCCCCCGGGAAACTGGGGAGCAGCGCCGGGTGCGTGTTGACGAACCGCCCGCCGAACCGGGCCAGGAACTCCTTGCCGACGATCTTCATGAACCCGGCCGAGACGACGAGATCGGGCTCGTACGCGGCGACGGCCTCGGCGAGCGCCTTGTCCCACTCGTCGCGCGTCTCGTGGTCCTTGACCCGGCGGACGAAGGTCGGCAGCCCGGCGCGCTCGGCGCGGGCGAGCCCCTCGATGCCGTCGCGGTCGGCTCCGACGGCGACGATCTCGGCTCCGTAGGCCTCGGCGCCGGTGGTCTCGATGCCGTCCAGCAGCGCCTGGAGGTTGGTGCCTGATCCGGAGACCAGCACGACGAGGCGCTTGGCCACGGGCTTGGCGGCCACGGTGGGGCCCTTTCTACGGGTACTGCGGGCGACGTTCGGTCCGTCGGCCACCTACGCACACGCGTCCCGCGCACTTGTATGTTCATACGAATGCTTCGCGTCCCCCAATACGGGGAAGTCTACGAAGCGGCCGACCGTCAGCAACGATACCGGCACACCGGACGGCCCCCGTGGGACGGGGGCGTGGCCGGAAGGTAGCGTCTGCGAGGAGTGGGCTCGGGAACGCGGTCGGTATGCGGGGCGTTCACGGAGTGACAGCTCATGCGCCACCAGTAGATTTCACCGCCGAGCACACCTCCCAGTTCCTTCATCGCCCTAGTTCTCCATCGCCCTAGTTCTTCATCGCCGTATTCACCAAGGGGAAGACGCACTCCTGATGCCGGACCGCAGCCTCCGCCTTCCTTCGCTCCTGTCGCGCGAGCGGAGTTCCTCGCCCACGCCTCCGCGCGAGAGCGAGGACGCCCCCGAGCAGTCCGGGCAGCCCGGACGGGGCCGGGGCGCGGGCTCTTCGGACGACAACCCGTTCGCACCGCCGCCCGAGGGCGCGCCCGACCGGCCGTGGCAGCCGCGCCGGCCCGACGGCCGGGATTCCGACGACGGATCGGGGCGGGGCGGTGGTCGTTCGCCGTGGGGCAGTCAGTGGAGCGACCGGCAGCCCGGCCGCTCCTCCGGCGGACCCTTCGGTGAGCGTTCCGGCGGCCAGGGCGGACCGGGCGGTTCCGGCCAGGGGCCCGAGGGCGGCCCCGGCGGCAGACTGCGCTGGGACCCGACGGACCCCGCCCAGCGCCGCGCCCGGTACGCACTGCTCTGCGGCATGTGGGCCTTCTTCTTCGCGCTCTTCGCCTGGCCGTACGTCGCCCTGCTGCTCGGCTCGCTGGCCGTGTACTGGGCCGTCAGCGCGCTGCGGGCCAAGCCGCAGACCCCGGACCCGTCCCGGCCCGCGGCGCCCGAGCCGAGTGGGCGCCCCCAGCGGACGGCGGCCATCAGCGGGCTGGTGACCTCCACGATCGCCCTCGCCATCGTCGTGATCACGTTCACGGCCCAGTTCGTCTACCGCGACTACTACACCTGCGTCGAGGACTCCCTCACCACCACCTCCGCGAAGTCCTGCAAGGACCTCCTCCCCGAGGGCCCGCTCCGCGACATCCTGGGCGCGCAGTAGCCCCACGCCCCTGACCCACTTCTGAAGGCGCCCCCGGACACTCCGGGGGCGCCTTCACACCATCAGGGGGCTTCGTCGGGGGTGGGGTCGGGGACGTCCCGGTGCTCGTGCCGGTCGGTGGAGGCCGCCTCGCGCAGTGCCGCCCAGCGGGCCGTGCGGGAGCCCGGGTCCCAGACGGGCGGGGGTGCGGGCGGCGTGGGAGCGGTGGGTTTGGAGGCGTACGGGTCGAGGGCGTCGTACGGCGTGAGGGCGTCGGAGGGACGGTCGCCGTCGCCGGTGCCGGCCCCAGCGCCAGCGCCACCCTCAGCACCCGCACCCGCACCCGCACCTGAGCCCGAGCCCGACCCCATGTCCGGTTCAGACCCTGGTCGTGAACCGGTTTTCGCACCGGTGTTCGCGATCGGCGCCGAATCCCCCGGCATCGGCCGCTCGCCGGAACGCCTCCTCGGTCTGGAGAGCCATGCCGGGAGCCGGCGTGGGCGTCCCGGGAGAAGCGGGAGCCGCTGACCACGAGGCCGCGTCTTCGGCTCCGACGACACCGACGACACCGATGCCGCTGACGACCCTGCCGGCCCCGTCGGCTCCGTCGACCCCGTCGGCTGTGCGAGGACGGCCCCGGCGGTCGTCACCCTCAGGTCACCGGAGTCACCGGAGGCCGTCCCGCCCTTCCGCGCCCCGTGCCGGAACACCCTCGCCAGAGCCCCTCTCCCAAACCGCCGCCCAGATCTCTCCCCGGCGGACACCCCTGTCCCCGCCGCACGCTCCGCGCCCGCGGCCACCCCGGCGCGCGCCCCAGGCACCCCGCCCGTACCCGTCCGCCCGGCCTTCTCCGCCGCTTCCGCCCGCTTGCGCGCCCGCACCCGCGCCCACCGCGCCCCGAGGGCGACCGGTACTCCCACCGCGCTCACCCAGGCCACGGTCGCGCCGCCCGTCCGCCACCACACGGGTCCGAAGTCGGCCAGGGCGGCGAGACCGAGGGGGCCGCCGGAGAGGAGGGTGAGCAGGGCGAAGGCCATGGCGCAGAGGAGGGCCGCGAGGAGGGTCGCGCCGACCGTCCGCCACGGGGACCACGGCGCCGCCCGGTCGGCCGCGGCCCGCGCCCCGGTGAACCATCCGACCGTCGCCCCCGCGGCCAGCGGCACCGCGCCCACCGCCCAGTACACCGGCGTGCCCCCGCCCTCCGGGACGGCCGCGAGCAGGGGAAACGGCGGCAGCAGGACCGCCACGGCCGGAGCCGCCGCCGCCAGCGGCTCGACCGTGTCCCCGGCGCCCAGCACGAACCCGGGACCGAGCGCGTACGCCGCCGCCCACAGCGCCGCGTTCGGTACGAGGGCGAGGCAGAGCAGCAGTACGGCGAACCGCCCGGACAGCGCCTCGGTGAGCTGGAGGAAGGAGTCGCGGGCCGCGCCGCCGTGCCAGACCAGGGACACGCCCACCAGCAGAGCACCACCGCCGGCCAGCACGAGCATCCCCGCCCCGGCGGCCCGCCCGGCGGCTGCCGCGAGATGCCGTCGCCATGCCGTCGCCGGGGTACCGCCGAGGAGCGCGGGCAGGGGCAGCCGGGGGCGCCCGCGCCCCGCCCACACCCCGGTACCCGCCGCGAGCGCCGCGAGCAGCGGTACGCACAGCGCGGCCCACAGCCACCGGGGCCGCAGCACTCCACCCGAGGCGTACAGCGTGACCACCGCGCCGACCGCCGCGTAACCGATGACGAGCCCGGCCCACATCGCGCGGGCGCTCACGGCCGAGCCCTCACCCGCGTGGTCACGGGCCGACCGGTGCAGCAGCACCGCCGGAAGGGCGAGCAGGAGGAGGGGGACGAGGCCGACCGGGGCGGGGGCACCGGAGAGCGTGTCGACGCGGACGAGTTCCACCCCGTGGGAGAGCAGCCACAGGGCCGCCGCCACGTGCAGCGCCCCGCCGGGCCCGCTGTCCGGGTACGGCGAGCTGATCCACAGCATCATCACCAGGGCGACGAACGCCCCGAGCCCGAGCCCCGCCGCCAGGGCCCCGCCCAGCATCCCGGCCACCAGCTTGGACGACCGCCGGCGCGCCCGCCTGATCAGAGGCGACAGCGGAGACCTCGGTGAGGACGCGTACAGGGACGCCGTCGGTGACATGGGCCTCGGCTCGTTCGGGTCGGTCGCGTGAGTCACGTCGGCCATGCTCCCAACGACACGCGCTTTACCGGCGTAACAAAGGATTCGTGCACGTGTCGCCCAATATGTGCTTATGTGCTTTTTCGTACGAGGGTTGCTCCGACAGAGGTCGCTACGGCGGGAGGCGATCCGGTGACCGGGCCTGGGACCGAGTGGTACCAGCAGCCCCTCGGCACGGACGGCGCCCCCGCCGCCGACGATCCGGCCCGGCCCCGCACCCCGGCCCCCCTGACCCCCGCTCAGGCCTTCGACGCCCTGTACGCGTACTGCGCCCCCACCCTCGTCCAGCAGACGTACCTGCTCACCGGGCAGCACCGACTCGCCCGCGAGGCCGTGGAGCGCGCCTTCCAGCTCGCCTGGCACCGCTGGCCGGAGGTGGCCGTCGACCGGGACCCGGCGGGCTGGGTGCGGGCCGCCGCCCATGACTACGCCCTCTCCCCCTGGCACCGGCTGCGCCCCCGCCGGCACCCCGAACCCCCGCCGGCCGACCCCACCGGCCGCGCCCTGCTGACCGCGCTGCTCGAACTGCCGCCCCCGTACCGGCGCACCCTGCTCCTCTACGACGGCGTCGGTCTCGACCTCCCCGACACGGCCGCCGAGACCGAGGCCAGCACGCCCGCGGCGGCGGGCCGCCTCCTCTACGCCCGCGCGACCGTCGCCGCGCGCCTGCCCGAGCCGGTCGCCCCCGACGACCTCAACCGCCTCCTGGCCACGCTCCCCTCCGGCATCCGCCCGGGACCCACGAAGCCCCCCGCCCTCCGCGCCCGGGCCGATCTGCGCGCCCGCCGCTGGATCCACGCCGCCATCGCCTTCACCACCCTCCTCCTCGCCACCACCACCCTCACCCTCCACACCGCCCCCGACCACTACGAGCCCCCGGTCCCGCCGGGCGCCCCCGTCCAGGGCATCCCGCCGAAGGCGGCCCCCGGCCCTCTCTCCAAGACCGAGCAGAAGCTCCGCGCCAGGCTCAGATCGGCGGCGGCCGCGGGCCCGGAACGCCTGCACCCGGAAGCCCACTGAGCCGATACGCCAGCGGGCCCGCACCCCACGTGGGGTGCGGGCCCGCAAAGGCTCAGCCGGGCTGAAGAGCTCAGCCGTTGAGGATCTCGCGCGCGAGCTTCGCCGTCTCGGTGGGCGTCTTGCCCACCTTGACGCCGGCGGCCTCCAGGGCCTCCTTCTTCGCGGCGGCCGTACCGGAGGAGCCGGAGACGATGGCGCCGGCGTGGCCCATGGTCTTGCCCTCGGGCGCCGTGAAGCCGGCGACGTAGCCGACGACCGGCTTCTTCACGTTGGCCTTGATGAAGTCGGCCGCGCGCTCCTCCGCGTCGCCACCGATCTCACCGATCATCACGATCAGGTCGGTGTCGGGGTCGGCCTCGAACGCGGCGAGCGCGTCGATGTGCGTCGTACCGATGACCGGGTCGCCACCGATGCCGACGGCCGAGGAGAAGCCGATGTCACGGAGCTCGTACATCATCTGGTACGTCAGCGTGCCGGACTTCGAGACCAGACCGATGCGGCCCGGCTTGGTGATGTCGCCCGGGATGATGCCGGCGTTCGACTGACCCGGGGTGATGAGACCGGGGCAGTTCGGGCCGATGATCCGGGTCTTGTTGCCCTGCGACACGGCGTACGCGTAGAACGCGGCCGAGTCGTGGACCGCGATGCCCTCGGTGATGACGACCGCGAGCGGGATCTCGGCGTCGATGGCCTCGACGACGGCGGACTTCGCGAAGGCCGGCGGTACGAAGAGGACGGACACGTTGGCGCCCGTCTTCTCGATCGCCTCGGCGACGGTGCCGAAGACCGGGATCTCGGTGCCGTCGACGTCGACGGACGTGCCCGCCTTGCGGGGGTTCACGCCACCGACGATGTTCGTGCCGTCGGCCAGCATGAGCTTGGTGTGCTTCATGCCCGTGGCACCGGTCATGCCCTGGACGATGACCTTGCTGTCCTTGTTCAGGAAGATAGCCATGGCTGTTCTGTCCCTCTTCCCTTACTTCGCAGCCGCGAGCTCGGCGGCCTTGTCGGCCGCGCCGTCCATGGTGTCCACGCGCTGGACCAGCGGGTGGTTGGCGTCGGAGAGGATCTTGCGACCCAGCTCGGCGTTGTTGCCGTCGAGGCGGACGACGAGGGGCTTGGTGACTTCCTCGCCCTTGTCCGCGAGCAGCTGCAGCGCCTGCACGATGCCGTTGGCGACCTCGTCGCAGGCGGTGATGCCACCGAAGACGTTGACGAACACGGACTTGACGTCCGGGTCGCCG
This sequence comes from Streptomyces griseiscabiei, assembly GCF_020010925.1. NCBI lineage: Bacteria > Bacillati > Actinomycetota > Actinomycetes > Kitasatosporales > Streptomycetaceae > Streptomyces > Streptomyces griseiscabiei. Next base: position 1,081,027 of record NZ_JAGJBZ010000003.1, on the reverse strand, counting down.
AGGATGATCTCCAGGCCGTTCGCCATGACGGCGGCGGAGGCGCCACCACCGATGTCGAGGAAGTTGGCCGGCTTGACGCCACCGTGGTTCTCACCGGCGTACGCGACGACGTCCAGGGTGCTCATGACGAGACCCGCGCCGTTGCCGATGATGCCGACCTCACCGTCGAGCTTGACGTAGTTGAGGTTCTTCTCCTTGGCGGCGGCCTCGAGGGGGTTCGCGGCCGCGTGGTCGACGAGCTCCTCGTGGTCGGGGTGGCGGAAGTCCGCGTTCTCGTCCAGGGAGACCTTGCCGTCGAGGGCGAGGACGTCACCGGAGGCGACCTTCGCCAGCGGGTTGACCTCGACGAGGAGGGCGTCCTCGTCGATGAAGGTCTTCCACAGCGTGACGAGGATGTCGGCGACCTTGTCGGCGACCTCGGCCGGGAAGTGCGCGGCCTCGACGATGCCACGGGCGACCTCGGGGGTCACACCCACGTTGGCGTCGATCGGCGTCTTGGCGACGGCCTCGGGGCGGGTGGCCGCCACCTCCTCGATCTCCATGCCGCCCTCGACGGAGGCGATGGAGAGGAAGGTGCGGTTGGTGCGGTCGAGGAGGTAGGAGACGTAGTACTCCTCGACGATCTCCGGAGCGGTCTCGGCGATCATCACCTTGTGGACCGTGTGGCCCTTGATGTCCATCCCGAGAATGTCCGTCGAACGGGCCACGGCCTCGTCCGGGGTGGCGGCGAGCTTGACGCCGCCGGCCTTGCCTCGACCACCGACCTTCACCTGCGCCTTGACGACAGACTTGCCGCCCAGCCGCTCGGTGATCTCGCGCGCCGCCTCAGGCGTGTCGATGACTTCACCGGCCAGCACCGGTACACCGTGCTTGGCGAAGAGGTCCCTCGCCTGGTACTCGAACAGGTCCACGCGCTTCCGTCCCTATCAGTGATCGCGGTTCGTCTGATGCGTGGGCGTGCCGCGAAGGGCAACGTGACGTCCGCCGAGAGTCACAAGGGAGGCGCACACGGTGTCCGAGCGCGCGGCATGTCCGTCTCGCAGGTTATCGCTGCTTCCGGAGGGCCCCTAAATCGAGGGTCACACCTGAGCGGTGATACCTGTCACATGATGCCGCGCTCACTGGCACCGCGTGCCGCGCGTGCGGGATCTCACCGGACGGGGGTACGTCCGGTGAGATCCCTCCGAGGCCCTTCACCTCTTCCGAAGGGCCCCTCGGCGGGGGATCCCCTCCCCATTCGGGGACCCTCCGCCACCGCCCCCGGCTCCCACCCGGACCAGGCCGACGGCTTTCGGCCGTCCGGGTTTCAGCCGATGGGCGGTCGTCCACCACCGCCTGCGGGCTGCTGCCCGCAGGCGACCGCCCGCGCGGGGTCAGGGCCCGCGGGCGGCACGGCCGACGGCCATCACGTCGGAGCGGCGGGGATCGCGGAGTTCGCTGTTCATACGAACGTCAGTTCCTTGGGGAATCCGAGTACGGGGGAGCCGTGCGGGACCGGGGCGGTGCGCGGCCGGCGCCGAGAGGCCGGGCTCAGCAGGGCGAGGGCTCAGCAGGGCGAGGGCACCGGGACGGCGGGCAGCCCTCCCTGTGCCGCCCCCGCGCGGCGGTGCGGCGGGGGTGGAGGAACCGGCTCTAGCCGGGGAACTCGGGGATGTCCCGGTGCCGGTCCCGGGTCCCGTCCGTGGCGTCGGCCACGGGGGCGCCGGGCACGAGGCTCAGCGGCGCCCGGTCGAAGGAGGCGACGGTGTACGGCTCGGCGTGCCGGTCGGCAGACCGTCGGGGTGCTGCTGCGCAGGCACTCGCACGAGGGACGCGACCCCGGCACCGGTGTCCCGGCGCGGAGCCGACACGGCCACCGCGCCGAGGGCGGCGGCATGCGGCCCGTACCCGACGGCCACGTGGGGCCCGGAGGTCCGCTCGCCGTCGCGCCCGCCGTCGTCGTCGGCCACGGTCGGGCCCGGCCTCTCGGCCGCCGCCCGCCCCGGCTCCAGCGGCGTCACCTCGACGGGCGGTGCCTCGACCGGCAACGTGGTCCAGCCGGGCAGGGCCGGCAACTCCGGAAGCTCCGGCACCCCGGGCAGCGACGGCAGCCCGCTCACCGGCGGGAGCTGGGAGGTCACCCCACCGAGTCCCTCGGTGACGGACTCCACCAGCTCCCCCACCGGCACCACGACCTGCTCGGTGACCGGCCGCACCACGTCCTCCACGACCGGCCGTACGACCTGCTCGGTGACGGGTCGTACGACGTGCTCCACGACCGGCTCACCGACCGGCCGCACGGCTTGCTCGACCACCGGACGCGCGACCTGCTCCGCGGCCGGACCGGTGGCTTCGGTGACGGCCGCGGTGACCGTGGACGACAGCGGTGACGGGGCCGAGGTGCTCTCCGTCGCGCTCGCACGCCCCCCGCAGAGGACGCCCAGCGCGAACAGCCCGCCGACCAACAGCGCGACCCGCACCGCGCGGCGCCGGGCGGCCTCGCGCACCACGCGCTGGAGGGCACCGGCACCGGGAAGCGCGGCTGCTGACGTCAGGACGGGCAAGACGGGGAGGACCCTCCCGTGCGGCGGAACGGCGAAATACGGGGCGAGAATGCGGAAGATGCGCGAGATACGAACACCCGTGTGAAGGGTGTGAGGCGTTGCCGATCCTCGCACGGGACTCCCGCTCTCGCGCAAGCCCGTGGTCACCGCCGCGCTGTCATGTCCTCTTTTCAACCTCCCCTGTCCGGTAACCGACTGCCGTCACACCCGGTCGGGTATCGGCAACGGCCGCTTCTCGATCGCCGCGGCCATCACCTCCGGGAACAGGTCGGGCGTGCAGGCGAACGCCGGTGCGCCGAGCGCCGCGAGGGCCGCCGCGTGCTCGCGGTCGTACGCCGGCGCCCCTTCGTCGGAGAGCGCCAGCAGGGTCACGAACTGCGTCCCCGAGGCCTTCATCGCCGCCACCCGCTTCAGCATCTCGTCCCGTATCCCGCCCTCGTAGAGGTCGCTGATCAGCACGACCACCGTGTCCGCGGGCCGGGTGATGCGCGACTGGCAGTACGCGAGCGCCCGGTTGATGTCGGTGCCGCCGCCGAGCTGGGTGCCGAAGAGGACGTCGACCGGGTCGTCGAGCTGATCGGTGAGGTCGACGACGGCCGTGTCGAAGACGACGAGCCGGGTGCTGATGGACCGCATGGACGCCAGCACCGCCCCGAACACGGACGCGTAGACGACGGACGCCGCCATCGACCCCGACTGGTCGACACAGAGGACGACCTCCTTCTTCACCGACTGCGAGGCCCGCCCGTATCCGATGAGCCGCTCGGGTACGACCGTCCGGTACTCCGGCAGATAGTTCTTGAGGTTGGCCGCGATCGTGCGGTTCCAGTCGATGTCGTGGTGGCGCGGCCTGCTGACGCGGGCGCTGCGGTCGAGGGCGCCGGTGAGGGTGGCCCGGGTACGGGTCGCGAGCCGCTTCTCCAGATCCTCGACGACCTTGCGCACGACGGCCCGCGCGGTCTCCTTCGTCGTCTCCGGCATGGCCTTGTTGAGGGAGAGGAGCGTGCCGACGAGATGGACGTCGGCCTCCACCGCCTCCAGCATCTCCGGTTCGAGGAGCAGCGCGGACAGTCCCAGCCGGTCGATGGCGTCCCGCTGCATGACCTGGACGACGGAGGACGGGAAGTACGTCCGGATGTCACCCAGCCACCGGGCCACCGACGGTGCCGACGCCCCCAGCCCCGCCGAACGGCCCTGCCCCGCCCGCGGCTTGTCCCCCTTCCCCTTGCCGTCCCCGTACAGCGCGCCCAGCGCCTGGTCCATCGCCGCGTCCCGCCCGCCCAGCGCGCACCCCGTGCCGTCGGCCGCGTCCCCGCCCAGCACGAGCCGCCAGCGCCGCAACCGCTCGTCGGCCGCGTCCTTGCCCGCGCCCGCGTCCGCGTCCGCGTCCGCTCCCGTCGTCATCCGCGCACCCCCGCGCGAGGCCGGGCCCAGAGGGGCATCACCGTCACGGTCGTGGGGCGGTCGCCCGGCCGCGCCACGCGGCCACGCACCGGCCCGTCCCCGGTGTCGATCGTCTCGGTGGTCCGCCTCGGCTCACGCGCGCGCAGTCCGTCGGTCGTCATCCCGCCACCCCCACAAGGTCGTTGTCGTCGGCCACGAGGCCGCTCGCGTCGGCGGTCGCCCGCCCCTCGTCGTCCAGGCCCAGCAGCAGCCGCACCACCGGCAGCACCGCGTCCGCGCGGTCGCCGTCGAGGTCGTCGGCGTAGCCCGGTATGCCGCCGGATCCGGTGGCCGCCGCCCCGCTCCGCCGCGCCGGCCCGCGCCGCACCAGCTCGCCGAGCGTCCGCCGCACCCCCGGCTCGTACGCCGCGAACGTCCGCCGCAGCAACGGCAGTACGTCCGTGAACGCGTCCCCGGGCACCCCGGTCAGCCAGGCGTCCACCAGGCCGAGGAGGCGCTCGTCGTGCACGAGCAGCATGCCGCCGCCGGAGCCGCCGCCGACGAACCCCTCGATCCACGCCGCCGCGTCCGCCGGTGCCGTGCCCGGCGACAGCACGAGCCCCATGAGCCGCGCCGCCTCGTCCTGCGCCAACTCCCCGTCGTCCAGCAGGAGTCGTACGGCCCGGCCCCGGATCACCCCGGGCACCGTGTCCCGCCCGGAGAGGATGTGGAGCACCGAGTGCCAGCGGCCCCGTGTCCCGCTCCTGGCGCCCGTCCCTGCCGCCGCGCCGGCCCCGCTTCCGCCGGACGGTGCCGTGGGGGCCTCCGGGGCGGTCTCGCCGAGCAGGCCCACCGCCCCGTGCACGGCGTCCACATGGCGGCGCATCTCCTGGGCCGCCTCGGTGTCGAGCGCGGCGCACGCGGGCGGCAGGCCGACGAAGACACGCTCGGCGAGCCCGGCGGCGACCTCGGCGAGCGCCCGGGTGTCGGTGGCGCGGACGTCGCCGTAGCGGAGGGAGCGGACCAGGGCCGGGAGCGCCTGGGCGAGGTGGCCCACGTCGGCGTCGAGGGCGGCGCGGTCGGCGAGCACGCGCATCACCACGGGCAGGGCGTTGGGGAGTCCGGCCAGGAGGCAGTGTTCGGCGAGGCCGGTGATGTCGGCGAGCGACCGGGCCGTGACGGCGTCCGCCTCGGCCTTGGCGGTCGTCGCGGAGAGCACCGTGGTCCCCCAGATCCCGGCCTCGGCGATCCGCACCGACAGCTCCGGCTCCCAGCGCAGCCGCCAGGTCTCCCGGAACGTGCCCGTGCTGCCGCGCGAGGCCGTCGGCTCGCCCCAGCCGACGCCGAGCAGCCGGAGCCGGTGCAGCAGCCGGCTGCGCTCCGCGTCGTTCTCCTTCCGCAGGTCCAGCTCCACCTCCCGCTCCAGCGCCTCCGGCTTGAGCCGCAGCCGCCGCTGGAGCCGGGTGAGGTCCCGCTGCAGCGGCACCGCCGGCGCCGACTCGGGCACCTCCCCCAGAACGTCGCCGACGATCAGCCGGTCCCGCACCAGCGACAGCGGTACGTCCGAGCCGTCGCACATCACCGCCCGTACGGCGTCGGTGGTCTCGGTCAGGCCCGGCAGCGGGCGCCCGCGCATCGCGGCGAGTGTCCCGGCCAGCCGCACCGCCTCGATGACATGGGCGGAGGAGACGATCCGGTCCTCCTCGCGCAGCAGCCCCGCGACCTTGGTCAGCCAGCGCTCCACGGGACGGTCGGGCGCGCCGAACAGGTGTCCGTACCAGCCGGGTGAGTCGATGCCCGCGCCGTAGCCACCGGCCCGGGCGAGCCTCCGGTTGGTCCAGGGCACCCAGGTCATGTCGGTCCTGACCTTGGGCAGCCCCTTCAGCAGCGCCCGGTCGGCGGCCACGGTCCGCTTCTCGCGCAGGGCGGGCACATGCCAGGCCCCGCACACCACGGCCACGCCGTCGTCCCCGAACTCCTTCTGCGCGGCGCGCAGTTGCAACCGCATGTACGCCTCGCGCGCCGGATCCCGGTCGCGGCCCCCGGTCCCGTACACCTCACGGAGCGCGCCCATGGCCTCCTCCAGCACGGTGAACGGCGCGAAGGCGTCCCCGCCCGTCCCCCGGTGCTCGACCACGTCCTCCCACCACCGCTCGGCATCGTCATATCCGGCGGCCTCGGCGAGCGCGCCGAGCGGATCACCCCGGACCACCTCGCTCTCCGCTTCCCCGCTCTCCGGCTCCCCGCTCTCCGGCTCCTCGGTCTCCGGCTCCTCGGTCTCCGCCCGGGCCAGTGTGTGGGTCGCCGGAAGGTCGATGAAGCGGGCCGGAACGCCCTGGGCGAGGGCCCACTTGAGCGCCACCCACTCCGGGGAGAACTCCGCGAACGGCCAGAAGGAGCACCGGCCCGGTTCGTCGACCGCGTGGGCGAGCAGCGCGACCGGCGGCCGCATCTCCTCGTCGGCGGCCAGCGCGATCAGCCCGTCCGCCTCCGGCGGCCCCTCGATGAGCACGACCCGGGGCCGGGCCGCCTCCAGCGCGGCCCGCACGGCCCGCGCGGACCCGGGCCCGTGATGCCGCACACCCAGCAGCAACGGCCCGCCGGCGGCGCGAGCCCCTGTCCCGCCGAGCGCCCCCGCGCCTTCGGGGCTCTCTGCCCCGGCGCGCGTCGTCACCCCGGACTCCGCCATCCCCTCGGCGCGCGCGTCCACCCCGTTCCCTCCGCCCGGCCCTGCCGCCTGCCCCGGTCCGTCGGCCGGGGCGCCCTCCCGCCGCCCCGTCACGCGCTCGCCTCTCGGCAGGCGCGGTAGAAGTCGGTCCAGCCGTCGCGCTCGCGCACCACCGCTTCCAGGTACTCCTGCCAGACGACACGGTCGGCGGCCGGGTCGCGGACGACGGCGCCGAGGATGCCGGCGGCGACGTCGGAGGCGCGCAGGACGCCGTCGCCGAAGTGGGCGGCGAGGGCGAGTCCGCCCGTGACGACGGAGATCGCCTCGGCGGTGGACAGCGTGCCGCTGGGGGACTTCAGCTTCGTACGGCCGTCCGTCGTGACGCCGTCGCGCAGTTCGCGGAAGACCGTGACGACGCGGCGGATCTCGTCGACGCCGTCGGGTACGGCCGGCAGGTCGAGGGAGCGGCCGATCTGGTCGACGCGGCGCGAGACGATGTCGACCTCGGCGTCGGCGCTCTCCGGCAGCGGCAGCACCACCGTGTTGAAGCGGCGGCGCAGCGCGCTCGACAGGTCGTTCACCCCGCGGTCGCGGTCGTTGGCCGTGGCGATGAGGTTGAAGCCGCGGACCGCCTGGGTCTCCTGCCCCAACTCCGGTATCGGCAGCGTCTTCTCGGACAGGATCGTGATCAGTGTGTCCTGGACGTCGGCCGGGATGCGGGTCAGCTCCTCGACGCGGGCCGTCATGCCCTCCGCCATGGCCCGCATGACGGGGCTGGGCACGAGCGCGTCACGGCTGGGACCGTGGGCGAGCAGCCGCGCGTAGTTCCACCCGTAGCGGATCGCCTCCTCCGGGGTGCCCGCCGTGCCCTGCACGAGCAGCGTGGAGTCGCCGCTGACGGCCGCCGCGAGGTGCTCGGACACCCAGGTCTTGGCGGTGCCCGGCACACCGAGCAGCAGCAGGGCACGGTCGGTGGCGAGGGTGGTGACGGCGACCTCGACGATGCGGCGCGGCCCGACGTACTTCGGGGTGATCACCGTGCCGTCGGGGAGCGTCCCGCCGAGCAGATAGGTGGCGACGGCCCACGGCGAGAGCTTCCAGCGGGCCGGCCGGGGCCGGTCGTCCTGGGCGGCGAGCGCGGACAGTTCCTCGGCGAAGGCGTGCTCGGCGTGCGCCCGCAGCACTTCACCGCCCGTGCGCGCGCTCTCACTGCCCGCATACCCGTTCGCGGGCGCGGACTGGTTGTGGCTCGGGTCGACAGTGGTCGTTCCAGCAGACGCAGGCATGGCTGAGTCCCCCTCCAGCTCGGCCGGTTCGGATCTGGTGACCACCCTGCACCACGCCACTGACAATCCAGTCTGACCTGGGGAAATTGGATCGCGCAAGCCAATTGTCAGTGGTGGGATCTACCTTCAGAACATGACTCAGCAGGGGGTGCGCTGGACGGCTGAGCAGGTGCTGGCATTGGCACCTGACGCAGCGTCGCGCAAAGCCGGAAGCAAACTCGCCGTGGCAAGGCCGTGGTCGAGTGCTGGCAGTTCGGACGAGGGGACGGTGTGGGGACTGTGCAAAGGAAGTGGCAGCAAGCCGTATCAGACGATCATCGACGTGGCGGACTCCTCCAGGCCCGCCTACAACTGCAGTTGTCCGAGCAGGAAGTTCCCGTGCAAGCATGCGCTGGGGCTGCTCCTGCTCTGGTCGGGCGACGACACCGCGGTGCCTTCAGGACCGGTGCCGGACTGGGCGGAGCAGTGGCTGTCAGGCCGCCGCACGCGCGCAGCGGCGAGGACGACGAGGACGGACGCGGCATCTGGGGCCACGTCCGCTGATCCCGAGGCGGCGCGCCGGCGAGCGGAGCGGCGCGCCGACCGGATCACCGCGGGCGCGGCGGAGCTCGAACAGCGTCTGACCGACCTGTTCCGCGGCGGCCTGGCCGCCGCGGAACAGGCGGGGTACGGGCTGTGGGAGGAGACGGCGGCCCGGATGGTCGACGCCCAGGCCCCCGGACTGGCGGCGCGGGTGCGGGAGTTGGGCGCGATACCCGGCTCCGGCCCGGGCTGGCCGGTCCGTCTCCTGGAGGAGTGCGCGCTGCTCCATCTCCTAGACCAGGGCTGGCTGCGCCGCGATCTGCTCCCGGACGGCCTCGCGGCCACGGTCCGTTCCCGGATCGGTCTGTCCGGCTCCCCGGACGGCCCGCCGGTCCGCGACCGCTGGCTCACGCTGGCCCAGTACGACACGTCCGACTCCCACCTCACCACCCGCCGCGTCTGGCTGTACGGCACCGGATCGGGCCGTACGGCGCTGCTCCTCTCCTATGGAGCCGCCGGCCGCGCCCCCGAGCTGTCGCTGCCGGTCGGGCTGGCGTTCGAGGCCGAGGTGTCGGCCTACCCGGGCGCGGGACAGCCGCGCGCGGCCCTCGGCGAGCGCTTCACCGCGCCCGAGCCCACCGCCGCGAGACCGCCGGGGATCACTCCGGCCGAGGCCGCCGCCCGCTACGGCACGGCCCTGCGGGACGACCCCTGGCTGGACTCCTTCCCGGTCACCCTCACCCGCGTCGTCCCCACCCCGGACGGCGACTCCTGGCAACTGGCCGACGCCGACGGCGACCTGGCCCTCCCCCTCACCCCCTCCGCCCGCTCCCGCCCCGGCCTGTGGCGCCTCCTGGCCCTCTCCGGCGGCACACCGGTCACGGTCTTCGGCGAGTGCGGCCACCGCGGCTTCACACCGCTGACGGCGTGGGCGGAGGCGCCGGCGGGGGCCGGCGGACAGGCGGTGACGCTGTGCTGAGGGGGAGCCGGAGCGGCGGAAGCGGAGGCGACGGTCGCGAAAGCAGAGGCAGAGGCAAAGGCAGCGGCAGCGGCAGCGCCGAGAGCAATCGTTCGCGGCATACGGAGGGAACCTCATGACCGGCACCTCAGAAGCTTCGGCGGGGCTCTCCTGGGAGGAACTGGTCACGACCGCGCTGCTCGGGACGGACCGGCGTACGCCGCCGGGGGCCGGTTCGGGCCGGGAGGCGCCCGTGGCCTTGCTGGACGCGGCGGCCGTGGAGACCGTGCGGCGCCGGGCGGGGATACGGCCGGTGCGGGCGGCGGCACGGCCGGAACCGGTGGCACCGGACCGCCGTCCCCCGCTGCCGCCCGCCGCGGCACGACGGCTGACGACGTTGCTCACCGACCGGCCCGGCACGGGCGGCGGACGGCGGGGCACGGCGCCCGATCTGATGGAACTCCTGCCCCAGTGGCTGGCATTGGCCAACGCACACGGTTACGCGGCGCCCCCGGAAGCTCTCCCCGCGTTGCTGGACGCGGCGCGCGGCCGTACGGATCTGCGTCCCGCCGTCCTGGCCTTCGCAGGCGCGCGGGCGCTGTGGCTGGCCCGGCTGAACCAGGACTGGCGCTTCGCGCTGCGGGCCGCCCCCGGCGGGGGCGCGGCGCTGCCGGGTCCGGACGAACCCGAGCGGGTACGGCGGCTGTGGCAGGAGGGCCTGTTCGCCGAGCGCGTCGCCCTGCTCACGGCGGTACGGGCCCGGGACGCCGCCTCGGCACGTGAGGTGCTGTCGGCCACCTGGCCGACGGAGCGGGCCGAGGACCGGCTGATGTTCCTCGACACCCTGCGTACGGGACTGGAGGCGGCGGACGAACCCTTCCTGGAGGCCGCGTTGGGCGACCGCAGCCGGAATGTGCGGGCCACGGCGGCGGAGTTGCTCTCCGCGCTGCCCGAATCGGCGCTCGCGCGGCGGATGGCGCGGCGGGCGGCGGCGTGTGTCGCCGTCGATCACGCGGGCGCCACCCCGTCGGTCGCCGGGACCCCCACACTCGTCGTCGAGGCCCCGCACGAGTGCGACCCGGGCATGGAACGCGACGGCGTGCTGCCCAAGGCCCCGGCCGGACGGGGCGAACGCTCCTGGTGGCTGGGCCAGTTGCTGGAGGCGGCACCGCTCGGGACCTGGCCGGGGCGGTTCGGCGGGCGTACACCGGAGGAGATCGTGGCGCTGCCGGTCGCGGACGACTGGCGGAGCGAGCTGCACGGGGCGTGGTGCCGGGCGGCGGTGCGGCAGCGCGATCCCGGGTGGTCACGGGCGCTGCTGGGGGCGCCCGCCACTCCGGAGGCCGGCGGGCCGGGGGCGGTGTCCCTGGCCGAACGGGCGAAGCTGCTGGCGACCTTGGACGGCGGCGAACGGGCCGAGTGGGTGGCGGGGTTCATCGCCACCCACGGCTTGTCCGAGGCGTTTCAGCTGCTCGGGGTGTGCGCGGTGCCGTGGGCTCCACCGCTGGGGCGGGCCGTGGTGGACGCGCTCAACATCGCCCGGGACGCCGGCAGTTATCCCTGGAGCTTCAGCGGGGTGATGGGCCTGGCGGAGCGCTGCCTGGACCCCGCGGAGGCGGAGCGGCTCCAGTCGCTGACGGCCACGCCCGAGGACGCGGAGGATGCGGCACCGGGGGCGGGCGGCTACTGGGCCGAGGCGTTCCAGCGGCTCGCGACGACGCTGCGGCTGCGGGCGACGATACGGGCCGAGTTGGAACCGGGGAGCGTGCCGTAGCCGGGGGCGCCTAGTAGCTCGGGGGGTGGGGTTCGTCGGCGGGTGCGGGTCCGGTGGGGCTTCTCGCGCAGTTCCCCGCGCCCCTGAAAAGCAGGGGCTGCGCCCCATGCTTTTCGGCCCGAAAGGCCCGCAGCCCGTGAGGGCCTGCGGGCCTTTCAGGGGCGCGGGGAACTGCGCGAGCAACCACGACGCACCCGCACCCGCCGACGAACCCCACCCCCCGAGCTACTAGGCGCCCCCCGAAGACGGCCGCGCATGCCCCCGCACCCACTCCACGATCGACGCCATCGTCGCCCCGGGCGTGAAGATCTCGGCGACCCCCTTCTCCTTGAGCGGAGCGACGTCCGCCTCGGGGATGATGCCGCCGCCGAAGACGAGGATGTCCTCGGCGTCGCGCTCCCGGAGGAGTCCGATGACGGCGGCGAAGAGCGTGTTGTGGGCGCCGGAGAGGATGGAGAGGCCGATCGCGTCGGCGTCCTCCTGGATCGCGGTGTCGACGATCTGCTCGGGAGTCTGGTGGAGACCGGTGTAGATGACCTCCATACCGGCGTCGCGCAGCGCCCGCGCGATCACCTTGGCCCCGCGATCGTGGCCGTCGAGTCCCGGTTTGGCGACCACCACACGGATCGGACCGGCTGCCGCACCCATCACTGCCTCCACGAAACGACTACATCAAGCCATAGCGAACACTGGCGCACACACCGCCCGAATCACGCACACCACGCACACCACGCACATCCCACGCAACCCGCGCACCCCGCACATCCCGGCTCCGGGGCCATGGAACACCCCTCCACACCGCACCCGGCGCAAGTAAACGAACGTTCTCTCCAGCATCGTGCAAGCGGCCGTTTCGCGGCGCCGGGCGAGGGGGAAATCACACGGTGGGACACGTTCGCCGCGCACTGCTCCCGGTTTCCGCGGCTCACGCGTCGCGGGGACCGAGGTGATCACGGAGGTGATCGCGGCATCCGGACCGTTTCCGGGCCGCCGGCCAGAGGCTCCCGTGGCGTGCGCGCCACGGGGAAGCGTGCGCACAAGGAGAGCCGTCGGAAGGATGCCGCACCGACCCACCGCCCGAGGGAGGCCAGGGCGAGGGAGCGGATCGGCACCGGCAGACGGCGGAGGGCAGGGCAGCGGGGATTCAGGAGCACCGAACCCCCGCCGCGTGATCGACGCCTGACACGTCGCGCACGCACCGCACGTCACGCACGCCACACGCGCCGCGTCACGTCGCATCGCCCCACCGTCCGCCGCCCGCACCGCGGCTCTTCACTAGGGCACACGGGGGACAGAGGCGTCCGCCCGTCTGCCGACGGGAGGTCGGGCATGCAGGTCACCAGGGCGGTCGCGCCCCTTCTCCCGCTCTGCGAGCGATTTCTGCCCACCCGGCTGCCGGGCCTTTCCATGGCCCTTCTCAAGGCGACCGCACTGGAGTTGGCGATCCTCGCGGGGCATCTGCTGCTGTACCCCTCGGGAATGACACAGGAGCGCCGCGTCACGCCCACGCTCCCGCCGGCCGACGCGCCCCGGCTGCCGACCGAGGAGAAGCCCCCGGTCGTCCTGCTGCACGGCTTCATCGACAACCGCTCGGTCTTCGTCCTGCTGCGCCGCTCCCTCGCGCAGGCCGGCGGCCGGCACCTGGAGTCGCTCAACTACTCGCCCCTGACCTGCGACATCCGCGCCGCGGCCGAGCTGCTCGGCCGGCACATCGAGGACATCTGCGAGCGCACGGGCCAGGAGCGGGTGGATGTCGTCGGGCACAGCCTCGGCGGCCTGATAGCCCGGTACTACGTGCAGCGGCTCGGCGGCGACCACCGTGTCCGCACTCTCGTCACCCTCGGCACCCCGCACGGCGGCACCCGTGCCGTGCCGCTGGCGGACGCGCACCCGATCGTCCGCCAGATGCGGCCGGGTTCGCAGGTGCTGGAGGAGTTGAAGGAGCCGGCGCCGGGCTGCCGTACGCATTTCGTGGCGTTCTGGAGCGACCTCGACCATGTGATGGCTCCGCTGGAGACGGCCTGCGTCGACCACCCGGACCTGATGGCACAGAACATCCAGGTCACCGGTATCGGCCATCTCGCCCTGCCCGTGCACCCCGCCGTCGCCGCAGGCATCCGGGAAGCCCTCGACACCCCGCGGACGCACGCCCGCGCCACCGCCCGCCCCGGCGGCCTGACCGTGGCCTGAGCATCCGGCGGCCCGAGCACCCGGCCACCCCGACAGCACGGCGGCGGCCCCACCAGCTCGGTGACGTACGACACAGGGCGGCGAAACAGGGACGTACGGCGTCAAACATGACGCACGCCCACACGCCCCCGTCACGCACCCGACGCGCGACACCCCACCCGACGACATCAACGCGCCCCCGTCCGACGCACCACCACCCGGCGAAACGTCTCGCCCCCGGCGGCACGGGCGTCTCACACCCCTCACACAGCAAGCCAGTTTCGAACAACCTTCGAACGCAAGGCCAAAGTCGTGCCCACAGACCGCCGAAAGACGCTCGAATGCCCGTTTCCTGCGCGCGTGAAACCCGTTGAAGATTGTCGCGCCCGCATACCGCCGGGTACAGTCACCGCACTGCTCTGCCAGCCCCTGTCGTCGAGGCGAAAGAGAAGTTGGTGAACGATCGTCACCCGTCGGGGACCGCAACACCCCCGGCTCCGGCTTCCGAAGCCGACCCGGCGCACTACGCGTCGTACGGCCACCAGGAAGCCACGTACGGCGACTTCACCACGTACGGCGACTACCCCGCCACCGGTTTCGACTCCGGCAACGGCGCCCAGGCGACCGTCACCGGGACCTTCGCGACCGACCCGCTCTTCGGTGACCTGCCGGGCAATGACACCGGCACCGGCACCGGCACCTACGACGCCTCCCAGTGGGCGACGGGCAGCCACCAGACGCTGAACTACGACCCGTACGCCGCGCAGCACCAGGCCGCGTACGACACGGGCAGCTACGACACGACGTCCTGGTCCGCCGGTTACGAGCACCTCTCCCAGGTCCCGACGCAGTCCACCGGACCCGACGCGAGCGGGCAGTGGGACGCGAGCGGCTGGCTGCAGGCCGAACAGTCCGACGAGTCCGGCCAGTTGGGGCAGTCGGACCAGACCCAGCAGTGGATCGGCACCCAGCACTTTGACACGGGCGCGTTCGACGCCACACAGTGGAACAGCGACGGCACCCCGGCGGGTGACGAGCACGGCGGTTCCGCGTCCGAGTCGTACGAACACGCGGGCAGCGGCGCCGAGTCGTACGACGCGCACGAGCACCCGCAGACCGTCATGGTGGATCTGTCGGGCGTGGACCTCTCGGCCGAGGCCGCCGACTTCCACCAGCAGGCGACCGCCACCTTCGAGCAGATCGCCCCGTACGACCAGGACGAACACCACCTCGCGGACGGCGAGTTCGAGACCGACGACGCGGACCGCGGCGCCGTTCTCCTCGACGGCGAGGAGGAGGTCGTCCCGGCCGCAGCCGCAGGCGCGAGCCCCGGCCGGGCGGCCGGCCGCGCGGCCTCCCGGTCCCGCCGGAAGCCTCCGGCCAAACGTTCCGCCCTGCTGACCGTGGCCGTTCCGTCGGCCTGTGTCATGGGGGTCGCGGGCATCGCGGCGGCCTCGGTCGGCGCCACGTCGGACGACACGGAGACGACGGCGTCGGTCAAGTCGGACGACGCCACGGCCGTGAAGCCGTCCACCGCCAACAACCAGCTCGACACCCAGCTGGAGAGCCTCTCCGCCGAGGCCGACGACTTCGCCGACCGGGCCAGCCGGACGCAGGAGCGCATCGACCTCAAGGCCCAGCAGGAGCTGGAGCAGAAGAAGGCGGCGGCCGAGGCGGCCCGCAAGGAGCGACTGCGGCCGAAGTTCGCGCTGCCGGTCGCCCGCCACGGGCTCAGCGCGTACTACGGACAGTCCGGCGTCAACTGGATGTCCCTGCACACCGGCATAGACTTCCCCGTCACGTACGGCACCCCCGTGATGGCCGCGACCGACGGCACCGTGCGCACCCAGTGGAACAGCGCCTACGGCAACATGGTCATCGTGACCGCCAAGGACGGCACCGAGACCTGGTACTGCCACCTCTCCACGTACAAGGTCGCCTCCGGTACGACGGTCAAGGCCGGCGACACCATCGCCTACTCCGGCAACTCTGGCAATTCGACCGGCCCGCACCTGCACTTCGAGGTGCACCCGGCGGGCGGCTCCGCGATCGACCCGCTGCCGTGGCTGCGCAGCCACGGACTGGACCCGACGTAACCGCGACCGGCACGCGGGACAGCAACGAGGAACAAGGAACATGACTCGGGCCCCTGCTGAGCAGGGGCCCGAGTCATGTCACCTGGCCGAAGGCCTCACCGAAGGACCGCCGGCTACAGCTTCTCCACCGGCGCGTAGCGCAGCAGCAGCCGCTTGGGCTTTGCGTCGCCGAAGTCGATCGTCGCCTCCGCGTTGGCGCCCGCGCCCCCGACACCGACGACCGTGCCGAGGCCGAACTGGTCATGGGTGACGCGGTCGCCCACCGCGAGCGAGACCACCGGCTTCTCGTCGCCCCGGCGGGTCGCGAAGCCGGACGCGCCGGAGGCCGAGGAACGGGAGCGGGAGGACGACAGCGAGGACACGATCCCGGAGGCCGGTCCCGAGGACACCGGCGCGGTCGCCCCGGTGCGCTTCCACTCCAGGTGCGTGGCCGGGATCTCCTCCAGGAAGCGGGACGGCGGGTTGTACGAGGGCTGGCCCCAGGCGCTGCGGAGCGCGGACCGGGTGAGGTAGAGCCGCTCCCGGGCGCGGGTGATGCCGACGTACGCGAGCCGGCGCTCCTCCTCCAGCTCCTTGGTCTGGCCGAGGGCGCGCATGTGCGGGAAGACGCCGTCCTCCATGCCGGTCAGGAAGACGACCGGGAACTCCAGGCCCTTGGCGGTGTGGAGGGTCATGAGCGTGATGACGCCGGAGCCGTCCTCCTCGTCGTCCGGGATCTGGTCGGAGTCGGCGACCAGCGCCACCCGCTCCAGGAAGGCGGGAAGTCCGGCGGGCGTGACGGCCGCCGCCTCGCCCTCGGTCTCGCCCTCCGCCGCACCGGACTCCTGCTCGAACTCCAGGGCGACGGCGGCGAGTTCCTGGAGGTTCTCGATACGGGTCTCGTCCTGCGGGTCGGTGGAGGCCTGCAACTCGGCGAGATAGCCGGTGCGTTCGAGCACCGCCTCCAGGATGGTCGCCGGTCCGGCGCCGGACTCGACGACGGTCCGCAGGTCCTCCATCAGCGTGTTGAACCGCTTGACCGCGTTCGTCGACCGGGCCGCCATGCCGTACGCCTCGTCGACCCGCTTCAGGGCCTGCGGGAAGCTGATCTTCTCGCGCTGGGAGAGGGCGTCGATCATCGCCTCGGCGCGGTCGCCGATACCGCGCTTGGGCACGTTGAGGATGCGGCGCAGCGGGACGGAGTCCTCCGGGTTGGCGAGGACCCGCAGATACGCGAGGACGTCCCGGACCTCCTTGCGCTCGTAGAAGCGGACGCCGCCGACGACCTTGTACGGCAGGCCGACGCGGATGAACACCTCTTCGAAGACACGGGACTGGGCGTTCGTCCGGTAGAAGACGGCGACGTCACCGGCCTTCGCGTCGCCCGCGTCCGTCAGTCGGTCTATCTCGTCGGCGACGAACTGGGCCTCGTCGTGCTCGGTGTCGGCGACATAGCCGGTGATCCGGGCGCCCGCGCCCGCGTTGGTCCACAGGTTCTTGGGGCGGCGGGACTCGTTGCGCTCGATCACCGCGTTGGCGGCGGAGAGGATCGTCTGGGTGGAGCGGTAGTTCTGCTCCAGCAGGATCGTCGTCGCGTCCGGGTAGTCCTCCTCGAACTGGAGGATGTTGCGGATGGTCGCGCCGCGGAAGGCGTAGATCGACTGGTCGGCGTCACCGACGACGCACAGCTCGGCCGGGGGGACGTCCCACTCGTTGGGCGGGACGTCCACCGGGTGCTCGGAGGTACCGACCAGCTCTCTGACCAGGGCGTACTGGGCGTGGTTGGTGTCCTGGTACTCATCGACGAGGACATGCCGGAAGCGGCGGCGGTAGTGCTCGGCGACGTCCGGGAAGGCGCGCAGCAGATTGACCGTCGTCATGATCAGGTCGTCGAAGTCCAGCGCGTTCGCCTCGCGGAGGCGGGACTGGTACATCGCGTAGGCCTGGGCGAGGGTCTTCTCGAAGCCTCCCCCACTCTCGGCTCCGCTCGACCGGGAGGTGCCCCCAGCGGCCTGGGCGGCGAAGTCCTCCTCGTCGATCAGCTCGTTCTTCAGATTGCTGATCTTGGCGCTGAAGGACTTGGGCGGGAAGCGCTTCGGATCGAGGTCCAGATCACGGCAGACGAGCGCCATCAGCCGCTTGCTGTCGGCGGCGTCGTAGATCGAGAAGGAGGAGGTGAAGCCGAGCTTCTTGCTCTCGCGGCGCAGGATGCGTACGCACGCGCTGTGGAAGGTCATGACCCACATCGCGTGGGCGCGCGGGCCGACGAGCTGCTCGACGCGCTCCTTCATCTCGCCGGCGGCCTTGTTGGTGAAGGTGATCGCGAGGATCTGGCCGGGATGGACCCGCCGCTCGCCGAGCAGATGGGCGATGCGGTGGGTGAGCACCCGGGTCTTGCCGGAGCCGGCGCCCGCGACGATGAGCAGGGGTGATCCGGCATGCACCACGGCCGCACGCTGGTTCTCGTTCAGCCCGTCCAGGAGGGCCGCCGCGTCGATCGCGGGGCGGGGAGCGCCGTCGCGGTAGTACGCGTCACGGTCCGGTGGCGCGTCGAACTTCCCGCCGAACAGATCGTCCGGAAGCGGCTCCGGTACGTGATCGTCCTCGGGCGGCGGCGGGGGTTCCTCCGCGTGGCCGCGGGGGGCCTGGAGGTCCGCCAGGAAGCTGTCGTCAAAGAGGCTGCTCATCGCTCTCCGAGTCTAGGCGCCCCCACTGACAGCGAGAGGCCGCCCCGGGAAGTCCGCACTCGTCCACATCCGCCACACACCGCGACCGCCGTACGACGGTGAGCGAGCGAGCCTACCGCCTCTCGCGTCGAAGAGGCTAAGGTCACGAAAACGTATCGGGCATATCGAACATCAACCTTCACACGGGCCACACGAGTTGGCTAGCTTTTTCCCCAGGACCGTACGACCCAACCGGCGAACGTCGCCGGGCCGCACGGCCTCCGCCGAGTCCGGTACGCCTTACGTGGGCGCCGGAGCCGGGGACCCACCGATCCTCCGGGGTGAATCGGCCCGACCGCCGCACGCGGCAAGGGCCGTAGGGCAAACCTTCCGAAGCTTGCGCCCGAACCCGACAGCTAACTCGGTAGGCGGACAACGGAAGGAGACGCCGAACCATGGCGCCGCACCGCAAGCCGCGTCCGGCCGGCCGGACGCGCGCGGGCATCCGCACCCCCGCCCTCGCCACCGCCGCCCTCACCTCCGTGGCCCTGCTCTCGCAGACCGCCACGGCCGCGCCCTCGACCGACGACAAGCCGAGCCTGGAGGAAGTCGAGAAGAAGGTCGACGACCTCTACCGCGGGGCCGGGGCGGCGACCGAGGGCTACAACGCGGCCAAGGAGAGGACGACCAAGCAGAAGAAGCAGGTCGAGACCCTCCTCGAAGCCGTGGCCAAGCGCCAGGAGAAGCTCAACGACGCGCGGGAGGAGCTGGGTTCGTTCGCAGCGGCCCAGTATCGCGACGGCGCGGCGGCCCCGGACCAGGCCTCGCTGCTGCTCGCGGACAACCCGCAGGACTACTTCGACCAGAACCAGCTGATGGACCGTTTGACGGACCGCCGGCAGGACGCCGTCGACGCGTACGTCACCGAGCAGGCCGAGGCGACGGAGCAGCGCCAGGAGGCGAGCGACGGCCTCGAACAGCTCACCGAGACGCAGAAGACCCTCAAGGCCCGCAAGGCCACGGTCCAGGCGAAGCTGGCCGAGGCCCGCGAACTGCTCTCCACCCTCACCGTCGAGGAGAAGACCCGGCTCGCCGCGATCGAACAGCGCGAGCAGGAGGAGGCCGACCGCAAGGCCGAGGAACTCGCGCGGCAGCAGGCGGCGGCACAGCCGGCCCAGGAGACCCGGGACGACCAGGGAACTCAGGGGAGCCAGGGAACTCAGGGGACGGTCCAGGAGGAGACCTCCACCGGTACGGAGACCTCCACCGGCACCACCACCGAGACCGCCGCCCCGGCCGAGGACTCCACCTACGCCTCGAAGGCCGCCAAGGCCCTCGCCTTCGCCCGCGCGCAGATCGGCAAGCCGTACGTCTGGGGCGCCACCGGCCCCGGCTCCTACGACTGCTCAGGCCTCACCCAGGCCGCCTGGAAGGCCGCCGGCGTCGACCTCCCCCGCACCACCTACGACCAGGCCGGCACCGGGACCACCGTCTCCCTGGCGAACGCCAGGCCCGGCGACCTGATCTTCTTCTACGACAACATCGGCCACGTCGGCCTCTACATCGGCAACGGCATGATGATCCACGCCCCGAAGCCCGGCACGTACGTCCGCGAGGAGTCGGTCTTCTACGACGGCGAGTCGTCGATCCACAGCGTGGTGCGGCCGGCGTAGACCGTCAGGTCCAGAGCACCGCGATGAAGACGTTCACGACGGTCAGGGCGCCCACGAGTCCGAACAGCGGCTTCTCCACCGTCTCGTCGTCCCGCTTCACATAGACCAGTCCGAGGATCACGATCAGCAGGGCGAGCTTCACGCCGATCTTGATGTTGTCGACGGGCTGGTCGTCGGCCTGGTTGAGGCCGACGAGGAGGGCGCCGGTGACCAGCATGGTGAGGGCGCCGTGGAGCATGGCCGGGACGAAGCGGGCGGCGCCCTGCCCCATGGCCTTCAGCTGGGTGAGGAAACCGCCCAGGAGCGAGGCGATGCCGATGATGTGGAGGGCGACGAGGATGTGGATGAGGACGTCCATGCGCGGAGCCTAGTGAGAGGCCCGCGCCCCGTCGGGCACGGGGGCGGGCGAGACGCTTCACCGATCGTGCATATATGCGCCGCATAGCACCGTCCCACCTCCGATAGGTCCGAAATCGCCGCATCGGTCATCGCGCAGCGTGAAGTCGGCGGCGCCCCGGCGGGATCACGGTCACATACGGTCACCTCACGGTCGGTGCGCGCCACTTCCGTACAACGCGTTACCGGCCCCTCACAGCCAGGTTTAGCGTCCTCCCTCAGGTGACCGGCTCCCCACCGCCGCCCGGGCCAGGGGCGGCAGTCGGCCACCCCCGCCGAGAAGGTCCGGCGGCGTCCCGCTCCCCCTGTGCGGGCCGCCGCCGGACGTGTCACCGCTCCCCCCAGGCGGTCCGTACGGACAGACCCTGTCCGTACCGCGGACGGCGGTCGTACGGAGAGGACACGCACCCCACGTGGCAGCGCACCGCAAGCCCAGACAGCGCTCACTCGGCGGCCACACGGTCCGCACGGCCGCGACGTTCGCCCTCGCGGGCGCGGCGACCGCGACCGGCTTCGACGGCACCGGGCACGCCGATCCACAGCTCACGCCCGACCAGGTCAGGGCGAAGGTGGACAAGCTCTACCAAGAGGCCGAGGTCGCCACCGAGAAGTACAACGGCGCGAAGGAGAAGGCCGACAAGGCGCAGGAGAACCTCGAAGAGCTGCGCGACCAGGCCGCCCGCCGCACCGACCGGCTCAACTCGGCCCGCGACGAACTCGGTTCGGTCGCGGCGGCGCAGTACCGGGGCGGGGGCATGGACCCGTCCTGGCAGCTCGCCCTCTCCGCCGACCCGGACCAGTACCTGGACGGCGCCGCCCTCGCCGAGCGCGTCGGCAGCCGGCACTCGGCCGATGTGGCGAGCGTACGGAAGCAACTGCTGGAGATCGAACGGCTGCGCGGCGCCGCCCGCGTCGAACTCGGCACGCTCAAGACCCGCCAGTCGGAGCTGAAGCGGCACAAGAAGACCGTCACCTCGAAACTGACCGACGCCCGGCAGTTGCTCGACCGGCTCGGCACCGAGGACCCGGCCCGGCTCGACGCCCCGGGCGGCACCGCCGGGCACGCCTCCCGCTCCTCCGCCTCGGCCCGCCGCGACCTCACCGGCCCCGCCTCCCCCGTCTCCGCGTCCACCGGGGCCCCCAACTCGCGCGCCGCCGCGGCCGTCTCCTACGCCTACTCCAAGCTCGGCAGCCCGTACGTCTGGGGCGCCACCGGCCCCAACGCCTTCGACTGCTCCGGCCTCACCCTCGCCGCCTACCGCGCCGCCGGTGTCTCCCTCCCCCGCACCACCTACTCCCAGATCGCCGCCGGCCGCCGCGTCGCCCGCTCCGAACTCCGCCCCGGCGACCTCGTCTTCTTCTACTCCGGCATCAGCCATGTGGGCATCTACGTCGGCAACGGCCAGATGATCCACGCCCCGAACCCATCGGCCCCGGTCCGCGTGGCCCCTCTCGACGAGATGCCGTACGCGGGGGCCACGCGGGTGGTCTGAGCCGGGGCTCAGCCAGGCGGCCTCGGCCCGGGGAACGGGCCGGGCCGGGCCGGGAGCGGACGGATACCGGTCCGTGAGTGTGCGGGCGGGCGCCCGATCGGCCGCCCGCCCGGCTCTCAGACCAGGCGTCGCGCCGTCGCCCATCTCGTCAGCTCATGCCGGTTGGAGAGCTGCAACTTCCGCAGTACGGCGGAGACATGGGACTCCACCGTCTTCACCGAGATGTAGAGCTGCTTGGCGATCTCCTTGTAGGCGTAGCCGCGGGCGATGAGACGCAGGACCTCGCGCTCGCGCTGGGTGAGCCGGTCGAGATCCTCGTCGACGGGCGGGGCGTCCGTGGAGGCGAAGGCGTCCAGGACGAAGCCGGCCAGACGCGGGGAGAAGACCGCGTCTCCCTCCTGGACCCGGAAGATGGAGTCCACCAGATCGGTGCCGGTGATCGTCTTGGTGACATAGCCACGCGCACCTCCCCGGATCACTCCGATCACATCCTCCGCCGCGTCCGACACGGACAGGGCGAGGAACCGGACGGGCTGCTCGGCGTCCGCCATCAACGCCGAGCAGCGGCGCAGCACTTCGACCCCGCCGCCGCCGGGCAGATGCACGTCGAGGAGCACCACCTCGGGCCGGGTACTCGTGATCACCGAGACCGCCTGGTCCACGTCGGGCGCCTCCCCGACGACCTCCACGCCCGTGCGGTCCGTCTGCCCGATCTCGGCCTGGACTCCCGTCCGGAACATCCGGTGATCGTCCACCAGCACGACCCGGACATGCCGCCCGGGCCCGGAGACCCCGGCCCCGGGTCCGGCGCCGGCCCCGGCAGCGGGCTGAGCGGCGCCGGCCTCGGTTCCGGCTCCTTCCGCAGCCGTGGCGGTCGGCCCGGCCGTGGCGGATTCGCCGGGCACGCCCTCGGCCGCGTTCGTGCCCCTCGCGGCCGGGCCTCCCTGGTCCCCTGCCGGGCCGGTGCCCGAACCGCTCTGTGCGGCAGTGTCGTTCGCCCCGTTCGCGTCACTCATGACGTCGTCTCCGCCCTCTCCATCTCCAGCTCGACCTCCGTGCCGCCGTCCGGTACGGCGCGGAGCCGTGCCGTACCCCCGTTGCGCTCCATACGGCCGATGATCGATTCTCTGACGCCCATGCGGTCGGCGGGTATCGCGTCGAGGTCGAAGCCGGGACCGCGGTCCCGGACGGACACGAAGACCGTCCTTCCCTCGACCTCGGCGAAGACCTGCACGGCGCCGCCCTCGCCACCGTACTTGGCGGCGTTCACCATCGCCTCGCGCGCGGCCTGCATCTGCGCGGTCAGTCCTTCGTCGAGGGGGCAGTCGCCGACGACGACCACCTCTATGGGGACGCCGTGCTTGTCCTCGACCTCCGCCGCGTTCCGTCGCACGGCCTCGGCGAGCGTGTCCGGCTCCTCGTCCTCGTCCTTTCCGGTGCCCTCGGGTTTGTACAGCCAGTTCCGCAGGTCGCGCTCCTGGGCGCGGGCGAGGCGGCGGACCTCGTTCGGGCTGTCCGCGTTGCGCTGTATCAGTGTCAGCGTGTGCAGCACCGAGTCGTGGACGTGTGCCGCGACCTCCGCGCGCTCCTGGGCGCGGATACGCATCAGGCGCTCCTCGGAGAGGTCCTGGGTCATACGGACGAGGTACGGCCCGGCCAGCAGCGCTATGCCCACGAGGACCGCGAGCGCGGCCTGCAGCACCGAGCCGAGGTGGGCGGCCGAGCCCTGCAGGACGAATATCCCGGAGACACCCGCGGTGACCAGCAGGACGCCGGCCACGGAACGGAGCAGCGTGATCGTGCGCCGCCGTCGGCCGACCTCCGCCCAGCGGGCCCGGCGCGCGTTGTCCGCCTGGCGCCAGACCAGGGCGACACCGGCCGCGACGAGCACGGTCGGCCAGAGATACGCCCTGGCCCCCTCCCCCAGGTTCACATTGCCGACGAAGACCATGGCCACGACGACCATGAGGAGGAGGGCGACTATCTGGCCGCGGTCGGGCTTGCGGGCCACGAGTCTGCGGCGGCCGTCGGGAGAGGTCTCGGTGGCGAGGGCCGGGGGCCGCTGGCTGTCGACGCCTCCGACACCGAGCGGGACGAAGAACCAGAACGCCGCGTAGACGAGGGCGCCCAGGCCGTCCGACATGAAGAGGCCGACGAACACGAGCCGCACCCAGGTCACAGGCAGACCGAGATGCCCGGCGAGCCCTCGCGCCACGCCTCCGAGCCAGCGTCCGTCGCTGCTGCGGTAGAGCTTGCGCGGGGGCCGCGGAGTGTCGACTGGCAGTGCTGCGGCTTCCGGCATGCCATCGATGTTCACACGCACGGCCGATCGGGGCATCAGGGTCGACCCCCGAGACGCCCCTGATCTTCGGTCCACCGTGATCGAACGCATCCCCGGGGCGGATATCAGGGTTCGACCAGGGTCATCCCGACTGCCATCGGACCGGCTCGGCGGTCACGATGGACGCATGACGGATCACCAGCACGCGGCAGCGGAGCCGGGCCCCGGCTCGGGTCCGGACGCCCTGCGGCCCCCCACCGAGCCGCAGGACGCCGTGCCCCCACCGGGCACGGAGGAAAAAGCGCCGCGCGCAGACGGGGACGCGGGCGCGGGCGCGCCCGCGGATCAAGCGGCCACCGCCGGTCCGGCCGGAGGCACCGGACATACGGGAGCCGCCCGGCCTACCGGGGCCGCCGGGGGTGCCGGCCATCCCCCTCCCGGTGCGCCCGAGGCGCCAGGAGCGCCCGGCCCGTCCATCCCCGGTTCGGCGGGCCGTCCAGATCCGGACGACCCTGATGCCCCTGTCGGCGGTCCCGCCGCCCCGCACAAGTTCCGCCGCGACCGGCGGTTCAAGGTGCTGGGCGGTGTCTGTTCCGGGCTCGGGCGGCAGTGCGACATGGACCCGGTGATCTTCCGGGTGGTGCTCGCGGTCCTCGCCGCGACCGGCGGCCTCGGTCTGATCTTCTACGGCTTCGCCTGGCTGTTCGTTCCCTACGACGACGAGGAGGAGAACGAGGTACGCAAGCTGCTGACCGGCCGGGTGGGCGGCCACGCCCTCACGGCCGTGCTCTTCGCCCTGGTCGGCTGCGGTGTCTTCCTCACCTTGCTGAGCAACACCAGCGTTCTGACGTTCTCCGTGGTCCTCTCCCTGCTCCTGGCCGGCGCGGGGTACTGGTCGCAGCACCGCGGCGCCCTCGACCCCGATCCGCTCGCCGCGCAGGCCGTGGCCGACGCGCCCCCGGAGGCCCAGGCGCCGCCCGTGGCCTCCGCCTACCCCTCCTGGTGGCGCGACCCGATAGTCAAGGACGGGACGCATGTGGGCGGCACGGGCTATCTGTGGGGGCCATGGGGGAGCCGCGACCGGGACATGGCGGCGGCGTTCAACATCGCCCACGGCGGGCCGCGCCCCCACCAGGGCATACGCGTCCCGCGCCCGCCGAAGCCACGCGGTCCGCGCTGGACAGGGGGCTGGATCTTCCTGCTCGCGCTGCTCGCCGGTGGTGTCGGCACCGGCGCGACCTGGGAGGACCGTGCCCTCGCCGCCAGTCTGCAGACCGGCCTGGCGTGCGCGCTGACCGTGTTCGGCCTGGGCATAGCCCTGAGCGCCTTCCTCGGCCGTACGGGAGCGGGGTCGATCCTCCTGGCCCTCGTCACGGCGGGGCTCCTGGCGTGCACGGCGGCGCTCCCGGCCGACATCACCACCGACTGGGTCCGCAGGGAGTGGACCCCACGGAACGCGGAGAGCGTGGCGGCCCGCTACGAGCTGGGGACCGGTGTGGGCACGCTGGACCTCTCCGGGGTGGACCTGCGGAAGGGGGACTCGCTGACCACGAGCGTGGAGGTCGGCGCGGGCAAGGTGAAGGTGGTGGTGCCGCCGGACGTCACCGTACGTCTCGACATCGAAGTGGGCCTCGGTGACATCCAGTTGCCGGGTGACGACAAGGAGGACGTGGACGTGGCACCCGACAAGAGCGATCGGCTGACGCTGGCCCCCGAGAAGGGCTCGGCCGACGGCGGCACACTCACCATCGACCTCGAAGTCGGTCTGGGGCAGGCGGAGGTGGCCCGTGCTGCGTCATGAGTTCCGACCGGGCAAGCTCGTCGCCGGCCTGGTGCTGACCGCCGCCGGTGTCGTGTACCTCGGCGACGCCGGAGACGCCTGGCAGACCCCGTGGTTCGTCGTCATCCCGCTCGTCGTCGGGGGGCTGTGTCTGGCGGGGGCGGTGGGTTTCCTCGATCACGCGATACGGGGGCGGCGGGGCGCCGGGCGCAAGGGGCCGACGGGCCCGGCCAACAGGGGCACGGCGGCCGGGGCCGGGCCGCCTGGGACCACCGGAGAGACGGGGCGATAGGCGCGCGGCGGGGAGGAGAAGCGAAGCGGGCCGGTGAGTGTGAGGGGGTGCGTGGACCTGCGCGTGGGCCTGGGGCAGGTCGTCGGGGAACCGTGCTGGAACTCGTCGTGGACGCCGTCCGGTGTCGGCTCGTGGGTCAGCGGTAGGAGTTCGCGCGGTGCCTGCTGCCGCCGCCGTGGCGGCGGGAGCGGATGGCCGCGTCCACGGAGAGGACCGGGGCGCCGGCGAGGATCAGGGGGAGCCAGGCCATGAGGTAGGGGAGGTCGTTGCCGTAGTAGTACGGGGAAGCCGACCAGCTGACCGTCAGCCAGAGGCTCAGGGAGATCAGGGCGCCGCCGACCGCGGCGAGGCGGGTGAGGAGGCCGAGGAGGGTGCCGATGCCGACGGCCAGTTCACCCAGGGCGATGGCGTAGCCGAAGCCGACAGGGTTGTTGAGGGCCATGTCGATCATGGCTGGGATGGCGGAGGAGTCTCGGGCGGCCCTCATCATGTCGCCGATGGAGCCTGAGCCGGAGTCCGCCATGAAGGCGCTGTCGGTGAGTTTGTCCAGGCCGGCGTAGATGAAGGTGACGGCGAGGAAGATACGCAGGGGCAGCAGGGCGTAGCGGGTGGCTGAGTCCCGCCAGTCCGGGCCGCCGTCGAAGTGGGGGGTGTGGGAGTCCGAGCGAATGTCGTGAGTCATGGTCTGCGCCGCCTCTTGTCCGCCGTGCCGTTGACCCCTCAACAGACGATACGTTCGGAGGGGTGGGGGTGCTCAATGGTTCGGGCGTGTTTTTCCGAGTCGGGTGTCTTGTCGGGGAGGGCGCGGGCTGTGGTCTGGGAGCCTGTTTCCTCGCCCCCGCCGCCCCTACCCGTCCCATCCCAGGGGCTGCGCCCCTTCGACACCGCCCCGCGTATGCGCCGCCTTTTGGTACCGCAGGGATGGGTGCGGACGGGGACGGGAGCGGGCTTGGATGGGCACGGGCTCAGGTTGGAAGCAGGCGCGGCGCGAGGGCTGGACGGACGCGACGCATTGCGTGCGGCGGTGCGGCGGTGCGGCGCGTGCGGCGGGACGCGGGACAGGGCGTCCGGCGAGACGCGACGCGCGGTGGGGCGCGGGACGGGCCGTCCGGCGACGCGGAGGATGCGACGCGACGCGACGCGGGGCGCGGGACAGGGCGTCCCGCGAAACACGGGCAGGACGCGCCCCCGCACTCCGCCACACCCCGCCGCACCCGCTGCGACGCGCGCGCCGCGCCTCAGCCCGCTGCGCTCCCACGCTCTCCAGAAACGGCCCGGCCCCCGCTCACCAGCGCCTCCGGCACCTGTGCCCCCAGGGCCCGGCTTCCGAGACCCCAGCGCCCCTCACCAGCTGCACCTCTGCCCCCGGGCCCGAGCCCCCAGCCCTCAGCCCGAGCCCGAGCCGAAACCCAAGCCCTTGCCCGACCTCGGCCTCACCCCCAGCCCCAGCCCCAGCTCCAGCTCCCAGCTCCCAGCTCCCAGCTCCCAGCTCCCAGCTCCCAGCTCCCAGCTCCCAGCCAGGGTCGCGGGCGGCAGACAGCGGACGTCAGGCGGCCCGACGGGGCTGCCCGACAGCGGCGGCTGGCCGGCGGCGGCTGGCCAACGACGGCGGCTGGCCGGCGGCCGGTCAGTCCGCTGAGACCTCGATCGTGTAGCGGGCGGTTTCGACGCCGGCGGCTGTGACGACCTGGACCTCGACCTTGCCGGGTTCGACGTCGGCGGGGACGGGGGCGGTGAGGACGGCGTCGGTGGGGTTGCTGAAGCCGCCGGCGACGGGGACGAGGGGGACGTGGACATGGACGGGGCCGATGCGGACGACCATGCGGGAGAGGTGGTCGGCGGTCTGGGCGCCGGGCGGGACGAAGCCGGAGCCGCGGATCTCGATGTCGTCGCCGTTGCGGATGGGGGCGTCGAGGTCGCCGGCCTCGCGGGCGCGGACCACCGAGAGGATGACGGGGCGGCCGCCCTCGGCGTACTTGCCGGCGACGTAGGTGGCCGCGGAGACCAGGACGAGGAGGGCGAGGCCCCAGGGAAGGTCGGGGAGCTGGTCGGGGCGGCGGGCGAGGCGGACCGCCGCGAACGCGAGGGCGACGGCGCAGACGATCACGTACTGGATGTCCGTGAAGCTGCCCCGGCCCGAGTCGTCGGTGAGGAGGTCGGCGGCGCGCGGGCGGTGGGCGCGGACCTTCTGCAGGCGCTGGGACAGGACACGGAGGCCGACCACACGCCGGACCAGGACCGCGATACCGCAGACCACCGCCAGGACGGTCACGATGCCCGCGCCTCGGGCGAGGTCGAGACCGGCGATGAGGGCGTCACGTTCACGGTGGTCGGAGGCCGCGGCGAGGCGGCCGACGAGGACGAGGACCGCGAAGACGACGAAGAGCACCCAGCCGGCCGCGATGGCACGGGAGGTGGAGAGACGGTTGTCCTCTCCGATGACCGGGGCGAGGGCGCCGCCGCGGGCCCGGTGCAGATAGCCGGCGCCCGTCAGGGCCGCGCCCACCAGCAGTGCGGCCAGGAGGCCGGCGGTGCGGGCGACCGTCCAGCCCGCGCCGATCGCGGTGAGGGACTGGACGAGGAGGAGGGTGATGACGGCGGCCCAGACGACGATCGCCGTGCGCAGCCACAGACGGGCGAGCCAGGCCTCGCCCTCGACCCGGCCGCGTTCCGCGACGAGGGCCGCGGACTGGGTGAGTTCGTCGGAGACCCACTGCCGGGAGGCGGACGCGGAGTGCGCGACGGCCGCCGGCAGCCCGTGCCCCGACGCGAACTCCTCCCGCTTCAGCAGGAACTCGGCGACCG
This sequence comes from Streptomyces griseiscabiei, assembly GCF_020010925.1. NCBI lineage: Bacteria > Bacillati > Actinomycetota > Actinomycetes > Kitasatosporales > Streptomycetaceae > Streptomyces > Streptomyces griseiscabiei. The sequence continues at coordinate 1,052,263 of NZ_JAGJBZ010000003.1, read as the reverse complement.
CGCGCCGGTGTCCCGCACGCGCCCCGTGCGGGCAGTCCCCGCAGGTGCACCCGCCCTCATGGGCACCCACGCCCATGCCCATGCCCCCTCTCGCCTCCTGTACCGCCACGCCCGAGCCCGCCTTCCCGCGTCGCGTCCGCCTCCGCGTCCGCGTCCCTCGGCATCCGCCGAAATCGTCATTGCTGTCGAAATTGCTGTCGAACATCACTGCTGTCGAAAGTCGCCGCTTTCGAGCCGAACCGAGAACCCCCACGGAGCCGAGCCAAGCCGAATCAAATCGAGCCGAGCCGAATCGAGCCGAACCGAATCGAGTGGTCGACACCGGAACCGCCGTCGAAACCGCCGTCGGAACCGCCCCCGGCACCGCCGCAGGCACCGCCACCGGACGTCGTACACACGTCCGCTCACTACCACAGCCGTACCGCCGTACAACTGCCCCGCGATGACAGCGAATTGTGCCGTACGGAACACGGCCCGCGTCCGGCAGGTCCACTCCGCGCAAGAGAAGCGCGGGGTGAAGTCCCGGCGCCCGTGTTGACCCGGCTGGGAGAATCCTCCTATGGCCGAGATCATCCAGCGGGACGGGGCCTGGGCCTTCGACGGCAGCACGGTCCGGATCACGCCGGGCCTGCACCGTTCCGTGGCGCTGTTCCGGCAGACGTACGGGGAGATCGCGGTCCCCCTGGAGGCGGTGGCCGGTGTCGTGTACGAGCCCGAACGCAAGCGCGGGCGGCTCCGGTTGCGGCTTCGCGAGGGCAGTGATCCGCTGCTCCAGGCCACCGGGGGGCGGCTCCCGGACGCGGCCGACCCGTACCGGCTGACGGTCGATCTCGACCGGTCCGGGATCGCCGAGTACGTGGCGGAGGAGATACGGCAGTCGATGCTGCTGGAGCGGACACCGAAGGAGCCCGCCGAGGTCTATCTCCTGCCCGGGCCGCCCGTGCCGGTGTCGGTGCGCTCCAGCGACGGCACGGTCTCGTTCGACGGCACGCGGGTCCGGATCGACTGGAACGACACCTCCGACCGGGTCAAGCGCGCGACCGGCCCGCGGATCATCGACGTCGGCGAACTGGCACGGGTCGAGTGGCTGCCCAACTCCGGTTACGAGGACGGGTTCCTGCGGTTCGTGACGCGCGAGACGATCTTCTCGAAGCTGCCGCCGGAGCGGGACCCGTACGCGCTCGACCTGTGGGGCAGTACGCGCCGGGACCTGCTGACGGCGCTCGTCGCCACCGCGGTCACGGCGCGGCTGCCCCATCCGTCCGCCCACGGTGCCGACGATCACCCGGCCCACCCCCGGATCATGGAACCCTCCGCCCGATCACGTCCCACCCCGGCCACTCCCGCCACCCCCGCCGCCCCGGACCTTCACGACGTGCTTCTCCGCCGTCTCCGTGAACTCGGTGAGCTGCACCGCGACGGCGTCCTCACGGACGAGGAGTTCGCCGTCACCAAGGCCGCCGTGCTGCGCGGCTTCTGACCGGCGTCCGCCCTCGACGCGCGACGAGGAGCGGGCCCCCCGGTCAGCTCAGCAGATCCGGCTCGCTCCGGCTGATGTCCTGCCACAGCGGCTGGTAGTTGATCCACGCCACCAGGTCGCCGCCGGCCTGCTCCCGTGTCGCCACCGCCTGCCGGTGCTCGATGAGGAGCGGGCGGCCCGCCGCCTTCGCGGTGAGCTGTACCTGGGCCGAGCGTTCCATGGACAGGAACCACCAGGCCGCCGCGTCGACCGAGTCGCCGACCGTCAGCAGACCGTGGTTGCGCAGCACGAGCGCCTTGCGGCTGCCGAGCACCCCGGCGATACGCCGGCCCTCGTCGGCGTCCACGGCGACGCCCGTGTAGTGGTCGTAGAGCGCCTGGTCCTCGTAGAACGCGCAGGACTCCTGGGTGATCGGGTCGAGCAGATCGCCGAGCGCGGCCAGCGCGCGGCCGTGCACGGAGTGGCAGTGGGCGACCGCGACGACGTCGGGGCGGGCGGCGTGCACCTGGGCGTGGACGGTGAAGGCGGCCTGGTTGACGTGGTAGCGGCCCTCGATCACCTGGCCGTCCTGGTTGGCGAGGACGAGGTCGCTCACCGTGACGTGCTTGAACGGCATCCCGAACGGATTGACCCAGAAGCAGTCGCTGAACTCCGGGTCGCGCGCGGTGATGTGCCCCGAGACGCCCTCCTCGAACCCCAGTCGCCCGAAGATCCGCAGGGCCCCGGCCAGCCGTTCCTTGCGGTGCCGCCGCTCGTCCTCCGCCGACTCGTGCATCGGCGGCATGGCGAACCGGAGCTGGTCGGTGGGTAGGGGCAGGGGCGGTGTGGGCCCGTGCATGTGTCCTCCAGAATGACTTCCTTTACGAAGCGGAAGTTACCGTCGGTGCCCCTGGCAGAACAGGCCCGTCCCGTGAAGAGAGTGCGCAACCGTTACGCAAGTCACGGAAGCGCGCCACACCGCACACCGTTCGCTCGGGTCGAACCGCCTCCGTACGTCGCTCGGGGTAACCGGACAGTGGATGTCGGGTATCCGCGCGAGACTCGACGTGTGCCGGAGAATCTTTCGCAGGTGAATCCCTCGCAGGTGAACTGGGGCGCGTTCGTCGCCGCCGAACCCGATCTCGCGCGGACGGCCGAGGCCCGCTTCGGGGCCTTCACCCACCACGTCCTCGCCACCCTCCGCAGGGACGGCTCCCCGCGTACGACCGGGCTGGAGGTCCGGTTCGTGAACGGGGAACTGTGGCTGGGGATGATGCCCGACTCACTCAAGGCGCTCGATCTGCGCCGGGACCCGCGTTTCTCGCTGCAGGCCAATCCGGGCCCGGGCACGGAGATGGGCGGCGGTGACGTACGCGTGAGCGGGCGGGCGGTCGAGGTCGACGATCCCGCGGTCAAGGCGGCGTACGGCGAAGAGGTGGAACCGCCGGAGCAGTTCCACCTCTTCCGCACCGAGCTGACGGAGGTCGTACGGACCTCTGTCGAGGACGACAAGTATCTGGTCGTCCAGATCTGGAAGCCCGGAGAGCCGGTGCGGACTCTCAAGCGGACCTGAGGGTCACAGGGGACCCAAGGGGCTTACTCCCACTCGATGGTGCCCGGGGGCTTGCTCGTCACGTCGAGGACGACGCGGTTGACGTCGGCGACCTCGTTGGTGATCCGCGTGGAGATCTTCGCGAGGACCTCGTAGGGCAGCCGCGACCAGTCGGCGGTCATGGCGTCCTCGCTCGACACCGGGCGCAGGACGATCGGGTGGCCGTACGTCCGGCCGTCGCCCTGGACGCCGACGCTGCGGACGTCCGCGAGCAGGACCACCGGGCACTGCCAGATGTCGCGGTCGAGGCCGGCGGCCGTCAGCTCCTCGCGGGCGATGGCGTCGGCCTCGCGGAGCAGGTCGAGCCGGTCCTTGGTGACCTCGCCGACGATCCGGATGCCGAGGCCGGGGCCCGGGAAGGGCTGGCGCTGGACGATCTCCTCCGGGAGCCCCAGCTCCTGGCCGACCATCCGGACCTCGTCCTTGAACAGCTTGCGCAGCGGCTCGATCAGCTTGAATTCGAGGTCTTCCGGCAGACCGCCCACGTTGTGGTGGGACTTGATGTTGGCCGTGCCGGTGCCGCCGCCGGACTCGACGACGTCCGGGTAGAGGGTGCCCTGGACCAGGAACGCGACCTCGGGGCCCTCGTCGGCGATGATCTCCGCCTGGGCCTGCTCGAAGACGCGGATGAACTCGCGGCCGATGATCTTCCGCTTCTGCTCGGGGTCGGACACCCCGGCGAGCGCCTTGAGGAACCGCTCCTCCGCGTCCACGACCTTGAGCTGGACGCCGGTCGCCGCGACGAAGTCCTTCTCGACCTGCTCGGTCTCGTTCTTGCGCATCAGACCGTGGTCGACGTACACGCAGGTCAGCTGGGAGCCGATGGCCTTCTGGACGAGGGCCGCGGCGACCGCGGAGTCCACACCGCCGGACAGGCCGCAGATCGCGCGCTTGTCGCCGACCAGCTCGCGGATGGCCTCGACCTGCTCCTCGATGACGTTGCCGGTGGTCCAGGAGGGGGTCAGTCCCGCGCCCCGGTAGAGGAAGTGTTCGAGCACCTGCTGGCCGTGCGTGGAGTGCAGGACCTCCGGGTGGTACTGGACGCCGTAGAGCTTCTTCTCGTCGTTCTCGAAGGCGGCGACCGGTACGACATCGGTGGAGGCCGTGACGGTGAAGCCCTCGGGGGCGGCGGAGCAGGCGTCACCGTGGGACATCCAGACGGGCTGCTCGGCGGGGGTGCCCTCGAAGAGGGTGCTGCCGGTCTTGGAGACGTGCAGGGGCGTACGGCCGTACTCCCGCGCGCCGGTGTTGTCGACCGTGCCGCCGAGGGTGGTGGCCATCAGCTGGAAGCCGTAGCACATGCCGAAGACGGGGACGCCGGCCTCGAAGAGCGCGCGGTCGAGGCGGGGGGCGCCCTCGGCGTAGACCGAGGAGGGGCCGCCGGAGAGGATGATCGCCGCCGGGTTCCTGGCGAGCATCTCCGCGACCGGCATGGTGCTCGGCACGATCTCGCTGTAGACCCGGGCCTCGCGGACCCGACGGGCGATGAGCTGGGCGTACTGGGCGCCGAAGTCGACGACCAGGACGGTGTCGGGGGCGGCGGCAGCGGGGTTCGCTGATGACACGGGGTGCCTTCCGGCGGTTGGGCGGGGGTCTTGTGCGGCCGAGTCTACCGGGGTGCGCTCTCCCGGAGTGGTCCCACCAGAGGCTCCGCCCCGGACCCCGGGCGCTCGCGGGCCGTGGCATACTGGCCCGCATGTTCACACAGGCGACCTTCCTCTTTACCTATGGCAACCGGCCCACCGGCTGCCATGGTCGTGTTGCTTGAGCTACTGACTAGCGACTTCCCCAGGCGCCCCGGGCCGACAAGGTCCGGGGCGCCTGGCGTTTTCCGGGTCTTGCCGCTCCGGGGAGCCTCTTCCGATTCCGATTCCGATACCGAATCTGATGTCCGACTTCCGGCGAGGAGAGCCCCTTATGACCGCCATCGAGACGACCGTCATCGACACGACCGCCATCAGCACGACCGCCATCGACGTGACCGGCGCCCGTACGTCCGAGGCCGCCGACGTGATCAGCGGTGCGCGGGAGCGCATCGACGCGCTGGACGACCGGATCATCGGCCTGATCCAGGAACGCGTGGCTGTCTCCGCCGTGATCCAGGACGCCCGCATCGAGTCCGGCGGCAGGCGCGTGAACCTGTCCCGCGAGATGGAGATCCTGGCCCACTACAGGGACGCTCTCGGCAAGCCCGGCACGGCGCTCGCGATGACCCTGCTGGAGCTGTGCCGGGGCCGTATCTGATCCGGCGCACGACGGCAGCGCACCCGCGGCGCACGTACGTACGCGTGCCGACTCACCCGTACGGCGCGTGACCGCCGTCCGACACGCTTCGTTGGTGTCGGTGTCCGTGCCAGCCAGGCCCGGGCCCGAAAGAACCACGCGTGGCTCCGCTGGGGCGATGAGGCGTACGGATCGTGCCGTGCGCCGTGGGACCTCGCTCCAGGGTCGTGACCGGACGGCAGGGGACAGCAGCCCGGTCACCCAAGAGAACGGTCGGCTCCGGGGACGCCCGGGGCCGGCCGGCGGAACTGTTCCAGGGCGGGCGGGTCGGTTGCGGAGGCCGGTCTCCCCCTTCACGATGCGGAACGATCCGCCGACACACCCAGGCGAAGAGAAGACGGAAGGGCCCTGCGGCCGGCTTGTTCCAGCCGTCCCCCGGGGCCCTTCGTCGCACCTGCTCCGGTCAGCCGGCGACCTTCTCCACCTTCGTGACCTGCTTCTCCAGAACCTCGGCCGGCACCTCGGCCTTGTCCGCGTCGAGCATGTTCATCGAGGAGAACATGATGAGCGTCGAGCCGCTGCGCACCACCGTGAAGGACATCGGGATCTTCGCGCCCTCGATGTCACCCTTCAGCTTGTACGCGACGGCCTCGTCACCCTGCTCGGGAGCGGTGAGCGCCTCGATGTCGGTGTACTTGTTGCCGACCTGCTCCCACCCGTCGCAGCTCTCCGTCGCCTCGCGCAGATCGGCCATCACCTTCTCGGCGTCGCTCTGCTCGTGCGCGGCGAGGGCGAGGGCGATGACGGTCGCGGAGATCTCGTTCACCGCGGTGACCCTGCGTCCGGCACGGTCCTTCGCCTGCGGGTCGGAGGTGAAGTAGAACATGTTCGCGAGAGCCTGGCAGGTGGCCGGCTTCGCGGGAACAGGCACGGCGGGCATGTCGTCCGCCGGCATCTCGGAGATCGTGTAGCCCTTCACGTCCCCCTTCGCGAGGGCCGCCTCCTTCAGCTGGGCCTTGGTCAGCGCGGGCTTCCCGGCTCCGCTCTTCCCGTCCCCGGCGGCCGAGGCACTGCCGGCGACCGACGGCTTCGCGTCCGCGCCCTTGTCCTCGTCGCCGCCCCCACCGCACGCCGCGGTGAATCCCAGCGCGACCGCGACCGAAGCGGCCACCGCCGCCCGCGACATCGTCGACTTCATGTCCCCCACCTTCATGTCCCCCGCCCTTACGGCGTTTCTCGCATGCCTCACAGAGGCCTCACGGGCCACATCAGATCATGTGTGCGACATCGCGCCACAACAGGTTTCCGGTATCACTTCGGCCTCAGTGATCTGTGACTCACGTCACACAGGAAAACTGTTATCGCAAGGGCAACCCTTTGCCCCACTCGCCGGTCACACCTGGCACACGAGAGAAGGACCCGCGCTCGGAGGGGGGTGCGGGTCCTTCTCCGCTGTTCCCCGACGGCCGTTCCCCGACAGCCTGTTCCGCGACAGCACCTGCTTCCGCCGCGACGGCGCCTACTTCTTCGGCGGCACCACCGGCACCGGCACCAGCGGCAGCCGCAAGGCCCCGAAGGCGTCCGACGGGACCGCCGGGTGCAGGGGGGCCACCGGGGCGAGGCGTTCGTAGCCGGCGCCGGAGGCCGGGCGGTGGTCGGGCTCGCCGTTGTTGGGCCAGTACGACATCGCGCGCTCGGCCTGGGCCGTGATGGTCAGGGACGGGTTCACGCCCAGGTTCGCGGAGACGGCCGAGCCGTCGACGACGGAGATGCCGGGGTGGCCGTACAGCCGGTGGTAGGGGTCGATGACCCCGTCGGCCGCCGTGGCGCCGATGGGGCAGCCGCCGAGGAAGTGCGCGGTGAGCGGGGTGCCCATCAGCTCGCCCACATTGCTGCCCGCGAAGCCGTTGATCTCCGCGGCGATCGTCGACGCGGCGGTCGAGGCGGCCTCGATCTGCTTGGGGTTGGGCGCGCCATGACCCTGGCGTGCCGTCAACAGGCCCTTGCCCGGCCCCTTCGGCTTCAGCCCCGTCGACAGCGAGTTGTCCAGCGACTGCATCACCAGACCGATGATGGTCCGCTCCGACCAGCGGCGGTTGGAGAGCGAACGGGCCACCAGCAAGGGGTGCTTGGCCGCGTACGCCAGCCAGCCGAGGACACGCGTGGCGCCCGACGCGGTGCCCCCCGCGTACGGGACCTGGAGGATCGACAGACCGCCCATCGCGTTGGAGCCCTTGCCGTAGCGGACCGGCTCGATATGGGTGTTCTCGTCGGGGTGGATGGAGGAGGTGATCGCCACGCCCCGGGTGAAGTCGACCTCGGGCACGCCGTGCGCCTTGCGGTAGCGGCGGTTGTCGGTCTGGGCGCCGACCAGGGCCTCGGAGTTGGTGCGGGTCAGCATGCCCAGGCGGTCGGAGAGGTGCGGGAGCTGGCCGCCCGCCTTCATCCGGTGCAGGAGGGTCTGGGTGCCGTAGGTGCCGGCCGCGAGGACGACACGGCGGGCTGTGAGCACCCGGCCCCGGCCCTTCCTTCGGTTGTCGGTCGGGAGGGTCGTCACGGCGTAGCCGCCCCGCGAGTCCTCCGTCAAGGAGACGACCGTCGTCATGGGGTGGACCACCGCGCCCGCCTTCTCGGCGAGGTGGAGGTAGTTCTCGTTGAGGGTGTTCTTCGCGCCGTGGCGGCAGCCGGTCATGCACTCGCCGCATTCGGTGCAGGCGTTGCGGGCGGGGCCCGCGCCGCCGAAGTAGGGGTCCGCGACCTGGTCGCCGGGGGCGGCCTTCGCCTTGCCGTCGGCGTCCTCGCCGTCGCCGAAGAAGACGCCGACCGGGGCGAGATGGAAGCTGTCGCCGACGCCCATCCGCTCGGCGGCGGCCTTCAGGTGCACGTCGGAGGGGGTCATCGTCGGGTTGAGCCGTACGCCGAGCATGCGGCGGGCCTGGTCGTAGTACGGCTTCAGCTCCTCCTGCCAGTCGGTGATGTCCTTCCACTGCGGGTCCTCGAAGAACGGTTTCGGCGGTACGTAGAGGGTGTTGGCGTAGTTGAGGGAGCCGCCGCCCACGCCGGCCCCGGCCAGCACCATGACGTTGCCGAGCAGGTGGATGCGCTGGATGCCGTAGAGGCCGAGCGCGGGTGCCCACAGGTAGTTCTTGAGGTCCCAGGAGTTCTTGGGGAGGGTCTCGCGGGTGAAGCGACGGCCCGCCTCCAGGACGCCGACCCGGTAGCCCTTCTCGGTCAGGCGCAGGGCGGTGACCGAACCGCCGAAGCCGGATCCGACGACGATGACGTCGTAGTCGTACGACACGTGCTCTCCTCGTTGCGAAGGGTGGGCGGGCCCGAAGACCTGGCGGAGCCCACGGTGGGCGGCCCGAAGACCTAGGGCGTGTCCGCAAAGTCCCGTCGTCCGCCCGGAGGGCGGGTCCCGCGGCGTCGTGGGGGTACCTCCCGGTCGAGCGAAGCCGAGACTGGGGGAGCGTGCGCTCGGCGTGCCGGGCGGAAGCCCTCGTACTGGATCTACTTGGGTTTTCGCCCGGTGCGGCGGTGGGGGCCCCTCCCGCTCGGGCGCAGCCGGGAGTGGGGGAGCGTGCCAGGCGCCGCGGGGCGGGCGGGACTTTGCGGACACGACCTAGCGGAGCCTCAGCGCCTTCATCACCCGCAGGCTGCGGCTCATGAACTGGGCGTACTTCTCGTCGTCCATGCCCAGCGAGGGGGCCATGGGCAGCAGGCGCTGCTGGGCGACCGTCTGGGCCTCGGTGTACTTGAGGATGCCCTCGGAGCCGTGGCGGCGGCCGAGGCCGGAGTCCTTCATGCCGCCCATCGGGGACTGCACGGAGCCGTAGGCGGAGGCGTAGCCCTCGTTGACGTTGACCGTGCCGGCGCGGACGCGGGAGGCGACCTCGCGGCCACGGCGGCCGTCCTTGGTCCAGACGGAGGCGTTGAGGCCGTACGCGGTGGAGTTGGCCTCCTCGATGGCGGCGTCCTCGTCCTTGAAGCGGTAGACGGAGACGACCGGGCCGAAGGTCTCCTCCGTGCACACGGACATGGGTTCCGTGACGCCGTCGAGGATGGTCGGCTCGTAGAAGTAGGGGCCGATGTCGGGGCGGGCCACACCGCCCGCGACGACCTTGGCGCCCTTCTCCACGGCCTCGTCGACATGGCGGGTGACCGTCTCCAGCTGGCGTTCGCCGACGAGGGAGCCCATGTCGGCGCCGTACGCGAGGGACGTGCCGAGGCGCATGGCCTTGGTGCGGGCGGCGAAGCGCTCCAGGAAGGCGTCGGCGACGGCCTCGTGGACGTACAGGCGCTCGATGGAGATGCAGAGTTGACCGGCCGAGCTGAAGCAGGCGCGGACGGCGCCCGCCGCCGCCTTCTCCATGTCGGCGTCCTGAAGGACCAGCATCGCGTTCTTGCCGCCGAGTTCGAGGGAGACGCCGACGAGCCGGGCGGCGGCCCCCTGTGCGACCTCGCGGCCGGTGCGGGTGGAGCCGGTGAAGGAGACGTAGTCGGCGTGCTTGACGACCTCCGGGCCGATGACCGGGCCCTCGCCGAGGACGACCTGGAAGACGTCGGCGGGCAGACCGGCCTCGATGAGCAGGTCGCGGGCCCACAGGGCGGTCAGGCAGGTCTCGGTGTCCGGCTTCATGACCACCGCGTTGCCGGCCACGAAGGCGGGGATCGCGTCGCCGACGGAGAGTTCGAGCGGGTAGTTCCAGGGGGCGATCTGGCCGATCACGCCGCGCGGGTGGCGGAGTTCGGTGACCTTGGTGAGGGTCGGTACGGCGCCGGTGTGCCGCTTCGGCTTGAGGTAGAAGGGGGCCTTGCGGCCGTAGTGGCGGGCGGCGACCGCGACGGCCTGGACCTCCTCGTGGGCGTGCAGACGGGCCTTGCCGGTCTCCAGCTGGATGAGGTCGAGGACCTCGGCCTGGCGTTCGAGGACCAGGTCGTGGAAGCGGAGCAGGACGGCGGCGCGCTCGCGCACGGGTCGCTGGGCCCAGACGGCCTGGGCGGCGCGGGCCCGCTCGTAGGCCTTCTCCACGTCCTCGGGCGTGGACTCCGGCAGATCGGCCAGCTTCTCGCCGGTGAACGGCGTGTGGTTGGCGGTACGGCCGGTGCCGACCACGCCCTTGGTGAGCTGGGCGACCAGTTCGGGGGTGACCACGTCGGCGGCGGTACGGGCGCCCTGCGGGGCCGCCGCGAGGGGGTTGGTGCCGGTCGTCCGTGCCGTGCCGGTCGTGCCCGTGGTGGTCGTGCCGGTCTTTTCGGGGGCCTGCGAGTCCGTCATGACGCGCAGGGTATTCCGGACCGGACGACTTTGGGTACCCGGCGGTAACAGGGTTTCACCGGGCGTACACACCACGCCAGTGATCGCTGGCAATGAAGTCGCTGATCAGCGGGTCGGGGGCGCGGTGCGGACGCGAATGCGGCGTGGGTCACCTCGCCGGAATCGCCGGCGCCCACCGGCTCACCGGCCTTCGGGCGGGCCCCGGGCACACGGGGCCCGGCCGGGTCAGCAGCACTCGGACGGTCTCCTCGCCCGCGCGGCCGCCGGTACGCGGCCGGCCGCCGGTGGGACCCGCGGTTCCGCCGGCCCCGGTACGGGCCGGCCCTCGGCCACCGGCCGCAGCGCGGCCGTCACCTCGTCGGCGCCGGGCCGGGAGGCCGGGTTCCCCGCGAGGAGGCGGCGGAGCAGTGGGGCGAGGGGGCCGGCGCGTCCGGGGGGCGGTGGGTCGGCGGCGAGGATCGCGGCGCGGGTGGCCTCCGGGGTCGGACGGCGGAAGGGGGACACGCCTTCGACGGCGGCGTGGAGGAGCGCGCCGAGGGACCACAGGTCGGAGGGCGGGCCCGCGATACGGCCGGACACGCGCTCGGGGGCGGCGAATTCGAGCGAGTCGACGGAGCCGATGGAACCGGCGGAGGTGACGGAACCGGCGGAGGTGACCGAGGTGAGGACCACGGAGGTGAGGACGACGCGCCCGTGCGGGCCGAGGAGGACGCTGCCCGGTTCGACGCCGCGGTGGACGATGCCGACGCGGTGCGCGGCGTGCAGCGCGCCGACGACGGCGAGGCCGATCCGCGCGGCCTCGGCGGGGGTGAGGGGGCCGCGCCGCAGCGCCTCGTGGAGGGACTCGCCGCGGACCCACTCCATGACGATCCAGGGGTGGCCGTCCTCGATCACGACGTCGTGGACGGTGACGGCGGACGGGTGGTCGACTCGGGCGGCGGCCCGTGCCTCGCGGTAGAGGCGGTGGGCGGCCCGTCGCCGCTCCTCGACCTCGGGGTCGTCCGGGCCGTCCGGCCCGTCCGGGAACGGCCCGGAACCCGCCGGGACCCCCCGGTGCTCCGAACCACCCGGTAACCGGGGCCGCTTGACGGCGACCTCACGCTCGACGAGTTGGTCGACGGCCTTCCACAGCGTGCCCGTGCCGCCGGACCCGACGCGCTCGGTGAGCCGGTAGCGCCCATCGACCAACCGGCCGCCCCCCGCGTTCCGGCGGGCGCCCCTCTCCGTACCCCGGCCCGCACCCCAACTGCCGTACGGGCGTGCGTCGTGCGGATGTTCGCCCTCGTCGCTCATGCCCCATCACTACCACCCGAGGGGCGGACGGCTAACGCCACCTGTCCCACAACTGCTCGGCCCAGCCGTACCGTTCGCGGTGTTTGGGCAGGGCCGTGCGGCCGACCGCGGCGGCGAGCTTGCGGAGCCGGCGCCAGTCCAGGGGCGGCTTGGGCTCGGGGACGCCGGGGCGGTCACGGGGCACGCGGACGCGCAGGGCCTTCGGCGAGACCCGGCAGTGGACCGGCGTCGGCAGGACGAGTGCCTCGCCGTCGACGCCGACCTCGATCTCCGGCTGGTCGGCCTCGACCACGATCTCGTCGGCGACGAGGAGGCTGAGGCCGGGCGCGTTCGGACCGAGGACCATGCCCGCGGCCTCGGCGGCACTGTCGACACGGACCCCGACGACCCCCAGCACCCCGGCGTCCAGCCGCTCGCGGCGGCCGAGGCCGACGAGGTCGTCGCTGCGGTAGACGTTGTTGCTGACGAGAACGGCCTGGGGCGCGTCGATGACGGCGTCCCCGATCCGGGCGGTCAGCCGCGGCCCCCGCTGGTGGGTGAGCAGTTCGGGCAGCAGCTCCAGCGTGGTGCGGACCTTGTCGTCGCGGTAGGCGGGGCTCTGCACGACGGCCGCGTACGCGCCGAACGAGGCGTTGTTGACGAACGGGTGGCCGCTGGCGTACCCGAGGTCGACATGGAGCTCGACACCCTTGTCGGTGAGGGCGTCGAGGCAGGCGGCGGGGTTGTCGCGGTCGAGGCCGAGGTCCATGGCGAAGTGGTTGCGGGTGCCCGCGGAGATGACGAGCAGCGGGACGTCGTACGCCGCCGCGATGGCCGCGACCTGGGCCTGGGTCCCGTCGCCGCCGGCCACACCGAGCAGGTCGGCGCCGTTCCTGACGGCGTCCCGGGCCAGTACGGCGACGTCCTCGTGGTGCGCGGGGTCGAGCAGATGGACGGTGGCGCCGAGGCGTTCGGCGCGCTCCTTCAGCCGGAAGCGCTCGACCTTCCCGCCCCCGGACCTGGGGTTCATGATGAGGAAGGGGCGCGTGGGGGCGGGCACGCGGTGCTCCGGCACCTGCACCACATGGGACTTGGTGCTGCTCAGGGCGAACTTGCCGGACCAGACGGCGACGCCCCACAGCGCCGCCGAGACGATCACGACCCAGAGCAGGTTGACGACGGCGAACCACCAGATCACGCCGACCGGCGCGGCCACGGCCAATACGCCCGCCGCGACGCGCACGGCGCCGCGGTGGACCAGCACCCACCACAGCGAGGCCACGGTGAGGCCGGCGCCCAGCACGACCCCGGCGACGAGCAGCAGGCTCGCGCCGCGCGCGTAGCCCAGCGGCAGCAGGACCGCGAGGACGGCACAGCCGAGTGCGGCCCTGGCCGCCCAGCGTTGTCTCGCGTGAGCCCGCACGTCCAGGTGTTCGATGCCCACGCTCGCTCGCCCTTCGCGCCGATCATGCACTTGACACGGCATGTTAGGGGCAAGGACCCCGGCAAGGCGATGGCGCCCGGGCTCCGGCCGCGTCGCCCCGCGCCCCTCTTCGCCCTCCCCCGCTTGGCGGGTGCGTGTACGCGCCGCCTATAGTCCGATGACTCACGTAAGCGGGCTGTAGGGGCGATCGTCAGGTCGTCCGAAGGGCAGGTAGCCGTGCGTCGGCTCTGGGGTTGTCTCGTTCTCTGCACCGCTGCCGTGGCGACGCTCCTCGTCTGGGACATGCGCGACAGCGCGGCGGCCGCCCGTCACGAGGCCACGTACTCCTACGGTTCGCACACCCGGCAGACCCTCGACGCCTACTGGAACCCCGCCGGTGACGAGCGCGAGGGGAAGCAGCCCGGCATCCTGATCCTGCACGGCGGCGAGTGGTCCAGGGACACCGGCTGGACCGGCTGGTCGCGGACCTTCGCGGACGCCGGGTACGCCGTCTTCGACATCGACTACCGGCTGAACGCCGACGCCCCCTGGCCGGCCCAGCGCACCGACGCCTTCTCGGCGCTCGACTGGATCCGCGACCACGCCGCCGACTTCGACCTCGACACGAACCGGCTGGTGCTCCTCGGCTCCTCCACCGGCGGCCAGGTGGCGACGAACATCGCCACCTACCGCTCCGGCGCCTACCGCTTCGACGGTGTGGTCGCGCTGTCCCCGGTGACCTCCCCGTACCGCGCCTGGCAGGACGGCAACGCCTCCACCGCGACCGACTGGCAGCGCGAACTCCGCGACAACGCCGTCCTCCTGGCCCGCTGCTCCCCGGCGGACGCGTACGCCTCCGCCCCCACCCCCGCTCCCGCCGCACAGCCCGGCTGCCGTGACGTCTGGGACGACATGGCCGCCGGGAGCCGGGCCTCCGGCGCCGACGACGCGCCGATGTTCCTGCTGCACTCCAAGGGCGACCCGGTCCCCGTCCGGCACTCGCGGGACCTCGAAGCGGCCGAGGAGTCCGATCACAACATGCCCGCCAATGGGGTCACGGTGAAGACGGTGGCCGGTTCCTCGCACGGCGGAGCGCTGTTGGACGCACCGAGGGTGTCGGACCGGGTCCTGGCCTGGATCGCGGAAAGGACCCACTGAGAGGACGAACCGATCGCATGAAGATCAGCTTCCTGCTGCACAACGCGTACGCCATCGGCGGCACCATCCGCTCCACCCTCAACCTGGCCGGTGCCCTGGCGGCCCGCCACGAGGTCGAGATCGTCTCGGTCTTACGCACCGCCGACCGCCCCCAGCTCGGCCTGAGCGCCAAGGTCCGGCTGGTCCCGCTCGTCGACGAACGCCCCGACGCACGCACGTACGACGGTGGCCACGAGCTGATGTCCCGGCCCTCCGCCCTCGTCCCGCCCGACGAGGTCCTGGCCCACCGCTACACCGCGCTCACCGACGAACGGCTGCGCGCCTTCCTCGACTCCACCGACGCGGACGTCCTCGTCGCGACCCGCCCGGCACTCGTCGTCCTCCTCGCCGAGCACGGACCGCGCCACGCCGTGCGCATCGGGCAGGAGCATCTGACGTACGACAACCACGTACCCGGCGTGCGCGAGGCGCAGAACGCGGCGATCGCGCGCCTGGACGCGTTCGTCACCGTCTCCGAGCGGGACGCCGCCGACCACCGCCGCCGGCTGCCGGGACCGCGCACCCGGATCACGAACATCGCCAACGCCGCGCCCCGCTCGACGGCCGAACCCTCCGATCTGCGGGCCCCGTTGGTGATCGCCGCCGGGCGTCTGTACCCGGTCAAGCGCTACGACCTGCTCATCGAGGCCTTCGCCAAGGTCGTCGCCGAACGCCCCGAGTGGCGGTTACGGATCTACGGCAAGGGCCCGGAGCGCGCGAACCTGCGCACCGCGATCGACACCTCGGGTCTCAACGACCACGTCTTCCTGATGGGTCCGTACGCCTCCCTGGACGCCGAGTGGGCCAAGGCCTCCGTCGCCGTGGTCAGTTCGGAATGGGAGTCGTTCGGCATGACCATCCTGGAGGCCATGCACGCCGGGGTCCCCGTGGTCGCCACCGACTGCCCGCACGGCCCCGGCGAGATCATCACCGACGGCACCGACGGCCTCCTCGTCCCCCCGTCCGACCCGAACGCCCTCGCCACGGGCCTGCTCCGCCTCATCGACGACCCCGGTCTGCGCGAGCGCCTCGGCACCGCGGGCCGCACCACCGTCCAGCGGTACGCGCCGCGCACCGTCGCCGCCGAGTACGAGCGGCTGATCGCCGAACTCCGGGAGGCGCGCACACCGGCGACGGTGCGCCTGCGCCGCCGGTTACGAGGGGCACTGGGCACCCTGCTCCCCGGCACCGGGCGGACCCCGGCGAAAGCCGCGGTCACAGCCGGGGCCGCGACCCCCGTGCCCGCGAACTCCACCGCCGGACACGCCGAGCCGAGCCCCCTGCGCCCGAAGGCCGGCTGCCGGATCGACCCGCGGGACGGCGGCGTACGGATCTCGGTCACCGGGCCCGGGGTGTCCGACACGCCCGACGCCCCCACCTCCGGCCCCGGCCCCGCCCCCACCCCCGCCCTCACCCTCGTCCTGCGCCGGCGCCACGCCGACGCCTCCGGCGACAAGGTCCGCGTCCCCCTGGAGCGTGCGGCCCCGGACCAGGCGAAGAGCCCCTGGACGGCCACGCTGAACCGGGACGCCCTGCCCCTGGCGGAGGGCCGCTGGGATCTGCACGTCGAGCGGGCCGGGGACGGGGTACGGCGCCGGGTGCGGGCCGGACTGGTCGAGCAGCGGGGCCTGTTGACCGCCCGGGTCCCGGACGGGGCCCCGGTCGCCTGGTGGATCCCGTACACGACCAAGGACGGCTACCTCGCCCTGCGCGCCTTCCGCCGCCCCGCGCACGCGGAGGTCACCGCGCTGCCCGTCGGCGACGGCTCGATCGCGGTGGAGGGCGTCCTGCACGGGGCCGCACTCGGCGCGGACGCGACGCTGGTGGGCGTGGCCCGGGGCGAGGACATGGCCGGCCTCACGGCACCGGTGACGGCCACCGGCGGACACGGCTTCCACACACAACTGACGTCCCTGCCCGACCCCGTGGGCCCGGACAAGGTGATCTGGGACCTGTTCCTGCGCCCCGCCCCCGACGCCGACCCCATCCGTCTCGGCCGGCTGTTCGACGACATCGTGGACCGCAAGGACACCGACAAGTACCCGGCGGTGACCATGACCACCCCGGGCGGCGCCTCCCCCCAGGCCCGCTTCTTCTTCACGGTCACCAACGACCTGGCCGTCGCCCTGTCCTGAGAGAGCCGTCCGGGGGCGGCGGTGCCTACATGTGGTCGAGCTTCAGGTTCGTGATGGCCGTACGGGCGATCTCACGGCCCTGCTCGGTGAAGTGCCCCTTGCCCGGATAGTCGATCCAGATCCGGTACATGTCTCCGTTGTCCGCCCTGTAGTACAGGACCCGCGCCTCCCGCAGGCGCGGGGCCAGGCTGTCCGTGGTCGTGTACCTGATCGTGTTCTCGGCGGCCTCGTGGTCCTGGAACCTCGCCTCCTGCGGCCGCCCCTTCGGCGCGGGATCGTCGGCGACGTCCAGCGAGTACTCGCCGTCCTTGACCAACTCCCAGTCGGCGTACGCCCTGTCCAGCGCGACCCCCGGGATCTCGTTCTCCTTGTCGTCCCTCTTGACGTCCCGGTCGACGTTGATCCGGATCAGCCCACTGGGGTCGCTGTACTGCGCGAACGTGCCGTCGGTCTCGTCCGGTGCGAACCTGTCCTTCACGAAGTCCCCGGGCACGCCGACGCTCGCGGCGACCTTCGTACCGAGGTCCCGCTGCTTCCAGCCGTCCGGGAGCGGTCCCGCGAAGGGGTCGGCGATCACCACATAGGCCGTCACCGCCGCCGCCACGCCCAGCACACCGAGCCCGGCGACCGCCACCGCGACGACCGCCGCGCCGACCCCGGCGAGGGTCCTGGCCCCGATCCTGATGCCCTTGGGGTTCTCCGCCCGGGGCCCGGCGATGGTCTGGGCCGGTTGGACGGGCGCGGGCGCCGGCGGGTTGGCGGCCGTCTCCAGCAACTCGCGGACCCGGGCGGCGCTCGGCCGGCGCGCCGGGTCCTTCTGCAGCAGGCCGTTGATGGCCTCGGCGAGCGGGCCGGTGGCCGAGGCGGGGGCCGCGGGCGTGGCGTTGAGCACGGACTGCAGGGTCGCGGGCGTGTTGCTGCGCCGGAAGGGCGACACGCCCTCGGTGGCGGCGTAGAGGACGACGCCGAGCGACCAGAGGTCCGACGCGGGGCCCGGCCGCTGGCCCAACACCCGCTCGGGGGCGATGTACTCGGGCGAGCCGACGAAGCCGCCGGTGTCCGTCAGATTGGTCTCGCCCTCGATCTGGGCGATGCCGAAGTCGGTGAGGACGACCCGGTCGTGGCGGCCGAGGAGGACGTTGTCCGGCTTGACGTCCCGGTGCAGGATGCCCGCCGCGTGCGCGGCCTCCAGCGCGCCGAGCACGTCGAGGCCGATTCTCGCCGCGTCACGCACCCCGAGGGTGCCCTCCTGGAGCGCGTCGCCCAGCGAGCGCCCCCGCACCAGCTCCATCACGATCCACGGCTGGCCGTCCACGACCGCCACGTCATGCACGTTCACGACCGACGGATGATCGAGCCGGGCCGCCGCACGGGCCTCGCGACGCATCCGCTCGAAGGCGTTGGCCCGTTCGCGGTCGGGAAGATGGTCCGGTACGCGGGGCTCCTTGACGGCGACCTCGCGGTCCACCGTCTCGTCCTGCGCCCGCCACACCGTGCCCATACCGCCATGACCGAGCTTGGCGAGCAGCCGGTAACGCCCCGCGATCAGCCGCCCGACACGGGGGTCCGGCGAGGGCTCCACGGCCTGCGGGTCCGGCGGGGGCGGCGCGGCCTCCGGGTGCGGCGAGGGCGGTGCGGCCTGCGGGGACGGTGAGGGGTGGGCGGCCTGCGGCTGCGTCGCCGCGGCCGGGGCCGGGGCCGGGCGCGCCGCTTCCGAGGCCGGTCGCGCGTACGGGTTCCCCGGGTACGGTGCGGTCGGCCGCGGCGGTTGCAGTCCGAAACTCGTCGGCTCGTCGGGTCCGTAGCCGGGCCCCTGCCCGGATCCGTAAGGGGCGCCCCCGTTGCTGCTCATACGCTCATCTGTATCGCGGCAAGCGCTTCGGCAGCCACCCCCGCCGCTTTCCGGTCACAGACCCGTGACGCGGAGCGCCACTTATCTCCGCATATATCCGCCTGGCCGCGCTTGGCTCCGCTTGTCTCCGCCTCAGCCGCGGACGAACGTGTCCACCGCCACGTCGAAGTACTCCTTCGCCTCGCTCACCCTCCCGACCGGCGCCGACACCCACACGTCGTACAGCCGTCCGTCCTGCTCCCAGCACAGGTCGTAGGTGTGCCGGGGCCCCTCCGCCGCGCTGAAGCCGTCCCAGGTGAACTCCCAGAACGCCGCGGGCCGTCCGTCGTGCGTGGTCGCGCCGACCCGGCCGTCGCGGTACCCGGGGTTCGTGGAGGGCCCCTTCTCGTGGGCGCGCCGCATCACCCCGACGGGGCCGCCCGCCTCCGGGTCGTCGAGCTTGACGCCGATACGGATCGCCTGCCCCGGGGACATGTAGAAGACCCGCTCCCCCTGCGGCTCCCGGGTGAAGTCGTCCGGCACCGCGAGACTGAAGCCCTGGGCGTCCTGGGCCAGCCGGTACCCCGAGGGCACGGTCGGCGCGGTGGCCGCCCGCGAACGCGTGACGGTGGGCGTGGCGTCGGAGGTCCCGGACCCGCCCGAAGGGCTCGGCGAACCCGGGGTACCTGACGTACCCGAGGCACTCGGCGAGGCCGGCGCACCGGACTGTCCCGGCTCACCCGACTCGCCGGGCCGGCCCGGCCGGTCCGCCGTACTCGACGCGCCCGGTGTCTCCGGTGCCGAACTGCCGGGCGTACCGCCGCCCGCGCCCCCTCCCCGCATGAGCAGCGCCGCCGCCGACACGCCGGCCCCGGCCATCGCCGCCACCAGCGCGGCGGCGACCAGCACGCTCCGGGCGGAGTGCTGCCGCTGCCGCACGGGCTGCTCCGGCAGGGACACCACGGGTCCGGAGGCGGGCGGCCCCGGCGGGGCCTGCCCGGTCGGCACCGCGTCCTCCGCCCCGGCCCCGGGGGCAGCCGCAGCCGCAGCGGCCGTACGTTGCGCGTCCCACCCGGGGCGCGGCACGTCACGCCGGGTCGGTGTGTACCCGGCCGAGGCCCGCGGGCCCTTCGTGGTCCGCGGTGTCCGGCCGGTCTCCCGGAAGGCCCGCAGCAGCCGCTCCGCCTCCACCGCGTCGAGCCGCAGGTCCGGGTCGCGCTCCAACAGCCCCCGGACGACGGGGAGCAGCGGCGCGGCCTGCGGGGGCGGCCGGATCTCGTCGAAGACGACGGCGTGCAGGATGCCGCCCAACGAGTCGCGCCGGAACGGCGATTCGCCGCTGAGCACGGCGCACAGCAGCGCGCCCAGCGACCACAGGTCGGACTCCGGCCCGGTGCGGACACCGGACATCCGCTCGGGGGCGGTGTACTCGGGCGAGCCGACGAAGGAACCGCTCTCGGTCAGCGTGGTCGCGCCGGCGACCTGGGCGATCCCGAAGTCGGTGAGGACGACCCGGTCGGTACCGGCCTCCATCAGGACGTTGGCCGGTTTGAGGTCGCGGTGCAGGACGCCGGAGTCGTGCGCCCGCCGCAGCGCGCCCAGCAGGGCGATCCCGATCCGCGCGGCCTCCCGGGCGTCGACGGGCCCGTGCTCCTCGATCCGCTCCGCGAGCGAGCCGCCGTCGATCAACTCCATGACGATGTAGGGGCGTTCGTCCTGCTCGACGACGTCGTGCACCACGATGATGTGCGGGTGGCCGAGCCGGGCGACCGCCCGTGCCTCCCGCAGGGTGCGCTCGCGCCGCTGCCGGGACCGCTCCTCCGGGAGCGAGTCGTCGAGGGAGAGTTCCTTGACCGCCACCTGCCGACCGAGGAGCTGGTCGGTGGCGCGCCACACGATCCCCATACCGCCGCGGCCGATCCTGGCCTCCAGCCGGTAACGCCCGGCTATGACACGGACGTTCTCCCCCTCGGTCCCCATGAGCCCCATCATGCCGCACCGGACCGAAACCCTCCGGTGCCGCGCGACCGCCTGGCCGACAAGCGACGCCCACGCGCCGCGCGAGAGCCGCGCGGCGCCCCGCCCCGACTACCCCGGCGCGCGCCTCACGTCTGCGGGGCCCGCCAGCTGCGGAGGACCGCGTAGAACTGTGTCTCCGCCGTCTTCCAGTCCGCCACGGGCGAGGAGATGTAGATCGTGTACTCGACACCGTCCCGCGAGAGATACATCTGCTCGATCGCCCGGCGCGGACCGGGGAAGTCCGAGTCCTGCTCCCGCGCGGTCCAGGTGAAGTCCCACAGCGCGCCCGGCCGGTCGCGGTAGACGTTCTCCTTCAGGCTCACCTTCCGGTAGTCCGCCCGCGTCCTGACCTGCTCCTCCAGATCGAGCTGGTGGTGGTAGGGGCTGTCGAAGTCCGGCGAGTCGTCCACGGCGATCCGCAGGAAGTGCTCTCCGCCGTCCGGTGTGTAGTCGATCTGCGACCCCTTCACCTGCCGCTTCCACCCCTTGGGCAGAGCAAGGCTGAAACCCTCCGGGTCCTCGACCCGTTCCCACCCCTCGGGCACGCCGTCGGCCGCCTGATCCCCGCCGCCCGCGCCGTCCTCTCCGCCCGAGGAGCCGCTCCCCGTACTCCACCCGTCCGCGTAGTGCAGCGCGACGGCACCACCACCGCCGACCAGTGCGGCCAGCAGCAGGACGACCGCGGCCCTACGACCCCACCCGCGCCGCTTCCCGCCCCGCGCCACAGGACCGCCGACCGGACCGGCGGCAGCGGCCGGACCGGCGGCAGGCTGCTGCCAACCGCCCGGCACCGGCGCGACCGGGGTGCCGGAACCGCCGTCGAAGACGCCGCCCGCATGCCCCCCGCCGCCCGAAGCCGCCCCCACGGTGGAACGCCCGGACCCCCACGCCCCGGACCCGCCCGCCGTACCCGGGGCCGCTCCGTGAGCACCCCCACCTGAACCGTCCGAAGCACCCGCACCAGCGGAAGCACCTGAACCACCAGGACCAACCGGACCACCAGGACCACCAGCGACACCGACACCGCCGACCCCACCATCAACACCAGCGACACCAGCACCACCCGAGCCCTCCGGCCCTTCCCCGCCCCCCGCCCGCCGCTGAGTAGCCACGAACGCCTGTGCCTCCCGCGGCCGTCGCCCCTCCGCCGCCTCCGCGAGCATCTGCTCGGCCTCGTCGGGGCCGGGCCGTACGGCCGGGTCCTTGCACAGCAGCGCGGTGATGACGGGCCCCAACGGGCCGGCCGCCACGGGCTCCGCGGCCTCCTCGCTCACCACGGCCTGCATGGTGGTGAGCGGAGTGGTGCGCCGGAACGGCGACTTCCCCTCCACCGCCGTGTACAGCGTGGCCCCCAGCGACCACAGATCGGAGGCGGGCCCGGGCTCCTGCCCGCGCACCCGCTCGGGGGCGATGTAGTCGACGGAGCCGACGATCTCGCCGGTCCGGGTGATCGTCGTGTCGCCCTCGACCTGCGCGATGCCGAAGTCGGTCAGCATGACGCGCCCGTCCTCGGCGATCAGCACGTTCCCCGGCTTCACATCGCGGTGCAGTACACCGGCCCGGTGGGCGGCCCGCAGCGCGCGCAGCACCCACATCCCGATCCGCGCCGCCTCACGCGCCTCGACGCGCCCCCGGTCCCTGACCGCGTCGGCCAGGGAGACGCCCTCGACCAACTCCATGACGATCCACGGCCGGTTGTCGTGCTCCAGCACGTCGTGCACGGTGACGACGGCCGAGTGGTTGATCCGCGCCGCCGCCCGCGCCTCCGCCCGGGTCCGCCGCAACAGGATGGCCTGCTCGTTCTCCGAGACATAGAGAGCGGCCGTCAACTCCTTGATGGCGACGGCCCGGTGCAGCACCTCATCGTGCGCACGCCAGACGCGGCCCATACCGCCGCTGCCGATGGTGTCGACGAGCCGGTAGCGCTCCGCGAGGAGCCGGCCCTGCATCTGATTCACGTTGCCCCGCAATATTCTTGACAGGGTCACATTAGGGAGCGGCCCGCGGCCCGCGAAACCGGCCCGGCCGTACGGAGACAGCACTGTGACGGTTCTCGCTTCCGCGACCGGAGCACAACCTTCCGCCGCCGGCCCGAACAGCCGCCGACTAGGGCGTGTTTCGGAAGTCCCTTCGTCGCCCGGAGGGCGGCTCTGCGTCGCAGAGCAGAAGGGACTTCCGAAACACGCCCTAGTCGGTCACCCGGTATGTGGCCGCCGCCTGCTCGTACAGCCGCGTGACCTCGTCCCGCTCGGCCTCCGGCCCGCGCAACTGCACCACGTGGTACCGCCCGTCGAGGAGTATCGCGAGATTCCGTACGAAGACGCCGCGCCCCTCGGAGTCCTGCCAGGTGAACTGCCCCTCCGCCGAGGTCACCCCGCCCACCTCGACCAGCCGCATGCCGGTGGACGTGGCCCAGGACGAGTCCCGGAACGGCTGCAGTTCGCGCTCGTCCTCCCGCTGGTACTTCAGCGGATCGCCGCCGTACGTCTTGGCGCTGTCCCGCCCGGGGACGAGGATCAGCTCGAACTCGCCCTGGGAGTAGACGACCTGGCCGCGTCCGTTCGCGGCGCTGCGGTCCCAGCCGCTGGCGACGGCGACCTGGAAGCCCTCGGTGTCCTTGCGCAGGGTGAACCCCTGGGCGACCTCGGGGTCCCCGGTCTGCGTCTGCGTCGAGCCGGACGACTCCGACGGCGACGGGCTCGCCCCGCTCTGCCCCTGCTCACCGCCGTCGGGCGAGTTCGCGTTCTGGTCGGGCCGGGATTCGCTGCTCGCCTCCGGCTCCGTACTCGGCTGCCCGGCGCTCTCCGTACGGCTGCCGGTGTCACCGCCCTGACTGCTCGGCGTGGCCTTCGGCATGAACACCATGGCGTACGTGATCGCCGCGACCAGTGCGAGCAGGATCAGCAGAAGCAGGTTCCGGCCGAGCTTGCGGGGCTGTGGGGGCTTCTCACGGGTGCGCTTGTGGCGGGCGTGCGCGCTGGTCGCGGGGAGCCCGGCCCGGCGCCTGCGGACGAGTTCGCCCCGGCGCCGGACGATCGGCAGCCGCCTGGCGTCCACGGGCGGCGCGGGCACCACATGCGTACCGGCCTCGGGTTCGGGCGCGGAGCGCACCAGGGAGCGCAGCCAGCCGCGCAGCTCCTCGAAGTCCAGCCGCTCGGTGGGGTCCTGCCGCAGCAGCGACTCCACGACCGGCCGCAGCGGCCCGCACTCCTCGGCGAACGCGGGCGGCTCCGCGCACACCATCTGCACCAGCTCGGCGGTGTTCTCCTCCGGGTAGGGGGCGTGCCCCTGCACGGCACGGAACAGCAGTGCCCCGAGCGCCCACAGGTCCGTCGCCGGACCGATCGGTGCCGCCAACTGCCAGTTCTCGTGCACCGGCCCGGCCTGCTCCGGCGCCCAGCGCTCGGTGACCGGCCCGACCACCGCCATCCTCGCCTGCCGCGCCCGCTCGGCGGCGAGCGCGGTGGCCGGTCCGCGCCGGGGAACGTCCCTGACACCCGTGCCGTCCCAGGGCACGGCGTCCGCCGCACCATCCGGGGCCGCCGCGCCACCGGGCCCGAGGGCACCGGCCCCGGCCCCCCGCGCGGTCTCGGCACGTGTGCCGACGCCCGTCATGGGGTCCCGGTGGACACCGCTCCCGTGCGCCCGGCCGCCGTCGCCGTCCACGGGGAAGCCGTCGTCACGACGGTCGAGCGTGGACGAGGCGCCGTCGAGCGGTCCACCGCCGTCGCCCGCCTCGCCGACGGTGCTGCCGCCGGGCGTGGCCGTCCCGCCGCGCGGCAGCGCGCCGTGCCAGGCGCTGGTGGCACCGCCGTTCGCGAGGACGCCGTAGGGGTCGGCGATGTGGTGCAGCGGCACCGGGCGGGTCGCCCCGCCGTCCCGCCCCACGCCCGCCGCCGTGCTCGCGCCGTCCTGGGGCGCCGGCCGCTGCGCGGGCAACGCCGTGCCCGGCCCGCCCCGCTGGTCGTCCTGCACCCGGGCCGCGGCCCGCGCACCCGCGCGATACGCCGCGATCGCACCCGCCCGCGCCGCACGGGCGTCCCCGCCGGACTCCAGCGCGCGCTGCCCCCCGGAGGGGTTCGCGCCCGGAGCCGCCGAGCTGCCCGCCCGCGCCTCTATCGCGGCCCGCCGGGCGGCCTCGGGATCCCCGACCACGCCGGCCGACCCCCCGGGCCCACCCGACGCACCGGGCCCGACAGCCGCACCGGGCCCACCGCCACGGGACCCGCCGAACGTACCGCCGCTCCCGCCGGGCGGCACCGGCTCCCGCCGTGCGATCGCGTCGGCCCGACTCCCGCCGGGCCCCGGGGCAGGCGCTCCGGCGGACCCTGCGGGCGGCGTGTCCTCGAACTCCCGCGCGGGCACCGGGTCGTAGCCGCACAAGGCCTCTTCCGCCGCCCCGACCGCCAGCCCGGTCAGCATCACCCGGCCGTCGTCGCAGACCAGCACCGTACGAGCGGTGATGTTGCGGTGGACCCAGCCATGGGCGTGCAGCGCCCGCAGCGCGGTGAGCACGTCGGAGGCGACCTCGGCCGCGCGGTACGGGGTCAGCACCTGCTCGGCGAGGAGCGCCTCCAGCGTCCGTGCGGACACCAGTTCGCTCACTATCCACAACGAGCCGCCCTCGGCGAACACGTCGAAGACCTGGTCGAGCCGCGGATGGTCGGGGATCTGCGCGGCGGCCTGCGCCGCCTCGATGGCCCGCCGTACGGCCGGGTCCGTGGACCGGCGGGTGGTCCGCGCCGTGCCCCGTCGGCCGCCGCCGTCCCGGGCCACGTACCCCTCGGGCAGTCCGTCGGCGTCGAGCACCTCCGCCTCGACGACCTCGGGCAACGGCACCTGCCGTACCAGGACTTCCTGTCCGCTGTAGGTGTCGAAGGCCCGCAGCTCGGAGGCGATCTCGTACTCGTCGGAGGGCGGCAGCGGCAGGCGATAGCGGTCGGCGAGCACTCGCCCCGCGTATTCGTCCACAATGCCCTCCCCCGGCCGCCAGATCGGTCAATTCCGCTCGCCCCGCGACCCGTTCCGTTCTGGATGCGTACGGTCCGCAGCCCTTCACGATACGTGCCGGAGGCAACTCACATTGACTCGATGCGATATCTCGTTCGTCTCGAATGCGCTCGAACGCATCCGATCTTCCCCGGAAGACCGGTCCCCGAACTCACCCGGCGGGCACAACTCCCGAAGCCGAGCTCATATCGAGCGCGCTCACCCCGACCCGCGCCCCCGCACGCCCCCGACCGGCACCCCGAGCTGAGGCACGAAACCGCACACGGCCGAAGCCTCGAACACCCCGGCGCACAACACCCGTCCGGACGCGCCCCCGCGCGCGCACCGCCTCACGACTCGCCTCACGACTTCGGCTCGAACGTCCCCGTGAACGTCTTCCAGGTGTCCTTGCGCAGCTCACCGCTCCACTTGGCCGCCTTCGCCGTGTACATCAGCGCGTATCCCTGCTGGGAATCGACGACGAATCCACGGTCGATCGACCGGTTCTTCGTGCCGCTCTCCATATAGGTGAACTCCCAGTCGGCCGCGTTCCAGCCCCGGTAGTCCACCGCCTCTATTCGGATCCGCTTGTACTGCGAGCGCGTCATGTACCGCTCTTGGTTCTTCCAGTCCGCGACCGGGTCGCTCTTCGGGGTGGTCGTCCACCCGACGAGCAGCCGCTGTCCGTCGGGGCCGGAGAAGCGGGCCCCCGCCGCGTCGGTGGATTGGTACTTCCACCCCTCGGGCAGCCCGATCGAGAACCCCTGACCGCTCTTGTACGTCTCGGTCGCGATGCTGCCCGAGCCGCCGGAACCGTCGCCGTCCACCGGTCCGCCGGCCCCACCCGAGGGGCTCGGCGAACTGCCGCCGGAGCCGCCCGAGCCGTCGGCCTCGTCCGTGACGTCCCCGTCCGGACTGGGGTCGGACCCCTTGCCCTTGTCCTTGTCCGCGCTCGTGTCGCCGCCCGCGTCCTTGCCGTCGGCGTCGCTCCCCGACGCCGACCCGCTGGACGCGGCCGCCTTGGTGTCGGCGCCCTTGCTGTCGTTCGAACTGCCGTCGTCACCGCCGAGGGTGAGGGCCAGGACGGTCCCGAGGACGACCAGCACCACGGCGACCGCGATGACGGCCAGCGTCCGCCGTGACACCACGTCGGTGATCGGCGCCCTGGGCACCGGACGCGGCGGCAGATCCGGCGGCGTCATCTCGGGCCATCCGGAAGTCCGTCCCGCCGAACCCGAGTTCCCCGCGCCGACGCCCGCGCCCCCACCAGCGCCGCGCGGGCCGGGCACCCCGGCCGCCGGCCTGCCCGTGCTCCGCGCGGAGCCGGCGCCGGCCTTCGCGGCATCGGCACCCGACGCCACCCCGACGGAAGCGGACCTGGTCGTCACGACCGCCGGAGACCCGGCCGCGGACTGCGCACCACCCCCGGCTCCACCGGAGGTCCCACCGAGCACCCCGCCGGCGGCACCGCCCGCCCCGGACCCGGAAGAGCCGGAACCGGCACCGACGGCCGCGGCCCCGGCGCCGGCTCCCGCCGCGGCCCCGGCCGCGTTCTTGCGCATGGACCACCGGGGCGCCCGCGGCCGCTCGCCGCCACCGCCCTTGCTCCCGGAACCGGCCCCGGAGCCGCCCTTCTTCGGACGCTCCTCCGGCACCGGCGGCAACGGCACGACCCGCGTCGCGTCGACCGGGTCGACGTCCTTCGGGTCGGGCGCGTGCATCACGGTGTTGAGCATCGCCCGCGCACCGGCGTCGTCGAGCCGCCGCTCGGGATCCTTGGTCAGCAGCCCGAAGATGACGTCCTTGAGGGCCCCGGCGCGCTTCGGCTCGGGCACCGGCTCGGTCATCACCGCGGTCAGTGTCGCTATGGCCGACCCCTTGTCGTAGGGCGGCACCCCCTCGACCGCCGCGTAGAGCAGACCGCCGAGCGACCACAGGTCCGCCGCGGGACCGGGCTTGTGCCCGCGCGCCCGCTCCGGCGAGATGTACGAGGGCGCGCCCACGAGCATGCCGGTCGAGGTGATGGAGGGGTCGCCCTCGACCTGGGCGATACCGAAGTCGGTGAGGACGACCCGGCCGTCGTGCTTGTCGATGAGGACGTTCGACGGCTTCACGTCCCGGTGCAGGATGCCCTCGCGGTGCGCGGCGCGCAGCACGTCGAGGATGGCGAGGCCCACCTCGGCGGCCCGCCTCGGTTCGAGCACCCCGTCCTCGCGGATGACCTCGGCGAGGGACTTGCCCTCGACGAGCTCCATCACGATCCACGGCCGGTCGTCCTCGTGCACGACGTCGAACACCGTCACCGCGGCGTTGTTACGGATCCGCGCGATCGCCTTGGCCTCGCGCAGCGTGCGCGTGATGAGCCGCCGTTTCTCGTCCGCGTCGATGCTCGACGGGAACCTCAGCTCCTTGACGGCGACCGTACGGCCCAACGTCTCGTCCTCGGCACGCCACACCGTGCCCATACCGCCGCGACCGAGGACCCCTCCCAGCCGGTACCGCCCGGCGAGGAGACGTGCGTCCTTGTCCTGACGGGAATCCCCAGCCCGCTCCGCCTCCGACATGCGTCCCCTCATACAACCCGCCCTGACAGAGCCTCCATTGTCACCCACCCGCCAACCGCCCCACGCCCAGGGCCCCCTCAACCAGCCACGGGCCACCACATTCCGGCCCGAGTCCACTCCATTCCGGCCCGGCCCAGGGCTCTTCGGCCCGTCCGGTGCCGGGGGACGGGCCGAAAGGGCGACAGCGGGTGCGCGTCGGGGTGCGCGTCGACGCGGTCTACAACGGCACGATGTCCGGCGCCCCCAACCGGGCCGCGTCCGCCGTCAGATCGTCCGGCTGCCGCTGCGACTCCCGCTCCGCCTCCACCCTCTTCTCATAGTGCTGAACCTCCCGCTCGACCTGATCCGCGTCCCACCCGAGCACCGGAGCCATCAACTCCGCCGCCTCCCGCGCACTCCGCGTCCCCCGGTCGAACGTCTCGATCGAGATCCGCGTCCGCCGCGTCAGCACGTCGTCGAGATGCCGCGCCCCCTCGTGCGAGGCCGCGTACACCACCTCGGCCCGCAGATAGTCGTCGGCCGCCTGCAACGGCTCCCCCATCGACGGATCGGCCGCGATCAGATCGAGCACCTCCTCGGTCGCCGACCCGTACCGGTTCAACAGATGCTCCACGCGCACCACATGAAGCCCCGTGCTCGCCGCGATCCGCGCCCGCGCGTTCCACAGCGCCCGGTACCCCTCCGCCCCCAGCAGCGGCACATCCTCGGTGACGCACTCCGCGACCCGCTGGTCCAGCCCGTGCACGGCGGCGTCCACCGCGTCCTTGGCCATGACCCGGTACGTCGTGTACTTGCCGCCGGCCACCACCACCAGCCCGGGCACCGGATGCGCCACGATGTGCTCGCGCGAGAGCTTGCTCGTGGCGTCCGACTCGCCCGCGAGCAACGGCCGCAGCCCCGCGTACACCCCCTGCACGTCGTCCCGCGTCAGGGGCACCGCCAGCACGGAGTTCACATGCTCCAGCAGATAGTCGATGTCCGCGCTGGACGCCGCCGGATGCGCCTTGTCGAGATCCCAGTCGGTGTCGGTCGTCCCCACGATCCAGTGCCGCCCCCAGGGGATCACGAACAGCACGGACTTCTCGGTGCGCAGGATCAGCCCGGACGTGGAGTGGATCCGGTCCTTCGGTACGACCAGATGGATGCCCTTGGAGGCCCGGACGTGGAACTGCCCGCGCTCGCCGACCATCGCCTGGGTGTCGTCGGTCCACACCCCGGTCGCGTTCACCACCTGCCGGGCGCGGATCTCGTACTCCCCGCCGCCCTCGACGTCCTGCACCCGCGCCCCGACGACCCGCTCGCCCTCCCGCAGGAACCCGGTCACCCGCGCCCGGTTGGCGACCTTCGCCCCGTACGAGGCGGCCGTGCGCACCATGGTGGCCACATACCGCGCGTCGTCCATCTGGGCGTCGTAGTACTGCAACGCCCCGGTCAGCGCGTCCTTCTTCAGACAGGGCGCGATCCGCAGCGCGTGGTGGCGCGTCAGATGGCGGTGCACCGGCAGCCCGCGCCCGTGCCCGCGTGCCATCGACATCGCGTCGTACATCGCGACGCCCGAGCCCGCGTACCACCGCTCCCAGCCCTTGTGCTGCAAGGGATAGAGGAACGGGACGGGCTTCACCAGATGTGGCGCCAGGCGCTCCAGCAGCAGCCCGCGCTCCTTCAACGCCTCGCGGACGAGGGCGAAGTCGAGCATCTCCAGATAGCGCAGCCCGCCGTGGATCAGTTTGCTGGACCGGCTGGAGGTGCCCGACGCCCAGTCACGCGCCTCGACCAGGCCCGTGGACAGACCCCGGGTCACGGCGTCCAGCGCCGTGCCCGCGCCGACCACGCCGCCGCCCACGACCAGCACGTCCAGCTCGCGCTCGGCCATACCCGCCAGTGACTCGGCCCGCTGCGCCGGTCCCAGTGCCGCTGTCCTCACCGCTGCCTCCCGCTCTCCGTCGCGCTGACCCCGTCCGTCTCCCCTGCCCAGAATTCTGACCGTGTCGCCCGACTTCGGCCACCACCCGCCCTCAGCCTGTGGATAACTCCGCAGGACGCGCACAGAGAAAGAATGACGCAATCCCGCATATCGGTCATATTTACTCCTAGTGTGACATTGCGCTCGCTCATCCAGTCCACCGGGCTTGCGCGCCTGTCCCGCTTCGGTTATTGGGAAGGACGGCCACACGCCATGCCCGCAGATCTCGCCGTCATCGGACTCGGCCAATTGGGGCTGCCGCTGGCCCAGGCCGCCGTCGCCGCCGGCATCGCCACGCTCGGTTACCGCACCGGCCCCGACTCCGGCTCCCTCACCTCCGGCGAACTGCGCCGCATGCTGGCCCGCGGCTTCAAGCCCACCACCAGCCCCGCCGAACTCGGCCGCGTCCGTACGGCGGTGATCTGCGCGCCCACCGCCCCGGGCGCCGACGGCTCGCTCGACCTCACCCGCGTCGAGGAGGCCGCCCGCACCCTGGCCGCCCGGCTGCGCCCGCACACCACGGTCATCCTGGAGTCCCCGGTCCCCCCGGGCACCACCGAGGAACTCCTGCGCCCCCTCCTCGAAGAGGGCTCAGGGCTGCGCGCGGGCCGCGACTTCCACCTCGCCTACTCCCCGCCCCGCGTCGACCCGGGCAGCCGCGCCTTCGGCCCCGCCAACACCCCGAAGGTGATCGGCGGCCTCACCCCCGCCTGCACGGAATCGGCGGCGGCCTTCTACGGCCGCCTCACCGACAAGGTGGTACGCGCGCGTGGCCTGCGCGAGGCCGAGACGGTCCACCTCCTGGAGACCAACTACCGCCACGTCAACATCGCCCTGGTCAACGAGATGGCGGCCCTCTGCCACGACCTGAACGTCGACCTCTGGGACGTCATCCGCTGCGCCGAGACCAAGCCCTTCGGCTTCCAGGCCTTCCGCCCCGGCCCCGGCGTCGGCGGCCACGCCCTCCCCCAGGACCTCGCGGGCCACGCCCCCCGCTCGCTGCGCATGGTCGAACTGGCCCAGCGGGTCAACCACCGCATGCCCCAGTACGTCGTCCAGCGCGCCGCCACCCTCCTCAACGAGCACGGCAAGTCGGCCCGGGGCGCCCGCGTCCTCCTGCTGGGCGTCACCTACAAGCCCGACGTCCCCGACCAACAGGGCACCCCCGCCGACGAGATCGCCCGCCGCCTCATCGAACTCGGCGCCCACGTCAGCTACCACGACCCGCACATCCCCACCTGGAGCGTCCTCGACCGCCCCATCCCCCGCGCCGACTCCCTCTACGAGGCCACCGCCGACGCCGACCTGACGATCCTCCTCCAGCAGCACCGCACCTACGACCTCCAGGGCCTGTCGGTGAAGGCGCAACTGCTGCTGGACACGCGGGGAGCCACGCCCACGGGGGCGGCGCACAGGTTGTGAGAGGGGGCGCACGACACAGCCCTGGCCTCCGGGGCCGCTGGCAGCCGCCCGCCTCCACCGGTACCGTACGGAATCAGGCGGAGCCCGCCGCAGCGGACACTGCGACGAGCTCCTGGATGGTTCACGGAGTGTCCGCCCCTAGTTGACATGGGGGCGGCCGCTCACCATCCGTAAATCCGCAAGATCCACCTCCTCCGGCACTTCACCATCCGCAGACGGATCCGGTCCCAGCGAGTGGGCTTGCGGTGACGTCCCATGGGCGCCCCCTTCCACGACACCGCCCAGTGCCCGGTGGACGGTCCGTCGGAATCGGGCCGGGCCCCGAGGGCGGGGTCCGGATCGTGTCCTTGGAAGGGGGCTCCCAGCCAAGCTGGGGCGCCGGACACGAACGCTATCGCCCGGCTACGCCCGTTCGGCCCACATTCGCCCCGAACACAACCGCACGCTCCCGCCCCCGCAACTCACGCCCCCACCAGCCCACTTGGGCACGCGAAAGGGCCCGGTCGCCCTCAGGCGACCGAGCCCCAAACCCCGCTCAAGCCGAGCGCAGCGTCAGCTCACCGCATGTGCTGCGAGTCCGCCACCGTCACCTCGACGCGCTGGAACTCCTTCAGCTCGCTGTACCCGGTCGTGGCCATCGCCCGCCGCAGCGCACCGAAGAGGTTCATGGAGCCGTCGGGCGTGTGCGAGGGCCCGGTGAGGACCTCCTCGATCGTGCCGACGGTGCCGAGGTCGACCTTCTTGCCACGCGGCAGCTCCTCGTTCACCGCCTCCATGCCCCAATGGTTGCCCTTGCCGGGCGCGTCCGTCGCGCGGGCCAGCGGCGAGCCCATCATCACGGCGTCCGCGCCGCAGGCGATGGCCTTCGGGATGTCGCCGGACCAGCCGACACCGCCGTCGGCGATGACGTGGACGTACCGGCCGCCGGACTCGTCCATGTAGTCCCGGCGGGCGGCGGCGACGTCGGCGACCGCCGTGGCCATCGGGACCCGGATGCCGAGCACGTTGCGCGTGGTGTGCGCCGCGCCGCCGCCGAAGCCGACGAGGACACCGGCCGCGCCGGTGCGCATCAGGTGCAGGGCGGCCGTGTAGGTGGCGCAGCCGCCGACGATCACGGGGACGTCCAGCTCGTAGATGAACTGCTTCAGGTTCAGCGGCTCGTGCGAGCCGGAGACGTGCTCCGCCGACACGGTCGTCCCGCGGATGACGAAGATGTCGACGCCCGCGTCCACGACGGCCTTGGAGAACTGGGCGGTGCGCTGCGGCGAGAGCGCGGCGGCGGTGACCACACCGGAGTCGCGCACCTCCTTGATGCGCTGCCCGATCAGCTCCTCCTTGATGGGAGCGGCGTAGATCTCCTGGAGGCGGCGGGTCGCGGCCTCGTCGGGCAGGCCGGTGATCTCGTCGAGCAGCGGCTGCGGGTCCTCGTACCGCGTCCAGAGCCCTTCGAGGTTGAGGACGCCGAGCCCGCCCAGCTCGCCGATGCGGATCGCGGTGGCCGGGGAGACGACCGAGTCCATGGGGGCGGCCAGGAACGGCAGCTCGAAGCGGTAGGCGTCGATCTGCCAGGCGATCGAGACCTCCTTCGGGTCCCGCGTACGGCGGCTGGGGACGACGGCGATGTCGTCGAAGGCGTACGCCCGGCGGCCGCGCTTGCCGCGCCCGATCTCGATCTCAGTCACGTCTGTGGCCTTTCCCTGATGCGTTCAGCGTCTACCAGTATCGCCGACGGGCACGACGAGGGCGGCCCCGGATGCCCCGGGGCCGCCCTCGCGAAGCCTGGCGACTACGTACGGCTACTTACGGCTGTAGTTCGGCGCCTCGACCGTCATCTGGATGTCGTGCGGGTGGCTCTCCTTGAGGCCCGCGGAGGTGATCCGGACGAACCGGCCATTGGCCTGGAGGTCCGGGACGGTACGGCCGCCGACGTAGAACATCGACTGGCGCAGACCGCCGACCAGCTGGTGGACGACCGAGGAGAGCGGACCGCGGTAGGGCACCTGGCCCTCGATGCCCTCGGGGACGAGCTGCTCGTCGGAGGCGACGCCCTCCTGGAAGTAGCGGTCCTTGGAGAACGACTTGCGGTCGCCGCGCGACTGCATCGCGCCCAGCGAGCCCATGCCCCGGTACGACTTGAACTGCTTGCCGTTGATGAACATCAGCTCGCCCGGCGACTCGGCGCAGCCCGCGAGCAGCGAGCCCAGCATCACGGTGTCGGCGCCCGCGACCAGGGCCTTGGCGATGTCGCCGGAGTACTGCAGGCCACCGTCGCCGATGACCGGGATACCGGCCTCCTTGGCGGCGAGGGAGGCCTCGTAGATGGCGGTGACCTGCGGGACGCCGATACCGGCGACGACACGGGTCGTACAGATGGAGCCGGGGCCGACGCCGACCTTGATGCCGTCCACGCCGGCGTCGATGAGGGCCTGGGCGCCGTCACGGGTGGCGATGTTGCCGCCGATGACGTCGACGCCGGAGGAGTTCGACTTGATCTTGGCGACCATGTCGCCGACCAGCCGGGAGTGGCCGTGGGCGGTGTCGACGACGATGAAGTCGACGCCGTTCTCGATGAGGGCCTGGGCGCGCTCGAAGGAGTCCCCGGCGACACCGACGGCGGCGCCGACGAGGAGCCGGCCCTCGCCGTCCTTCGCCGCGTGCGGGTACTTCTCGGCCTTGACGAAGTCCTTGACCGTGATGAGGCCCTTGAGGATGCCTCCGTCGTCGACCAGCGGCAGCTTCTCGATCTTGTGCTTGCGCAGCAGCTCCATGGCCTCGACGCCGGAGATGCCCACCTTGCCGGTGACCAGCGGCATCGGCGTCATGACCTCGCGGACCTGGCGCGAGCGGTCGGACTCGAAGGCCATGTCGCGGTTGGTGACGATGCCGAGCAGCTTCTTGTTGCCGTCCGTCACCGGTACGCCGCTGATGCGGAACTTGGCGCACAGCGCGTCGGCCTCGGCGAGCGTGGCGTCCGGGTGCACGGTGATCGGGTCGGCGACCATGCCGGACTCGGAGCGCTTCACCAGGTCGACCTGGTTGGCCTGGTCCTCGATGGACAGGTTGCGGTGCAGTACACCGACGCCGCCCTGGCGGGCCATGGCGATGGCCATCCGGGACTCGGTGACCTTGTCCATCGCGGCCGAGAGCAGCGGGATGTTCACCCGCACGTTCCTGGAGACGTACGAGGCGGTGTCGATCTCGTCGGGCGCCATGTCCGACGCGCCCGGCAGCAGCAGCACGTCGTCGTAGGTCAGCCCGAGCGTCGCGAATTTTCCGGGCACTCCGTCGACGTTGGCAGTCATGACACCTTCCCCAAATGGCCTTGATCGGTGCGGATGTCCATGCTAACGGGAAGCGCGGAGCACACATTCCACGGTACGAAGGGACGGCCGGGCTTCGTATGTTCGTACGGAAGCCGCGCCGGTACGTACGGAAAAGGCGCCCCGCCTGTTCAGGCGGGACGCCCGGAGAGCCTGTGCGGCTACTGCTCCGCCAGCGCCCGGAGTCTGCTGAGCGCCCGGTGCTGGGCCACCCGGACCGCGCCCGGTGACATGCCCAGCATCTGTCCGGTCTCCTCGGCCGTGAGCCCCACCGCGATGCGCAGCAGCAGCAGTTCCCGCTGGTTCTCGGGGAGGTTGGCGAGGAGTTTCTTGGCCCACTCGGCGTCGCTGCTGAGCAGGGCGCGCTCCTCGGGACCCAGGGAGTCGTCGGGGCGCTCCGGCATCTCGTCGGAGGGGACCGCCGTCGACCCGGGGTGGCGCATCGCGGCGCGCTGCAGGTCGGCGACCTTGTGGCCGGCGATGGCGAAGACGAACGCCTCGAACGGCCTTCCGGTGTCCTTGTAGCGCGGCAGCGCGAGGAGGACGGCGACACAGACCTCCTGCGCCAGGTCCTCCACGAAGTGCCGCGCGTCGCCCGGCAGCCGGGACAGACGGGTGCGGCAGTAGCGCAGCGCCAAGGGATGGACATGGGCGAGCAGATCGTGCGTGGCCTGCTCGTCCCCGTCGACCGCGCGATGCACGAGCGCACCGATCACTGTCGTCTCGTCGTCGCGCATCGGTCCATGGTGCCTTGCGGCCGGCCGGTCCGTGGCGCCACGTCCGTGGTTGTGCACCGAAGCGTTATGAGCAGGCGCGCCGGAACTCATCTCCTGCGCCCTCCCCTCCCGCTCGTTCGACTGCTCCCCGAGGAACTCCACACCTCAAGGATGCGGCATCCGCGGCGAAACGAGCAGCGGGCCTCCGCCCGGCCCCGCTCACCTGGGCGTGAGCATCCCCGCCGACCTCGGTGTGAGCACCCCGGCCCACCTGGCGGTCAGCGCCCCCGCCCGCCTCTCGGCAGGCGGGGATTCCCGAACCCCCGTCGCGGCTCACCTAGCGAACCAGACCCCAGCGGAAGCCGAGCGCCACCGCGTGCGCGCGGTCCGAGGCGCCGAGCTTCTTGAACAGCCGCCGGGCGTGGGTCTTGACGGTGTCCTCGGAGAGGAACAGCTCGCGGCCGATCTCGGCGTTGGAACGGCCGTGGCTCATGCCCTCCAGCACCTGGATCTCGCGTGCGGTGAGGGTGGGCGCGGCGCCCATCTCGGCGGAGCGCAGCCGACGCGGGGCGAGCCGCCAGGTCGGGTCGGCGAGGGCCTGCGTCACCGTGGCGCGCAGTTCCGCGCGGGAGGCGTCCTTGTGCAGGTAGCCCCGGGCGCCGGCGGCGACCGCGAGGGCCACGCCGTCCAGGTCCTCGGCGACGGTGAGCATGATGATGCGCGCCCCGGGGTCGGCGGACAGCAGCCGCCGTACGGTCTCGACGCCGCCCAGTCCGGGCATGCGTACGTCCATCAGAATCAGATCCGAGCGGTCGGCCCCCCAGCGGCGGAGGACTTCCTCGCCGTTGGCCGCCGTGGTCACGCGCTCGACGCCGGGCACGGTCGCCACCGCGCGGCGCAGCGCCTCTCGGGCAAGCGGGGAGTCGTCGCAGACGAGGACGGATGTCATGGCCGCCCTCCGCAGCTGATGCGCGTCACCTTGAGCCTCCAGGCTGGTACGAAATCGTCACCTGTGCGGTCGACGCTCACGAGCGGACACGAACGCCTGCCCGAGCGCTTGTTCTTTCAACCGCCTCCGCCCGTCTCAACGACGGTCACTCGAAAGAGTTACGGGATGGCCGGCCACCTTCGGCACTCTACGTGAGGGCGCGCACACGGTGCAGACATGCACAACGGACCCTCAATGTTTCACCACAACCTATGCCCCATTCAGCCGTTTTTCTTCCCATTTGTTGGTGTCTGAGGCTAGATTCGCAATGAGTCATATTTTCATCTCCTTAGATAGTCGATGTACGGTCATGGGCAACATCTCCTACCAGAACGGCAACAAGGGGACACGTAATGGCAGATTTCTCCCGCCTTCCCGGACCGAACGCTGATCTGTGGGACTGGCAGCTCCTCGCGGCCTGCCGTGGGGTCGACAGCTCACTCTTCTTCCACCCCGAAGGAGAACGCGGTGCGGCACGGAGCGCTCGTGAGAACTCGGCCAAGGAGGTCTGCATGAGATGCCCGGTGCGCGCGCAGTGCGCGGCCCACGCCCTCGCGGTGCGCGAGCCGTACGGCGTGTGGGGCGGGCTGACCGAGGACGAGCGCGAGGAACTCATGGGCAGGGCGCGCCACCGGCTGGTGACGGCGTCCGCGTCCGGGACCGACGCCGGTTCGAACACCTGAAGGAACGTTTTTGCAAGGGCGGGCGTCCGCCCGGCCCTCCCGCGCGAGCGCTACCGCGCGGCCGCTCCGGCGAGCCGGTCCAGCGTCGCCGCGACCGTGGGCACCCGGGCCAGGTCCGGGAGCGTGAGCGCCACGATCTCCCGGCGCACCGCGGGCTCGACCGACACCGTCCGCACCCCCTCGGTGCGTACGGACTCGATGGCCAGCTCCGGCAGGACGGCCACGCCGAGGCCCGCGCCCACCAGGCCGACCACCGCCGGGTAGTCGTCGGTCGCGAAGTCGATACGGGGCGTGAAGCCCTCGCTCTCACAGATCCGCACCAGCTGCCCCCGGCAGCGCGGACAGCCGGCGATCCAGGGTTCCCCGGCGAGTTCCCCGATGCCGACGGACCCCGTGCGCGCCAGCCGGTGCCCCTCGGGCACGAGCCCGACGAGCCGGTCCGTGAGCAGGGGGCGTACGACCAGGTCGTCCCACTCCCCCTCCTCCGCGCCGGGCGCGCCCTCGTAACGGAAGGCCAGCGCGATGTCGCAGTCGCCCTCGCGGAGCATCCCGACCGAGCGCGGCGGTTCGGCCTCCTCCAGGGAGACACGGGTGCCGGGGTGCGCGGCGCGCAGGGCGGCCAGGGCGGTGGGGACCAGGGTGGAGCTGCCGCTGGGGAAGGAGACCAGGCGGACCCGTCCGGCGCGCAGTCCCGCGATGGCGGCGACCTCCTCCTCGGCCGCGGTGAGCCCGGCGAGGATGCCGGCCGCGTGCCGTACGAGCGCCTCGCCCGCCTGGGTCAGCCGCATCTCCCGGGCGCCGCGGACCAGCAGCGGGGTGCCGACGGAGGATTCCAGCGCTTTCATCTGCTGGCTCACGGCGGGCTGGGTGCAGCCGAGTTCGCGGCCGGCCGCCGAGAAGGAGCCGGTGGCGGCGACGGCGCGCAGGACACGGAGATGGCGGGCCTCGATCACGGGGTCGAGCATAAGCGGGGCTTGGGCAGGGTGCTGAATATCGCGTCGACGCTTTGACCCCCGGCGGCATACCGTGCCCGTATGAAGCTTCTGTCACTGAATGTGGGGCGTCCCAAGGCCGTCGACGTCGTGGAGGAGTCGAAGCGGGTCTCGGGCATCGACAAACGGCCGGTGGACGGGCCGGTGCGGGTGTTCGCACCCGGGCCCAAGGGCGTCGGGGCCAGCGGGGTGGCCGGGGACGCGGTGTGCAACACCAAGCACCACGGCGGCGACGACCAGGCGGTCTACGCCTTCGCCCGCGAGGACCTGGACGGCTGGGAGCGCGAACTGGACCGTACGCTGCCCAGCGGTACCTTCGGCGAGAACCTCACCACCGAGGGGCTCGACGTCTCCGGCGCCCTCGTCGGCGAGCGCTGGCGGATCGGCTCCGAGGTGGTCCTGGAGATCACCTCCGGCCGCGTTCCCTGTCTCAACTTCCAGCGCCACCTGGGTGAACGGCAGTGGGTCAAGCGCTTCACGCGCCAGGGCGCGCCCGGCGCGTATCTGCGGGTGATCGAGCCGGGCGAGATCCGTGCGGGCGACCCGATCGAGATCGTCCACCGACCGGACCACGACGTCACCGTGGCTCTCGTCTTCCGCGCCATGATGGATCAACACTCCCTGCTGCCGAGGCTGTTGGCGGCGGGTGAGGCGTTGCATCCCGAGGTGCTGGAGATCGCGCGGAAGTACGTGGCGGCGCAGGGATGACGGGCCGGTCCCGTGCGGGGCGCCGGTGAAGGTGCCGCGCCGGGGCGGGTGTTCACCGAGGGGCGGGCGAAGACGCTGGTGAACGTGCGGTGGAGCACACGGATGCGCACAGTCCCGGTCACTACGCTTGCGCCATGACAACGGCTCTGATTACGGGATCGACCGCGGGGATCGGTGCCGCCTTCGCGCGGCGGCTGGCGGCGGACGGGCACAACCTGGTGCTGGTGGCGCGTGACACCAAGCGGCTGCGGGAGCAGGCGACCGAACTGCACGACCGGCACGGCATCGAGGCGGAGGTGCTGACGGCCGACCTCGCGGAGGACGACGGCATCGAGACGGTGGCGCGGCGGCTGGCCGACCGCAGGAACCCGGTCGACCTGCTGATCAACAACGCCGGTTTCGGCAACAAGGGCCGCTATCTCGACGTCTCCATGGCCGACGAGCTGCGGATGCTCAAGGTCCACTGCGAGGCGGTGCTGCGTCTGACGTCGGCGGCGTCCGAGGCCATGCGCGAACGCGGTCGCGGCGGGGTCGTCAATGTCGCCTCGGTGGCCGCGTTCGTGCCGCGCGGTACGTACGGGGCCTCGAAGGCGTGGGTCGTGCAGTTCACCCAGGGCGCCGCGCGCGATCTGGCCGGTACCGGTGTCCGGCTCATGGCCCTGTGCCCCGGCTTCGTCCGCACCGAGTTCCACGACCGGGCCGGCATGGGCACCGACAACATCCCGTCCTGGATGTGGCTCGACGCCGACAAACTCGTCACCGCCGCCCTCGCCGACCTCTCCCGCGGCCGGACCGTCTCCATCCCCGACCCCCGCTACAAGGCCCTGATGGGTGTGGTGAAGGTGGTGCCGCGCGGGCTGCTGGGCGGGATCAGCTCGAAGACGGGGCGCAAGTACGGGCCGCAGTAGCCGTCGGGGGCGCGGCGCCAGCGGGTGAGAGGGAGGCGGCGCCGCGGGACAATGGAATCGTTCATCCGGACCCAGGGGGGCCGGGAGGCGGCGCATCATGACATTCGTGCAGCTCATCGACTGCAGGACCAGTCGGTTCGACGAGATGAACCGGCTGATGGACACATGGGTCGAGCAGACCAGGGGCAGGCGGACGGCCACGCACAGTCTGATCGGGAAGGACCGGTCGGACGGGGCGCACTTCGTGGAGATCGTGGAGTTCCCGTCGTACGAGGAGGCGATGCGGAACTCGAAACTGCCGGAGACGGACCGGATCTTCCAGGAGATGGTGGCGCTCTGCGACGAGGTGCCCACGTTCACGGATCTGGACGTGGTGCGGGACGAGCAGTTGTACGCGGCGACCGCGCGGCGGTTCCTGGCGACGATCGCGACGGAGGGCGAACTGCCGCCGCTCGACGATCTGCTCGTGGAGGACTACCACGACCACGTTCCCTCCGACGAGCCGGACGCCATCGGGATGGACGCGTTCCGGCGGACCGTCGAGATGTGGCGGGGCGGGTTCGACTTCGAGTTCACCGTGGAGGACCAGATCGCCCAGGACGACCGGGTCTGCACGCGGTGGACCTGGAACGCGACCCACCACGGGGACTTCCTCGGGATCGCGGCCAGTGGGCGGAAGGTCCGGATGACGGGGACGCTCGTGCAGCGGTGCTCCCCCGACGGGAAGATCGTCGAGGGCTGGTGGGAGTACGACCGGCTGGGGCTGATGGGGCAGTTGGGAGCGCTCGACGACCTGGAGAAGTAGCCGAGACAGCCGGGGGTGGGGCGCGGAAAGGCCCGGCACCCCCGAGGGGTGCCGGGCCTTTCCTACGGCTTACCGACGTCGTACGTCAGTGGGCGTGGCCGTGGCCGCCGTGGCCCGCGTCGGCCGGCTCCTCTTCCTTCTTCTCGACGACCAGGGTCTCGGTCGTCAGGAGGAGGGAGGCGATGGAGGCGGCGTTCTCCAGGGCGGAGCGGGTGACCTTGACCGGGTCGATGACACCGGACTTGACCAGGTCGCCGTACTCGCCGGTGGCGGCGTTGAAGCCCTGGCCCTTGTCCAGCTCGGCGACCTTGGAGGTGATGACGTAGCCCTCGAGGCCCGCGTTCTCCGCGATCCAGCGCAGCGGCTCGACGGCGGCCTTGCGGACGACGGCCACACCGGTGGCCTCGTCGCCGGTCTTGCCGAGGTTGCCCTCCAGGACCTTCACGGCGTGGACGAGCGCGGAGCCACCACCGGAGACGATGCCCTCCTCGACCGCGGCGCGGGTCGCGGAGATGGCGTCCTCCAGACGGTGCTTCTTCTCCTTCAGCTCCACCTCGGTGGCGGCGCCGACCTTGATCACGCACACGCCGCCGGCCAGCTTCGCGAGGCGCTCCTGGAGCTTCTCGCGGTCCCAGTCGGAGTCCGTGTTCTCGATCTCGGCCTTGATCTGGGCGACGCGGCCCTGCACGGCACCGGAGTCACCGGCGCCGTCGACGATCGTGGTGTCGTCCTTGGTGACGGTGACGCGGCGGGCGGAGCCGAGCACGTCCAGGCCGACCTGGTCGAGCTTGAGGCCGACCTCCTCGGAGATGACCTCCGCGCCGGTCAGCGTCGCCATGTCCTGCAGCATCGCCTTGCGACGGTCGCCGAAGCCGGGGGCCTTGACGGCGACCGCGTTGAAGGTGCCGCGGATCTTGTTGACGACCAGGGTCGACAGGGCCTCGCCCTCGACGTCCTCGGCGATGATCAGCAGCGGGCGCGAGGCGTTGGACTGGATGACCTTCTCCAGCAGGGGCAGCAGGTCGGCGATGGCGCCGATCTTGCCCTGGTGGATGAGGATGTACGGGTCGTCGAGGACGGCCTCCATACGCTCCTGGTCGGTGACGAAGTAGGGCGAGAGGTAGCCCTTGTCGAAGGCCATGCCCTCGGTGAAGTCCAGCTCCAGACCGAAGGTGTTGGACTCCTCGACGGTGATGACACCGTCCTTGCCGACCTTGTCCATCGCCTCGGCGATGAGCTCGCCGACCTGGCTGTCCTGGGCGGACAGACCGGCGACGGCCGCGATGTCGGACTTCTCGTCGATCGGGCGGGCGGTCGCGAGGAGCTCCTCGGACACGGCCTTGACCGCGGCGTCGATGCCCTTCTTCAGGGCGGCCGGGGAGGCACCCGCGGCGACGTTCTTCAGGCCCTCGCGCACGAGCGCCTGGGCGAGCACGGTGGCGGTGGTGGTGCCGTCACCCGCGATGTCGTTGGTCTTGGTCGCCACCTCCTTCACCAGCTGGGCACCGAGGTTCTCGTACGGGTCCTCGACCTCGACCTCACGGGCGATGGTCACGCCGTCGTTGGTGATGGTGGGGGCGCCGAACTTCTTGTCGATGACGACATTGCGGCCCTTGGGGCCGATCGTCACCTTGACCGTGTCGGCAAGCTTGTTGACGCCGCGCTCGAGGGCGCGACGGGCGTCCTCGTCGAACTTCAGGATCTTCGCCATGGGAGCGGTTCAGCCCTCTCGAAAAACGTGGGTGAAACGAACTGCGCCCCTCACGCCCGGCTGATTATGGTCGCGGGTGCCAGGGGCGCAGCTCAAAAGCAAGGTGCTTCGGTGAGGAAGCGGGTGAACTACTTCTCGATGATCGCGAGCACGTCGCGAGCCGAGAGGACGAGGTACTCCTCGCCGTTGTACTTCACCTCGGTGCCGCCGTACTTGCTGTACAGCACGATGTCGCCGGTCTTGACGTCGAGCGGCAGGCGCTCGCCGTTCTCGAAGCGGCCCGGGCCCACGGCCAGGACGACGCCCTCCTGGGGCTTCTCCTTGGCGGTGTCCGGGATGACCAGGCCAGAGGCCGTGGTCTGCTCGGCGTCGAGCGGCTGGACCACGATGCGGTCCTCGAGCGGCTTGATGGCAACCTTGGAGCTGGTGGTCGTCACGATCCGACCTCCCCCTTCGGAGATCTCACGGGGTTAACTGTCTGAGGTGGCGACCAGGTGGATCCGTCGTCGCGGGTGCCGGACCTGCCCGTCGCTGGTTGGCACTCTCCAGGGGGGAGTGCCAGACCTGAGACTATGACCGCGATTAGCACTCGGTCAAGCGGACTGCTAATTCCGGCTGCCGATGCCGTGGGGTGCGGCGGTCCTCGCGGCGTGTCAGAGGTAGTCCTCCAGGCGTCCGACCGTCAGGCCCTGGGCCTGGACGCGGCGCAGCAGCCGGGTCGTCATCTCCGTGAGGGTCGCACCCTTCAGCTGCTCCGGGCCCCGGAAGTGGGCGAGGACGATGTCACCGGGGCGGAGGCGGTCGCCGACCGCGTACCGGAGGTCGTTGATCTGCATCGACGCGCGCCACAGGACGACGGCCGTGATGCCGCAGTCGGCGGCGGCGCGGAGCGTGGTGGTGTCGTAGACGCCGTAGGGCGGGCGGAACAGGGTCGGCCGGATGCCGAAGCGCTGCCTCAGCTTGTTCTGCTGGCCGCAGATCTCGGCGCGCTGCCCGGCGTACGGCAGTCCGCGCAGACCGGTGTGGCCGAGCGTGTGGTTCTGCACGGTCGCGCCGACCGCCCGCAGCCGGGCGAAGTGGCCGTATCCCGGCCCCACGACGCTGTCCGTCAGGAACATGCTCACCGGCAGCCGCAGTTCCCTGACCATGTCCACGAACCGGGGGTCCTTCTCCGCGCCGTCGTCGTACGTCAGGAACACCACCTTGTCGCGGGTCCGCACCCGGTCGACGACGGGTGGCAGCCCGGGGCCCGCCGTGCGGGGTCGCGGGGGCCGGTCGGGGGTCTCGGGCGCGGGGGCGAGGGGGGCGGGCAGGCCCCAGCGGCGGTACGGGGGCGGGTGGGGGTGAGGATGGTCGGGGGTGGTGGAGCGGGGGGCGGAGGGGACGGTGAAGGGGGCGGTGCGGGCGGTGGGCCCGGCCGCGCATCCGGCGAGGAGCAGGACGGCGACGGTCGTGAGCGCGGAGAGGGTGGTCAGGGCGCGGGTGACCGCACGCCTCCTTCGCGCCGTGCGCCCAGCGCCCCCAGCCCTCACAGGTAGTCCTCCAGCCTCGCCACCGCGTAGCCCTCGGCGGTGGCGCGGTCCAGGAAGCGGCGGATCATGTCGGGCATGGTGCCCTTCCAGTCGGACGGGCCGCGGAAGTGGGTGAGGACGATGTCACCGGGGCGGAGTTCGCGGTCGGACTCGCGGTGGTCCCAGCGGTCGACGAAGACCTCCTCGTTCCAGAGGGGGACGGCCTCGATGCCGCAGGACTTGGCGGCGCGCAGGGTGTCCCGGTCGTAGTTGCCGTACGGCGGCCGGAAGAGCGTCGGCCGCTTGCCGTACCGCTTCTCGATGACGTCCTGCATGCCGCAGATCTCGCGCTTCTGGGCGGTGTGGGAGAGGGAGGGGAGGTGGCGGTGGTGGAGAGTGTGGTTGTGGAGGGTGACGCCCCGGTCCCGCATCCGCGCGAAGTAGCCGTAGTCCTCCTTGACCAGGTAGTCGCTGAGGAAGGCGGTGTAGGGGATGCCCAGTTCACTCATCATGCGCAGGAACGCGGGGTCCTTCTCCGCGCCGTCGTCGATGGTGAGGAAGAGGACCTTGTCGCGGGTGGGGACGGTGGTGAAGACCGGCGGGAGTCCGTCCTCCTCGTGGCCGTCGACCTCGAAGCCCTCGCGTGTGCCGAGCGCCGGTTTCCGCGCCGGGGGCGCCGGCGCGGTCAGCGGTACCGCCGCCAGCCCCCAGCGCTTCG
Source organism: Streptomyces griseiscabiei (assembly GCF_020010925.1). Taxonomy (NCBI): domain Bacteria; kingdom Bacillati; phylum Actinomycetota; class Actinomycetes; order Kitasatosporales; family Streptomycetaceae; genus Streptomyces; species Streptomyces griseiscabiei. The sequence continues at coordinate 1,007,816 of NZ_JAGJBZ010000003.1, read as the reverse complement.
CCGCGGCGACCCGCGCGGCGTGCGCCCGGCGCAGCCTCTCGGCGTACGAGTCGAGCGCCCGCGCGCCGGGGGCCTCGAAGGGCCGTTGCCCACCCTGCTGCCCGCGTTCCTGGCCGCGCTCCTGACCATGGGCCGCCTCCGCGGGCGCCCGTCGCCCGGCCGGTCCGCTCCGCGACGCGTCCTCCGCGCCGCCCTCCGCGCACCCGGACACGAGCACCGCCGCGGCGAGCAGGGCGACGCCGCCGCTCCCCCACCACCCCAGGAACCTCGACCGCTTCGCACTCTTTCGATCATTTTGTCGTACGAATCGCATGGCGCTGCATCCTCGCAGGGCGACCCCTCCCCACCGCCCCGACACCGCCGCCGGGCCCCGACCATCCACCGAGTGGCCCACACCGCCCCGCCCCCGCTCTCCCGCTGGCCGATGACCGACAATGAGCCGGTGAACGACCTCGACCCCGCCACCTTCCTCGCCCCCCTCCTCACCCCCGAGGGCCGCGCCCTCCTCGACGAGGTGCGCGGAGTCGAACCGGCGCGGGAGCTGGCCGTGGCGACCCGGCTGCGCCGCGACCACCCGGTGGAGCTGGTCTCGGCGGCCCTCGGCCAGGCCAGGCTGCGGCAGCGGGCGGTCGTGAAGTTCGGGGCGGCGGACGCGGACCGGATGTTCTTCACCCCGAACGGGGTCGAGCAGTCGACGCGGACGAGCGTGGCGACGTACCGGGCGGAGCGGATGCGCGCGCTGGGCGTGACCTCCGTCGCCGATCTGTGCTGCGGCATCGGCGGCGACGCGATCGCCCTCGCCCGGGCCGGAATCCGCGTGCTGGCCGTCGACCGCGACCCGCTGACGGCGGCGGTGGCCCGCGCCAACGCCGACGCGCTCGGCCTCGCCGGGCTGATCGAGGTGCGCGAGGCGGATGTGACGGAGGTGGAGACGGCCGGGTACGACGCCGTGTTCGTCGACCCCGCCCGGCGCTCCTCCGGCCGTGGCCGGATCTTCGACCCCGAGGCGTACTCGCCCCCGCTCTCCTGGGCCGTCGCCACCGCGCTCAAGGCCCCGCGAGCCGCCCTCAAGATCGCCCCGGGCATCCCGCACGAGGCGGTCCCCGCCGAGGCCGAGGCCGAGTGGATCTCGGACGGCGGCGATGTGAAGGAGGCGGTGCTCTGGTTCGGCACCGGGGCGGAGGGGGCGGTGCGGGCGACGCTGCTGCCCGGCCCCCGGAGTCTGCGCGGCCGGGGGCTGCCGGACCCCGAAGTCCGGCCCGTGGGGCGGTACTTGTACGAGCCCGACGGTGCCGTGATCCGCGCCCACCTCGTCGCCGAGGTCGCCGAGGAGCTGGCGGGCGGGCTGATCGACCCCACGATCGCGTACGTCACGGCCGACGAGCACCGGCCCGTCCCGTACGCCACCGCCTACGAGATCACCGATCAACTCCCCTTCAACGTCAAGAAGTTGAAGGCGCTGCTGCGGGAGCGCGAGGTGGGCATCCTGACCGTGAAGAAGCGGGGGTCGGCCGTCGAGCCGGAGGAACTGCGCAGGAAGGTGAAGCCGCAGGGGCGCCGTTCGGCGACGGTCTTCATGACGCGGGTAGCGGGGGCGCCGACGATGCTGATCGGGCACCCGGTCTGAAGCGTGCCACGAGGCGGCGGGCGGCCCTCGGCCGCCGGTCCTGGCCTCAGCCGCCGGTCTCCTCCGCCCGTGCGCGCAGCAGCGCGCGTTCCCGTTCGTTCCGGGCGAGCCCGGCCGCCCGTACGAACTCGGCGCGGGCCTCCCGCGTACGGCCGAGGCGGAGCAGCAGGTCGCCGCGGACGCTCGGCAGCAAGTGGTAGTCGCGGAGGGCGGGTTCGGCGGCGAGGTGGTCGACGATCTCCAGGGCGGGAGCGGGGCCGTCGGCCATGGAGACGGCGACCGCGCGGTTCAGCTCGACCACGGGGGACGGGGCGCGGGCGGCCAGCAGGGCGTACAGGGCGGCGATCCGGTTCCAGTCCGTCTCCTCGTACGTGTGGGCCTGGGCGTGGCACGCGGCGATGGCGGCCTGGAGCGCGTACGGGCCCGGGGCGCCGCTCGCCGCGGCGGTCGCGCGGCCGAGGGCGGTGAAGCCGCGGGCGATGAGCAGGCGGTTCCAGCGGCGCCGGTCCTGGTCCTTGAGGAGGACGGGTTCGCCGGTCGGTCCCGTACGGGCGGCGGCCCGCGACTCCTGGAGCTCCAGCAGCGCGACCAGACCGTGCACCTCGGGCTCCTTGGGCATCAACTGGGCGAGGACGCGCGCCAGTCGGAGGGCGTCCTCGCAGAGCGCGGGGCGCAGCAGGTCGTCGCCGGCGGTGGCCGCGTATCCCTCGTTGAAGATCAGGTAGATGACTTCGAGGACGGAGCCGAGGCGGGCCTCGCGGTCGGGGCCGTACGGCACCTCGAAGGCGACGTTCTTCGTCGCGAGCGTGCGCTTGGCGCGGACGACGCGCTGGGCGATGGTCGCCTCGGGGGCCAGGAAGGCGCGGGCGATCTCGGGTGTGGTCAGGCCGCCGAGGAGGCGGAGGGTGAGGGCGATCCGGGCCTCGGCGGAGAGCACCGGGTGGCAGGCCGTGAAGACGAGGCGGAGCAGGTCGTCGTCGATGTCGTCCGGGTCGGCGGGCCGGTCGAGATGCGGCCCCGCCGCCTCCAGGTCCCGCCCCACCTCCGCGAGCTTGCGCGCGTACCGCTCCCGGCGGCGTACGAGGTCGATCGCCCGGTGCTTGGCGGTGGCCGTCAGCCAGGCCCCCGGGTTGTCCGGCACCCCGTCGCGCGGCCACTGCTCCAGCGCCGCGACCAGCGCGTCCTGGGCCAGTTCCTCCGCGATCCCGACGTCCCGCACGATCCGGGCGACCCCGGCGATGACGCGGGGCGACTCGATCCGGAACACGGTCTCGACGGTCGTCTTGAGGTCCGGGGTGGGCTGTGAGGTCACAGCCCACCATCAGACACCCGGAGGACGGTCCCGCCAAGCAGGCTCCGGCTCAGCCCTCCATGACCTCCCGCACCTCACAGGTGACCGTCCACTCCTCCCCGTGCACCTTCACGAACCGCTTGGTCCACTCGATCGCCTCGGCCATGTCCTTGCACTGCATCAGCGCGTAGCCGCCGACGACCTCCTTGGACTCGGTGAACGGCCCGTCCGTGACGGAGACGTTCCCGCCCTCCCAGTGGACCCGCGCCCCCTGCGCGGACGGCGTCAGCCCGGCGGTGTCGAGCATGACCCCCGCCTTGGTGATCTCCTCCAGGAGCTCCCCCATCCGCTCCATCAGCTCAGGGCTCGGGCCCTCGGCGGGCGCGGTCTTCTCGTCGATCTGGACCAGTGACAGATAGCGCGGCATGGTGACTCCCAGAACATCGGCGAGCGGGGCCTGTCCCCGACTCTCACCCATGCGTCGAACGGCCGCACCTCGGATCGACACGGTCGCCGGAATTCCTCAAAAAAACTTCGGCGGGCGATCCAGACATCGCTTCCTACGGCTGCGCTGCGGAGTGGGCAGTGTCAGGAAAGCCCAGTTCGTCCAGCAGCGAGTCGAACAGCTCCTCCACGAAGGTCTCCTGTGCGCGCAGCAGTTCCTCGATCCGAGGCTGCTGTGCCATGGTCCGGACACCAGCTGCCGAAGCCCACCTGAGCGCGCCTTCGGCGTGGTTCGGCACCTCTGCATCGAGCTCAGCACGCCTGTGTCCGAGGGCTTCCTGAAACTCCGGCGTGGCTATCCACAGGCTCACGTCGTCCACGTCCTCGGGTTCCTCGACGAGGAGCGCCGCGGCGTTGTCCAGATTGAGCCATGCCTGCCAGCGGTGCCCGTCGGTGTCCAGACCGGTCACGAGGGCGACGCTGCTGTCGGAGACATCGGCGACGCAGGCCGGCGCACCGGACCATTCGACCAAGGCGAACAGGCTCTCGTCCTCCCAGATGCCGTGCTCCAACTGCAGGGTCTGCCAGCCGCCCGGTCGAGCTTGCCCCTCATGCACGCCCTCTCTCAGCCCTGGACCGGTGCTGCCGAACAGGGGTGCTTCCAGCAGGGGGCGCTCGCTGCGCGCAAAGACCAGATGGCCGGAAAAGCCCATGGAACCTCCTCGTCGAACACCAGCGCACCCTACGAGCCGTCACTGACACTACCGGCGCCGGCTGACTGGTGACCCTGGCTGTCGTGCATGTTCGCGCCGGAGATGCCCAGGGACAGCGGCGGCCCGTTCCTGCCTTCACGCCATGAGGAACGACGCCTCAGGGCAGGTGGCTCACGTCCCACCGGCGGACGGTGCCGTCCGCGCCGGCGCTGGCGAGTCCGGTGCCGTCCGCGCTGAAGCTCATGGCGTGCACCTGCCCCAAGTGTCCGCGCAGCGCCTTGCGGCGGGCCGGTGTCCCGTCGGTGCTCCAGAGTTCGATGGTTCCGTCGAGCGTCCGTTCATCGCCGTCCATCGCGTCCGTCCTGCTGACAGCGGCCAGAGGCTTGCTCGGGTGGAACACTACGGAGACGTCGGAGAGCTCGGGACCGGACTTCTCCCATCGGCCGGTCCGGTCGTTCATCCGCCAGAGCCTGCCGACGATTCCATCACCTTCCAGAAAGAGGTGGTCACCTCGTCGGCTGACCATCAGGTGGAAGCTGTTGACATAGCCGGCGATCACGTCGACCACCGGGGTGGAGACGGGTTCCTCAGTCATGTCCGGGACTCTGATGCGCACCAACCGCCCCGTCGATTTCAAGGCCACCAGGGCGTCCCCGCACATGTCCCACGTGACGATCTCGCGCTGCTCGCGCGCATTCACCTCGATGCGTGTCGGCCAACCGGCCCCATCGAGATCCCACAACGCGAGTCGCCCTTCGGAGCCACCCGCCAGGATGCGGCCGTCCTCACTCAAGGAGAGACGGCCTTCCAGAGCCGCCGGTCCCTGGCGGAAGCTCCAGTGCGACCGCCCCGTCATCCCCACGGCGAGCAGTCCGTCCCGCGCCACCACGAGACGATCCCCCCGGGCGTCGAACATCAACTGATCGACCCCCCGGAGGGTGTCGTAGTAGGGGGCCGCCGGAAGGACCATCCGCTCCTCCTCCCGACGCCCTCCTCGCCATACCCGCCCGTCGCTCGCACCCCACACCAGCTCCCCGGTACGGGGGTGAAACGCAACCGCTGTCATCCACGCCTCGTTCCGGTCCCAGTACACAACCTCCCCCTCCGCCGCATGCCGTCCGACGAACGCGACAGTCCCCCCGACCACCACGGCCGCCCCCACCCCCAGGAGCAGTCGTCGCGGCACCGTTCCCCGCGCCCCGGAGTCAGGCCCCCGCACATACACCGGCTCCCCTGCCAGCCCCTCCTGCAACCGAATGTGCCGGAACTGAAAGGCGCTGTTCGCCTGTCTGACGATCTCCCTGCGTCTGGCCTCACCGAGAAACGCGAAGAACCGCCAGGGCATACGCCCCGTCACCGCCAGCCAGAGCCGCACCAGCAGGAAGCGGAACCACGCGCGCGACAGCAGGACGAACAGCGCGAAGGCCACCCCGGGCAGCACGAAGGGCAGCCCCCAGCCGTGCGAGTCCGGGCCGAGCGCTTCGTTGATCCGCCGCCAGGAGACCTCCGCCGAGTCGGAGACATCGCCGGTCCCTGGCGACCCCGGCCACTCCGTGAGCGTGCGAAAGACCAGATCCCCCACCAACTGCCCGACATGCAGCCCGAACAGCCCGGCGCCGCCCACCACGAGCCCCGCCACGGCCGCTCCCGCCACCGCCGAACGCCGATCCTGGACGTACGAGTTGAACGGAGTGGCCTGGGTCGCCCGGGACGGCGGCGCGTTGAGCCAGTGGTGCGTGGCCAGGGCCACCCCGACCACCAGACTCAGCGTCACGCACATCGTCAGCGACTCGGAGACGATCCCGGCGGCCGGAAGGGACCCAGGACCGGGAGTGAAAGCCAGCACCTGGAACACGCACATCCCGCCGACTACGGGCACCACGGCGACAGCCCCCACCAGCACCCCCAGCCGGAAACCGCGCCACAACCGCCCCGCCGACCCCCGTAGCGAGAAAGAGAGCCGACCCGGCGGGCGGTTGCCCGCCGCGTACCAGATCAGACTGCTGATCAGGGCGAAGACTGCGCCGATGCACATCGGGACCAGCACGGCCTCACCGGACACCCCGGCGGCGAACCCTCGCGTCACCGCCGTCCACAGGATCGCCCCGACGGCCAGCACCAGCCCCAGGCCGAACGACACCGCCGGGCCCACCCACAGGGGAAGCACCCGGCCGCTCATCGCCCACCACTCCAGGTCCCGTTCCCGATGGTCGTGCAGATGGCGGGCCAGGAAGGTGAGCCAGCGCCGGGCCCGTACGGGATCCCACAGGCCGCGGGTCTCCGCGCCGTCCGGCAGCCCTGGATCCGGGCCGTACACGGCGTCCAGCACCCGATGCGTGAGATGGTCCTCCACCGCGTAACGGCAGTCGAAGCGCTCGCGGTCCAGCAGTTCGGCCGGGTCGCCGCAGCCCCGCTGGTACACCAGCCGCGCCGTCGTCACCATCAGCGGCGTCGACAGGGCCTCCGTGAGCGGGCCGTCCGGCTCGGTGCGCAGCCGGTCGAAGACGCGGCCCCAGCCCGTCGCGACGTGCTCGGGCCAGTCCACGGCCCGGAGGTAGGCGATCACGTCCCTCGGCGGCACCGGGGCGACCTCCACCACGGGCGCCTGGCGGAGGGTCGGCGCTCCGCCGTGGATCAGTTCCTCGTACTCCACAGCACGGCAGGTGACGACGACCGGCCGCTCGCCGCCGATCGCCTGGTTGATGCCCCGGATCGCCGCGCGTCGGGCCGACTCCGGGATCTCGTCCAGGCCGTCGAGGACGGGCAGCAGCAGGCCGTGAGCGAGGAGGGCGCGGGGGATCTCCTCGCGACCGCTGTAGTACGGGACCGCGAGGGTCCGCACGAGCCAGTCGTCCAGGGGCTCGCGCACGGGGTCCCAGGTCGAGACGGGGAGCAGGACCGGTACGGGCCCGCCCGGCTGCCGCGCGCCCAGCAGGCCCAGGGTGAGCAGCATCGCCAGGACCGTCTTGCCGGAGCCGGGCTCACCGATCACGACCAGTCGGTTCTGCGGCAACTGGTCGAACCCCTGGGCCAGTTGGGAGATGACTCGATCGAAGCGGCCGTCCAGCCTGCCGTCGAGGTGCACCCGCAGGACGCGGCCCCCCGTCACCGGGTCGCGGAGTTCGCCCGCGACCGGCCTTGTCGTTGTGGCCCAGGCAAGCGGCAGGACCTGAGGGTCGCGCAGCCGTCGGGCCCCCGCCTCCTCGAGCCACTGTGCCCGGAGGATGTGAGCGAGATCGTCGGCGTACCCGGCGGGATCGGGCGGGACCGGTTCCTGGCGGAAGAAGTCGACGAGCGCCAGGGCCAGCGCCGCGACGCCCACGGCGAGACTCGCGATCGTCGCCACGTCGGCGGCCTTGTGGTCGCCGAACTGCATCCAGACGGCGAGGCAGACGGACACCAGGCCCAGTCCGACGAGTGTCAGGTCACGGCCGAGACGCCGCCGCGCGCGTCGCTGAGGTCCCAGAAGCACCGCAGCATGATGGCGAGCGGCCCCCGGTGCTGTCCTCCCCGTCTACCTCCACCCGGGTGACCTGCGGAGATAACGCTCCGGCCGAGCCTCGCCCGTGCTATTCGGCGACGCTCACTTCAGCGACTCCCACAGCTCCCCCGCCTCCGGCTCGTCCGCGACGACGCGGTTGCGGTCGTACGGGGCCGTGACCACCGGCATCATCACCGTTCGGGTGTCGGTCGAGGTCAGGTTCTTCAGGCTTTCGCCGAGGGTCATCAGGTCGCGCAGGGAGGCCAGGCCGGTGTCCGTGGTCAGGCTGCCGGTGATGGCGTCGGCGGCGCGGTAGAGCTGGGCGGGGTTGGTGAGGAGGGCGGTGGAGGAGATCTGGTCGAGCAGGGACTTGACCAGTTTCTGCTGGAGACCGATGCGGCCGAGGTCGCTGCCGTCGCCGATGCCGTGGCGGGTGCGGGCGAGGGCGAGGGCCTGTTCGCCGTCCAGGTGGTGGGTGCCGGCGTCCAGGGTGAGGTGCGAGTCCTCGTCGTCGATGTCCTCGTCCGTGGTGACCGTGACGCCGCCGAGCGCGTCGACCAGGTTCGCGAAGCCGGAGAAGTCGATCTCGATGTAGTGGTCCATGCGGACGTCCGTCATCGACTCGACGGTCTTGACCGCGCAGACGGGGCCGCCGACCGCGTACGCCGTGTTGAACATGACGTTGTACGCGACCGATGTCGAACCGCCCGACTCCAGCGGGCAGGACGGGCGGGTGACGAGGGTGTCGCGGGGGATGCTGACGACCGTCGCCCCGGTCCGGCCCTCGTCGATGTGGACGACCATCGCGGTGTCCGAGCGGGCGCCCGAGTCCGTGTCGCCGCCGCCGAGTTCGGCGTTCTCCTTGCCGCTGCGGGAGTCGGAGCCGAGGACGAGGATGTTGAGGGCGCCGCTCGGCAGGGGTGCGGCGGAGGCCGACGCCGACGGCTCGGCGGCGGACCGGGCCTTCGCGGGGCGGTCGTCGCCGAGCGCGCCGTTGATGTCGACGCTCGTGATGTTGTCGTTCAGCCGCCAGAACGCCCAGCCCGCCCCGCCCGCGCCGAGGACGAGGGCGCCGGCGAGCACACAGCCGGCGATCTTCAGCCGGCGCCGGCGCCGCGGTCCGCCCGCGCTCCCGTTGTCGTCGTCCCCGGCGTCCCCGAACGCACTTTCTTCACCACTCACGCACAGGAACTTACGTCCGAATTGTTACGGGCAGAACCTCCTGCGCCCTTTCCTTCGGAAATTCTCAGACTTCTCAGCCCAGTGTCACCGTCGGTACCGGATTGCTGCCGCTCCAGGTGCCGTTGAAGCCGAAGCTCACCGAACCGCCGCTCGGGACACCGCCGTTCCAGGAGGCGTTGGAACAGGTGACGGCCGCGCCGCTCTGGGCGCAGGAGGCGTTCCAGGCCTGGCTCAGCTGTTGTCCCGCGCCGAACGTCCAGGCGACCCGCCAGGAGGAGAGCGAGGAACCGGCCGCGCAGCTGATCGTGACGTTGCCGGTGAAGCCGGTGTTCCACTGGTTCGGCACGCTGTACGCCGCCGAGCAGCCGGACGGGACCGGCGGTTCGGTCACCGTGCCGCCGAGTGCCGTCACGATGCCGTGGTACGCGGGTTTCGGCGCGTAGTTCTCGTCGTACGGGGTGGCCGCGCCCTCGCCCGGGAACGTGTCGGGGATCCAGGAGTCGGAGTCGGTGAAGCCCCAGACGGTGGCACCGGTGCAGCGGGTGACCGCCACGCAGGCCTTCACCACGGCGTCGTACTCGGTGCGCTGCTGCGCCAGCTTGGCCGCTGTGGCGGGCAGTTGCATACGGATGTCGAGTTCGGTGATGGCGACGTCCAGGCCCAGGTCGGCGAAGCGCTGGATGTTCTGCTGGAGGGTGGCGGGGACCTGGCCGAGGATCAGGTGGGCCTGGAGGCCGACGCCGTCGATCGGGACGCCGCGGGCCTTGAGGTCCCGGACCAGGTTGTAGAGGGCCGTGCTCTTGGCGTTGACGCCCTCGACGTTGTAGTCGTTGATGTAGAGCTTGGCGGCCGGGTCGGCGGCGCGGGCGGCGGTGAGGGCCTGGGCGATGTAGTCGGCGCCGAGGCCGTTGTACCAGAGGGTCTGGCGGTAGGTGCCGTCCTCGTTGAAGGGCTCGTTCACCACGTCCCAGGCGGCCAGGCGGCCCTTGTAGCGGCCGACTTCGAGCGCGATGTGGTCGTTCATCAGCGTACTGAGCTGGGCGGGCGTCCAGCTGCCGTTGGTCAGCCAGCTCGGGTTCTGGCTGTGCCAGACCAGGGTGTGGCCGCGTACGTCCTGGTCGTGGGCCTCGGCGAAGGCGACGATCTGGTCGGCCTCGGTCCAGTTGAAGGTGCCCCGGGTGGGTTCGACGGAGCCCCACTTCATGGCGTTGCCGGGGGTGAGCCAGTTGAACTCGCGGCCCGCGATGTCGCCGTAGGTGCCGGTGAGTTTGGAGCCGGTGACGGCGGTGCCGATCGCCTTGCCCTTGGCCGCGGCGAGGTCGCGCAGGGGCGGGTCGGCGGCGTGGGCGGTGGGGGTGGCGAGGAGCAGGGCGGCGACGGCGGTCAGGGCGGTGAGCAGGCCGCGCGGGGAGGGTCTCATTGCGGGTGCCTCCGAAAGTTTCGGTGGTGCAACCGATTGACTTCGGAGGAGTGTGGGGGTGGGTGACTCGGTCGTCAATACGTCAACTTCCGGCCAGGCGTCTGCCGGGTCGGGTCTGTGGCCGACTGCCGCGCCGCCGTGGCTCGCCGCGCAGTTCCCCGCGCAGTTCCCCGCGCCCCTAGGGCCTGTCTTCACATTCCCGCCGTCGCCCGGAGGGCGGCCCCGCGGCGTCGTGGGGGTACCTCCCGGTCGAGCGAAGCCGAGACTGGGGGAGCGTGCTCTCGGCGTGCCGGGCCCTGATCCGCGTACTGGACGTACTCGGGTCAGGGCCCGGTGCGGCGGTGGGGGTACCTCCCGCTCGAGCGAAGCCGAGAGTGGGGGAGCGTGCATGGCGTCGCGGGGCAGGCGGGAATTTGAAGACAGGCCCTAGAGGGGCGCGACCCCCGTACTGCTCCGCACCACCAGGCTCGTCGCCAGCTCCACCCGCGTCGCCGCCGAAGGCCCCCGGTCCTGGCGCCCCAGGTCCAGCACCAGCCGGGCCGCCGCCTCGGCCATCTCCATCAGCGGCTGGCGCACGGTCGTCAGCGGGGGCCCGACCCAGCGGGCCACCGGGAGGTCGTCGAAGCCGACGACGCTGAGGTCCTCCGGGATGCGCAGGCCCAGTTCACGGGCGGCCTCGTAGAGGCCGAGGGCCTGGAGGTCGTTGCCGGCGAAGACGGCGGTGGGGCGGTCGGGGCGGCGCAGCAGGTCGAGCCCGAGCCGGTAGCCGGTCTCGTGGTGGAAGTCCCCGGCCTTGATCAGGTCCGCGGCGACCGGCAGCCCGGCGGTCTCCAGCGCGGCCCGGTAGCCGTCGACCCGGGCGCGGCTGCACATCATCCGGGACGGTCCGCTGATGGCGCCGATCCGCCGGTGGCCGAGCTCGACCAGGTGCCGGGTGGCGGCGAGGCCGCCCTGCCAGTTGGTGGCGCCGATCGAGGGCACGTCGTCGCCGGGGTCGCCCGCCGGGTCCATCACCACGAACGGGATGGAGCGGCTGGTGAGCAGCGCCCGCTGGGACTCGTCGAGCCCCGACAGGACGAGCACGACGCCGTGCGGGCGCCGGGCGGCGACCTGGTCGGCCCAGGTGCGGCCGGGGGTGAGCCGCCCCGCGCTCTCGGAGAGGACGACGCTCAGCCCCTCCTCCCGGGCGACGTTCTCGACGCCCCGGATGACCTCCATCGCCCAGGCGCTCTCCAGCTCGTGGAAGACCAGGTCGATGAGGGGGGAGCGGGTCGCCTCGGCGCGCCGGCGGCGGTAGCCGTACTCGCGCAGCAGCTCCTCGACACGGGTGCGGGTCGCGGGCGCGACGTCCGCGCGGCCGTTGAGCACCTTCGAAACAGTCGGAGCGGAGACGCCGGCCTGGCGGGCGATCTCGGCGAGCGTCGCGGTCTGCGTGGACGGCGAGACACGCGCTCTTGTCTGGGTTTCCTCGGGCTTCGCGGGCTTCATGAGCGGGATCGTATCCCTGCGCGACCTCTTGACGAACCCTTTCGACGGCCATACGTTCCCGGAACATTCGAGCTGACATCCGAAACATTCGTCCCTCCACCCGCGAGAGGTGCTGTCCATGGAGTCGAACAGAGAGCGGACGTTCAGCAGGCGCTGGGTTCTCGGCGCCGGTTCCGCTTCCTTGCTCACCGCCGGTCTCGGGACCGGCCTCACCGGCTGTGGCTCGGGCGGTGGCGCGGGCGGCGGGGACGGCAAGACGCTCACCGCCTTCGTGTACGGCGACGACGCGGTGAAGGTCCAGCAGGCGGGCGTCGACCGGTTCAACAAGTCGGCGGCGGCGAAGAAGGCCGGCGGCACCGTCAAGCTGCAGAAGGTCCCCGGCTCCGACTACTCCCCCAAGCTCCGCACGGCCATGGGTTCCCCGAGCGCCCCGGACATCTTCTTCAACTGGGGCGGCGGCTCCATCAAGCCGTACGAGGAGGCGGGCAAGCTCGTCGACCTCACCGACGTCATCGAGGGCGACCCGGTCCTCAAGAGCGGCTTCCTGCCCTCGGTGCTCGCGGCCGGCGATCTCAAGGGCCGCCACTACGGCATCCCGATGCGCGGCATGCAGCCCGTGATCCTCTTCTACAACAAGTCCGTCTTCACCGAGCACAAGCTCCAGCCGCCCACCACCTGGGACCAACTCCTCGACATCAACGCCAAGTTGAAGAAGGCGAAGATCACCCCCTTCGCCCTCGGCGGCTCCGACGTCTGGCCCGAGCTGATGTGGCTGGAGTACCTGGTCGACCGGATCGGCGGCCCCGAGGTCTTCAAGCGCATCCAGGACGGCGACGCCGAGGGCTGGGGCGACCCGACCGTCCTCAAGGCCGCCGAACTGGTCAAGGAGCTCATCGACGACGGCGCCTTCGGCTCCAAGTTCACCTCGGTGTCGTACGTCAACGGCGGCGCCCCCGCGGTCTTCGCGCGCGGCAAGGCGGCCATGCACCTGATGGGCTCCTGGGAGTACTCGACCCAGCTCGGCAAGTTCCCGGACTTCGCCAAGGGCAATCTGGGCTGGGCCGCCTTCCCCACCGTCGAGGGCGGCACGGGCGACGTCCGCAACGTCGTCGGCAACCCCACCAACTACTGGTCGATCAACGCCCGTACGAAGAACAAGGACCTGGCGGTCGGCTTCCTGAAGGACTGCGCGTCGAAGGAGTACGCGCAGGCGCTCATCGACAACGGCGACGTCCCGACCACCTCCGGCGCGGCCGAGCTGCTCTCCTCCGCGCCCAACCCGGAGTACGCGAAGTTCCAGTACGACATGGTCCAGCAGGCCCCCGCCTTCACGCTCTCCTGGGACCAGGCGCTCGGCGACGGCCTCGGCACCAAGATGCACACGGAGATAGGCAAGCTGTTCGCGGGCCAGTCCTCCCCGGCCGACTTCGTGACGGCGTGCAAGGGGCTGAAGTGACCGTCACGGTCGACAAGGGGACCGCTCCGCGAAGCGCCCCCGCACACGGGTCGCGTGCGGGTCGCCCGCACGCCGCCTGGGCGCTCCCCGGCGTCCTCTTCTTCACCTTCTTCGCGGTCGTCCCGATGGCCCTGGCCCTCTATCTCTCCTTCACCAGCTGGGACGGCCTCGGCGACCCCACACCGGTCGGCCTCGACAACTGGCGGAAGCTCCTCGACGACCCGCGGATGACCCAGTCCCTGTGGCTGACGGTCGTCCTGACGGTCGCCAGCTGGGTCTTCCAGACGGTGATCGCCCTGCTCCTGGGCGTCTGGGCGGCGGGCCGGCAGCGCAACCGCGCGATCCTCTCCGCGGTCTTCTTCGTCCCGTTCCTGCTCTCCTCCACCGCCATCGCGATCCTGTTCTACGCCCTCCTCGACCCGAACTTCGGCATCATCCAGCAGGACACCCTGGGCTCGCAGAGCGGCGCGTTCCTCGCGATCGTGTTCGTCGGCGGCTGGCAGTTCATCCCCTTCCACACCCTGATCTACCAGGGCGGGGCCCGCCAGATCCCCGAGGTCCTCTACCAGGCGGCGGCCATCGACGGCGCCGGCCGCTACCGCCAGTTCTTCTCGATCACGCTCCCGCAGCTGCGCCACACGATCACGACCTCCACGGTCCTGATGGTGGTCGGCTCGCTGACGTACTTCGAGACGGTCCTGATCCTCACCAAGGGCGGCCCGGGCACGGACACGGCGATCCTGCCGTACCTGATGTACGAGGCGGGCTTCAAGACGTACGACTTCGGCTACGCCAGCGCCATCGCGTCCTTCCTGGTCATCGCCGCGACGGGGCTCTCCCTCGTCCTGGTCCGGCTGACGGGCTTCGGCGCCATGCGCAGCACGCGTGAAGGGATGTGACGGAGCGGCATGTCACACGACACACTGGCGCGCCCCACGAAGACCGACGAGCCCGCGCGCGAGCCGTCGCGCGCCCCCCGCCGCCGGCGCCACTGGACGCGGCGCGCCAACCCGGTCGCGGGCCTGGGCGCGTTCCTCTGGCTGGTCATCGTCCTGATCCCGATCTACGCGATGCTGTCGGCGTCCCTCACGGGCGCGGACAAGGCCCTCACCGGCAACCCCCTCAAACCTCCCACCGACCCGACCCTCGACAACTACAACACCGTCCTGACCAGCGGCTTCGGCCATCTGCTCAGCAATACGGCGGTCGTCGCGGTCTCGGTCGTCGGCATCGTCCTGGCCCTGTCCATCCCGCTGGCGTACGTCACCGTCCGCACCCGCGACCGCTGGTCGAACGCGGCTTTCCGCCTCTTCCTCCTGGGCGTGGCGATCCCGGCGCAGGCGGTCGTGGTCCCCCTCTATCTCCTCATCGCGAAGCTCGACCTCTACGACACCCTCCTCGCCGTCATCCTCCCGACGGCGGCCTTCGCGATGCCGGTCTCGGTGCTGGTCCTGGTGGGCACGCTCCGGGACGTCTCCGAAGACCTGTACGAGGCGATGGCGCTGGACGGCGCGTCACCCCTGCGCATGCTCTTCCAGCTGACGATCCCGCTGGCCAAGGGCGGCATCAGTACGGTCGTCATCTTCTCCGCACTCCAGGCGTGGAACGGCTTCCTCTTCCCGCTGATCTTCACCCAGTCCGACGGCCCCCGGGTGCTCACGCTCGGACTGTTCAACTACGTCAGCCAGTTCGGCGTCAACATCCCCGCCCTGCTCGCCTCGGTCGTCCTCTCCGGCATCCCGATCTTCGCCGTGTACCTGGTGGCGCGCCGGGCGCTGGTGGGCGGGCTGATGGGTGTGGGCGGCAAGTGACCCACCTGCTCCGGCACCCGCGACCTTCTGAAACTCGCCGACCCCTGAAGGAGTTTCATGACCACCCCTTGGCGTGACCCGGCCCTGCCCGCAGCGGCCCGGGTCGAGGATCTGCTCTCCCGGATGACCCTGGAGGAGAAGACCGCCCAGTTGTACGGCGTGTGGGTGAAGACCGACTCGAACGGCGAGGACATCGCCCCCGACGAGGAGGAGATGCGGGAGTCCTTCGACTTCGACGAGCTGATCACCCGGGGCCTCGGCCAGCTCACCCGCACCTTCGGTACGGCCCCCGTGGACCCGGCGCTCGGCGCGCGCGCCCTGGCCCGCGCCCAGCGCCGCATCATGGCCGCGAACCGCTTCGGCATCCCGGCCGTCGCCCACGAGGAGTGCCTCGCCGGCTTCACCGCATGGCGCGCGACCGCGTACCCCGTCCCGCTGGCCTGGGGCGCGACCTTCGACCCCGCGCTCGTGGAGGAGATGGCCCGGCACATCGGCCACGACCTGGCCTCCGTCGGCATCCACCAGGGTCTGTCGCCCGTCCTGGACGTGGTCCGCGACCCGCGCTGGGGGCGGGTCGAGGAGACGATCGGCGAGGACCCGTACCTCGTCGGCACGGTCGGTACGGCGTATGTGCGCGGCCTGGAGTCGGCCGGGATCGTGGCCACACTGAAGCACTTCGCCGGGTACGCGGCGTCCGTCGGCGCCCGCAACCACGCGCCCGTACGGGCGGGGGTACGGGAACTCGCGGACGTGACCCTGCCCCCGTTCGAGATGGCGCTGCGCGAGGGCGGGGCGCGCTCGGTGATGGCGGCGTACACGGAGACGGACGGCGTCCCGGTCTCGGCGGACCCTCAGCTCCTGACCGAACTCCTGCGCGAAGACTGGGGTTTCACCGGCACGGTCGTCTCCGACTACTTCGGCGTCGGCTTCCTGGAGACCAACCACCGCGTGGCCGGAAACCGCGCGGAGGCGGCGCACGCGGCGCTCGCGGCGGGCGTGGACGTGGAACTCCCCACCCTGCGCTGCTACGGCGAGCCCCTGGTGACCGCCGTCCGCGCGGGTGAGATCCCCGAGGCCCTGGTGGACCGGGCCGCCCGCCGGGTCCTGCTCCAGAAGTGCGAGCTGGGTCTGCTGGACGAGGACTGGACCCCGGAGGGAGCGGGCGGCGAGATCGACCTCGACCCCCGTGAGAACCGCGAGGTCGCCCGCCGCCTGGCCGAGCAGTCGATCGTGCTCCTGGACAACCCGGACGCGGTGCTGCCGCTGGCCCCGGACATCCGTATCGCCGTGGTGGGCCCCCGCGCGGACGACCCCCTGGCCATGCTCGGCTGCTACTCCTTCCCCTCCCACGTCCTCCCCGCCCACCCGGGCACCCCGCTGGGCATCGAGATCCCGACCGTGCTCCGGTCCGTCCGGGACGAACTCCCCGACGCGAAGATCACCTACGCGGCGGGCAGCGACGTGGACGGCGACGACACCGGCGGCTTCCCCGAGGCGGTGGCACGGGCCTCCGAGGCGGACGTCTGCGTGGCGGTCCTCGGCGACCGCGCGGGCCTCTTCGGCCGGGGCACCTCGGGCGAGGGCTGCGACGCGGAGGACCTCCGGTTGCCGGGGGTCCAGGCGGAGCTGCTGGACGCGCTCATCGCCACGGGGACGCCGGTGGTGGCGGTGCTGCTCACCGGGCGCCCCTACGCGCTCGGCCGCTGGCACGGCCGACTCGCGGGCGTGGTGCAGGCGTTCTTCCCCGGGGAGGAGGGCGGCCCGGCGGTGGCGGGAGTGCTGTCGGGCCGCGTCTGCCCCTCCGGCCGCCTCCCGGTGAGCGTCCCGCACCGCCCCGGGGGCCAGCCGTGGACGTACCTCCAGCCCCCGCTGGGCCTGCTGGGCGGAGCGAGCAACATCGACCCGACCCCGCTGTATCCCTTCGGGTACGGCCGCTCGTACACGACGTTCGCGTGGACGGACTTCGCGAACGAGGGTGACGAGGGCGGGGACGTCTCGGTGACCGTCCGCAACACGGGTGAGCGGGCTGGGGCGGAGGTGGTCCAGCTGTACCTGCACGATCCGGTGGCCTCGGTGACCCGCCCCGACGTACGCCTGATCGCCTACCAGCGGCTGGAGTTGGCCCCGGGCGAGGCCCGGCGGGTGACCTTCCGCTTCCACCCCGACGTGTCGTCCTTCCCGGACCGCTCGGGCCGCCGCGTGGTCGAACCGGGCGCGCTGGAACTGCGGTTGGGCACGTCGAGTGCGGACATCCACCACCGGGTACGGCTGACGCTGCCGGGGCCGGTACGCGAGGTGGGCCCGGACCGCCGGCTGCACTGCGGGACGGAGGTCCGGGTGGTGGAGCCCTGACGGCCTGAGGGTCAGCCCGCCTGGGCCGCCGCGTACGAGACGAACGCGGCCCAGGCGGAGGGGCCGAGGTCGAAGTGGGGGCGCGTGGTGTCTTTGGAGTCGCGGATGTGGATGGTGGTGGGGGTGGTGGCGATTTCTATGCAGTCGTCGCCCTGGGGGCTGCTGTAGCTGCTCTTGAACCACGTGAGGTCGGTGCTCACGACACTGCCTCAGCCCGCCTGGGCCGCCGCGTGCGCGACGAAGGCGGCCCAGGCGGAGGGGCCCAAGTCGAAGTGGGGGCGCGTGGTGTCTTTGGAGTCGCGGACGTGGATGGTGGCGGGGGTGGTGGCGACTTCTATGCAGTTGTCGCCTTGGGTGCCGCTGTAACTGGACTTGCGCCAGCCCAGGCCGACTTCAACGCAGCTGTCACCTTGATCCGTGCTGTGGCTGGACTTGAACCACGCCGGTTCGGTGATGCTCATAACGCTCCTCTGATCCGCTCCAACAGGCTCACGGAGTCCAGGGGGCTGAGAGCCTGTGCGCGGAGTGTCGCATACCGACGGTGCAGAATGGCCGCCTCTTTTCCGTCGGCAATCAGGCGCCCGGTCTCCTGCCCCTCGGCATAGGCAAGATGCCTCCCGTCCGGAGTTTCCAGCAGCGCCACCGGGCCGTCCAGCCCGGCGTGCACCTGGCATTCGAGCGGCATGATCTGGATCTCCACGTTGCGGAGCCGAGCGTGCTCCAGCATGTGATCGAGCAGACCCCGTAGCACCTCACCGCCGCCCAGCCGACGCCGGACAACGTGCTCATCCATGACGAAGCTGAACGAGGTGTTGGGTCGGTCGCGCAACATTTTCTGCCGTTCCATCCGCGCAGCGGCCTGCGCCTCCAGCTGCTCGTCCGACAGCGGCGGAATGCTGTTGCTGAACACCGCCCGCGCGTACCCCTCCGACTGAAGCAGCCCCGGCACCAAGCGGCACTCGTACGTAGCCAGATAGACGGCCTCCCGCTCCAACCTCGCCCACGTCCTGAACCACGCCGCCAACCCCGGCTGCCGAGCCATATGCCGAAACGCCCCCCGCACCGCCCCCGTGCCCCCCGTGGCCTCCTCCGCCAACTCCACGAACCGCTGATCCGCCAGCCGTCGCCCCAACTCGATGGAAGCCACCGAGTGCTTGGACAAATGGACCCGCGCCCCGAACTCCTCCCGGCTCAGCCCCGCATGCTCGCGCAGAGCCTGCACCACCGCCCCGAACGCCTTCATGCTGTCCGACGACTCGGGCTCACCACCCGGCCCCTGCGCAGCCCACTCCACACCGTGCACCATGCACTCAGAGTGACGGTCCGCTCACCGTACTGTCCACCGAACAGCCATGTACTCCCCCTCCAGTACACGCGACGGCGGCCCCGGCATCGCTAGGCGGGCGTCAGACGCCAGAAGCCGAAGGGGTTGTGGGAGAAGTCGTCCTCGTCGAGCTCGCACGCGACCCGGTGCATGATCCAGCGGGTGGCGTCCGGGGTGATGCGGAACCCCTCGCCGTCCTCGATCCCGCCTTCGGGCTGCTCCGTCAGCAGGTAGTACCGCGCGACGTCCATGGTGGTCAGCCACTCGCTCAACTGCTCCGGTTCAGGGTCGCGTCCGGGGGCCAGCTCCACGTCGGCCTGGCCGAGGAGATGCATGCCGCCGCTGTAGAAGGCGCCCTCGTCGAAGATGGCCGGCACCACCCATGCGTCGCACAGGGCGATCGCCAGATCGTCGACGTTGTCGGCGGCCGCGGCCCTGTCCGCCAGAGTCAGCCATCGCTCGCGCCCGCAGGCCACACCGCTGGAGTCGTTCTTCACCGCGGTGGCCCCGTTGGCCAGCAGAGCGGCCGTGACAGCCAGTGCCTGCCGGGAGACGTCGAGGGCGTTGAACTGGGAGATCGGCGGCGACAGGACATAGGCGACCGAGTCGTGCGCGTCCACCGCGGCCCAGTCCTCGTCACCGAACTCGTCGTCCCGGATGGCGCTGCGGGCGGCCAACGCGGCCTCGAACGCCTCCCGCATCCGGGGATCGGGCTCCTGCTCCCATTCCTCGACCGTGAACTCCCCCGCGCCCGCCTCCTCGACCACCCGGATGAGTATCTCGGGGTCCAGGCCCACTCCGACGACGCACAGCACATGCCTCGGCGTCACACCCGACGCCGGCACCAGGAGGTCGGAACCGTCCACGACGGTTCCCTGCCATGATCTGCTCATCCGCACAGCATCACAGACGAACGGCACACGTGATCCGTACATGCCGAAAGAGCACGCCGGTCAGTCCGTCCCCGCCGACTCGAACCTCCACCGGTGAACCGCCCTGGAGACCAACTCCGGCCCCGGCTCCGGCAGTTCGGGCAGCTCCGCGTCGAACTCCGCGTCCCACCACGTGATGACCAGCACCCGGTCCTGCGGCGCCCGGAACAACTCCCGCCGCAGCGGCCGTACGGAAAGCACCTGGGCCTCGACCTGATCCCGGGCCCAGGCGAGAAGCTCCTCCCCCCGCCCGGCCACCGCCCGCGCCTCCCACATCAGCGCGACCGTCACGAGTACAGGTTCTCCTTGCTGACCTCGTGGACGTGATCGTGACCGTGGGAGTGGCCGTGGGCGTGGGCATGACCGGCGGCGCTGCCCGGCACATGCGGGTCCGTCACCGGCAGCGACGAGTCCGCCGACAGGTCCCAGTCGGACGCGGCGCGCCCCCGCGCGACCATTTCCGCACCCAGCGCCGCCACCATCGCCCCGTTGTCCGTGCACAGCTTGGGCCGGGGCACCCGGAGCCGGATGCCGGCCGCCTCGCAGCGCTCCTGGGCGAGCACCCGCAGGCGGGAGTTGGCGG
The DNA here is from genome assembly GCF_020010925.1 of Streptomyces griseiscabiei. Taxonomy (NCBI): domain Bacteria; kingdom Bacillati; phylum Actinomycetota; class Actinomycetes; order Kitasatosporales; family Streptomycetaceae; genus Streptomyces; species Streptomyces griseiscabiei. The sequence goes on along the minus strand of NZ_JAGJBZ010000003.1, from coordinate 987,712 downwards.
CGACACCGCCGCCGATCATCAGATGGTCGACGCCCTGGTCCTTGCAGGCCCGCACCGCCTTGCGCGTCAGCACGTCCACCACGGCCTCCTGGAAGGACGCGGCCACGTCCCGCACCGGAACGTCCTCCCCGGCCGCCCGCTTGGCCTCGATCCAGCGGGCCACCGCGGTCTTGAGGCCGGAGAAGGAGAAGTCGTAGGCGGGGTCGCGGGGCCCGGTCAGCCCGCGCGGGAAGGCGATGGCCGTCGGGTCGCCCTCCTTCGCGTACCGGTCGATGACCGGCCCGCCCGGGAAGCCGAGGTTCAGCACGCGGGCGATCTTGTCGAAGGCCTCGCCCGCCGCGTCGTCGATCGTCGCGCCCATGGGCCGTACGTCCGACGTGATGTCCGTCGACAGGAGCAGCGACGAGTGGCCGCCGCTCACCAGCAGCGCCATCGTCGGCTCGGGCAGCGCCCCGTGCTCCAGCTGGTCGACGCAGATGTGGGAGGCGAGGTGGTTGACGCCGTAGAGCGGCTTGCCGAGCGCGTACGCGTACGCCTTGGCCGCCGAGACGCCCACCAGCAGCGCGCCCGCGAGGCCGGGTCCGGCGGTGACCGCGATGCCGTCGAGGTCCTTCGCGCTGACGCCCGCCTCCTTCAGCGCCCGGTCGATGGTCGGGACCATCGCCTCCAGATGCGCGCGGGAGGCCACCTCGGGCACCACCCCGCCGAACCGGGCGTGCTCGTCGACGCTCGACGCGATGGCGTCCGCCAGCAGGGTCGTCCCGCGCACGACACCGACCCCGGTCTCGTCGCAGGAGGTCTCGATCCCGAGGACCAGAGGTTCGTCAGCCATTGCCCTAGCCATTGATCTCGGTTCCTTGTGCGGATACGGAAGTGGAGGGGTCGTCGAGGCGCATGACCAGCGCGTCCACGTTCCCCGGCTGGTAGTAGCCCCGGCGGAAGCCGATCGCCTCGAAGCCGAAGCGTTCGTAGAGCTTCTGGGCGCGGACGTTGTCCACCCGGCATTCGAGCATCACCTGGGCGCACTCGAAGGCGGTGGCGGCCCGCAGCAGTTCGGTGAGGAGCAGGGCGCCGAGGCCGGTGCCCCAGTGCTCACGGGCGACGGCGATGGTCTGTACGTCGGCGACGTCCCCGGCGGAGGCGAGACCGCCGTAGCCGATGATCCGCCCGCCGCCGCCGTCGTCCTCGGCCACGTAGTAGCGGCGGGTGGCGTTCGGCCCCCGCGCGTGGGCGAGGTCCGACCAGAACATGCCCCGGGACCAGGCATCCTCGGGGAAGAGGTCCTTCTCCAGCTCCAGGACGGGCTCGATGTCCCACCAGCGCATCTCGCGCAGCACCGGGGTCGTCACTTCGGGGTGACCACCTTGTAGTTCTTGGGCACCTGCGCGTCGGGCCGGCGCAGATACAGCGGCCGGGGCGCCTCCAACTCCTCGCCCGCCGCGAGCCGTTCGGCGGCGAGCGCGGCGAGGGCGGCGGCGGAGACATGCTCGGGCGCGCGGGCGTCGGGGAAGGTGTCGGGATACAGCAGCGCGCCCGCGCCCACGGCGGGCAGCCCGGCCACCAGCTCCGCGATCTCGGCGGGCCGGTCGACGGCCGGTTCGCTCACCCGGGCGCGCGGGCCGTCGTATCTCGCCCAGTACACCTCTTTGCGCCGGGCGTCGGTGGCCACCACGAACGGGCCCTCCACCGCGCCCTGCGCCTCGTACGCGAGGCCGTCGAGCGTGCACAGGCCGTGGACGGGGACCCCGAGGGCGAGTCCGAAGGTGTCGGCGGTCATGAGGCCGACGCGCAGCCCGGTGTACGGGCCGGGACCGACGCCCACGACGATGCCGGTGACGGCGTCGAGACGGGTGCCCGCCTCGGCGAGGACCCGGTCGACGGCGGGCAGCAGCAGTTCCCCGTGGCGCCGCGCGTCCACCTGGCTCGACGCGGCGACGACGTCGCTCCCGTCGTGCAGCGCGACGGTGACGGCGGGGGTGGCGGTATCCAGAGCGAGCAAGAGCACGCAAACAGCCTACGGCGCTTCGGGCGGGCAGACTGCCGACCCGGTGCACGTCGCCTCTGCTGCTACCGTCACAGCACAGACGTATTGCACAGGCGTACATGGGTACGAGAGGTGGGCGCAGAAGGTGGCCAGTAGCAGCTCGGTAGTCGTGGCCGGGCTCACCGCGGCGGCCATCGCCGCCGTCGGTTTCCTCACCTATCAGGCTTCGGCGAACGCGCCGGACGACCTCGGGAAACCGTCCGCATCGGAGTCTCCGAAGGCCAAGCAGTCCAAGACCCCGGCCGAGCGGGAGAAGGACACGGAGGACGTCCTCCCCGAGGACTCGGGCACCGGCGAGCGCGTCGTGTACTCCCTCGACGACGACCGTGTCTGGCTGGTCGGCGCGAACGAGAAGGTCACCCGCACGTTCGAGGTCACCCCGAGCACGGTCGACCCGACGCCCGCCACCTACACGGTCTCGTCCCGCTCCGCCGCCGTCACCGGCTCCGACGGCACCCCCATCGAGAACGTCGTCCGCTTCGCCTCCGTCGACGGCATCTCCGTCGGCTTCAGCGCGGCCGTCGACGGCTCCACCCCCGAGCCCGACCCCGCCACCAAGACCGGCGGCATCCGCGAGTCCCGCAAGGACGGCAAGGCCATGTGGGAGTTCGCGGGCATCGGCACGAAGGTGGTCGTGGTCGAGTAAGGGCGCTGTTTGGTCGCCGGGCAGGGGATCGCCGGTCCTTCTGGGGGCGGGGAACTGCGCGACCAGCCCCCACCCACCCGAGGCCGCGACACGACCCGGACGCCCCGCCCGGAGCGTTCAGAACGGCTACGCGGCCTTGGGGCGACGCACCGGCTCCGGTTCGGGCGCGCGCGGCGGCGTGGAGATCAGCCGCGCCGCGACCCCCGCCGCCAACAGGTCCCGCATGGACACCCCGGCCACCCCGGACGGCTGCCGCTCACGTCGCTCATCTGCCGCCATGGACGCCTCCTGGTGCTCCCGGCGAACCAAGTTAGGTACACCTAACCAAGGACCGGTTACCATGTGACCACGCCGGAACGCCGAACGCAACACGTTGCCGACACCTTGTCGGAACCCACACGGAACCAGGACAAGGCCGGACCAGGCCGACAGCGTCAGGCCGACAGCGCCCCCAGCTCCACGGCGGCCCACCGCCGCCCCAGCCCGGTGACCGTCACCCGCCGCACCTCGTCCGTCGTGTCCCCGACCGCACGGTGGATGACCACGTCGAGCCGGTCGTCGGTCAGCTCCTCGACCTTCCCCTCGCCCCACTCGACCACGATCACCGAGTCCGGCAGCGAGACATCGAGATCGAGATCCTCCATCTCGTCCAGCCCGCCGCCGAGGCGATACGCGTCGACGTGCACGAGCGGCGGCCCCTGGACCAGTGAGGGATGCACCCGGGCGATGACGAAGGTCGGCGAGGTGACCGCGCCCCGCACCCCCAGCCCCTCCCCGAGCCCCCGGGTGAGTGTCGTCTTCCCGGCGCCCAACTCCCCGTTGAGCATCACGAGATCACCCGTGCGCAGCAGCTTGGCCAGGCGACGGCCCAGCTCCAGCATCTGGTCGGGCGAGGTGACGGTGATCTGAAGAGACGACCCGGACGACCCGGACTCACCCGGGCCGTGCGGTGCTGCTGGCGCTTCCATAGCCACTAACCGTAGCCCCCGCCGGCACGGCCCCCGCCCGGGTGAGCAGGTCGGCGAGCCGGTCGGTCACCACCTCGGGGTGCTCCAGCATCACCAGATGCCCCGCGTCCGGGACGAGCACCAGCTCCGCGTCCGGCAGCAGATCGGCGATGGCCTCGCTGTGCTCGCTGGGTGTGACGAGGTCCTTGACCCCGGCCAGCACGAGCACCGGCAGCTCGGCGAACTCCGCGAGCGCCTCGGTCTTGTCGTGCTCGGTGAAGGCCGGATAGAACTCGGCGACGACGTCGATCGGCGTGCCCTCGATCATCCGTTCGGCGAACCGCGCGACCGCCGGGTCGACGTCCCGCGACGCGAACGAGTACCGCTTGATGATCCCGGCGAACAGATCGGCGGTCGCCCGCCGCCCCCGCTCCACCAGCGCGGCCTGCTGCCCCAGCGCCTTCAGCACCCCGGGCAGCACCCGCCGCACCGCGTTGACGCCCGCGACCGGCAACCCGAAGTTGACCTCGCCGAGCCGCCCCGACGACGTACCGACCAGTGCGACGGCGACGACCCGCTCACGGATCAGCTCGGGGAAGTGCGCGGCCAGCGCCATCACGGTCATGCCGCCCATGGAGTGCCCGACCAGCACGATGGGCCCCTCGGGCACCGCCGCGTCGATGACGGCCTTGAGGTCGCGGCCGAGCTGGTCGATGGTGACCGGCAGCCCGTCCTGCGCCTGGGCCGCACCGCGCCCGGAGCGGCCGTGGCTGCGCTGGTCCCAGTGCACGGTCCGGACGACACCGCGCAGCGCGGCCCGCTGGAAGTGCCAGGAGTCCTGGTTGAGGCAGTAGCCGTGGCTGAAGACGACGGTGACCGGGGCCGGGGCCTTGCGGCCGAAGAGACGGCGTCTGCGGGGCGAGAGACCGGCCTCGGGCTCGACGTCGTCGACCTCGTAGTACAGCTCGCAGCCGTCGTCGGCGTACGCCTTGGCGGGGGTGCCGCGCAGCGCCCCGTACGGACCGGTGGAGTCGAGCGCGAGGCGGGCCTTCCTGCGCATGCCGCGCCCGACGGTGAGCCGCTCTATGGCGACACCGGCCGCCGCGCCCGCCGCGACGACGCCTATCGCCGCCCCCGCGACCCCGGCCCGGCGCCAGATCCCGTCACCGGACGCGGCCGAGGCGACGGCCGCGCTCGCGACGGCCTCCACGGCCTCCGCGCTGCTCTCGCTCACGTCCCGCTCCTCTTCGCCGACCTGTCCGGTCTCGCTCTCGCCCCGTACACCTGTACGGAGTTACCCGTCTCGTTCGTCCTTCACCTGCTCGTGCGCCTCCTCATGATCGGGGTGCCCGGGTTCACATCCTCACGGGCCCCGGTCGGATGCGCCCGTTCACTCGCCCGTGTCGCCCTCGCCGTCCGCGTCGCCCTTGTCGACGTAGACGCGCGGAACGCGGGTTCCGATGCGCGTCACGATCTCGTACGCGATGGTTCCGGCCGCCTGCGCCCAGTCCTCGGCGGTCGGCTCGCCCCCGGTACCGGCGCCGAACAGCACGACCTCGTCCCCGGCGGCCGGTTCGTCACCGCCGAGGTCGACGACGAACTGGTCCATGGCGACCCGGCCCGCGACCGTCCGCCACTTCCCGCCGACCAGGACGGGCCCGGTGCCGGAGGCGTGCCGGGGGATACCGTCCGCGTAGCCGACGGGCACCAGGCCGAGCGTGGTGGCGCCGGGGGTGACGTAGTGATGGCCGTAGCTGACGCCGTGGCCCCCGGAGACATGCTTGACCAGCGCGAGCGAGGCGCTGAGCCGCATCACGGGCCGCAGTCCGAGATCGGCCGGGCTGCCCAGCTCGGGGCTGGGCGAGATGCCGTAGACCGCGATGCCCGTCCGGACGAGGTCGAGGTGCGCGTCCGGGCGGGTGAGGGTGGCCGGTGAGTTGGCGATGTGCCGTACCTCGGGGCGGACGCCCCGGTCCTCGGCGTACGCGGCCATGTCCCGGAAGCGGGTGAGCTGGGCGTCGACGGAGGGGTGCCCCGGCTCGTCGGCGCACGCGAGGTGCGACCAGAGCCCGGTGACCTTCACCAGCCCCTCGGCCTCCGCGCGCAGCGCCTCGGCGACGAGTTCCGGCCAGTCCTCGGGCTGGCAGCCGTTGCGCCCGAGCCCGGTGTCGGCCTTCAGCTGCACCCGCGCGCGTGCCCCGGCCGCACGGGCGGCGTCGGTGACCTCGCGCAGCGCCCACATCCCGCTGACCGCGACATCGAGATCGGCCTCGACCGCCTCGCGCCAGGGCCCGCCCGGCGCCCACAGCCAGCACATCAGCCGCCCGGTGAGCCCCGCCGCGCGCAGCGCCAGCGCCTCCTCGGGCGTGGCCGTCCCCAGCCAGGTCGCCCCCGCCTCGACCGCGGCCCGCGCACACCGCACCGCCCCGTGGCCGTACGCGTCCGACTTGACCACGGCCATCAGCTCGGCACCCGGCGCCAGGGCGCGCAGGGTCCGCACATTGGCCCGCAGGGCATCCAGATCGATCTCGGCACGGGCCCGAAGGGGCGCGCTCCGCACAGGTGCTGTCTCACTCATGTCCGCCCCAGTCTCTCAGAGGGCCGCCCGCGCGGAGCCATGGAGCCTGACGGGGCTCACGGAACGCCACCCTGTCACGTACAGTCACACTCGGCACACGACAGGTCGCGAACGGCTCGACACAGGGGTTGATATGTGCGGAATCGTGGGATACGTCGGCTCGCAGTCCGCGCTCGACGTGGTCCTCGCCGGTCTGAAGCGGCTGGAGTACCGGGGGTACGACTCCGCGGGCGTGGCGGTGCTGGCCGACGGGGGCCTCGCCGCCGCCAGGAAGGCCGGGAAACTGGTGAACCTGGAGAAGGAGCTGGTCGGCCGTCCGCTGCCGACCGGCTCGACGGGTGTCGGCCACACCCGCTGGGCCACCCACGGCGGCCCCACCGACACCAACGCCCACCCGCACCTCGACAACGCGGGCCGGGTCGCCGTCGTCCACAACGGCATCATCGAGAACTTCGCCGCGCTGCGCGCCGAACTGACCGAGCGGGGCCACGAACTGACCTCCGAGACGGACACCGAGGTCGTCGCCCACCTCCTCGCCGAGGAGTTCTCCTCGTGCGACGACCTCGCCGAGGCGATGCGGCTGGTGTGCCGCCGGCTGGAGGGCGCCTTCACCCTGGTCGCGGTGCACGCGGACGCGCCGGACGTGGTCGTGGGCGCCCGCCGCAACTCCCCGCTGGTGGTCGGCGTCGGCGAGGGCGAGTCCTTCCTCGCCTCGGACGTCGCCGCGTTCATCGCGCACACCCGCTCGGCGATCGAGCTGGGCCAGGACCAGGTGGTCGAACTGCGCCGCGACGGCGTGACGGTGACGACGTTCGACGGCCGCCCCGCCGAGGTCCGCTCGTACCACGTCGACTGGGACGCGTCGGCGGCGGAGAAGGGCGGCTACGACTACTTCATGCTCAAGGAGATCGCCGAGCAGCCGAAAGCGGTCGCGGACACACTCCTCGGCCGGATCGACGCGGCGGGCACGCTCTCCCTGGACGAGGTCCGCATCCCCGACTCCGAGCTGCGCGAGCTGGACAAGGTGGTCATCGTCGCGTGCGGTACGGCGTTCCACGCGGGCCTGATCGCCAAGTACGCCATCGAGCACTGGACCCGCATCCCCTGCGAGGTGGAGCTGGCCAGCGAGTTCCGCTACCGGGACCCGATCCTCGGCCCGCACACCCTGGTCGTCGCCATCTCCCAGTCCGGCGAGACCATGGACACGCTGATGGCGCTGCGGCACGCCCGCGAGCAGGGCGCCCGGGTCCTCGCGATCTGCAACACCAACGGCTCGACGATCCCCCGCGAGTCCGACGCGGTCCTCTACACCCACGCGGGCCCGGAGGTCGCGGTCGCCTCGACGAAGGCGTTCCTGACGCAGCTGGTGGCCTGCTACCTGGTCGCCCTGTACCTCGGCCAGGTGCGCGGCACCAAGTGGGGCGACGAGATCCGGGCCGTGGTCCGCGACCTCTCCCGGATCTCGTGCGAGGTGGAGCGGGTCCTCGAAACGATGGAGCCGGTACGGGAGTTGGCGCGCACGCTGGCCGACAAGAACACGGTGCTGTTCCTGGGCCGCCACGTGGGCTACCCCGTCGCCCTGGAAGGCGCCCTGAAACTCAAGGAGTTGGCCTACATGCACGCGGAGGGCTTCGCGGCGGGCGAGCTGAAGCACGGCCCGATCGCCCTGATCGAGGAGGACCTCCCGGTGGTGGTCGTGGTGCCCTCCCCTGCCGGGCGCTCCCTCCTCCACGACAAGATCGTCTCCAACATCCAGGAGATCCGCGCGCGCGGTGCCCGCACGATCGTCATCGCGGAGGAGGGCGACGAGGCGGTGGTCCCCTACGCCGACCACCTCATCCGCATCCCGGCCACCCCGACCCTCCTCCAGCCCCTGGTCGCCACGGTCCCCCTCCAGGTCTTCGCCTGCGAACTGGCCACGGCCCGGGGCAACGAGGTGGACCAGCCGCGGAACCTGGCGAAGTCGGTGACGGTGGAGTGAACTGATGGAGCCGGATCTCTGGGGCTAGGGTGCGGATCATGCCCATCATCGGAGTCGGCATCGACGTCGCCGAGATCGACCGCTTCCGTGCCTCGCTGGAACGTACGCCCAGCATGGCCGACCGTCTCTTCCTCCCCAGCGAGCTGTGCCTCCCCAGCGGGGAACGCCGGGGCGTCGCCTCCCTCGCGGCCCGCTTCGCCGCGAAGGAGGCTCTCGCCAAGGCCCTCGGCGCACCCAGCGGCCTCCGCTGGACGGACGCGGAGGTGTATGTCGAGCCGTCCGGGCAGCCCCGCCTCCGGGTGACCGGCACGGTGGCGTCCCGCGCCTCCGAGCTGGGCGTCAAGTCCTGGCACATCTCCCTGAGCCACGACGCGGGGGTGGCGTCGGCGGTGGTGATCGCGGAGGGGTGAGGGCGCGGCGCCTCATGGCTCGGGGGTGCGGGTCGTAGGGCGAGTGCGGACCGTACGTGGCTGGTCGCGCAGTTCCCCGCGCCCCTAAAGGCAGGGGCTGCGCCCCTGCCCTCCCACCCCACCTCCCACCCGCACCCGACCCGAGGCAGACTCGTCCCATGCGCTCAGCCCACCGCGTGGAAACCGTCCGCACAGCCGAACACGCCCTGATGGCCCGCCTCCCGGACGGCGCCCTGATGCAACGCGCCGCCGCGGGCCTGGCCGCGGCCTGCGCGGACGCCCTGCCCCGCGTCTACGGCAGCCGCGTCGTCCTCCTCACCGGCAGCGGCGACAACGGCGGCGACACCCTCTACGCCGGCGCCCGCCTGGCAAGGCGGGGCGCGGGCGTGACCGCCGTACTCCTCGCCCCCGACCGCACCCACCCCGAGGCCCTCGCAGCCCTCCTCCGGGCGGGCGGCACCACGGCCACCCCCACCGACGCGGCCCCCCTGCTCCACCGCGCCGACCTCGTCCTGGACGGCATCGTCGGCATCGGCGGCAGGGGCGGGCTCCGCCCCGAGGCCGCCCACCTCGCGGGCCTCCTCACCGCCTCCCCCGCCACGGTCATCGCCGTGGACCTGCCGAGCGGCATCGAAGCGGACACCGGCGAGGTGCACGGCGCGGCCGTCCGCGCCGACCTCACCGTCACCTTCGGCACCCACAAGCCGGGCCTCCTCGTCGACCCCGCCCGCGCGTACGCCGGTTCCGTACGCCTGATCGACATCGGCCTCGACGAGACCCTCCCCGCCACCCCCGCGCTGGAGTCCCTCCAGCACGCCGACGTGGCCGCCCTCCTCCCCCGCCCCACCGGCGAGAGCGACAAGTACCGCCGGGGCGTCGTGGGCATCGCGGCGGGCTCCGCCCGCTACCCGGGCGCGGCGGTCCTCGCGGTCGCGGGCGCCCTGCGCGGCGGCGCGGGCGCGATCCGCTACGTGGGCGCGGCAGGCGACGCCGTCCTGGCCCGCTTCCCGGAGACCCTGGTCTCGGACGCGGGCCCGAAGAAGGCGGGCCGGGTCCAGGCCTGGGTCGCGGGCCCGGGCGCGGGCGACGACCCGGCCCCCGTCGCCGAGGCCCTCGCCACCGACGTCCCCGTCCTCCTGGACGCCGACGGCCTCCGCCTCGCCGACCGCGACACGGTCCGCACGCGTACGGCCCCCACCCTCCTCACCCCGCACGCCGGGGAGGCGGCGGCCCTGCTGGGCATCTCCCGGGAGGAGGTCGAGTCGGCCCGTCTCACCGCCGTACACGCGCTGGCCCGCGCCTACGACGCCACCGTCCTCCTCAAGGGCTCCACCACCCTGATCGCCGGCCCGGACCCCGACGCCCCGGTGCGTGTCAACGCCACCGGCACCCCCTGGCTGGCGACGGCCGGCAGCGGCGACGTCCTCTCGGGCCTGGCGGGCTCCCTGCTGGCGGCCGGCCTCGCCCCGCCGGACGCGGCGAGCGTGGCGGCGTACCTCCACGGTCTGGCGGGCCGCTACGCCGCCGACGGCGCCCCGGCGGGCGCCCACGACGTGGCGGACGCGATCCCGGCGGCCTGGCGCGACATCACCTCACCGGGGCGCACCTGACCGAATCGCACCGGCCCGGACCGGGCCGGGCCGCACCGGGCCGACGACCTCACTCCCCCTCCTCGATCCGGTCGATGGCCTCCCGCACCATCCCCAGATACTCGACCTCCTCGCACCGCGGCTTACTCCCCATCCGGTACATGTCAATCGCGTCATCCAGGTGCTCGCCCAGATCCTCGTCCGGCAGGTCCGCCGAGAGCTCGCTGCACACCCGCCCGGCAAGATCCGCGTCACCGCGCGTAGACCCCCGCCGAACGGTGCCCCGTAACGTCAGACGTACTCCGAAAGCCATCTCGTTCCCCCATCTCCCCCTGGCAGACCGGGAGGCGGCTCCCTCCCGACCGCCCGGACGCTAGTCCTCCCCTCACCTCAGGTCCATACCTTCGCCACAGTTCACGCACAGCGAAGGGAGAACCCCGTACCGTGCCCCGCCCGGCGTGACGGAACCCACCGGCCCCCACGCCGCCACCCCGTTCAAACTCCGTTAACAATGGACTGTGATCTCACCGGTCTCCTCGTTGCCGCGGAGCGCCCACCGGCCCAGGCCGGAGGCGACTCCCTACGTCGACCTCACCCGTGCCGAGTGGAGCGCGCTGCGCGAAAAGACGCCGCTCCCGCTGAACGCCGAGGAGGTCGAGAAGCTGCGCGGCCTGGGCGATGTCATCGACCTCGACGAGGTACGGGACATCTACCTCCCGCTGTCCCGGCTCCTCAACCTCTATGTGGGCGCCACCGACGGCCTGCGCGGCGCCCTGAACACCTTCCTGGGCGAACAGGGTTCCCAGTCCGGCACCCCGTTCGTGATAGGCGTCGCCGGCTCCGTGGCCGTAGGCAAGTCGACCGTCGCCCGTCTCCTCCAGGCGCTGCTGGCCCGCTGGCCCGAACACCCGCGCGTCGAACTGGTCACCACCGACGGCTTCCTGCTCCCCATGAAGGACCTGCAGGAACGCGGCCTGGTCTCCCGCAAGGGCTTCCCCGAGTCGTACGACCGCCGGGCCCTGACCCGTTTCGTCGCCGACATCAAGGCAGGCAAGGACGAGGTGACGGCCCCCGTCTACTCCCACCTGATCTACGACATCGTCCCCGACCAGCGGCTCACGGTCCGCCGCCCCGACATCCTCATCGTCGAGGGCCTCAACGTCCTGCAGCCCGCCCTGCCGGGCAGCGACGGCCGCACCCGCGTCGGTCTCGCCGACTACTTCGACTTCAGCGTGTACGTCGACGCCGGCGCCGACGACATCGAGCGCTGGTACCTCAACCGCTTCAAGAAGCTCCGTCAGACCGCCTTCCAGAAGCCCGACTCGTACTTCCGCAAGTACACCCAGGTCTCCGAGGACGACGCCGTCGACTACGCCCGCGGCCTCTGGCGCACCATCAACAAGCCCAACCTGGTCGAGAACATCGCCCCCACCCGGGGCCGCGCCACCCTCATCATCCGCAAGGGCGCCGACCACAAGGTGCGCCGTCTCAGCCTGCGCAAGCTGTAGCCGCGACCGGGCCGGTTACCCTGCGGGCATGCTGCATCTCCGTCTGATCTCCCCGTCCGAGAAGACGGACGAGGTGGTGCGTCTGATCGAGGGGACGGTCGGGACCACCCATCTCGTCGTCCTGCCCGGCACCGCCCGCAACCCCGCCGGAGACGTCGTGATGTGCGACGTGGCCCGCGAGGCGGGCGACGAACTCATCGCCGCGCTCAGGGCGTCGGGCCTGGACGAGACCGGTTCGATCGCGGTCGAGAACATCGACCTGTCGCTGTCGAAGCGCGCCGACAAGGCGGAGAAGGAGGCGCCGGGCGAGGGCGCCGACGCGGTCCTCTGGGAACATCTGACGGACGCGACGCACGAGGAGTCGACGCTCTCCCTCACCTACATCGCCTTCATCACCCTCGCCACGATGATCGCGGCCTGCGGTGTGGTCCTCGACAACGCGGTCCTGATCGTGGGCGCGATGGCGGTGGGCCCGGAGTTCGGCCCGCTGGCCGGCATCAGCACGTCCATCGTCCAGCGCCACCCGCGGCTGGCCGTACGGTCACTCGTCGCCCTGTTGGTGGGCTTCGCCGTGGCGATGGCGGTGACGGTGGGCTTCAGCCTCTTCATGGACGCGCTCGGCTACTTCACGGAAGCCAAGCTGGAGGCCGACCGCCCCAACACCGCCTTCGTCTACGCCCCCGACGCCTTCTCGTTCATCGTGGCGGTCCTGGCGGGCATCGCCGGAACCCTCTCCCTGACCTCGGCCAAGTCCGGGGCCCTGGTAGGCGTCGCCATCTCGGTCACCACGGTCCCGGCGGCGGCGAACGCGGCGGTCGCCCTGGCCTACGGAGACACCAAGCAGACGGTGGGCTCCACGGAGCAACTGCTCCTGAACCTGCTGGGCATCATCCTGGCAGGCACCCTCACCCTGCTCCTGCAGAAGTGGCTGTGGTCGAAGCCCCGCTGACCGCGCCCCTGAAAAGCAGGGGGCGCAGCCCCTGCTTTTCAGGGGCGCGGGGAACTGCGCGACAAGCCACGACGAACCCGCAGCCCGCAACACACAGAACCCCACACCGCTACCCGGCCGTCAACTCACCCGAGCGCGGACTTCACCACATCGGCGAGCCGCCCGGCAACCGCCCGAGCCTGCTCGATGTCCGCCGCCTCCACCATCACCCGAACCAGCGGCTCGGTCCCGGAAGGCCGCAACAACACCCGCCCCGTGGAGCCCAGTTCCCCCTCGGCCTCGGCAACCGCCGCCGCCAGCTCCGCCGACGTGGACACCCGCGACCGATCCACGTCCGGCACATTGACGAGCACCTGCGGCAACCGCTCCATCACCCCGGCGAGATCCCGCAGCGTACGCCCGGTCTGCGCGAGCCGGGCCGCCAGCAGCAGCCCCGTCAGCGTGCCGTCACCCGTCGTCGCGTGGTCGGAGATGATCACATGCCCGGACTGCTCGCCCCCGAGGGCGTACCCGTGCTCCTTCATCTCCTCCAGCACATACCGGTCCCCGACCGCGGTCTGCACCAGCTTGAGCCCCTCGCGCTCCAGCGCCAGCTTGAAGCCGAGGTTGGACATCACGGTGGCGACCACGGTGTCCGCGGGAAGCTGCCCGCGCTCCCGCAGGGCCAGCGCCAGCACGGCGAGGATCTGGTCGCCGTCCACCTCGTCGCCCTGGTGGTCCACGGCGAGGCACCGGTCCGCGTCACCGTCGTGCGCGATGCCGAGGTGCGCCCCGTGCTCGACGACGGCGGCCTTCAGCTTGCCCAGGTGCGTCGACCCGCAGCCGTCGTTGATGTTGAGCCCGTCCGGCTCGGCCCCGATCGTGACGATCTCGGCGCCGGCCCGGGTGAACACCTCGGGCGAGACCCCGGAGGCGGCACCGTGCGCCTCGTCGAGGACGACCTTCAGCCCGTCGAGCCGGTTGGGCAGCGCCGCGAGCAGATGCTCGACGTACCGCTCGAAGCCCTCGTCGTACGACCGGATACGCCCGACGCCCGCACCCGTCGGCCGGTCCCAGGGGGCGCCGGTGCGGTGCTCCTCGTACACGCCCTCGATCCGGTCCTCCAGATCGTCGGCGAGCTTGTGGCCGCCGCGGGCGAAGAACTTGACGCCGTTGTCGGGCATGGCGTTGTGGCTGGCGGAGAGCATCACACCGAGGTCGGCGCCCAGCTCACCGGTGAGGAACGCCACCGCGGGGGTGGGCAGCACACCGACGCGCAGCACGTCGACGCCCGCGCTGGCGAGACCGGCCACGACGGCGGCCTCCAGGAACTCTCCGGACGCCCGCGGATCCCGCCCGACCACCGCCACCGGCTTGTGGCCCTCGAAGGTTCCCGCCTCGGCGAGTACATGTGCCGCCGCGACGGAGAGTCCGAGCGCGAGCTCGGCCGTCAGATCCGCGTTGGCGACACCGCGCACGCCGTCCGTGCCGAAGAGTCGTCCCACAGTGGTGTCCTCCGAATTGCTGAGAATGTGCGGCTCGTACCAGGTGTCCACGAGTGTCCCGGCACTCCCTGGACCAAGTACATCCCCTGAGACTGTCCTCCCCCTGTAGGGGTTGTACCGACACTCTGTGCGTAAGCCTGCGATAAGCGATAGATCCTGCTAAGCAAACCGCCCCGGCGGCACGGGAACGTGCCGCCGGGGCGATGCGCGTGGTGCTGCGAGCGCGAGATTTAGCGCTTGCTGTACTGCGGGGCCTTACGGGCCTTCTTCAGACCGGCCTTCTTGCGCTCGACCGCACGGTCGTCGCGGCGGAGGAAGCCGGCCTTCTTGAGGGCGCCACGGTTGTTGTCGACGTCGGCCTCGTTCAGCGCGCGGGCGACACCGAGACGGAGCGCACCGGCCTGGCCGGAGACACCGCCACCGGAGATACGGGCGATGACGTCGTAACGGCCTTCGAGCTCAAGAACCTTGAACGGCTCGTTGACCTCCTGCTGGTGCACCTTGTTGGGGAAGTAGTCCTCAAGGGTGCGGCCGTTGATCTTCCACTTGCCGGTGCCCGGGACGATCCGGACGCGGGCGATGGCGTTCTTGCGACGGCCCAGGCCAGCGGCCGGCTGCGGGTCGCCGAAGCGGGACGCCATGGACTCGGAGGTGTACTCGCCCTCGACGGGGACGTCCGACTCCGTGGTGTAGCTGTCGATGTCGACAAGCTCGGTCTCGGTCTCTTCGACCGGCTGCTCAGCGGTGGTCTCGGCCACGATGCTCCTCAGATCTTTTCTGTTTGGTGGTGTGGCCGGAACTACTGCGCGACCTGGGTGATCTCGAACGGCACCGGCTGCTGCGCAGCGTGCGGGTGCTGGTCGCCCGAGTAGACCTTCAGCTTCGAGAGCATCTGACGGCCCAGGGTGTTCTTGGGGATCATGCCCTTGATGGCCTTCTCGACGGCCTTCTCGGGGTTCTTCGCCAGCAGCTCGTCGTAACGGACGGAGCGCAGACCACCGGGGTAGCCGGAGTGGCGGTACGCCAGCTTCTGGGTCTTCTTGTTGCCGGACAGGTGAACCTTGTCGGCGTTGATGATGATGACGAAGTCGCCCATGTCCATGTGCGGGGCATAGGTCGGCTTGTGCTTGCCGCGGAGGAGGTTCGCGGCAGTGGTAGCCAGACGGCCCAGGACGATGTCCTGTGCGTCGATGACGTGCCACTGGCGAGTCACATCGCCGGGCTTGGGGCTGTACGTACGCACTTCGCAGCCTTCTTCTTCAGTGGATGGGTGCTGACACATGGCATCACTGAAGCGATCGTGCAGCTGGGGACGACAGTGCCGGGAACGCTGCCCGTATGCCGCCCACTGGTAACTGCTCCAGGGAACCTACGTAAGGGCTTCTCGCCTGAGAGCGACCAAGCCAGTACGCATAACAATCCGCAAGAGTACTCGGGCGGCCCCTGGCGGGTCAAAACGACCTCCGGAGGGGGACCACGACACCCGTTGATCGACTTCGCCCTCGGGTTCGATACGATCCCGCACCACGTGCCGCGAGGTACGTGATTCTGTCATGCAAGCTGCAAACAACGGGGTTCACACATGAAGTTCCGCAAGAACGTTGCCGCCGCGATCGTCGCGGCCGGAGTCGCGCTGACGCTGGGCAGCGCCGGGACGGCGTCCGCGTCGAGCCACTACTCGGTGCCCGGCGGCCAGGTGAAGTTCACGTCCAAGGGCGAGATCCTCAAGGTCTGGGACACCAAGGCGGGCAACACCGGCATCCTCGTCATCGTGGACGACCTGTCCGCGAAGAACCCGACGATGGACAAGTGCAACGTCAAGGGCAAGGGCAAGACCAAGACCTGCGACATGAAGTTCACCAACGGGCACAAGCTGCAGATCGACGTCTTCTCGTACAAGACGCTCAGCGACCACAGCACGCGCAAGCTCGTCGCCAGCTGGAAGGACAAGGCGTAAGCCACAACCGGGACAAGCCGTCCCCGGGCGGCCGTCGGCGTGACCCATAACTGAAGAAGGCCTTCCCCCGCCCGTCTAAACTGCGCCCCATGAGCTTTGGGCAGGGGGGGTCTCAGTGGAGCCCCGGGGGTTCCCACAATCCGTGGGACAGTCAGTGGAGTTCCTCCAGTAACCAGACCCCGGACTGGGCGTCACTCGCCGAGCAGTCCGAAACACGCAACAGGCGCCGCAGACTCCTGCTGATCGTCGGCGGCGCCCTCGCCACGGTCGGCATAGGCGTCGCCGTGGCCGTCGCCGTCGTCAACACCGACGGCGGCAGCACCACGGCGAACGGTCCGAACGACCTCCCGACCGCCGCGGACATCCCGAGCGCCAGCGCCAAGACGGACCCGTCGTTCGCCCCGACCTCGGCCCCGCCGCCGCTGGACCCGAAGGAGTTCATCTCCAGCTCGGGCAAGGACAAGGCGCCGATCAGCCCGGACATCCTCTTCCCGGGCTCGCAGCTGACCACACGCGACAACCTCGTCTACCGCAAGGGCCCCACGGCCTCGACGAAGGACTGCGCCGCGGTCGTCCAGGGCACCCTCGACACCCTGCTGACCAGCAACGACTGCACTCGCTTCCTGCGCGTGACCTACTTCCGGGAGAAGATCGCGGTCACGATCGGCGTCGCGCTGTTCGACACCGAGGCGAAGGCGACCAAGGTCAAGGACGACTGGGACAAGAAGAGCACCATCGTCTCCCTCTCCGGTGAGGACGTCCCCGCCTTCTGCCGGACGACGGTGTGCCGGACCACCGCCAACTCCTACGGCCGCTACGCCTACTTCACCCTCTCCGGCTTCACCGACGGCAAGGACGTGACGGAGAAGGACAAGGCCGTCTTCGCGGCCGGCGACGGCCTCGGCAAGTCCACCTTCGACCAGATCCACCGCCGGGGCCAGACCCAGGCCGCCGCGGCGGCCAACGGCCAGTAGCCCCCATCCCCTCCGCCCCGGGGTCAGCAGCAGCCGGCCCCGGGTGCCCCCGGCAGGCTCCGCCGGTTGCGCGCCTCCCTGCTCCGCGCGGCCAGCAGCTCGTCGGCCGGGTACCCGACCTCCTCCAGGGTCAGCCCGTGCGGCCGTACGACGTGCACGGCGGAGTCCCGCACCCCGGCGGCCAGCACCTTCCCGGGCCACTCGGGTCCGCGGTGCCCGTCGCCCACGAAGAGCAGCGCCCCGATCAGCGACCGCACCATGTTGTGGCAGAACGCGTCGGCCCGCACGGTCGCGGTGATCACCCCGTCGTCCCCCCGCACCAGGCTCAGCCGCTGCAGCGTACGGATGGTGGTCGCCCCCTCCCGCCGCTTGCAGTACGCCGCGAAGTCGTGCTCCCCCAGCAACCGCGCCGCCGCCTCGTTCATGGCGTCCACGTCCAGCGGCCAGTCGTGCCACAGCACGTGGTTCCGCAGCAACGGATCGACACCGCCGGGGTTGTCCGTCACCCGGTACGCGTACCGCCGCCAGACGGCCGAGAACCGCGCGTTGAAGCCGCTGGGCGCCTCCCTGAGGGCCCACACCCGCACATCCCTCGGCAACCGCCCCGCGAGCCGCTTCAGCAGCTTCTCGTGGTGTTCACGCCAGACCGTCTCCGGCAGATCCACATGCGCCACCTGCCCCCGCGCGTGCACCCCGGCGTCCGTCCGCCCGGCCACGGTCAGCTCGTACGTCTCCCGGGACCGGGTGACCGTCCGCAGCGCGTCCTCGATCTCCCCCTGCACGGTCCGCCGCCCCCCGGCCTGCTTGGCCCACCCGGAGAACTCGCTCCCGTCGTACGACAGGTCCAGCCGGACGCGCACATGACCGGGCGCCGCTTCATCACTCACGTACAGATCCTCTCAGGTACGAAAAAGCGGGCCCGCTCCTGTGAAAGGAACGGGCCCGCTGCAGAACGCTTACGCGTCCTTCGACTCCTCGGCGGCCTCGTCGGCGTCGTCGGCCTTGGTGGTGTCCACCTTGGTCTCGACGGCCTCGGTGGTCTCCGCGTCCTTGGCCGCACGCTTGGTGGCGGCCTCGGCCTCACCGGTGGCCTCCTGCGCGACCGTCAGCGCCTCGACCAGCTCGATGACGGCCATGGGCGCGTTGTCGCCACGGCGGTTACCGATCTTGGTGATACGGGTGTAGCCACCCGGACGGTTCTCGTACCGCGGGCCGATCTCGGTGAAGAGCGTGTGCACGACGCTCTTGTCCGTGATGACCTGGAGCACCTGGCGGCGGTTGTGAAGGTCGCCCTTCTTGCCCTTGGTGATCAGGCGCTCGGCGTACGGCCGCAGACGGCGGGCCTTCGCCTCGGTGGTGGTGATGCGGCCGTGCTCGAAGAGCGACTTCGCGAGGTTCGCGAGCAGCAGCTTCTCGTGCGCGGCACTGCCGCCCAGACGGGCACCCTTGGTGGGCTTCGGCATGGTGTTTCTCCTAGGTGTCTGCCCCGGCCGTATCAGGTACCGGGGTCAGTATCCGAGCGGGCGGATGCCCGTCGAAGATCCGGAGTCCTTTTCGACTCCGGAGGGTCCGCGCCCCGTAAGGGGCGCGGGGAACTGCGCGACCAGCCACTACGGACCCGCAGTCGGAATCCGGCCGTCTCGCGGAGCGACTAGTACTGCTCGGTCTCCACGAACCCGGCGTCCGCGTCGTCGTCGGCGCCGAAGGCGTCCGCGGCGGCGGTCGGGTCGAACCCGGGAGGCGAGTCCTTGAGCGCCAGACCCATGCCCGCCAGCTTCGCCTTGACCTCGTCGATCGACTTCGCACCGAAGTTGCGGATGTCGAGCAGGTCCGCCTCGCTGCGCGCGACCAGCTCACCCACGGAGTGGATGCCCTCACGCTTGAGGCAGTTGTACGACCGAACGGTGAGCTCCAGCTCCTCGATCGGCAGCGCCAGATCGGCGGCGAGCGCGGCGTCCGTCGGGGACGGACCCATGTCGATGCCCTCGGCGTCGATGTTCAGCTCGCGGGCGAGACCGAACAGCTCGACCAGGGTCTTGCCGGCGGAGGCCATGGCGTCACGGGGACGCATCGCCTGCTTGGTCTCGACGTCGACGATCAGCTTGTCGAAGTCGGTGCGCTGCTCGACACGAGTCGCCTCGACCTTGTACGTGACCTTGAGAACCGGCGAGTAGATGGAGTCGACCGGGATACGGCCGATCTCCTGGCCCACCTGCTTGTTCTGCACGGCGGAGACATAACCGCGGCCACGCTCGACCGTCAGCTCCATCTCCAGCTTGCCCTTGCCGTTGAGCGTGGCGAGGACCAGGTCGGGGTTGTGCACCTCGACACCGGCCGGGGGCGCGATGTCGGCGGCGGTGACCAGACCCGGGCCCTGCTTGCGCAGGTACATCACGACCGGCTCGTCGTGCTCCGAGGAGACGACCAGCTGCTTGATGTTGAGGATCAGGTCGGTGACGTCCTCCTTGACGCCCGGCACGGTGGTGAACTCGTGCAGGACACCGTCGATCCGGATGCTGGTGACAGCGGCACCGGGGATCGACGACAGGAGCGTACGGCGGAGGCTGTTGCCGAGGGTGTAGCCGAAGCCCGGCTCCAGCGGCTCGATCACGAACCGGGAGCGGAATTCGTCGACGACCTCTTCGGTCAACGAGGGACGCTGAGCGATCAGCATGTGGTGAGTCCTTCAGTCATGGGCACCCACTATTTGATGCCCTTGAGTACTACAAGGGTACGGGCGGTACGCCCCGTAAGAGCCGTACCGCCCGAAAACCTCAGACCAAGCAGTCGTACGACCGACCCGAAGGGTCAGACGCGGCGGCGCTTGGGGGGACGGCAGCCGTTGTGCGGGGTGGGCGTGACGTCCTGGATGGAGCCGACCTCGAGACCGGTCGCCTGCAGCGAACGGATGGCCGTCTCACGACCCGAACCCGGGCCCTTGACGAACACGTCGACCTTGCGCATGCCGTGCTCCTGCGCGCGACGGGCGGCCGACTCGGCGGCCATCTGCGCGGCGAACGGCGTGGACTTCCGGGAGCCCTTGAAGCCGACGTGGCCGGCGGAGGCCCAGGAGATCACGTTGCCCGAGGGGTCCGTGATCGAGACGATCGTGTTGTTGAACGTGCTCTTGATGTGCGCGTGGCCGTGAGCGACGTTCTTCTTTTCCTTGCGGCGCACCTTCTTGGCAGCGCCCTGACGACCCTTGGGGGGCATCTACAAACTCCTACGGGGAGGTGGTCGGTCCTACAGCGAAGACCGCTGATGAAGCGTTGTCCGCTGAGGACTACTTCTTGCCCGGCTTCTTCTTACCGGCGATGGCGCGACGCGGGCCCTTGCGGGTGCGGGCGTTCGTGCTGGTGCGCTGACCGCGGACGGGCAGACCACGACGGTGACGGAGGCCCTGGTAGCAACCGATCTCGACCTTGCGGCGGATGTCGGCCTGGACCTCGCGACGGAGGTCACCCTCGGTCTTGATGTTGTTGTCCACGTACTCGCGGATCGCGACGAGCTGCTCCTCGGAGAGGTCGCGAACGCGGGTGTTCGGGTTGACGCCGGTCGCTGCCAGCGTCTCCTGGGAGAGGGTCCGGCCGATGCCGAACACGTAGGTGAGGGCGACCTCCACGCGCTTGTCGCGCGGGATGTCAACACCGGAAACGCGTGCCATTCAATGGCTCCTGGTGATTGTCGGAGGTCTTCCACAGAACCGAACCCCAGCCGCCGGCCTCCTCTGTCGTGAGGATTAGGTACGGACTGGGTCCCCGGCCTCCGAGCCGGGGGTGTCAGACACGTCGTAGAGCCGTGTCTGGGTCCTGCATATGAACAAATTCAGCTCGCGTCGCGCGAATCCCTGCGATGTAGATGCAGAGGGAGTGGTCGAACGTGCGTCAGCCCTGGCGCTGCTTGTGGCGCGGGTTCTCGCAGATGACCATGACCCGACCGTGACGGCGGATCACCCTGCACTTGTCGCAGATCTTCTTGACGCTCGGCTTGACCTTCATGGGATCGAGGTTCTCCGAGTCAGAGGGATCTACTTGTAGCGGTAGACGATCCGGCCACGCGTCAGGTCGTACGGAGACAGCTCCACCACGACCCGGTCGTCAGGGAGGATGCGGATGTAGTGCATACGCATCTTGCCGCTGATGTGTGCCAGGACCTGGTGGCCGTTCTGGAGCTCGACCTTGAACATGGCGTTCGGAAGAGACTCGACGACAGTGCCCTCGATCTCGATGGCACCTTGCTTCTTGGCCACGCTTCGCCCTTCGAATCGACTACCTTGATCGACTCCGCGTAACCGAATGAGGACACACGGGAACACGAGAGCCGACGAGTCAGTCTACGCCAGGGCCTCCAGAAACACGAATTCGGTATGCATGCCCAAGGCTGAAGATCCTTACGCCGCCCCGCGGAAGCGCCCTTGAAAGGGGGGCGGGGAACCGCGCGAGAAGCCCCACGCCCCGCGCCCCGCGACGGACCCTCAGCCCACCGGGTCAGGAGCCGCGACGATCCCGAACTCCGCCAGCTTCGCCTTGCCGCCGTCGGGGGCGGTGAGCACCAGCGGCCCCTCCGCCGTGAGCGCCACCGAGTGCTCCCAGTGCGACGACCACGTCCCGTCCGTGGACACCACGGTCCAGTCGTCCGCCAGGACCTTGGTCTTCGGCGTCCCCAGCGCCACCATCGGCTCGATCGCGAGACAGAACCCGGGCACCAGCTTCGGCCCCTTGCCCCGGCGCCGCTCGACGTAGTTCAGCAGATGCGGGTCCATGTGCATCTCGGTGCCGATGCCGTGGCCGCCGTAGTCCTCGACGATCCCGTACTTCCCGCCGCCCGGCTTCGGCTGCCGGCGGATGTACGTCTCGATGGCGCGCGAGACGTCGACCAGCCGGTTGCCCACCTTCATCGCGGCGATGCCGGCCCACATGGACTCCTCGGTCACCCGGGAGAGCTCGATCAGCTCCGGGGCGTGACCGGAACCCACGAAGGCGGTGTAGGCGGCGTCCCCGTGCCAGCCGTCGACGATCGCGCCGCAGTCGATCGAGATGATGTCGCCGTCCTTCAGGACGACCTCGTCGCTCGGGATGCCGTGCACGACGACCTCGTTCACCGACGTGCAGATCGTCGCCGGGAAGCCGCCGTACCCGAGGAAGTTCGACTTCGCCCCGTGCTCCGCGAGCACCTTGCGGGCGACCTCGTCGAGGTCCTTCGTGGAGGCGCCCGGCACGGCGGCCTCCCGGGTGGCCGCGTGGATCGCGGCGACGACCAGCCCCGCCTCGCGCATCTTGGCGATCTGCTCGGGGCTCTTGATCTGCACCATGGGGGCCTGCGCTCTCCGTCTTCCGTGACTGCGTACCGATGAAAACTGCCTACACAACAGTACGGCCGCGGCACCCTTCCCGGGCACCGCGGCCTATGTACCGACCGACGACCTTACTGGCCGCCGTCCTCGCGCTTGAGCGCCTCCATGGCGCGCGTGGTGACTTCCTCCACCGGGCCGAGCGCCGAGATCGTCACCACGAGGCCCTGGGCCTTGTAGTAGTCGATGATCGGCTCGGTCTGGGTGTGGTAGACCTCCAGGCGCTTGCGGACGGTCTCCTCGGAGTCGTCGTCACGCTGGTACAGCTCGCCGCCGCAGACGTCGCAGACGCCTTCCTGCTTCGGCTTCTTGTACGTGACGTGGAAGACGTGGGCGGAGTCGTTGCGGCAGATGCGCCGGCCGGCGATCCGCTTGACGACCTCCTCCTCGGGGACCTCCAGGTCCAGCACCGCGTCCAGGTTCATGGACTCTTCCTGGAGCGTCACGTCCAGCGCCTCGGCCTGCGAGACGTTGCGCGGGAAGCCGTCGAGCAGGAAGCCGTGCTCGGCGTCCGGCTGCTCCATGCGGTCCTTGGCCATCGCGATGGTGACCTCGTCCGGCACCAGCTCGCCCTTGTCCATGTAGGACTTCGCGAGTTTGCCGAGCTCCGTCTGCTTGCTGATGTTGGCCCGGAACAGGTCGCCCGTGGAGATGTGCGGGATCGACAGGTTCTGGGCGAGGAACGCGGCCTGCGTTCCCTTACCGGCACCAGGCGGCCCGACGAGGACGATACGCATCAGCGGAGGAACCCTTCGTAATTGCGCTGCTGGAGCTGGCTCTCGATCTGCTTCACCGTCTCCAGACCCACACCCACGATGATCAGGATGCTGGTACCGCCGAACGGGAAGTTCTGGTTTGCCCCGAGCGGCGCCAACGCCATTGTCGGCACGAGAGCGATCAGACCCAAGTACAGCGAACCCGGCCAGGTGATCCGGTTGAGTACGTAACTCAGGTACTCAGCGGTCGGTCGGCCAGCCCGGATGCCCGGGATGAAGCCACCATACTTCTTCATGTTGTCCGCGACTTCCTCGGGGTTGAACGAGATGGCCACGTAGAAGAAGGCGAAGAAGATGATGAGGAAGAAGTAGATCGTGATGTGCGCCGGAGCTGCGGTGTCCGCGAGATTCTTCTGGACCCAAGTCGCCCAGCCCGCCGTGGAGTTCGAGAACTGCACGATGAGCGCCGGAATATAGAGCAGCGACGAGGCGAAAATCACAGGGATGATGCCCGCCTGGTTGACCTTCAACGGAATGTAGGTCGATGTACCGCCGTAGGAACGGCGGCCGATCATGCGCTTCGCGTACTGGACCGGGACACGGCGCTGGGCCTGCTCGACGAAGACGACGAGCGCGACCATGACGAGGCCGACGGCGATGACGATGCCGAACTCGATCCAGCCGCCCGCCAGGTCGCCCTGCTCCTTGATGGCCCACAGGGCGGACGGGAAGGTGGCGGCGATCGAGATGAACATCAGGATCGACATGCCGTTGCCGATGCCGCGGTCGGTGATCAGCTCACCGAGCCACATGACGACGGCCGTACCGGCGGTCATGGTGATCACCATGACCATGGTGGTGAAGATCGAAGGGTCGGGTACGATCCCGCTGGCCTGCGCACAGCCGCTGAACAGCGAGCCACTGCGGGCGGTGGCGACGAGGCCGGTGCCCTGGAGGACCGCCAGGGCCACCGTCAGATAACGCGTGTACTGCGTGATCTTCGCGGTACCGGCCTGCCCCTCCTTCTTCAGGGCTTCCAGACGCGGGATCACCACGGTCAGCAGCTGCAGAATGATGCTCGCCGTGATGTACGGCATGATGCCGAGCGCGAAGATCGTGATCTGCAGCAGCGCGCCACCGCTGAACATGTTCACCAGACCGAACAGACCCGAGTTGGTCTGGGCCTGGTCGATGCAGAACTGGACGGCGCGGTAGTCGACACCCGGGATCGGGATGTGCGTGCCGATCCGGTAGATCACGATGATGCCGAGCGTGAAGAGCAGCTTCTTGCGCAGGTCGGGCGTCTTGAACGCCCGGGCGAACGCGGTGAGCACGGTGCCTCCTGCGACCCCCGCGCTACTGCGTCAAGGGTGACTGTTTTGAGATTCTGATGAGGACGACTTACGTAACGTTTAACTGCCGCGGCGAGTGCCCGGTGAGGGGTCCCCTGTGAAAACGCACAGTGCAGGCCACCTTACCGGCGGGACCGCCTCCCTAGGAACGACCAACCGGGGATACCCCATTTGTGGGGTATCCCCGGTCGGGATCGCTCAAGTCATCGAGACGCCTGTTGTGTTCAGACGAGCTCGGTGACGGTACCGCCGGCGGCGGTGATCTTCTCCTTGGCGGAGCCGGAGACGGCGTCGACCGTCACCTGCAGCGCCACGGAGATCTCGCCCTGTCCGAGGACCTTGACGAGGCTGTTCTTGCGGACGGCACCCTTGTCGACCAGGTCGGCAACGGTGACCTCCCCACCCTCGGGGTAGAGGGCGGCGAGCTTGTCCAGGTTCACGACCTGGAACTCCGTCTTGAACGGGTTCTTGAAGCCCTTCAGCTTCGGGAGACGCATGTGGAGGGGCATCTGGCCACCCTCGAAGCGCTCCGGAACCTGGTAACGGGCCTTCGTGCCCTTGGTACCACGACCGGCCGTCTTACCCTTCGACGCCTCACCACGACCGACACGGGTCTTGGCGGTCTTGGCGCCGGGGGCGGGACGGAGGTTGTGGATCTTGAGCGGGTTGTTCTCCGCCATGATCAGTCGACCTCCTCGACCGTCACGAGGTGGCGGACGGTGTGCACCATGCCGCGGAACTCGGGGCGGTCCTCCTTGACGACCTGCGTGTTGATGCCCTTGAGACCAAGGGAACGCAGGGTGTCACGGTGGTTCTGCTTGCTGCCGATGTACGACTTCGTCTGCGTGATCTTGAGCTGTGCCATCACGCAGCACCGGCCCCGGCACGCGCACGCAGCAGGGCCGCGGGAGCGACGTCCTCGAGGGGCAGACCGCGGCGGGCCGCGATCTCCTCGGGACGCTGCAGACCCTTCAGGGCCTCCACGGTCGCGTGCACGATGTTGATCGCGTTCGACGAACCGAGCGACTTCGACAGGATGTCGTGCACACCGGCGCACTCGAGCACGGCACGCACCGGGCCACCGGCGATGACGCCGGTACCGGGGGAAGCAGGCTTGAGCAGGACGACGCCCGCGGCCTTCTCGCCCGTGATCGGGTGCGGGATGGTGCCCTGGATACGGGGGACCTTGAAGAAGTGCTTCTTGGCCTCCTCAACACCCTTGGCGATGGCGGCCGGCACCTCCTTGGCCTTGCCGTAACCGACACCCACGGTGCCGTCACCGTCGCCCACTACGACGAGCGCAGTGAAGCTGAAGCGACGACCACCCTTCACAACCTTGGCGACGCGGTTGATCGCGACAACGCGCTCAACGTACGCGGTCTTCTCGGCGGCAGCTGCGCCGCCGTCACGGCCCTTCCGGTCCCGCCGCTCGCCGCCACCGGCACCGCCACCGCGGCGCTGGGGTCCAGCCATTGGATTTACCTCTCTCTTTCCGCTAGCTACGCAGCGAGCTCAGAACTTGAGCCCGGCCTCGCGGGCGGCGTCGGCCAGGGCCGCGATGCGACCCGCATACCGGTTACCACCTCGGTCGAACACAACGGCCTCGACACCGGCGGCCTTGGCACGCTCGGCGACCAGGGCGCCGACCTTGCCGGCCTGCGCCGACTTGTCCTCGGACGCACCGCGGATCGACGAGTCCAGGGTGGACGCCGACGCAAGGGTGTGACCCTTGAGGTCGTCGATCACCTGGGCCACGATGTGGCGGTTCGAGCGGGTCACGACCAGGCGGGGACGCTCAGCCGTACCGTTGACCTTCTTACGGATCCGGATGTGGCGCCGCTTGATGGCTGCACGCTTGTAAGCGTCGCCCTTAGCGATCTTCGTACCGTATGCCATGGCTTACTTACCCGCCTTTCCGACCTTGCGGCGGATGACTTCGCCCTCGTACTTGACGCCCTTGGCCTTGTACGGGTCGGGCTTGCGCAGCTTGCGGATGTTGGCCGCAACCTCGCCGACCTTCTGCTTGTCGATGCCCTCGACCGAGAACCGGGTGGGGTTCTCCACCTTGAAGGTGATGCCCTCGGGCGCCTCGACGGTGATCGGGTGGCTGTAGCCGAGCGCGAACTCGAGGTTCGAACCCTTGGCCTGCACTCGGTAACCGACACCGCTGATTTCGAGCTTCTTCACGTAACCCGTGGTCACGCCGGTGATCATGTTCGCCACCAGCGTGCGGGACAGGCCGTGCAGGGCCTTGTTCTGACGCTCGTCGTTGGGGCGGGTGACGTTGAGAACGCCGTCCTCACCCTTGGCGATGTCGATCGGCGAAGCGACGGTGTGGGTCAGCGAGCCCTTGGGGCCCTTGACCGAGACCGTACGGCCGTCGATGGTGACGTCCACGCCGGCGGGAACCGTGATGGGGAGCTTGCCAATACGCGACATAGCTTTTTCCTCCGATTCCTTTCCGCTACCAGACGTAGGCGAGAACTTCTCCGCCTACGCCCTTCTTGCCGGCCTGCTTGTCGGTGAGGAGCCCGTGCGACGTGGAGATGATCGCCACGCCGAGGCCGCCCAGCACCTTGGGCAGGGAGGTGGACTTCGCGTAAACCCGGAGACCGGGCTTGGAGATCCGCTTGATGCCCGCGATGGAGCGCTCACGGTTGGGGCCGAACTTCAGCTCCAGGACGAGGTTCTTGCCGACCTCGGCGTCCTCGACCTTCCAGCCCGTGATGAAGCCCTCCTGCTGGAGGATCTCCGCGATGTGAGACTTGATCTTCGATGCCGGCATCGTCACGGAGTCGTGGTATGCCGAGTTCGCGTTCCGCAGACGCGTAAGCATGTCTGCGATCGGATCAGTCATGGTCATGAATTGGCCTTCGGCCTCTCTCGCCGGGGTTTCCTGTATGCGCCATCCCTCTCCCCACTCGGTGGCGGGACGGGTGCGGTGCGGGGACCTACGGCGTAGTAAGTCGTATCGGGCGACCGTCAGGCGCCCAACCCTCCAAGCCTAAGCCATGGAAGGGAGGGCGCCTGACACGCCCAGTGCTTACCGAGAGCTTCGGGAATCCCTGAAAAGCAGGGACTACCAGGAGCTCTTGGTCACGCCCGGCAGCTCGCCACGGTGAGCCATCTCACGGAGGCACACGCGGCACAGGCCGAACTTGCGGTACACGGAGTGGGGACGGCCGCAGCGCTGGCAGCGCGTGTAGCCACGCACGCCGAACTTGGGCTTGCGAGCAGCCTTCGCGATCAGAGCCTTCTTCGCCATCTCGCTCACGCCTCCTTGAAGGGGAAGCCGAGGTGACGAAGGAGGGCGCGGCCCTCAGCGTCGTTGGTCGCCGTGGTCACCACGGTGATGTCCATACCCCGGGTACGGTCGATCTTGTCCTGGTCGATCTCGTGGAACATGACCTGCTCGGTGAGACCGAAGGTGTAGTTGCCACGGCCGTCGAACTGCTTGGGGGACAGACCACGGAAGTCGCGGATGCGCGGGAGCGCGAGCGACAGGGTGCGGTCCAGGAACTCCCACATGCGGTCGCCACGGAGCGTGACGTGGGCACCGATCGGCTGGCCCTCACGCAGCTTGAACTGCGCGATGGACTTGCGGGCCTTGGTGACGGCCGGCTTCTGCCCGGTGATCGTGGTGAGGTCGCGGATGGCGCCCTCGATCAGCTTGGAGTCGCGGGCGGCGTCGCCCACACCCATGTTGACCACGATCTTGACGAGGCCCGGGGTCTGCATGACGTTCTCGTAGGAGAACTCTTCCTGCAGCTTGCCCGCGATCTCCTCGCGGTACTTCGTCTTGAGACGCGGAGTGGTGGTGGTAGCCATCAGATGTCCTCACCCGTCCGCTTGGCAACGCGAACCTTGTTGCCCTCGTCGTCGAAGCGGTAACCGACACGCGTGACGACCTTCTTGCCGTCCTTCTCCACGACCAGCTGGACGTTGGAGACGTGGATCGACGCCTCGACCGTGACGATGCCGCCGGCCTGCGAACCCTTGGCGGTGGGGCCGGCCTTGGTGTGCTTCTTGACCCGGTTGACACCCTCGACCAGGACGCGGTCCTCGCGGGGGAAGGCCGCGATGACCTTGCCCTGCTTGCCCTTGTCCTTACCGGTGATGACCTGGACCAGGTCGCCCTTCTTGATCTTCATGCTTACAGCACCTCCGGCGCGAGCGAGATGATCTTCATGAACTTCTTCTCGCGCAGCTCCCGGCCGACCGGGCCGAAGATACGGGTGCCACGAGGGTCGCCGTCGTTCTTGAGAATGACAGCGGCGTTCTCGTCGAAGCGGATGTACGAGCCGTCCGGACGGCGGCGCTCCTTGACGGTGCGAACGATGACCGCCTTGATGACGTCACCCTTCTTCACGTTGCCGCCGGGGATCGCGTCCTTGACGGTGGCGACGATGACGTCACCGATGCCCGCGTAGCGGCGACCGGAGCCACCGAGCACACGGATGCAAAGGATCTCCTTCGCACCAGTGTTGTCGGCGACACGCAGTCGCGACTCCTGCTGGATCACGTCTATCTCCTGATTGTCTGCCGGTTCCCGGCAGGGGCCTCAGTCACGAGGACCCCTGCCGAGCCTGGCGGAACTGACCTGCGGGGTTGGCCGCAGGAATTACTTGGCCTTCTCGAGGATCTCGACGACACGCCAGTGCTTCGTGGCGGACAGCGGCCGGGTCTCCATGAGGAGGACACGGTCGCCGACGCCGGCGGCGTTCTGCTCGTCGTGCGCCTTGAGCTTGCTCGTGCTGCGGATGACCTTGCCGTACAGGGCGTGCTTCTTGCGGTCCTCGACAGCGACGACGACGGTCTTGTCCATCTTGTCGCTGACGACGATGCCCTCACGGGTCTTGCGGAATCCGCGCGACTCGGTGTTCGTCTCAGTCACATTGCTCTCGCTCATCAGGCGCTCTCCACCGTCTCGATGCCCAGCTCGCGCTCACGCATCAGGGTGTAGATCCGCGCGATGTCCTTGCGGACGGCCTTGAGCCGACCGTGGTTCTCGAGCTGACCGGTCGCCGCCTGGAAGCGGAGGTTGAACAGCTCTTCCTTGGCTTCGCGGAGCTTGCCCAGAAGCTCCTCGTCACCCAGTTCGCGCAGCTCGGACGCCTTGGTACCGGCCGACATCACGCTTCACCTGCCTCGCGCTTGACGATCCGGCACTTCATCGGCAGCTTGTGGGCTGCGCGAGTCAGGGCCTCACGGGCGATCTTCTCGTTGGGGTAGGACAGCTCGAACATGACCCGGCCCGGGTGCACGTTCGCGATCCACCACTCCGGCGAACCCTTACCGGAACCCATGCGGGTCTCGGCAGGCTTCTTCGTGAGCGGGCGGTCCGGGTAGATGTTGATCCAGACCTTGCCACCACGCTTGATGTGGCGGGTCATGGCGATACGGGCCGCCTCGATCTGGCGGTTGGTCACGTACGCCGGCGTGAGGGCCTGAATGCCGTACTCGCCGAACGCGACCGTCGTACCGCCCTTGGCCTGGCCACGGCGCTTCGGGTGGTGCTGCTTGCGGTGCTTGACCCTACGGGGGATCAGCATGTCCCTCAGGCCTCCGTTCCGGTGCTCTCAGCCGGAGCGGCGGCGGCGGGAGCCTCGGCCTTGGGGGCCTCGGCGCCGGCAGCCTGCTGCGGCTTACGACCGCGACCGCCACGCTCGCCACCGCGGCCACCACGGCCGGCGGGGCGGTCAGCGCCGCCACGGGCCGGGCGGTTGCCGGCGCGGGCAGCGGCGTTCTCGGCGCGGACCTCGGCGATGTTCTTGACGTCGCCCTTGTAGATCCAGACCTTCACACCGATGCGGCCGAAGGTCGTCTTGGCCTCGAAGAAGCCGTAGTCCACGTTCGCGCGGAGCGTGTGCAGGGGCACACGGCCCTCGCGGTAGAACTCCGAGCGGGACATCTCGGCGCCACCGAGGCGGCCACCGCACTGGATCTTGATGCCCTTGGCGCCGGCCTTCATCGTGCCCTGCATGCTCTTACGCATGGCGCGACGGAAGGAGACGCGGGAGGACAGCTGCTCGGCGACGGCCTGGGCCACCAGCTGAGCGTCCGTCTCCGGGCTCTTGACCTCGAGGATGTTCAGCTGGACCTGCTTGCCGGTCAGCTTCTCGAGGTCGCCGCGGATACGGTCGGCCTCGGCGCCGCGGCGGCCGATGACGATGCCCGGACGCGCGGTGTGGATGTCGACGCGGACGCGGTCACGGGTGCGCTCGATCTCCACCTTCGAGATGCCGGCGCGCTCCATGCCGGACGTCATCATCCGACGGATGGCGACGTCTTCCTTGACGTAGTCCTTGTACAGCTTGTCGGCGTACCAACGCGACTTGAAGTCGGTCGTGACACCGAGCCGGAACCCATGCGGGTTTACCTTCTGGCCCATTACCGGGTTCCTTCCTTGCTGCTGACGACCACGGTGATGTGGCTGGTCCGCTTGCGGATCCGGTAGGCACGGCCCTGGGCACGCGGACGGAACCGCTTCAGGGTCGGGCCCTCGTCCACGTACGCCTCGCTGATGACCAGCGAAGAGGCGTCCGTGTGGTCGTAGTTGTGTGCGGCGTTGGCAATGGCGCTGTCCAGCACCTTGCCGACCGGCACGCTCGCGGCCTGCGGGGCGAAACGCAGGACCGCCTGAGCCTCCGTGGCGTCCATGCCACGGATGAGGTCCACCACGCGGCGGGCCTTCATGGGCGTGACGCGGATGTACCGCGCCTGGGCCCTGGCTTCCATGGTTGTCCTTCCAGTGTCTGTCATGGTCGATTCCACCCCGCGTTAGCGGCGCTTCGACTTCCGGTCGTCCTTGACGTGACCCCGGAAGGTGCGCGTCGGCGAGAACTCGCCGAGCTTGTGGCCGACCATCGACTCGGTGACGAACACCGGAATGTGGGTCTTGCCGTTGTGCACCGCGATCGTGTGGCCGAGCATGGCCGGGATGATCATCGAGCGACGGGACCAGGTCTTGATGACGTTCTTGGTGCCGGCTTCGTTCTGTACGTCCACCTTCTTGATGAGGTGTCCGTCGACGAAGGGCCCCTTCTTGAGACTGCGCGGCATCTAAACCCGCTCCTAGCGCTTCTTGTTCGTCTTGCGGCGGCGGACGATGTACTTGCTCGAAGCCTTCTTCGGCGAGCGAGTACGACCCTCCTTCTGACCCCAGGGGCTGACCGGGTGGCGACCACCGGAGGTCTTGCCCTCACCACCACCGTGGGGGTGGTCAACCGGGTTCATCGCCACACCGCGAACGGTCGGGCGGACGCCCAGCCAGCGCTTGCGGCCGGCCTTGCCCCAGTTGATGTTGCTCTGCTCGGCGTTGCCGACCTCGCCGACGGTGGCGCGGCAGCGCACGTCGACCAGGCGGATCTCACCGGACGGCATGCGGAGGTGGGCGTAGGCGCCCTCCTTCGCGAGCAGCTGCACGGAGGTACCGGCGGAGCGGGCGAACTTGGCGCCGCCACCGGGACGGAGCTCGATCGCGTGGATCGTGGTACCGACCGGGATGTTGCGGAGCGCCAGGTTGTTGCCCGGCTTGATGTCGGCCCCGGGACCGTTCTCGACGCGGTCGCCCTGCGACAGGTTGCGGGGGGCGAGGATGTAGCGCTTCTCGCCGTCCGCGTAGTGCAGCAGCGCGATGCGCGCGGTGCGGTTGGGGTCGTACTCGATGTGCGCGACCTTCGCCGGCACGCCGTCCTTGTCGTGCCGACGGAAGTCGATGACACGGTAGGCGCGCTTGTGTCCGCCACCCTGGTGACGAACGGTCACACGACCGGCGTTGTTACGGCCGCCCTTGCTGTGCAGGGGGCGGACCAGCGACTTCTCCGGCGTGGACCGCGTGATCTCGACGAAGTCGGCGACGCTGGAGCCGCGACGGCCCGGCGTAGTCGGCTTGTACTTGCGGATTCCCATTTCTCAGTCCTCGTCCGATATCGGACGATCCGACCCGCTTAAGCGGTCGGACCGCCGAAGATGTCGATACGGTCGCCCTCGGCAAGGGTCACGATCGCGCGCTTGCTGCCCGCACGCTGACCGAAACCGGTCTTCGTGCGCTTGCGCTTGCCCTGGCGGTTGAGCGTGTTCACGCCGGTGACCTTGACCGAGAAGACCGCCTGGACGGCCTGCTTGATCTGGGTCTTGTTGGCGTTGGGGGCCACGATGAACGTGTACTTGCCCTCGTCGAGGAGCGCGTAGCTCTTCTCCGACACGACCGGCTTCAGCAGCACGTCACGGTGGTCCGTGAACGCCTTGCTGGGCGCGGTGACGACGGTGTTCTTGCCCTCGGTGGCGTGGCGCTTCGCCTTGGCGACGCGAGCGACCTTGGCGGCCTTGGCCGCCTTGGAGGCGATAGAGGGGTGACGGATAGCCATCAGACCTCAGTCCCTTCGGTGTCGTTGGCCTTGTTCGGGCCGGACACGAAGGACTCCAGGGCACCCTGGGTGAAGACCACATCGTCGGAGACGATCACGTCGTACGTGTTCAGCTGGCCCGGCTCCAGGATGTGCACCTGGGGCAGGTTGCGGGCGGAGAGCCACGCGGCCTCGTCGGCGCGCTCGACGACCAGGAGCAGGTTCTTGCGCTCCGAGATCTTGCCGAACAGCGACTTGGCGGCCTTCGTGGAGGGGTTCTCGCCCTCGATCACGCCGGAGACGACGTGGATGCGGTTGTGGCGGGCCCGGTCGGTGAGGGCGTGGCGCAGGGCCGCGGCCTTCATCTTCTTGGGCGTCCGCTGCGAGTAGTCACGCGGCTGCGGGCCGTGGACGACGCCACCACCGGCGAACTGCGGCGCGCGGGTCGAGCCCTGACGGGCGCGGCCGGTGCCCTTCTGGCGGTACGGCTTCTTGCCGCCACCACGGACCTCGCCACGGGTCTTCGTCTTGTGCGTGCCCTGACGGGCAGCCGCGTTCTGCGCGACGACGACCTGGTGGATCAGCGGGATGCTGACCTTCTCCACGCCGAAGATCTCCGCGGGGAGTTCGACGCTTCCGGTCTTCTCGCCGGCAGGCGAAAGGATGTCAACAGTGCTCATCGGTACCTCAGGCCCCCTTGGCCGCGGTGCGGACCAGGACGAGGCCGCCGTTCGGACCGGGAACCGCGCCCTTGATGAGCAGCAGACCCTTCTCCGCGTCAACGGCGTGGACGGTCAGGTTCTGGGTGGTGACCCGCTCGTTGCCCATGCGACCCGCCATGCGGAGGCCCTTGAACACACGGCCCGGGGTGGCGCAGCCACCGATGGAGCCGGGAGAGCGGTGCTTGCGCTGGGTGCCGTGACCGGCGCCGAGGCCCTTGAAGTTGTGACGCTTCATGACACCGGCGAAGCCCTTGCCCTTGCTCTTGCCGGTCACGTCCACCTTGACGCCGGCCTCGAAGACCTCGGCGGAGATCTCCTGGCCCAGCGTGTACTCGGAGGCGTCCGCGGTGCGGATCTCGACGAGGTGACGGCGGGGGGTGACGTCGGCCTTGGCGAAGTGACCCTTGAGGGGCTTGTTCACCTTGCGCGGGTCGATCTCGCCGAAGGCGATCTGGACCGACTCGTAGCCGTCGACATCGTTCGTACGGACCTGGGTCACGACGTTGGGGCTGGCCTTGACGACGGTGACCGGAACAACACGGTTGTTCTCGTCCCACACCTGCGTCATGCCGAGCTTCTCGCCCAGGATTCCCTTGATCTGCTTAGCCATTCTCAGATCACCGATCCCTAGAGCTTGATCTCGATGTCGACACCGGCCGGAAGGTCGAGTCGCATCAGAGAGTCAACGGTCTTGGGCGTCGGGTCGAGGATGTCGATCAGGCGCTTGTGCGTGCGCATCTCGAAGTGCTCGCGCGAGTCCTTGTACTTGTGCGGCGACTTGATGACGCAGTACACGTTCTTCTCAGTGGGCAGCGGCACCGGGCCCGCGACCGACGCACCAGTGCGGGTCACCGTCTCGACGATCTTCTTCGCCGAGGAGTCGATGACCTCGTGGTCGTAGGCCTTGAGCCGGATGCGGATCTTCTGTCCCGCCATGGCTACTCAGTAGTCCTTTGTCTCGTTTAACGCTCTGGAACCCGGTGTTCCGTTCACCCGCCCCTCCGACCCACGCGGTCGGGCGTGTCGCGCTTCCGCTGACACAGATGCCCCTTGTTCGAGCATCCCCTGTCCGGGAAACACGGCCCCACCTTCAGCCGCGGGCCGGGGGCAGAAGCCCACCGGGTGCCTGGCCGGCGCCGCACTGACACTTCCCGAAAGATTCCCGTACGTCCGCTCCAGCGCTGCCGTAAGGCAGTTGGGGCGACGAGTACTGTGGGACTCGCTTCCGGTCCTCCCGGCGGGAGGCGCGCAGCATCAACACTCGACCGAGCAACCCCGCTAGTCTGCCATACGGCCCACCGGCTCCGCCAATCGAGCCGGAGAGATTACCCCGAGAGTGACGGACGTCAAACCCGGGTGCCGTCGACACGGTCCGGGGCGTCGTCCGGGGCGTCCGCCGCGCGATCGGGATATATGAGGCGGGCCGCCAGGCCGATCGCCCCCAAGGACGTCAGCGCCAGCACGGTCCGCATCCACCGCATCCCCCCGGTCCAGTCCTGGGGTACGCCGAGGGCCGCCCAGAGGGCGCCGCTGATTCCGGCGAGTACGAGAACGGCGCCGATGAGGCGGCTCACTGGAAGACTCATGCGTCCATGATCCACAGCGACTTCGCGGGGGCGCCCCGATTCAGCCGGACTCCGACGGCTCCGGCGCACGCCCCCGCCGCATCGCCCAGTAGCCCGCGCCCAGGGCGAGGACCAGCGCGGCGGGGATCAGCAGGACCAGCGCCGGATGCACTTCTACTCGCAGCAGCAGCCACGCGCCCAGCAGGCCGCCGCCGAACATCGCGGCGACCGAGGCGAGACGGCGGCCCTCGTTCCTGGCGCCCGCCCCGACGTGGCTGTCGGGGTGCGGCGGCAGACCGCTGAGGAGCGCGGTCAGGGCGCGGGTGGAGACCGTGGTGGGGACGTCCGCGACCCGCGCCCGCAGGGTGGTGACGTTGCGGACACCCATGGCCACGGCAACCAGGGCGACGACGGTGTAGTGGGGGTCCTGCGCCGGACCGCCCGTCACATCGAGGCCGGTGCGCCAGGCGACCAGTCCACCCAGTCCCAGCAGCACGGCCTCGACGACCAGCGCGGGCCCGAACCAGCGTCGGCCGTGCGCGTCCACACCGGACTCGAACCGGGAACCGAGCACCGCGCCGACCACGAACCCGGCGAACGAGACGCCCGAGGCGGCCGGGGACAGCCCGGCGGCACCGGTGAGCGCGAAGGAGAGGAAGAGCAGGTTCCCGGTCTGCACGGCCGTGAACACCGGTCCGAGCACGAGAAAGCTGACGGCCTCGATCATGCCGGTCGTCACCGTGAGCGCCACCATGGCCGATGTGAGCCCGACGCCCGCACTGGGCTTCATACCCGGACCCTAGGGCCCGCATAATCCGCTCGCCCGCCCACGAGCCGCGCTCCTACGCTGATCAGGTAAGTCGGCCGGCACGGGGGAACCGGGGAACATCCATCATGCGCACGCACTATCCACGGACCCGGCATCTGCCCTGGTCCCCCGGCGCCACCGCCGACGATCTGCGGGTCGCCGACCTGTCCGGGCTGCGCGGCCACGAGGTCGTGGTGACGGAGAAGCTCGACGGCGAGAACACGACGCTGTACCGCGACGGCGTGCACGCCCGCTCACTCGACTCCGCTCACCACCCCTCCCGTACCTGGGTCAAGGCGCTCCAGGCCCGGATCGGCCACGCCGTCCCGGCGGGCTGGCGGGTGTGCGGCGAGAACATGTTCGCCCGGCATTCGCTCGCCTACGACGACCTGGACAGCTGGTTCTACGGCTTCTCGGTGTGGGACGGGGACGGGCGCTGCCTGGACTGGGACCGGACGGTGGCCTTCCTGCACGGCCTCGGGGTGCCCGTGCCGCGCGTGCTGTGGCGGGGCGTGTTCGACGAGCGGGCGCTGCGCGCGCTGCGGCTGGACCTCGGACGGCAGGAGGGGTACGTCGTCCGGGTCGTGGACGGCTTCGGCGCGGAGGAGTTCGGCGCGCGGGTCGCGAAGTGGGTGCGGGCCGGGCACGTACGGACGGACACGCACTGGATGCACGCGGCGGTCGTGGAGAACGGACTGGGCGCGCGGGCGCCGCTGTGGGCCGTGCGCTCCGGCGCGCCCGCCGACGCGGAGGCGCTGGCGGAGGCGGTGGGGCTGCCCGGGGAGGGGGACCAGGAGGCCGCCGCCCGCTTCGAACCGGCGGAGGCGACCGGGGACGACCGGCTCGCCGGCGTCCTGGCCGCCGTGCTGAACCGCCAGGGAGGGGGCGGCCGGCGGGCCCGGGTCGCGGCGCGGCTCGCCGGGGTCGTGGGCATGCCGCTCGCGCGCCGGGTCGCGGACCTGGTGGGGCTGCACCCCGCGCTGCACCGGCCGTATCCCGACGAGGACCGCCGCACCGGCCTGGCCCGGCTGTCCCTGGCCGCCGGCCTCGGGCCGCTGCACGCGGTCGCGCGGGCCACGGCGGTGACGGACGAGGCGCGGGAGCAGGTGGAGTGGTCGGCGCTGCACGCGGAAGAGGTGGCGCCCCTGGACGAGGCCGCCCTGCGGGACGCGTTCGCCGGGCTGCCGCCCGAGGCGGCTCTGCGCTGCCGGGCCGAGGCGCGGGAGGCGTACGCGCGGGGGCGCGTCGGCGATGTCGAGGGAGCCGTCGCCGCGACCTGGCGATGGCGGTCGGGGGCCTTCCCGGGGCTGGTCCAGCTGGTCGGGCCGGCGGGCAGCGGCAAGAGCACGTTCGCGAGAGCTCTCGGGGGCGTCGACACGTACATATCGCTGGACGATCTGCGCGAGGCGCGCGGCGCGCGCGCCGATCAGCGCGCCAACGCGGACGTCCTGCGCGCCGGGCTCGACCGGCTGGACGAGGCACTGGCCGGCGGCGGGACGACGGTGTGGGACGCCACCTCGCTCACCCATCAGCAGCGCTCGCTGGTGCACACGGTCGCGCACCGCCGCGACGCGCTGATCACGCACGCCGTGGTGCTGGTCGACGAGGACGAACTCGTACGACGCGACACCCGGCGCCGGCATCCGGTGCCGCCCGGGGTGCTCACCGGCCAGCTGCGCCGCTTCGCCCCGCCCTATCCGGGCGACGCGCACCGCACCTGGTACGTCGGGGCGAGCGGGACCATAGAGGACGAGATCTGAGAAAGAGGTCTGAGGAACCGTGCGGACGAGCGAGGAGATCTATCACCGGGTGCGCTGGGACGCGCGCTTCGACCCGGCCCGTTTCGTGCTCGGCGTGCTGCAGCGCAACGCCGCGCCCAAGCGGGTCCCGCTGCCCGCGTTCGTGCCCGGCGGGGAGATCCCGTGGCACCGGGTGCTGTTCTTCGAGGCGGACGGCGAGGTGGTCTGGGACCGGGCCACGGGTGTGGACCGGATGGACGCGACGGACGCGGGGCGCGTACGGGAGGCGCGGCTGCTCCGGGCGCCGTTCTTCACGGCGCGCACACCGCACGCGTGGGACGGCGAGCGCTGGGCGCCCGCGACCGGCTCACCGCGAGAGGCTGCCGCCTCCTCCGTCCGGGTGCTGACCTGGAACACCCTCTGGGACCGCTACGACGCCGATCTCATCGACACCGCCCGGCGCAGACCGCTGCTGCTGCGGGCCCTGCGGGACGCGGACGCGGACGTGATCGCGTTGCAGGAGGTCGAGGCGGAGCTGTTGGCCCTGCTGCTGCGCGAGCCCTGGCTGCGGGAGGGCTGGACCCTGGGCACGGCCCCGTCCGGGCGGGACGTGGCGGAGTGCGGGCTGCTGTTGCTGAGCCGGCTGCCGGTGCGCGAGGCCGCGTTCCACGCGCTGGGCCCGCACAAGGCGGTGACGGCCGTGGTGGTGGAGACGGGCGCGCACCCCCTGGTCGTGGCGGCGACGCATCTGAGCAGCGACCACTCGGCCGACGGCGCCGGTCGCCGTACCGCCGAACTGGCCCGTCTCGCCGAGGGGTTGGCGGGCCTGGACGCCGATCTGCTGCTCCTCGGCGACTTCAACGACGGCGGCGACACCCCGCAGTCGGCCCTGGGCATGCGGGACGCGTGGAGCGAGACGCACGGCCGGGCGGACACGACACCGACCTTCGACCCGACCGCCAACCCGCTGGCCGCGGTCTCGTCGCTGTCCGGACGGGCGTCCCGGCTGGACCGGGTCCTGCTGCGCGGCGCGGGCCTGGGGGTGCGCTCGGCCGAGCTGTACGGGGACACGCCCACGGCGGAGGGGCTGTTCGTCTCGGACCACTACGGGGTCCGGGCGGAGGTGGCGCCCGAGGCCCCGCACAGCGGCCTCGCCCGTCTCGACCTCCGGCCGACGGCCCGCACGGCGCTGGCGTGGCTGCCTCCCGAGGAGCTGTGGCCGCCGCTCCAGGAGATCCGCCGGAGGAACGACCCGCAGATCCACCGCTGGCCCCCGCATGTGAACGTCCTCTTCGGCTTCGTACCGGAACACGCCTTCGAGGAGGCGGCCTCGGTCCTCGCGACGGCCACGACCTCGCCGTTCGACGCCCGGCTGGAGGGCGTGCACTGGTTCGGGCACCGGGACGACGCGACGGTGTGGCTGGACCCGGCGGCGGCGGGCGCGGAGCCCTGGGCCGAGCTGCACAGCACCCTCGTACGCCACTTCCCGCGCTGCCGGGGGCGCCAGGAGGGCTTCACCCCGCATCTGAGCCTGGGCCGCACCACCGACCCGAACGCCCTGGCCGCAGCGTGTGCGACCCGGCTCACCCCCCTGTCGGCCGGGGTCGGCGAGCTGGCGCTGCTGTCGCGGCGCGGGGACGAGCCGATGCGGGTGCGGGCGACGGTGAGCCTGGGGACGGGAGAGGTGCGCTGGCGGGAGGAGCCGACGCCGACCCCGTACCGGGACGAGGCCGCCGGCTCCGCCGTGGCCGACCGGGTCACCCGCCTCCTCACCGACGCGTTCCCCTCCGGTGTCGTGCATGTGGTCGGCTCCCGGCGCATGGGCTGCGCGCTGCCCGGCGCGGATCTGGACCTGGTGGCGGCGCTGCCGGGCAGGGCCGAACTGGCGACTGTGGAAGGGAAGTTGAAGGAGTCGATCCGGGCGACCGCCGAGGTGCGGGAGGTGGTCGGGGCACGCGTACCCGGTCTGCGGCTGCGGCTCGACGGGCTGGCGGTGGATCTGGCGGTCGTGGCCACGGGTTCCATGGACCCGGCGGAGGCGGTGGCGCGACGGACCGAGCTGGGCGAGGCGGCGGCGATCGCGCTCAGCGCGGTGAGCGACGCGGAGGCGGTACTCGCCTCGGCGGGCGCCCACGGTCCGGCCTTCGCCGGGCTGGCCAGGCAGGTCAAGGCATGGGCGAGGGCGCGGGGCCTGGACTCGGCACCGTTCGGCGGGCTGCCGGGCCTGGCGTGGTCGGTGCTGGCGGCCCGCACCGCGCGCGAGGCCGGCGAGCGGTCACCCGCCGATCTCCTCCGGCACTTCTTCGCGACCTGGGCGGCGTGGGACTGGCGCGAGCCGGTGGGTGCGGTCGAGCGGTGCGCGCTCCCCCTCATGATCGCGACCCCCTCGGCCCCGGTCCGTCCCTGCACGGACCAGGTCACGGCGGGCATGCGCGATCTGATCACCCAAGAGCTGTTCCGGGCCTGGGAGTCGCTGGAGGAGGGCAGCCCCCTGTCCGCCCTCCTCACCCCTCCCCCGCTCCACCGCCGCCACGCCGCGTGGGCGGTCGTGACGGTGGAGGGGGGCCGGGGCGGGAGCACGGACGAGGGCCGGGTACGGGGCAGGATGCGGGCCCTGATCACGGACCTCGCCGACCTCGCCCCCGACTGCCACGCCTGGCCCCGCCCCTTCACCACGGCCCCCGCCCGTTACGCGATCGGCCTGGGCCACTCCCCGCCGACCGCCGACGAGTTGGCCGCCGTGGCGGACCGCCGGCTACGCGGCTTGGCGGGGGTCACACTGACGCGGGCGGAGGGCGGCGAGGTGCCGACCCTGTCCTGAGGGGTCTCTTGAGGGGGTCAGCGCACGTCGACGTAGGCCGCCGGGCTGGTGGCGGTGTCGGTCGTGGTGTTGCCGTAGTACACCCAGCGGTAGAAGCCGTCGGCGGAGGCGTTCACCGTGGTCTTCAGGGCACCGGTGGAGCTGGTGGTGACCTTCTTGACCGTCTTGAACGAGGTGGCGTCCGAGGCGCGGTACTGGAGGCTGACCGTACGGCCGCTGTAGCCGCCGTACTTCTTGGTGCTCCAGTTCGCCCGGGTCAGCTTGCCCGTGACGGTGATCTTCTTGCCCTTGGTGACCGTCTCCGGCGTGGCCCCGACGGTGGCCCTGGCCGCGCGCTTGAGCTGCACGGTCTTGGACCGGGTCTCGTACTCCTCGGTCTTGAGACCGCCGCCGGACTTCCACAGGCGCAGCGCGACAGCGGTCTTCCAGGTGGTCGCCGCCGCGTTGGTGTCGACCTGCTTCCGGCTCCAGTGCGGGTCGATGTGGAACTCGCCCTCGCAGCGGGCATGCTTGGCGTCGATCTCGAAACAGGTGTAGATACCCGGCCCGATGTAGCCGTCGCCGGTGTCGACGGCCTTGCTCCTGCTACCCCGGTAGATGAAGGGGTGCGCGGTGTAACCGGAGGGCTTCGCGGTGCTCTGCCCGGACGGCAGGGCGATGTTGAAGGAGATCGGCGGCGCCACTTCCTTCGTCGTGCCGACCACGATCGGCTTGCCCTTGTTGATGACGATGTCCGACACGGTGATACCGGTGTCCGCCGCCTGAGCCGCCGGCGCGTTCAGCACCGAGAGCCCGAGCGCCCCCACGAGCGTGGCCGCCGCGACGGTTCGTCTGCCTGACTTCATTTACACCTCTTCGAATGGATGTCCATACGGGAGGCGGCAGAGTACCAAGAGTGATCTCGCGGCGATTCCCCACGTCAAACCCACCGGAGGGGGCAGACTTTGCTCTCGTTCAGGGGCGTGTGACAGAACCGGAGAAACCCACATCATGGTGAAGGTGCGGCTGGAGACCAGCCGGGAGCACGTCGCCGAGCTGGCGCGGCT
This sequence comes from Streptomyces griseiscabiei, assembly GCF_020010925.1. NCBI lineage: Bacteria > Bacillati > Actinomycetota > Actinomycetes > Kitasatosporales > Streptomycetaceae > Streptomyces > Streptomyces griseiscabiei. The sequence continues at coordinate 946,178 of NZ_JAGJBZ010000003.1, read as the reverse complement.
GCGCGATCCGATCGGCGCGGTCGAGGAGCTGATCTGGAACGCCGTCGACGCCGACGCCGGGCACGTCGTCGTCACGCTGGAGCGCAACGACCTGGGCGGCGTGGACCGGGTCCGCGTCCAGGACGACGGCAGCGGGATGTCGGCCGAGCACTGCGAGGAGTACTTCCGGCCGATCGGCGCCTCCTGGAAGAAGCGTGCGCAGGGCAGCCCGGTCAAGAAGCGCGCTCTGCACGGCAAGAACGGACGCGGCCGGGTGCGCGCCTTCGCACTCGGCACCCAGGTGCGCTGGACCAGCGTCAGCGACGCGCCAGGGGGCCGGCAGCAGCTGGTGATAGAGGCGGACCGGCGCTCGATGGACGAGTTCGACATCGGCGACCCGGAACCCGCCGACGACCCCATCGGCACGCTGTTCGAGGCGTTCGGCGGGGACGAGCAGCTGAGTGTCCTGGCCGACGAACGCGCCAGGTCATCGCTCACCACGGCGTTCGCCACGTACCTGGAGAAGTACCCGGACGTACGCATCGAGTACGACGGCCAGGACCTCGACCCGGCCGCCGAGCAGGCGCACATGTGCGACTACGTGCTTCCCTCCCCCGTCGGCTGGGACGGCGACCCCGCGAAGCTGAAGGTCGTCGAGTGGCGCAGGCCGGTCACCCGCGCGCTCTTCCTGTGCGACGGCGAAGGCATGTCGCGAGCGCAGCTCAAGCCTGGCATCCAGGCCCCGGGCTTCGAGTTCACGGCGCATCTCAGCTGGTCCGGCTTCGACGAGGTCGACTCCGAGGATCTCGCCTTCACCGACTGGGCGTCGCACGGGCCGCTGGCCGAAGTGCTCACGACGGCCCGTGACCAGCTCAAGGCCCACTTCCGCGCCCGCGTGGACGAACGGCGGCGGGAACAGGTCGCCGAATGGCGCCGGGAAGGCATCTACCCGTACGCGGGGCAGCCCGCCGGCGCACGCGAACGCACCGAACGCGAGACGTTCGACGCGGTGGCCACGACCGTCTTCCGCCACCTGCCCAAATCCACCGGCACGCGCAGGACCACGTTCGCCCTGCTCCGGTCCGTGCTCGCGCACGAGCCCTCGGACGTGCTGCGGATCGCCGAGGAACTGTTCAGCCTCTCCAAGCAGGAACGGGAACAACTCAACCGGCTCCTCGACCGCACTCCCCTTTCAGCTCTGGTCAAGGCCTCGACGGCCGCGACCAGTCGGCTGGACTTCCTGGCGGCTCTGGAACACCTCGTCTTCGACCCCGAGGCCAAGAACCGCGTCAAGGAGCGCACCGAACTCCACCGAATCCTGGAGAACGAGTGCTGGGTCTTCGGCGAGGAGTACGGCCTGCATGTGAGCGATCGAAGTCTCACCGAGGTGCTGCGACAGCACTGCCACCTGCTGGGCCGCGAGGAACCGACGGGCCCTGCGGTGCTCCGGCCGGACGGACGCCAGGCCATCGTCGACCTCATGCTGTCGCGAGCCTCCCGTCACCGCCATGACGAGCGGCACCATCTGGTGGTCGAACTCAAACGCCCTCGCCTCACCCTGGGACTGGGCGAGTTCGAGCAGCTCAGCAGCTACGCACAGGCCGTCCGGAAGGACGACCGGTTCCGTGACACCCGTACGACGTGGGACTTCTGGCTGGTCGGCAACGACATGACGGACACGCTCCGCGAGCTGTCCCACCAGCCCCACAATCCCCCCGGCTGCGCCCTCAACCAGCCGACGTACCGGATCTGGGTACGCACCTGGGGCGAACTCGTCCAGGACTGCGAGACCCGGCTCCGCTTCTACGGCCAACAACTGGAGTACCAGTCCTCCACCGAACACGCCATGGACTACCTGGTCCGCAACCACGGCGACGCGGTGGCGGAGCTGGTCGCCGACGCGACGGTTCCCCCACCTCGCCGGGACGGTCAGCCCCCGGCCGCGTACGCCACGAAGTCCGCCCAGGCGGACGACGTCAGCGTGAGCTGAGGGGGCGACTCCCGGGGCGAGCACGCCTGAGCCCGGACGGTGCCGTACCGCAGCTCAAGGACGCGCAGTTGTTGGGGATCATGGGTCGCCCGACCGTTGAACGCACCGTCGGAGCGGCTGACAGACCGCGACTTCGACCTCACGTTCTACGTGGTCGGCCGCACCCTCCGTATCGAGGTCACGGACACCCGCGCCGAACGACTCCCCCGCGCCCAACACCCCGCCCCCGGCGCGGAGTCCGAGTCAGGCCGGGGGCTGCTCGTCGTCGCGGCCCTCGCCGACCGCTGGGGGACCACTCCCGGGCGCCCGCCGCGCAAGACCGTCTGGGCCGAGATCGGCCTCCCACCGGCACCCGGAAATTCGCGCTCCGGTGCCACGGGCTGTCACCACCAAAGAACTCATGGGTGAAAGAACCCCACCAAACCCCACCCCTCCTCCCGCTCAGCGGTCGCCTCACCCTCGCGGGTGAACATCGCCCGCTTGGCTGGATTCGGGAGCGGTCACCTGCCCTACGCTCGGCGAGCACAACAACCGCAGACATACGACGGCCCCCGCCGGGACGGCAATCCCAGTGCGAGGGCCTGACCACCCAGGAAGAGAACAGCTTCCCGATGGATACGCAGCACCCTAGCGCGCCCGCGCGCGCCCACGCCCGGCCTCCGGCCAACAACCACCCGGACCGGCCTCACTCGGGCGGCGGTGGTCTGCTCCACGACCACACCCGCCACACCGCCCGCTTCACGGTGATCGGCAACCACCTCGCCCAGCACCCGAAGCTGTCCCTCGTCGCGATCGGGCTCGCCGCGCACATCCAGTCGCTCCCCAAGGGCGCCCGCGTCGACATCAAGACGCTCGCCGGCCGCTTCCAGGAGGGCACGACCCGTATCGCCGCCGCCCTGCGGGAGCTGGAGGCCCACGGCTACCTCCGCCGCGAACGCGCGCGCGTCCCCGGCGGCCGGATCATCACCCGCACGATCTCCTGCAACCAGCCCGGCCGGGGCAAGGGCCACACGGAGAGCGAGCCCGTACGCCCGGCGCACGCGCCCCGGAAGGACCCCAGGCAAAAGGCGCCCCGCAAGCCCCTTCCCGCCGTCCCCCACCCCGCCTGCCCCTCCCCCGCCCTTCTGCGGACCGCCACCGAGCTCCTCGCCGACCTGCGCCGCACGGACCCCCGCCTGCTGCTCTCGGCCTGCGACACCGCGCACCTCGCCCCGGGCGTGGCCGCCTGGCTGGAGCGCGACATCGCCGCCACCGCCGTACGCCACGCCCTGACCGGCGATCTCCCGAACGAGCCCCTGCACCGCCCGGCCGCCCTGCTGGCCCACCGGCTCACGGACCGGCTGCCGCCCCCGCCGCCGTTCCGGGCCCCGGCGTCCCCGCCACCCGTCCACTACGAGATGACCAACTGCGACGGCTGCGACCGCGGCTTCCGGGGCCCGAGGGGGAGCCGCTGCCGCGACTGCGAGAAGGCGGCGGAGCCCAGCTTCCGAGCGGCAGACCGGTAGGCGCTGCCAGATGCCGCTAGGCATTGCGTCGATCTGACGATATGATCTCGTCGAGATGACGATATCGGTCGACGACCACCGACGCCCACCGATGCGCTGCCGACGAGAGGCACTCCGATGACCCCCGTACGCACAAGACGCCCGGCCACCACCACCGTCCGCCTCCTCCCCCAGGACCCCCAGTGGCTGCATGACTTCTACATGACCAACGACCTCCTCCTCGCCCCGTACCACGCGGCCTGGGCCGCCCGGGAGAACGGCGTGGGCGAGCACATCGCACCCGCCTACCCGCCGGGGCTGGAGAACCTGACCGGCCTGGACGCGCCGAAGGCGCTCGACGCCTGGGGCGACATTCACCGCGCGTTCCCACCCGCGCTGCGCAGCCGCCGTTCGATCAAGGACGCCACCGCGGACCCCACCCGCCGCAGCGCACTGCACGCCCCGGACGGCACCCCGCTCGTCCCGCTCCACCCCGTCACCGTGGCCGAGGACGACCTGCGCGCCCTCAAGCGCGTCCGACGCGCCCTGCGCGCCGGAGCGAAGGCCAACCCCTCGCTCCTCGTCACCCACCACCCCGACGGCTCGGCGGACATCGAGAGCGTGGCGAGCCCCGGCGAATACGTCGGCACGGTCGACCGGACCGTCGCGGTCCTCACCCTCGCCCCCGACGAGGACGTCGAGACCCTCGCCGCCGCCCTCGCCCCCGACCGCTTCGCCGAGGGCGCCCGGCACATCACCCTCTCCACCGACGAGTACACGGCCTACACCCGCTTCGCCGACCGCCTCGCCACCGCGGCCATGACCGGCCAGTTCATCGGCGACCGGGCCCTGTTCAGAAGCCGCTACTGACGTCCGTCCCGCCGCCCGTCCTACCGTCAGTCCCCCCGCCCCTCCGCCAGCCCGTCCCGCAACGCCCCGTACGCCGCCTTCCGCCCGTACTCCTCGTCCAGCGGCGTGGCCGCGCCCTGTCCGACGAACACCCCCGGCACCCACGAGTACCGGTCCGTGAACCCCCACACCGTGAACGACGTGCAGCTCCGCGCCCCCAGACAGGCATCGAGCAGCCTCCGGAAGTACGACGCCTGGGTCGCCAGCTTGTCGGGGTCGGCCGGCAGGATCATCCGCACGTCCACCTCCGTGAACGCCGTCCGCATCCCCAGCGCCTCGAACCGGGCGAGGTTCTCCGCGACCTGCCCCGGGAAGCCGTACTGGATCGCGAGGTGTCCCTGAGCGCCGAAGCCCTGCACCGGCACGCCCCGCGCACGCAACCGCTTCGCCAGTTCGTAGTACGCCGTGGACTTCGCGTTGACGCCCTCCACGTTGTAGTCGTTGAGGAAGAGCTTCGCCTTCGGGTCGGCCGCGTGCGCCCAGCGGAAGGCGTCCGCGATGTACGACGGGCCCAGCTCACGCAGCCAGATCGAGTTCCGCAGGCTGCCGTCCTCCTCGAAGACCTCGTTCACCACGTCCCACTGCTGGATCCTCCCCTTGTACCGCTTCACCTCGGTGGTGATGTGCTTGCGGAGGATTCCGCGCAGCTCCGCCGAGCCGATCGAGCCGTCCTCGACCCCGGCCGTCAGCCACCCCGGCAGCTGGCTGTGCCAGACCAGGGTGTGGCCGCGCACCACCTGGCCGTGGGCGCGGGCGTGACGGACCAGGTCGTCGGCCGCCTCCCAGTCGTAGACCCCACGCCGCGGCTCGACCGACTCCCACTTCATGACGTTCTCGGCGGTCACCGAGTCGAACTCACGGTCCACGGTTCTGCGATACGTCCGGTCCTCGGCCAGCGCGCTCATGTCCACGGCCGTGCCGATGCGTACGTCCGCCCGGTCGGCCAGCACCCGCAGGGGCGGCGGAGTACGGGCCGCCGCCGGTTCCACGGCCACCGCCGTGGACAGCAGCGCCCCGGCGACCAGCGCGAGCACAGGCATGCGAAAGCGGTTCACGTTCCCCATCTGTGGTCCTCTCTCAGATCCGGTCTTCAGACCCTGCGGCTCTCCAACGGCCCCAGATACGTCGGCGTCAGCCCGCCCATGTCGACCACCAGCCGCTGCAGCACCACCGTCGGGTCGACCATCCAGAACGTCAGCCGGTGCGTCCCGGGCCCGGACACCGTGTGCCGGGTCGCCGTCACGTTCACGTTGTCCGAGGTGTTGCGGGCCCACTGCTTGTTCATGAGCCCGTCGTCGGCCCCGGTGACGGCATGGATGTCGACCACCCGTGGCTCCCCGTCGCCGAAGGACACCGCGTACCGCAGCCCGCCCGTCGCGAGCGCCGGGTTCCGGGGCGAGACGTACGCCCAGACCGTCACCTCGTCCACCGCCGACAGGACACCCACCTCGTACTCCAGGCGCGGGCCCGTCCCGCCCCCGGCCCCGCCCGGCGTCTGCCGCGCCGCCGTCACCGGCCACGGCGTGACCCCCGCCCCCGTACGCCCGATCCGCTCGATCCGGCGCCAGCGCACGCGCCCGTCGCGCGACCCCACCGCTCGCGTGTGGTGCTCCGCGTCGATCGCCACGTACCCGCCCGCCTCGACGAACCCCCGCAGCCCGCGCGTCTCCCGCACCGACGGCTTCTCCGCGACGGCCCGCACGGTGACCGAGGCCCCGGCCCCGGTCACCGTCAACGCACCCGAGACCCGCCCCGACCCCGTGACACCCCCCGCCGGCACCCGCCCCCAGTCCACCCGGACCCCCACCCGCACCTGCTCCTCGACCCGCCCGCGCGACCGCTCCACCACCAGCCACGGCACCGACGACTCGATCCGGTACGGGAAGGGCGTACGCCCCCGGTTGAAGATCTCCACATACTGCCGGGGCCGGGTCTGGTAGGGGCTGAACACCGGCAGCACGGCCTCCTCAGCCGAGTCCGGCCACCACTGCCCGGAGTCCTCGGAACCGTCGACCGCCACCCCCAGCCCCGCCGCCTCCGGCACCTCGATCCGCCGCACCTTGGGGAAGATCTCGTCCGGGAGGGCCACGTTGTCCTTCTCCGGCTGCTGCCATCCGGCGTTGGGGCCGTAGCGCTCCACATCGCCGTACCCGATGTGCGGCTGGGTCTGGAAACCCCGCCATTTCCCGCCCGCCACCTGGGAGTTGAAGCGGTCGGCCAGCGCGAAGTCCCGACGGAGGCCCGCCTCGGCCTCCGCCGCCCGGCCGTTCGTCGCCGCCCGGCCCTGCCGCGCGTACAGCAGGTTCTCGAACTCGGCCGCGCGCAGCCCGTAGAGGTTCGCCGTCGCCGCCACCGCGTACCCGACCAGCTCGAACCACGCGTCCTGAACGGCGGCGGGCAGCCGCCTGCCCACCCGCTCGGCCCGCTTCGCCAGCGCCCGCCACTCCTCCGTGACCCGCTCCAGCTCGCGGTGGCCGAAGTGGAAGGGCGTCTGCCGGTCGTCGTAGACGATCGCGCGCTCGCCCGTCCCCGCGCCGTCCACCGTGATCCGCCGGTTCAGCAGCTCCGGCTTGCGGCGGGCCTGCAACTGCCCGTACGCGCTCAGCACCTCGGCGATCTCCCCGGCGACGGCCTCCCCGAAGTTCTGCCGGGCGAACCCGCGCTCCCACTCCCCCAGCTCCTCCAGACCCCAACGCCCCGGGTTCCAGGCGTAGTTCAGAAAGAACTCGGTCGGCAGCTCGTTCCCCTTCAGATCGCCGACGTTCACCACCCACAGCCCGTGGTTGCCATAGGCGTCGGCCTCGTGCAGCTGCTCCCACAGATTGGCCAGGTTCGCCGTGTCGACCCACTTGTAGTTGCGCCCGACCCCGACGTAGTCGAAGTGGTAGTACAACCCGTAACCCCCAGGCCGTACGGGCTCCCCCGGGTCCGGATGCTTACGGATGTTCCCCCAGTTGTCGTCCGTGAGGACCACCGTGACATCGTCCGGCGCCCGCAGCCCGCGGTCCCAGTACCGCTGGACCTCCTTGTAGAGCGTCCACACCTGCGGGGTCTGGGACGCGGGCCGCCCCGTCTCCTCCTCGATGATCCGCCGCTGCGCCGCGATGATCTCCTGCATCAGCTCGATGCCGTCGCCGTCGGGGAGGCTCGTGTCGCCGTTCCCCCGCATCCCGAGCGTGACGACACCCTCGAAGTCCTGCTCCACCATCCGCCGGACGCCGTCCCGCCAGTAGGCCCGGATCGCCTCGGCGTTCCGGCGGTACGACCACTCCCCGGTGCCCCCGTAGGGGTCCCGCCCGGGGGTCACGACGTTCCCGGCCGCGTCCCTGACCGCCGGTACGGCATGGCGGTTCCACTCCTCGATCCCCCGCATCATGGGCGCCTCATGAGACGTGCCCATGACAATCCCGTACTCCTTGGCGCGCGCGTGGTTCTCGGGGTCGTCCTCGGCGAAGGCCCGCCCCCACACCGCCGGCCAGACGTAGTTCCCCTTCAGCCGCAGCAGGGCCTCGAAGACCTTCGCCCAGAAGTCCGCGGTGAAGCCCCCGGGATGCCCGGGGGCCTTGCCGGGCCCGAAGTACGCCGGCGCCCACGTCCCGAGCGCCGGGTTCTCGTCGTTGATGAAGATCCCCCGGTACTTCACGGCCGGCGTCCCCTGGCTGAAGCGGCCGGGGCGCACGTACACCGCCTTCCGCCGGACCGGCGGCACATCGTCCCACCAGTACCAGGGCGAGACACCGAGGCCGTACGAGACGTCGTACGCCCCGAAGATCGTGCCGCGCGGATCGCTGCCCGCGACCACGAAGGCCCGCTCCACCCCGGGCATCGGCCGCTCGACCACCGTCTGCAACGAGGTCTCCCACTTCCCCCGCACCCCGCCGACGTCCAGCTTCCCTGCGGCGATCAGCCCGTCGATCAGCGGACTGAGCCCGATGGTCCCCACCAGGACCACCTCCCGCGCGACCTCACTCCCCGGCCGCACCCCCGTCACCCGCGCGATGTCCTCCCGCAGGTCCCCCGCGACCCGTACGACTCCGGGGTGATCCTCGGGGTCGACCACCACCGGGACCCCGACCAGAGCGAACCCACGCGCGACGGGCGCGAAGGAGAGGTACGCCCCCGGGTCCGTCACCCCCGGGGCCCCACCGTCCCCCTCCGCCCACGCGCCCCCGACCCCCATCGACAGCACCGGCACAGCACCGATCCCCGCTCCGAGCACACCCCTACGGCTGACGTACCCAGACATGCCACACCCCTCGATCCCCTATTTGGTCAGCGGCATGACAAATGGTGAAGGGAGGGGGACGAGGGGACAACGGGTCGTCAGCGTCGAATAGTTTCGAAGACGAACAGCCTCGAAGACGGGAAGGCCCGCCCGGTCAGTCCTCCCCCACAAGCCCTTCGAAGGGCACTTCTTTGCAGGGCTCGATCCGTCCCTCGACCACGTACATGCTCCAGGCAGGGCTGACGTCGTCCTTCACCCTCTCCGGCTCCTCGAAGGCCAGGGTGTCCCCAGGGTGCAGGGTGTACGTCAAGGGTTCACTCCAGACGCCCTTCTTCACGTCGTAGCTCCTCGTGCGCGGCGGCGGCAGCTCACCGCGCGGCTGCTCACAGACGTAGCCGCTCCTGGGCTTGTCGACACTGACGAAGATGCCCTCCGCACGCAGCCGCTCGGTCAGCTCCGTCTTGTCGTCCCAGCCCAGGGCGATCTCATCGAAGGTGAGGGTGACACTGCCGTCCTTGTGCCGCTCCATGGCGTACGCCCGCGCCCCTCCTGTCGACGACGGCAGCGCCACCACCACCCCCGCCGCCGCGACACACGCCGCGAGGGCGACCAGCGCACGCCGGGTCGTGATCGCGCGGCGCCGAAGCACGGGCTCGGGCTCGGCCCGCTCCTCCGCCCGCAGCGCGATCTCCCGCTGGAGTTCGCCCAGCAGCCGGTCCTCGAAGGTCCGCGTCGTCCTCGTGCTCATGCCTCTCCCCCTGCGTATGTGAGTGCCGCCGCCTGTTCGCCGCTCCCCACGGCGGCCGAGCGCAGCGCCCGCCTCGCCCGGTGGAGCCGTACGCGTGCCGTGACCTTGCGTATCCCCAGTGCCGTGGCGGCCTCGGTCACGCTCAGCTGATCCACGGCGACGAGTTCGATCACGGCCCGCTCGCCCTCGGGGAGCCCGTCCAGCGCGGCCAGCGCCCGCCGCCCGGCCCCCTCCGCGTCGAGCTTCTCCTCCAGCCGGTCGATGTCGTCGGCCTCCAGCAGCCGCCGGCCGGCGATCCGCCCGCCGAGCGCGCTCTGCCGGGCACTGCGCCGCGACTCCGCCGCCACCACGTTGCGCGCGATGCCGAACAGCCAGGCCGTCTCACTGCCCAGCTCGGGCCGGTACGCGCGGGCCGAGTCGATCACCGCGAGGAAGGTCTCGGCGGTGAGATCGGCGACGGTGTGCGGATCGGTGACCCGCCGGGCCATGAAGCGGGTGACGGTGTCGACATGGCGGCGGTAGAAGACCTCGAAGGCCACCGGGTCGTACATCTCCCCCGGTGGACCGCCCCGGTTTCTGCTCTCGGATGCCAAGGGTGAACCTCCCGTTGTCCGTCCTGCCTGCGCTCCTGCTGTCACTACTACTTGGGACCGGGAGCGAAAAGCGTTACGAGACGGCCCCGGTGGGCCCGCCGGGAACGACGAAGAGGCCCGTACGACCGAAGTCGTACGGGCCCCTTCAGGAGCTCAGCTGATGCTGGAGCTACCAGGTCAGACCGCCAAGACTACTTGGTGATCTTGGTGACCTGGCCGGCGCCGACGGTCCGGCCACCCTCACGGATGGCGAACTTCAGGCCCTCCTCCATGGCGATGGGCTGGATGAGCTCCACCTTCATCTCGGTGTTGTCACCCGGCATCACCATCTCGGTGCCCTCGGGGAGGGTCACAACGCCCGTCACGTCCGTCGTACGGAAGTAGAACTGCGGACGGTAGTTGTTGAAGAACGGCGTGTGGCGGCCACCCTCGTCCTTGGACAGGATGTAGGCCTGGGCCTCGAACTCGGTGTGCGGCGTGACCGAACCGGGCTTGATGATGACCTGGCCGCGCTCGACGTCCTCGCGCTTGATGCCACGGAGGAGCAGACCGACGTTCTCACCGGCCTGGCCCTCGTCGAGCAGCTTGCGGAACATCTCGATGCCGGTGACCGTGGTGGTGGTCTTGTCCTGCTTGATACCGACGATGTCGACGGTCTCGTTGACCTTGAGGATGCCACGCTCGATACGACCGGTGACGACGGTGCCACGACCGGTGATCGTGAAGACGTCCTCGATCGGCATCAGGAACGGCTTGTCGACGTCACGCTCGGGCTGCGGGATGTTCTCGTCGACGGCCTTCATCAGGTCGAGGACGGACTGGCCCCACTCCTTGTCACCCTCAAGGGCCTTGAGCGCCGAGACCTTGACGACCGGCAGGTCGTCGCCCGGGAACTCGTACTCGGAGAGCAGCTCACGGACCTCGAGCTCGACGAGCTCCAGGATCTCCTCGTCGTCCACCATGTCGGCCTTGTTCAGGGCGACGACGATGTACGGAACGCCGACCTGGCGGGCCAGGAGCACGTGCTCCTTGGTCTGCGGCATCGGGCCGTCGGTGGCGGCGACGACGAGGATGGCGCCGTCCATCTGCGCCGCACCCGTGATCATGTTCTTGATGTAGTCCGCGTGACCGGGGCAGTCGACGTGGGCGTAGTGACGGGTCTCCGTCTGGTACTCGACGTGCGCGATCGAGATCGTGATACCGCGCTGGCGCTCCTCGGGAGCCTTGTCGATCTGGTCGAACGCCGAGGCCTCGTTCAGGTCCGGGAACGCGTCGTGCAGCACCTTGGTAATGGCGGCCGTGAGGGTCGTCTTACCGTGGTCGATGTGACCGATGGTGCCGATGTTGACGTGCGGCTTAGTCCGCTCGAACTTCGCCTTCGCCACTGGGGTCCTCCTGTGGAGTGGTTCTGAACGCCTTGCTTCATCGGCGCCAGGTGATCTTTGCTGGAAAGTCCGGGTCCCGGGGCAAACAACCGTGTTTGCGGCTGTTTGCCCCACGAGGCTCCGGAGTCAAGCCTAAAGCGTGTGTACGCGGTGCGTTGAACGCGGTGGTTCAGCGCTGTGCGTTACTCGCCCTTGGCCTTCGCGATGATCTCCTCGGCGACGTTCCGCGGAACCTCGGCGTAGGAGTCGAACTGCATCGAGTAGCTTGCGCGACCCGAGGTCTTGCTGCGGAGGTCTCCGACGTAGCCGAACATCTCCGAAAGAGGCACGAGGCCCTTCACGACGCGGGCGCCGCTGCGCTCCTCCATGGCCTGGATCTGGCCACGGCGGGAGTTGAGGTCGCCGATGACGTCGCCCATGGACTCCTCGGGCGTGGTGACCTCGACGGCCATCATCGGCTCAAGAAGAACGGGAGAAGCCTTGCGCGCGGCCTCCTTGAAGGCCTGCGAACCGGCGATCTTGAACGCCAGCTCGGAGGAGTCGACCTCGTGGTAGCCACCGTCGATGAGCGTGACGCGGACGCCCGTCATCTCGTAGCCCGCGAGGATGCCGAACTGCATGGCCTCCTGCGCACCGGCGTCCACCGACGGGATGTACTCCCGCGGGATACGGCCACCGGTGACCTTGTTGACGAACTCGTACGCCGGCCCGTCGGACTCGGTGATCGGCTCGATCGCGATCTGCACCTTGGCGAACTGACCGGTACCACCGGTCTGCTTCTTGTGGGTGTAGTCCACGCGCTCGACGGCCTTGCGGATCGTCTCACGGTACGCGACCTGAGGCTTGCCGACGTTGGCCTCGACCTTGAACTCACGGCGCATACGGTCGACCAGCACCTCGAGGTGCAGCTCGCCCATACCACCGATGATGGTCTGGCCGGTCTCCTCGTCCGAGTGGACCTGGAAGGAGGGGTCCTCCTCCGCGAGACGCTGGATGGCGACACCCAGCTTCTCCTGGTCACCCTTGGACTTGGGCTCGATGGCGACCTGGATGACCGGCGCCGGGAAGTCCATGGACTCCAGGATCACCGGCTGCTTGTCGTCGCACAGCGTCTCACCGGTCGTGGTCTGCTTCAGACCCATGACGGCGATGATGTCGCCGGCGCCCACCGACTCGATCTCCTCACGCTTGTTCGCGTGCATACGGTAGATCTTGCCGATGCGCTCCTTCTTGCCCTTGACGGAGTTCAGCACGGCGGTGCCGGACTCCAGGCGGCCCGAGTAGACCCGGACGAAGGTGAGCTTGCCGAGGTGCGGGTCGCTCATGATCTTGAACGCCAGCGCGGACAGCGGCTCCTCGTCGGAGGGCTTGCGCTTGACGACGACCTCGGGGTCCTTGACGTCGTGACCCTCGATGGCCTCGACGTCGAGCGGGGTCGGCAGGTAGCGCACGACCGCGTCGAGCAGGGGCTGGACGCCCTTGTTCTTGAACGCGGTGCCACAGAACACCGGGGTGACCGTGACGCCGTCGGACTTGCCGGACGCGATGGTGATGCGACGGATCGCGGCGTACAGCTGCTCCTCGGTGGGCTCCTGGCCCTCCAGGAACAGCTCCATGATCTCGTCGTCGTTCTCCGCGACGGTCTCGACCAGGCGACCGCGGTACTCCTCGGCGGCCTCGGCGTGCGTGGCCGGGATGTCGACGACGTCGTACATCTCGCCCTTGGCCGCTTCGGCGGACCACACGAGCGCCTTCATGCGGACCAGGTCCACAACGCCCTTGAAGTCCATCTCGGCACCGATCGGCAGCTGCATGATGATCGGGACGGCGCCGAGGCGGTCCTTGATCATGTCCACGCAGCGGTGGAACTCCGCGCCGGTCCGGTCGAGCTTGTTGACGAAGCAGATACGCGGCACGCCGTAACGGTCGGCCTGACGCCACACCGTCTCGGACTGCGGCTCGACACCCGCGACACCGTCGAACACGGTGACGGCACCGTCGAGGACGCGGAGCGAACGCTCCACCTCGACCGTGAAGTCCACGTGACCCGGGGTGTCGATGATGTTGATCGTGTAGTCGTTGTCCTCGAGCGGCCAGTGACAGGTGGTGGCAGCAGAGGTGATCGTGATGCCACGCTCCTGCTCCTGCTCCATCCAGTCCATGGTGGCGGCGCCGTCGTGGACCTCACCGATCTTGTAGCTGACGCCGGTGTAGAAGAGGATCCGCTCGGTGGTGGTCGTCTTGCCCGCGTCGATGTGGGCCATGATCCCGATGTTGCGGACCCTGGCCAGGTCAAGTGAAGTGGTAGCCATAAGGCTTCAGTCTTCTCTCGGTCTCGATGTGGGTTGCGACTACCAGCGGTAGTGCGCGAAGGCCTTGTTGGACTCGGCCATCTTGTGGGTGTCCTCGCGCTTCTTCACAGCGGCACCGAGGCCGTTGGAGGCGTCGAGAAGCTCGTTGAGCAGACGCTCGGTCATGGTCTTCTCGCGACGGGCGCGGGAGTAACCGACCAGCCAGCGCAGCGCGAGCGTGTTGGCGCGACCGGGCTTGACCTCGATCGGAACCTGGTACGTCGCACCACCGACACGGCGGGACTTGACCTCGAGGGTCGGCTTGATGTTCTCCAGCGCGCGCTTCAGCGTGATGACCGGGTCATTGCTGGTCTTCTCGCGCAGGCCCTCCATGGCGCCGTACACGATGCGCTCGGCGGTGGAGCGCTTGCCGTTCAGCAGCACCTTGTTGATCAGCGACGTGACAAGAGGAGAACCGTAGACCGGGTCGATGATGACCGGGCGCTTCGGGGCGGGGCCCTTACGAGGCATTCTTACTTCTCCTTCTTGGCGCCGTAGCGGCTGCGGGCCTGCTTGCGGTTCTTGACACCCTGGGTGTCGAGCGAACCGCGGATGATCTTGTAGCGAACACCGGGCAGGTCCTTCACACGGCCGCCGCGCACGAGCACGATGGAGTGCTCCTGCAGGTTGTGTCCCTCACCCGGAATGTAAGCAGTGACCTCGATCCCGCTGGTCAGACGCACACGCGCGACCTTACGCAGGGCCGAGTTCGGCTTCTTCGGGGTGGTCGTGAACACACGCGTGCAGACGCCGCGACGCTGGGGCGAACCCTCGAGTGCGGGCGTCTTGTTCTTCTCGACCTTGTCCTGCCGGCCCTTCCGGACCAGCTGCTGGATCGTAGGCACTACTTCTCCGGTTTCTGTGTGCCGAATGGTGAAGCTAACCTGGAACATTCGCCGACCCACGCGGTCGGGTGTGTCGAAACTGCTGACTCCCGCCGCAAGGCAGAAAGGGCGCAGAGTACGGCGGCCGCTTACGGCTCCCCCTGTGCGGTTGAAGGCACGCACGAGAGCCAGGGCACACCCCAGGCACAAGGTCTGAGCGTACCTACCTCATTCGCTACGGTCAAAACAAATGGGCGGGCGGGGGTTTGGACACGGGGCGCCCGCACGGCGGGAGTGCGCAACAACACAGCCGCACGCCCCTACGAACTCCCCGGCGCCGCCCGCTCCTTCAGCCGCGCGGGGAACCCCGCGAGAAGCGCCGCCGGAGCCGCGCCCGCCGCCGCACGATCACTCCCGGGCCCTCCCGGGCCACGGGGCCCCCCGGGCCGCCTGCGGGCCGTCAGACGCCGCTCGACGACACCTCCAGCAGCATGATGAGGGCGAGGAAGGCGGCCCAGCCGGCCACGGAGAGCCAGCCGAGGATGATCCCGGCCAGGGCGAAGCCGTCGCCGCCCTCGCCCGTGCGCTTGATCTCGGAGCGGGCGGTGTGGCCGAGGATGACCGCCGGAATGCCGGTGAGCCCCATCGTCATGGTCGTGAGGACCCCGCACACCATGGCGCCCACGGCCTTGCCGTTGGTGACCGGCGGCGGCAGCGGGGCCGGCATGAACGTCCTGGGCACCGGGGCGCCCGTCATCGCGGTCGGCTGCATCCCCATGGGGCCCTGCGGCAGATCGGCGACGAGCAGGGACAGCTCCCCCACGGTGCGCGCCTGATAGGCGCGCTCCACACGCCGCTCGTACTCGTCCTGCGGCATGCGGCCCTCACTGAAGCCGGCCTTGAGGACATCGACGGCACGCTCACGGTCGGCATGGGCGGCGAGCATCGAGGGGCTGCTGCCCTGCGCCTGCTGCTGCCAAGGGATCGGCTGCCACGACGGGTTCGACACGAGAAACACTCCCCCGGACTGGTTGTTCCTCCATGATGCTCCAACGCGCAACTCACAGCACCGGTTCCCGCACCGGTTGTGTTGCGGTTCTGCTACCGCCTGACACGCCGAAGGGCGGTCACCCCGCGCGAAGCGAGGTGACCGCCCTTCGGAACCACTCTTACTGGTTGTACGGACCGTAGTCGTAGTCCTCCAGCGGGACGGCCTGGCCGGAGCCCGTGCCGAACGGCGAGTAGTCGATGTCGTCGTAGCCGACGGCCGAGTACATCGCGGCCTTGGCCTCCTCGGTGGGCTCCACCCGGATGTTGCGGTAGCGGGACAGACCCGTACCGGCCGGGATGAGCTTACCGATGATGACGTTCTCCTTGAGGCCGATGAGCGAGTCGGACTTGGCGTTGATCGCCGCGTCCGTCAGCACTCGGGTCGTCTCCTGGAAGGAGGCGGCCGACAGCCAGGATTCCGTCGCCAGCGAGGCCTTGGTGATACCCATCAGCTGCGGACGACCGGAGGCCGGGTGACCGCCCTCCTGGACCACACGACGGTTCTCGGTCTCGAACTTCGAGCGCTCGACCAGCTCACCGGGCAGCAGCTCGGCGTCGCCGGACTCGATGATCGTCACCCGGCGCAGCATCTGCCGGATGATGATCTCGATGTGCTTGTCGTGGATCGACACACCCTGCGAGTTGTAGACCTTCTGGACCTCGCCGACCAGGTGGACCTGGACGGCACGCTGACCCAGGATGCGCAGCACGTCGTGCGGGTTGGTGGCACCCACGGTGAGCTTCTGGCCCACCTCGACGTGCTCGCCCTCGCTCACCAGCAGACGGGCGCGCTTCGAGATCGGGAACGCCGTCTCGTCGCTGCCGTCGTCCGGCGTGATGACGATCTTCTTGGTCTTCTCCGTCTCCTCGATGCGGACGCGACCGGCCGCCTCGGAGATCGGCGCGACACCCTTGGGCGTACGGGCCTCGAAGAGCTCGACGACACGCGGCAGACCCTGCGTGATGTCGTCACCGGCCACACCACCGGTGTGGAAGGTACGCATCGTCAGCTGGGTACCGGGCTCACCGATGGACTGGGCGGCGATGATGCCGACCGCCTCACCGATGTCGACCAGCTTGCCGGTGGCCAGGGAGCGGCCGTAGCACATGGCACACGTGCCGACCTTGGACTCACAGGTCAGGATCGAGCGGGTCTTGACCTCCTCGACACCGTGGTGCACGAGCTGGTCGATGAGCACGTCGCCCAGGTCCACGTTGGCCGGCGCGATCACCTTGCCGTCGATGACGACGTCCTCGGCGAGCATGCGGGCGTAGACGCTGGTCTCGACGTCCTCGGCCTTGCGCAGGATGCCGGTCTCGTCCTTGGACGCGATCCGCAGCTTCAGACCGCGCTCGGTGCCGCAGTCCTCCTCGCGGATGATGACGTCCTGCGAGACGTCCACCAGACGACGGGTCAGGTAACCCGAGTCGGCGGTACGCAGGGCGGTGTCCGCCAGACCCTTACGGGCACCGTGCGTGGAGATGAAGTACTCCAGCACGGACAGACCCTCACGGAAGGACGCCTTGATGGGACGCGGGATCGTCTCGTTCTTGGCGTTCGACACCAGACCACGCATACCGGCGATCTGACGCATCTGCATCATGTTTCCGCGGGCACCCGAGTCGACCATCATGAAGATGGGGTTCGTCTTCGGGAAGTTCGCGTTCATCGCCTCGGCGACCTCGTTGGTCGCCTTGGTCCAGATCGCGATGAGCTCCTGCGTGCGCTCTTCCTTGGTGATCAGACCGCGCTCGTACTGCTTCTGGACCTTCTCGTCCTGCGCCTCGTACCCGCGGACGATCTCCTTCTTCGCCTCGGGAACGACGACGTCGGAGATGGCCACGGTGACACCGGAACGGGTCGCCCAGAAGAAGCCGGCCGCCTTCAGGTTGTCGAGCGTCGCCGCCACGATGACCTTGGGGTAGCGCTCGGCCAGGTCGTTGACGATCTCGGAGAGCTGCTTCTTGCCCACCGAGTAGTCGACGAACGGGTAGTCCTCGGGCAGCAGCTCGTTGAAGAGCGCGCGGCCCAGCGTGGTCTTCAGCCGGAAGCTGTCACCCTGCTGCCACTCGGGCTCGCCCTCCTCGCGCGCCGGGGGCATCCAGCCGCGCGGCGGGATGGTGCCCACCGGGAAGCGGATGTCCACCTGGGACTGGAGCGCCAGCTCGTCGGCGTCGAACGCCATGATCGCCTCGGCCGTGGAGGCGAACGAACGCCCCTCGCCCTTGGTGTCACGCAGTTCACCGTCGGTGGTGAGGAAGAACAGACCGAGGACCATGTCCTGGGTCGGCATCGTCACCGGACGGCCGTCGGCGGGCTTGAGGATGTTGTTCGAGGACAGCATCAGGATGCGGGCCTCGGCCTGCGCCTCCGCGGAGAGCGGCAGGTGGACGGCCATCTGGTCACCGTCGAAGTCCGCGTTGAACGCGGTGCAGACGAGCGGGTGGATCTGGATGGCCTTGCCCTCGACCAGCTGCGGCTCGAAGGCCTGGATGCCGAGGCGGTGCAGGGTGGGCGCACGGTTCAGCAGCACCGGGTGCTCGGCGATGACCTCTTCGAGGACGTCGTACACGACGGTGCGGCCGCGCTCCACCATGCGCTTGGCGCTCTTGATGTTCTGCGCGTGGTTGAGGTCCACGAGCCGCTTCATGACGAACGGCTTGAAGAGCTCCAGGGCCATGGCCTTCGGCAGACCGCACTGGTGCAGCTTCAGCTGCGGACCGACGACGATCACGGAACGCGCGGAGTAGTCCACACGCTTGCCGAGCAGGTTCTGACGGAATCGACCCTGCTTGCCCTTCAGCATGTCGCTGAGGGACTTCAGGGGGCGGTTGCCGGGACCGGTGACGGGGCGACCACGACGACCGTTGTCGAAGAGGGCGTCCACGGCCTCCTGGAGCATGCGCTTCTCGTTGTTCACGATGATCTCGGGCGCGCCGAGGTCGAGAAGCCGCTTCAGTCGGTTGTTCCGGTTGATCACACGGCGGTACAGGTCGTTCAGGTCGGAGGTCGCGAAGCGGCCACCGTCCAGCTGCACCATCGGGCGGAGGTCCGGCGGGATGACCGGCACGCAGTCGAGCACCATGCCCTTGGGGCTGTTGCTGGTCTGCAGGAACGCGGAGACGACCTTGAGGCGCTTGAGCGCACGGGTCTTCTTCTGGCCCTTGCCGGTACGGATGATCTCGCGGAGGCGCTCGGCCTCCTCGTCGAGGTCGAAGGACTCCAGGCGCTTCTGCAGCGCCGCGGCACCCATCGAGCCGTCGAAGTACGTGCCGAAGCGGTCACGCAGCTCGCGGTAGAGGAGCTCGTCGCCCTCCAGGTCCTGGACCTTGAGGTTCTTGAACCGGGTCCACACCTCGTCGAGACGGTCGATCTCGCGCTGCGTACGGTCGCGCAGCTGCTTCATCTCGCGCTCGGCGCCCTCGCGCACCTTGCGGCGCACATCGGCCTTGGCGCCCTCGGCCTCCAGCTCGGCCAGGTCGGTCTCGAGCTTCTTGGCGCGGGCCTCCAGGTCGGCGTCCCGGCGGTTCTCGATCTGCTGACGCTCGACGGAGACGTGGGCCTCCAGCGAGGGCAGATCGCGGGTGCGGCGCTCCTCGTCGACGTACGTGATCATGTACGCCGCGAAGTAGATGACCTTCTCCAGGTCCTTCGGGGCGAGGTCGAGCAGGTAGCCCAGCCGCGACGGAACGCCCTTGAAGTACCAGATGTGGGTGACGGGAGCGGCCAGCTCGATGTGGCCCATCCGCTCACGGCGCACCTTGGCGCGAGTGACCTCGACGCCACAGCGCTCACAGATGATGCCCTTGAAGCGGACACGCTTGTACTTGCCGCAGTAGCACTCCCAGTCCCGGGTCGGACCGAAGATCTTCTCGCAGAAGAGTCCGTCCTTTTCGGGCTTGAGCGTGCGGTAGTTGATCGTCTCGGGCTTCTTGACCTCGCCGTGGCTCCACTGACGGATGTCGTCAGCGGTGGCCAGACCGATCCGGAGCTCGTCGAAGAAGTTGACGTCGAGCACTATGCGTCAATCCCTCTCAGGGTTGTAAGTCATGGGGTCTGATACGGGGGTCCTGGGGCCGGACGGGCTCAGAAGGCTGAGCCCGTCCGAACTCCCGTCAGACCTCTTCGACGCTGCTCGGCTCGCGCCGGGACAGGTCGATGCCAAGCTCCTCCGCAGCGCGGAAGACGTCCTCGTCGGTGTCGCGCATCTCGATGGACATGCCGTCCGAGGACAGCACCTCCACGTTGAGGCACAGGGACTGCATCTCCTTGATGAGCACCTTGAAGGACTCGGGGATGCCGGGCTCGGGGATGTTCTCGCCCTTGACGATGGCCTCGTAGACCTTCACGCGGCCGGTCACGTCGTCGGACTTGATGGTCAGCAGCTCCTGGAGGGCGTACGCGGCGCCGTAAGCCTCCAGCGCCCACACCTCCATCTCACCGAAGCGCTGGCCACCGAACTGGGCCTTACCACCCAGCGGCTGCTGGGTGATCATCGAGTACGGGCCGGTCGACCGGGCGTGCAGCTTGTCGTCGACCAGGTGGTGCAGCTTGAGGATGTACATGTACCCGATCGAGATCGGGTCCGGGAACGGCTCACCGGAGCGGCCGTCGAACAGCCTCGCCTTACCGGTCGGCTGCACCATGCGCTCGCCGTCGCGGTTCGGGATGGTGTGCTGGAGCAGACCGGCGAGCTCGTCCTCGCGGGCACCGTCGAAGACCGGGGTCGCGACGTTGGTGCCGGGGGCGACCGAGTCGGCGCCGATGACCTGCAGCCGCTTCGCCCAGTCCTCACCGAGGCCGGAGACGTCCCAGCCGCGGCTGGCGAGCCAGCCGAGGTGGATCTCCAGGACCTGTCCCGGGTTCATTCGGGACGGCACACCGAGCGGGTTGAGGATGATGTCGACCGGGGTGCCGTCCTCCAGGAACGGCATGTCCTCGATCGGCAGGATCTTCGAGATGACGCCCTTGTTGCCGTGACGGCCGGCGAGCTTGTCACCATCCGTGATCTTGCGCTTCTGGGCGACATACACACGGACCAGCTGGTTGACGCCGGGCGGCAGCTCGTCGCCCTCCTCGCGGTCGAAGACGCGGACGCCGATGACCTTGCCGATCTCGCCGTGCGGGACCTTCAGCGAGGTGTCACGGACCTCACGGGCCTTCTCACCGAAGATCGCGCGCAGCAGGCGCTCCTCGGGCGTCAGCTCGGTCTCACCCTTGGGCGTGACCTTGCCGACGAGGATGTCGCCGGCGACGACCTCGGCACCGATACGGATGATGCCGCGCTCGTCGAGGTCGGCGAGGACCTCCTCGGAGACGTTCGGGATGTCCCGGGTGATCTCCTCGGGGCCGAGCTTGGTGTCACGGGCGTCGACCTCGTGCTCCTCGATGTGGATCGAGGAGAGGACGTCGTCCTGCACGAGGCGCTGCGACAGGATGATCGCGTCCTCGTAGTTGTGACCCTCCCACGGCATGAAGGCCACGAGCAGGTTCTTGCCGAGGGCCATCTCGCCGTTCTCGGTGGCCGGACCGTCGGCCAGGACCTGGCCCTCGATGATCCGGTCGCCCTCGTTGACGATGACCTTCTGGTTGACCGAGGTGCCCTGGTTGGAGCGGGCGAACTTGGCCAGGCGGTACGTGATGTACGTGCCGTCGTCGTTGGTGGTGGTGATGTAGTCGGCGGAGACCTCCTGGACCACACCCGCCTTCTCGGCCTTGACCACGTCGCCGGCGTCGACGGCGGAGCGGTACTCCATGCCGGTGCCGACGAGCGGGGACTCGCTCTTGATGAGCGGCACGGCCTGACGCATCATGTTCGCGCCCATGAGGGCACGGTTGGCGTCGTCGTGCTCCAGGAAGGGGATCATCGCGGTCGCGACCGACACCATCTGGCGCGGCGAGACGTCCATGTAGTCGACGTCGTCACCGGGGACGTAGTCGACCTCGCCGCCACGGCGGCGGACCAGGACGCGGTTCTCGGTGAAGCGCATGCCGTCGTCGAGCGTGGCGTTGGCCTGCGCGATGACGAACCGGTCCTCTTCGTCGGCCGTCAGGTAGTCGACCTCGTCGGTGACGACACCGTCGGTGACCCGGCGGTACGGCGTCTCCACGAAACCGAACGCGTTGACGCGCCCGTAGGAGGCGAGCGAGCCGATCAGACCGATGTTCGGGCCTTCGGGCGTCTCGATCGGGCACATACGGCCGTAGTGCGAGGGGTGCACGTCACGGACCTCGAAGCCGGCCCGCTCACGGGAGAGACCACCGGGACCAAGAGCCGACAGACGGCGCTTGTGGGTGAGACCCGACAGCGGGTTGTTCTGGTCCATGAACTGCGACAGCTGGCTGGTGCCGAAGAACTCCTTGATGGAGGCGACGACCGGCCGGATGTTGATCAGGGTCTGGGGCGTGATCGCCTCGACGTCCTGGGTCGTCATGCGCTCGCGGACGACACGCTCCATACGCGCCAGACCCGTACGGACCTGGTTCTGGATGAGCTCGCCGACGCTGCGCAGACGACGGTTGCCGAAGTGGTCGATGTCGTCGGTCTCGACGACGATCGTCTGGCCGTTGTCCGCGGCCGTCTCGGTCTCGCCCGCGTGCAGCTTCACCAGGTACTTGATCGTCGAGATGACGTCCTCGACGGTCAGGACGCCCGCGTCGAGCGGAGCCTCCGCACCCAGCTTCTTGTTGACCTTGTAGCGGCCGACCTTCGCGAGGTCGTAGCGCTTGGGGTTGAAGTACAGGTTCTCGAGAAGCGTCTGCGCGGCCTCACGCGTGGGGGGCTCGCCCGGACGCAGCTTGCGGTAGATGTCGAGCAGCGCGTCGTCCTGCCCCTGGGTGTGGTCCTTCTCCAGGGTGGCGCGCATGGACTCGTACTCGCCGAACTCCTCCAGGATCTGCTCGGTGGTCCAGCCGAGTGCCTTGAGGAGGACGGTCACGGACTGCTTGCGCTTGCGGTCGATACGCACACCGACCATGTCGCGCTTGTCGATCTCCATCTCCAGCCAGGCACCCCGGGACGGGATGATCTTGGCGGAGAAGATGTCCTTGTCGGACGTCTTGTCGATGGAGGAGTCGAAGTAGACACCGGGCGAGCGGACCAGCTGCGACACGACGACACGCTCGGTGCCGTTGATCACGAAGGTGCCCTTGTGGGTCATGAGCGGGAAGTCGCCCATGAAGACCGTCTGGGACTTGATCTCACCGGTCTCGTTGTTGGTGAACTCGGCCGTGACGAAGAGCGGGGCCGCGTACGTGAAGTCGCGGTCCTTGCACTCGTCGATGCTGTTCTTCGGCGGCTCGAAGCGGTGGTCGCGGAAGGTCAGCGACATCGACCCGGAGAAGTCCTCGATCGGGGAGATCTCCTCGAAGATCTCCTCCAGACCGGACTTGGTGGGGACGTCCTGTCCGTTCTCCAGAGCCTCCTCGACCCGACTCTGCCAAGCGGTGTTGCCGAGCAGCCAGTCGAAGCTCTCGGTCTGCAGCGCGAGCAGGTTGGGAACCTCGAGGGGCTCCTTGATCTTTGCAAAGGAGATGCGCAGCGGGGCGGTGCTGGCGCCGTTGTTCGTATTCGCGGTCGAGGCGTTGCGCGAGGCGGCCAAGAGGGGGTCCTTCCGAGGGCTCGGACTCACTACGCGCGTACCGGCCCCTCTCCTGCGCAAAGAGAGCAGGCTGTTCCTGATCTGACCGAAAGGCCAGGTCGGGAATGGTCTGTTCGTCGATGCTCAAGTGAGGGCATGCCCCTGGTGACGGGCAGGGGACAGCTAACAGGCAGCGCAAAGGGTCAGTGTAGCCACTTGGCACACTGATGTCCAGTGCGGGTTTTTTGAGACCCTCGTTGTTCTCGACACCTACGCAAGCCCACGCCCTCAATGCACGTTGATACTGCCCTCTTCGCCGTCGATCCATGCCTCGGAGTTCGGATCGGTGTGACGACGCGTCCTGAGAATTGCGCGCTGCGTGCAGTTCGTCAAGGCCCCTCATGCCCGATCCGGCTGCCGCGATCGTCACTCGCGGCTCGTCACCTGGGGCGTTCGGAGGCACGACGAAGATCACCATACTCGTCGCCACCGACAGTGCAAGGCAGCCGTCGCTCGACGTCCCGGAACGCCGAAAGGCGACCACCCAGTTGGGTGATCGCCCTTCGGTACGTTCGCGTTACAGCCTCGAACAGATTTTTGACACGCGTCTCAGAACTGTCCGGACCGACTCGCGGGGTGCCGGCGGACCGGCGAGGTGTTACTTGACCTCGACGGAGGCGCCGGCGGCCTTGAGGGACTCGGCGGCCTTCTCCGCGGCCTCCTTGGCGACCTTCTCGAGAACGGGCTTCGGGGCGCCGTCCACGAGGTCCTTGGCCTCCTTCAGGCCCAGCGAGGTCAGCTCACGCACGACCTTGATGACCTGGATCTTCTTGTCACCGGCGCCGGTGAGGACGACGTCGAACTCGTCCTGCTCCTCGACGGCCTCGGCAGCGGCGGCCGGGCCGGCGGGGCCGGCAACGGCGACGGCCGCGGCGGCGGTGACGTCGAACTTCTCCTCGAACGCCTTCACGAACTCGGAGAGCTGGATGAGGGTCATGCCCTCGAACTCGGCGAGCAGTTCGTCCTGGGTGAGAGCCACGATGGCTTCCTTCCACTAATTCGGCAGGTGCCGGATGTACATGTCTGGCGGGCGTACGACGGCCCGCTACGACCGCTTTCGGAGGCGGACTGCCTCAGGCGGCGGTCATTTCGCGAGCCGAGTTACTCGGCACCGCCCTGCTCTTCTTGCTTGGCACGGAGCGCGTCCACGGTGCGGACGAGCTTCGAGGGAAGCGCCTGGAAGAGCTGCGCAGCCTGGGACTGCTTGCCCTTGAAGGCACCCGCCAGCTTGGAGAGCAGAACCTCGCGGGACTCGAGGTCCGCGAGCTTCTTGATCTCGTCGGCGGACAGCGCCTTGCCGTCAAGGACACCGCCCTTGATGACGAGGTTCGGGTTGTCCTTGGCGAAGTCACGAAGACCCTTCGCCGACGTCACCGGGTCACCGGTGATGAAGGCGACCGCCGTCGGACCGTTGAACAGGTCGTCGAGCGTCGAGATCCCGGCCTCGTTGGCCGCAATCTTGGTCAGCGTGTTCTTCACCACGGCGTACTGGGCGTTCTCACCGAGCGAACGACGCAGCGTCTTGAGCTGCGCCACGGTGAGACCCCGGTACTCGGTCAGCACGGCGGCGTTCGAGCTACGGAACTGCTCCGTGAGCTCGGCCACCGCGGCAGCCTTGTCGGGCCTTGCCATAGAGCGTCGGCCTCCTTCCGGGTGATGAGGACCGCTCAGAAGGGGCTGGGGAAAACGAAACGCCCCGGCGCAGGCGCTCGGGGCGTGGCTCGACCGGACGAATCCCGTACGACGACGGAACCGGACCAGGAGCAACTTCCACAGTCACCTGCGCGGGTCGTCCGCAGTTTCAGCGGATCCTTCGGCCACCGCGCCCTCTCACGAGCACACGGCAACGACCAGCGGTCTTTGGCTTCTCGGGAAGAGTACGGGACCCCGTCCCCGTCAAGCAAATCCGCCCCCGGGGGCCACCGCTCGGCCCGGCCCTCGTCGTCGACCCACAGCTCCACGGTGAGCGTCTCCTCGATGCCCGGCACCATGAACTGGTCCGGGCCGGCCGTCCGCAGCTCCCGGGTCGCCCTGTCCCGGGCGGCCGTCCGGGCGGCCCGCGGACTCCTCGTGGTGACCGTGCCCCGGTACCGACCTCGCCGACCTTCTCCGCACCGGCGAGGAGCGTGGACTGCGCGAGCGGGCTCGCCTCCAGCGGAGCGGGCAGGACACGGTAGGTGTTGTTCTCCGCGGCGCCGCGTCCCCCTCGGCGTAGATCACCCCGTCGGCGAACCGCACCCCCACGGCCTTGTCCGCGCCCAGGCCCCACCCGGTCAGCTCCATGCGCATCGCGGTCGGCCGCGAGGTCATCGCGGCCTCGGCGGGCGTGGAGGGCGTGGCGGGCTTCGCCCCGGCCTTCGCGGGCGTCTCGGCTTCCCCGCGGCCTCCGCTCCCGCCTGCGTGCCGCAGGCGGCCCTACCGCCCGGCAGCGCGGCCACGACGGCGATGCCGACCGCTTGCGCCTTCTCGGCTCCCGCACGAAACGAGACGAGCCCCGCGGCCTCGAAAGGCTGCGGGGCTCGTCCCAGGGTGTGCGACCGCGACGCGGCTGCCGGTGAGCGTCAGGCTCAGACGGCGGCCGGGTCCTCCTCGACGAGGAGGTTGCGGGTGCGGTTGGAGTCGACCGGAATGCCGGGGCCGATCGTGGTGCTGATCGCGGCCTTCTTGATGTAGCGGCCCTTGGCGGCCGACGGCTTCAGACGGAGGATCTCCTCCAGCGCCGCGCCGTAGTTCTCCACCAGCTTGGTGTCGTCGAACGACGTCTTGCCGATGATGAAGTGCAGGTTCGAGTGCTTGTCGACGCGGAACTCGATCTTGCCGCCCTTGATGTCGTTGACGGCCTTCACGACGTCCGGGGTCACGGTGCCGGTCTTGGGGTTCGGCATGAGACCACGGGGACCGAGCACGCGGCCGAGGCGGCCGACCTTGCCCATGAGGTCCGGGGTGGCGACGACGGCGTCGAAGTCCAGACGGCCCTTCGCCACCTCGTCGATCAGTTCGTCGGAGCCGACGATGTCGGCGCCGGCGGCGGTCGCGGCCTCGGCACGGTCACCGGTCGCGAAGACCAGGACCCGGGCGGTCTTACCGGTGCCGTGCGGGAGGTTCACGGTGCCACGGACCATCTGGTCGGCCTTGCGCGGGTCGACACCCAGACGGAAGGCGACCTCGACGGTGCCGTCGAACTTGGACGTGGAGGTCTCCTTGGCGAGACGGACGGCCTCGAGCGGGGCGTAGAGCTTGTCCCGGTCGACCTTGGCGTCCGCAGCGCGGAGAGCCTTGCTGCGCTTGCTCACAACTGCTCCTGTGTGTTCTGAAAGGAGTCGTGGTGTACGGGCCGAGCAGGCCCTACCACGTGCGGCTCCGTGAGCCGCATGGTTCTACGAAGGTGGGGTTCAGCCCTCGACCGTGACGCCCATGGAACGCGCGGTACCGGCGATGATCTTCGCGGCGGCGTCCAGGTCGTTGGCGTTGAGGTCGGGCATCTTCGTCGTGGCGATCTCGCGGACCTGCGCCTCGGTGATCTTGGCGACCTTGGTCTTGTGCGGCTCGCCGGAGCCCTTCTCGATACCCGCGGCCTTGAGGATCATC
Organism: Streptomyces griseiscabiei; assembly: GCF_020010925.1. Lineage (NCBI taxonomy): Bacteria > Bacillati > Actinomycetota > Actinomycetes > Kitasatosporales > Streptomycetaceae > Streptomyces > Streptomyces griseiscabiei. Next base: position 919,411 of record NZ_JAGJBZ010000003.1, on the reverse strand, counting down.
TTGGCGGCCGGGGGCGTCTTGGTGACGAAGGTGAAGGAGCGGTCCTCGTAGACCGTGATCTCCACCGGGATGACCCAACCGCGCTGCGACTCGGTCGCGGCGTTGTAGGCCTTGCAGAACTCCATGATGTTGACGCCGTGCTGACCGAGCGCGGGGCCGACCGGCGGAGCCGGGTTGGCCGCGCCGGCCTGGATCTGGAGCTTGATGAGCCCCGTGACCTTCTTCTTCTTGGGAGGCATTACTCTCCGGGTCCTTTCGATTCGAGTGCGCCCTCATCCGGTTCGCGGCCAGATGAAGGCATACCGCACAACGATAGCGGGTATAGATGCGCGGCCAAAAACCGAGCAGGTCAGACAAGCTGCGGAGAGCTTGCCTGACCTGGTCGGAAGCGTTGGTTGCGCCGCTGCGAAGAACTCAGTTCTTCTGGATCTGGTCGAACGACAGCTCGACCGGAGTCTCGCGGCCGAAGATCTCCACGAGACCCTTGACCTTCTTGGAGTCCGCGTTGATCTCGTTGATCGTCGCCTGCAGCGTGGCGAACGGACCGTCCGTGACGGTGACCGAGTCGCCGACCTCGAAGTCCAGCACCTGGACCTCGACCTTGCGGGCGGGCGCGGGCTTGCCCTCGGCCTCGGCTGCCTCACGGGCGGCCTTCTCCTCGGCCTCCGGCGCGAGCATCTTGACGATCTCGTCCAGGGTCAGCGGGTACGGGTCGTAGGCGTTGCCCACGAAGCCGGTGACGCCGGGGGTGTTGCGGACGACGCCCCAGGACTCGTTCGTCAGGTCCATGCGGACGAGAACGTATCCGGGAAGCTTGTTCTGGCGGATCGTCTTGCGCTCGCCGTTCTTGATCTGCGCGACCTCTTCCTGCGGCACCTCGGCCTGGAAGATGAAGTCCTCGACGTTCAGCGAGACGGCACGCTGTTCGAGGTTGGTCTTCACACGGTTCTCGTAACCGGCGTACGTGTGGATGACGTACCACTCGCCGGGCAGGGCCCGCAGTTCCTCACGCAGCGCCTCGACGGGGTCGACCGGCTCGGTCTCCTCCTCGACGGCCTCTTCGGCGTCCTCGTCCTCGGAGTCGTCGGTGTCCTCGTCGTCGTCCTCGACGTGCACGGCCTCTTCCTCGGCCGGCTCCCCCGCCTCGGCCTCGGCAGCCTCGAACTCGTCGACGCCGTCCTCGGAGTCCGCGCCCTCGACGATGTCGAGCTCGTCATCCACGGACTCGGCACCTTCACCGCGAGGCTCCATGGCGTCCTTCAGGTTCGGGTCAGACACGTGGTTGCTTCTTCCTGGATCATGGGGGTGGAACATGCGAAAAGGGGCGCCAGGTCAACGGCGCCCTTCGCTCTCGGCTCAGCCGAAGACGTACTTGGCGGCCTTGTCGAGGCCGAAGTCGATCAGTGTGACAAGACCGATCATGATGACGACAAAGACGATGACCACCGAGGTGTACGTCGTCAGCTGGGAGCGGGTGGGCCAGACGACCTTCCGCAGCTCCGCGACGATCTGGCGATAGAAGAGCGCAAGACGCTTCAGCGGGCCCTTCTTGGCACGCTTGCCGCCCTTACGGGTCTTCTTCTTGTCCTCGGGCACCTCGTCCTGGGCATCAGGCGTGTCGATGGAGCCCACGGCGTCCGTCATTCATCCTCACCTGATTCCGGTCCGGGTCGTGGCCGTGCCGCGCCCGGTCTGAGCCGCACGGCGGAACATTGCTGTACGTACATGCGCACACATCCTGGCGTGAGGAGTGTGTAGCAGGGCCGGAGGGACTTGAACCCCCAACCGCTGGTTTTGGAGACCAGTGCTCTACCAATTGAGCTACGACCCTTTGCGGTTCTCCCCCAACGTACCGCATCCGACCGGGTGCTCGGTGTGCACCTGACGGGCGCGGCCGGTGAAGGCCAACGAGGAGAGAGCATACGTGGTCCGAGGCCTGCCGTCGAACAGAAAGCGTCCGTAGGGGCGTTGTCCGTCGAAGATCGACCGTTTCCGGTCCCGGACACAAACGGTTCTTCCGACGCTGTTCAGTCTGTTGCCCAGTCTGTGAAACCCGCGTGCCCGGCGCGTTTCGTGTCTGAAACGATGGGGTCCATGAGCGCTGCAACCCCTCCCACCGAGCGCCGGGTCTCCGCGCGCATCGGCGCGATCTCCGAGTCCGCCACCCTCGCCGTGGACGCCAAGGCCAAGGCCCTCAAGGCCGCCGGGCGTCCGGTGATCGGCTTCGGCGCCGGCGAGCCCGACTTCCCGACCCCGGACTACATCGTCGAGGCGGCCGTCGAGGCCTGCAAGAACCCGAAGTACCACCGCTACACGCCGGCCGGCGGTCTGCCCGAGCTGAAGGCCGCGATCGCCGCGAAGACCCTGCGCGACTCCGGCTACGAGGTCGACCCGTCGCAGGTCCTCGTCACCAACGGCGGCAAGCAGGCCATCTACGAGGCCTTCGCCGCGATCCTCGACCCGGGCGACGAGGTGATCGTCCCCGCGCCGTACTGGACGACGTACCCGGAGTCGATCCGTCTCGCCGGCGGTGTCCCGGTCGAGGTCGTCGCCGACGAGACCACGGGCTACCGGGTCTCCGTCGAGCAGCTGGAGGCGGCCCGCACCGAGAACACGAAGGTGCTCCTGTTCGTCTCCCCCTCCAACCCGACCGGCGCGGTCTACACGCGCGCGCAGATCGAGGAGATCGGCCGCTGGGCCGCCGAGAAGGGCCTGTGGGTCCTGACCGACGAGATCTACGAGCACCTGGTCTACGGCGACGCGGAGTTCCACTCGCTGCCGGTGGTCGTGCCCGAGCTGGCCGACCGGACGATCGTGGTCAACGGCGTCGCGAAGACGTACGCGATGACGGGCTGGCGGGTGGGCTGGGTCATCGGTCCGAAGGACGTGGTGAAGGCCGCGACGAACCTGCAGTCGCACGCGACCTCCAATGTGTCGAACGTGGCGCAGGTGGCGGCGCTGGCCGCCGTCTCCGGTGACCTCACGGCCGTCGCCGAGATGCGCGAGGCCTTCGACCGCCGCCGCAAGACGATCGTGCGGATGCTCAACGAGATCGAGGGCGTGTACTGCCCCGAGCCCGAGGGCGCCTTCTACGCGTACCCCTCGGTCAAGGCTCTGGTCGGCAAGGAGATCCGCGGCAAGCGCCCCCAGGACACGGTCGAGCTGGCCGCGCTGATCCTGGAGGAGGCCGAGGTCGCGGTCGTCCCCGGTGAGGCCTTCGGCACCCCCGGCTATCTGCGTCTGTCGTACGCCCTGGGTGACGAGGACCTCGTCGAGGGCGTCTCCCGCATCCAGAAGCTGCTGGCGGAGGCGCAGGACTGAGGTCCTGGACACCTTCCGCGCTGACGGGCTCGGCCCACTCGAATCGAGTGGGCCGAGCCCGTTGCTTTGTGCGAGCAAGACCACGTTCGGAGATTTTGGTACCGGGACGGCACGGACGTACGGCAGGATCGGGCGATGGAGCGTGTACGTGATCTCTCTGAACTGCCCAAGGCCCATCTGCATCTGCACTTCACCGGGTCGATGCGGCCCACGACCGTGCTGGAACTGGCCGACAAGTACGGGGTGCGGCTGCCCGAGGCGCTCACCGAGGCGCTGACCAGCGGGGAGCCGCCGAGGCTGCGGGCGACGGACGAGCGGGGGTGGTTCCGCTTCCAGCGGCTGTACGACGCGGCGCGCTCGTGCGTCAGAGGTCCCGAGGACATCCAGCGGCTGGTGCGGGAGGCCGCGGAGGAGGACGTACGGGACGGCTCGGGCTGGCTGGAGATCCAGGTGGACCCGACGTCGTACGCGCCCCGGCTGGGCGGGCTGATCCCGGCGCTGGAGGTCATCCTGGACGCGGTGGACACGACCGCGCGGGAGACCGGGCTCGGGATGCGGGTGCTGGTGGCCGCGAACCGGATGAAGCACCCGCTGGACGCGCGCACGCTGGCCCGGCTGGCGGTGCGGTACGCGGACCGGGGCGTGGTCGGTTTCGGGCTCTCCAACGACGAACGCCGGGGCATGGCACGGGACTTCGACCGGGCCTTCGCGATCGCCCGCGAGGGGGGTCTGCTGTCGGCGCCGCACGGCGGTGAGCTGACCGGTCCGTCGTCGGTGCGTGACTGCCTGGACGATCTGCACGCCTCCCGGATCGGGCACGGGGTGCGCGCGGCGGAGGACCCGCGGCTGCTGAAGCGGCTCGCGGACCGGGGGATCACCTGCGAGGTGTGCCCGGCCTCGAACGTGGCCCTGGGCGTCTACGAGAAACCCCAGGACGTCCCCCTGCGCACTCTGTTCGAGGCCGGGGTGCCGATGGCGCTGGGCGCGGACGACCCGCTGCTGTTCGGCTCGCGTCTCGCGGCCCAGTACGAGATCGCCCGGCACCACCACGGCTTCACGGACGCCGAACTGGCGGAGCTGGCCCGGCAGTCGATCCGCGCGTCGGCGGCCCCGGAGAAGGAGCGGACGAAGCTGCTGGCCGGGGTGGACGACTGGCTCGCCAGTCCGGCGGGTTAGAGGCTGACGCCGACCGTCACCGGCTCGTTGACCAGGGTGATGCCGAAGGCGTCCCGGACCCCGGTCACGACCTCGCGGGCCAGGGTGAGCAGGTCCTCGGTGGTGGCGGCGCCCCGGTTGGTGAGGGCCAGGGTGTGCTTGGTGGAGATCCGGGCGGGGCCGGTGCCGTACCCCTTGGTGAAGCCCGCCTTGTCGATCAGCCAGGCCGCGGAGGTCTTGGTGTGGCCGTCGCCCGCGGCGTACGCGGGCGGGGCGGCGTCGGCGCCGAGCCGGGTCCGCACGCGCGCGTGGAAGGCGGCGAACTCCTCGTCCGTGAGGATCGGGTTGGTGAAGAACGAGCCGGCGGACCAGGTGTCGTGGTCCTCGGGGTCGAGCACCATGCCCTTCCCGGCGCGCAGCTTGAGCACGGTCTCGCGGGCGTCGGCGAGGGGGACCCTGTCGCCGGGTTCGACGCCGAGCGTGCGGGCGGTCTCGGCGTACTTGACCGGCCCCGACAGCCCGCCCGCGTCCTCCAGTTCGAAGCGGACGCGCAGGACGACATAGCGCTCGGGCTCGTCCTTGAAGCGGCTGTGGCGGTACGAGAAGGCGCACTCGGTGTTCGGGACGGTGACCGTCTCACGGGTGCGGCGGTCGTAGACGACGACCTCGGTGATGGTGGAGGCGACCTCCTGGCCGTACGCCCCGACGTTCTGGATCGGGGTGGCGCCCGCGGAGCCGGGGATGCCGGCCAGGCACTCGATCCCGGCGAGCCCGGCCTCGACGGTCCGGGCGACGGCGTCGGTCCACACCTCGCCGGCGGCCAGCTCCAGCCGGGTCCCGTCGAGCGTGAAGCCCTTGGTGGCGACGACCAGCGCGGTCCCGGCGAAGCCCTGGTCGCCGATGACGAGGTTCGAGCCGCCTCCGATGAGCAGCAGCGGCGTACCGCTGTCGTCGGCCTCGCGGACGGCGGCGATCACCTCGTCGTCGGTGGTCGCGGTGATCAGCCGCCGCGCGGGCCCGCCCAGCCGGAAGGTGGTCAGCGGGGCGAGGGGGGCGTCGTGGAGTTCCTGCACGGGCTCAAGAGTACGAGACCCCCGCGCCCGGGAGGGGCGCGGGACCGGGGCCGTCAGGCCAGGCGGACGACCGCGCGGGACATGCCGAGGACCTTCAGGCCGGCGCTCATGGCCGTGAGGTCGACGCGGACGGTGCGGTCGTCGAGCTTGGCGCCGACCTTGGCGCTGACCTCGATGGTGGCGCCCTTGTCGTCGTCGGGGACGACCACGGGCTTGGTGAAGCGGACGCCGTACTCGACGACCGCGCCCGGGTCGCCGGTCCAGTCGGTGACGACCCGGATCGCCTCGGCCATGGTGAACATGCCGTGGGCGATGACGTCCGGGAGGCCGACCTCCTTGGCGAACCGCTCGTTCCAGTGGATCGGGTTGAAGTCGCCGGAGGCGCCCGCGTAGCGGACGAGGTCGGCGCGGGTCACGCCGAAGCTCCGGGCGGGCAGTTCGGTGCCGACCTCGACGTCGTCGTAGGAGATCTTCGCGGTCATCGGTTCCTCACGTCCTCACGCCGTCTCGGCCGCGCGGGCCACGAGCTTGGTCCAGGCGGTCACGACGTGCTCGCCGGTCTCGTCGTGGACATCGCCGCGGATGTCCAGGATGTCGTTGCCCGCCAGGGACTTGATCGCCTCGATGGTCGAGGTGACCGTGAGCCGGTCGCCGGCGCGGACGGGGCGCTTGTGGGCGAACTTCTGGTCGCCGTGCACCACGCGGCTGTAGTCGAGGCCCAGCTGCGGGTCCTGGACGACCTCGCCGGCCGCCTTGAACGTGATGGAGAACACGAAGGTCGGCGGGGCGATCACATCGGCGTACCCGAGCGCCTTCGCGGCCTCCGGGTCGGTGTACGCGGGGTTGGTGTCCCCCACGGCCTCCGCGAACTCGCGGATCTTCTCCCGGCCGACCTCGTACGGGTCGGTGGGCGGGTAGGTACGCCCCACGAAGGACTGGTCGAGCGCCATGGGCCCGGCACCTCCTGGTTGCTGCGGATACGGCGGTACCGACCGGCTACCGCCTGGTACCGGTCGGTGTAACGACGCGAGGCCGCCCCCGATCTCTCGGGGACGGCCTCGCGTACGAGCCTGATTTATCGCGTTTCGCGGTGCGCGGTGTGCGCCTTGCAACGCGGGCAGTGCTTCTTCATCTCCAGTCGGTCCGGGTTGTTACGCCGGTTCTTCTTGGTGATGTAGTTCCGCTCCTTGCACTCCACGCAGGCCAGCGTGATCTTCGGGCGGACGTCGGTGGCAGCCACGTGAGTGCTCCTTGACGAACGGATGGGACAGGGTTTAACGCATAGAAGAGTAGCCGATCGAAGGACCGACCCCGCAATCGGCTACTGTCAGTAGCGGTGACCGGACTTGAACCGGTGACACAGCGATTATGAGCCGCTTGCTCTACCGACTGAGCTACACCGCTTTGATGCGAGCGGTCCCGTCTTGCGACGGGAACCTTTCACACCAGAGCCCCAATACGGAATCGAACCGTAGACCTTCTCCTTACCATGGAGACGCTCTGCCGACTGAGCTATTGGGGCGAGCGATGAAGACATTACACGGCCCACCGCCGTTCGCCCAAATCCGTTTCCGTGCCTTCGTCCACGGGCCGTCCGGGGATCATCCGGGGATCATCCGGCGGGCCTCCGGGGGCCCTGGTCCGCCCTGTTTTCCGAGGTCCCGCGGGTCCCAGGGGCACCATCGTTCCCGGTCCTCCCGGTGGTCCGCCGAGAGATGAACCACACCGGTACGACTATTGCGCTCCTCCGCTACGGGGGCGGACGGCACGCCTAGGCTCGACTCACTCTGCGTGATCTTGTAGCCCCAGGAGCGCGATGCCCGACAGCCGCCCGCAGCCGTCCCCCTCCTCCTCCGGCCCACCCTCGGGCCCCGGCGGAGCCGGCGCCCTGCTGCTGTGCGGGGCGCGGCTGACCGACGGCCGGGTGGTGGACGTTCGGCTGGGCGGCGGCCGGATCGAGGCGGTCGGTACGGCGGGCAGTCTGGGCGTGGGGCCCGCCGCGTCCGGAGCTCCCGCCACCCGGGTCGACCTCGGCGGCCATCTGCTGCTGCCGGCACCCGTCGAGCCGCACGCCCACGGTGACACGGCCCTGTCGGCCGATGCCGAGGGCCCGGTGTCGTACGACGGCCGGGACGTCCGGCGGCGGGCCACCGAGGCGGCGTTGCTCCAGCTCGGGCACGGTGCGACGGCGGTGCGCTCACACGTCCACGTGGGCGATGTGCAGGGCCTGGAGGCGCTGGCGGCGGTGCTCGCGGCGCGGCGGGCGCTGGACGGGCTCGTGGAGCTGACGACGGTGGCGATGCCCCGGGTGCTGACCGGGGTCGCCGGGGCGGACGGGCTCGCGATCCTGCGGGACGCGGTGAAGATGGGCGCCTCGGTGATCGGCGGCTGCCCCGACCTGGACCCGGACCCCACCGGGTATGTGGAGGCGGTCCTGGAGATCGCCTCCGAGTACGGCTGCCCGGTCGACCTGCACACCGACGGCGACGACCCGGCCCGGCTCGCCCGGCTGGCGGCCATGGCGGGCGGGCTGCGGCCCGGCGTCACCCTCGGCCCGTGCGGCGGTCTCGCCCGGCTGCCCGCCCCGGTCGGCTCCCGCGCCGCCGACCAGCTCGCGGCGGCCGGGGTGACCGTCGTCTGTCTCCCCCAGGGCGGCTGCGGCGCGGTGGACGGCCGGGGCACGGCGCCCGTACGGCTGCTGCGCGCGGCCGGCGTGCGCGTGGCGGCGGGCAGCGGGGCGCTGCGGGACGTGTCGAACCCCGTGGGCCGCGGGGACCCGCTGGAGGCGGCCTTCCTGCTGGCGTCCCGGTACGGGCTGCGGCCCGAGGACGCCTACAACGCCGTCAGCGGGGCGGCGCGGGCCGCGCTCGGGCTGCCGGAGGTGCGGGTGGAGGCCGGTTTCCCCGCCGAACTGCTCGCGGTGCGCGGTGACCGGCTCGCGGGGGTGCTGTCGCTGGCGTACAGCCGGATCGTCGTGCACCGGGGGCGCGTGGTGGCGCGTACCAGCGCGGTGCGGGAGTACTGCGGCTCGGCGCCGGGCGGGGCGGCGGATCTGCCCCGGCAGGGGCGGGGGCAGCCGTCCTGAGGGGGGCGAAGGGCGTGCGTGAGGGAAGTGGGGGTGCGCGGGCCGCACTTGGGGGTGCGGGCACGATGTGGGCGCGCGGGCACGCGCGTGGCGCTCCGGTGCTGCCTTGCTGCTCCGCTCGCGTGCCCGGCCTGAACTGCGGGTCGGCCACGGGTGGGGCGGCGGATCAGCCCAGGCACGGGCCGGGGCAGCCGTCCTGAGGGGGGCGAAGGGCGTGCGTGAGGGAAGTGGAGGTGCGCGGGCCGCACTTGGGGGTGCGGGCACGCGCGCGTGGGGTTCTCGTGCTCCACGCGCGCGTGCCTGACGCGCTTGAAGATCAGACGCCGAGCATTCCGCCGCCGAAGGGGCCGCCGAACTCGTCGACCGGGATCTCGGAGGCGCCCTTGGGGGCGCTGATGTCGCCGGCCTTGCCGAAGGTGAGGACCAGGGGGGCCTCGGCGCCCTTCGGGTCGTCGGCGAGGACGGCGAGGTCGGTCTCGATCCGGGTCAGGTCACCGTCCTGGAGCGTGAAGTCGACCGCGACGTTCTTGTCCGGGGCGTCCTTCATGTCCTTGGCGGTGGGGAGTTCGGCGCCCGGCGGCAGCTCGCCCTCGATGGGCCGGAGCTTGCCGACGATGCCGGTGAGCAGGTCGCGGAAGTTGGCCTTGGCGCTGATGACCTCGGCGCCGTCCTTGCCGTCCTTGGTCTTGAAGTCGACCTCGCGGGCGACGACACCGCGGACGGCGTCGAGGATCTTCTTCTGCGTCTTGGCGTCGATGTCGTCGGAGCCGCCCGAGCCGGAGCCGGCCCCGGCGTCCTCGGCGGCCTCCCGCAGGTCGGCCGTGTTGACCTTGACCCAGTCGCCCTCCAGGACCGGCCGCAAGTGCTGCTCGCTCTCCGGGAGTTCGTCGAGCTCGTCGGCCGTCGGGAACGGCATGCCCATCGCGTCGCCCATGGCCTGCATGTCGGCGCGGTAGTACGTGTAGTCGCCGACGACCCGGTACTCGGCGAGCACGCCCTTGTCGCCCGAGACCTTCATGCCCATGCCGGTGATGTCCTTCTCACCGGACTCGGCCAGCGGCTTCTTCGACTTGACGGACACGTCGACGCGCAGGTCGGTGAAGAACTCCGCCATCTCCGGCGGCGCCTCCTCGCCGTCCTCGCCCATCAGCGCGACGAGGTCGTCCGGGTCGGCGTCGAGCCGTATCCCGAAGGCCAGCGACTTCTGCTCGCCCAGTCGCTCGACGGCGCCGTCGATCTTCTGGCCCGCGGTGAGGTTCTGGACCGTGCCGCACGCGGCCACCGTGACGAGCACGGCCGCCGCGCAGCCGACCCCGGTGAAGGCCCGGCGGACTACGGGCGCCCCGGCGGCGGACGCCCGCCCCATGGACGTACGGACGACGGTCTCGCGCGTGGTGATACGCATGGCGGTGTCGGTTTCCCCCCGTGATTCCGGCGTGGTGCCGGAGTTCGCCGAACAAGGTGAAAAAGGCGAACATGGGTGAGACACCCGGGACGGTCGGATGGTTGCGCGGCGAACGCGTCCGTTCGGGCGTACGGTCGGAATCATGCGCATTGTCATTGCTGGAGGACATGGTCAGATCGCGCTGCGGCTGGAGCGGCTGCTCGCCGGGCGCGGTCACGAGGTCGCGGGGATCATCCGCCGCGCCGAACACGCGGACGAGCTGCGGGCGGTGGGTGCCGAACCGGTGCTGTGCGATCTGGAGTCGGCGTCGGCCGAGGAGGTCGCCGCCCATCTGCAGGGCGCGGACGCCGCGGTGTTCGCGGCGGGCGCCGGGCCGGGCAGCGGGACGGCCCGCAAGGACACGGTCGACCGCGGGGCGGCGGTCCTGTTCGCCGATGCGGCGGTGCGGACGGGCGTCCGCCGCCATCTCGTCGTCTCGTCCATGGGCGCGGACCCCCGCCACGAGGGCGACGACATCTTCGACGTCTACTTGCGGGCGAAGGGCGAGGCCGACGCGTACGTACGCGGCCTGGACCTGGACTGGACGATCCTGCGGCCCGGGCAGCTGACCGACGAAGCCGGCACCGGCCTGGTCCGGCTGGAGGCGTCCACCGGGCGCGGCCCGGTCCCCCGCGACGACGTGGCCGCGGTCCTCGCCGAACTGCTGGAGACCCCGGCCACCGCCGGTCTGACCCTGGAGCTGATCAGCGGTTCGACGCCGGTCTCCGTGGCGGTGAAGTCGGTGGCGGGCAACTGACGCCCGCGTCAGAACAGCGGTAGCTGGCCGGGGAAGTCGGGGACGACGAAGCCGTCGAGCGCGGGCTGGGCCGCACCGAGCTGGGCCGGCCTGCGCGACCCGGGGCACGACACCAGGTCCCCGCTCGCCCCCGGCGGATCGTGCCGCGCGTACCGCCCCGCCACGACGGCGATCTCACGACGGCACTCGGGGCAGTTCCTGCGACGCGATGACATGCAGTCAGTGTGCCTGGAAAACGAGAAAGCCCCTTCCCGACTGCTCTCACAGTCCGGAAGGGGCTTCCCTCCACGTGGCGGCGCCAGGATTCGAACCTGGGTAGGCTAAGCCGACGGATTTACAGTCCGCTCCCATTGGCCACTCGGGCACACCGCCTGGGATTTGTCGTCCTTCGAACCGCTTTTCGGCGGCGCTCCGTGGCGACGACGTAAACGATACCTGATGCCCGGGGGTGCTCCGCCACCTGATTGATCAGTACCCGGAGGGGCTGGTGTGGCTAGGCTTGTCGCCCCCCGATACCCCGATTTCAAGGAGCCACAGGACATGGCCGACTCCAGTTTCGACATCGTCTCGAAGGTCGAGCGGCAGGAGGTCGACAACGCCCTCAACCAGGCCGCCAAGGAGATCTCGCAGCGCTACGACTTCAAGGGCGTCGGCGCCTCGATCTCGTGGTCCGGCGAGAAGATCCTGATGGAGGCGAACTCCGAGGACCGGGTGAAGGCCATCCTCGACGTCTTCCAGTCCAAGCTGATCAAGCGCGGGATCTCCCTGAAGTCGCTGGACGCGGGTGAGCCCCAGCTGTCCGGCAAGGAGTACAAGCTCTTCGCGTCGATCGAGGAGGGCATCTCCCAGGAGAACGCCAAGAAGGTGGCGAAGATCATCCGTGACGAGGGCCCCAAGGGCGTCAAGGCCCAGGTCCAGGGTGACGAGCTGCGGGTCAGCTCCAAGAGCCGCGACGACCTGCAGACCGTGATCGCCCTGCTCAAGGGCCAGGACTTCGAGTTCGCGGTGCAGTTCGTCAACTACCGGTGATCCAACCGTCTGACCTGCACTAGCGAGAAATCGTTGCGGCCGGAGGGCACAACGCGGGCACATCACCGAGGACCGCCTCGATCGCCGCCCGCGTTGTGTCCTCATCGTCCGGCCAGAGATGGGTGTAGGTGTCGAGCGTGATCGACGGCTTCGAGTGGCCGAGCCGCCGCTGAACCGTCTTCACGCTCTCCCGGTTCTTGATCAGCGCCGAGGCGTAGAAGTGGCGCAGGTCGTGCATGCTCGCCTCCCCCGGCACCTGGACGAGGGCGGGCTCGGCGCCCTCCGGCCGGCCGCGCTGCACCCAGGCCGCGTACGACTCGGCGTACGCCTTGGAGAGGGCCTCGTTCGCCTTCTTCTCCATCCGGGCCCATGTGCGCGACCAGCCGGAGCGCTTCAGCACGTCCTTGCGTTCCGTCGAGAACAGCATCTGTGCCTTGCGCCGCTTCGGCTTGCGCGGGTCCGTCCGGTCCTCGATGTCCACCGTCACGGCCGGGTACTGCTGGAGGTGCGCGGCGAGCGCGTCGACCGCCAGGCCGACGAGCGGCACGGTGCGGTAGCTCTCGTGCGTCTTCGGCTCGCCGAGGTAGCTCACGGCCGTCTCCCCCTCCTCCGCCTCCGTGTCCTTGTCCGGGGTGACGAGCTGCTGGCGAACCGTCACCTCCCGGCGCAGGAAGTCGACGCAGTCCACTTCCAGGCCGAAGACCTCGCCCTGCCGGAGCCCCGACGCCACGGCGAAACAGGATCATGGCGCGGTACCGGGGCGGAGCCGCCTCGATCAGCGCGTGAACGGCGTCCCTGTGCAGGGGCACAATCTCCGGACGCCGCACCTCCGGCAGCTTGATGCCGGCGCACGGGTTCAGCGCGATCGTCCGGTCCCGTACGGCCGTGTGCATCACCGTGACCAGGTAGGCGAACGTCACCCGCAGCGTGGACGGCGCGAGCGCCTGCGACCGGTCCTTGACCCAGGCTTGCACCTCGGAGGGCCGGATGGTGACGATCGGCCGGTCCGCGAACGTCGGGTAGATGTGCAGCCGTAGGGCCCGCTCGACGCGCGAGCTGGTGCCGTCGCGGTGCACGGCGGAGGTGCGCCAGCGCTCGGCGACCGCACGGAAGCTCTCCTTGCCGGCCGCCGGGTCGACGTACAGGCCGCGGGCGAGGTCGGCCTCGATGGTCGCGGCGCGGGTGTCGGCCTGGCTGCGCTTGGCGAAGTTCTCCTTCTGCTGCTCCCCCGCAGCGTCACGCCAACGGACCTGCCAGCGCTTCCCCTTGCCGTGGTCGGCGGAGGGCACGAGGTCGCGGGTCCGGCTGGAGTGCTCGGCGCACGGCTCGGCGCCCTTCTTCGGGCGGGAGAGGTGCCACCGGTCGTAGACGCTAGCCATCAGCGTCACCCGATTCGCCGGGGTCGTTCTCGGGAGTGGCGCCAAGGACCTCCGCCGCCGAAGCCAGCATGTCCAGGCCCATGTTCAGCTCGAGCCCGATGCGCTGGTGCAGGTCGATCATCTGTCCGAACGCGGCATGTACGCGCTTCAAGTCCTCGAGCGACTCGGCGAGTGCCGACGTCTTGCCAGCGTCAGGGTGCAGGATCGCACTGCGGTACTGAGCACGATCAAGAGCGGCACCACTCGGCAGCTCTACCTCATCGCTACTGCCGAGAGGGATGAGCAGTGTCGTCACGGGTGTCTCCAGCGCTAGCGCCAGGGCCAGCAGATCCCGCGCCGTAAAGGCCCGGTCGCCACGCTCCGCAGCGTTGACCGCCTGTCGACTCCAGGGCTTCTCCAGGTACGCGCCCAGGGCCTCCCCGAGCTGAGCTTGGGACAGGCCGCGGATCCGCCGAGCCCAAGCCAGTTTGCGGCCGATGGCCTTCTCGAGTTTCAACGCTTCTCCTACATCGGGTGACATGGAAAACCATGACAGACGATGAAGACGTTGACAAGCAACTCGCGCCAATGACAACTTACTCAATGTCAGTCATGGAAAACCCGCACAAGGAGCGTCATGTCCCGTGCCCACCTGCCCAGGGCAGATGTCGTGCGTCGGCCGCTGGCCAAGCCGGACGAGATCGCCGAGTACTGCGGTGTGCCGCTCAGCACCGTCTACCAGTGGAGTTCCCGCGGCGGCGGCCCGAAGCTCATCAAGGTCGGGCGGCACCTTCGAGCTCGCTGGGAAGAAGTCGAGCGGTGGCTCGACGCCCAGACGATCTCCCAGTGAGAGAGGCCCCCACCAGGCCGCCGGTGTTCCAGCACCGGAGTGGCGGGGGCCCTGCCCGCACCAGAAACGCCGAAGCCCCGGGCAAATCGCTCGGCAGCGACCCAGGGCTTCAACAGAGAACGGACCTCCAGATGATGACACGACCCGCCCTCGCCGGGCGAGCCGGACCGAGGGGCGGAAGGTCGATGCTCGAGCACGCCCTCGCCTACGCGCAACACGGCTGGAGCGTCTTCCCGCTCTCGGGCAAGACGCCGGCCATCCCCCGCGCGCACGAAGCCGGGCACCCCTGCCGCGGCGAGTGCGGCCAGCACGGGCACGGCTACCACGACGCCACCCGCGACCCCGCGCAGATCACCGCCTGGTGGAGCCGCTACCCGTCCGCCGGGATCGGCCTGCCCTGCGCCCCGAACGGCCTGGCCGTCGTCGACGTCGACCCCCGCAACGGCGGACACTCGACGCTGTGCCGCCTCGAGGCCGAGCACGGGCCACTGCCCGCCACCCTGATGCAGCTCACGGGCGGGGACGGCCTCCACCTGGTCTACGCCCACCCCGGCACAGACCTGCCCGGCAAGCTCGGCCCCGGTATCGACGTGAAGGCCAACGGCTACATCGTCGCCGCACCCTCGCTGCACCCCTCCGGCGCCCGCTACCGCTGGTCAGGCGACGGACAGTTCACCCACCCGCTCACCCCATGGCCGCTCTTCCTGGGAGCGCGCACCACCCCGCCCCGCCCCGTACATCAGATCGGAACGGCCCGCCCCTTCGACGGGCTCGTCGGCCTGGTCGCGTTCGTCCTCGAGGCCCGCCAGGGCGAGCGGAACTCCCGCCTCTTCTGGGCAGGGTGCCGCGCCCTCGAGCTGGTGCGCGCGGGCAAGGTCGACGGCGACGCCGTGCACGGCGCGCTGCTCGACGCTGCGGCCCGCATCGGCCTGTCGGACGCCGAGGCCTCGAGGACGCTGCACAGCGCGGAACGGGCGCCGCGCCGGGCGGGAGCGGTCGCGTGACCAACCCCCGTGAGGTGGCCCGCGAGATGCTCGAGAGCAACGGGGTCACCGAGGCCGCGCTCGCTCCCCGCCGGTCGTTGAAGATCACCCGCGCCTCGGACATCGAGCCTGAGCCGGTGGTGTGGGCGTGGGTCGACGAGGGCGAGGGACGCGTCCCCGCCGGGGCCCTGTCGGTCGCGGCCGGCCGCGAGGGCACGGGGAAGTCCTCGTTCGGGATGTGGATGGCCGCACACATCACCCGCGGCACCCTGCCCGGCTCCTTCCACGGGCGCCCCCGCGCTGTCTTCTACGTGGCCGTGGAGGACTCGTGGAAGCAGACGATCGTGCCCCGGCTCATCGGGGCCGGCGCAGACCTCGACCTCGTGTACCGCG
The DNA here is from genome assembly GCF_020010925.1 of Streptomyces griseiscabiei. Taxonomy (NCBI): domain Bacteria; kingdom Bacillati; phylum Actinomycetota; class Actinomycetes; order Kitasatosporales; family Streptomycetaceae; genus Streptomyces; species Streptomyces griseiscabiei. The sequence continues at coordinate 903,963 of NZ_JAGJBZ010000003.1, read as the reverse complement.
TGGAGGCCGTGGAAGCTGAGTACGGCGAGACGACGCTCAGCCTCCCGCAGGACAACTCACTGATGGAGCAGGCCATTGCCGAGCACGGCGTGGCCCTAGTCGTCCTCGACCCGCTCATGTCCTGCATCGGCAAGGGCATCGACACCCACCGCGAGCGTGACGTCCGCCTGGCCCTCGACCCGCTCGCCCGGATGGCCGACCGTACGGGCGCCGTGCTGCTCGGTATCGCCCACTTCAACAAGGGAGCCAGCACCGACCCGGCCTCCCTCATCACGGGCTCAGGTGCCTTCAAGAACGTCCCCCGCGCCGTGTTCGGGTTCGCCCGCGACGACGACAACGAATGCAGGGTGATGACCCAGGCGAAGAACAGCCTCGGCCGCGCGGACCTGCCCTCGCTGTCCTACCTCATCGAGTCGACCACCGTGCCGACTCGGGCCGGAGACGCCCGGGTCGGCCGGTTCGTCTTCACCGGCCGCGCCGATCGCACCGTGGACGAGATCCTCTCCGCCGGACAGGAGACCGACCGAGGCGACCGGGACATCGCCGCCGAGTGGCTGCGCGGCTACCTCGAGAGCCAGGGCGGCGAGGCCTCGAGCAAGGACGTGAAGAAGGCCGCAGCGGCCGACGACATCAGCGAGCGCACCCTTCAACGCGCCATGCGCAAGGCAGGCGTCAAGGCCGAGCGCGCCGGGTTCGGCAAGGGCTCGGTATGGCGGATCACTGAGCACTTCACCGACACGAAGAGTGAGGACGCTCCGACAGTCACGCCACAGTCGCGCCATTCGCGCCAGGACTCAGAGCCTGGCGCCAATGGCGCGAATGGCGGCGCCAATGGCGCGACGCCCGAACAGACCTCACTCACCGTCACCAGAAACGATCACGACCGGCACGACCACGCCCCGCCAGATCACCCCCTCGTGAGGACCGGGTGAGGGCCCGCCTGCGCCCCCGCGCGGGCTGCAGTCGAGACCCTCCCCCTAGGGGAGTCGGAATCACCAGACCGAATCGCTGGGGGCCCGCCGCGGTGAATGCGGCGTACGCCGACGGGCTTCAGAACCAGTTATGGAGAGGTGCGAAATGCCTGCACGACGCAAGACCCCGGCGATCCCTGCCGGGTTGAAGATCCTTTCTCCGGAGCCGGCGGTCCGGCTCGCGAAGGAGGCGGAGATCGGCGGCCTCGGTCTCACCTGGACCGACCAGCCGGACATCCTCGACGAGGCCGGCCTGGAGGAGTGGGAGCGTCTGGCGTCGGTGTACGCCAACGATGCGACCCGCTTCCGGGAGGGCGAGCGTGCGGCCGTGACGGCGTACTGCTCGTACTGGTCGGCGTTCGCCGCGGCGGCCCGGGACGTGCGTGACCGCGGTCCGGTGGTCGAGGGCCGGTCGGACATGGATCGGGGCCGCATGGTGAAGAACCCGGCGACGGTGGCGATGCGGGAAGCATCACAGCAGCTGCGGTATTGGGCCCGGGAGTTGGGTCTGACCACGGATGCGCGGGTGCGTATCGGATTTACGGATGCGGACAGGAAGGACGAGGACGATGACAACCCCTTCGCCTGAGGGCGATGACGAACGCGCTGCGGCACCGGTTCAGCCGGTGGTGCGGGTCCGGCTCCGGCCCAAGCGGTGGGACGACAAAGTGGAGATGGACCTGCCGGCGGACGCCGCCAGCCACTGGGACGAGAGGGCGTGGAATCGGTGCTGATCCGAACCTTGGACGGCCGGGAGGCGGCCGGGGTCCGGCTGCTCCTGGCGGTCATCGAGCACGTCGACGCGACGGACGCCCTACGGGGGCCGTGGGTGTCCGAGAGCGATGAGCGCCGGATCATGGACGGGCGTGGTGATGTCTGGTTCGTGGCTGACGACTTCGGCTCGGTGGAGCGTGTGTCGTTCCTGCTGTGTCCGTGCGACTGCAGGGAGGTCACGACGTACGCCGGCGGAGCCGAGGTAGGGCGCGTTTCGGTCGTAAGGCGTAGCCTGGGGGCAGGTTGATCGACGGCCAGCAGTTGGGACCGCGAGCGACTCATTCCGTGAGTAAGGCCCTCGAGGCGTTGGCGGCGGCCACCGGTATCCACCCCGGCCGCCAAGTCGCCCGCCTCGAGCGCCGGTCCGGAACGTCGCCGCCCGCCCTCTGGTCCGCTCAGTTCGGCGCCGCCCGGTAGAGCTGCTGTGCCAGCCTCCCCCGCGCGTCTCGAGGGCGCGGTCTCGAGGCCCGCCTCTGTGTACCGGGAAGAGTCCCGACTTCCCGAAGGAGACGGCAGATGGCTGCCGACATCACGAAGCTGAAGAACCAAGCACGGCTCCTCCTGAGCGAGACCCGTGTGATCGCCGACCGGGCCACGGCCGAGGGGCGAGATTTCACCAGGGAAGAGGCCGCCGTTGTTGAGGCCAACATCGCCAAGGGCCGGGTTCTGGTGGATCAGATCATGGAGGATCGCGGCGAGACGAACGCCGACAGCATGAAGGCTGCTCTCAACAAGCTGGGGCACGAGATCGCCGGGGACGGCAAGGGGTTCTCGACACTGCCCGGCGAACGCGGGAGGCCGCTGTCGCCTTCCTCGAAGGCCGGCCAGCATCCGCGGGTGAAGGCGGCCGGTGGCTCCGACTGGGGCGCCAAGGTCGTCTTCGCGGCCTCGGAGGGTGGCGGGTACAAGGGCATCCTCGCTTCTGGCGCCGTGCCGCTGACGGTGCCGCTCGACCCCGAGCCGATCCGCCAGGGCGTTCCCGTTCTGGCCCTGCGACAGCTCATCCCGACCGAGCCGGGCCCGTCACGGTTCGGCTACCTGCGCCAGACCGTACGGACCAACAACGCCGCCCCCGTAGCGCGCGGCGCGGTGAAGCCGACCAGCGTCTACACGTGGGAGCGGATCGACGACCGGACGCGGACGATCGCTCACCTTTCGGAGCCGATCGCCCGCCAGGACCTGCGCGACGCTCCGTCCCTCGAGCGCGTCCTGGACGTCGAGATGCGCCTGGGTCTCGAGCTGGGTCTCGAGGCGCAGATCATCAACGGCAGTGGTTCGGGCGAGAACATGACCGGGATCGCCAACGTGTCCGGCTCGCAGACGCAGGCGTGGGACACGGACCTGCTCACCACCGCGCGCAAGGCGAAGACCAAGCTCGAGATCCTGTCGTTCCTCGACGGCGCGGCGTACGTCATGCACCCCAACGACTGGGAGGCCGTGGAGCTGCTCGCCAACAACGAGGCGGACTACTTCCTCGGCGGGCCGGTTCAGACGGTGGAGGTCTCGGCCCGGCGCCTGTGGGGCCTGCCGGTCGTCTCGACGACCGCGCAGACTGCCGGCGTCGCGCACCTGGTGAACTTCAAGCTCGCGACGGAACTGCAGGTCGTCGAGGACGTGCGGCTGGACTGGTCGGAGAACGTCTACGACCCCAACGCCCTCGGCGAGGACAGCGGTGCCTCCGACTTCACGCGGAACATGATCCGCTTCCGGTGCGAGATGGACGCGGGCCTGAAGATCTTCCAGCCGTCGGCAATCGTCGAGATCGACCTCACGGCCTGATCCCCCCGCGCGGGTGCCCTGTCTCAGGGCACCCGCGCGAGCAATTTCGAGCAATCCCGCCCCGCCGCGCGCGCATTCCTCGCATCCTGATGGCTCACCGACGGCACGAGAGGAAGAGGGACCATGGCCCTTCAGCTCCGCATGCTCGGCACCACCAGCGAGGACGGCAAGTGCCCCACGCTGTACGAGGACACCGAGACGGGAGACATCGTCGTCCAGGGCTACATCGTGACCGACCCCGAGGACGTCGCCCAGCTGCAGAACGTCCTCGAGGGCGAGTCGTTCGTCCGCGTGCCGCGCGAGCTGCTGACCCGCTTCGCCCCCAAGGAGTAGGCCACGTGCCGCAGTTCATCGACGACGACTCGTTCGGCTCCCACTTCGAGGACTTCGCGCACACCGCCTGGCGCCTCGAGACCCGCCGCGGCTACGGCTCCGACCGCTCCGGTGCGAAGTTCCGTACCTGGCTCGAGACCGGCCAGACCGCAGACGACATCGACCGGCCATGGTGCGTCAACGTCAGCACGCAGACCGGCCAGGGCAAGCGCATCGAGCGCGTGCGCCTGGCCGACGCACCGCCAACCCCCGAGCAGCGGTATCTACTCGCCGCGGCCGCGACGAACAACGCGGCCGGGGAGAACATCCGGTACCTGTGGCGGGCCGACGCTGAGAAGCTGCACCTGCCCGCAGTCGACTTCTGGCTGTTCGACTCCCGCTACGCCCTGGTGCTGCACTTCGACGACTCGGACGAGTACCTCGGCGCCGAGCTGCTCGACGACGCCGCGCGCATCGTGGAGTTCTGCCAGATCCGGGATGCCGCCTGGCATCACGCGATCCGGCGCGATGAGTTCGCGGAGCGGGTAGCTTCGAGTCCGTGAGCGACTACCAGCACGCCCGTAAGGCCCTCGGTGCGCGGCTGCGAGAGCTGCGCACCGGGACGGGGCTGACCGGCAAGGAGTTCGCCGCCCAGCTCGGGTGGCAACAGTCCAAGGTCAGCAAGCTGGAGAACGGCAAGCAGACGGCGAGCGACGCCGACGCCAAAGCGTGGGCCGAAGCCGTTGGCCGACCGGACGTCGCCGACGAACTGCGCGCCAGCCTGCGCACCCTGGAGACGACCTACCGCAGTTGGAAGCGGCAGCTGGCGGCCGGCCACCGAGCCGTGCAGGAGGGGCACCGCCTCCAGGAAGAAGGGGCCCGTGAGATCCACATCTTCGAATCCGGGATCATCCCGGGCATCTTCCAGACACCCGAGTACGCCCGCGGCGTACTGACGGACGTGTCTGAGCGGGTCGGATCCCCAAGGGACGTCGAGGCCGGAGTGCAGGCGCGCATGCAGCGCCAGGCGATCCTGTACGAGCCGGGACGGCACATCCACGCCCTGCTGTGGGAGGCGGCGCTGCTTGTCCAACGGTGCGAGACTGCGGCCATGTCGGCGCAACTGGAGCGTCTGACGGCCCTGGTGGGTTCCAGCACCGTGACGCTCGGCGTGATTCCGCTGGGAGCCCGTACGCCGTTCTCCCCGAAGCACGGTTTCTGGATCATGGATCAGAGCGTGGTCGTCGCCGACACGTGGAACGCCGAACTGTGGCTCGAGTCCGCCGATGACGTCGCGTACTACGTCAAGGTCTGGACCCTGATGAGTGAGTCCGCCGTGTTCGGCCACCAGGCGCACCGCCTGATCATGCGGGCCCGGGCTCAGCTCACCCTCCCGTGAGCAACCCGAGCAATCCCATGAGGCCGTAGGAGCAATCCCGAGCAATCGGCGCGCGCCCGCCCTGCCCGGCTCTCTACGTTCCTGGTCATGGCCACACCGACCCGCAACCCAGGCACGCGCTACGCAGGCCGCGACTGGCTCGCGGACTGCGCTCCCTCCCCTGGCACTGTGCGCCGCGCATGGTCGGCCGGCGAACTCGCGCTCGTTCCTTCCGGTGTGCGCTGGCTCGCAGTGGAGGCGCCGTTCTTCCGCACCATGGACGCGATGCAGCGGATGCCCCCCGACATCCTCGGGCCGGTGCTCGCCTACCCGGCCGCCGAGCGCGCCTGGTGGCTCGTCCCGCTTGACGCCGAGGAGCACCTGGACGACGTCGCCCGGCTCACCGTGCATCCGCCGGGGTGGCCGCTGTACTGCCCGCCCGTCAACCGTCCGACGCACGGCCGCGTGTGGCTCGCACGGCCGCACGGAAGCGGGCGCCTGACGGATCCCACCATCCTCGCCGCCTGCTTTGTGCCGGGCGGACTACTTTCTGCGGAGGTACTCGGATGACCCGTCAGCAGACGATGCAGGAGCCGCCGGTCACGCTCGGTCTCCCGCTGGACGAACCGACACCGCCGGACGACTGCGGGGTGTGCGCCGCGCTGGTCCGGCAGCGTACGGATGCCATAGCACGGGGCGACCTGTCCCGGGTGTCGGACTACAACGTCGAGATCCGCAACCACCACCCGGCGCGCCGGAAGCGCCGGCGGTGACCGTGGCTCAGCGCGCCCTCCCCACCGTCTGGGGTCTGACACGCGACCAGCAGGACGGGACACGCTGTGTCTGGTGCGGCACGGCCCTCGAGGACGATGCCGTGTACGCGGGCATAGCCGTCGGCTACTGGGGCGCCCACAATCGCAGTGTCGGCGTGTACGCCTGCCCCGGCTGCGCCAAGACCCAGTGACTTCGGGACCGGTCTGACGTCCGATTGGTGGCCCCCCTCTGACGGTGGCCGGTCCCGAAGAAGGTGGATGCTCGTCCCCGGCGGCGCCGCCTTCTCCCGGTCCGGCCGCCGACCCTCCCCACGGGGGCCGGCGGCCGGACCGGCACCCCGGCCGGGAAGGCTCCCGGCACGAACAGACCCCCGGTCCGGCCGCGCGACGCTTCCCAGGCGGCGCGGCCGGACCGGGTCCCCCGGTGGTGGGCCGCAGGCCGAACGGCCCCCAGCCGGTAGGTGTCTACCGGCCGGGGGCCGTTCTGTGGTGCGGGGTCACTTCTGATGGGGGCAGTTCTCCACCCACCATCCGCAGTCGCCGCAGTACTCGAGGACTCGGGCGAGGAAGCGTCGGATCATGGCTCGTTCACCTCCCCCTCGGGGGTTGGGTGGTAGGTGCACATAACCCCGTTCGGGTCGTACACCCCTCTCGCCTTCTTCAGCCTGCGACGTGCAGCTTCACCGGAATCGGGGGCCGCCCCTCTCGGTGGGGGAGTGGCGGACGAATCGGACATGCGGCGGGCGGACCGCCACAGCGCGGCGACGGCGACGGCCCACAGCGAGAGCACTCCGGCCGTGGAGGAGACGGTGAACACGGCCCCGGCGGCGGCCACCGCGAGGACCACCAGGACCAAGGCCCCGGCCGCCCTGGACGGCTCCTCCGGCTCCTCGTCGGCCCGCTTGCTGCCGCCCATCAGAACGCCGCGTAGATGTGGTCGCCGAGCCAGTTCACGGCCTGCGCGATGGGTACGGCGGCGAACCCGGCGACCCCGGCCGACGTGCCCAGGGTGATGCCACACCATGCGCCGCGCTTCAGTACGCCCGCGGTGCCGTCGCCGGCCTTCTTCACGGCCGCCGCGAACGCGGCCGTCAGGATGAGCACGATGCCCAGGCCGGGCCCGGACAGCGGGACGAACGTGGCGCGGGCCGCCGACTGGCCCCCGGCGCCGCCGACACCCCAGACGAGGGCGACGTCGCCGAGCCAGTTGGACAGGCCGAGGATCGTGCCGGAGATGAGCCCGACCAGGCCGCCGACGCCGAGCGTGGTCAAGGCGCCGTAGCACCAGGCCGCGAGGAACGGCAGGAGCCGGGCCGCGTGCTTGGCGGGGTCCTTCGTCAGGGCCTTGCGGCCGGGCCACCAGGTGACGACCTGGTGGATGAGCAGGCAGAGGCCGACGGTGACGCCGCCGAAGGTGACGTAGTTCAAGGTGGAGTCCTCAGCGGAGGGTGACCGCGCCGAGCGCGGCCAAGGTGATGATCAGGGCGACGGTCCCGGAGATGCGGGGGACGTCGTGGAGCGCGACAGCGCACAGCCCGAGGAGGGCGAGCAGGGCGGAGAGCCCGAAGAACGCGGCGAGGATCACGAGCCGACGAGTTCGCCTTGGATGCGTTGCGCGCGTGGCTGGCCGATCGAGTACGTATCCCTGAGGGACCGGATCGAGGGTGCGCGGCCGTCGGCGAGCAGCTGCGCGAAGTCGGTCCGGGCCTGCTCGGTGAGGTCGTCCTCGGCGCCGTCGGCGCGTGCGTATCCGGGCGGGAGCGGGAGCGTATCCGGTGTATCCGAGTCGGTAGCCGGGGCGGGTACGGCGTCCTCGGCGCGCTCGTGTTCCTCCTGCTCAGCGGGCGGATACGCGGCCGGGTACGGGCGGGTACGCGGGAGTTCCTCGAGGCTGGCGAACGGGCCGAGGACAGGCAGCACGGGCGCCTGCTCGACCGGCTCGGGGGCCGGTGTATCCCGCTGTACCTCGACGGGCGGGTACGCCTCGGGTACGGCGGATACGGCGGGCGCGGGGGCGGGGGCGGGCTCCTGGTGGTGCTCGCCGAGGCGGTGGACGCGCCACAGCACGAGCGGGGCGACCGCCGATACGGCGACCACGAGCGGCACGTCGACGGGCAGGAGACCGACCTCGACGAGATGGCTCGCAGCGTTCACGCCGATGAGCACGGCTACGACCGCCAGGACGTCCCGGCGGGCCCGCAGCGCGGCGAGCGCGTAGACGTCGAGGGCTGCGGGGACGCCGGCGGCGACGTACTGGCCGAAGCCGCACGCCACCGCCAGCCGGTACTCCGCCGAGGCGAGGACGACCAGGACCGCGACCAGCGCGGCCCACAGCAGGGGGTCCCGCTTCACCGGCTACCCCCGTACCGCTTCGGGTCGCAGATCACGCAGACGTGTTCCGCGCTGCCCTCGTGGCAGTTGTCGACGCACCCGCGGCAGTGCGGGGTGTCGGCGTGGCGGGCACGGCCGTCGAACGCCGTGTCGTCCTGGTCGAACGGCTTCCGGCAGCGACCGCACCGGTTCTTCTCGCGCTCTTCCGCGTCGGCCTGCTCGGCGGCGAGCTTGCCGCTCAGGTAGTCCGCGTTCCAGGCGAGGTCTGCGGGCGCTTCGGCGAGCGCTGCCGCGACGACCGTGCGTGTGAGCGCGGCCCGCTCGAGGATGCGCCGGTCGTAGTCGTCGGCACCGTACGGGAGGGTGAGCGCCTCGAGGACGACCGCCAGGAGCGCGCGGAGGTCGTGGGCGTTACCCGGGTTGGTGGTCTGCTCGCTCACTGGTCCTCACCTCCGGCGAGGACCGCGGTCAGCTGCTCGGCGAGTCCGCGGACCTGGTCCGCGTAGCTGTCGAGCGCGGCGGCGAGTTCGTACAGGCCGACCGGGGCCAGCGTCCGGCCCGGCGGGTACACCGAGACGCCGACCGTCCGGCCGCCCAACCCGGGGTCCGTGGATGTCGCGTAGGGCGAGTGCGCCAGGCACGCGGTGAGGACCTCGGCGCCCCGGAAGAGCAGTTCGACCTCCGGGCCCCGGTGGAGGATGTCGGAGCGGTGGCTGTCCGGCTGGTGGTCGTCGTGGCCGACGCACCAGGACGGCTCAGGAAGCGTGACGTCCCCGTGGTCGACGGTCGTCAGGGTGATCGTGCGCCGGCTCATCGGGCCCCACCTTCCAGCGCCGCCAGCTGCTCGCGCATGGCGCGCAGGCGCACCTCGTAGGCGTGGAGGTTCGACAGCATCTCGTCCAGGCCGTGAAGGTCGAGGTCCTGCCTGCTCCCGTCGACGACGACGCGCGGGGCCTCGCCAACCCACTGGCTCAGGTAGACGTCGGGGAACTCCTCGCCCAAGTCGCCGGCCATCGTCACGCGCGGCCCGTCGCAGTGGAGGTCTTCAGGCAGGCGCGGCGGCACGGTGTGGTCCGTGACGCACGTCCCGCCGAGGCCGCTGCAGGAACCGCCCGGCCCGGCGGGCGGTTCCTCCTGGCCCATCTGCCCGTGCAGGGCGCGCAGGCCCTCGAGGAACGCCTCGAAGTCCGCGATGACCTCGCCGACCGGCTCCGGGGCCAGAGCTACGCCCTCGGCTCCCGAGTCGAACGACAGGCCCGGCACGGCGTAGTCGCTGTCCGCGTACAGGCAGGCGCTGATCAGTGCGCCCGGCGCGCTGCTCGTGCCCAGCGGAGAGCGAAGTACGACCTCGGCACTCTGGTGCTCGAGCAAGGTCTCGCCGCTCTTCCAACTGCGCTCGAAGCACTTCCCCGGCGCACACCACGCGTAGTGGCCCGGCTCCTCGAGCCCGAGGACACGGCTCGAGGCACGCTCCACCACCGCCGTGGCGTCGAGGTATCCGGCCAGGCCCTCGAGGCTTCCGGCCAGTGCGCGCAGCTTCTTCGCCTCGACGCGGGCCTGCAGCGGGGTCAGGCGGGCCCCGGCGAGGCCGATGAACGGCTGGCCCTCACCCGCCAGGTGCAGAAGGCGGGCGTCGAGATACGGGGCGGCCTCGCCGGGCGCGGACACCGCGACGCTGGCGCTCACGTGGTCGGGGTGGGGCTCCGTCTCTAGGGACCGCAGGCACCACTCCGGGCACTTCGCGGACTCCTCGGCGAGGAAGGCGGCCACGATCGGGAACTGCGCGTCGACGGACCGGCGAACGGCCTCCCGCTCCTCCGCCTCGAGCGCCTGGCCCACGGTGATGCCTGCCCGGATGCGGGTCGCATCGAGAGTTGTTGCGGTCGCGTCGGCGTCGGCGAGGACCTCGCCGAGCGAGGCAGGGAATCTCTGTACGGTGGTGCTCATGGTCTGGACTCCTTGATCAGGGGTGCGTCTGGATCAAGGCGCCGTTCGATGTGTCGAGCATCGGGCGGCGCCGCTCTGTCTGCGCGAGGCAGACGAGCGGAGTCGGAGGACTGCGGGCACGCGAGGGCACACTCAGGGCACAAGGTCCCGAAAGACGCTGCGCAACGGTGGCAACTACTGGCAGTAGTTTCTGCACGTCAACCCCCCTTCCAGGGGTCACGTGCAGGTCAGAGGATCAAGCGGACGGTACGTCAACTACCGGTGATCAGGTGATCGACGGGTGGGTCCCCCGGTTCGGTTCCGGCCGGGGGACCCACCCCTTTCGCGGTCAGCGGCGGGAGTGGCCGAAGAGGATGCGGTAGGCGATCAGCAGGACCAGGGAGCCGCCGACCGCGGCGGCCCAGGTGGCGCCGTCGTAGAAGTTCTCGGAGATCGGGTGGTCCAGCCAGCGGGCGGAGATCCAGCCGCCGATGAAGGCGCCCGCGACGCCGATGAGGGTGGTGCCGAGGAGGCCGCCCGGGTCCCGGCCCGGCAGCAGGAACTTGGCGATGGCGCCGGCCAACAGCCCCAGAACGATCCAGCCGATGATGCTCATGCCGTGCACCTGCCCTTTCGTGCCGTACCCGTGCGGTACTCGTGCTGTGTTTCCCCCCACACCACGTCCTGGCGTGCCTTGTCGTCGTGCCTTGTCGTCACGCCCTGTTGTCCGGGTGGACGTCCGGGCGACGTCCGGCGGTTGCGGCGATCCGTAGGGTGCGGCGCATGACACAGGCCGGATCGGGTGTTGGGCTGCGGCGGACGCTCGGGGTCGGGGACGCGGTGGTCGTCGGGCTCGGGGCGATGGTGGGCGCGGGGATCTTCGCCGCGCCCGGACCGGCGGCGCGCGCGGCCGGGTCGGGACTGCTGCCGGGGCTCGGGGTCGCCGCCGTGGTCGCGTACTGCAACGCGATGTCGTCGGCGCGGCTGGCGGCCGTGTATCCGGCGTCGGGCGGCACGTACGTGTATGGGCGTGAGCGGCTCGGGGACTTCTGGGGATACCTGGCCGGCTGGTCGTTCGTCGTCGGCAAGACGGCCTCCTGCGCGGCGATGGCGCTGACCGTGGGCGCGTATGTGTGGCCGGGGCAGGCGCACGCCGTGGCGGTGGCGGCCGTGGTGGCGCTGACCGCCGTGAACTACGGCGGTGTGCGGAAGGCGGCCTGGCTGACGCGGGCGATCGTGGCGGTGGTGCTGGCGGTGCTCGCCGCCGTGGTCGTCGTCTGCCTGGGGTCCGGGGAGGCCGGTGCCGGGCGGCTGGACGTCGGGGTGTCGGGGGGCGTGGGCGGGGTGCTCCAGGCGGCCGGACTGCTGTTCTTCGCGTTCGCCGGGTACGCGCGGATCGCGACGCTCGGCGAGGAGGTCCGGGACCCGGCGCGCACGATCCCGCGCGCGATCCCGCTCGCGCTGGGCATCGCGCTGGTCGTGTACGCGGCCGTGGCGGTCGCCGTGCTCTCGGTGCTGGGCTCCGACGGGCTGGCGCGGTCCTCGGCTCCGCTGGCCGACGCGGTACGGGCGGCCGGGGCGGAGGGGCTGGTGCCCGTGGTGCGGGTGGGGGCGGCCGTGGCCGCGCTCGGGTCGCTGCTGGCGCTCGTCCTGGGCGTCTCCCGGACCACCCTCGCGATGGCCCGGGACCGGCATCTGCCGGGCGCGCTGGCCGCCGTGCACCCGCGCTTCCGGGTGCCGCACCGGGCGGAGCTCGCCGTCGGTGCCGTGGTCGCCGTACTGGCGGCCACGGCCGACGTCCGGGGCGCGATCGGGTTCTCGTCCTTCGGTGTCCTCGCGTACTACGCGGTCGCCAACGCGTCCGCCTGGACGCTCGGTTCGGCGCCCGCCGCACGTGTGGTGCCGGCGGTCGGGCTCGTCGGGTGTGCCGTGCTGGCGTTCGCGCTGCCCGTGTCCTCGGTCGGCGCGGGTGCCGCCGTGCTGGCGGTGGGGGCGGCGGCGTACGGCGTACGGCGGTGGTGGGCGCGGCGGAGCGGCTGAACGCGGCTCCGCCCGCCCTCCCCGGCGGGCCTCGCTACCAGCGCTGCTGGCCGAACGGCTGGTCCGAGCGGACGATCTCGCGGCCCAGGGGCATCAGCGAGACCGGGACGAGCTTGAAGTTGGCGATGCCGAACGGGATGCCGATGATCGTCAGGCAGAGAATCAGACCGGTGGTGATATGGGTCAGGGCCAGCCACCAGCCCGCCAGGAGCAGCCACAGGACGTTGCCGAGGCAGGAGGGCGCTCCCGCGTCACGGCGCTCGACCGCGCTGTACCCGAAGGGCCACAGGGCGTAGATGCCGATCCGGAACGCGGCGATGCCGAAGGGGATTCCGATGATCGTGATGCACAGGAGCAATCCTGCGAACAGATAGCCGACGAAGAGCCAGAAGCCGCTGAGGATCAGCCAGATGATGTTCAGAATGGTCTTCACTGGGGGCGACCTGCCATCTTCTCGAGTCGGGCGATGCGTTCTGCCATCGGCGGATGTGTCGAGAACATTTTGGAGAATCCCCGGCCCGGCCGGAAGGGGTTCGCGATCATCATGTGGCTCGCGGTCTCGATCCGGGGCTCCGGGGGCAGCGGAAGCTGTTTGGTCCCTGTTTCCAGTTTGCGAAGGGCGCTGGCGAGCGCAAGTGGATCGCCGGTGAGCTGGGCGCCGGAGGCGTCCGCCTCGTACTCCCGGGAGCGGCTGATCGCGAGCTGGATGAGGCTCGCGGCGAGCGGGCCCAGGATCATGATCAGCAGCATGCCGAGGAGGCCGGGGCCGTCGTCGTCGTCCGAGCGGCCGATGGGGATCAGCCAGGCGAAGTTCACCAGGAACATGATCACGGAGGCGAGGGCGCCGGCCACCGACGAGATGAGGATGTCGCGGTTGTACACATGGCTCAGCTCGTGGCCGATGACACCGCGCAGCTCGCGCTCGTCGAGCAGGCGGAGGATGCCGTCGGTGCAGCACACCGCCGCGTTGCGCGGGTTCCGGCCGGTCGCGAACGCGTTCGGGGCGTCCGTCGGGGAGATGTACAGCCGGGGCATGGGCTGGCGGGCCTGCATCGACAGCTCACGGACCATGCGGTAGAGCGCCGGGGCCTCGAACTCGCTCACCGGGCGCGCGCGCATCGCGCGTAGAGCCAGCTTGTCGCTGTTCCAGTACGCGTACGCGTTCGTGCCGAGGGCGACGAGGACCGCGATGATCAGTCCCGTACGGCCGAAGAGGCTTCCTATGACGATGATGAGTGCGGACAGTCCCCCGAGGAGTACGGCGGTCCTGAGCCCGTTGTGCCGGCGGTGCACGGTACGCCCTCCAAGTCGTGCGGCGGGGGAACCCTTTGCCTTCTGTTGCTGTTGACTCCACTTCTCAGTGGACCCTCCCGTACTGGTCAACGCCAGGCGGGGGGCACTAGTTCCCTTGTGCGCGCGGCCCGGCGGGAGGGCCGGGCGGGTGAGCGGGGCGTTCTAGAAGAGGGCGGTGTCGGCGAAGCGCAGGATCAGCTGGGGGGCGCCGGACAGGGCGAGGCCGGCGATCGCGGTGAGGGCGAGCGCGGCGGTGAGGGGCGCGGGGACGCGGTGCGGCTCGGTCGCGCCCTCGGGCGCGCGGAACAGCAGGGCCGTCCACTGGAGGTAGTAGAAGAGGGCGATCACTACGTTGACGGCCATCACGACGGCGAGCCAGCCGAGGCCCGCGTCGACGGCCGCCGAGAAGACGGTGACCTTGGCGAACAGTCCGATGACGCCCGGCGGCAGTCCGGCGAGGCAGAGCAGGAAGAAGGCCAGGAGCAGGGCGGCCAGCGGGTTCGACGCGTACAGGCCGCGGTAGTCGCCGAGGCGGTTCAGGCACTTCGTGCGGCCGACCAGGGCGGCCACGGCGAAGGCGCCCAGGTTGACCGCCGCGTACATCAGGGCGTAGGCGACGGTGGCGCCGACGGCCTTCTCGGCGTCGGCGGGGTCGTCGGCGTACGCGGCGGCCGCGATCGGCACCAGGAGGTAGCCGGCCTGGCCGACGGAGGACCAGGCGAGCAGCCGGACCGCGCTGTACGCGCGCGTGGGGCGCTGTCGCAGGGCGCCGAGGTTGCCGACGGTCATGGTGAGGGCGGCCAGGGCGGCGAGGGCGGGGCCCCAGACGTCGGCGTACGACGGGAGGGCGACGACGGTGATGAGGATCAGCCCGGAGAAGCCGACCGCCTTGCCGACGACGGAGAGGTAGGCGGCGACGGGCAGGGGGGCGCCGACGTAGGTGTCGGGGACCCAGAAGTGGAAGGGGACGGCGGCCGTCTTGAAGGCGAAGCCGATGAGAGTGAGGACGACGCCGGCCTGGGTGAGGGTGTGCAGCTGGCCGTCGACGTCCTGGACGCGGTCGGCGATCTCGGTGAGGTAGAGGGTGCCTGTGGTGGCGTAGACGAAGCTGATGCCGAGGAGGCTGACGGCGGTCGCGGTGACGGACGACAGGAAGAACTTCAGGGCCGCCTCGGAGGACCGCCGGTCGCCCTGCCGGATGCCGACGAGGGCGAAGGCGGGCAGGGAGGCGACCTCCAGGGCGACGACGAGGGTCGCGAGGTCGCGGGAGGCGGGCAGGAGGGCCGCACCGGCCGCGGAGGACAGCAGCAGGAACCAGAACTCCCCCGCGGGCAGGGTCCTCTTCTCGTCCGTCAGGGCCGTCATCGACAGCAGGGCGGCGAGGAGGGCGCCGCCGAGGACCAGGAACTGCACGACGAGGGTGAAGCGGTCGGCGGTGTAGCTGCAGACCTCGGGGGCGCCGGTGAGGCAGAAGGTGGCGCGGTCGCCGTCCAGGAGGGGCAGGAGGGCCAGCAGGGAGGCGGCGAGGCCCGCGACGGAGGTCCAGCCGAGTACGGCCTTCCTCGCGTCGCCCGTGAACAGGTCGGCGACGAGGACGGCGAGGCCGACGACCGCGGCGATCGTGGGCGGCGCGACGGCGACCCAGTCGACGGACTGGACGACCGACTGCGCGACGGACCCGGCCAGGGTCTCGGCCATGGTCTCGGCCTGGAGCGGCGGCTGGGCCAAGGGGCTCAACGGGTGCCTCCTGCGAGGAGCTGCTGCACGGCCGGGTCGGTCAGTCCGAGGAGGGCCGCGGGCCAGAGGCCGGCGAGGACGGTGAGGGCGACGAGCGGGGTCCAGGCCGCGAACTCGTACGGCTGTACGTCCGCGAGGAGCGGCCCGTCCTGCGGGTTCGGCGGTTCCTGCGGGGCGGCGCCCATACAGACGCGGCGGACCACGATCAGCAGGTACGCGGCGGTGAGGAGGGTGCCGAACGCGGCGATCGTCATGAAGGTGAGGAAGGCGGGGCGGCTGAGGCCCTCGGCTGGCTCGAACGCGCCGAACAGGGCCAGCATCTCGCCCCAGAACCCGGCGAGTCCGGGGAGCCCGAGCGAGGCGACGGCGGCGAAGGCGAGCAGGCCGCCGAGGCGCGGTGCCCGGCCGTAGAGGGCGGCGCCGGTCTCCCGCGCGAGGGTGTCCAGGTCGGTGGTGCCGGTGCGGTCCTTCAGGGCGCCGACCAGGAAGAACAGCAGGCCGGTGATGAGGCCGTGGGCGATGTTGGCGAACAGGGCGCCGTTGACGCCGGTCGGCGTCATCGTGGCGATGCCGAGGAGGACGAAGCCCATGTGGCCGACGGAGGAGTACGCGATGAGGCGCTTGAGGTCGCCCTTCGCGCCCTGCCTGGCGAGGGCGAGGCAGGCGAGCGAGCCGTAGATGACGCCGACGACCGCGAAGGCGGCCAGGTACGGCGCGAAGGTGCGGAACCCGTCCGGGGTGATCGGCAGCAGGATGCGGACGAACCCGTAGGTGCCCATCTTCAGCAGGACACCGGCCAGCAGGACCGAGCCGACGGTCGGGGCGGCGGTGTGGGCGTCCGGCAGCCAGCTGTGCAGCGGCCACATCGGGGTCTTCACCGCGAGCCCGATCCCGATGGACAAAGCGGCGATGACCTGCACGGATGTGGTCAGTTCAGGGTGATTGTCAGTGGCGAGTGCCACCATGTCGAATGTGCCCGCCCTGATCCCGATCAGGAGCAGGCCCAGCAGCATGACCACGGAACCGAGCAGGGTGTAGAGGATGAACTTCCAGGCGGCCTGTGTGCGTCGCTCACCGCCCCAGCGGGCGATGAGGAAGTACATCGGGATGAGCACCATCTCGAACGCGAGGAAGAAGAGGAGCAGATCGAGGACGGCGAAGGTGGCGAGGGTGCCGGACTCCAGGACGAGCAGGAGCGCGACGAAGGCCTTCGGGGACGGGCCCGAAGGCATCTTGAAGTAGGAGTAGAGCGCGCAGAGGAAGGCCAGCAGCGCGGTCAGGACCAGAAGGGGGAGGGAGATGCCGTCGATGCCGAGGTGGATGCGTACGTCGAGCGCCGGGATCCAGCTGATGTCCGTGCTGGCCTGCATCTTCGACGGCTGGTCGTGGTCGAAGCCGAGCGCGAGGACGATCGCGGCGATGAGGACGGCTCCGGTCACCACGATTCCGTGGCGGAGCACGGCCTGCTCGGGTGACTTCCCCTTGAGTCCGGGCGGGGCCGGCAGGAGAGCGGCGGCGGCGCCGATGAGCGGGCCGACGACGATCAACGCCAGAAGGACCTGCATCACGGACTCGTTGATATCGATCACGCCTGCTCACGCTCCCGTGGCGACAACGAGGGCGGCGACCACCAGGACGACGGTGCCGGCGAGCAGCGCGCTCACATAGGTCTGGACGTTGCCGGTCTGGGCCTTGCGGACGGCCGTGCCCAGCAGGCGGGGCAGGGCGCCCGCGCCGTTCACATAGGTGTCGACGACCTCGCGGTCGAGGAACCGGACGAGGCTCGCGCCGGCCTGGACCGGGCGGACGAAGAGGGCCGTGTAGACGGCGTCGAGGTGGAAGCCGGCGGCGGCGTGGCGGTGCAGCGGGCCGAGCAGGAGGCGGCCCGGGTCCGCCGGGTCGGGGGCCGAGGCCACGTCTCCGTAGGCCGGGGTGTGGCTCGCGATGGCCTCCGCCTCGACAGTCGCGGCGTCCGCCTCCGGGTGGGCCGCGACCGCGCCCAGCGGGGTGCGGGCCGCCGCCCTGGCTCCGGCGGACCGCCAGGCCGCGTACATCGTCAGGGCGCCGATCAGGGCGGTGCCCGTGCCGAGGACGGACGTGGTGAGGGTGGGGGCCAGGTCGTCGCCGTCGAACCAGTCGGGAAGCGTGCCGTAGGCGAGCGCGCCGAAAGCGAGGGAGGGGACGGCGAGCACCCACAGCACCACGGTCATCGTGCGGGGCTGACGGCCGTGGTCGGGGGCCTCGGTGCCCTTGCCGTGGAAGGCGAGCAGCCACAGGCGGGTCGCGTAGGCGGCGGTGAGCAGGGCGGTGAGGACGCCGGCGACCAGGACGGTCCAGCCCGCGGCGCCGGGGACGGGCTCGGCGTGGCCGGTGGCGGCGTGCTCGGCGGCGCCGAGGACGGACTCCTTGGAGAAGAAGCCGCTGAAGGGCGGGATCGCGGCGAGCGCGAGGAGCGCCACGGTCATCGTCCAGAAGGCGTCGGGGACACGGGCGCGGAGGTGGCTCATGCGGGACATGGCGGCCAGGGAGTTGGTGCCGGCGGCGTGGATGATCACGCCGGCCGCCAGGAACAGCAGGGCCTTGAAGGCGCCGTGGGAGATGAGGTGGAAGACGGCGGCACCGCGGTCGCCGACGGCGAGGGCGCCGGTCATATAGCCGAGCTGGCCGATCGTCGAGTACGCGAGGACGCGCTTGATGTCGTCCTGGGCGAGCGCGGCGAGGCCCGAGCCCACCATGGTGAGCGCGGCCATGACGGCGAGGACGAGCAGGGCCGCCGAGGAGGCGGCGAAGACCGGGAGGAGACGGGCGACGAAGTAGACACCGGCGGCGACCATCGTCGCGGCGTGGATCAGCGCGGAGACGGGCGTGGGGCCCGCCATCGCGTCGGGGAGCCAGGTGTGGAGGGGGAACTGGGCGGACTTTCCGGCGACTCCGGCGAGGAGCAGCAGGGCGATCAGAGTGGGGTGGTCCAGGCCGCCTTCGGCGACGGTGGCCAGGATCCGGGTGATGCGGAACGACCCGGCGTCCGTGGCGAGCGCGAACAGACCGATGAGGAAGGGGACGTCGCCGAGCTTGGTGACCAGGAAGGCCTTCAGGGAGGCGGCGCGGGCCTCGGGGGTCTCCCAGTAGTGGCCGACCAGGAAGTACGAGCAGATGCCCATGATCTCCCAGCCGACCAGGAGCACCATCAGGTCGCCGGAGTAGACGACGAGGAGCATCGCGGAGGTGAAGAGGGAGACGAGGGCGGCGTAGGAGGGGTAGCGCGAGTCGTCGCGCAGATAGCCCGTCGAGTAGATCTGCACACAGGTGGCGACCAGGCCGACCAGGACGGCGACGAGGGCGGCGAAGCCGTCGATGTGCAGGGCGAGGTCGATCGGGACCGAGCCGGTGGGGGTGAGCTGCGTGGCCGCGTTCACGGCGGCGTCGCCGCCCTGGCGTACGGCGACCAGGACGGCCAGGGCGAAGGCCGTGAGGGTCGGGAGTACGGCGAGGGGGCGGACGAAGCCGGGGGCGGTGCGGCCGAGGAGCAGGCCGGCGGCGGCGCCGAGGAACGGGAGGAGGGGGACGAGGACGGCGAGGGTGGTCGTGGTCACGCGCTGGCCTCAGCCTTCTCGCTCCGCTCGGGCCCGCCGGGTTCGTCGGCTTCGGCGGGGTCTTCGGGACCGTCGGGGTCTTCGGAGCCGTCGGTCCCGTGGCCCTCGGCCGTGTCACGGAGCTTGTCGATGTCGGCGGTGCCGCGGTTGCGGTGGACGGCCAGCACGATCGCCAGGCCGATGCCGATCTCGGCGGCGGCGATGGTGATCGTGAACAGGGTCAGGGCCTGGCCGGAGTGCAGGGTCTCCTCGGCGGCCTTGCTGAGCCAGACGTCGAAGGCGACGAGGTTGAGGTTGACGGCGTTGAGCATCAGCTCGACGGACATCAGGACGAGGATCGCGTTGCGGCGGGCGAGGACGCCGTAGAGGCCGGTGCAGAAGAGGAGGGCGGAGAGGACGACGGGGTAGGCGAGGTGCATCAGCGGTCGCCTCCGTCGGCTGCCTCGGGGGCCTTGGGCGCGGTGGCTGCCGTGGGCGCGGTGGGTGCCGTGGGTGCCGTGGGGAGTGCGTCGGCCTTCGCTTTGCGGGAGAGGACGATCGCGCCGACCAGGGCGGCGAGGAGGAGGACGGAGAGGGCCTCGAAGGGGAGGACCCAGTTCTGGAAGAGGCTCTCTCCGGTGGCCTTCGTGGAGCCGGCGGCGGGGCCGTCGAGGTCGATCCAGGTGGTGCGGAAGGCGTCGACGACGACCCAGACGAGGGCGGCGGCGGAGGCGAGGGCCACGGTGAGGGCGGCCCAGCGGTTGCCGGAGTCGGCGTCCGGGGAGCGGCCGATGGGGGCCTTGGTGAGCATCAGTCCGAAGAGGAGGAGGACGACGACGGAGCCGACGTAGATGAGGACCTGCACCCAGGCGATGAACTCGGCGGTGAGCAGGAGGTACTCGACGGCGAGTCCGCCGAGCGCGACCACCAGCCAGAGAGCGGCGTGCACGAGCTGGCGGGTGGTGACGGTGACGATCGCGGCGCCGAAGGTGACGACACCGACGAGGAGGAAGGCGATCTCGACGCCGGTCGGGGAGAGGAAGCCCTGGGATGCCTGGGCGAGGACGTCGTGGGATGCCTGGGCGAGGGTCATGAGGCTGCTCCCTCGGGGTCGTCGTCCGGCTTCGGCTCGGCCTGGGCCCGGGTCGCGGCGAGTTTCTCGGCGGTCTTGCGGGCGGCGGCCAGTTCCTTGGGTTCCTCGGCGGCGGGGTCGAGGGCCGGTGGGGAGGGGACGGTCCACATCCACTCGCGGAGCTTGTCGCGCTCGTGGGTGAGTTCGTGGATGTCGGTCTCGGCGTACTCGAACTCCGGGGACCAGAAGAGGGCGTCGAAGGGGCAGACCTCGATGCAGATACCGCAGTACATGCAGAGGGAGAAGTCGATGGCGAAGCGGTCGAGGACGTTGCGGCTGCGCTCGCGGCCACCGGGGGCGGCGGGCGGGACGGTCTCCTTGTGGGAGTCGATGTAGATGCACCAGTCCGGGCACTCGCGGGCGCACAGCATGCAGACCGTGCAGTTCTCCTCGAAGAGCCCGATGACGCCGCGGGTGCGGGGCGGGAGTTCGGGCTGGACGTCCGGGTACTGCTCGGTGACGGTCTTGCGCGTCATCGTGCGGAGGGTGACGGCCAGGCCCTTGGCCAGGCCGGAGCCAGGGATGGGGGCCATCAGAGGAACACCACCTTGACTGTGCCGGTGAGGGCGATCTGGGCGAGGGAGAGGGGGACCAGGAGGGTCCAGGAGAGCTTCTGGAGCTGGTCCTCGCGCAGACGGGGGTAGGTCACGCGGAGCCAGATGACGACGAAGGCGAGCAGGGCCGTCTTCAGGAGGGTCCAGACCCAGCCGAGGCCGTCGGCGGCCCAGGGGCCGTGCCAGCCGCCGAGGAAGAGGACGGTGGTCAGGCCGCACAGGACGACGATGCCGGCGTACTCGGCGAGGAGGAACAGGGCGAAGCGGAGGCCGGTGTACTCGGTGTAGGCGCCGAAGATGATCTCCGAGTCGGCGACGGGCATGTCGAAGGGCGGGCGCTGGAGTTCGGCGAGGCCGGCGACGAAGAAGACGATCGCGCCGACGATCTGCCAGGGGAGCCACCACCACTCGAAGGCGTCCACGATGCCGACGAGGGAGACCGTGCCGGCCGCCATCGCCACCGAGGCGGCGGTGAGGAGCATCGGGAGTTCGTAGGCGAGGAGCTGGGCGGCGGTGCGGAGGCCGCCGAGGAGGGAGAACTTGTTGGCGGACGCCCAGCCGGCCATCAGTGAGCCCAGAACTCCCACGCCCATCACCGCGAGGACGAAGAAGATGCCCGCGTCGACGACCTCGCCGACGGCGCCCTCGCCGGGGCCGATCGGGATGGCGAGGAGGACGAGGAGGTAGGGGAGGAGGGCCACGGCGGGGGCGAGCTGGAAGACACGGCGGTCGGCGCCGGCCGGGACGATGTCTTCCTTCTGCGCGAACTTCACGCCGTCCGCGACGAGTTGGGCCCAGCCGTGGAAGCCGCCGGCGTACATGGGGCCGAGGCGGCCCTGCATGTGGGCCATCACCTTGTGCTCGGTCTGGCCGATGATCAAGGGGAAGGTCAGGAAGACGACGAAGACGATGAGGAGTCGCAGGGCGACGTCCAGAGCGTCGTTCACTGCGTGCCTCCCGCGGGGGGTCGGGGGGTATCGGTGTCGGTGTCGGTGGTCGGGGCTTCGGGGGTGGGGGGTGCGTGCGAGTCCTGGGGCGCGTCGTCCTCGTCCGGGGGCGCGGGGGCCGTGTCGGAGTCGGTGGTGGGGTGTTCCTGCCCGGGTTGCCCGGTGGGCTCGGCCTTCGGTTCTGGCTGAAGGCCCGGCTCGGCTTCGCGCTGGGGCTGGGGCTGGGCTTCGCGCTGCGGCTCGGCTTCGGCCTGGGGCTCGGGCTCGTCGAAGGCCGGGCGGGCGTGGTGCCAGGGCGCGTCCGCGCTGCGGGCCGTGGGGCGGGCGGGGCGCGGACGCGGCGAGGGTTCGGCGGCGCCGGAGGACTCGGCGCTGCCGGTCTGCACCTCGGGGGTGCCCGTCTGCCGCTCGGCTCCCTGCGGTTCAGGGGCGGCAGGGGTCCCCGTGGGGGTCTCGCGCTGACTCGCCGAGCCTGACGCTGCGCTGCGGGTGCGGCGAGGTGGCGCGGGAGTGTCGGGCGTCGCGCCCGGCGCGGATTGGCTGGCTGAGCCCTCCGCCGCCGAGCGGGTACGGCGTGGGGAGGGGGAAGCTCCCGGTGCGGGCGGATCGGCCGGTGTCGTCGGGGCCGGTGACGTCTGGCTCGCCGACCCCTCCGCCGCCGAGCGGGTGCGACGCGGGGACGGCGAAGCACCAGGTGCCGCCGGATCGGTCGGCGTCGTCGCGGCCGGGGGCGGCTGGGTCGCCGAACCCTCTGACGCCGAGCGGGAGCGGCGTGGGGGGTTGGAGGTGGGGTCTGTTGTGGGGCGGCGGGTTGGGCGGGCGCCGGGGGGTGTGGCTCGGGACGGGCGGGCCGGGGCCGGGGGGAGCTGGCCCTTGAGGGGGCCCCAGTCGTTGGGGTCGGGGACGCCGGGCGGGAGCATCTGGCGGCGTCTGGGGCCGCCGTGCTCGGATTCGCCGGGTTCCTTCGCGCCGGGCCAGGCCTTGGCGACGCGGGCGGCGAGGACGAAGTCCTTGCGGAGGGGGTGGCCCTCGAAGTTCTCGGGGAGGAGCAGGTGGTCCAGGGCGGGGTGGCCCTCGAAGCGGACGCCGAACATTTCGTGGGTCTCGCGTTCGTGCCAGGCCGCGCCCGCGTAGACGTCGACGGCGGTCGGCAGGACCGGGGTGTCGTGCGGGACCGTGGTGCGCAGGAGGAGGCGGCGGACCGGGGAGAGTGCTACCACGTGGGCCGCGACGCGGAAGCCCGTGCCCGGTTCGTCGACCGCGCTCAGCCAGTCGAAGTACGTGCAGCCCAGCGTGGAGCGGGCCGTGCGCAGCGCCTCGGTCCAGGACGCGGGCGGGACGTCCACGGTGAGGACGCCGTACGACTCGTCCGCGGTGGACTCGGGGCCGAAGAGTTCCTCGGCGGGGGCGGGCAGCCAGCCGGTCGTCATCTGTCCCCCGCCTCGGCCTCGGTGGTCGTCCCGGAGCCCTCGGCGGCGCCGTCGGGCGCGGGCGCCGGGGGCTTCACCAAGCCGCTCCGCAGCGCCGCCGGGGACGGGCCCGGGCCGGTCTCCGTGCCGTACCGCTCGCCCAGGGACTCCCGGGCGATCTTCTCCTGGAGTTTCAGGATGCCCTGGAGAAGCGCCTCGGGGCGGGGCGGGCAGCCGGGGACGTAGACGTCGACGGGGATGATCTGGTCGACGCCCTTGGTGACGGAGTAGGAGTCCCAGTAGGGGCCGCCGCAGTTGGAGCAGGCGCCGAAGGAGATGACGTACTTCGGTTCCGGCATCTGTTCGTACAGGCGCTTCACGGCCGGGGCCATCTTGTCCGTCACCGTGCCCGAGACGATCATGAGGTCCGCCTGCCGGGGGCCGGGGGCGAAGGGGATCACGCCGAGGCGGATGAAGTCGTGGCGGGCCATGGACGCGGCGATGAACTCGATCGCGCAGCAGGCGAGGCCGAAGTTGAAGACCCAGAGGGAGTAGCGGCGGCCCCAGTTGAGGATCACCTTCATCGGCTCCGGGGCGAGGCGGGCGAGGGCGCCCAGCCGCTTCGGCTCCGGGAGGAGGACCGGCCCGGAGACGGGTTCGGCGGTGCCTGGCTCCGGCGCGTTCGTCTGTGGCGTCACGTCCATGCCAGGACGCCCTTCTTGTAGGCGTAGAGCAGGCCCACGGCGAGGAAACCGAGGAAGACGAACATCTCGACCAGGGTCGTCGCGCCGTAGCCGGGGTCGGCGAAGACCGTCGCCCAGGGGAAGAGGAAGATCGAGTCGATGGCGAAGATGACGTAGAGGAAGGCGTAGACGTAGTAGCGGACCTGGGTGTGGGCCCAGCCCTCGCCGACCGGGTCGACGCCGCACTCGTACGTCAGGAGCTTCTCGCGGGTGGGGACCTCGGGCCGGAGCAGTCGTCCCGCGCCGAAGGCGACGGCGACGAAGAGCACGCCCACGGCGGCGAGCAGTCCGACCACCGAGTAGGACTGGAAGTACTCCGCCGCGACGGGGGCGGTCCGTTCCGTCGCGGCGACGACGGTCTGTTCCGGCACGTCCGTCCCTCGCTCCCTGGCCTGGCGACATGTACGTACGGGATGCGGACGCCGTACGTACTCCGCTGTTCGACGATCTGTACGCACGGGAGTCTAGGCCCTGCTAAAGAGAGCGTGAGCAGCCCGTCACAGGTCGGCACTCGCGGGGGTGGGGTTATCCCCAGGGCTGCCGGGGCGGTCCACCTCATGGCGCGGGGCGGGGGCGGACGGGCAGGCTGAGGGGCATGACCGAACCCCTCTTCTCACCGACGGGCGCCGGGCGGCCGTACGGGCGGCCGTTGCCCTCCAGTC
Source organism: Streptomyces griseiscabiei (assembly GCF_020010925.1). Lineage (NCBI taxonomy): Bacteria > Bacillati > Actinomycetota > Actinomycetes > Kitasatosporales > Streptomycetaceae > Streptomyces > Streptomyces griseiscabiei. The sequence continues at coordinate 879,630 of NZ_JAGJBZ010000003.1, read as the reverse complement.
AGACGCCCTCCGAGCCGTTGCCGCCCGCGCGGTTCGCGTTCGGGGGCCAGACGTGGCGGGAGATCGCGCATCTGCTGGCGAATCTGCCGTTCGCGCTGCTCGGGTTCGTGTATGTGACGACGGTGCTGTTCACCAGCGCCTTCCTGACGCTGACGGTGATCGGTTTTCCGCTGCTCGCCGCCGCGCTGATGGGGGCCCGGCAGCTGGGGCGGCTGGAGCGGATGCGGGCGCGGGCGCTGCTGCGGGTGGCGGTGGACGAGCCGAGTCCGCTGCCGCTGCGCGGGGGCGGGCGGCGGGCCGACGAGGGGTTCTTCGCGCAGGTGTGGATGAGCGTGAAGGATCCGGTCGGCTGGCGTTCGATGCTGTACGAGCTGATCCGGATGCCATGGGGTATCGCGACGTTCGTCATCACCCTCACGGGGTTGTTCGTGGCGTGGCCGGTGCTGCCGTACATCGTGCGGGGGCTGACGAACGTGGACCGGGTGATGGTGCGGTCGCTGCTGTCGCCGTCCGATGAGTTGGAGCGGCGGATCGCCGAACTGGAGTCCGACCGGGGGGTAGTCGTCGACACCGCCGCCGCCGATCTGCGGCGGATCGAGCGGGATCTGCACGACGGGGCGCAGGCGCGGCTGGTGAATCTGGCGATGGGGCTCGGGCTGGCGAAGGAGAAGCTGCTGGAGGACCCCGACGCCGCCGCCTCGATGGTGGAGGAGGCGCACGGGGAGGTGAAGCTGGCGCTGCAGGAGCTGCGGGATCTGGCGCGGGGCATCCATCCGGCGGTGCTGACCGACCGGGGGCTGGACGCCGCGCTGTCGGCGGTGGCCTCGCGGTGCACGGCGCCGGTGAAGGTGACCGTGGACCTGGTCGCGCGGCCGGCCGCCGCGATCGAGGGAATCGCATACTTCACGGTGTCCGAGCTGCTGCAGAACATCAGCAAGCACAGTGGGGCGAAGGCGGCGTCGGTGGATGTGTGGCGGTCCGACGACCGGTTGCTGATCCAGGTGTGGGACGACGGGCGCGGGGGTGCGCGGCTCGACGGGGGGAGCGGGATCGCCGGGCTGGCGGAGCGGCTCGGGGCGGTGGACGGGTTGTTCGTGATCGAGTCGCCGGTGGGAGGGCCTACGACGGTGACGGCGGAGTTGCCGTGGCGGGGGCGGTAGCGCGCGGCGGTGTCGGGGGCGCCTGTTCGTCGTGGGTGCTCCTTCTTCGTGGGCGGGTGCGGGTGCGTCATGGTTGCTCGCGCCCACGCGGCGGAGCCGCAAATCGATACAGCCCCGCGCCCCTGAAAAAGCGGGGCTGCGCCCCTGCCTTTTCGGCCCGCCGCCTCGGGGGTCACAAGTTCCGCCGCGTCGAGGCCGAAGGTGGGGAAAACCCCCCTGTCGAGACGCCGACCCGCTCCATGGTTCCGGCGGGCCGGGGACAGCAGTGTGGACGTACGACATCGGGAGTGCGGGACAGTGAAGGTGGGCGAGGGTGATGGCCGCGGAGTACGGGCACGGGTACGGGGGCTGGGGCGAGGAGCGGCGGCGTCGGGTGCCGGCGGGGCTGCGGGCGCCGTTCGAGGGGCGCAGCTGGCGGGAGCTGGCGTATGTGCTGCTGGGGCTGCCGATCGGGATCCTGCTCTTCACGTACGCCATCACGATGGTGTCGGTCGGGGCGGGGCTGCTGATCACGTTCCTCGGGGTGCCGGTGCTGGCGGCGGGGCTCGCCGGATGCCGGGGGTTCGGGGCGCTGGAGCGGGCGCGGGCGCGGGCGTTGCTCGGCATGGAGGTGTCCGCGCCGGAGCCGCTGCGGCCGAAGGGGCGCGGGGTGATGGCCTGGATGGGCGCCTTGCTGCGCAGCGGGTCGTCGTGGCGGCAACTGCTGTACGCGGTCGTGCAGTTCCCCTGGTCGGTGTTCTCCTTCGGGGTGGCGGTGACCTTCTGGACGTACGGGTGGGCGCTGCTGACGTATCCGCTCTGGTTCTGGGTGTTCCCCGTGTGGGCCGGGCAGGACGGGCTGCAGCTGTACGGGGACGAGACGCACTCGGTGTATCTGGACAACCCGTTCGAGGTGACCGTGACCGCGCTGGTGGGGCTGCTCTTCACGATGGCCACGCCGTGGATCGTGCGGGGGCTGACGACGGTCGACCGGGTGATGGTGGGCACGCTGCTCGGACCGTCGCGGCTGGGGGCGCGTGTCGTGGAGCTGGAGTCGGACCGGGGCGTCGTGGTCGACACGGCCGCCGCTGATCTGCGGCGGATCGAGCGGGATCTGCACGACGGGGCGCAGGCGCGGCTGGTCGCGCTGGCGATGGATCTGGGGCTGGCGAAGGAGAAGCTGGCGGAGGACCCCCGGGCGGCGGCGGTGATGGTCGACTCGGCGCACGGTGAGGTGAAGACCGCGCTGCAGGAGCTGCGGGATCTGGCGCGGGGCATCCACCCGGCCGTGCTGACCGACCGGGGGCTCGACGCGGCGCTGTCGGCGGTGGCCTCGCGGTGTGCGGTGCCGGTGGTGGTGGATGTGGACCTGCCCGCGCGGCCGGTGCCGGCGATCGAGGGCATCGCGTACTTCACCGTCTCCGAGCTGCTGCAGAACGTCAGCAAGCACGCGGGGGCGTCGCGGGCGACCGTGGATGTGTGGAGGGTCGAGAACCGGCTGATGCTGCAGGTCGGCGATGACGGTGTGGGGGGTGCGGATTCGGGGGGTGGGTCCGGGCTGGCGGGGCTCGCGGAGCGGATCGGGGCGGTCGACGGGATTCTGGTTGTCGACTCGCCGGCCGGGGGGCCGACTCGGGTGACGGCGGAGTTGCCCTGGCGGGCGGCCTGAGCGACGCCCTGCGGGGCTGGGGGGGCGCCTTTCGCCGTGGGGGGCCTGGGTTCGTGGGCGGGTGCGGGTTCGGTGGGGGTTCTCGCGCAGTTCCCCGCGCCCCTGAAAAGCCGGGGCTGCGCCCCGTGCTTTTCGGCCCGCTCCCCCTTCGGCCCGCTCCCCTCAAGCCCACACCCCCTCGACCCGCTCCCCCTCGACCCACACCCCTCAAGCCGCATACCCCTCCTACGGTTGGCCGATTCTCGTCGGTGTGGGCCGTGGGTGTTCCGATGCTGGGATGCTGGGGGCTGTCGTGCGGTCGGGGTGGGGGCGGGTGTCGTGGGGGGACAGGGCGTGGAGGACAGGGTGCGGGTGGTCATCGCCGAGGATTCGGTGCTGCTGCGGGAGGGCCTGACGCGGCTGCTGACCGATCGGGGGCATGACGTCGTCGCGGGGGTCGGGGACGGGAACGCCCTGATCAAGACGATCACGGAGTTCGCGGCGCAGGGGAGTCTGCCGGACGTGGTCGTCGCCGATGTCCGGATGCCGCCGACGCACACCGACGAAGGCGTACGGGCCGCCGTGGAGCTGCGGAAGCACCATCCGGAGCTGGGGGTGCTCGTGCTGTCGCAGTACGTGGAGGAGCGGTACGCCACCGAGCTGCTCGCGGGGTCCAGTCGTGGGGTCGGGTATCTGCTGAAGGACCGGGTGGCCGAGGTCCGGGAGTTCGTGGACGCGGTGGTGCGGGTGGCGCGCGGTGGTACGGCGCTGGACCCGGAGGTGGTCGCGCAGTTGCTCGGGCGCAGCCGGAAGCAGGACGTCCTCGCGGGGCTCACCCCGCGCGAGCGGGAGGTGCTCGGGCTGATGGCGGAGGGGCGGACCAACTCGGCGATCGCCCGTCAGCTGGTCGTCAGCGACGGGGCCGTCGAGAAGCACGTCAGCAATATCTTCCTGAAGCTCGGGCTGTCCCCGAGCGACGGGGACCACCGGCGCGTGCTTGCGGTGCTCACCTACCTCAATTCATGACTGTCTGACACTGTGTCAGATAGGGGTCGGCCGTCGGCACCGGTCGGCCGTCGGCCCGGACCGGCAGGCGGGGTGCCGACGGGCGACCGAGAACCACCGGCCCGTCCCGCGCGTCTTCAGCGGAAGCGACAGGGGCGGGTAAATCGTGACAAGTCAGGGTGCCCGGCAGCCCCAAAAAGAGGATCCATCAGTCGAACGCGCCAGGGAAGGCCGCCCCCGCCGACGTAGGGTTGATCCTGGGAGGGCCGATGGGTCGGCCGTTCCCGGACAGCCGCCTCAAGGGAGGTCCAGTTCAGTGACCAGCCAGGTCAGCAGCCCAGCGGAGCAGGCCGACGAAGCCGCTCTGGGAGAACTGAGAGAACAGCGCGACCCGGGCGGTCCGGCGGGGACGAAGGCCGTCCGCCGACTCGATCGGGTGATCATTCGCTTCGCCGGGGACTCCGGGGACGGGATGCAGCTCACCGGCGACCGCTTCACCTCCGAAACGGCCTCCTTCGGCAACGACCTCTCCACCCTGCCGAACTTCCCCGCCGAGATCCGCGCCCCCGCCGGCACCCTCCCGGGTGTCTCCAGCTTCCAGCTGCACTTCGCCGACCACGACATCCTCACCCCGGGCGACGCCCCCAACGTGCTCGTCGCGATGAACCCGGCGGCCCTGAAGGCGAACATCGCGGACGTGCCGCGCGGCGCGGAGATCATCGTCAACACGGACGAGTTCACCAAACGGGCGATGCAGAAGGTCGGGTACGCGGTCAGTCCGCTGGAGGACGGGTCGCTGGACGGCTACAGCGTCCATCCGGTGCCGCTGACCACGCTGACCGTCGAGGCGCTGAAGGAGTTCGACCTCAGCCGCAAGGAGGCCGAGCGCAGCAAGAACATGTTCGCGCTCGGCCTGCTGTCATGGATGTACCACCGGCCGACCGAGGGGACCGAGAAGTTCCTGGCGGCCAAGTTCGCCAAGAAACCGGAGATCGCCGCCGCCAACCTCGCCGCCTTCCGCGCCGGGTGGAACTTCGGCGAGACGACCGAGGACTTCGCGGTCAGTTACGAGATCGCCCCGGCGACCCAGGCCTTCCCCGTCGGCACCTACCGGAACATCTCCGGGAACCTGGCGCTGTCGTACGGGCTGATCGCGGCCTCCCGGCAGGCCGATCTGCCGCTCTATCTGGGCTCGTATCCGATCACCCCGGCCTCGGACATCCTGCACGAGCTGAGCCGGCACAAGAACTTCGGTGTGCGGACCTTCCAGGCGGAGGACGAGATCGCCGGGATCGGGGCTGCGCTGGGGGCCGCGTTCGGGGGTTCTCTGGCGGTGACCACGACCTCCGGGCCGGGGGTGGCGCTGAAGTCGGAGACCATCGGGCTCGCCGTCTCGCTCGAACTGCCGCTGCTCGTCGTCGACATCCAGCGCGGCGGGCCGTCCACCGGGCTGCCCACCAAGACCGAGCAGGCGGATCTGCTGCAGGCGATGTACGGCCGCAACGGCGAGGCGCCGGTGCCGGTGGTCGCGCCGCGCACCCCGGCGGACTGTTTCGACGCGGCCATCGAGGCGGCGCGGATCGCGCTGACGTACCGCACCCCCGTGTTCCTGCTCTCGGACGGCTACCTGGCCAACGGCAGCGAGCCGTGGCGCATCCCCGAGACCGACGAACTCCCGGACCTGACCGTGCAGTTCACCCAGGGACCCAACCACACCCTGGACGACGGCACCGAGGTCTTCTGGCCCTACAAGCGCGACCCGCGCACCCTCGCCCGCCCCTGGGCGATCCCGGGCACCCCCGGCCTCGAACACCGGATCGGCGGCATCGAGAAGCAGGACGGCACGGGCAACATCTCCTACGACCCGGCCAACCACGACTTCATGGTCCGCACCCGGCAGGCGAAGATCGACGGGATCGACGTCCCCGATGTCGAGGTCGACGATCCGCACGGCGCCCGGACCCTGGTCCTCGGCTGGGGGTCGACATACGGGCCGATCACGGCGGCGGTACGGCGGCTGCGGACGGCCGGGGAGGCGATCGCCCAGGCCCATCTGCGGCATCTCAACCCCTTCCCGCGGAATCTGGGCGCCGTGCTCGCGCGGTACGACAAGGTGGTGATCCCCGAGATGAACCTCGGCCAGCTCGCCATGCTGATCCGGGCGAAGTACCTGGTCGACGCCCACTCCTACAACCAGGTGAACGGCATGCCGTTCAAGGCGGAGCAGCTCGCCACGGCTCTCAAGGAGGCCATCGATGGCTGACATCGGCAACGAGCTGCTGCAGCTGGTCCCCAAGGCCGCCGCCCGGCAGTCCATGAAGGACTTCAAGTCCGACCAGGAGGTGCGCTGGTGCCCCGGCTGCGGTGACTACGCGATCCTCGCCGCCGTCCAGAGCTTCATGCCGGAGCTGGGGCTGGCGAAGGAGAACATCGTCTTCGTCTCCGGGATCGGCTGCTCGTCCCGCTTCCCGTACTACCTGGACACCTACGGGATGCACTCGATCCACGGGCGGGCGCCGGCGATCGCGACCGGGCTCGCCACCTCCCGCCGCGACCTGTCGGTGTGGGTGGTGACCGGTGACGGGGACGCGCTGTCCATCGGCGGCAACCATCTGATCCACGCCCTGCGCCGCAATGTGAACCTGAAGATCCTGCTCTTCAACAACCGCATCTACGGCCTGACGAAGGGGCAGTACTCCCCCACCTCCGAGGTCGGGAAGGTCACCAAGTCCACGCCCATGGGGTCGCTGGACGCGCCCTTCAACCCGGTGTCGCTGGCGATCGGGGCGGAGGCGTCGTTCGTGGCGCGGACCGTGGACTCCGACCGCAAGCATCTGACGGAGGTGCTGCGGCAGGCCGCCGCCCACCCCGGCACGGCACTGGTGGAGATCTACCAGAACTGCAACATCTTCAACGACGGCGCCTTCGAGGTCCTCAAGGACCGGCAGCAGGCCGAGGAGGCCGTGATCCGGCTGGAGCACGGCGAGCAGATCCGGTTCGGCGCGGACCGCGGACGGGGCGTCGTACGGGACGAGGCGACCGGCGATCTGAAGGTCGTCACCGTGACGGCGGAGAACGAGTCGCGGGTGCTGGTCCACGACGCGCACGCCGCATCCCCGACCACGGCGTTCGCGCTGTCACGGCTGGCCGATCCGGACACCCTCCACCACACCCCGATCGGTGTCCTGCGGTCCGTGCGGCGGCCCGTCTACGACGCCCAGATGTCCGACCAGCTCGACTCCGCCGTCGAGCGGCACGGCAAGGGCGATCTGTCGGCGCTGCTGGCGGGCGGGGACACCTGGACCGTCGTGGGATGACCCCGGTGCGCGGGACCCGGGTCCGGGGCGGCAGCCGCCTCAGGCCCGGGCCTCGTCGTACACCTCCCGCGCCCGCTGTACGGCGTCCATGCGGTCCTTGGTCCAGGTGGCCAGGGCGCGCACCTGCTCGGCGGCCTCGCGGCCGAGGTCGGTGAGGGAGTAGTCCACGCGGGGCGGGATGACCGGCTTGGCGTCGCGGTGGACGAGGCCGTCGCGCTCCAGGGTCTGCAGGGTCTGGGTGAGCATCTTCTCGCTGACCCGGCCGATGGCCCGGCGCAGCTCGCTGAAGCGGTACGGCCGCTCCAGCAGCTCGATCAGGACGAGAACGCCCCAGCGGCTGGTGACGTGCTCCAGGACGAGGCGGTAGGGGCACATACCCTCGCCGTCCATGTCGTACCTGCTCGCGGGCTTGCTCGCGGGCTTGTTCGCGGGTTGCGGGGACACCTTGCTCACGGCCATGCCAGTACCTTACTTCAAGACCAGTACCTTACTTCAAAGTGGGTACTTTCGAAGAGTTAGCGCACCTTCTAGGGTTAGTGGTGCACCCGCCCCCCTGGAGGAGTTTCACCATGAGCATCGTCGTCACCGGAGCCACCGGACACCTCGGCACGTTCGTCGTCGAAGGACTGCTGGAGAAGGTTCCGGCCGAGCAGATCACGGCCGTCGTCCGCAGCGAGGAGAAGGGTGCCGGGCTCGCGGCGCGGGGCGTGAAGATCGCCGTCGCCGACTACAACGCCCCCGAGACCTTCGACGGCCTCTTCGCCGCCGGCGACAAGGTGCTGCTGATCTCCGGCACCGAGTTCGACAAGGGCCGGGTCGGCCAGCACCAGGTCGTGATCGACGCCGCCAAGGCGGCCGGGGTCGCGCTCCTCGCCTACACCAGCGCGCCGGGCACCCTGACGGCCGCGCTCGCCGACGACCACCGGGGCACGGAGGCGGCGCTGCTCGCCTCCGGCCTGCCGTACGCCCTGCTGCGCAACGGCTGGTACCACGAGAACTACACCGAGCAGCTCGCGCCGGTACTGCAGTTCAACGCCGTGACCCACGCCGCCGGCGAGGGCCGGGTCTCCTCCGCCGCCCGCGCGGACTACGCCGCCGCCGCCGTCGCCGTACTGACCGGCGAGGGCCACGAGAACCAGACGTACGAGCTGGGCGGCGACGTCGCCTGGAGCTTCGCCGAGTACGCGGCCGAGCTGAGCGGGCAGACGGGCAAGGAGATAGCGAACAACCCCGTCTCCGGCGAGGTCCTGGTCGGCATCCTCACCGGCGCCGGGCTCCCCGAGCCGTTCGCCGCGATCCTCGCGGGCGTGGACGCGTCCGTCGAGAAGGGCGAGCTGGTCGTCACCTCCGGCGACCTCGCCCGCCTCATCGGCCGCCCCACCACGCCGATCTCCGACTCGATCGCGGTGGCCCTGAAGGCCTGACCGTCCGGGCCCACCGGCCCGCCCGACCGGCCCACCCCCGGCTGTCATGACCGTATCCCGATACGGGCATGACAGCCGGGGGTGCTCGGCGTTACCTTCGGGAGGCTGGGGGTCGCGGTGGCGCGGCCGGGCGAGAAGGAGGGGCCGTGGCGGCGCAGGCGAGGGGCGAACACCGGATAGGACTGCTGAACGGGTTCGCCGCGTACGGGATGTGGGGGCTCGTCCCCCTGTTCTGGCCCCTGCTGAAGCCGTCCGGCGCGGTGGAGATCCTGGCCCACCGCATGGTCTGGTCCCTCGCGGTCGTCGGCGTCCTGCTGCTGGTGCTGCGGCGCTGGGCCTGGGCGGGTGAGCTGCTGCGACAGCCGCGCAGGCTCGCCCTGATCACGGTCGCGGCGGCGGTGATCACCGTCAACTGGGGCGTGTACATCTGGGCCGTCAACACCCACCAGGTGGTCGAGGCCTCCCTCGGGTACTTCATCAACCCGCTCGTCACCATCGCCATCGGTGTGCTGCTGCTGAAGGAGCGGCTGCGGCCCGTCCAGTGGACCGCGGTCGGCGTCGGCTTCGCCGCCGTCCTCGTCCTCACCGTCGGTTACGGCCGACCGCCGTGGATCTCCCTCTGTCTCGCCTTCTCCTTCGCCACGTACGGGCTGGTGAAGAAGAAGGTCAATCTGGGCGGGGTCGAGTCGCTGGCCGCGGAGACCGCGATCCAGTTCCTGCCCGCGCTGGCCTATCTGCTGTGGCTGGGATCGCGCGGGGACGCCACCTTCGGGCCGGAGGGCACCGGACACGCGCTGCTGCTCGCGGCGACCGGGCTGGTGACCGCGCTGCCGCTGGTCTGCTTCGGGGCGGCGGCGATCCGGGTGCCGCTGTCCACGCTGGGGCTGCTGCAGTATCTGGCGCCGGTGTTCCAGTTCCTGCTGGGTGTCTGGTACTTCGGTGAGGCCATGCCGCCCGAGCGGTGGGCCGGCTTCGCGCTGGTGTGGCTGGCGCTGTCGCTGCTGACGTGGGACGCGCTGCGGACGGCGCGGGCGGCTCGGCGGCGGATGGCGGAGCTGGTGGACAGCGAGGCGGGGGTCGTCGACACCTTCGAGGCGCGAACCCCGCTGGCCAAATAGCACCCTTGACGGAGAGTCAGTCTCCGCCGCACCATCCAGGCACCTCATTCACCGGGTTCGCCATGGACACATCAACAATGTCGTCCATGGCGTTCCCCATGGAATTCGGAGCCCCCCACTATGAAGCTCTCTGTTCCAGCCACGGGACGCACCGCCGGACGCACCGGACGCACCACCGGTCGCACCACCGTCGCCGCCGCCGTCGCGGTGGCGACACTGTTCGCCGGCGGGTCCATGGCGGGGGCGGCACCCGCCCCCGACCGTGCGGTCGCCGCCCGGGACGCCGCGATCGCCGCCGCTCCCGATCTTCCCGTGGCCAACGTCAAGGCCCATCTGGCCCAGTTCCAGTCCATAGCCGCGGCCAACGGCGGCAACCGGGCGCACGGCCGCGCCGGCTATCTCGCGTCCCTGAACTACGTGAAGGGCAAGCTCGACGCGGCGGGCTTCGTCACCACCACCCAGACCTTCACGTCCGGCGGCCGTACCGGCTACAACCTGATCGCGGACTGGCCCGGCGGCGACACCAATCAGGTTGTCATGGCCGGTTCACACTTGGACAGTGTCACCACGGGAGCCGGCATCAACGACAACGGCTCGGGCTCTGCCGCCGTGCTGGAGGCCGCGCTGGCCGTGTCCCGCTCGAACTACCAGCCCACGAAGCATCTGCGGTTCGCCTGGTGGGGCGCGGAGGAGCTGGGGCTCGTCGGCTCCCGCTACCACGTCAACAACCTGTCCGCGGCCAACCGGGCCCGGATCAGCGGCTATCTCAACTTCGACATGATCGGCTCACCGAACCCCGGGTACTTCGTCTACGACGACGACCCCGTCATCGAGCAGACCTTCAAGGACTACTTCACGGGGATCGGGGTCGCGACCGAGATCGAGACCGAGGGTGACGGACGGTCCGACCACGCGCCCTTCAAGAGCGCGGGCATACCCGTGGGCGGGCTCTTCACCGGGGCGAGCCGGGCGAAGACGGCCGCGCAGGTCGCCAAGTGGGGCGGCACGTCCGGGCAGGCCTTCGACCGCTGCTACCACTCGTCGTGCGACACCACGTCCAACATCAACGACACGGCGCTCGACCGGAACGGGGATGCGCTGGCTTACGCGGTGTGGGAGCTGTCCGAGTAGGGCGGGCGCGTAAGGGGTCGGAGGCTCTGTACGTGGGCGGGTGCGGGTGCGGGTGCGGGTGCGGGTGCGTGGGGGTTCTCGCGCAGTTCCCCGCGCCCCTGAAGAGCAGGGGCTGCGCCCCCTGCTCTTCAGGCCCGCCGCATCAGGCGTAGGGGCTGGAGTCGAGGGCCCGGGCCCGTTCGGTGAGGCGGGTCATGCGGGTACGGGCCTTCTCCAGCTGCCCCAGGTCGTCGGCGGCGGGGCCCTCGTCGGCGGCCAGGTCGGTCCAGACGGCGATCAGGTCGCGGCCCAGGTGCAGGCCCTGGAGCGGGTCGCGGACCGCGCGCCAGGCCGCCGCCGCGCTCTGGATGTTGCCGTACGCGGCCCGCTGGTCGCGCAGCCGGTGGCGGAGGCCGGCCAGGTCGAGGGAGAGATGGAAGGAGCGCAGGGCGTCACCGGCCAAGTAGGCGATGTAGGCGGTGAGTTCGCGGAGCTTCAGGACCTCGGGGTGCTGCGGGCCGAGGGCCGCGGTCGCCTGCGCGACGGTCTGCTCGGCCATCTCCGCGGCCTCCTGGATACGGCCCAGCTTCACCGCCTCGTTGATACGGGACATGGACTCCGCGAACGGCGACTCCGTGCCGTCGTCCTCCGCGCCCGTGTCCAGCACGGCCTCCGCGACCGCGTCGAACTCCCGCACCGGCGCGGGCTTCGGCGCGTCGTCCTCCTCCAGGACCTTCCACTCGGGAGCGGAGTAGGCGTCGGTGGCGGACTCCTCCGGAGGGGCCAGGACGGGGGGCGCGGGCTCGGGGACGGAAGCGGCGGGCGGCGCCTGGGCGGGCATCGGGGCCGGAGCCGGGGTCGGCGGCCAGGGCTGGGGCTCCAGCGAGGCGGGGCCCGACTCCGGCGCCGGGGGCGGGGGCCAGGCCTGCGGCTCCGGGGCGACGTATTCCGGCTCCGGAGTGACGTGCTGCGGATCCGCGATGTGCTGCCGCTCCGGGGACGGCGTGGTGTTCGGGGTGTGGGCAGCGGGGTGGGCCGGGGTCTGGCCCCGGAACCAGGGGTGCCGTTCCTGGCCGGTGGCCGCCTGCTCCGGGGCCGGCTCTTCGGAACCGGGCGCGTGGGCGGAGTTCCGCGCGGGCGCCGGGGGCTGGGACTGGCTCGAGGAAGAGGGCCGGGGCTCCACGGAGGCCGGGGCCGCGGGCGAGGGCTCGGAAACTCCGGTGGCCCGGTCCTGGTGCCAGGGCTCGAAGTCCGTGTGGGCCTGGGGCAGTTCGGGGCCCATGGCCGGGCCGAACACGCCTGTCGGGGGTGAGACCGTACCGGCCGGAACTGCCGGGGCGTCGTCGTGAGCGGGCTCGGGTGACGAGGGGGCGGCGTCCGGGTCGAGCTGTACCCCCGGCAGGGTCAGCGGGAGGCCCGGGGTGCGGGGCGGCCGGGCCAAGGGCCCGTCCGTCGGCTCCGGCACCGCGCGCAGCACGAACGTGGACGGCGCGACCCCGCCCGGGGACGGCGCCGATCCCGCCGACTGGTCCCTCTTCTCCTTCGCCGCAGTGAGCGGCATCGTCCGGGGTTCCCGCTTCGCTGCCGGAGCAGGTACGGGCGCGGGTACGGGCTCCGCCGAGAAGTGGTCCGGCGTCGCCTCGGATGCGGGTGCGGGCGCGTATGCAGGTGCGTGGGTGGACGCGGGTGCGTGGGTGGGCTCGGAGGCGCGCGGGGCTTCGGAGGCGCGCGGGGCTTCGGAGGAGTGCGCGGCTTCGGGCGCCTGCTTCGCCGCCGTCAACGGAAGCGTGCTCGGCTCCCGCTTCGGCCGCGGCGGCTCCGGCGTCGAAGCGACCGGCTCCGCCGAGGGCGCCTGCTTCCCCGCCGCCAACCTCATCGTGCTGGGCTCCGGCTTCGGCTGCCGCTCGGCCTGGGCCTGCCACCTCTGCTCCGGCTGAACCTGCGGCTGGGGCGGCGTCGAGGTGGTCGGTCGGTTCGACTCGGGGAGCTCGTCCGGGAGTTCCAGCCCCGCGGCGGCCGACTCCGGTACCGAGCGCAGCACATGGGTGGACCTGTCACGGCGCGGGCCCGGCGCGGAAGCCGGCGGCTCGGCGGCCGAATAGCCGCCCGTCTCGACGGCCGGGTGCCTGCCCACCGGCGCGGCGCCGCTCCCGGGCGCTCCCGCGAAGCCTCTCGGCTCGCCCACCCGTACGGGCTCCCCGGCGTAGTGGCTGGAGCCGTCGACGTGGATCCGGAGGGGGACGACGTAGCCGATGCGTTCGTCATGGATCGTGGCGAGGACAGGGTGGCCGGTGGCGAGGGCCAGGCGGTGGAGGTAGTCGAGCGCGGCGTCCTGGAAGGACACCCCGGCGGCCGGGGGCACCGGCACGCCGCCGACCGTCGCGCCGGCCTCGGCGGAGACCCGTACGTCGATCGGGGTGAGCCCCGCCGACGCACGCCCCGCGCGCTTGAGTTCCTTGAGTTCCCGCTTCTGTTCGCGGCTGAGTCGAGTCATCGTTCCCTCACTCGGGTCGGGCAGAAGGAGAAGGTGAAGAAGCGGGAGAAGCAGGAGCAGTCCGGGGTGATGCCGTGGTGTCCTTGCCGGAACCCTCCGGCAAGGACACCACTGTCCCCACCGTACGCACCTCGTCCACCCGCCATGGCTCGCCCTTGCCCGAACGCACCAGCTGCACGCACACCGTGGCCTGCGGGCCGGTGCCGGTCGACGACATCACAACGACCGTTCGCCGAGCCCCCCGCCGGGCCTCGTTGCCGAACCCACCGGCTCGGACACCCACTCCGGTTCCGGACCCGTACAGGCCGCCGTGCTCGTTACGCGCATGACGCCCGTCACACATCCCGCGTCCGCCGTGCGCATCGCGCCTCGTGTCCACCCTCGTTCCCCTCCTCACCTGAGTGTCCCGCCTCGCCGGTCTCGGCGTCCACGTCGTTCGTGGCACCCGTGCCGTCCCTGCGGCCCCAGCCATGGCGCCGGGTTGACGTAGATGCCGTCCCGCATCACATCGAGGTGGGGGGTGGGAGCCTGTCGAGCAGCCGGTGGAGCCGGCCGGGGCAACGCGCCGACCGACCTCGACCGTGTCGACGGTCGGGTTCCGGCCCGACCCGGCGCCGTCGGCGCCCGGTTCCTCGGCCTCCCCGCCGCCGCTCACCGCGAGCATCATCACCACCGGCGTCATCACGGCTGCCCCGCAGGGCCGACAGCCCTGGTCGTGACAGACCCTCCCCCGTTGGACATCTGCTCCCCTCAGCGTCGAAGTGGCGAGGCCCCAAAGCTCGGTGACGACATCCGGCGACGAACTTCGGTCGTGTTCCTGCCACTTGGGTCCAGTCGTACAAGTCTCTCCGCTCCCCTGCGTTCCGCGCGTAACCGGCGCGTCACAGGCTCGTCGCAGGAGCTCACGTCCCGATTCCCCAGCCGGCCGCAGGCCGTGAGGATCGAAGGGTGGGCGCGTACGACAGGTGCACCGGACTCAGGAAGACTGCTGTGGTCAACGGCGGAAACTGGGAATGCGGAGAGCGGTGATGCGGTGATGCGGCCGGAGACGGAACAGACGGCGGCCGGGCCGGAGATCTGGGTGCGGGGGTCGGTGACGGAGCCGGAGGCACGGCCGCAGGATCCGCCGCCCCGGGCGACCGCGAGCGCGCGGCGGTTCTCCTGGGTCGCCACGCACGGCGGCGCCGGGGCGACCACCCTCGCCGAGGTCTTCGGCGGTCATGACGCGGGCCGCAACTGGCCGCGCCCGGACCAGGGCGACCCCGCGTCGGTGCTCCTGGTCGGGCGGACGCACGCCGCCGGGCTCGACGCGGTCTCGCACACCCTGGACATCTTCCGGCGGGGCGACGCGCCGCCGGGGCTCGACCTCGACGCGATCGTGCTGGTCGCGGACGCGCCCGGCCGGCTGCCCCGGCAGCTGGTGCAGCGCGCGAAGGTGATCGGTTCGGTCATAGACGTCTACCGCGTGCCCTGGGTGCCCGCCTGGCGCACCGGCGATCTCACCGGCCCGCCGCCCCGGGAGAGCGCGGCACTGGCCCGACTGACCGGAAGGACCCCATGAGCAGCACTCGCACGCCCCCGCGACGACGCTGACCTCCCGTCGGTTGCCGCCACCGTCAAGCTGACGCAGGGGTCGGACCCGCCGCCGGGCCGCTGAGCCACCTAGGGCCTGTCTTCAAATTCCCGCCGTCGCCCGGAGGGCGGCCCCGCGGCGTCAGGTGCGTGCTCTCGGCGTGCCGGGCCCTGATCCGCGTACTGGACGTACTCGGGTCAGGGCCCGGTGCGGTGAGAGTGCGTGCATGGCGTCGCGGGGCAGGCGGGAATTTGAAGACAGGCCCTAGGAGGGGTCCGAGGTGCCTCAGCGAGGCAAGGACACCTGACAGGTTCGACGTGTCCCCACGATCCCGACCGGCGCAGCCGACCCCACCGACCTGAGAAGGCCATGCAGCCGAACACCTCACCCCCCTCCGGCTCACCGCTGTCGGACACCGTCCCTGACGCCGTTTTCCCACCCGCCTGTCTGTCCCTCGACCCGCCTTGGCCCGGCGCCCTCCCGTCCCTCTCCGCCGAGCGGATCGCCGCCGGTGTGCGCGGGGGCGAATTCCGCGCCGTCGATGTCGTCGCGGCGGCCCTCGCCCGGATCGAGCGGGCCGAGCCGACGCTGTGCGCGTTCGCGGAGGTGTGGGCCGAGGAGGCGGCGCGGTGGGCGGGGGAGGTGGACGCCCGGGTCGCCGCCGGTGAGTGGCTGCCGTTGGCCGGGGTGCCGATCGGGGTGAAGGGGCGGGGCGGGGCGCGTACGGCGGCGGCGCGGGCGCTGGTCGCGGCCGGGTGTGTCCCGGTGGGGGCGACCTCCGTGCCGGGCCCCGGTACGCCCTGGCAGACCTGGGGGCTCGGCGCCGGGGGCCGGACCGTCAATCCCTGGCGGGCCGACCGGACTCCGGGCGGTTCCTCCGCCGGGTCCGCGGCGGCGGTGGCGGCGGGTCTGGTGCCGCTCGCGACCGGCTCGGACGGCGCCGGATCGGTCCGTATCCCGGCCGCGTGGTGCGGTGTCGTCGGACTGAAGACCACGAACGGCCGTCTGCCCTCCCCCGACCGCACCGGCCTCGCGGCCCCCGGCGTCCTCGCCCGGCACGCCTCGGACGCGGCGGCGTACTGGCGTTGTGTGAGCGGGGCACCGCCGACGCCGGCCGAACCGGTGTCGCCACCGCCGCTCCCGCCCACCGCCCTGTGGTCACCCGACCTCGGTTTCGCCGACACCGACGCCGAGCCCGCCGCGATCGCCCACGCCGCCGCGCTGCGCCTGGAGGAGAGCGGGCTCGTACGGCTCGCGGGACACCGGTCCGGGGACGCATCCGTACGGCTGGAGGACCCGGCCCCGGCCTGGCTCACCCTCCGCGGCGCGGCGGACGCCGACCCGGCGGCGCTGCGGGCGGCCGGGGGGCTCCGCGCCGAGAACGACCGGCGGCTGGCCGTCCTCTTCGGCGGGGCCGACCTGATCCTCACCCCCACCACCCCCAACGCCCCGCACGGCCACGACGGGCCGGGCGACCGCTACTCCACGGCACTCACCTGGGCGTTCAACCTCAGCGGCCACCCGGCCATGAGCATCCCGGCCGGCCTCGACTCCGACGGCCTCCCTGTCGGCCTCCAACTCGTGGCCCGGCACGGCGAGGAGGAGGCGCTGCTGCGGGTGGCGTGCGCCGCCGAGACCGCCCAGGACCACCCCGTACGGCAGAGGGAGACCCCGGCATGAGATGGACCGTCCAGGGTGAACGCACGATCCATGACACCCCATGGGTGCGGCTGCGGTCGCTGGCCGTCGAGCGGCCCGACGGGACGCGCGGCGACCACATCACCGACACCCAGCACTTCGTCTTCCGTACGGACGACGCCCGGCGGATCGGCGCGCCCACGGAACTCAACGAGTCCGACCGGGTGGAGTGGATTCCGCTCACCGCGGTCCCCGGCATGATCACCCGTCGGGAGATCGTCAGCGGCGCGACGCTCGTCAGGGTCATGGCCCTGCTGCTTGAGCCACCGCCGCCCGCCACCGCGTGACCGCGCCGCCCGCCCCCTCCCTCCCCTCCCCCTGACATTCGCATGCGCATGCATTTATTGTGTACGCATGTAATCGTCGCACGCCCGCCACGGCCGTGCGCGTACGCCACTCACTCAGGGGGACCCCATGACCCGCCGCTTCCTCTTCGTGCTCGGCAGCAGCCGGCCGGACGGCAACTCCGAGATGCTGGCCCGTGCGGCGGCCGAGCAGTTGCCCGGTGATGTCGAGCGGCGCTGGCTGGATCTCGCGGAGCACCGGCTGCCGGACTTCGAGGATCTGCGGCACGACAGCGACCATGTGCGGCCGGAGGGTGACAGCAGGGCGGTGCTGTTGGACGCCACGCTCGCCGCGACGGATCTGGTGATCGTGTCGCCGCTGTACTGGTACTCGGTGTCCGCGCACGTCAAGCGCTACCTCGACCACTGGTCGGGCTGGCTGCGCACCCCGGGTCTCGACTTCAAGCAGACCATGGCCGGGCGCACCCTCTGGGGGGTCACCGCGCTCGCCCACGAGGAGGAAGAGGTCGCCGAGCCCCTCGTCGGGACGCTCAACAACTCCGCCGCCTACCTGGGCATGCGCTTCGGCGGGGTCCTGCTGGGCAACGGCAGCAAGCCCGGTGACGTACTCCGCGACACGGCCGCCCTGACCCGTGCGAAGACGTTCTTCACCGAGCCCGCGCTACCGCCGTACGCCCGCTTCCCTTACGACACCGACACCGACACCGACACCGCGCCCGGCAACTCCGGCTGAACCGCTACGCCGTGATGTCCTTCGCCGTGAACCTCGCCCAGGCCGCCGACCCGAACACCGCCGCGTACAGGGCCTGGAGACCGAAGTTGCGTTGCAGGTCCTCCCAGTAGACCGGCTCGCGCATGAGGTCGGCGAAGGAGAGCCAGTAGTGGGAGAAGAAGTAGGGGTGGAGGGCGTCGAGCTGGGGGATCTGGTCGAGGATCTGGACGGTGATGAGGAGCCCGACCGTGGTGGCCATCGCGGCGATACCGCTGTTGGTGAGGGTCGAGACGAACAGCCCGAGGGCCGCGATCCCGGTCAGTGACACGGCGACCGCCAGCGCGATCAGCAGCGCCCGCCACAGGCCCTCGGCGAAGCTGATCCGGGTGCCGGAGATCGTCGTCAGATCGCCGAGCGGGAACAACAGCGCTCCCACCGCCAGTGCGGAGGCCGCCACGACGAGGGTCGCCACCAGGCAGAACGTCATGGTCGTCGCGTACTTGGTGAGCAGCAGCCGGGTCCGGCCGGCGGGCGAGACCAGCAGATAGCGCAGGGTGCCCGCGTTCGCCTCGCCCGCGATCGCGTCCCCGGCGATCACACCGACGGCCATCGGGAGGAAGAAGGGGAGCGTCGCGGCCAGGGCCGTGAAGACGAGGAACAGGCCGTTGTTGGTGATCTGCGCGATGAACGCGGGGCCGCCCCCTCCCCCGCCGTCCGGTCCGCCGCCCATCGAGGACCCGTCACCCGTCTCGATCCGCACCGCGATCCCGACGAGGATCGGCACCGCCGCCAGCACACCGAGCAGCGCGAGCGTCCGCCATCGCCGGAAGGTCGTGAGCAGTTCGTTGCGGAACAGGCCGAAGGTCCACAGCGGGCTCGGTTCCCGGGCCGCCGCCGCCACGCCGGTCGTCCCGGTCGACACGGCCGTTCCGTCCGTCTCAGCCCGCGACATCGAAGCCCTCCCCCGTGAGCGCCACGAACGCGTCCTCCAGGGAGGCACGTTCCAGGGCGAAGCCGCGGACCCGGACTCCCGCGGTGACCAGTGCGGCGGTGAGTTCGGCGAGGTCGCGGTCGGGGGGCGGCGGTTCGGCCGTCACCCGGTCCCCGTCCCCGTCCCCGTCCCCGTCCGTCACGGCCACGTCCGCCACGCCCTGTTCCTTGAGCACCCGGGCCGCGTCCGCCGTGTCGGGGGTGGTGACGACGAGGCGCCCCCGCGCACCGGCGGCGAGTTCGGCCACCGGGCCCTGGGTGAGGAGCCTGCCCTTCGCCATGACGGCGACATCGGTGCACACCTGCTCGATCTCGTCGAGGAGGTGCGAGGAGAGGAACACGGTGGTGCCGTCGGACGCCAACTCCCGTACCAGCGCCCGGATCTCCCGCATGCCCTGCGGGTCGAGCCCGTTCGTCGGCTCGTCGAGGACGAGGAGGTGGCGGGGCTGGAGCAGGGCGGCCGCGAGGCCGAGCCGCTGCTTCATGCCCAGCGAGTACGCCTTGGCCTTCTTGCCCGCGGCGGCGGCGAGCCCGACCCGGTCGAGCGCGGCGGCGACCCGCGTACGCCGGGTGCGCGGGTCGGCGGTCGGGTCGGCGGAGTCGTAGCGCAGCAGGTTGTCGCGGCCGGAGAGGAAGCCGTACAGCGCGGGGCCCTCGATGAGCGCGCCCACGTGCGGGAGGACGGCCCGGGCGGAGCGCGGCATGGGCCGGCCGAGGACCCGGGCCGTGCCCGAGGTCGGCTCGATCAGGCCCATCAGCATGCGGATGGTGGTGGTCTTGCCCGAGCCGTTCGGGCCGAGGAAGCCGAAGACGCTGCCGCTGGGAACCGTGAGTTCCAGATGGTCCACGGCCACCTGACCGCCGCGGAAGGTCTTGGTCAGCCCCTGGGTGTGGATGGCTGCGTCGCTCATGGCTCCCCTCGGGTACGCCCGGTGGGCCGGAGCGGCACCTCGCCGCCCCGGCCCACCGGCCGGTCTCCTGCCGCTTCCTGCCGCCGGTCTGCCGGCCCGCTGCCGCTACTTCGCCTCGTCGGCCGCCTTCACCAGGGCGTCCTTGGTGACGGCGCCCGCGTACACCGTGCCGTCGTCGGTGAAGAGGACGTTGATCAGCCGGGTCTTGAAGACCGTACCCGAGCCGAAGTCGCCCTTGACCTGGTCGCCGAGGGAGTTCAGGAACCCGTCGACCCGGGCGTCGCCGGAGGAACCGGAGGAGTCGCCGCCGGTGGGCAGGCCGCCCTCTCCGCCGCCGTCGATCACGGCGATCGTGCTCCAGCCCTTGCCGATGGTCTTCAGCCCGTCGAGTCCGCTCGCGAACTCCTCCTCGGACGCCCCGGAACCCTTGTGGCCCTTGCCGCCCTTGCCGGGTCCCTCGAACGTCGACTCGCCGGACCCGGACTCGTGGCGGCCCGACTTCTCGACCTCGTCGGCCTCGGTGACCTTCGCGCCCTTCGGCGGGGTGAAGTCGAACGTCGAGGCGCTCGGCTTGCCGAAGTCGACCTCGGTGAAGCCCGCGTCCACGACGGCCGCGCCACCGCTCGCCGGGGTGAGCGTGAACTTCAGCGGCAGGCCCGTCTTCTCGTCGACGGCGATCGAGATCGCCCCGACCGTGGAACCGGACTGCTTGGGCTTGATCACCAGCTTGTACGCGTCCCGCCCGGCGACCTGCGCGGTCCCGTCGACGGTCACGGACGTGGTCTCGTCGACGGCCTTCAGGGCCTCCTCGGCGAGCTGCCCAGGCGTGGCGGGCACGTCCTCCGGCGCCGGCCGGTCCTTGCCGTCGCCGCCCTTGCCGCCCTTGGCGCTCTCGCCCGCCGGGCCGGCCTCGGTCGCGTGGTACACCTCGTTCGAGGCGCTGTCGTACGCCCATACGTCGTCGCCGTTGTGGATGACGCTGTACTCGGCGGCGTCGTCCAGCAGCGAGAGCTTCTGCTTGTCGGGGCCGTCGGTGGCGACCCGCAACGTGTGGGTGCCGGTGGCCAGTTCGAGGAGCTTGGCGGAGGGGTCGGCGGCCGAGCCGTCGCCCCCGGAGGGCGCCTGCGAGGCGAGGCCGTCCACGAGACCGCCCAGGTCGGGCAGGCCCAGATCCGTGGTGATCTTCACCGTGCCGGACACCTGCTGGACGTCCGAGGCGGCGATCTTCTCGATGAGTTCCTGTGCGCTGATCTTCGGCAGATCGGGGTCACCGGAGCCGGCGAAGGCCGGGACGAGCCCGATGGTCGCCGCGGCCACGCCCAGCACGGTGACCGGGACGACGTACCGCGCGGCCTTGCGTCGCCGTGCCGAGCGCGTCTCCTCGGCCTCGGCCGCGAGCGCGGCGGCGTCACCGGTCCGGGCGCTGTCGTCGGTTTCGTACGGTGCCATGTGTGCCTTACCTCCGTCGTCGGCGGCGGCGTCTGTCGGTGCCGCCATTCTCACCCGAATCGGTGAGGAGTGGTGATACCCATCTGACCAAATCGGCCGGAGGGAATCGTCAGACTCGGGGCTCAACTCCGTGTACTGCTACGGGATGACATGGAGCGGCGGCGCCCACCCCCGACCCGTAGGGGTCGTCGGGGCGGACGCCGCCGGCGGAGTCCGTGTCCGGGGCCGCGTACGGGCCCGAGGGACGGGGACGGAGGTGCCGCAGGAACGGGGACGGGCATGCCCGACCGGGCAGGGGATGCCCAGCCGGGCGCGGGCGGGGGTGTCTAACCGGCGCGGTGGACCACCGCGTCGCACAGCTCCACCAGTGCCGCCTTCGCGTCGCACTCCGGCAGCGGCGCCAGCGTGGCCCGGGCCTCCTCCGCGTAGCGGATGGTGTCGCGGCGGGCCCGCTCCAGCGCGGGGTGGACGCGCAGCCGGGCCAGCGCCTCGGCGTGCCGGGCGTCGTCGGTGAGGTCGGAGTCGAGCAGCTCGCACAGGGCGAGGTCGTCCGGCAGCGCCAGCCGCCCCGCCTGCTCGCGCAGCCGCAGCACCGGCATGGTCGGCACGCCCTCGCGCAGATCCGTGCCCGGGGTCTTGCCGGACTCGTGCGAGTCGGAGGCGATGTCGAGGTAGTCGTCCGCGAGCTGGAAGGCGATGCCGAGCCGCTCCCCGTACTGGGTCAGCACATCGACGACGGTCTCGTCGGCGCCCGCCATCAGCGCGCCGAGCCGCCCGGCGACCGCGACCAGCGAGCCGGTCTTGCCGCCCAGCACATCGAGGTAGTGCTCGATCGGGTCACGTCCGTCGCGCGGGCCCGCGGTCTCCAGGATCTGTCCGGTGACCAGCCGTTCGAAGGCCTCGGCCTGGATGCGGACGGCGTCGGGGCCGAGGTCGGCGAGGACGTGCGAGGCGCGGGCGAACAGGAAGTCACCGGTGAGCACGGCCAGGGAGTTGTCCCAGCGGGCGTTGGCGCTCGGCACGCCCCGGCGCACCTCGGCCTCGTCCATCACGTCGTCGTGGTACAGCGTGGCGAGGTGGGTCAGCTCGACCACCACCGCCGAGGGCACGACACCCGGCGCGTACGGGTCGCCGAACTGTGCCGCGAGCATCACCAGCAGCGGCCGGAACCGCTTCCCGCCGGCCCGCAGCAGATGCTGGGCGGCCTCCTGGATGAAGGGGACCTCGCTCTTGGTGGCCTCCAGCAGACCCTCTTCGACGGCCGCCATTCCGGCCTGGACATCGGCTTCGAGGGCCTGGTCCCGCGCGCTCAGCCCAAACGGCTCGACGACGGTCACGAGGGTTCTCCTGTCTGCTGACGTCCACTGACGGTCACACGGTCACACGGTCGGTCTGGGTCGCTCTCACGATCGATGACAAAGATTGTCGATCTGTCGCTGTCATCACCCGAGTCAGCGTATCCGGTCACCTTTCGATCACCACGAGGGCCCACGCGTCGACGCGCGTACGGCACCCGTGCGCGACCCGGCGCGGGACCGGCGCACGGCCCGTCCCGGGTACCCGCTCGGCCCCCGGGGACGCCCGCGAACACCCGGCCCGAGTTGACCGTTTTGCCGCATAGTGCGCCCTTCATCCGACTCCTCCCGTGAGTTGAGTCACCCACCGCCCTCGACGCAACCTTTCGCCGATGCGCCGACTTTCCCTTTGCTGTAGGCAAGTTGACCCGGAATCCCGTATCGCCAATTGCCACCGAATCACATCAAACTCAAGGTCAAATAGACCAAACCGCCATACCGGGACTTGTTCCGATCGTGTGCTCTCGCATACGTTCACACCCCGTCCGGACGGACCGCCGAATCCTGCCGCCGCCCCGGACTCCCCACCCATCACCACTCATCCACGCACGGCAGGAGCGGGGGACCCAGGTAAGCGCCGGTCCGAGATTTCCCCACCGGACCGGCTCGGGGTGAAGCCACGCGCAGTACGCCCGATGGACGCGGCACGCACAGCGGCCACCGGGACGACGCGCACGGCCGGGCATCTCCAGCCCGAACCCGACAGCTCACCTCGCAGGCGACGGAGAGGAATCCGCCATGCCCGCACGAGGCAAACACCGTCGTATCAGAAACAACGCGCTGACCCGCGGCATCCTCGCCGCCGGTACGGGCGGGGCCGTGCTGGCCCTCCCGCTCACCCTCGCCACGACCGCGAGCGCCGCCACCCCGGCCCAGGCCCCGGCCTCCGTCCAGGCGGCCCCGCAGTCGGCGCCCGCCGCGGCGAAGGCCAAGCCCACGACGTACACCGTGGTCTCCGGGGACACCCTGTCCTCCATCGCCCGCAAGCACGACACCAAGGGCGGCTGGCAGCGGCTCTACAAGGACAACCGCGCGGCCATCGGCGACAACCCGGCCCTGATCCGCCCGGGCCTGAAGCTCAAGCTGAACGGCGCGAAGGCGGCCACGGCCTCGAAGGCGTCGACCACGAAGTCCGCCGGGACCGCGACGGCCACCCAGGCCTCGGTCAAGACCTACGCGAACAACCTCGACGGCTGGATCCGCGAGTCGCTGGACATCATGGCGCAAAAGGGAATTCCCGGGACATACAACGGGATCTACCGCAACATCATCCGTGAGTCCTCGGGCAACCCGAACGCCATCAACAACTGGGACTCCAACGCCGCCGCGGGCACCCCGTCGAAGGGCCTGCTCCAGGTCATCGACCCGACGTTCGCCGCGTACCACGTCTCCGGCACCCCGTACGACCCGTACGACCCGGTCGCCAACATCACGGCGGCGTGCAACTACGCGGCCGACCGGTACGGCTCGATCGACAACGTGTTCGGCGCGTACTGAGCCCCACGGCTCCCCACGCTCCACCTTCGTTCCCCTGGGCCGGCGGGCCCAGGGGAACGCCCCGTTCAACGCCCTGTTCGACGCCCCGTTCAGGGGAAGAGCCGGTCCAGCACCACCGCGATCCCGTCGTCCTCGTTGGAGAGGGTCACCTCGTCGGCGACGGCCTTGAGTTCGGGGTGGGCGTTGGCCATGGCGACGCCGTGGGCCGCCCAGTCGAACATCGGGATGTCGTTGGGCATGTCCCCGAAGGCGATGGTCCGCTCCGGGGTCAGCCCGAGATGGTCGGCGGCCAGGGCCAGGCCCGTCGCCTTGGTGATACCGCATGGCTGGAGTTCGACGGTGCCCGGCCCCGACATGGTCACCGTCGCCAGCGAACCCACCGCCATCCGCGCCGCCGAGGCCAACTCGTCGTCCGACAGGCAGGGATGGCGCAGCAGCACCTTGCTGATCGGCTCGCACCACAGGTCGTCCCGGCGCGGCACGCGGACGGCGGGCAGCGTGGGGTGCGGCATCAGATAGCCGGGCTCGATCAGGGTGAGGCCGTCGACCCCGTCCTGGTCCACAGCCGCGTACACCTGTCCGACCTCCGCCTCGATCTTGCCGAGCGCGGTCTCCGCGAGTTCCCTGTCCAGGGTGACGGACCAGAGCAGCCGGTCCGCGCCGGGGTCGTACAACTGCGCGCCCTGTCCGCACACCGCGAGCCCCCTGCTGCCGAGGTCGTCGAAGAGGGGGCGCACTCTCGGCGCCGGCCGTCCCGTCACCACGAGGTGCTGAGCACCGGCCTCCGTGGCCCGCGCCAGCGCGGCGAGGGACCGGTCGGAGAGCGTGTCGTCACTGCGCAGGAGCGTTCCGTCCAGGTCAGTGGCGATGAGTGAATATGCGGTGGGAGCGGCCATGATCAGAGAATACGGATGCCACGCCCCATCGGTTCGACGCGAACCGGACGACGTCCGGCCCCTCGACCACCCCACCGCCCCCGTACGTCAACCTCCTTTGCCCGAACGCGAGTTCAGCGAAGCGGAGGCTCCGCCGCCCTTGATTCGGCCGCAGGCCGTGAAAGGGACGCGGGGCTGTATCGACATGCGGCTCCGCCGCGTGGGCGCGATCAGCCGCGAACGACCCGCACCCCGCGACGCACCGCCCCACCCGAGCTCACCCCGGAACCCTCACCCGTGCGCCGCGGCCAGATGCCGGGCCAGCCGGGGCGAGGCGAACTCCGTCCCGCACACGAAGCGCATCACCGGCCCGTACGAGGCCGCCGCGGGCAACCCCGTGAAGTACAGCCCCGGTATCGACGACCGGAACCCGGCCCCCAGCACCGGCGCCCCCCGGCTCACCCCCAACTCCGTACGCAGCTCGTGCCCGAGGAACCCCATCGCCCCGAGGTCCACCCGGTACCCGGTCGCCGCGATGACATGATCGGCGCCCAGTTCCGCCGTACGCCCGTCGTGCTCGCGCACCACCACGTGCGGGCGCCCGTCGACGACCCCGGCGCGCACCACGCGCGCCACCTCCCGCACCTCGACCCGCCCCTCGAACCGCTCGCGCAACCACCAGGCGCCGAGCGGCCCGAGCACCCGGCGGACCAGGTAGTGCCGGGTGTCGGCGGGCAGATACCGGTAGGGGTGCGGGTAGTAGCTGAGCGCCCACAGCGACCAGGCCCGGCCGAACGGCGACTCGGGGCGCAGCCGCGGCTGCTTCCACGGGGGCGCGCCGAAGGCCACGGCCCCGCTCCCCCGCGCCACCACCCGCACCCGCGCGCCGGCCTCGGCCGCCAGGGCCGCCGTCTCCAGGGCGGACTGTCCCGCGCCGACCACGATCAGGTCCTTGTCCTTGAACCGGCCGAGGTCGGCGTGCTGGGAGCTGTGCGAGACGGGCCCCGCGGGGGTGGGGCCGTCCGCGGCGGCGCCCACCAGTTCGGGCGGCAGATGCGCCAGCCCGAACAGCCCGCTCGCCACGACGACGGCCCGTGCCGCGAACAACTCCCCCGAGTCCAGCTTCAGTTCGAAGCCGCCGCCCTTGCCGCGGTCCACCGACACCACCCGCACCCGTTCCAGCTCGGACACGAGCCGCTGCTGGAACCACTCCCCGTAGGCGATGAACGTCTCGACGGGGATGATGTCCTCGTCCGTCACCAGCCGCCGGATCCCCGCCGCGTCGCAGTAGTCGGCCAGCGTGTGCCCGGCTTGCGGGGCGTCGATGCTCGACGCCGCCGGGGTCGACTTCAGAAGCATTCCGGCGGGCATGTTGTCCCGCCAGCTCACCATGGGTTCACCGAAGACACGGACGGGAATGCCGTGCGCGCGCAGGTGCGCGGCGGTGGACAGACCGAACGGCCCGGCGCCGATGACTGCTACCGGTTGAATCACGAAGTCCCTCCCCAGGACGTTCTGTTCCTACTTCGCGCGGTTCACATGTGACTGCTTGCGGGTTCTGCGGGTCTGCGGGTTCTGCGGGTGGCAGAGGGGCGGTGGCTAGGGGCGCACATGGGCGTTGCCGAGGCGGTTGGTGCGCCACAGTTGGTAGAGGTGTTTCGCACCCGGGCGCACGAAGCGCGCGAGCATCGTGAGGAACGGCAGCGGGTCGTCACCCGCGAGCCACGCCAGCTCCGTACCGCTCGCGCGCGCCGGCGCGTGCGGGGTGGTGTATCCACTGCGCCGGTAGGCGAGCAGCGCCGGGAGGTCGATGTTCTCCACGATGTACCGGCGCCCGGCGAGCTGCTCCCCCTCCGGCACCGGCCGGCCGGTCAGATCGAGGTGCATGGCGCGGACGACGTCGATCCCGGCCTCGTTCTCGAACAGCCGGAACTGCGCGCCCATCCGGGGGTTGAAGTCGAGCAGCTTGTACCGCCCGTCCCGGCGGTCGAACCGCAGATCGAGGTCGATGACCCCGGTGAACCCGATCTGTTTGATGAACCGGGCCGCGATGTCCGCGAGTTCGGGGTTGTCGACGACGTACGCGTTCGCCGTCATCCCCGCGTGCGGCGGCCACGACCGCACCTTGACCCCGGTGAACATCGCGAGCGGGGTCGAGTCCGCGTCGAAGTAGGCGTGCACGATCCAGTCCTCGGCCTCCTCCCGGGGCAGGTACTCCTGGAGGATCACCCCGGGGCGGTCGCCCCAGCCGCGGGCCAGCCGCAGCAGGCCCTCCGGGTCGGCGATGCGGGTCGTGCCGTTCACCGCGGGCTGCCTGCGCCGTTCGAACGCCTCCCGGTTCTTGGCCACCACCGGGAAGCGGGCCCGCCGCGCGAACCGTTCGACGTCGTCGTACGACTGCGGGAAGGAGCTGACCGGGCTGGCGATGCCGTGTTCCACGCAGAGTTCGTGCAGCCCCTGTTTGCTGGCGAGCCTGCGCGGGAGCTTCCCGTCGACGCGGGGGAAGAGGAACCGGGTCGCCAGTTCCTCCTGGTGCTCGGCGATGAGCACCGCGGCCTCCTCGTCGGTGGGTATGAGCACGGTCGGCCGGCCGATCCGCCGGCCGATGCGCAGCAGGCCGTCCACCAGCCACCCGGGCTCCTCCGTCCCGGTGGTCGGCCAGACGAACGCGCGCCGCAGATAGCGCGAGACGGCCGCCGGTGTGTACCGGTCCTCCGTGATCGCGTACATCGGCACGCCGAGCCGGCCCAGGCTGCGGATGGCCCCGACTCCGCCATGGTGCAGCGGATAGTCGCCGAGCTTCACCACCAGCCCCGGAACGCTTCGGTCCGCCTGTACCGGCGCACCCCAAGTACCCCTGGCCACGGGTCCCCCCACGTGTCCCCCCTACCGGACCCGGACCCACCCCGTCCGCGTCCCCCAGAGGACGCTAAGCCGGAACCTTCCCTTCCGACCCTCCCCTATCAGGACATTACGAACTCTTTAGACACTCCCCGATCTTCGCGCCTGCCCGTAACGTGTGGCGCGACCAGAGGAAACGACGGAAGCACGAGAGCGAGGCACCACCCGATGCCCCCCTTCGATGTCCCCGAGGGCCACCCCTTCGGTCCGCACAACCTCCCCTACGGGGTGTTCTCCACCGCCGGTTCCGACGCCTCCTCCGACGGCGGTTCCGCCGCCCGTACGGTCGGTGTCCGCCTCGGCGACCATGTCCTGGACGCCGCGGCGGCGGCTCGCGCCCTCGGTTCCCCGTACGCCGCGCTGCTGGCCCACCCCACGCTCAACCCGCTGCTGGCGGCCGGGCGCACGGCCTGGTCGGACCTGCGCCGGGCGCTGACGGCCTGGCTGACGGTGCCCTCCCACCGGGAGACGATCGCACCGCACTTCCACCCCCTGTCCGAGGTGACCCTCCATCTGCCCTTCGAGGTGGCCGACTACGTCGACTTCTACGCCTCCGAGAACCACGCGCGGAACGTGGGAAAGATCTTCCGGCCCGACTCACCGGACCCGCTGACCCCCAACTGGAAGCATCTGCCCATCGGTTACCACGGCCGGTCCGGCACCGTTGTCGTCTCCGGCACCGAGGTGGTACGGCCGTCCGGGCAGCGCAAGGCGCCCACCGACCCGGCGCCCGTGTTCGGCCCGTCCGTGCGGCTCGACATCGAGGCGGAGGTCGGGTTCGTGGTGGGCACGCCCACGGAACAGGGGCGGCCGGTGGGGCTCGGGGACTTCCGCGACCACGTCTTCGGGGTCTGCCTCCTCAACGACTGGTCGGCGCGGGACCTCCAGGCCTGGGAGTACGTGCCCCTCGGACCGTTCCTCGGGAAGTCCTTCGCCACGTCGGTGTCGGCCTGGATCACCCCGCTGGACGCCCTGGACGAGGCGCGGGTGGCTCCGCCGGAGCGCACGCACACGCTGCTGCCCTACCTGGACGACTCCGCGCCGGACATCGACCCCGGCGGCTACGACCTGCGCATCACCGTCGCCGTCAACGGTCACGTCGTCTCCGAGCCGCCGTTCTCCACGATGTACTGGACCGCCTCCCAGCAACTGGCCCATATGACCGTCAACGGCGCCTCCCTGCGCACCGGCGACCTCTACGGCTCCGGCACGGTCAGCGGACCCGCCCCCGGCCAGCGCGGCTCCCTGCTGGAGCTGACCTGGAACGGCCGGGACCCGCTCGACCTCCCCACCGGCAAGCGCGCGTTCCTGGAGGACGGCGACGAGGTGACCCTCACGGCCTGGGCCCCGGGACCGGGCGGCACGAGGGTGGGGCTGGGCGAGGTGACGGGGCGGATCAGGGGGCGGGAGTAGGAGGGGCACGGGAGCGGCACGGGAGCGGGAGCGGCACGGGAGCGGGAGCGGCACGGGAGCGGGAGCGGCACGGGTGGGCGCAGGCGGCGCCTCGCAACCGCCGAGCCGCGGACCCCACCCCCGCCCGGCCCCGCCCGGCCCCCGCGCGACGGCAACGGCGACGCGTCCCAGCCACCGGCACGCCGTTCCCACTCCTTGGACACCCGGGTGGCAGATCTTCCTCACACCCCCCGCAAAACCCCAGCTCAACCCTCTGATCGCCACCCCCTCACATGGCGCAACATTCCCGCAACATTCCTTTCCCCACCATCTCGGTATGGTTCAAAACATGCCACCCACCGACCGCATCCGGGACCACGCCGGCCAGGGCGCGACCACCGTCGCCGCCCACCGCGCGCGGCGCCGGCTGCGCGCGGACCAGGCCCGGCAGCTCGCCGATCTCCTCCGCCGCCAACTCCTCACCGACGGCTTCGAGAACGGCACCCTCCCCCACGAGTCCGCCCTCGCCACCGACTACCGCGCCACCCGCAACACGGTCCGCGAGGCCCTGGACCTCCTGCGGGCCGAAGGCCTCGTGGAACGCTCCCCCGGCGTCGGCACCGTCGTCGTCGGCCAGAAGTACCCCCACGGCCTCGACCGTCTGATGGGCCTCGCGGAAACCCTCCGCGAACACGGCACGGTCACCAACGAGGTCCGCACCATGGGCCCGGCCCCCGCCCCCACCCCCGTGGCGGACCGCCTCCACCTCCCACCCGGCACCGACGTCCTCTACATCGAACGTCTGCGCCGCCTGAACGGCCTCCCCCTCTCCCTCGACCTCACCTACATCCCCCTGGCCCTCGGCACCCTCGACCTCGGCACGGCCCTGCTCGGCGCCGACCTGGAGAACACCGACGTCTTCCGCCTGCTGGAGACGATCACCGGCCGGCGCCTGGGCCACGCCGAGATCACCCTGGAGGCGGTGAACGCGGACACCCACTCCGCCGCCGTACTCGAAGCCCCCCGCGGCTCGGCCGTCCTGATGCTGGAACGCCTCACCCACCTCGCCGACGGCCGCCCCGTCGACCTGGAGTTCATCCGCTTCCGCGGCGACCGCATCACCATGAGCGGCCTGCTGCACCGGTCGTAGCGGGCCGCCGTACCCCTGCCCTCAGTTCCGCCCCCCTGTAGGACCTTCCTGGAGACAGCCATGCCCTTGGCGCCCCAGCGGGCCGACGTGCCCGTGACCATCGACGAGTCGAAGTGCATCGACGGCTGCACCCTGTGCGTGGACATGTGCCCGCTGGACTCCCTCGCCATCGACGAGAGCAACGGCAAGGCCTATATGCACGTCGACGAGTGCTGGTACTGCGGCCCGTGCGCGGCCCGCTGTCCCACCGGAGCCGTCACGGTCAACATGCCCTACCTGCTCCGGTGAAAGGTCCCGAACTCCCATGAAACACAAGGCAGTCATCGCCGCCTCCCTGCTGCTGCTCGCGCCCCTGACGGCCTGCGGCGGCA
This sequence comes from Streptomyces griseiscabiei, assembly GCF_020010925.1. NCBI lineage: Bacteria > Bacillati > Actinomycetota > Actinomycetes > Kitasatosporales > Streptomycetaceae > Streptomyces > Streptomyces griseiscabiei. The sequence goes on along the minus strand of NZ_JAGJBZ010000003.1, from coordinate 849,196 downwards.
GCGCGGCGGCCGGGGACGACGGCTCCACGGTCACCGTCACCGTCGGCTACCAGTCCAAGACCATCAACACCGTCACCGCCGGCACCCTGCTGCGCTCCCTCGGCTACTTCGAGGACGAGCTGAACGCGCTCGGTGACGGGAAGACGTACAAGGTCGACTGGCAGGACTACGCGACCGGCGCCCCCATCACCGCCCAGATGACCGCCGGGAAGATCGACATCGGCTCGATGGGCGACTTCCCGCTGCTGCTCAACGCGGCCCGCGGCAAACAGCTCGGCAAGCCCACCCGGCTGGTCGCGGCCACCGGCTACAACCTCCGCGGCGGGCTCAACACCATCGTCACGGCACCGGACTCGAAGCTGAGCACGCTGACGGACCTGAAGGGCAAGAAGGTCTCGACGAGCGTCGGTTCGGCGGCCGACGGCACTCTCGTACGAGCGCTGCGGGACGCCGGTCTCGACGCCGACAAGGACATCGAGAAGCTCAACCAGCAGCCGGCCGTCGGCGCCTCCGCCCTCTCCGGGGGCAGCGCGGACGCCCTGTCGCAGTTCGTGGCGTGGCCGGGCCTGCTGACGTACCAGGGCAAGGCGAAGGCCCTGTACGACGGCGCGCAGCTCGACCTGCCCACGTTCCACGGCGTGACCGCCCGCGAGGACTTCGCGAAGCGGCGGCCGGCCGTCCTGGAGGCCTTCCTCAAGGCCCAGGCCAAGGCCACGGACTACCTGAACGAGCACCCCGTCAAGGCCGCCGAGAAGGTCGCCGACGCGACGGGACTGCCCGCCGAGGTCGTCTACCTCTACAACGGCGCCCACGGCATCGCCACCTTCGACCCGGCCCTGAAGCCCGCGCTGATCGCCGCCCTGAAGAAGGACGTCCCGATCCTCGAGGCCGCGAAACTGACGGGCGACGTGGACGTGGACGCCTTCGTCGACGACCGGTACGTCCGCAAGGCGCTCGGCGCCTCGGCGTACACGAAGCAGCTCGCCGCGGCCCCCGCCCCGGCGGAGAGCGAGGTCTGGCCCAAGGGCGCCGACGAGACCGAGTCCTTCGCCACACCGGCCGAGCTGCTCGCCTACGTCGCCGCGCACCAGGACGCCGTCCGTGCCGCGTACGTCCCCGACGCCACGACCGGGACGCAGTGGTTCGCCGACAAGGCGGTGTGGGTCGCCGACGGGGACCGGCTCCTCCCCTTCGTCGCCCCGGCCACGGCGAAGGCGTACGTCGCCGGGCACGACGGCGCCGGGATCGTCACCTACGCGACCGCCCTGGAGCGGGCGTCGTGAGCCGCCCCGGCAAAGAGCGCGGGCCGGGCACGGCGGGCGGGCCCGGCAAGGTGCGCGGGCCGGGCCGCCGCTCCCGGCGGCCCGTCGCCGCCCGCTACGCGCTGCGCGCCCTGTCCCTGGTCGCGGCCCTCGCCCTCTGGCAGCTGCTGACCAGCCAGGACATCGACCTATGGCTGCGGTTCTCGCAGTTCCCCACGGTCACGGACGTGGCGCACACCTTCGCGGACCGGGTCTCCGGCCCCGACTACTGGACGGACCTGACCGACAGCCTCACCCGCATCCTCACCGGCTTCCTGCTGGCGGCGGTGGCGGGTGTGGCGACCGGCATCCTGATCGCCCGGTCCCGGCTCGCCGAGGACCTGCTCGGACCGGTCCTCGAGGTGATCCGCCCCATCCCGGCGATCGCCCTCGTCCCGGTCGCGATCCTGCTGTTCCCCTCCAACGAGCAGGGCATCGTCTTCATCACCTTCACCGCCGCGTTCTTCCCGGTCCTGGTCTCCACCCGGCACGCCGTACGGGCCCTGACCCCCGTGTGGGAGGAGGCCGTCCGCACCATGGGCGGCGGCCGGTGGCGGGTCCTCGCCTCCGTCGTCCTGCCGGGCGCGCTGCCGGGCATCTTCGGCGGCCTGTCGGTCGGCATCGGGGTGTCCTGGATCTGTGTGATCTCCGCCGAGATGATCTCCGGCCAGTACGGCGTCGGCTACCGCACCTGGCAGGACTACACGGTCGTCGACTACCCCGGCGTCTTCGTCGGCATGGCCACGATCGGTGTGCTGGGCTGGCTGACGTCGACGGCCGTGGAACTGCTCGGCCGCCGGCTCACCCACTGGCTCCCGCGTACGTCCTACGCCGCCGTCGCGCGCCCCCGGGCGCCCCGAGCCGCGACGGCACCGGCCGCCGCCCCTGCCGCGTCGGCCGCCACAGCCACCGCCCCCGGAACCGCAGCCACGGCCGAGGAGGCACGTGATGAGCACCTCGTCTGAGACGCGGGCCCGCGCCCGCGAAGAGGCACCGGCACGCGAGGACCGGGCGCCCGCCGGCGTGCGCGGCATCCGCCTCGCGCTCCGGGGCGCCGACCTGGGCCGCCCCGACGCGGTCGCCCTGACCGGCGTCGACCTGGACATCGCCCCCGGCGAGATCCTCACCGTCGTCGGCCCCTCCGGCTGCGGCAAGTCGACCCTGCTGCGCACCCTGGCGGGCCTGCTGCCGCCGCTCGACGGCGGGATCACCCAGGACGGCACCCCCCTGACCGGCCCGTCCGCCGAACGCGCCCTGGTCTTCCAGGAGGACGCCCTGCTGCCCTGGCGCACCCTGCGCGCCAACGTCGAACTCCCGCTCGCCATCCGCGGCCTGCCCCGCGCCGAACGCCGCACGCAGGCCGAGGAGTGGCTGTCCCGGGTCGGGCTCGCCGAGTACACCCGGCAGCTGCCGCACCGCGTCTCCGGCGGACAGCGCCAGCGCGCGCAACTCGCCCGCGCGCTCGCCGGGCGCCCCCGCGCCGTCCTGATGGACGAGCCGTTCGGGGCGCTCGACGCCCAGACCCGCGCCGGGATGCAGGACCTGCTGGTGGAGGTGTTGCGGGGCACCGGCGCCACGGTCGTCTTCGTCACCCACGACGTGGACGAGGCCCTGTTCCTCGGCGACCGCGTGGCCCTCCTCGGCTCCGGCCGCCTCACCGCCGTACGCGACATCCCGCGCCCCCGCGACCGCACCGCCCACGACGACCCGGCCCGCGTGACCCTGCGCCGCTCCGTGTTGACCTCACTCGGTTCCTGAAAGGCCCTCTGGTGGAGATCCCCGCCCTCACCGCCGCCGAAGAACTCACCTGCGACGTCCTCGTCATCGGCGGCGGCACCGCCGGCACCATGGCGGCCCTCACCGCAGCCGAGCACGGCGCGAACGTCCTGCTCCTGGAGAAGGCGCACGTCCGTCACTCGGGCGCCCTCGCCATGGGCATGGACGGCGTCAACAACGCCGTCATCCCCGGCCGCGCCGAGCCCGACGACTACGTCGCCGAGATCACCCGCGCCAACGACGGCATCGTCGACCAGTCCACGGTCCGCCAGACCGCCACCCGTGGCTTCGACATGGTCCGGCGGCTGGAGTCGTACGGGGTGAAGTTCGAGAAGGACGAGCTGGGCGAGTACGCCGTCCGCCAGGTCCACCGCTCCGGCTCGTACGTGCTGCCCATGCCCGAGGGCAAGGACGTCAAGAAGGTCCTCTACCGGCAGCTGCGGCGGCGCGAGATGCGCGAGCGCATCCGCATCGAGAACCGGGTCATGCCGGTGCGCGTGCTGACGGCCGGCGAGGGCGCGGAGCGCAGGGCGGTGGGGGCCGTCGGGTTCAACACCCGTAGCGGCGCGTTCGTCACCGTGCGCGCCGGCGCGGTGATCCTCGCGACCGGCGCGTGCGGCCGGCTCGGGCTCCCCGCCTCCGGCTATCTCTACGGCACCTACGAGAACCCCACCAACGCGGGCGACGGCTACGCCATGGCCTACCACGCGGGCGCCGAACTCACCGGCATCGAGTGCTTCCAGATCAACCCGCTGATCAAGGACTACAACGGCCCCGCCTGCGCCTATGTCGCCAACCCCTTCGGCGGCTACCAGGTCAACCGGCACGGCGAACGCTTCGTCGACTCCGACTACTGGTCCGGCCAGATGATGGCCGAGTTCGCCGCCGAGATCGCCTCCGACCGCGCCCCCGTCTATCTGAAGCTGAGCCACCTCCCGGAGGAGTCCGTCGCGGCCCTCGAATCGATCCTGCACACCACCGAGCGCCCGACCCGGGGCACCTTCCACTCCGGCCGCGGCCACGACTACCGCACCCACGACATCGAGATGCACATCTCGGAGATCGGCCTGTGCGGCGGCCACTCGGCCTCGGGCGTACGCGTCGACGACCAGGCCCGTACGACCGTCCCCCGCCTCTACGCCGCCGGCGACCTCGCCTGCGTCCCGCACAACTACATGATCGGCGCCTTCGTCTTCGGCGACCTCGCGGGCGCGGACGCCTCCCGGCACTCCCCCTACGAGGGCGAACTGCCCGCCGACCAGCTCCGGGACGCCCACGAGCTGATCTACCGCCCGCTGCGCAACCCCGACGGGCCCCCGCAGCCCCAGGTCGAGTACAAACTCCGCCGCTTCGTCAACGACTACGTCGCGCCCCCGAAGTCCGGCTCCCGGCTCTCGCTGGCACTGGAGGCGTTCGAGCGGATGCGGGACGACATCGCCGAGATGGGCGCCCGCACCCCGCACGAACTCATGCGCTGCGCCGAGGTCTCCTTCATCCGCGACTGCGCCGAGATGGCCGCCCGCGCCTCCCTGGCCCGCACCGAGTCCCGCTGGGGCCTCTACCACGACCGCCTCGACCACCCCCACCGCGACGACACCTCCTGGTTCCACCACCTCGACCTGTACAAGTCCCCGTCCGGCGCCATGGAGTTCACCGCCCGCCCCGTCGCCCCCTACCTGGTCCCGATCGACGAGTTCACCCCGGTCGGCGGCCCGTCCCGCCCCCTGGGCGAGGTCCACGCGGAGCACGTGGCGACAGCGGGGTCCCGGGACGTGGCACCGGTGGCGGCGGGGGCGGCGGGGGGCTCGGGGGCGGAGGGGGCATTGGGAGCCGCGGGGGCAGCGGGGGCAGCAGAGGCAGCGGAGGCAGCAGGTTCGCCGGGGTCGGGGAGGGGGGCCCTCCCCCTCCCCTCCCACCCCACCCCCCACACCTCCCCCACCCGCCTCCTCGAACTGGTCGCCCTCGCCGAGGAGCAGCCCGAACTCGACGCCCTCCGGCCCTACCTGGCCGACCCGGCGCCGGCCGTGCGGCGCGAGGCGGTGGCCGTCCTCACGGAGACCCTCCCGGCGGGCACCGGCCCGGCCCTCGCCGAGGCGCTCCGCGACAGCGCCGCCGAGGTACGCGCCGCCGCGGCGGCCTCGCTGCGCGAACTGGTCGAGACCCTCCCGCCCGAGCCCGCCCTGCGCGACGGCCTCGCCGCCGCCCTGGCCGAGCCCGACCCGGTCGTCCGCTCCGCCGCCCTGGACGTCCTGCGCGCGCTGAGCCTCGGTGACACGGCCCTGTTCGCGGGCTCGCTGGCGGACTCCGACATCGGCGTCCGTATCGAGGCCGTACGCGCCCTCGTCTCGGTCGACGCGGCCGTCGAACTCGCCCACGCGGCACCCACCGACCCGTCCCGCGAGGTCCGCGTCACCATCGCCAAGGCCTTGGCGACGATCTCGACGAACGCCCCGGAACCCCACCCTCCTCTCCCCGCCGTCCTCACCACCCTGACCACGCTGACCGACGATCCGGACCCCTTGGTGCGCGCCGCCGCCTACGGCGCCCTGGGCACCGTCGGCTGCCCTCCCCGTCTCGCCCCTCGGGCCGTGACCGCCCTCACCGACCCCGCCTGGCAGGTCCGCGCCGGCGCCGCCACCGCCCTGTCCACCGCGCCCGCTCCCCTCGCCGTCCCGGCCCTCACCACCACCCTCACCGACCCCAACGCCGACGTCCGCAAGGCCACCGTCCTCTCCCTCACCCACCACACCACCACCGAGGAAGCCCGCACCGCCCTCACCACGGCCACCAAGGACTCCGACGCCGACGTCCGGGCGTACGCCGGCCGCGCACTCTCCTCCTGACCCACAACCCCGCGCGCCACCCACCCCCGTCGTGAGGAGTGCCGCAAAACCATGTGCGAGCGACGGGAACGGCTGCCTACCCTCCGGTCATGGATCTTCGTGAAGAACTTCCGGGCGACAGGGAGTCCGTGCGGGACGTCCACCTGCGGGCGTTCGGTGACCACGGCCTTGTCGTGGCCGACCTGGTCGACACCCTGCGGGACACGATCACGTCCGCGCGGGGTCTCTCCCTGGTCGCCGAACTCGACGGGCGGGTCGTCGGGCACATCATGTTCACTCCCGGTCTGCTCGATGCCCCTCGGCGACTCGTCGAGGTGCAGGTGCTCAGCCCGTTGGCCGTCATGCCCGGGCATCACAAGCGCGGTGTCGGCTCGGCCCTGGTCCGGCACGGGCTGAGGACCCTCGCCGAACGGGCCGTCCCGGTGGTCTTCCTGGAGGGTGACCCGGGCTACTACTCCCGCTTCGGCTTCACCCCCGGTGCCGACCGGGGCTTCCGAAAACCGTCCCTGCGTATCCCGGACGGTGCCTTCCAGGCCCTCGAACTCCCGCAGTACGAGCCCTGGATGACCGGAACCCTGGTCTACTCGGAGCCGTTCTGGCGGCACGACGCGGTCGGCCTCCGCGACCCCGGCGCATAGTGCCCGGACACCGCCCGCCGTTCACGGTCCGCGGGGTCCGGCCCCGGCGGAGACCGACGACGGACGCTGCCGGTCAGATCACGCGGAACAGGTCGGCGGCGGCGTGGACGTCCGTGAGGTCGGATATGGAACGGAGGTTGTCGCACAGGATGTCGAGGACGGAGTCGGTCTCGGCGACGCGCGGGGCGCCGACGGCGACGCCGAAGACACGGAAGCCCAGCCGGTGTTTGGCGTCGTGCCAGCCGCGCAGCCAGTCGGCGGTGACGCCGCAGTCGTCGTCGGTGAGCATCACGATGTCACCGCGGGCGCGGGCCGTGTCGTCGTACTCCTCCCTCAGCAGTTCACCGGCCGCCGTCAGGGGCGTCTGGTAGCTGGTGCCGCCGCCGAGGAAGGTCTCCGCGAAGTCGATGACCCGGGCCGTGTCGGCGGGCCGGTCGCCGGGGAAGCGGAAGACCTGGATCCTGTCGGCGGCCGAGAACAGGATGCCGACGAAGTCCCGCCCCGCGTGACGGGCCTGGTCCAGCAGTGCCAGGGCGCACGCCTTGGCCCACGCCTCCCGGGTCACTCCGCCGGGTCCCGCCTCGTACATGGAGTGCGAGGTGTCGACGCACGCGATGACGGCGCCCTTGCCGGTCGGCCGCTCCCCCTGGCTGTCGTAGAGCATCAGTTCCCCGGCGGCGTACCGTGCGGCGAACACCGCGCGCAGCTCGGGCAGTCCGAGGTTGGCCAGTTCGGAGGGGATGACCCGGGAGAGGTCGTCGCCGAGGGTGACGCCGACCAGTTCACCGACGGTGTTCTCCACCTTGCGGGCGCGCTCTCCGTCGGCCATCTGCCGGAAGCGGCCGATCAGTTCGGCCCACTCCGCGAGACGGCCGGTGCGCAGCCGTTCGGCGAGCCGGGCCCGCTCGTCGAACCGCATCCGCTCCAGTTCGCCGGGGCCCACGCCCCACGCCCGCATCAGCGCGGTCTCCTGCCGCACGGTGTCGGCGGCCCGTGCCACCGCGCTCCGCGCGGCGGTGCGGATACCGGGCGCCGCCGCCGCGACAGCCCGGGCGGCGTCCAGGGCGGCCTGCCGTGCCGCGGCCTCGGCGCTCTCGGCGGTCTCGATCGCCCGCCGCACGGCGTCGGCGGCCGGTGCCGCCACGGTGCCGTCCTCGTCGGCCTCGCCCGCCGCGCTCCGAAGCGCCTCGCCCACGGCGTGCGCCGCGTCCTCGGCCTGCTCCTGGGCCCTCCTTGCCTGCTCGGTCCGCTCCCGGGCGTCCCGGGTGCGTTCCAGCATCCGGCGCAGCGCGGCGGCCTGGGCGAGCACGGCCATGGCGGCGGCATAGGGGTCGCCGGCCGTCTCCCGGTGCAGTTCGGTGAATTCCGGTGACTCCACCAGCGTGGTGATCACCTGGTGGTTGACCAGTCGGGTGGGCGCCATCTCCACGCGCTCACGCAGCTTCGGCCGGATCTTGTACGCGGCCAGGAACACGTCGCTCAGCAGGTCGGCGGCGCGGGTGTGGTCGCCACCGTGGTCGTGGGCGGTCGTGCGAGCGTGGTCGTCGGCGGCGTGCCGGGCCAGCTCCTCGGTCAGTTCGCGCAGCCCGGCCGACTGCTCGTAGGTGTCGTGCCAGGTGATCCGGTCGAACCGGTCCCCGACCACGGCCCTGGTGTGCCGCTCGGCCCCGGTGGCCGGGAGTCCCACCCACTGTCCGGCGCGGCCCGCCAACGCGTCGAGCCTGCTCGATGCCACATCCATGGTCGTCCCCTCCTCCCGGGTTCTCAGAGTTCGGCCCGCACCGTGCTCGCGTCCACGCCGAGGGCCTCGGTGAGGACGCGGGCGCGGACGGCGCGCTGGCGGCCGGTGACACGGTCGATGGCGGCGGTGGAGCGGCCGGCGCCCACCGCCTCCTCGCGCAGCTGCTCCAGCCGTTTCCCCGCCGTGGCCAGCTTGTTGTGGGCCTTCTTGATGACCCATTCGCTCAGTGCCTCGCGGGACTGCCCGGCCATGGCGTCGAGCTGGGCCTCCAGTTCGTCCATGGTGTCGGCCAGGTCGAGCGCCTCCTTGGCGTCGGGGTTGACCAGGTGCAGCACCTCGCGCTCGACGGTGGGGCGTTCGGCCGGGGAGTCCCACAGCACATGGGTCAGGATCGACAGGTCGGTCTCGGTGACCGCGGGGCGGCCGTCGAGGTACGCGGAGGCCTGGAGCAGGCCCACCGCCTGCCGCCAGCGGCGGTCGGAGGCGACGAGTTCCCTGCGGCGCAGGGCGGCCCGCAGGGTGCACACCGCGTCCACGATGCCGTCGGGCACCTCCACGGCCGGGACGCCCTCGGTGACGGCGCCCCGGAGCGCGGTCAGCTCGACGGTGGTCCGAGCCGGTGGCGCCGGGCGGGTGACGGCGGAGCGGACCAACGCGGCGAAGTTCGAGGGGTCTTCCAGATAGCCGACCTCGATCCGCACCAGCAGCCGGTCGTAGATCGCGGCGGAGTCCTCTCCCGTGGGCAGTTCGTTGCTGGCCGTGATGGCACCGATCAGCGGGCAGCGGATCGGCTCGCCGCCGTTCTCGGGGTGGTAGATCCGCTCGTTGAGGTAGCCCAGGGTCTCGTTGAGCGCGGCCGTGGAGCATTTGAAGATCTCGTCGATGAACGCGACATGCGCGGTCGTGGCGCGGCCCTCGTACACCTGCCGGTACTCGCCCCGGGTCAGCGCGGCGACGTCGATGGGACCGAACATCCTGGTCGGCGCGGTGAACTTCGACAGGAGGATCTCCCAGTACGCCGCCCCGTCGAACCTGCCGGTGAGTTCCCTGGCCATCTCGGACTTCGCCGTGCCGGGTGGGCCGAGCAGCAGCGAGTGCTGCCCGGCCAGCAGGGTCACCACGAGCGTGCGCACCACGTCGGCCCGCTCGTAGAAGCGGTCCGCCAGTTCCCCGCTGATCGCCCGCAGCCTCTGTGCCGTGTCCTGCGCCTCCATGATCGGCCCCTCCCCTCGCCTCTGTGCGGCGTGTCCTCTACGCCCAGTCGTCGAACTCGGGCTCCGGCTCGTCGTCCGGCCAGTCGAAGGCGCCCGCCTCCGTGGACGCTCCGCGCGACGGGCTCTTCGCCCCGCCGGAGGCACCGGCCGACGACTCGTCCGAGGGCCCGTCCCCAGCCGCGCCCCCGCTCCCGGCTCCGGCCTCGGCCCCGGCTCCGGCCCCGCCCAGTGCCCCCAACACCCCCAGCACGCCCTCCCCGTACGTCGCCAGCTTCTTCTCGCCGATTCCGCTGATCGTGCCGAGTTCGGCGACGGACGCGGGGGCGGTGACCGCGATCTCGCGGAGGGTCGCGTCGTGGAAGATGACGTAGGCGGGGACGCCCTGTTCCCGGGCCTGTTCGGCGCGCCAGGCGCGGAGGGCCTCGAAGACGGGGATCAGGGCGTCGGGCAGTTCGACGGTCTGCTTGGCCTTGCGCTCGCCGCGGCCGGAGCCGGCGGTGCCCGATCCGCCGCCCGACGCCGCCCGCGCGGTCACCGGCTTCTTCGGCTCCTTGCGCAGGGGCACGTCCCGTTCTCTGCGCAGCACGGCCCCGCTCTCCTCGGTGAGCACGAGCGTGCCGTACTCGCCCTCGACCGCGAGGATGCCCTGGGCCAGCAACTGCCGTACGACGCCCCGCCATTCGCCCTCGGCCAGTTCCTCGCCGATGCCGAAGACGGAGAGCTGGTCGTGGTCGAACTGGATGACCTTCGCGGTCCGCCGCCCCAGCAGGATGTCGACGATCTGCACGGCGCCGAACTTCTGTCCGCGCTCGCGCTGCAGCCGCACCACGGTGGAGAGCACCTTCTGCGAGGCGACCGTGCCGTCCCAGGTCTCCGGCGGTACGAGGCAGGTGTCGCAGTTGCCGCAGCCCGTGGCCTGGGGTTCCTGGCCGAAGTACTGCAGGAGCTGGCCGCGCCGGCACTCGGCGGTCTCGCAGAGCGCCAGCATCGCGTCGAGATGGGAGGCGGCCCGGCGGCGGAAGGCCTCGTCTCCCTCGCTGCCCTGGATCATCTTCCGCTGTTGTATGACGTCGTTGAGGCCGTACGCCATCCACGCCGTGGAGGGCTGCCCGTCGCGTCCGGCGCGGCCGGTCTCCTGGTAGTAGCCCTCCACCGACTTCGGCAGGTCGAGGTGGGCGACGAACCGGACGTCGGGCTTGTCGATGCCCATGCCGAAGGCGATCGTGGCGACGACCACGAGCCCTTCCTCGCGCAGGAACCGGGACTGGTGGGCGGCGCGGGTGCCCGCGTCGAGGCCCGCGTGGTACGGGACCGCCTCGACGCCGTTCTTGCTGAGGAACTCCGCGGTCCGCTCGACGGAGTTGCGGGAGAGGCAGTAGACGATGCCCGCGTCGCCGGGGTGCTCCTGCCGCAGGAAGGACAGGAGCTGCTTCTTGGGGTCGGCCTTGGGCACGATCCGGTACTGGATGTTGGGCCGGTCGAAGCTGGCCTCGAAGTGCCGGGCCCGGGGCATGGCCAGCCGCTCGGTGATCTCGCGGTGCGTGGCGCGGGTGGCGGTGGCCGTGAGCGCGATGCGCGGTACGTCGGGCCAGCGCTGCCCCAGCAGGGAGAGGGAGAGGTAGTCGGGGCGGAAGTCGTGGCCCCACTGGGAGACGCAGTGGGCCTCGTCGATCGCGAACACGGAGATCTTGCCGCGCCCCAGCAGGTCCAGGGTGGTGTCGAGGCGCAGCCGCTCCGGAGCGAGGTAGAGGAGGTCCAGCTCGCCGGCGAGGAACTCGGCCTCGACCAGGCGCCGCTCGTCGAAGTCCTGCGTGGAGTTGATGAACCCGGCGCGCACCCCCAGGGCCCGCAGCGCGTCGACCTGGTCCTGCATGAGGGCGATCAGCGGGGAGACGACGATGCCGGTGCCCGGCCTGACCAGGGACGGGATCTGGTAGCACAGCGATTTTCCGCCGCCGGTGGGCATGAGCACGACGGCGTCGCCGCCCGCGATCACATGCTCGATGACCGCGCCCTGCTCGCCCCGGAAGGCGTCGTATCCGAAGACCTTGTGGAGCACGGCCAGCGCCTCGCTGTCCGCTCCGGTCGTCCTGCCCTCGTCCGCCATCACACTCGTCCCGCCCGTCCCGATCATCGTCCGTCCCCCGCGCCCTTGCGTCCTGTGCCGCACGCCCGTGCGGCACACCCGTGCCGGACAGTCCCGTGCCGGACGTCCTGTGCCGTCCGTGGTTCCTCCAGCCCTTGCCACGATAGGCGCCCGCACCGACAGCCTCAGAGTTATCCACAGGCTCCACCCGCGTGGGGCGCCTCCCACACGAAAACGGACGGCGGGACCCGGCCTCTCCCGAAGCCGAGCCCCGCCAAGTCCGAACAATTGAGCGAAGCGCTACCGAACGAACACTCCCGCCTGTCCCGCCAGGTCCAGGAAGTACTGCGGCGCGACACCGAGCACCAGGGTGACCGCCACACCCACCGCGATCGCGGTCATGGTCAGCGGCGACGGCACGGCGACCGTCGGCCCCTCGGGGCGCGGCTCGCTGAAGAACATGAGCACGATCACACGGATGTAGAAGAACGCGGCGATGGCCGAGGAGATCACACCGACCACGACGATCGCGCCCGCGCCGCCCTCCGCCGCCGCCTTGAACACGGCGAACTTGCCCGCGAACCCGGAGGTCAGCGGAATGCCCGCGAAGGCCAGCAGGAAGACCGCGAACACCGCGGCCACCAGCGGTGACCTGCGGCCGAGCCCGGCCCACTTGGACAGATGGGTCGCCTCGCCGCCCGCGTCCCGTACGAGCGTGACCACGGCGAAGGCACCGATCGTCACGAACGAGTAGGCGCCCAGATAGAACAGCACGGACGAGACGCCGTCGGGCGAGGCCGCGATGACACCGGCGAGGATGAAGCCGGCGTGCGCGATCGACGAGTAGGCGAGCAGCCGCTTGATGTCGGTCTGGGTGATGGCGACGATCGCGCCGGCCAGCATGGTGACGATGGCGACGGCCCACATGACCGGCCGCCAGTCCCAGCGCAGTCCGGGCAGGACGACGTACAGGAGCCGGAGCAGCGCGCCGAAGGCCGCGACCTTCGTGGCCGCCGCCATGAAGCCGGTGACCGGTGTGGGCGCGCCCTGGTAGACGTCCGGGGTCCACATGTGGAACGGCACCGCGCCGACCTTGAACAGCAGGCCCATGACGAGCATGGCGGAGCCGATGAGCAGCAGCGCGTCGTTGCCCATGGTGCCGGCGAGGGCGGGGCTGATGTCGCCGACCGTGCCGTCGACGACCTGGGCGATCGTCGCGTAGTTCACCGAGCCTGCGTAGCCGTACAGCAGGGCGATGCCGAAGAGGGTGAAGGCGGAGGCGAAGGCGCCGAGCAGGAAGTACTTGACGGCGGCCTCCTGCGACATGAGCCGCTTGCGGCGGGCCACGGCGCAGAGCAGGTACAGCGGGAGGGAGAAGACCTCCAGGGCGATGAACAGGGTCAGCAGGTCGTTGGCCGCCGGGAAGATCAGCATGCCGCCGATGGCGAAGAGCAGCAGCGGGAAGACCTCGGTGGTGGTGAACCCGGCCTTGACGGCGGCCTTCTCGCTGTCGCTGCCGGGCACGGAGGCCGCCTGTGCGGCGAAGGAGTCGACCTTGTTGCCGTGGGTCTCGGGGTCGAGGCGGCGTTCGGCGAAGGTGAAGACGCCGAGGATGCCGGCCAGGAGGATCGTGCCCTGGAGGAACAGGGCCGGTCCGTCCACGGCGATGGCGCCCATGGCGGCGATGCCGGCCTTCGTGGTGCCGTATCCGCCGGCCGCGAGGGCGACGACCGCCGCGAAGGAGGCGGCGAGGGCGACCACGGAGACGAACACTTGAACGTAGTAACGGGACTTGCGGGGCACGAAGGCCTCGATCAGGACCCCGATGATCGCCGCGCCGATGACGATCAGGGTGGGCGACAGCTGCCCGTATTCGATCTTCGGCGCGTCGATCTTCGTGATCGGGTCGGCCGCGGTTGTCCACAGGCTGTGGACGGCTGATGCGCTCACTTGGCCGCCTCCACCTCGGGCTGGGGGTCCTTCTTCTGGACATCGGACATGGTGTGCTCGACCGCCGGGTTGACGATGTCGGTGAGCGGCTTCGGGTAGACGCCCAGGAAGACCAGCAGCACGATCAGCGGGGCGACCACCACCAGCTCCCGCACCTTCAGGTCGGGCATCCCCTCGACCCCGGCCTTCACCGGGCCCGTCATCGTCCGCTGGTAGAGGACGAGGACGTACAGCGCGGCGAGGACGATGCCGACGGTGGCGACGATCCCGACCGCCGGGTAGCGCGAGAACGTGCCGACCAGGACCAGGAACTCACTGACGAACGGGGCGAGGCCGGGCAGCGACAGGGTCGCGAGGCCGCCGATCAGGAAGGTGCCGGCGAGCACCGGTGCGACCTTCTGCACCCCGCCGTAGTCGGCGATGAGCCGGGACCCGCGCCGGGAGATCAGGAAGCCCGCCACCAGCATCAGGGCGGCGGTGGAGATGCCGTGGTTGACCATGTACAGCGTCGCGCCGGACTGGCCCTGGCTGGTCATCGCGAAGATGCCCAGGATGATGAAGCCGAAGTGCGAGATCGACGCGTACGCCACCAGCCGCTTGATGTCGCGCTGACCGACGGCGAGCAGCGCCCCGTAGATGATGCTGATCAGCGCCAGGACCAGGATCGCGGGCGTCGCCCACTTGCTGGCCTCGGGGAACAGACCGAGGCAGAAGCGGAGCATCGCGAAGGTGCCGACCTTGTCGACGACCGCCGTGATGAGCACGGCGACCGGGGCGGTGGACTCCTGCATGGCGTTGGGCAGCCAGGTGTGCAGCGGCCACAGCGGCGCCTTCACCGCGAAGGCGAAGAAGAAGCCCAGGAACAGCCACCGCTCGGTGCTGGTCGCCATCTCCAGCGTGCCGTTGGCGCGGGCCTCGGCGATCTCCGGGAGCGAGAAGTTCCCGGCGACCACGTACAGGCCGATCACCGCGGCCAGCATGATCAGACCGCCGACCAGGTTGTAGAGGAGGAACTTCACGGCGGCGTACGAGCGTTGCGTCGCCGCCACCTCGTCGCCGTGCTCATGGGCCTTGTCCCCGAAGCCGCCGATGAGGAAGTACATCGGGATGAGCATGGCTTCGAAGAAGATGTAGAAGAGGAAGACGTCGGTGGCCTCGAAGGAGATGATCACCATCGCCTCGACGGCCAGGATCAGGGCGAAGAAGCCCTGCGTCGGCCGCCACCTCTTGTTGCCGGTCTCCAGCGGGTCGGCGTCGTGCCAGCCCGCGAGGATGATGAACGGGATCAGCAGGGCGGTGAGCGCGATCAGCGCCACCGCGATGCCGTCCACGCCCAGTTCGTACCGCACCCCGAAGTCCGCGATCCAGGCGTGGGACTCGGTGAGCTGGTAGCGGTCGCCGCCGGGCTCGAAGCGGACCACGATGATCGCGGCGAGCACGAGCGTGGCCAGCGAGACGATCAGCGCCAGCAGTTTCGCGGCGTTGCGCCGCTGGGCCGGTACGGCGGCCGTGGCGATCGCCCCGAGGGCCGGGAGCGCCGCCGTCGCTGTCAGCAGAGGAAAGGACATCGGTATCAGACCGCCCTCATCAGCAGGGTCGCGGCGATGAGGATCGCAGCGCCGCCGAACATCGAGACCGCGTACGAGCGGGCGTAGCCGTTCTGGATCCGGCGCAGACGTCCGGAGAGGCCGCCCATCGAGGCCGCCGTGCCGTTGACGACGCCGTCGACCAGGGTGTGGTCGACGTAGACGAGGGAGCGTGTGAGGTGCTCTCCGCCGCGGACGAGGACGACGTGGTTGAAGTCGTCCTGGAGCAGGTCGCGCCGGGCGGCCCGGGTGAGCAGCGATCCGCGCGGGGCGACGACGGGGACGGGCTTGCGCCCGTACTGGAGCCAGGCGAGGCCGACGCCGACGACCATCACGGCGACCGTGGCCGAGGTGACCGCCGCGGCGCTGATCGGCGGGTTGCCGTGCGCGTGCTGGGTGACGGGCTCCAGCCAGTGCACGAACCGGTCGCCGATGCTGAAGTACGCGCCGCCGAAGACCGATCCGACCGCCAGGACGATCATGGGGATGGTCATGACCTTGGGCGACTCGTGCGGGTGCGGTTCGTGGCCGTGCTCGTCGGGCTGCCAGCGCTTCTCGCCGAAGAACGTCATCAGCATCACGCGGGTCATGTAGAACGCGGTGAGGGCCGCGCCCAGCAGGGCCACGCCGCCGAGGATCCAGCCCTCGGTGCCGCCCTTGGCGAAGGCCGCTTCGATGATCTTGTCCTTGGAGAAGAAGCCGGACAGACCGGGGAAGCCGATGATGGCGAGGTAGCCGAGGCCGAAGGTGACGAAGGTGATCGGCATGTACGTGCGCAGGCCGCCGTACTTGCGCATGTCGACCTCGTCGTTCATGCCGTGCATGACCGAGCCGGCGCCGAGGAACAGGCCGGCCTTGAAGAAGCCGTGCGTGACCAGGTGCATGATCGCGAAGACGTAGCCGATGGGGCCGAGGCCCGCGGCCAGCACCATGTACCCGATCTGCGACATCGTCGACCCGGCGAGGGCCTTCTTGATGTCGTCCTTCGCGCAACCGACGATCGCACCGAAGAGCAGCGTGACCGCGCCCACGACGGTCGTGACCAGCTGCGCGTCGGGCGAGGCGTTGAAGATGTTCGCGGAGCGGACGATCAGGTAGACGCCCGCGGTCACCATGGTCGCGGCGTGGATGAGGGCCGAGACCGGGGTCGGGCCCTCCATCGCGTCCCCGAGCCAGGACTGCAGCGGCACCTGGGCGGACTTGCCGCAGGCGGCCAGCAGCAGCATCAGCGCGATGGCGGTGAGCGTGCCCTCGCTGGTCTCGCCGACCGCTCCGAGGACCGGCCCGAAGGCGAAGGTCCCGAAGGTGGTGAACATCAGCATGATGGCGATGGACAGGCCGACGTCGCCGACGCGGTTGACCAGGAAGGCCTTCTTCGCGGCGGTGGCGGCGCTGGGCTTGTGCTGCCAGAAGCCGATCAGCAGGTACGAGGCGAGGCCGACGCCCTCCCAGCCGACGTACAGCAGCAGGTAGTTGTCGGCGAGGACGAGCAGCAGCATCGCCGCGAGGAACAGGTTCAGATAGCCGAAGAAGCGGCGCCGGCGCTCGTCGTGCTCCATGTACCCGATCGAGTACACATGGATGAGCGAGCCGACTCCGGTGATCAGCAGGACGAACGTCATCGACAGCTGGTCGAGCTGGAAGGCGACGTCGGCCTGGAAGCCCTCGACGGGGATCCAGCTGAACAGGAACTGGCCCATCTCACGGTGTTCGGCTTCCTTGCCGAGCATGTCGGCGAAGAGGACCACGCCGATGACGAAGGAGGCGGCGGCCAGCGCCGTGCCGATCCAGTGGCCGACGGCGTCGAGCCGCCGGCCGCCGCACAGCAGGACCGCGGCTCCGAGCAGGGGCGCCGCGATCAGCAGCGCAATCAGGTTCTCCACGTTTCTTCCGACCCCTTACAGCTTCATCAGGCTGGCGTCGTCGACCGAGGCCGAGTGGCGGGACCGGAACAGCGACACGATGATCGCGAGTCCGACCACGACCTCCGCGGCGGCGACGACCATCGTGAAGAAGGCGATGATCTGGCCGTCGAGATTGCCGTGCATCCGGGAGAAGGCGACCAGGGCGAGGTTGCAGGCGTTGAGCATCAGCTCCACGCACATGAACACCACGATCGCGTTCCGCCTGATCAGGACGCCGGTGGCGCCGATCGTGAACAGCAGGGCGGCGAGATACAGGTAGTTGACGGGATTCACTTCGCTGCCTCCCCGCTCTTGCCGCCGTTCCGGCCGTTCCCGCCGTTTCCGGCGCCGCTGTTGGTGCGCTCCAGCCGGTCCTCGGCGCGCTGTTCCAGGGCCTTGAGGTCGCTCAGCGCCTCGGTCGACACATCGCGGACCTGGCCCCGGTCCCGCAGGGTCTTGCTGACGGTCAGCTCGGACGTGGTGCCGTCGGGCAGCAGGCCCGGGACGTCGACCGCGTTGTGCCGGGCGTACACCCCGGGGGCCGGCAGCGGCGGGAGGTGCTTGCCCTCGCGTACGCGCTGCTCGGCCAGCTCGCGCTGGGTCTTGGCGCGCTCGGTGCGCTCACGGTGGGTGAGGACCATGGCGCCGACGGCGGCCGTGATGAGGAGGGCGCCGGTGAGTTCGAACGCGAACACGTAGTCGGTGAAGATCAGGGCCGCGAGGCCCTCCACGTTGCCGCCCGCGTTGGCGGTGCCGAGGCCGTCGAACTCCGTCAGCGAGGCGTTGCCGATGCCCGCGATCAGCAGGATGCCGAAGCCGGCGCCGCACAGGAGGGCCAGCCAGCGCTGGCCCTTGATGGTCTCCTTCAGGGAGTCCGCGGCGGTGACACCGACGAGCATCACCACGAACAGGAACAGCATCATGATCGCGCCGGTGTAGACGACGATCTGCACGACGCCCAGGAAGTAGGCGCCGTTGGCGAGGTAGAACACCGCCAGGATCACCATCGTGCCGGCGAGACAGAGGGCGCTGTGCACGGCCCTCTTCATGAAGACGGTGCACAGGGCGCCGATCACCGCGATCGTGCCGAGCACCCAGAACTGGAAGGCCTCACCGGTGGAGGTGGTGTAGGCGGCGAGCTGGGAGAACTGCGCGCTCATACGTCCACCCCCTTCTCCTCCGGCTTCTCGCCCTTGGAGCCGGCGACCTGACGTACCGTCCCGGGCGCGGCCTCGGTGACCAGCCCCCGGTAGTAGTCCTGTTCGTCCGTGCCCGGGAAGATGGAGTGCGGCGAGTCGACCATGCCCTCCTCCAGACCGGCGAGCAGCTGCTCCTTGGTGTAGATGAGGTTGGCGCGGCTGGAGTCGGCCAGCTCGAACTCGTTGGTCATCGTCAGCGCGCGCGTGGGGCACGCCTCGATGCACAGGCCGCACAGGATGCAGCGGGCGTAGTTGATCTGGTAGACGCGGCCGTACCGCTCGCCCGGGGAGTAGCGCTCCTCGTCCGTGTTGTCGGCGCCCTCCACGTAGATGGCGTCGGCGGGACACGCCCAGGCGCACAGCTCGCAGCCGACGCACTTCTCCAGGCCGTCCGGATGGCGGTTGAGCTGGTGCCTGCCGTGGAACCGCGGGGCCGTGGTCTTCTGCTGCTCCGGATACTGCTCGGTCAGCCGCTTCTTGAACATGGCCTTGAAGGTCACGCCGAAGCCGGCGACGGGGTTCTGGAACCCCTGCTTGTTCTCTTTCGGCTCCTCAGCCATCGGACGCCTCCCTCCCATTCGAAGATCCGTCACTGTCAGTATCGGACCCACCACTGACAATCAGCTCCCGCTCCCGGCGCGGGCGCCTGCGCGGCACCGGCGGGAGGGTCTGTCCGGGCAGGGGCGGTACGGGGAATCCACCCGCCATCGGGTCGAACCCGGCCGGTTCCGCGGGCAGTTCCTGTGCTTCGCGCCGGTCGCGGAACATGTCGGCGACCACGGAGAGCAGGAACAGGACGATGACGGCGCCGGCCACGTACAGGGCGATCTCGGCGAAGTCGTAGTTCTCGTTGCGCAGGGTCCGTACGGTCGCGACGAGCATCAGCCAGACCACGGAGACCGGGAGGAGGACCTTCCAGCCGAGCTTCATCAGCTGGTCGTAGCGGACGCGCGGGAGGGTGCCGCGCAGCCAGATGAAGAAGAACAGCAGCAGCTGCACCTTCACCACGAACCAGAGCATCGGCCACCAGCCGTGGTTGGCGCCCTCCCAGAAGGTGCTGATGGGGTAGGGGGCCCGCCAGCCGCCGAGGAAGAGCGTCACCGACACCGCGGAGACGGTCACCATGTTGACGTACTCGGCGAGCATGAACATCGCGAACTTGATCGACGAGTACTCGGTGTTGAAGCCGCCGACCAGGTCGCCCTCGGACTCCGGCATGTCGAACGGGGCGCGGTTGGTCTCGCCGACCATGGTCACGATGTAGATCACGAACGAGACCGGCAGCAGCACGATGTACCAGCGGTCCGCCTGCGCCTCCACGATCGCCGAGGTCGACATCGACCCGGAGTAGAGGAAGACGGAGGCGAACGCGGCGCCCATGGCGATCTCGTACGAGATCATCTGCGCGCAGGAGCGCAGGCCGCCGAGGAGCGGGTAGGTGGAGCCGGAGCTCCAGCCCGCGAGGACGATGCCGTAGATGCCGACGGAGGCGACCGCGAGGATGTAGAGCATCGCGATCGGCAGGTCGGTGAGCTGCATCGTGGTGCGCTGGCCGAAGATCGAGATCTCGTTGCCTGCGGGACCGAAGGGGATCACCGCGATCGCCATGAAGGCCGGGATGGCCGCGACGATCGGCGCGAGGACGTAGACGACCTTGTCCGCGCGTTTGACGATGACGTCTTCCTTGAGCATCAGCTTGATGCCGTCGGCGAGCGACTGGAGCATGCCCCAGGGGCCGTGCCGGTTGGGGCCGATGCGCAGCTGCATCCAGGCGACGACCTTGCGTTCCCACACGATGGAGAACAGCACGGTGATCATCAGGAAGGCGAAGCAGAACACCGCCTTGACGACGACCAGCCACCAGGGGTCGCGGCCGAACATCGAGAGGTCTTCCGCGGCGAGGTACAAGGGGCTCACGCCTCCACCTCCTCGGGGGCCTCGGCCGGGAGGGTCGCGGGGCCGATACGGACGAGTGCGCCGGGTGTCGCCCCGGTGTCGGAGGCGACGCCCGAGCCGGTGGAGTTCAGCGGCAGCCAGACCACGCGGTCGGGCATCTCGGTGATCAGCAGCGGCAGTTCGACGGCCCCGGCGGGGCCGCTGACCGCGAGGACGTCGCCGTTCTTGACGCCTGCCTCGGCGGCCGTGGCGGCGGACACGCGCGCGTGGGCGGCGTGCCGGGTCCCGGCGAGCGCGTCGTCGCCGTCCTGGAGGCGGCCCTGGTCGAGCAGCAGCCGGTGCCCGGCGAGCACGGCCTCTCCGGCGGCCGGGCGGGGCAGCGCGGCGGCGACCTCCACCGGCTCGTTGGCCCGCGCCCCGTCCCACGACCCGAGCCGGTCCAGCTCCGCGCGCGTGGTGCGCAGATCGGGCAGCCCGAGGTGGACGTCCATGGCGTCGGCCAGCATCTGCAGGGCCCGTGCGTCGGTGGGTGCCACCCGGCGGGTCATCTGGTCGGGCTTCAGTGCGGCCTCGAACATCCGCACGCGGCCTTCCCAGTTGAGGAAGGTGCCCGCCTTCTCGGCGACGGCGGCGACCGGGAGGACGACGTCCGCGCGGTCGGTGACCTCGCTGGGCCGCAGTTCCAGCGACACCAGGAAGCCCACCGCGGACAGCGCCTCACGCGCGCGCGGCGGATCGGACAGATCGGCGAGTTCCACACCCGCCACCACCAGGGCCCCGAGCTCTCCGGTGGCGGCGGCCTCGACGATCTGCCCGGTGTCCCGGCCGTAGCGCGCGGGGAGTTCGGCGACGCCCCAGGCGGCGGCGACCTCCTCCCGCGCGCGCGGGTCGGTGGCCGGGCGTCCGCCCGGCAGCGCCGACGGCAGGGCGCCCGCCTCGACGGCGGCCCGCTCCCCCGCCCGGCGCGGGATCCACACCAGCTTCGCGCCGGTCAGGGACGCGGCCCGTACGGCGGCGGTGAGTCCGCCGGCGACGGCCGCGAACCGCTCGCCGACGACGATCACGGCGCCCTCGGCGCGCAGCGCCTCGGCGGCCCTGGTGCCGTCCTCGTCGAGACCGAAGCCGCTGGCGAGGGCGTCCAGCCACTCGGTCTCGGTGCCGGGCGCGGCGGGCAGCAGCGTGCCGCCGGCCTTCGTGAGGCCCCGGGTGGCGTGCGTGGCCAGCGAGTACACCTGCTGCTTGTGCTTGCGCCAGGCCTTGCGCAGCCTCAGGAAGACGCCGGGCGCCTCCTCCTCGGCCTCGAACCCGACCAGCAGGACCGCGGGCGCCTCCTCCAGCGAGGCGTACGTGACGCCCGTACCGTCGAGGTCGCGGCCCCGTCCGGCGACCCGGGCGGCCAGGAAATCGGCCTCCTCGCCGCTGTGCACGCGCGCGCGGAAGTCGATGTCGTTGGTGTCGAGCGCCACGCGCGCGAACTTGCTGTACGCGTAGGCGTCCTCGACGGTGAGCCGGCCGCCGGTGAGGACACCGGCCCGGCCGCGCGCGGCGAGGAGTCCGCGGGCGGCCACCTCCAGGGCCTCCGGCCAGGACGCGGGTTCCAGGACACCGTCGGCGTTGCGGACGAGTGGGGTGGTGAGCCGGTCCGGACGCTGCGCGTAGCGGAACGCGAAGCGGCCCTTGTCGCAGATCCACTCCTCGTTGACGTCGGTGTCGTTCGCCGCGAGCCGCCGCATGACCTTGCCGCGCCGGTGGTCGGTGCGGGTCGCGCAGCCGCCGGAGCAGTGCTCGCACACGGACGGCGAGGAGACGAGGTCGAAGGGACGGGAGCGGAATCGGTACGCCGCCGAGGTCAGCGCGCCGACCGGGCAGATCTGGATGGTGTTCCCGGAGAAGTACGACTCGAAGGGGTCGCCCTCGCCGGTGCCGACCTGCTGGAGGGCGCCCCGCTCGACCAGTTCGATCATCGGGTCGCCGGCGACCTGGTTGGAGAAGCGGGTGCAGCGGGCGCACAGCACGCACCGCTCGCGGTCGAGCAGTACCTGGGTGGAGATCGGTACCGGCTTCTCGTAGGTGCGTTTGCGGCCCTCGAAGCGGGACTCCGAGTGGCCGTGCGACATGGCCTGGTTCTGCAGGGGGCATTCGCCGCCCTTGTCGCAGACGGGGCAGTCCAGCGGGTGGTTGATGAGCAGGAGCTCCATCACACCCTTCTGGGCCTTCTCCGCGACCGGGGAGGTCAGATGAGTCTTGACGACCATCCCGTCCGTACAGGTGATCGTGCAGGACGCCATGGGCTTGCGCTGGCCCTCGACCTCGACGATGCACTGCCGGCAGGCGCCGACCGGGTCCAGGAGGGGGTGGTCGCAGAAGCGGGGGATCTCGACGCCGAGTTGCTCGGCGGCCCGGATGACCAGGGTGCCCTTGGGCACGCTGATCTCGGCGCCGTCGATCGTCAGCGAGACGAGATCTTCCGGCGGGACCGCCGCCTCCCCGCCCCCGGAGGGAGCGCTGGTGGTCACGGTCATGCGTTCACCTCCGCGTGCTTGTCCTTGTCGGCCCAGGCGGTCGACCTGGCCGGGTCGAAGGGGCAGCCCCGGCCCGTGATGTGGTCCTCGTACTCCGCGCGGAAGTACTTGAGGGAGGAGAAGATCGGCGAGGCGGCGCCGTCGCCGAGGGCGCAGAAGGACTTGCCGTTGATGTTGTCGGCGATGTCGTTCAGCTTGTCGAGGTCGCTCATGACGCCCTTGCCGGCCTCGATGTCGCGCAGCAACTGCACCAGCCAGTAGGTGCCTTCACGGCAGGGGGTGCACTTGCCGCAGGACTCGTGGGCGTAGAACTCGGTCCAGCGGGTGACGGCCCGTACGACGCAGGTGGTCTCGTCGAAGCACTGGAGTGCCTTGGTGCCGAGCATGGAACCCGCGGCGGCCACTCCCTCGTAGTCCAGGGGGACGTCGAGGTGCTCGTCGGTGAACATCGGGGTCGAGGAGCCGCCCGGCGTCCAGAACTTGAGGCGGTGTCCGGGCCGCATGCCACCGCTCATCTCCAGGAGCTGACGGAGGGTGATGCCGAGTGGGCCCTCGTACTGGCCGGGGCTGGCGACATGGCCGCTGAGCGAGTAGAGCGTGAAGCCCGGGGACTTCTCGCTGCCCATCGACCTGAACCATTCCTTGCCCTTGTGCATGATGGCGGGAACCGACGCGATCGATTCGACGTTGTTCACGACAGTCGGGCACGCGTAGAGGCCCTCGACAGCAGGAAAGGGGGGACGCAGCCGCGGTTGACCACGGCGGCCTTCGAGCGAGTCGAGCAGTGCGGTCTCCTCACCACAGATGTACGCGCCGGCGCCGGCGTGCACGGTGAGCTGGAGATCGAGTCCGCTGCCGAGAATGTTCTCGCCGAGGAAGCCGGCCTCGTACGCCTCGCGTACGGCCTCGTGCAACCGCCGCAGAACGGGGACGACCTCACCACGCAGATAGATGAAGGCATGCGAAGACCTGATGGCATGACAGGCGATGACAATGCCCTCGATGAGGCTGTGCGGGTTCGCGAAGAGGAGCGGAATGTCCTTGCACGTTCCGGGCTCCGACTCGTCGGCGTTGACAACTAGATAATGTGGTTTTCCATCACCCTGGGGAATGAACTGCCATTTCATTCCGGTCGGGAATCCCGCGCCGCCACGGCCGCGCAGTCCCGACTCCTTGACGTACGCGATGACGTCGTCCGGTGACATGGCCAGCGCCTTGCGCAGCCCCTCGTACCCCTCGTGCCTTCGGTAGACGTCGAGCGACCACGGCCTGTCCTCGTCCCAGAAGGCCGACAGCACGGGTGCGAGCAGTTTCTCCGGGCTGGTGCCCTTGATCTCGGGTGCCAACGTCATCACTCCCCCTCCTCGGCGGCGGGCCCTGCCGGGTGGGCGGGGTCGGAGGCCGAGGTCTCCTGTGGCGCGTCGTGCGAGCTGAGGTGCTCGGTCGGCGACGGCTCGTGCGCCTTCCGGCCCTCGGCCTGGTGCGTCTTCCTGTCCTGCGGCTCGTCGGTCGGGCCGCCGTCCCGCGGATGGACCACGCGCGCGGGTCCGGTCTCTCCTCTGGCCAGGCGGAGACCGACCAGCGACGCGGGTCCCGCACCGCCGCTCGCCTCGACGGCCCCGGGCCGCTCGTCGGGGAAGCCGGCGAGGATCCGCGCGGTGTCCTTGAAGCTGCACAGCGGCGCCCCGCGCGTGGGCGCGACCTCGGCCCCGTCGCGCAGCTCGTCGACGAGGCGCTTGGCGCTGTCGACGGTCTGGTTGTCGAAGAACTCCCAGTTGACCATCACGACCGGCGCGAAGTCGCAGGCCGCGTTGCACTCGATGTGCTCCAGGGTGACCTTGCCGTCGCCGGTGGTCTCGCCGTTGCCGACACCGAGGTGGTCCTGCAGCGCCTCGAAGATCGCGTCGCCGCCCATGACCGCGCACAGGGTGTTGGTGCAGACGCCCACCTGGTAGTCGCCGGAGGGCCTCCGGCGGTACATGGAGTAGAAGGTGGCGACCGCGGTGACCTCGGCCGTGGTCAGGCCGAGCACCTCGGCGCAGAACCGCATACCGGTGCGGGTGACATGGCCCTCCTCCGACTGCATGAGGTGCAGCAGCGGCAGCAGGGCGGACCGGGAGTCCGGGTAGCGGGCGATGACGTCGGCGGCGTCCCGCTCCAGCCGGGCCCGGACCTCGGCCGGGAAGTCGGGCGCGGGCAGTTGGGGCATGCCCAGGCTGACGCCCTCGGGGGTGGTGGTCACCGGTCGACGCCTCCCATCACGGGGTCGATGGACGCGACGGCGACGATGACGTCGGCGACCTGGCCGCCCTCGCACATCGCCGCCATGGCCTGCAGATTGGTGAAGGACGGGTCGCGGAAGTGGACCCGGAAGGGGCGGGTGCCTCCGTCGGAGACGACGTGCACCCCGAGTTCGCCCTTGGGCGACTCGACCGCCGTGTACGCCTGTCCCGGCGGGACGCGGAACCCCTCGGTCACCAGCTTGAAGTGGTGGATCAGGGCCTCCATGGAGGTGCCCATGATCTTCTTGATGTGGTCCAGGGAGTTGCCGAGTCCGTCCGGTCCGAGCGCGAGCTGGGCGGGCCAGGCGATCTTCTTGTCGGAGACCATGACCGGGCCGGGCTGCAGCCGGTCCAGACACTGTTCGACGATCCGCAGGGACTGGCGCATCTCTTCGAGGCGGATCAGGAAGCGGCCGTAGGAGTCGCAGGTGTCGGCGGTCGGGACGTCGAAGTCGTACGTCTCGTAGCCGCAGTACGGCTGGGCCTTGCGCAGGTCGTGCGGGAGACCGGCGGAGCGGAGGATCGGGCCGGTGGCACCGAGGGCCATGCAGCCGGACAGATCGAGATAGCCGACGTCCTGCATACGGGCCTTGAAGATGGGGTTCCCGGTGGCGAGCTTGTCGTACTCGGGAAGGTTCTTCTCCATCTTCTTCACGAACTCGCGGATCTGGTCCACCGCGCCGGGCGGCAGGTCCTGGGCGAGTCCGCCGGGCCGGATGTACGCGTGGTTCATGCGCAGGCCGGTGATCAGCTCGTAGATGTCGAGAATCAGTTCACGATCACGGAAGCCGTAGATCATGATCGTGGTGGCGCCCAGCTCCATGCCGCCGGTGGCGATGCACACCAGGTGGGAGGAGAGCCGGTTCAGCTCCATCAGGAGCACCCGGATGATCGAGGCGCGGTCGGGGATCTGGTCCTCGATGCCGAGGAGTTTCTCCACGGCCAGGCAGTACGCCGTCTCGTTGAAGAACGGCGTCAGGTAGTCCATGCGCGTCACGAACGTGGTGCCCTGGGTCCACGTGCGGTATTCGAGGTTCTTCTCGATGCCGGTGTGGAGGTAGCCGATGCCGCAGCGGGCCTCGGTGACGGTCTCGCCGTCGATCTCCAGGATGAGCCGGAGCACGCCGTGGGTGGACGGGTGCTGGGGGCCCATGTTGACGATGATGCGCTCGTCGTCGGAGCGGGCCGCGGTCTCGGCGACCTCGTCCCAGTCGCCGCCGGTGACCGTGTAGACGGTGCCCTCGGTGGTCTCGCGCGCCGAGGCGGCGGACGCGTCGGCGGATGCGTCGGCGGATGCGTGCTGCGTGCTCATGAGTACGACCTCCGCTGGTCCGGAGCCGGGATCTGGGCGCCCTTGTACTCGACGGGGATGCCGCCGAGGGGGTAGTCCTTGCGCTGCGGGAAGCCCTGCCAGTCGTCCGGCATCATGATCCGCGTCAGCGCGGGGTGGCCGTCGAAGACGATGCCGAAGAAGTCGTACGTCTCGCGCTCGTGCCAGTCGTTGGTCGGGTAGACGGGGACGAGCGACGGGATGTGCGGGTCGGCGTCGGGGGCGGAGACCTCCAGGCGGATCAGCCGGTTGTGGGTGATCGACCGCAGGTGGTAGACGGCGTGCAGCTCGCGGCCCTTGTCGCCGGGGTAGTGGACGCCGGAGACGCCCGTGCACAGTTCGAAGCGGAGGGCCGGGTCGTCGCGGAGGGTGCGGGCGACGCGCGGTAGGTACTCGCGCTCGATGTGGAAGGTGATCTCGTCGCGGTCGACGACCGTCTTGTCGATCACGTTCTCGGGGACGAGGCCCTGTTCCTCCAGGGCGCCCTCCAGTTCGTCGGCGACCTCGTCGAACCAGCCGCCGTAGGGGCGGTTCGCTGAGCCGGGCAGGCGGATCGAGCGGACCAGGCCGCCGTAGCCGGAGGTGTCGCCGCCGTTGTTCGCGCCGAACATGCCGCGCTGGACGCGGATCTCCTCACCGCCGTCGCCGCGCTGGCCGGGGAGGTTGGAGGCGGCGAGGTCCTTCTCGGGGTTCACCCCGTTCGCGTCGCTCATCGCAGCAGCCCCTTCATCTCGATGAGGGGGAGCGCCTTGAGGGCCGCCTCCTCCGCCTCGCGGGCCGCTTCCTCGGCGTTCACGCCGAGCTTGGACGTCTGGATCTTCTGGTGGAGCTTGAGGATCGCGTCCATCAGCATCTCGGGCCGCGGCGGGCAGCCCGGCAGATAGATGTCGACGGGGACGATGTGGTCGACGCCCTGGACGATCGCGTAGTTGTTGAACATGCCGCCGGACGACGCGCAGACCCCCATGGAGATCACCCACTTGGGATTCGGCATCTGGTCGTAGACCTGCCGCAGCACCGGCGCCATCTTCTGGCTGACCCGGCCGGCCACGATCATCAGGTCCGCCTGACGCGGCGAGCCCCGGAACACCTCCATTCCGAAGCGCGCCAGGTCGTAGCGCCCCGCACCCGTGGTCATCATCTCGATGGCACAACAGGCGAGGCCGAAGGTGGCGGGGAAGACGGATGCCTTGCGTACCCAGCCCGCGGCCTGCTCGACGGTGGTCAGCAGGAAACCGCTCGGCAGTTTTTCTTCGAGTCCCATGGTCTAAAGGCCCCTCAGTCCCATTCCAGGCCGCCGCGCCGCCAGACGTACGCGTAGGCGACGAAGACGGTGAGCACGAAGAGCAGCATCTCCACGAGCCCGAAAACACCCAGGGCGTCGAAGGTGACGGCCCAGGGGTAGAGGAAGACGATCTCGATGTCGAAGACGATGAAGAGCATCGCCGTCAGGTAGTACTTGATGGGGAATCGCCCGCCGCCGGCCGGCGTGGGGGTGGGCTCGATCCCGCACTCGTAGGCCTCGAGCTTGGCCCGGTTGTAGCGCTTCGGGCCGATCAGCGTGGCCATGACCACGGAGAAGATCGCAAAGCCTGCCCCGAGGGCTCCCAGTACGAGGATGGGCGCATAAGCGTTCACCGCTCCTCGCTCCTCTCAGTCGGCACTGACTGCTGGCGGATGGCGTGGGCCCTGCTCCCCCGCCCCACCGGTCCCACGAACTCCGCCCGTCCCGACGAAGATCGCGAACATGTGAAGCAGGTCACAAGCCCAACTGCCCCGCATCCTATGCCTGCCGGTCTGTGATCTGCGACACGGGTGCAGCACCGAGTTTGTGATCTCCACCACCTGACGAAGGATCATGAAGTCGGATGAGCGACGATCTTCATACACGAAGCGCCAGACTGATCACCAGAAGTGACATTTTTAAGCGTTACCGCTGGTCACGCATGGCGTCTCCATATCAAGAGAGTTCCGCTGCATGCAAATTGGTGCTGGACGGGGTCGCTTGATAGGATGCGGCGTTCACACCCCGGAGGGAGGTCCGACGACCGATGTGGACGCGTGCACGCGTTCACGAGCGTCGCGGACGGACACATTCGCGCCACACCCGCGCGGGACGCCGGGGAGTCGGGCGACCGTTCCGTGACCTGCGTCACATCACAGGGAGATCAAATCAACCAGCCTTGGCCACTCGCTGCGATCGGTGGTAAGCGCAGGGCAATTCGGGCGTAATCACGAAAGTGCATGATCAAAGGCTTGTTGAGTCGTGTCCGCTATGACCGTTACGGCGTCAATAAAGAGTGACGCACAGGAAATTTGGCGCCTGGGTTGAACAACTGTGGCGCAGCACACGTTTCTTGAAGGTATGGAGGAGTCGCTGGTACCGCTTGTACCCATGTCCCACACCGCTCACATACGCAGCCACCGGAAGCCCCGCCGCAACGCGTCCTCGATCGCGATGCGCGCCGGAGTCGCCGGTGGCGTTCTCAGCACCGTGGCCGTGGCCGGCGCGTCGACGGCCGCGTTCGCCGCGGAGCCGGTGACGCAGACGCTCGAACTGCCCACCCTCACGGCCGATCTGGCCACGCAGGCCGCGCAGTCCGCGGACGCCACGCAGGCGATGGCGGCCGACTACCAGCTGCAGGCCGAGCGTGACGCGGCCGCCGAAGAGGCGGCCAAGCAGGCCGACAAGGACCTCGCCAAGGCGAAGAAGGAAGAGGCCCGGAAGAAGGCCGCCGAGGAGGCCGAGCGCAAGGCCGCCGCCGAGCGCGCCTCGCGCGACAGTGAGCGGACCACCCTCACGACCAACTCGTCCGCGTCGACGACGACCACGACGGCGCCCGCCTCCGGCAGCGTCGGCACGGTCATCTCCTTCCTGAAGGCGCAGCTCGGCGACGCCTACGTCCTGGGTGCCACGGGCCCCAACGCGTGGGACTGCTCCTCGCTCGTGCAGGCCGCGTTCAAGCAGGTCAACGTGGACCTTCCCCGGGTCTCACAGGATCAGTCGACGGTCGGCACCGAGGTCTCGCTGTCGAACCTCCAGGTCGGCGACATCCTGTACTGGGGCGCCAAGGGTTCGGCGTACCACGTGGGTGTCTACGTCGGGAACGGCCAGT
Source organism: Streptomyces griseiscabiei (assembly GCF_020010925.1). Lineage (NCBI taxonomy): Bacteria > Bacillati > Actinomycetota > Actinomycetes > Kitasatosporales > Streptomycetaceae > Streptomyces > Streptomyces griseiscabiei. The sequence continues at coordinate 819,812 of NZ_JAGJBZ010000003.1, read as the reverse complement.
ACCTCGACGCGGCGAACCCCTCCAAGGGCGTCGTGATCCAGGACCTCTCCGGCTACCCGGCGACGGGCGCGGTGCGCGTCCTCTGACCCACCCGGCCGCACAGGCCGTTTTCGAAGGGCCGCTCTCCCCGTAGGGGGACAGCGGCCCTCGGGCTGCCCGCGGAAAGGCCACAGGCGCCCCACAGAGCGCCCGTCGTCCCGCGCCGAAGGTGTTCCGCGCTCCGGGGCGGCGGCGAGCCCCTCAGAGGCGTACAGAGGTTCGGCCGGCCACGGAGCGCTCCGTGGCCGGCCGGACGTGTCGAGGAAGCCCGCGGGTCAGGCCTTCGGGGCCACCTTGCTCAGGCCGTTGATGATGCGGTCCATCGCGTCGCCGCCGGTCGGGTCGGTGAGGTTGGCCAGCATCTTCAGCGTGAACTTCATCAGCATCGGGTGGGTCAGACCCCGCTGGGTGGCCAGCTTCATGATCTTCGGGTTGCCGATGAGCTTCACGAAGGCGCGGCCCATCGTGTAGTAGCCGCCGAAGGTGTCCTTGAGGACCTGCGGGTAGCGCTGGAGGGCGAGTTCGCGCTGCCCGGGGGTGGCGCGGGCGTGGGCCTGGACGATGACGTCGGCGGCGATCTGTCCGGACTCCATGGCGTAGGCGATGCCCTCGCCGTTGAAGGGGTTCACCATGCCGCCCGCGTCGCCGACCAGCAGCAGGCCCTTGGTGTAGTGGGGCTGGCGGTTGAACGCCATCGGGAGGGCGGCGCCGCGGATCGGGCCGGTCATGTTCTCGGGGGTGTAGCCCCACTCCTCCGGCATGGACGCGCACCAGGCCTTCAGGACGTCGCGCCAGTCCAGCTCCTTGAACGAGGAGGAGGTGTTGAGGACGCCCAGACCGACGTTGGACGTGCCGTCGCCCATGCCGAAGATCCAGCCGTAGCCGGGGAGCAGGCGGTCGTCGCCCGGGCCGCGCTTGTCCCACAGTTCCAGCCAGGACTCCAGGTAGTCGTCGTCGTGGCGCGGGGAGGTGAAGTAGGTGCGGACCGCGACACCCATGGGGCGGTCCTCGCGGCGGTGCAGGCCCATCGCGAGGGAGAGCCGGGTGGAGTTGCCGTCGGCCGCCACCACCAGCGGGGCGTGGAAGGTGACTTCGCGCTTCTCCTCGCCGAGCTTGGCGTGCACGCCGGTGATCCGGCCGGTGCGGTCGTCGATGATCGGCGCGCCCACGTTGCAGCGCTCGTACAGCCGGGCGCCCGCCTTCTGGGCCTGGCGGGCGAGCTGCTCGTCGAAGTCGTCGCGCTTGCGGACGAGTCCGTAGTTCGGATAGGCGGCGAGATCCGGCCAGTCGAGCTGGAGGCGGACACCGCCGCCGATGATCCGCAGCCCCTTGTTGCGGAGCCAGCCGGCCTCCTCGGAGATGTCGATGCCCATCGCCACCAGCTGTTTGGTGGCGCGGGGCGTGAGGCCGTCACCGCAGACCTTCTCCCTCGGGAAGCTGGTCTTCTCCAGGAGCAGCACGTCCAGTCCGGCCTTCGCCAGGTAGTACGCGGTGGTGGAACCGGCTGGTCCGGCCCCGACGACGATCACATCGGCGGTGTGTTCGGTAAGGGGCTGGGGCTCGGTCACGACGGGTTCTCCCCAAGAAAGTAGAAGGATCGGAGCAAAGCCTGCTGGCAGTCCGCAGGACCGGACGGCCAGAAATCATGTGCCGACAGGCGTCGGACATGGGCAGTCTATTCAGCGGTACCGATCATCGGCTGAAGGGCTGCCCCTGTGACCAGAGCTCTGCCCGACGTACGGCTGCGTGTCCCCACCGACGAGGACGCCTTCGCCTGGCACCGGATCTTCGACGATCCCGACGTCATGGAGTTCCACGGCGGCCGGTCGGCCGAGCTGTCCGTCTACGAGGAGCTCACCGCGCGCCAGCGCCGCCACGACGCCGAGCACGGCTTCTGCCTGTGGACCATGCTCGACGAGGAGGGCCGGGCCATCGGCTTCACCGGCGCCCAGCCGTGGCCCCGGGAGTGGGGCCCCACCGGGGAGATCGAGATCGGCTGGCGGCTCGCCCGGGACCACTGGGGGAAGGGGTATGTGACCGCCGCCGCGATCCAGACCGTGGAGCGGGTGCGGGAGGCGGGCGTCGGCGGCGTCGTCGCGATGGTCAACGCCCGCAACGAACGGTCCATCGCCGTGACCCGAAGGCTGGGCATGGAACTGGCGGAGACGTACACGGTCCCCGTCACCCAACAGCTGGGGCACTGCTACCGGCTGGCCCTGTGAGGGGTCGGCGTAAGGGTTCGGCGTAAGGGCTCGATGCAAGGGCTCGATGTTCGGGATTTCGGCAACCCGTCACCCACAGTAGCGATTTGGCGCGGATTGCCACGCAGCGCTTCCGGGCGGGGCCGCTCGGCGGTTACCCTGCCGGTACCGCTGGGGGTGAACATCTGTGCGCATAACACCCAAGTCATTCGAAGTGCGTGTGCCACGGTTCGTCGGCCTGATGGCCGTGGACGCGCGCGAGACGGCCGAGGCGGACGGGGTCACCCTCGTCGCACCCGACCGGCCCGACCTCCAACTGGCCGTCGTGGACTACGTCGTACGGCAGTACCCGCCGCCGGGGGTGAAGGTGCCGCGCGGGGCCGCCGTGACCGTGTGGTTCGAGTCGGGGGACGACGGCGGGGGCGTGCGGGAGCCCCGGCACGGGGGCCCTCCGCCCGGGTTGCGCAGGGCACTGGACGAGCCGGGGGACCCGTTCGCGGTGCTCCGGTGACGCGAGGCCCGTCCCTGCCCGCCTACTTCTGCCAGAGCAGGATCGCCGCCGCCCCTCCCCCGCCGATCGCGAAGGCCGCCGCGACGGTGAGCGTCCAGACGAGGGCGCGGCTGCGGGGCGCGGATGGCTCGGCGGACGGCGCCCGGTGGTGGTCCAGGCGCACGAGCGGGGGCTCGTACGGAGCCGGGGCCGGCATCGAGGCCGGGCCGCTGCCCGGCATCGCAGGCAGCCCTGGCATCCCCGGCATCGCAGGCATCCCCGGCATCGGTGGGACCGGCGGGGCGGTCGTCGCCCTACGTCCTCCGGTCAGCCGGACCAGGTAGGGCGCGAGAAGGGCCGCGCCGAAGATCCACAGGAGGCCGAAGAGGAGCACCTCGGGGAGGTCGAGGCCGGCGTTCCCCTGCCCCGTGGACGAGAACTCGCCGCTGAAGTCGGTCGTGGCGGAGCCGGAGGCCTCCATGCCGAAGCCGCTGACACCGGCGAGGAGGAGGAAGAGACCGAAGAACACACCGGCGGCGAGGAGTTGCTCGCCGCGGCCCGGGGAGCGGCGGGCCGCGAGGACGCCGAGGATCAGGGCGCAGACCGCGCCGAGCGTCAACGCGCCCACGACCGCCCAGGAGTTGACGGCGTCGCCCAGTTCGGAGAGCCCGAACGACTCGCGCTCGTAGCCGCCGTACGGGCCGGACTCGGCGAGACCGTGGTCGCCGGACGAGTCGCCGCCGAACGACGAGTCGCCGTCGCCGTACCGGGTGCGGCCCGCCTCGCCGGTGATGGACGCGCCCCACGAGAGGCCGAGGAGGTTGACGGCGAGGTTGGGCAGGACGAGCAGGACGAGCAGGAGCGGGTTGAGGTCCTCCTCCCATTCGGACTGCCAGTCGTCGTTCGCCACGAGGACGACGAAGGCGACGAGCGAGCAGAGGGCGAGGACGATCGCCATGGCGCGTACGGCCGTTCCGGTCGCCCGGAACAGGGCCCGGGGACCGGGGCGGACGGCCAGCCAGGCGGCCAGGTCGTCGCGTTGCGACAGGCCCACCGAGACGGCGGCGGTGAGCAGCAGCGCGCCCAGTGCCGCGCGCCAGGGGGAGGTCGAGACCTCGACGAGCGCGACCTCGGGCTGGGCGAACAGCCCGAGCAGCAGTACGGCGGCCGTCACCAGCAGCGTGACCCGCACGGCCGCTTCGAGCCCGGCGGTCCGGCTCCCGGCGGGCACCGCGCCCGGCCACCCGGCACCGGCACCGGCACCGGCGTACGTGGCTCCGTACGCGACCCCGTACCCAGCGCCGTACGCCCCGCGTACCGCTCGGCGCGTCCGGAGCTGCCGCAGGCCGATCCAGAGCGCCCCGAGGAACAGCAGCGTCACCGCGAGCGGGACCAGGGTGAAGGTGACGGCGCCCTCGGCTGACTGGTACTCGCTCGTGTAGTCGCCGTCGCCGGACTCGGAGACCGTGAAGCCGCCGCCGAGGCCCTGGAGGAGGCCGGCGAGGGCGAGGCCCAGCCGGTCGGCGAAGCCCACGAAGTACTGGTCGTCCTGGTTGCTCTGGCCGTAGGACGGGACGGCCAGGGCGACGGCGGCGGCGAAGAGCAGCCCCACCGGCCAGAGCGCGGCCAGGGCGGACCCGCCCCAGTCACCCCGGAAGGCCCGGCCCAGGAAGGCGCCGAAGGGCGAGGGGCGGGCCGGGACGGGGGCGTACTCGGGAGGGGGCGGTGGCGGCCCGAGGGGCGGCACACCCGGTGGAGCCGGTGAGGCCTGCGGGGCCTGCGAAGTCGGCGGGGGTCCCGAAGGCGCCTGGGGCACCTGGGGCGGAGCCGTCGGCGGGACGGGTGACGGAACAGGTGAGGGAACCGAGGACGGAACCGACGACGGAACCGGCGGGCGTTCCCGCCCGCACTTCATGCAGAAGCGTGCCTCGTCGGGTCCCGGTGTTCCGCAGTGCGGGCAGTAGGCCGTCATGAATCCCCCGTCGTACGACATCACCGGCGCGTGCCGATGTATCAACGGACGGTAGTTTCTGTTGACCGGTTCTCGTCAACACCATGACCCGACGGACGTCCCCCGTACGGGTGAAATCAGCGCCGAGCGGGCCGAGTCGGGGCCTACGGCTGGGCCTTGAACCCCCGGTGCAGCGCGGCGATCCCGCCCGAGAGGTTCCGCCAGGCGACCTTGTCCCAGCCGGCCTTCCGGAGGCGCTCGGCGAGGCCGGCCTGGTCGGGCCAGGCGCGGATGGACTCGGCGAGATAGACGTACGCGTCCGGGTTGGACGACACCGCGCGGGCGACCGGCGGCAGCGCGCGCATCAGGTACTCGGTGTAGACGGTCCGGAACGGCGCCCACGTCGGGTGGGAGAACTCGCAGATCACGACGCGCCCGCCGGGCTTGGTCACCCGGTACAGCTCACGCAGCGCGGTGTCGGTGTCCTGCACGTTGCGCAGACCGAAGGAGATGGTCACCGCGTCGAAGGTGTCGTCCTTGAACGGCAGCTTCGTGGCGTCGCCCGCGGTGAAGGGCAGCCAGGAGTGGCGGTCCTTGCCGACCCGGAGCATGCCGAGGGAGAAGTCGCAGGGGACGACGTACGCGCCGCTCTGCGCGAAGGGCAGCGAGGAGGTGCCCGTACCGGCCGCGAGGTCCAGGATCTTCTGCGCGGGCCGGGCGTCCACCGCCTTCGCGACGTCCTTGCGCCAGCGGCGGTCCTGTCCGAGGGACAGCACGTCGTTGGTCAGGTCGTACCGTTTCGCCACTCGGTCGAACATCGAGGCGACTTCGTGCGGCTGCTTGTCCAGGGATGCGCGGGTCACGGGCCCATTGTGGCAGTACGGGCCGGACGCACCGACGTCCGGCCCACCCACGGTCCACGACCTGTCCACGGCCCGTCTACGGCAGCAGCCTCGGCTGCTTCCTGGCCGCCACGTCCTCCACCCAGCCGCAGAGCAGCACGAAGACGCCGATCAACAGCCAGCCGACGCCGAACATGAACCACTGGCTCTCCAGCGGCAGGTACGTCTCGAAGGCGGGGACGTCCCAGAACCGGTCGATCAGCGGGACGGCGAGGATCAGGGCGATCTCGTGCCACAGGTAGATCGTCACCGCGCGGGAGTTGAAGACCCTGACGGTCCGGTCCAGCCGCCGGAAGCGGGTGAGCCCGGCGAAGTCGACCTTGAAGTACGCCTTCGCGTAGAGGAGCAGCGTCACGAAGCCGGCGGAGAAGAACGCCTGGGCGAGGGGGATGTCGTCGAGGTCGTACGAGCCGGTCTCCTCCTGGTGGGTGAAGGCGTACCAGGCGCCGAAGCCGAGGGCCGCCAGGGACAGGACGGTCACGGCGAGGGGCTTCAGCCGGGCGAGGACGCCCTCGCGGTGGGCGAAGCCCAGCATCCAGCAGAAGAGGAAGGTGGCCAGGTCGGTCAGGGCGTTGCCGAACCGGTCGTCCGGGGGCTCCCAGAGGAAGTGGAACACCAGGACGGGCGAGAGGGACAGGAGGAGGACCGGGACCGGGGCCGGCCGGAACAGCCTCAGCAGGGCCGGGGAGAGGAGCACGAACCAGAGGTAGGTGCGCAGGTACCAGAGGATCTCCCAGGCCTGTTCGCCCCAGGCGTCGCCCGGGGGGTCGCCCAGCGGGACGACCCAGAAGACGATCTGCCAGCCGGGCATCCACCCGTGGACCAGCATGGCGACGACCACGAAGAGGCCCCAGAACCAGAAGGGGGGCAGGAGCCGGCGGACACGGCTCCTGATCACCTGGGAGGCGGGGCGTTCCAGGGACTTCGCCATCAGGGTGCCGGCGAGGGCGAACATGATGCCCATGGAGGGGAACACCATGCCGGCCCAGGGCCAGCCGAAGGTGTGGTACGTCACCACGCGGACGAGGGCGAGGGCGCGGAGGGTGTCGAAGTAGCGGTCGCGCCCCTGGGCCCGGGGAGGGGCGTCGTCCGGTGCCGTGGGCGCGGGGCCGACGGGTTCGGCGGTCGTCGCCCCTCTCCTGTGCGACCCCATCAGCTCGCCCCCGCCGGGGTGCCGACCTCGCCGGTGCGCTTCAGCTTCTGCCAGCGCAGCCGGCCGCCGGTGAGGGCGGTGACGCAGGAGTGGATCAGGACGAGATACATCATCTGGCGGTAGGCGAGCTGCTGGAGCGGGAGCATCAGCAGATAGCGGTACTTCTCCTTGTCCAGCTTGAAGGCGTAGGCGGCGCAGACGAGTTGGACGCCGAGGACGGCCAGCCAGGCCAGCAGGGACGCCTGGAAGTCGACGAAGATCATCGCGTAGACGGTGAAGACGTCGATCAGCGGGGCGAAGACCGGGGTGATGATCTGGAAGATCACGACCAGCGGCATGCCGACCCGGCCGAAGCGGCCGGAGGGGCCGCTGTCCGTCAGGGACCTGCGGTGCTTCCAGAGGGCCTGCATGGTGCCGTACGACCAGCGGTAGCGCTGTGACCAGAGCTGTTTGAGCGAGCCCGGCGCCTCGGTCCAGGCGCGGGCGTGCTCCTGGTAGACGACCCGCCAGCCCGCGCGGTGCATGGCGATGGTGATGTCGGTGTCCTCGGCGAGCGTGTCCTCGCTCATGCCGCCCACCTCCAGCACCGCGTCCCGGCGGAACGCGCCGATCGCGCCCGGGATGGTGGGCATGCAGCGCAGCAGGTCGTACATCCGCCGGTCGAGGTTGAAGCCCATCACGTACTCGATGTGCTGCCAGGCACCGATCACGGTGTCGCGGTTGCCGACCTTGGCGTTGCCCGCGACCGCGCCGACGCCCGGGTCGGCGAAGGGCTGGACGAGCTTGCCGACCGTGTCGGGTTCGAAGACGGTGTCGCCGTCCATCATCACGACGATGTCGTAACTGGCGCTGCGCACCCCGTTGTTGAGGGCGGCGGGCTTGCCGGCGTTCTCCTGGCGGATGACCCGGACGTTGCGCATGCCGAGCTGGTCGGCCGCCGTGCGCGCGATCTCGGAGGTGCCGTCCGTCGAGCCGTCGTCCACGACGATGACCTCGATCGGATGGGTGCTTGCTGCCAGCGATTCGAGGGTGTTGGCGATGCACTCCTTCTCGTTGTACGCCGGGACGATCACGCTGACCGGGCCGGTGACCGGTGGCCCCCAGCTGAACCGGCGTCTGTTCCGTTCACGGAAGTGGCGCCGGGCGAGGATGAGCATCATCCCGAAGCGGCCCATGACCGCGACGCCGACGACCATCAGACCGACCGAGAGCGTCGGTACGGCGTACTCGGCGACGTACACGGCCGCGACGAGCGCCTTGCCCTCGTAGAGGGTGGCCCCGGTGGCGGTGCGATGGGCGGCCTGCGCGTCCGAAGTGCCCGGGGTGCCCTGCCCGTCGGCTTCGGGACCGCCGGGGCCGCCCGCCTGCCGGCCTGCCGCCGTACCGTTCTCGGCGTCGTCCTTCTGCAGCGCGCCGCTGACGGTGGTGAAGGTGTAGCCCTCGGCCTTCATGTTCTCGATGTACGTGCCGAGCGCCTTCACCGTCTGGGAGCGGTCGCCGCCCGCGTCGTGCATGAGGACCGAGGCACCCTTGCCGTCCTCCGGCGTGGCCCACTTGATGATCTTCTTGACGCCGGGCCGCTTCCAGTCGTCGCTGTCGGTGTCGACGAAGACGCTGGTGTAGCCGTCCTCGCCGAGCTTCTTGTAGACGGGCCAGCTGTAGTTGTCGATGGCGTCCGTCTCGGAGGAGTACGGGGCGCGGAAGAGCGTGGTGGTGATGCCGGCGGCGCCCGCGAGGGCGAGCTGCGTCTGGGTCATCTCCCGGGTGATCCGGGCGTCGCTCTGGTACGACAGGTCGACGTGGGTGAAGGTGTGGATGCCGATCTCATGGCCGTCCTCGACCATGTCCCGGACGATGGACGGGTAGCGCGACACCATCGAGCCGACGACGAAGAAGGTCGCGGGGACGTCGTACTTCTTCAGGACGTCGAGGATCTCCGGGGTCCAGGTCGGGTTCGGGCCGTCGTCGAAGGTGAGCGCGATGGTCTTGTCCGGCACGGACTGCGTCTGCGCCTCACCGCCGCGGAAGGTCAGGATGGGCCCGCCGTCGAGGATGTCCTCGGGTACGTCGCTGGAGCTGGCTCCGGTGCGCACGCGCTGGTCGCCGCCGACCTCGGCGCGCAGATAGCCGTCGAGCAGCATCACGCTGGTCAGCCCGAGCAGAAGCAGCAGGGCGAGGATGACCCGGGGTTTCTGGAGGGCGGCGGCCTTGCCGGTGGCGCGTTGCAGCTTGGAGGGGGCGCGTCGGCGCCCGCGGCGCGCGCGTGTGGTGGTGCTCATCAGGTGGTGCGCTCCCGTCAGTGGGCGGACGCGGACGGGGACGGTACGGCGGTGGGGGCGCCGGAGGGCGCGGTGCCGCCGGGGGCGCCGCTCGTGGCCCCGGAGGGGATGCCCTCCGGGGCCACGCCGCCCTGGGGCTGCGGGCCGTTGCCGGCGCCGCCCTGGCCGGGCGCGCCGGCCTGGCCGCCGCCTCCGCCGAAGGGGAACAGTTCGGTCGGGGACGCGGAGATGCCCCAGCCCATGAACGCCATGCCGAGTACGACGGCGTAACCGAGACAGACGACCCCCAGCAGCATGCCGCAGCGGCGCAGCAGTCTGGCGCGGCGCCCGGAGTTGTCGACGAAGACGGGGCCCTCTGCGGGCGCGGCTTCGGGGGTGAGGTTTTCGTTGGCGGACTCGGATTGCATGTCCCCGGATATTAGGCGGGCTTTATTTGTCCAATTCCCAGCTCCTCTTGTGAGACTCCCATGAGAAACTCCTTGACCTGTCCGTTTCCTTAGAGAATCCATGAACGACTGCGAAGCCGCAGGGCTTTGCCTTTGGGGGGATACACCCCACCCGCAGGGGATCGTTTGCCCGACTTGCAAACACTTTGCCGGTCGCCGTTCCGCGACCGTCGTCGACCGTCCTTCGGATCTGCAATCTTCAGGAAGCACACATGGAGCACAGCCGGGTGTGATTCATTTCCCTCGTGAGTACCGTGAGGAATTCCCTGAAACCGGCCGTCGGGCTGATATGTCTGATGGCCCTGGCCTGCGCGGGCTGCACCACGAAGACCGAAGAGTCCGCGTCCCCGCCCAGCAGCAGCCCGTCGAGTCCGGCCGGTGCGCCGACGGAGGCGACGGAGGCGGCGAGGACGGCCACGGTCTACGCGCCGTACGTCAACGCCACCGACGCCTCCGACCTCGACGACGCCGGGTCGGCCGCCGCGTACAACCTGGCGTTCGTGATCGCCGAGGGCGACGGGGACGCGTGCACGCCCGCGTGGAACGGCACGGAGGCGATCGACGACTCGGCGGTGAGGTCCCGGATCTCGGCGCTCACCTCATCGGGGGCGTCGGTGCGGGTCTCCTTCGGCGGCGCCTCGGGCACGGAGCTGGCCCAGGCCTGCGACAGCGCGTCCGAGCTGGCCGAGGCGTACGGCGCGGCGCTCGACGCGGCCGGCTCCACCGCGGCCGACTTCGACGTCGAGGGCGACGCGCTCAAGGACTCCGGCTCCGTCGCGCTGCGCTCCGAGGCGATCGCGCTCCTCCAGAAGGACCGCCCCGACCTCTCCGTCTCCTTCACCCTCCCCGTCATGCCGTCCGGCCTCGACGACGACGGCATGGCCCTCCTCGCCTCGGCCAACGACAAGGCCGTCCAGGTCACCACCGTCAACATCATGACCATGAACTACGCCAGTTCGTACGACGGTGACATGGGCGACTACGCGGAACAGGCGGCCGAGGCGACCCACGAGCAGCTGATGGACGTCTTCGGCACGAGCGAGTCCACGGCGTGGGGGGCGCTGGCGCTGACCTCGATGCTGGGCGTCAACGACGTCGACAACGAGACGTTCACGCTGCGGGACGCGGCGCAGGTGCGGGCGTTCGCGGAGGAGAAGGGGGTGGCGTGGGTGTCGATGTGGGCCACGTTCCGGGATCAGGAGTGCGGGGACGGGGCGAGTGACGCATTGGTCGACTGCAGTGGGGTCGACCAGGGGGACGGGGCGTTCGGGGAGGCGTTCTCGGGATGAGCGCGCCCCTGGTGATCAGCGGCGGCGGTGGACCAGACGCCCGGCGCACACGGTCGCCATGCACGTCCCGGAGTGGTCGAAGACGGTGAGGTCCGCCCGGCCCGTGTCGACGAGCGTCGTGGGGCGGGGCTCGGGCAGCACGACCACGTCGTTCCGCTGGGCGGCGGCACGCAGTTCGGCGGTGTCGGCGTACCGCGCCAGCACCGCGACCGCGCCCGACTTCAGCACCGCGTGGACGCGTTCACGGGGTGACGGGGCGTCCGGGAGCGGGCCTTCGTGCACCCGGCCGGGCCCGAGGACGCCGGGCCAGCTCCGCACCCGGGCCCCGGGGAACCGCTCCCGGACCTCGGCCAGCGTGCCCAGGCCCACGACCCGGGTGCCGTCGACCACGACGGCGCCGTCCTTGATCGGCCGCGCGTCGTCGTCCCAGGTGCGCCGTACCTCGTCGGCGGCGTGAATCGTCAGCACGTGGGCGCTAGTTGGCGTTCAGGAGCTTCAGCTCGGGGTGGGCGGTTCCGCCCTCGATGGCCGTGGACGAGATGTGGGACATCACTCGCTGGTCGACGGGGTCGTTCGCCGGGTCGTCGTGGACCACCAGGTGTTCGTACGTCGTGGCCCGCTGGGCGGGGACCCGGCCCGCCGTGCGGATCATGTCGATCATCTCCTGGAGGTTGGAGCGGTGCTTGGCACCGGCCGCCGAGACGACGTTCTCCTCCAGCATGACCGAGCCCAGGTCGTCCGCGCCGTAGTGCAGCGTGAGCTGGCCCGCGTCCTGGCCGGTGGTGAGCCAGGAGCCCTGGATGTGGGCGATGTTGTCCATGAAGAGCCGGGAGATCGCGATCATCCGCAGGTACTCGAAGATCGTGGCCTGCGTGCGGCCCTTCAGGTGGTTGTTCATCGGCTGGTACAGGTACGGGATGAAGGCCCGGAAGCCGCCGGTGCGGTCCTGGACGTCACGGATCATCCGCAGGTGCTCGATGCGCTCGGCGTTGGTCTCGCCGGTGCCCATCAGCATGGTGGAGGTGGACTCCACGCCCAGGTTGTGCGCGGTCTCCATGATCTCCAGCCAGCGCTCGCCGGACTCCTTCAGCGGCGCGATGGCCTTGCGGGGGCGCTCGGGGAGCAGTTCCGCGCCGGCGCCCGCGAAGGAGTCGAGGCCGGCGGCGTTGATGCGCTGGATGGCTTCCTCGACGGTCACCTTGGAGATCCTGGCCATGTGCTCGACCTCGGACGCGCCGAGGGAGTGGATGACCAGCTGCGGGAACGCCTTCTTGATGGCGGCGAAGTGCGTCTCGTAGTACTCCACCCCGTAGTCCGGGTGGTGGCCGCCCTGGAACATGATCTGCGTACCGCCCAGTTCGACGGTCTCCGCGCAGCGGCGCAGGATGTCGTCGAGGTCGCGCGTCCAGCCCTTGTCCTTGGCCTTCGGCGGGGCGTAGAACGCGCAGAACTTGCACGCCGTGACGCACACGTTCGTGTAGTTGATGTTCCGCTCGATGATGTACGTCGCGATGTGCTCCGTACCCGCGTAGCGCCGCCTGCGGACGGCGTCGGCGGCGGAGCCGAGCGCGTGCAGCGGGGCGTCGCGGTAGAGGTCGAGCGCCTCCTCCGGAGTGATCCGCCCACCCTCTGCGGCACGGTCGAGAACGGACTGGAGGTCGGCCTTCTCGGTCACCGGGAGCGTCCCTTTCGTAAGGGTTGAACGGACCAGCCCAGCCTACGCCAGCGCCCTGCGACGGCCGACGTCAGCCTGTCCGCCGGTGGTCGACCCGGGCGGAGGGCGTGTGACTCAGGCCGCGTACGCCTCCAGCAGCAGGCCGGTGAACGCGCCCGTGATCATGAACGGGCCCAGGGCGATCAGCTGTCCGCGGACGGCGCGGCCCCGGGCCGCCAGGACCAGCGTGTACACGCTGCCGATGAGCGCGCCGGCGAAGGTGCCGAGGTATAGGGCGCCCCAGCCGTACCAGCCGAGGACGGCGCCGAGGCCGAGGGCCAGCTTCACGTCGCCGAAGCCGAGGGCCGCGGGTCTGATCAGGAAGAAGAGGAAGTAGAGGCCGCCGAGGGCGAGCGCGCCGTACACGGCGGTGCGCCACTGGCCCGCGTGCTCGGGGACGAACGCGACCGCGCCCAGGAGGGTGAGGGCCAGACCGGCGAAGGGGAGGGTCAGGGGGTCGGGAAGGCGTTGTGCCCGCAGGTCGACCAGGGTGAGGAGCACGCCCAGCGGGGCGAGGAGCAGCCAGACGGCGAGTTCGGGGCGGGTGCCGGTGGCGAGGGCGAGGGCCGCGCAGACGAGGGCGGTGGTGGTGGCGACGGCCGGGGTGTGGGGGCCGTAGGCGCAGGCGGGGGGTTCCTGGCAGCGGGCCGGGCCGAGCCAGCCGTTCGCGGTGCCGGTGAGGGGGTGGCCGGCGGGGCACTCGCGCCGCCAGGGGTGGTCCTCGTCGACGGTGAAGCGGTAGGCGGGGCGGGGGAGGAGGGTGCCCGTGGCCGCGCCCCAGAGGGCTGCGGCGAGGGTGAGGGCGGTCAGCCAGGGGTCGAGGGCCACGGGGTCAGAGTATGAGGTGGCGTTGTCGGGTGCGGGTGAGTGGGGGCTTCTCGCGCAGTTCCCCACGCCCCTGAAAAAGCGGGCTGCGCCCTGCTTTTTCGGCCCGGAAGGACCGTAGGCCCTTGAGGGGCGCGGGAAACTGCGCGACGAGCCCCCACCGGACCCGCAGCCGAACAACCGGCCCCTTACTTCACCTTCTCCAGGCGGGCCGTCGGGTCGCCCGCGTCCGCGTTGTCGGCGGTGTAGCGGAGTTCGGAGCCCACGAGGGTGAGGGTGACCTCGTGGGTGTTGCTGGTGCAGGTCTTGGGGTTGTTCTTGGTGTCGGCGATGCTGGTGACGAGGATGTGGTCCTCGGTGACCTGCTTGAGGACGAACGTGTCGTCGCAGGCGCCGCCGAGGAGGTCGACGGAGCGGAAGGTGCCCAACCGGTCGCCCACGGCGCCCTGTTCGAGGGTGACCGTGAAGGTGCCGGCGGGAAGGTTGCCGTCGAGGGCGTAGCCGTCGCCCTTCCAGGTGCCGAGGTAGGCGTCGGGGAGTTCGCCCGCCCCGTCCTGCGGTTCGGAGTCCTGGGCATGGTCGCTCGCGCTGCTGCTCGCCGACGGTGACGTGCCGGCCGTGTCACGGGCGTTGTCGCCGTCGCCCTTCAGGATGCCGAGTCCGAAGAGGACGCCGACGCCCACCGTCGCGCACGCCCCCGCGACGGCCAGGGCGACCGAGCAACTCACCCGTCGGCCCCGCCCGTTCGCCGCGGTCGTGGAGCTGGCGGCCACGCTCACGGACAGCTTGCCCGGCGGTGAGTCCGGCGCCGGTGGTGCCGTGTCCGCCACCGCCGCTTCGGTTCGCTGCCCCGGTACGTGCGTCGCGGGCCCCGCCTGCGGTGACATCACCGGAGGCGGCCCGAACACCCCGCTCCCGGACGGGACCCGCGCGTCCACCGCCGCTCCCACCGAGGGGCTGCTGAACTCCACCGGCCCGGACGGGACCTGCTCCGCCGCCTCCAGGTTGAGCAGTTGAACGGCGCTGCGGCCGACCTGTTCCACCAGGGGGCCCGGCAGCCAGCCCGCCGCGACGAGGCGGGCCGCGCCCTGGGGGGCCAGGGTGCGGGCGATGTCGTCGGGGGACGGGCGGGCGGCGGGGTCCTTGCCGAGGCAGTGCTCGACCAGGTCGCGGAGGTCGCCCTCCAGACCGTCCAGTTCGGGCTGTTCGTGGACGACCTTGTAGAGGAGGGAGGCGGAGGAGTCGCCGGGGAACGGGGACTGCCCCGTCGCGGCGTACGCGAGGACCGCGCCGAGGGAGAAGACGTCCGCCGCGCCGGTGATGCCCTTGCCGAGGATCTGCTCGGGGGACATGTAGCCGGGCGAGCCGATGGAGACGCCGGTGGAGGTGAGGGAGGCCGTGCCGTCCGTGGCGCGGGCGATGCCGAAGTCGATGAGGAGCGGGCCGTCGACCGTGAGCAGCACGTTCGACGGCTTCACGTCCCGGTGGACCAGGCCCAGCGCGTGCACCGCGGAGAGGGCTTCGGCGAGACCCGCGCCGAGGACGCGTACCGAGTGGGCGGGCAGCCGGCCGCCGTCGGCGATCGCCGCCGCGAGGGAGGGACCGGCCGCGTAGCCCGTCGCCACCCAGGGGACGGACGCCTCCGGGTCCGCGTCCAGGACGGGCGCGGTCCAGGAACCGCCCACGCGGCGGGCCGCGTCGACCTCGCGCCGGAAGCGGGCGCGGAACTCCTCGTCCAGCGCGAAGTGCGGGTGCACGACCTTGACGGCGACGGTCCGGCCGCCCGCGCTGCGCCCCAGATAGACGCGGCCCATCCCGCCGGACCCGAGCCGGCCGAGCAGCCGGTAGGGCCCCACGGCCGTGGGCTCGCCGACGTCGAGCGGTTGCATGGCCGACACCTCCCCCGTACGAGCTCCCCCGTACGAACTCTGCCGTACGAACTCTCCCCGGCGCACGACTCCCCAGCAGCGTAGTGCCGTACGCCCGAATGGGAATGCGAACGTCGGCTGCCGATCCGCGGTCGGTCCCCGACCGATCCGCGGCCGGGCGCTCCGGGCCGATCCCACAGAACGCCGAATTCGTCAAACGAAATTCCGGGAAGTTCGGCGTGGCTTCCCGGGGAAATGTTCAGGAAAGCAGGTCGACCTTCACGTCCGCCGGAAATCCGGTGGTCGGGCCGACCCTGCGCGCGAACTCGGAGACGGCGCTCAGCTGGGGGCCGCCGAAGCGGAAGTCCAGGGTGGTGAAGTACCGCTCCAGGACCCGTTCGTCGAAGGCCTCCCAGCGGGCCGCCTGCTCGGCGACCTTGGCCACCTCGGTCAGCGACAGGTCCCGCGAGGCCAGGAACGCCTCGTGCACCTTGCGGGTGACCTCCGGCTCCCGCTCCAGGTAGTCCCGCCGCGCCGCCCACACCGCGAAGACGAACGGCAGCCCCGTCCACGCCTTCCACATGGCGCCCAGGTCGTGGACCTGGAGACCGAGGTTCGGGCCGTCGAGGAGATTGGCCCTCAGCGCGGCGTCACCGATGAGGACCGCCGCCTCCGCCTCCTGCATCATCAGCGGCAGGTCGGGCGGGCAGGTGTAGTACGACGGCCGCACTCCGACGCTCTCCGCCAGGAGCAGTTGCGCCAGGCGCACGGAGGTGCGCGAGGTGGAACCCAGTGCGACGCGTGCGCCGTCCAGGCGTTCCAGGGGGACCTGGGAGACGATGACGCAGGACATCACCGGCCCGTCGCAGCCGACCGCGATGTCGGGGAAGGCGACCAGGTCGTCCGCGTTGCGCAGGAACTCGACGAGCGTGATGGGCCCGATGTCGAGGTCCCCGCGCACCAGCTGCTCGCTGAGCTTCTCCGGGGTGTCCTTGGTCAGCTCGAAGTCGAGGAGCGTGCCCGTTCTCGCCAGCCCCCAGTACAGAGGCAGGCAGTTCAGGAACTGGATGTGGCCGACGCGCGGCCGGTTGCGAGGATTGTCCACATCGCGAGGCTAGCCCTCATGGGGTACGGTGCGGGCTCCGGGGGCCTGGAGGGGCCCGATAAACCGGACGCACACCCCCTGTCAATGCTTTCGACGGCGTGTCCTCAGTGAGGCCGGTGGTGCAGAAGAGGCGATACGTCAACCCGCGAACCGAGCCGCTCAAACATCCGGGTGACGTGATCTTGCCCTCTATTGCATTCCCCTGCCCGCGTGCTAGGCTCGCCCGCAAGTTGCAGTTTGGTTTCCCTTGCAGTACAGAGCCTGCGGAGCATGTGACCGCGGGCTCTCGTCGTTTTCAGACGTATGCAGTTGTGCGGCATCTTGTTTTCACACTTGCAGGGTTCTGGAGCAGGGCAACCCTTTGGGCCCAAGGAGGGCTTATGGCTACCGGAACCGTGAAGTGGTTCAACGCCGAAAAGGGCTTTGGCTTCATCGCCCAGGAAGGCGGCGGCCCCGACGTCTTCGTCCACTACTCCGCCATCAACGCGAGCGGCTTCCGTTCGCTGGAGGAGAACCAGCAGGTCTCCTTCGACGTGACGCAGGGCCCGAAGGGTCCGCAGGCGGAGAACGTCACCCCCGTCTGATCCGTTCGATCCGAGGGATGCCCCTCTGACGACGTCTGAGAGCAGTACCCAAGGAGCCCCCAGCCGCTCGCGGCGCGGGGGCTCCTGCCTTTTCCCCGCTTCCGTACGTCCGGACTTCCGACGGCTGCCCCTACCCCGTTTCCGGCGTATTCAGATGTGCTGCATCACCAGAACGAACGTCGTGCCGGGCGCCAGTGCCTCGTACGAATGCGGTACGTCGCCCCGGAACGCCATGTAGTCCCCGGGGCCCAGCTCGACCTCCTCGCCGCTCGGGCCCGCCTTCACCCGGCCCGTGCTCACGGTGAGATGCTCCACCGTTCCCGGAATGTGCGGCTCCGACTCCCGTACCGAACCGGGTTCGAGCCGGGTCCGGTAGATGTCGCGGCGCGCGCCGGGCGGGCTCGCGGACAGCAGGACCGCCGTGTAGCTGGAGTGCTCGGAGTGGACGGTCGGCCCCTCCCCCGCCCGGACGACCTGCACCGACGGCACCGGCGGCTCGATCAGCGCACTGAACGGCACCCCGAGCGCCACACCCAGCGCCCAGAGCGTCTCCATGCCCGGATTGCCGCTCGCCGACTCCAGCTGGGACAGCGTGGACTTGGCGATCCCCGCGCGCTTGGCCAGCTCGGACAGGGAGAGCCCGGCGCGCGTGCGCTCCCGACGGAGGGAGGCGGCGATCCAGTCGAGGGGAAGCCGGGAGGGCGCCTTGGCGGCCTCGGGGGTGGTGTCGGACATGTCGTTCGCTCCAGAAGTACGATCGTTCGCCTTGACGAACAGGGTGGCCGCTGTCCACTGTAGAGAACATGCGTTCGCTGCTCCGAACACCGTATGCCCGTGACCCCGCGCTGCTCCGGGACGTCGCCCTCGTCTGTGCCGCCGGGGGTGTCGTCGGGGTCTCCTTCGGCGCGATCTCGGTCGCGGGCGGGCTGCCGGTGTGGGTGCCGGTGGCGATGTCGCTGGTCGTGTACGCGGGGGCGGCGCAGTTCAGCGCGGTCGGCATCCTGCTGGCCGGGGGCGGGCCGCTCGCGGCGGCGGCCACGGGGCTGCTGCTCAACACCCGCAACGCGGCGTTCAGCCTGGCGGTCGCCGACGTCCTGGGACCGGGGCGGCTCGCCCGGTTCGCGGGCGCGCACCTCGTGACCGACGAGACGGCGGCCTTCGCCCTGGCCCAGCACGATCCGGTACGGCGCCGGGTGGCGTTCTGGGTGTCGGGGCTCGGCCTCTTCGCGGTGTGGAACGTGTGCGTCCTGGCCGGGGCCCTCGCCGGCACCGCGCTCGGCGACACCGCCGCGTACGGCCTCGACGCCGCCTTCCCCGCCGTGCTCGTCGCCCTGGTCCTGCCCGCCCTGCGGGAGCGCGCGCCGGTACGCCGGGCCGCGCTGCTGGGCGCGGCGGTCGCGCTGGCGGCGGCTCCGGTGACACCGGCCGGGGTTCCGGTCCTGCTGGCGCTGGCCGGTCTCGTCGTGTGGCGGGCGTCGTGAGGGGCGAGGGGGTCGTCGTCGCCATGCTGCTGCTCGCCGTGGGGACGTACGCCCTCCGGCTCACCGGGCCCCTGCTGCACGGCCGGGTCGAGATCCCCGTACGGGTGCGGGAGTTGCTGGCCGGGGCCGCCGTGGTGCTGCTGGTCGCGCTGCTGGCCACGGGCGCGCTGACCGAGGACGGCGGTTTCGCCGGCTGGGCGCGGCCCGCCGGAGTGCTGGTGGGTGGGGTGCTGGCGTGGCGTGGCGCCCCGTTCGCGGTGGTGGTGCTCGGGGCGGCGGTGACCGCGGCGGCGTTGCGGGTGCTGGGGGTCGGGTAGCCCGGGTGGCTTCAGGGGCGCGGGGAGCTGGGCGACCGGCCGCGGCGGAGCCGTACCAGTTCCTCCAGCACCCGGCGCAGCCGGATCCCGCGTCCCAGGTCCGGTTCGAGTCCCTTGCCCCTCAGGAGTGCGGCCAGGGAGGCCTGGACCACCTCCGCGCCCTCGGGGGCGACTCGCTTGGAGACCTCCAGCCACTCCAGCGGCCGGTCGGCGGCCAGCGTGCAGTGCTCCAGGGTCACTTCGTGATGGTCGAGACGCACGCCGCGCCAGCGGACCGTGTCGACGGGACCGAGGACGTCGAGCGAGCCGAGGCCGACGTCGATGTCGGCGCAGTCGGCGAGAAAGGCGCGCTGGCTGTCGGAGAAGACCAGGTCCAGCGGCGCGGTGCCGGTGGCGGCGGCCTCCACGGCCGTACGCCCGCACTCGGAGACGAGGGCCGCGGAGAGCACCCGGCGGTCGCCCGACCAGGCGCCCGCCAGGTGGAAGGAGTCCGGTCCCTGCTCCCGGAAGCGCAGCCAACGTTCCGAGAGCCGGGACCGGCGGCAGGGCCGCAATTCCGCTGTCGCTGCCCCGCCCCGCCCGCTCCCCGCCCGTAGGCGCAGAATCAGTCCCGCATCCAGAAGCGGCAGCTGTCCTGGCGCCGTGGAGCGGGCGAGGTCCTCACAGAAGTAGACGCGGCGCCGGGCTCCCCCGGTGTCCGGCGCCAGCGCCCAAGTCGCGGCGGCCGCGCCCGCACCCGAGAACGTCACCTTGATCTCGACCGAGTCCAGCCGGTCGGATCCCGAGGCGAGATCCCCGCGTCCCACGGATGCCGGCATGGGCCGTCCCCCTAGTTCCGCGACCTGGTTCATGTGCTCTGTATCCCTTGGTTTTCCCGTGTGGTGCGATCCCCCGTACTGGTGGTGCGATCCCCCGTGCCGGTGGCGCCGTCCCCCGTGGCGGCGGTCCCCCGTCGTGCCTGTCGCGCCGTTCCGCCGTGCCTGTCGTGCTGTTCCGAGACCATTGAAGGCCGGGGGCGGTCCCCCTCGCTTCCGGGAAGTCCCTACATCTCCCCCGGGAACACCCCCTGGGGGCATGATGGACGCGCGGGGCCGGACGCAGGCGGGCACCAGGGGGTGGCGCATTGTTACGGGGACTCGTCGGTCGGGAGCGGGAACGCCGGCTGATGGACGACCTGCTCGTGGCAGGTGGGGCGGGCGGGGCGGCGCTGTTGCTGTGGGGCGAACCCGGCATCGGGAAGACCGCCCTGCTGGACTACGCGGCGCAGCGGGCGGCGGCCGGATCCTCCGGCGCGGCCCCGGCCACGGTCCTGCGCGCCCGGGGCATCGAGACCGAGACCGTGCTCCCCTTCGCCACCCTGGGCGACCTGCTGATGCCCCATTCATCCCTTTTCAGGGAACTCCCCGGAGCCCAGCGCTCGGCCCTGGAGTCATGTCTCGCCCTGAGCGGCGACCCGGCGGACCCGCCGGGCAATCCGTACGCGGCCTGCATGGGTGCCCTGAACGTCCTCGCGGCGCTCGGCGACGAGCGTCCGGTGGTCGTCCTCGTCGACGATCTGCACTGGGTGGACCCCTCCTCCCAGCGCGTCCTGCTCTTCGTCGCCCGCCGGCTCTCCAGTGAACGGGTCGCCCTGGCGCTCGGCTCGCGCGAGGACCACGGCGAGTCGGGCGACCGCCGCAGCATCCCGGCGGTGCAGGTGGGCGGGCTGACGCCGGAGGAGTGCGCCGCCCTGCTCGACGATCCCGCGCTGCCGGCCGGCCGGGTCACCCCCAATGTGCTCGCCGACCTCGTCCGCATCAGCGGCGGCAATCCGCTCGCCCTGCGGGAGATCGCGGGCGGCCTGACGGACGAACAGGCGCGCGGGGAGCGGCCGTTGCTGGACCCGCCGTCCCTCGGCAGCCATCTGGAGCGTGCCTGGGCGACCCGGATCGACGGGCTGCCGGACCCCGCCCGCCGCGCGCTGGTGGTGCTGGCGGCCGGCCGTTCGACGGCGGCCGGTCCGCTGCGCAAGGCGCTGGAGGCCGCCGGGCTGTCCCTCGACGCGCTCTCCCCCGCCGAGCAGGACGGCCTGATCACGGCTACGGCGGACGGGCTGGACTTCCACCACCCGGTGCTGCGGGCGCTGGTGCTGGGCCGGGCCCCCCTCGCGCATCGCTACGCCGCGTTCCAGGCGCTGGCCGAGGTGAGCACGGGCCCGCTGCACGCCTGGTACCGGGCGTCGGCGACCCCCGGCCCCGACGAGGAGGCCGCCGCGGCGCTCGCGGAGGCCGCGCGGGAGGCCCGCCGCCGCAGCGCGTTCGGCGAGTCGGCCCTCGCCTGGCGGCGCGCCGCCGAACTCACCCCCGACCCCGCGCCCCGCGCCGACCGTCTCCACCACGCCGCCGCCGACGCCCTGCTCAGCGGCTCCTCGGCGGGCCCGCAGTGGTGCGAGGAGGCGCTGCGGATCACCCCCGATCCGGCCGTACGCGCGGCGATCCAGGGCCTGTTGGGCCGGATGTACACCTGGAAGGGCGAGACCGCGCAGGCGTACGGCCTGCTGGTGGACGCCGCCGACGCCGTACGCGGCACCGACCGCACCCGCGCGTGTCTGCTGCTCGCGGAGGCGACGGCCGCGGCGCGCCTCGACGGGCATGTCCCGGCGGCGGTCCAGGTGGCCGAGGAGTCCCTCGCCCTGGCCTCGGAGTCCGGTCCCGAACGCTGGTACAGCCTCACCCTCCTGGGCGGCGCCCTCGTCATGTCCGGCCGTACGGCCGAGGGGCGCGCGATGCTGGAGGCCGCCGACCGGCACGGCACCGGCGGCGACCCCGTCCGTGACCAGCAGGTCTACGCGATCGCCGGGCAGGCGTGGAGCCGTGTGGAGGAGTTCGCGCACGGGCGCCGGCTGCTCAACACGGCCGTGGAGTCGGCCCGGCGGCACAGCGCGGTGGGGGTGCTGGGCTTCACCCTCGCCGTACGGGGCGAGTTGGAGACCCGGATCGGTCAATGGGCGTCCGCGCGGGGGGACTTGACGGAGGCGCTGCGCTGGGCGGAGGAGCTGGGCCAGCTGACCTGTGTGAGTTACGCCCTGTACTGCCTGGCGCGGCTCGAAGCGCTGCGGGGCGAGCGGGTCGAGTGCGAGGAGCATGTGGCGCGGGCGCGGCGGGAGTGCGGGGCGTACGGGATCGGCTGCCAGGAGTTCCATATGACAGCCGTGCTGGGGCTGTCGGCCCTCGCCCACGGCGATCACGACGCCGCCGCCGACCAGTTGGAGCTAACGTTGTCACTGGCCGTGGAGCAGGGCATCGGCAATCCGGAGGTGGTCCCCTTCGCGGCGGACCTGGCCGAGGCGCATGTCCGGGCGGGGAACGCGGCGCGGGCCGGTGAGGTGGTCGCCTGGCTGGAGGAGCGGGCCCGGGAGACGGGGCTCGCGTCGGCCGAGGCCGCGGCGGCGCGGGTGCGGGGGCTGCTGGCGGGGACGCCGGAGGAGGCGGAGGCGCACTTCGCGGCGGCGTCCGAGGCCCACCAGCGGACGACGGGGCCCTTCGACTGGGCCCGGACCCAGCTGTGCGAGGCGGAGGTGTTGCGGCGCTACCGCCGCCCGGGGGCCGCGCGCGCACCGCTCGCCTCCGCCCTGGCCTGCTTCGAACGGCTCGGCGCGGTCCCCTGGGCCCGCCGCGCGGCGAGCGAACTCGCCGCGGCGGGGGGCATGTCGGGCGCCGACCGGTCGACGGCGGGGGGCCTGGGCGGGGCGGCCCTGAACCAGCTGACGCCCCAGGAGTTCCAGGTGTCCCGCGCCGTCGCCCGCGGCCTCAACAACACCGAGGCGGCGGCCTCACTCTTCGTCTCCCGCAAGACCGTGGAGGCCCATCTCACCCGCATCTACCGGAAGTTGCACGTCCGGTCGCGTACGGACCTCACCCGGCTGCTGACGGCCGCCGACCTGGTGGACTGAGTCGCCCGACGGTGCCGTCAGGGGTTCTCGATGGTGATGAAGGGGTCCCACTGGAAGTAGCCCTTCAGCTGGCGGTGGCGGTCGAGGATCTGGAAGGAGAAGTGGTAGACGACCTTGCCGGGCTTCTTGACGGTCGTGCGCCAGTAGTGGTCCTCGTAGGTCTGGGTCACGAATTCCGGGCGCCCTTCGGAGCCTTCCTTCGGCATCGGATAGACGCCGTCGACGACCTCGATCTCCGGTGTCCTGATGAGCTGGTGGCCGGGGTCGCTGCTCACGTACTTGTACAGTAAGGCCTTGTACTCACTGCCGAGCGACAGTGTGGTCTCCCGCCATTTGATGGTGTCCCCGGGTTCGGCGCGGACGTTCAGTTCCGCCCCCGACGTGCCGACGATGTGGTCGTGGCGCGTCGTCATGTAGATGAGGCTCTGGTCGGCGTAGGTCGGGGCGTCCGGATTCCTCGACGCGTTGGGGTTCTGTTCGACGATCGTGGCCGCGTCGAACGCGATCATCACATTGATGTCAGCCATTTCCTCTTCCCTTTCGGAGTCCGGGACCGGCGCGAGGCCGGCGATGCCCGCGCCCATGACCAGGATCTTCTTGCGTGGGTGGTCCCGTGGGGTGTCGGTCCTGGTTCGAAATCGTAGATATGCAGAATCGATTTCGTGGACCCTTGCCGCTGGCAAAGTCCTGAAACCGCCGATTGCTTCTCTTGACGTGAATTCGGCTTGCTCGTATTTACGTACGGAGGCCCGAGTTTCACCAGGGACGGAAGAGGAGCGAGAAGAAGTCGATGCAGAGAAATGACGCGCGGAATGTGGAAATCCCGAGGACCGACGGGAAATCCGAGTGCCGGACCTTTTTCGCTACGGCCTTTTCGACACCGCCCGGGAAGCGGCGTCACGCCAAAATATCGTCAGGGCGGCGGCTCAGCGGCGTTCCTTGAAGTGCGTCACCGCGAAGATCCCGGCCGCCGCGCAACTGAGCGTGCCGGCCGCCATGACCAGTCCGCCGTCGTCCGCGTCCGGCACCCCCGGTACGTCCAGGCCCAGCCACCGCACGGCCACCCACACATAGGCCCAGGCCGCGACGCCGAGGGCGACCAGCACCATGGTGATCCACCCGTTGGCCGAGGTGCGCAGGGAGCGTATGTGGTCGAGCACCTGCCGTACGTCGAGGGCATCGGCCTCTCCGCGCAGGTGCCGCAGGTGCGCCTCGTGAAGGCCGAGAAGGAGGAGCTCCAGCACGGTCAGGACCAGCGCCGCGGAGGCGAGCCGGTCCGCGGTGTCGTGGTCCCGGCCCAGCGATCCGAGCGTCAGGACGGCGGACCAGCCCCACAGCAGGACGGCCACAACCATGCAGGCCGTGCAGAGCCTGCCCCACTTCGTGGACAGCAACCGTGTCAGACGTCTTCGCATCATGCGGCCGTACGGTATCGGCCTCGCCCATGAGCGTCGTGGGCCGTTGGCCTGGGAAGTTCGGTGACGTGTACAACCGGGGCCGGCTGAAATGACGCTCCATCCAGGTATCCCGATGTGGCGGAGACGGCCGAGGACGTCGACACCGTCGTGCGGGTGTACGTGCAGCGGCTCCGGGCCGGCGATGTGGACGGGCTCGTGGACCTCGCCGGGCCCGCGTACGACGCGCCCCGGGTCGCCGCCTACGAGCAGGTGCGGGAGTTCGGCGAGGGGGCGCGCGGGCCTGTCGACGTCACCGTGCTGGAGGGGAGCGTCGGGTACTTCAACCCTGTGCGGCTCAGCTACGCCGGGACCGGTCAGGAGCAGGAGTTGCTGCTGGTCAAGGACGACGGGTACTGGTGGGTCGCGCTGGGGGAGGGTGATCCGGCGGCCGGGATGTAGGGACGGCGGGGACGCGGGGAGGGGGCGGCTACTTCTCGTACAGGGCCGCTGCTTCTCGTCCGGGGCCTCTATTTCTCGTACAGGGCCTCGATCTCCGTCGTGAAGGACCGCTCCACGACCTCCCGGCGCAGCTTCATCGACGGGGTCAGGTGGCCCTCCTCCTCCGTGAGGCCGGTGGGCAGGACGGTGAAGGCGCGGATGGATTCGGGGCGGGAGACCAGGCGGTTGGCCTCGTCGATCGCGCGCTGGAGGACGGCGCGGAGGTCCGGGTCCGTGGCGATCCGGGCGAGGGACGCGCCCTGCTTGGCGTTCATCAGGGTCCAGTGGGTGATGCCCTCGGGGTCCAGTGTCAGCAGGGCCGTGACATAGGGGCGGCGGTCGCCGATCACCATGGCGTGGGCGATCAAGGGGTGGGAGCGGAGCCAGTTCTCCAGCGGGGCGGGGGCCACGTTCTTGCCGCTGTCGGTGACCAGGATCTCCTTCTTGCGTCCGGTGATCGTGAGGTACCCCTCGTCGTCGAGCCGCCCGATGTCCCCGGTCGCGAACCAGCCGTCGGGGCCCGCCGGGACGACCCCGCCGGCCTGCGGGTCCCAGTAGCCGCGGAAGATCTGGCCGCCGTGCAGCAGGATCTCGCCGTCGGCGGCGATACGGACACGGGTGCCCGGGAGGGGCCGGCCGACCGTGCCGAGGCGGGGGCGGTTGGGCGGGGTGACGGTCACGGCCGCGGTCGTCTCCGTCATGCCGTAGCCCTCGAAGACGTCGATGCCCGCGCCCGCGTAGAAGGCGGCGAGCCGGCGGCCGAGAGGGCTGCCCCCGCAGATGACGTAACGGACCCGGCCGCCCAGCGCCTTGCGGATACGGCGGTAGACCAGCGGGTCGTAGAAGGTGCGGGCCGCCTTGAGGAAGGCGGACGGGCCGGGGCCGGTGCCGTGCTGTTCGGCTTCCAGGGCCTCGCCGTAGCGGCGGGCGACGGCGGCGGCACGGTCGTACGAGGCGGCGCGGCCCATGCGTTCGGCGGAGGCGCGGGCCGTGTTGAAGACCTTCTCGAGGACGTAGGGGATCAGCAGCAGGAACGTCGGGCGGAAGGACTTGAGGTCGGCGAGGAGATCCTCCGTGCGGAAGCTCGGCGAGTGGCCGACGCGGATCCGTGCCCGCATACAGGCGATCGCCACCATGCGGCCGAAGACATGGGCGAGCGGGAGGAAGAGCAGGGTGGAGGCCTCCTCGTCGGTCCGCGCGCGGAAGATGGGGTAGAGGAGGTCGATCGCGTTGTCGACCTCGGCGCAGAAGTTGCCGTGGGTGAGGGCGCAGCCCTTGGGGCGGCCGGTCGTGCCCGAGGTGTAGATCAGCGTCGCGAGGGTGTCGGGGCCGAGCACCCCGCGCCGTACGGCCACCTCCTGGTCCGACACGTCCCGGCCCCGCCCGGCCAGCCGGTCCAGGTGGTCCTTCTCGAAGACCCACAGATGGCGCAGGTCGGGGATGCGGTCGAGTTCCGGGCCGAGGGCGGCGGCCTGGCCCGCCGTCTCCACGGCCAGCGCCACCGCGCCCGAGTCCTGGAGGATCCAGCGGGTCTGGAAGACGGAGGAGGTCGGGTAGACGGGGACCGTCACCAGGCCCGCCGCCCAGGCCGCGAAGTCCAGGAGCGTCCACGCGTACGTCGTCCGCGCCATGATCGCGATCCGGTCGCCCGGCATCAGACCCTCGGCGATCAGCCCCTTCGCCAGCGCGAGCACCTCGGCGGCGAACTCGGCCGCGGTGACGTCCCGCCACCGGCCGTCGTCCTCCCCGTCCTCGCCCTCGCTGCCGCCCCCGCCCCCGTGCTTACGGCTGAGGACGACCGAGTCGGGCGCGTGGGCCGCGTTGTCGAACGGGATGTCCGCGAGCGAGCCGTAGGCCGCGGGCGAGACGAGCGCCGGTACGTACGCCTCTCGGACGGTTCCGTCCAGCCGCTTCAACTCGGGTTCCACCAGGGCGGGTTGGGTGTGTTCGAGGCTGGACACGGGCGGCTCCTGGGCGTTCGGCGTGTCCGGATCGTACGGGGTTGGTGTGTGAGGTTCGTGTGAGTGTGGCGATGGTACGGAGATGGAACGGGGCCGGGCATGTGCAGTGTCGCCGACCGCCCGCGCACGGCTCATGCGCAGGTCAAGGGCGCGCCAAGTTACCTGAGGGTCGTTCATTTCCTGGGTCGGGCATAAGGCCTGACCGTCACTTACCTTGGGTAACCTGACTTTCGAGTAAGAAAGCAGAGGAAGCGCGAAGAGGAAAGAGAGAGAAGAGGAACGATGCGCACGCTCACCCTCGCCGACGCACCCGCCCTCGCGCCCCTCCTCGCCCGGGGCGCGCTCGGCTCGCCGGGCAAGAGCCTCCGGCTCCCCCGCGCGGCGGCCCGTCACGACCCCGGCGCGGACACCGGCCCCCTGGCTCCCCTCCGCCTCCCCCGGCTCGTCCTCCCCGGCGTCCGGATCGACCTCGCGCGGCTCGCCGCGTACGAGCGCGTCTGCGGGTTCCCGACCGGGGAGGACGCCGTACCGCCGACGTATCCGCACGTGCTCGGCTTTCCGCTCGCCATGCGGCTCATGTCCGGCCGGGACTTCCCGCTGCCACTCCTCGGGCTCGTGCACACCTCGATCGAGATCACCCGGCGGCGCCAGCTGCCGGCCACCGGGACCTACGAGATCACCGTGTACGTCGCCGGGCTGGCACCCCACCGGCGGGGCACGGAGGCGACGGTGGTGACGGAGGTGCGGGACGGACGGGAACGCGCGGACGGGGGCACGGGCGGGGGCGCGGACGGAAGCGGGGTCGCGGTCGCGTGGGAGTCGCGGAGCACCTATCTCGCACGGCACCGGCGGGGCGAGGGCGCGCGGGACACGCCAGGCACGCCGGGCGTGCAGGGCGCGCGCGACGAGGCCGGTGGTGGACCGGAGCCGTTGCCCGGCGTCGCCGAGTGGCGGCTCGGCGGGGATGTCGGGCGGCGGTACGGAGCGGTGTCGGGGGACCGCAATCCGATCCATCTGCACCCGCTCGCCGCGCGGCTGTTCGGTTTCCCCCGGCCGATCGCGCACGGCATGTGGACCGTGGCCCGCTGCCTCGCCGAGCACGGCACACCCCCGGCGACCCTCGTCCGCGCGGAGTTCCGGGCGCCGGTACCGCTGCCCGGCACGGTCACCTACGCGGCCGACGGACAGACGTGGGGCGCCTTCGAACTGCGGGCCGGAACGAGGGTCCATGTGAGGGGCGACGTGTACCCGCTCGTTGCCTGAGCACACGTGAACATCACAGAAACTCTTCATGGCGGGCGGGCGCTGCGGACCGACGGGCAGGTCGGGCAAGTCGCTTGAAAAGCAGTGCAGTTGAGGCGTCCGGCACCACGGACGCACCGCCTCCGCCTCGGCTCCGGCAGTAAATGCTCATACGACACTCAGGAATCCTTCTTAATCTCTCCGCACCGCGCGAACATGCCGAACCGGGGCGCGCGCCGGACGATTCACGCCAGGAAGGGCCCTGAGCCATGCCTCCCAGACGCATCGCCGTACTCGCCGACTCGGACACCCGCTGGAAGTGGGGCGCGGCCGTGGCTCAGCAGCTCGCGCCCGGACACGCGCTCGACGCGTACTTCCTGAGCGGCCGGTCGACGCCGACCGAGCGGCAGCTCGCCGAGATCGGGATCGTGCCCGACACCCGGCGGGAGGTGACCGCCGCCGACCTGGTCGACGACGAGGAGCTGGCCGCCGCCGACATCGTGGTGATGGCACTGCTCGGCGGCACGGTCCTCACGCTCACCCACAGCCTGGGGCTGGCCTGGGAGGGGCGGGAGCGGCGGCCGGTCACCGTCGCCGGGTACGTCGGTGTCGTCTACGAGAAGATGGTCGACGGGCTGATGACCCGGGCCGGCAGCGATCTCGTCCTCGCCAACTCGGCGTACGACGCGGGCCGCTTCCGGCGGGCGTTCACCAGCGTGGGCGTCGACCCGGACACGGTCGTGGAGTGCGCGCTGCCGTTCCTCGGGGGCGAACCGTATCTCCCGCCGGTGCCCGGGGAGCGGCCGTTCACGCTCACCTTCGCCGTGCAGCCGTCCGTGCCGAAGGGCAAGACCGCGCGGCTGGCGCTGCTCGAACGGGCCGCCGCGCACGCCCGCCTGCGTCCCGACCGGGAGGTGCTGATCAAGCTGCGCAGCATGCCCGGTGAGGCGACCACCCATGTCGAGGCCGACCCGTACCAGCTCCTCGTCGAGGAACTGGCCGAGGCCGCGCCCGCCAACCTCCGGCTGGTCTACGGCAACATGGGCGAGGTGCTCGACCGCACCGACCTGCTGGTGACGGTCAGCTCCACCGCCGCGCTGGAGTCGATGCACCGGGGCATCCCGACCGCGATCCTCACCGACTTCGGGGTCCGGGAGGCGCACGGCAACCATTACTTCCTCCACTCCGGGTGCCTCGCCTCCTGGGACGACCTCGACGCGGGGGCGCTGCCGCAGCCGGATCCGGCCTGGTCGGCGGCGCAGGGCATCGGCAAGTCCGACCCGTACGCCGCCGCGCGGGCCCGTCTCGCCGCGCTGCGCTCGGACGGGGTCGTGCTGCCGCCGCTGCGCCCCTACTACACGCCCCAGCGCGCGAGTCTGTACCTCGGCGATCTCCTTCGGCGGCACGGGCTCGACGAGTCCGGCCGGGCCGTGCCGGCCGCGCTCGGTGGGGGTGATTCCGGGCGGGTCAAGGGGGTGGTGCGGCGGGTGGCTCGGAGCGGGGCGAAGTCGTTGTACCGGGTGGGGCGGCAGAGGGTGGCACCTACGTTGCGGAGGTGGGGGGCGGCGTAGGGGGTGGGGGGCGGGGGTGCGTTGCCGGGTGCGGGTCCGGTGGGGGCTGGTCTTTCAGGGGCGCGGGGAACTGCGCGAGAAGCCCCACCGGAGCCGCACCCGCCCACGAACCCGTACCCCCGGGCTACTTGGCGCCCGGTCCCGGGGGCGACGTCCAGGCCCGGCCTTCCATGAGGTCGCCCAGACCCGCCCACGCGAAGTTCATCAACGTCGCCGCGGTCTGACGCGCCGTGATGCCGGGCGTCACGTTCGCCCAAGCGGCCAGCGACTCCGCCGCTCCGACGAGCGCCTCGGCGAGCCCCGCGACCTCCCCCTCCGGCAGCGACGGATCGCTCCGGGCCTGCCGCGCCGCGACCAGGATCAGCCCCGTCACGAACGCGACCATCTCCTCCCGCATCGCCGCCACTTCGGCGGCGAACGGCTCCCCGTGCGTCCGCGCCTGGAGGTGCAGCACCGCCCAGGCGTCCGGATTGCGCGCGGTGTGCGTGAAGAACGCCCGCAGCCCTTCCCAGAGTTGACGGTCGGCGGGCAGCTCGGGGTCCACGCCCGCGCGTACGGCGGTGGTGAGCGCCTTGGCCTCGCGGCGGATGCAGGCCGTGAAGAGGTCTTCCTTGGAGTTCAGGTACAGATACACCAACGGCTTGGACACGCCCGCCAGTTCGGCGATCTCGTCCATCGACGCGGCCCGGTAGCCACGCTGCCCGAACGTCCGTACCGCCGCGTCCAGCATCTGCTGTTCCCGCACCGCGCGGGGCATCCGTTTGCTCTTCACAGCACCCATGCGGGCAAGCGTACGGTTCCGGCGTCGCGGACGGAGGGCCGCGACGGCGTGCGGTGACGCGCTAGGAGGCCTTGCCGGACGTGGTGGCCTTGCCGGACGTGGTGGCCTCGTCGGTCGCGGCGGCCTCGACCGGCTCCGCGGTCCCCTCCGAGGTCTCCGTCCGCGCCTCGTCGTCCGCCTCGTCCTCCTGGCTGCGGTTGGCCGCGAGGTTGGACTTGACGCGGCCGATGGAGCGGTCGAGGCGGGGGGCGATCTGGACGGAGGCCCGGTCGCGCTCCTTGCGGAGCGCCACGAAACTGATCGGCGCGGAGATCAGGAGGGCGAGGACGACCACCCACATGCCGTTGGAGGCGCCGAGGCCGCGCGGGGCGATCCCGGAGTAGACGAGGGCCCAGACGACCACGAAGCAGCCCACGAAGATACCGAGGCGCATCAGTGTGTAGCGGAGCATCTCAATCCAGTCTTCCGTACCCGTTCCGGACAGCGCCCCCGGCGTTCGCGGGGCATCGTCCAGTGAAGCACGGTCGGCGGGCGATCTTGCAGGGGGGTGCGGGCCGCGCGGTGCGGTCCCGGGCGGGGCTCAGGTCAGGGGCAGGAGCATCGTGATGTCGTCGCGGTGGTCGCCGGGGGCGACGCGTATCGCGCCGGGGACGCGGCCGACCTCCTTGTAGCCACAGGAGGCGTAGAAGTGTTCGAGGCCATGGCCGCCTCGGCAGCCCAGGCGGACGGCGTCTATGCCGTCGAAGCCTCGGGCCGCGGTCTCGGCGGCGGCCATGAGGGCGCGGCCGTATCCCTTGCCCTGGTGGTCCGGGTGGACCATGACCGTGTAGAGCCAGACCCAGTGGGTCATCAGGCGGTGGGTGTTGAAGCTGAAGAAGGCGGTGGCGGCGGGTGTGCCGGTGGCGTCCAGGCCGAGGAGGAGGCGGTGTCTGCCCTCCGCCATGGCCGTGAGGTGCTTGAGGAGTTCCGGACGGATCTCCTCCGGGGTGACCGGGGGGACGAAGCCCACCGCTCCGCCGGCGTTGGAGACGTCCGCCCAGAGGGTGAGGATGCCGTCGTGGAGGGTGGGGGTGAGGGGTGGGTCCAGGTGGAACGTAAGGGGCATGGGGTGACCGTAGTCATTACGTGCGGCTCGCCTCAAGAGGGATTCGCCCCCGCCGCCCCTACCCGTCCCATCCCTTCAAGGGGCCGCGCCCCTTTGACCCCCAGGCGTCCGTCCGGTGGGGGCCGGTCGCGCAGTTCCCCGCGCCCCTGACAAGCAGGGGCTGCGCCCGCTGCTTTTCAGGGGCGCCTCCCGTCGCCATTCAGAGCCACGGGGAACTGCGCGAGAAGCTCCACGCACCCACACGCGAACAACCGGACGGCCTCAGACCCGCATCGGCTGCGGGGACTCGCGGCGGGCCGGGTCCGGGGCCTCGTACTCGCGGATGATCTCGTACCTCGTGTTCCGTTCGACCGGGCGGAAGCCGGCGTCGCGGATGAGGTCGAGCAGGTCCTCGCGGGTGAGTTTGTTCGGCGTGCCGTAGTTGTCCGCGTCGTGGGTGATCTTGTACTCGACGACCGAGCCGTCCATGTCGTCCGCGCCGTGCTGCAGGGCGAGTTGGGCGGTCTGGACGCCGTGCATGACCCAGAAGACCTTGACGTGCGGGACGTTGTCGAAGAGCAGCCGGGAGACCGCGAAGGTCTTCAGGGCCTCGGCCCCCGTGGCCATCCGGGTGCGGGCCTGGAGGCGGTTGCGCACCTTGCCGTCCTGCACGTCGACGAAGTCGTGCTGGTAGCGCAGGGGGATGAAGACCTGGAAGCCGCCGGTCTCGTCCTGCAGTTCACGCAGGCGCAGGACGTGGTCGACGCGGTGGCGCGGCTCCTCGATGTGGCCGTAGAGCATGGTGCAGGGGGTCTTGAGCCCCTTCTCGTGCGCCAGGCGGTGGATCCGCGACCAGTCCTCCCAGTGGGTGCGGTGGTCGACGATGTGCTGCCGGACCTCCCAGTCGAAGATCTCCGCGCCGCCGCCGGTGAGGGACTCCAGGCCCGCGTCGATCAGCTCGTCCAGGATCTCCGATGCCGACAGCCCGCTGATCGTCTCGAAGTGGTGGATCTCCGTGGCCGTGAACGCCTTCAGCGAGACGTTCGGCAGGGCGGCCTTCAGCTCCTTGAGCGAGCGCGGGTAGTAGCGCCACGGGAGGTTCGGGTGCAGGCCGTTGACGATGTGCAGCTCGGTGAGGTTCTCGCCCTCCATCGCCTTGGCGAGCTTCACCGCCTCCTCGATCCGCATCGTGTACGCGTCCTTCTCCCCCGGCTTGCGCTGGAAGGAGCAGTACGCGCAGGAGGCCGTGCACACATTGGTCATGTTGAGGTGGCGGTTGACGTTGAAGTGGACGACGTCGCCGTTCTTCCGCGTCCGCACCTCGTGCGCCAGACCGCCCAGCCAGGCCAGGTCGTCCGACTCGTACAGCGCGATGCCGTCCTCACGGGTCAGCCGCTCACCGGAGCGGACCTTCTCCTCCAGCTCGCGCTTGAGCCCGACGTCCATGCCCACACCCTTCACCGATCAACCGCCTCTACGACCTCACCAACCGTACGCCTACCGCCCTACTCCTCCTCCGGCAGCTCACCCACCCGGTTCTCCCACTTCGTGGAGAGGATGATCGTCGTACGGGTCCGGGAGACGCCCTTCGTGCCGGAGAGCCGGCGGATGGTCTTCTCCAGGCCGTCGACGTCGGGGGCGCGCACCTTGAGCATGTACGAGTCGTCGCCCGCGATGAACCAGCAGTCCTCGATCTCGGCCAGCTCCCGCAGCCGGCTCGCCACGTCCTCGTGGTCGGCGGCGTCGGAGAGGGAGATACCGATGAGCGCCGTCACTCCGAGGCCGAGCGAGGCCGCGTTGACGGTGGCGCGATAGCCGGTGATGACACCGGCCGCCTCCAGCCGGTTGATGCGGTCGGTGACACTGGGTCCCGACAGACCGACGAGGCGCCCCAGCTCCGCGTAGGAGGCCCGGCCGTTCTCCCTCAGGGCCTGGATGAGCTGCCTGTCCACCGCGTCCATGCGATCGGTTGCCTTCCGCTGAAGAGTTGCGTTGCGTTGCATTGCGTTGCGTTGTGCAGTGAGTGAAGTCAGTGGTGCGGGGGGGTGGTACGTGGGGGGGTGGTGGGGGTCGACCGTATGTGGGTACGGCCGACTCGATCGCCTCAGTCGGTGCCTTGGGCGGCGCGGGCGCCGCCCATGTCGCCCTCCCAGCGCCGGTACAGGGTGTGCGGGACGCCCGCCGCGTCCAGCGCCCGTCCGGCGACGAAGTCCACCAGGTCCTGGATGTGCGTGGCGCCCGCGTAGAAGGCCGGGGACGCGGGCAGTACGGTCGCGCCCGCGTCGTCGAGGGTGACCAGATGGCGCAGGGTCTGGCCGTTCAACGGCGTCTCGCGTACGGCGACCACCAGGCGCCGCCCCTCCTTGAGGGTCACGCTCGCCGCCCGCTGGAGCAGGTCCTTGCTCAGTCCGAGGGCCACGCCCGCGACACACGCCGTCGACGCGGGGACGATCAGCATCCCCTTGACGGGGTACGAGCCCGAGGACGGTCCGGCGGCCAGGTCGCCCGCGCTCCAGTGCCGTACCCGGTCACCCCGGTCGCCCTCGACATCGACGGTGAACGTGCCGGGCTTGCCGTCGGCGCCGAGGGTCAGCCATGCGCGCAGGTCGTCGCGCCAGTGGGCGTCGCGGAAGGAGATACCCGTCTCGTCCAGCAGGGTCAGCCGCGAGGCCCGGGACACCACGAGGTCGACGCTCTCACCGGCGGCGAGGAGCGCGCGGAGCACCGCCGCGGCGTATGGGGTGCCGGATGCGCCGGACACCCCTACGATCCAAGGCGTACGCGGCGTCTCTCCTGGCTTGACTGGGTTCACGACACCGAGCCTATCCGGCGACGCGCGACGGGAACCGGTCAAGGGGGCCCGGCCGTTTCCTGGAGGGACGAGTGAGGTCCGGACGGGGGTTCGACATGGCTGGTGGGGTAAGAGGGGCACTGAGCCCGGAGCGTGAGTGGTCGCGCGGGGACCGTGCGAAGGCCGCGGCCAAGCTGATGGTGGGCTGGGTGGCGTTGCTGTGGCTGCTCGAAGTGATCGACGTGGCGACGGGGCACTCCCTGGACGAGTTCGGGATCGTGCCGCGTTCGGTGCCGGAGCTGGTCGATGTCGTGCCGGCCTCGTTCATCCACTTCGGGTTCGGCCATGTCGCGGCGAACAGCGTGCCGCTGCTGGTGCTGGGGTTCCTCGCGGCGCTGGGCGGGCTGCGGCGGTTCGTCGCCGTCTGTGCGCTGATCATCGTGGCCGACGGGCTGGGGGTGTGGCTGATCTCCCCGGACAACACGAACACGGCGGGGGCGTCGGGTGTCGTCTTCGGCCTCTTCGGCTTCCTCGTCGTCACCGGCTTCGTCGAGCGGCGGCTGCTCGGGGTGGCGGTGGGTGTGCTGGTCGCCGCGGTCTGGGGCGGGGCGATCCTCGGCGGCATCGCCCCCACCGAGACCGGCATCAGCTGGCAGGGCCATCTGATCGGGCTGGTGACGGGAGTGGTGGCGGCGTTCCTGTTCCGACGCCGGGTCACCACACCCGCGTGAGGGCTCTGCCGGACGGGGTGCGTTGTCGGGTACGTCGTCGGGTGCGGGTGGGTGGGGGCTGGTCGCGCAGTTCCCCGCGCCCCTGAAAAGCAGGGGCTGCGCCCCGTGCTTTCAGGCCCGCAGGGGCCTGGTCTTTTAAGGGGCGCGGGGAACTGCGCGAGAAGCCCCACCGGGCCGCACCCGCCGACGAGACCCGCACCCCCACCCCCCGAGGCGCACCTAGAACGTCAACCCCCGCACCACCAGATCCAGCAACGCACACACGAACAACGCGATCCCGATGAACCCGTTGACCGAGAAGAACGCCCGGTTCAGACGGGACAGATCGTGCGGCCGGACGATGCTGTGCTCGTACACGAACGCACCCGCCACGATCGCGAGCCCCAGCCACAGGAACGCACCCGCGTCGGTGAGGACGGCGTACCAGATGAACAGCCCCGTGGTCAGGGCGTGACAGACCCGCGCCGCCCACACCGCCGCCGGGACGCCGAAGCGCGCCGGGACCGACAGGACGCCGGACTCACGGTCGGAGTCGATGTCCTGGCAGGCGTAGATGAGGTCGAAGCCGCCGATCCAGATGCCGACGGCCAGACCGAGGACGACCGCGTCCCAGGACCAGGTACCGGTGATCGCGAGCCACCCGCCCACCGGCCCCATGGCCTGGGCGAGGCCCAGGATGGCCTGGGGGTAGTTCGTGAAGCGTTTGCCGTAGGGGTAGACCACCATCGGGATCACCGCGACGGGGGCGAGCGCCAGACAGAGCGGGTTCAGCAGCGCCGCCGAGCCGAGGAAGACCACGACCGCGATCAGCGCGCCGGTCCAGGCGTGGCGCACCGACATCGCGCCGGTCACCAGCTCACGGTGGGCCGTACGCGGGTTCCGGGCGTCGATCTCGCGGTCGATGATCCGGTTGACCGCCATCGCGAACGTGCGCAGCCCCACCATGCAGATGGTGACGAGGAGCAGCCGGACCCAGTGGACGTTGCCGTCCAGCTGGAACATGGCGGTGAGCGCGGCGATGTACGCGAAGGGCAGCGCGAAGATCGAGTGCTCGATCATCACGAGGCGGAGGAAGGCCTTGGTGCGGCCGGGCTGCTGCGGAATCGCCGCCGACGCGCTGCTCACAGCCCGTACTCCTTCCAGCGGCGGTCGACCAGCGCGGCCGTGGCCGGGTCCGACTCGACCATGTCCGGCCAGCCGCCGTCGCGGGTGTAGCCCTCCTCGATCCACTTCTTCGTGGCGTCGATGCCCGCCTTGCCGCCCCAGAACTGCTGGTAGGAGGCGTGGTCGAGATGGTCCACCGGGCCCTCGACGATCGAGAGGTCGCGGGAGTAGTCCGTGTTGCCGAGGGCCCGCCAGGCGACCTCGTGGAGGTCGTGGACGTCGCAGTCGGAGTCGACGACCACGATCAGCTTGGTCAGGGACATCATGTGGGCGCCCCAGATCGCGTGCATGACCTTCTGCGCGTGCTTGGGGTACTTCTTGTCGATCGAGATGATCGCGCAGTTGTGGAAGCCGCCCGCCTCGGGGAGGTGGTAGTCCACGATGTCCGGCACGATGATCTTGAGGAGGGGCAGGAAGAAGCGCTCCGTGGCCCGGCCCAGCGGCCCGTCCTCCGTCGGCGGGCGGCCGACGACGATCGACTGGAGCAGCGGTCGCTTCCGCATCGTCACACAGTCGATCTTCAGTGCGGGGAACGGTTCCTGCGGGGTGTAGAAGCCGGTGTGGTCGCCGAACGGGCCCTCGGGGAGCATCTCGCCGGGCTCCAGCCAGCCCTCGATCACGACCTCCGCCTGCGCCGGCACCTGCAGCGGCACCGTCTTGCAGTCGACCATCTCGATCCGCTTGCCCGAGACGAACCCGGCGAACAGGTACTCGTCGATGTCACCGGGGAGCGGGGCGGTGGAGGCGTAGGTCACGGCGGGCGGGCAGCCGAAGGCGATGGCGACCGGCAGCCGCTCGCCCCTCTTCGCCGCCACCGCGTAGTGGTTGCGGCTGTCCTTGTGGATCTGCCAGTGCATGCCGATGGTGCGCCTGTCGTGGCGCTGGAGGCGGTAGAGGCCGAGGTTGCGGATGCCCGTCTCGGGGTGCTTGGTGTGGGTGAGCCCGAGGTTGAAGAAGGAGCCGCCGTCCTTGGGCCAGGTGAAGAGGGCCGGGAGCAGGTCCAGGTCCACGTCGTCACCCTGGAGGACCACCTCCTGGACGGGCGCGCTGTCCGGCTTCACCTTCTTCGGCGGGATGTGCGCCATCGCGCCGAGCTTCCCGAACGCCTCGCGCACCCCCACGAAGCCCTGCGGCAGCTCCGGCTTGAGCAGGCCGCCGATCTTCTCGCTGATCTCGCCGTACGACTTGAGGCCGAGGGCCTTCAGCAGGCGGCGGTCGGTGCCGAAGACGTTCATCGCGAGGGGCATCGAGGAGCCCTTCACGTTCTCGAAGAGCAGGGCGGGGCCGCCGGCCTTGTTGACCCGGTCGACGATCTCCCCGACCTCCAGGTAGGGATCGACTTCGGCCTTGATGCGCTTGAGATCGCCCTCGCGCTCCAGTGCGCGGAGCAGGGAGCGAAGATCGTCGTAAGCCATGGGGCCAAGTATCCCCGAGGGGCTACCCTGACCCCGTCACGGGGCCCCGAGCACGGCCCCGATGTCACTTCCGAGGGCCGGCACACACGGCCCGCCACCGCTTCCAGGGGGCTGTTCCATGCTCAGGGTGTTGATGTACCTCGTGCCGCTGGCGCTGACGATCTACGCGTTCATCGACTGCCTGAACACCCCCGAGGACGAGGCGAAGCACCTGCCGAAGATCGCCTGGGTCTTCATCATCCTGCTCTTCTGGATCGTCGGGCCGATCGCCTGGCTCGCCGCCGGCAAGCTGCGGAACGTCCCCGAGGGCGGACGCACGCCCTCCGAGTGGCACCGCAGCCACCGCACCGAGTACGTCGCCCCCGACGACAACCCCGAGTTCCTGAAGTCCCTCGCCGAGGACAACAAGAAGGACGAGTCCCTCCTCAAGAGCTGGGAGGCCGACCTCCGCCGCCGCGAGGAGGAGCTGAAGCGCCAGGAGGAGGACCGCCCGAACAAGCCCGGCAACGGCGACCAGGGCGACGGCAAGGGCACGGGCAAGAAGGACGGCCAGGACTGACGCCCGCCGGGTCTCGACCGGCCGGCGTCTCAACCGGCCGGCGTCTCAACCGGCCGGTGTCTCCCCCACCTTGTCGACGACGCCGACCTCCAGCAGGGCCAGGCGGTCCGAGCCCAGGTACTCCAGGCTGTCCCGGTCGAAGACCCACACGGCGCGGTCGTGGCCCTCGCCGAAGGCCAGGCCGACGCCCTCGCGGCCGACGGCGTCCCGCGCCGCCCCGACGACCCGCACACCCGGGATACGGGCGGCGACCCGGTAGAGGGCGCCGTTCAGTTCGGGCAGCAGCTGGGCCCCGTCGAGCATCGTGCTGATGTACTCCAGCGCGGCCTCCTCGTGGGTCGGGCCCTGGCCGGCGGTGACGGCCCACACCTCGTCGTAGAGCTTGTCGGGGTCCGTGGGCAGCTCCCGCAGTCCGCCGTAGTAGCTGTGCTCCGGGTCGGGGGAGAGCGTCATCTCCTCCTCCTTCGCCTGCGTCCGCCTCAGAAGATCCTCGTCCTCCATCCCCTCCGGAATCGGCTGGCCCTCGGGCCAGGTGGTCCTGGCGAGGCCCTTCCGCTCGCCGTCGGCGGAGATCCAGTCGGTGCGCCGGAACGGGTAGTCCTTCCGCGCGTCCCGCGCGCTCTCGGCGTCCGCCGCGTCCTTCGAGTCCCGCGCGCCCTCGAACGCCTCGGCCGTGACGCCGGCCGTCGCCTTGCCCTGGGTCCTGATGTAGAGGAACTGGTCCTCGCGCACGGGCGTGGGTTCCCCGTCCGTGGCGACCGTGGCGATGCGCTTGAGCAGTCCGGCCGCCTCGTCGTCGACGGCGGGTCCGCCGGTGACCGCGTCGGTCGTGAGCACCGTCGCGAGGACCGCGGCGGCCACCCCGAGCGGCAGGGCGACCAGGGCGAACCGGCGCCACGGGCGGGAGAGCCGCGACCAGTGGGCTCCGGGGGCCGCATCACCGGCGCGCGCCCCGGTGATGCGGACGGTGGCCTCGCCGGTGATCTCCTGATGGAGGTGGTCGCCCAGCCGGGCCAGCCGGTCGTCCGGCAGCAGCGGGTCGCCCGGGCTGGGCAGCAGCCCGGCCAGTTCTTCGCGTTCTGCTTCCACGGGGTTCATCGGGCCCTCTCCTGTGCCTGTGCCTGCGTCTGTGCCGACCCGGCCGCGTCGGTGCGGCCACCCGGTGTCTGTCCGCCGCCGGGGAGAGGTCTCGGTTTCTCGCGCCGTACGGGCTGCCGCGCGAGTTCCGCCTCAGCGAGGCCGCGCAGGCGCTGCCGGGCGCGGGCCAGTCGCGACCGTACGGTGCTGACGGGCACGTCCAGGGCCTCGGCGGCGGCCGCGTAGCTCAGCCCCGACCACACGCACAGCGCGAACACCTCGCGCTCACGGCGGCGCAGCCCCGCGAGAGCCGCCCGCGCGGCGGCGAGCCGGTCGGCGTCCTCCATCCGCCCCACCAGCGCGTCGGCGAAGTCGGGCACGGTCTGGCGTTCGGCGGGGCGTTCCGGGAGCCGGGCGAGGGCGGCGCTGTGCCGGCGCGCGGCGCGGCGCGTGTTGCGCAGCACGTTCGTGGCGATCCCGAACAGCCAGGCCCGCAGACTGCTGTCCCCGGGGCCGCCCTCCCCGGGACCGCTCTCCCCCGCACCGCCCTCCCCGGGGTCGCACCCGGCGTTCTCGGCCAGTTCGCCGTCCGACAGCAGCTTCCCGCGCAGCCGCCAGGCCTCCAGGAAGGTCAGGGAGACGACGTCCTCCGCCGTGTTCCGGTCGGCCGTCAGCCGTGCGGCATGGCCGTAGACGGCCTGCGCGTGCTCCCGGAAGAGCCGGCCGAACGCTTCCGGATCGCCGTCCCGTACGCGTGCCCGCAATGAAAGTTCCACGCACTCCCCTGTCCGCCCGGCACCGGCCGTCCCTGTGGCCCCGGTCACACAGGAAGCGGCCCCCTCCCCCGCCGGACCGCCCTAACCTTCAACCCGATGCGCCCACCCGAACAACCCGCCCCCACCCCCGCCCGCGCCCCGGTTCCCGCCCCCACCCGGCTGCGGCCCGTCGATCTCGCCCGGCTCGCCGGGGTCTCCACCCAGCAGATCCGCAACTACGAGGAGGCCGGGGTGCTGCCGCCCGTGCCGCGTACGGCCTCGGGGTACCGCGTCTTCAAGGACGCGCACCGCCGGGCGCTGCTGACCTACCGGGCACTGTCCAAGGGGTACGGGGCGGTGGCGGCCACGCGGATCATGCGGACCGTGCACGAGGGGGACGTACCGGGGGCGCTCGCGCTGGTGGACGCGGCGCACGCGGCGCTGCACGCGGAGCGCGTGTCCTTGCGGGCGACGAGCGAGGCGCTGCGCACGCTGGCCGGGGAGCCGCCCGAGGACGACGTGCCCGGCACCGACCTGCTGATCGGCGAGGTCGCCGCGCTGCTCGGGGTGCGGACGTCGACACTGCGCGTCTGGGAGGCCGCCGGACTGCTCTCCCCGCGCCGCGAACGCGGCACCGGCTACCGCCACTACGCCCCCGACGAGGTGCGCGACGCCCGCTTCGTCCTCGCCCTGCGCCGCTCCCACTACCTCCTCGACGACATCCGTCCCGTCCTCGACGACCTCCGCCGCGAGGGCGGCACCGAGGCCCTGCGCAGTGCCGTCACCACCCGCCACGCCACGCTGACCGCCCGCACGGCGGCGATGCTGGAGGGGGCCGGCCACCTGCACACCTACCTGGCGCCACCCCAGGGGGTGGCATATGCCGCACATGAGGACGATGATGGACAAAGGGTAAGAAGGTGATGATGACGAACGGCCGCGAGTCCGAGAAGCGCCGTTCCTCGTCGCGGCGGCACGCCGATGACGACGACGCCGCCGAGGAACGGGTCTCCGCGCCCGAGGCCATGCGGAGCGCGCTGGAGCAGCTCACCGAGTTGCTGGGCCGCGCTCCCGAGTCCGTTTCCGCGCTGAAGCCGACCGACGAGGGCTGGGAGGCCCAGGTCGAGGTCCTGGAGCTGGAGCGCGTCCC
Organism: Streptomyces griseiscabiei; assembly: GCF_020010925.1. NCBI lineage: Bacteria > Bacillati > Actinomycetota > Actinomycetes > Kitasatosporales > Streptomycetaceae > Streptomyces > Streptomyces griseiscabiei. The sequence goes on along the minus strand of NZ_JAGJBZ010000003.1, from coordinate 779,061 downwards.
GCAGACGACCAGTGTGATGGCCGGCTACCGGGTCGTTCTGGATCCCGCGGGCAAGCTGCTGGCGTACGAGCGCGGTCGCCGGTACACGCGCGCGCAGGTCGACCGGGGCACCCGCTGAGCCGACGAGGCCGCGGCCGTCGCCGAGAGGCCCGGCGCCCGCTGCCGCGGAACCGGTTCACGGCCCCCTGACGTACGGCTTCCCGTATCGGAAGGGAAGAGATCGTGACTGTGGTGCCGCAGGGCGAGGGCGGCGCCGTGGCCGCCCGTGGCGGTGGCTCGGGAAACCTCTACGACGTGCTGGAACTCGTCCTCGACCGGGGACTGGTCATCGACGCGTTCGTACGGGTCTCCCTGGTGGGCATCGAGATCCTGAAGATCGACGCCCGGGTGGTAGTGGCCAGCGTCGACACGTATCTGCGTTTCGCGGAGGCGTGCAACCGGCTGGACCTGGAGTCGGGGCGCAAGGCCCCCGCCCAGCTGACGGACATCGTCGGCGAGACCACCGAGTCGGGCGCCAAGGGCAAGAGCAAGGGGGCCCTCACGGGCGCGGTGGAGGCCGTCACCGAATCGCTGAAGGGGCGCGGGGACGACGACGAGCGCGAGTCCGAGCGCGACGGGCGCGAGAAGCGACGCGTGCGCTCCGGGGCGCGCAGCGGCACGAGCCGTCGTTCCTCCCGGCAGCGCGACGACGACGGCGACCGTGACGACGGGGACCGTGAGGAGTGAGCGAAGCGATGTCCGTGTACGTCTACGCGATCACCAAGGCGGCGCATCCGCTGGGCCTGGACGACGTCAAGGGCGTCGGCGAGGACCCGGCCGAGCTGCACGCCGTCAGCAACGGCGGACTCAGCGCCGTCGTCAGCGAGGCCCCCGAGGTGCTGACGGTCAGCCGCCGGGACGTCGAGGCCCACCACACCGTCCAGGAGCAGCTGTGGGCCGAGGGCGCCATCCTGCCGATGAGCTTCGGGTTCGTCGCCGAGGACGAGGCCTCCGTGGAGGCACTGCTCCAGGAGCGGGCCGAGGCGTTCTCCCGGCGCCTGGACGAGCTGACCGGCTGCGCGGAGTTCAACGTCAAGGGCGTGCAGGACGAGGACGCCCTGTTGCGCGCCGTCCTGGCCGACTCCGCGCGGGCGCGCGAGCTGAACGACGCGATCCGCGAGGGCGGCGGGACGTACGAGGACCGTCTCGCCCTCGGCGAACTGGTGGCCCAGGAGGTGCACGGCCGGCAGGAGGCGATGGGCCAGGCCGCCCTCGCCGCGCTGCGGCCGTACGCCCTGGCCGAGCAGCTCTCCCCGGCGTCGGAGCAGTACTTCGTGAACGCCTCCTTCCTGGTGGACGGCGAGAGGTCCGAGGAGTTCTCCGAGGCCGGCGGGGAGCTGGCCGAGGCCCTGGGAGAGGGGGTCGAACTGCGGCTGCGCGGACCGCTGCCGCCGTACAGCTTCGTATGACCGATGCGTCGGACCGATGCGTTGGACCGAGGAGGCGATGTGGTGGGACTGATCGGGACCATTCTGACGTTGCCGGTCGCTCCCGTGCGGGGCGTCGGGTGGGTGGTCGACAAGGTGCGCCAGGCCGCCGAGGAGGAGTACTACGACCCGGCACCCGTCCAGGAGGAGCTGGTGAGGCTGGAGCGGGCGCGGACCGAGGGACAGGTCGGCGAGGAGGAGTTCGCGCGGCGCGAGGAGGAGTTGCTGCATCGGCTGGAGGAGATCAGCGCCTACCGGCTCCAGCGGCAGAGGGAGACAGAGTCATGAACAACGCCACGATCGGCGCGGCCGTCCTCGGCGGATATCTGCTGGGGCGGACGAAGAAGGCCAAACTCGCCCTCGGCCTCGGCGCGTTGCTGGCCGGTTCCCAGGTCAGACCCGGGCAGCTGGGCAAGGCGGTGGACGCCCCGTTCCTCGGTGACCTCACCAGACAGATACGCAGCGAACTGACGGACGCGGGCAAGGCGGCGGCGACCTCCGTCCTGTCATCGAAGGCCGACAGCCTGGCCGGCACCCTGCACGAACGCACCGCCGGGCTGCGGGGACGGGCCGAGGAGAACGACGAGGAGGACGAGGGCGACAACGATGGGTCGGCGCGGCGCGGCAGTTCGGGCTCGGGCTCGGACCGGAAGAGCACGTCGCAGGCGAAGGGCGCGCCCCGCTCGAAGAGCGCACCGCAGTCGAAGAGCACCACGCGCCCGAAGAAGACCGCCACCACGAGCCGCGCCAAGAGCGGCAGCGGCAGCGGTGGCAGCCGCACTGGCAGCGGCAGCGGCAGCGGCACCCGGTCGAGGAGGCAGGACGATGGCTGAGGGCGGAACGGCGAAAGGCGGCTCGGCGGGCACCCTCAGCAGAACGCGCGACGAGTCCGACGGGCACGCGGGGTCGGGCACGTCCCGGCTGAAGGAGGAGCTGGAGGACTACATCGAGGCCCGGCTGCAGCTGATGCTCCAGGGCGTGGGCCACGGGCTCGGCGAAGGCGCGCGCAAGCTGGGCGACATGAGCACGGGGGCCCTGACGGCGACCGCCTCGCACGCCAAGGACGCGCTGGTCGACAAGGCGAAGGGCGTCACGAAGGGCGTCACGGGCAAGGCGAAGGACGCCGTCGGCGACAAGGCCGGGGATGTCACGGGCAAGGTCACCGAGAAGGTCACGGAGACGGTGAAGGACGCCGTCGGCAAGGGGCACGGCAAGGACCCCTCGGGCGGCAGCGGCAAGGGGCACACCATCATCGAGGACATCGACGTGGGTGTGCCGGTGCGCGAGGCGTACGACCAGTGGACGCAGTTCCAGGAGTTCCAGCGCTTCGCCAAGGGCGTGGTCGGCGTCGAGCAGAAGGACGAGGTCACCACCCAGTGGCACGTCAAGGTCGCCAAGTCGAACCGGCACTGGCGCGGCAGCATCACCGAACAGGTGCCCGACGAGCGCATCGCGTGGACGTCCGAGGGCGAGAAGGCGACCACCAGGGGTGTCGTCACCTTCCACCCGCTCGGCGACAACCTCACCAAGGTGCTGCTCGTCCTGGAGTACTTCCCCAAGGGGCTCTTCGAGAAGGTCGGCGGGCTGTTCCGGGCCCAGGGCCGCCGCGCCCGCCTCGATCTGAAGCTCTACCGCACGTTCGTCATGATGCGCGGCGAGGCCACCGGCGGCTGGCGCGGCGAGATCCGCGACGGCGAGGTCCAGGAACCGGAGGAGGACGACGACGAGACCGCCGAGGCCGAAGCCGACGACGACGACGACGACAAGGACGGTGAGTGGGAGGACGACGAGGGAGAGGCCACGGACGAGTACGAGGACGACCGCGACGACACCGATGACGACTCCGCCGGCTCTGACGACGACGAGACCGCCGAGGACGAGTACGAGGAGGACGAGGAACCCGAGGGCGAGTACGAGGAGGAGGACGAGGAGGGCGCGTACGAGGACGAGGACGACGACGAAGGGCGGGGGAAGGCGAGGTCGAGTGAGCCGTGACCCCGACCCCGTCCGACTCCCCCGTTCCCTCCACCTCACCGACGCGGAGCCCGTACCCGTACGGCGGCGGTCAGGGCTCCAGCGCCAACCTCGCCGACATCCTCGAACGGGTCCTCGACAAGGGCATCGTCATCGTCGGTGACATCAAGATCAATCTGCTCGACATCGAGCTGCTCACCATCAAGCTCCGCCTCCTGGTGGCCTCCGTCGACAAGGCCAAGGAGATCGGCATCGACTGGTGGGAGCACGACCCGGCCCTCTCCTCCCGCGCGACCCGCTCCGACGGCCGCCGCTCCCTCGCCGACGAGAACGAGCGGCTGCGCGCCGAGGTCAGGGAACTGCGCGAACGCGTCGAGGAGCCCCCGCCGGAGCTGTCCCGGAGCCGCCCGAAAGAGCCCCGCACGGCCGAGCGCCGCACCGCCGAGCGCCGTGCGCCCGAGCGCCGCAAGGAGAGCCGTCCGCGCTCCCGGCCTGCCGAGCCCCGCCCCAAACGCCGCAGGCCGGTGAAGGACGACGACATCGACGACATCGAGGACGCCGAGGTCGTCGAAGCCGAGGAAGCCGACGACACCGACACCGACGAGGACCGGCGCTGAGAGGGGCCGCCGACGATGAGCGCGTACGGCGACCACGACGCCGCCTCCGCCTACGACGTCCACGACGACTACGACCGCCCCATCAGCGGACGGCAGGTCGCGCTGATCGACCTGCTCGACCGGCTCCTCAGCGGCGGTGTCGTCCTCACCGGGGACCTGGTCCTCAGCGTCGCGGACATCGACCTGGTGCGGGTGTCGCTGCGCGCGGTCATCGTCGCCGTACGCGAACAGATGGACGAGCAGTGGGCGTTGGACCTGCCGGAGCGGACGCCCTTGGAAGGAGGCGGCGCACATGACGACCCCCCGGGCCCCCCGGACCCCCCGGTCTGACAGCGGCCCCCCTGCCGACCGCCTCCGCGAGGTCGGTGAAGCCGCCACCCGCGCGTTCTCCCTGCTGCCCGCCCGGCCGGAGGACGTCTCCCCGCCGCCCGCCCCCGGCCGGTCCGGCACCGGCGGCGTGGCCCGCCGGCTGCGCACCGACCCCGACACGGTCGAGCGGGACCTCGTCCGGCTCGTCCTCACCATCGTCGAGTTGCTCCGCCAGCTGATGGAGCGCCAGGCCCTGCACCGCGTCGACCAGGGCAATCTCACCGAGGACCAGGAGGAGCGGCTCGGCATGACCCTGATGGTCCTGCACGACCGCATGACGGAGCTCTGCGACCGCTACGGCCTCACCCTCGACGACCTCAACCTCGACCTCGGCCCTCTGGGCACCCTCCTCCCGGCCGATCCGGCGCCGCGCACGTGATCCCGGCGCGTCTCGGGCAGTGTGTCGCCATGGACCAGGCACAGGACCAGGCACAGGCACGCGCATGGCTCGTCACCGCCGTCGAGGAGGCGCGGGCCGGGCTCGCGGAGGGCGGTGTCCCGATCGGGGCCGCGCTCTACGGGCCGGACGGGACCCTGCTCGGGCGCGGGCACAACCGCCGTGTCCAGGACGGCGATCCGTCCACGCACGCGGAGACGGCCGCGTTCCGCGCGGCGGGACGGCAGCGGACGTATCGCGGTACGACGATGGTGACGACGCTCTCGCCGTGCTGGTACTGCTCCGGGCTGGTGCGGCAGTTCGGGATCTCACGGGTGGTGGTCGGGGAGGCCACGACCTTCCACGGCGGGCACGACTGGCTGGCCGAGCACGGTGTGGAGGTCCTGGTGCTGGACGATCCGGAGTGCGTGGCCCTGATGCGCGACTTCATCCAGCGCGAACCGGCTCTGTGGAACGAGGACATCGGTGAGTGACCCTGTGACGACGACACCCGAGACCCCCGGCGGCCCCCGCCCCCGTATCCCCACCATCGATCTGCGCCCCTGGGCCGACGGCGGCCCCGAGGACCGTGCCCGGATCGCCCGGACCGTCGACGAGGCGCTCCAGAGCGCCGGTTTCCTGCTGGTCACCGGCCATGGCGTCGATCCGGCGCTCCGGACGCGCATCCGGGAGGCCGCGCGCGCCTTCTTCGTACTGCCCGTGGCGGCCAAGCAGGCGTACGAGGTGAAGGTCGGCGGACGCGGCTGGCTCGGGCCGGGGGCCGAGGCGAACGGGTACGCGGAGGGTACGGAGACCCCGCCGGACCTCAAGGAGTCGCTGACGTTCGCGACGCACGAGCCGTTCGACGACCCGGTGGTGAACGCGGAGTGGTACCGGCCGAACGTCTGGCCGACCGAGGTGCCGGACCTCCGCGCCCTCTGCGAGGAGTACCTGGCCCGCATGGGCGAGCTGGAGAACCTGCTGCTCTCCCTCCTCGGTGAGGCCCTCGGCCTCGAACCGGACTTCTTCTCCCGGCACATGAGCCACCCCACCTACGGCTTCAACATCAACTGGTACCCGGGTACGGAGATCATCGGTGACCCGGAGCCGGGCCAGTTCCGGATCGGCCCGCACACCGACTTCGGCACGGTCACGATCCTGGACCGGCAGGCCGGGAAGGGCGGGCTGCAGGTGTACACGGACGACGGCGGCTGGGAGGACGCCCCGTTCGACCCGGACGCCTTCACCATCAACATCGGTGATCTGATGGCCCGTTGGACCGGTGACCGCTGGCGTTCCGGCCGCCACCGCGTTCTGCCGCCCCCGGCCGACGAGCCCGCCGAGGAGCTGATGTCGCTGGTCTACTTCGGCGAGTGCACCCCGGGCACGATCGTGGAGTCGGTCCCGGCGCCGGTCGGCCGCGTGGCGCACCCGCCGGTGGACTCCCACGTGTACCTGCGGGCACAGCTGGACTCGATCACGGTCGACTGACCGGCGGTCGACTGACCGGCGGTCCTCAGCCCTCAGCCCTCATCTTGTACCGAGTGTTTGACACAAGATGAGGGCTCACGGCATCTTGTACTCACCGCTTGATACAAGATGATCCGGGGGGATCTCCGCATGCTCGACACGGCCCCGCTCCAGCACCGGCTGCTCGACCACGCCGACCACTACGCGCGCTGGTCCGGGCTGGCCGTCGGACTCATCGCCGCGCAGGCGCTGTCCACGCTGGGGCACGTCGAGTTCGAGCAGCGCGTGGTGTTCTGCCTCACGGCCTTCGGCCTGTGCGCGGTCGCCGGTGTCCTGCTCGCCGACGCGCTCACCCTGCGCCCGCAGGACGCGGTCCGCACGGCGAGTCTGGCCCCGCGCCTGGTCAGAGACCATGTGCCGCCGCACATGGGCCCGTTGATCGTCCTCCAGGGGGTCTCCCTCGCCGTCCTGCTGGTGATCACGGCCGCCACGGCGACCGTCGACCCCGACCGGATTCTCAGCACCGGCAAGGTCGTCGCCGTCACCTGCAACGGGATGCGCGCGACCCTCGGCCCCTGGCCCGGGCTGTACTACAGCCTCCCGATGTTCGGCGCGCTCGCCATAGCGACCCCGACCTGCGTCTGGGCCCTGCGCCGTATCGCCCACGGGCCGGGCGGGGAGCAGCAGCGCCGCGACCGCGCGTGGGCGGTCACCGGGGCCTGGGGCCTGCTGGTGTCGAGCCAGCAGCTGTACGCCGTGCTGATGATCTCCGTCTCGCTGACGGAGACGGGCTGCGCCGGGGTGCTGGGCGCGCTCACGTTCTGGGTGTTCTACCCCTTGGCCCTGCTGAACCTGTTCACCGTCGTCTGGTCCCTGGTCACGGTCGTGGCCCCTCGCGCGGTCGAGAACGAGGCGACCGAGGGCGGAGCACCGGACGATGAGTGACCCCGCCGTCCGGGTCGACACCACGAGCCAGGTCCCGCCGTACGAGCAGATCCGCGCGCAGCTCGCCGCGCTGATCGTCACCGGCCGGCTGGCCGAGGGCGAACGGCTGCCGACCGTACGCCAGTTGGCCACGGACCTCGGTCTCGCGCCGGGTACGGTGGCCCGCGCCTACCGCGAGCTGGAGGCCGGCGAGCTGGTCCGCACCCGCCGGGGCGCCGGCACCCGGGTCGCCGCGCCCCGGACCGGCCCCGCCCGCCCGCACACCGTCCAACTCGCCACCCTCGCCCGTGACTTCACGTCCTCCGCCCGCGCGCTGGGCGCCGACACCGAGGCCATTCTGACCGCGGTGCGCGACGCCCTGGGCCCGGACCGGCCGTGAGCCCGTGAGACTCGCGGCCTCCGGTCAGAACCCGATCGGGTTGAGGTAGGTGGCCGGGTGGGTGGCGGCGTCCTGCTTGAGGATCTGGCCGCCGAACGGCCACGCCAGCGTGAAGGACGTCGTCTCGTTCGGCGGGGTGACGACGAACTTCGACGGGACGAACTTCTCCGCCTTCGGCGTGGACTTGGCCACCGGCAGCAGGGTGATGCTGAAGTCCACCGTGTCGCCCTGCTCCAGGGTGAACTTCACCGGCGCCTTGGAGGAGCGCACCAGCGACCACGTGCCGTCGGTCGTCTGCGCGCCGACCATGTCGACACCGGCGAAGCCGGACAGGGTGCAGGTGCGCGCGCTCTTGTTGGTGAACCAGATGTACGCCTGGGTCTGGTTCTCCGTCTGGCCCATCTCCGGCGCCGCGTCCTCGCCCGTCGCGAAGCCGGCCTTCAGGTCGGCGGTGTGGCAGCGGGTCGGCGCGGCGGCCGACGCCGGGACGGCGGTGGCGGCGGTGCCGGCGACGACGACAGCGGCCAGGGCCACGGCGGTGAGCTTGCTCTTCATGGTGTGTCGGGTTCCCCTCGGATACGGCCGGCACGCGAGGTCGGTGCGTGCCTACGCGGCTTACGCGACTGAAGATGCGCGATGCCCGGAGGAGGTTCGGTGACCGGAGGATTTCTTTCCGCAAAAGCCAACTTGCTTGGCCTATAGGCAAGTTGAGCACATGCGGCATACACCGCACGTGCCGCACACGCGCCTCAGTCCCGCCGGTTCCGGAACGCCACACCGAGCGCCACACCCGCACCGCTGCCCATCGCCACACCCACACCGATGCCCATCGCCAGCCCGGTCGCCAGGTTGTCGAAGACGGCCACCCCCAGCGCGATCCCGACCGCGGTGCCGGTCAGCATGCCGACGGACAGACCGACGGCGACGGATGCCGCCTCCGGCTGGCCCCCGGAACCCGCTCCACTCTCATCGTTCGCCATATGATCATTCTGTCGAACCGGCCCGCACGGGCAAGCGCCGAAACGGCCACGTTCCCGGCCGCCACGTTCACAACGGCACCTCCTCCAACGGCTCCAGCACCGAGTAGTCCCCGAAGCTCCGCCGGTAGCGCAGATGCCGGGTCTCCTGTGTGTGCCGCCGCTGCCACTCCTCCACGCCCGCCGGATCGTGGTGCACACCCGACTCCGCCCCGCACTCCGTCTCGTCGCCCGAGACACACCGCGCCTCGTACTCCGGCTCCGCCGTCGCGTCCTGCGCGATGACGTACGGCACGTACCGGAACACACGGCGGGCACCCCCGACGGTGTGCTCCCGTCGCTGATGGTGACGGAGCAGCACGTTCGCGTCCGTCTCCGCGCTCCGGTCGTACCGGGCCCGCGCCTCGTCCCGCCGTACGGCCAGCTCCGCGCACGCGGTGCATCCGGTCACCGGAACGGGCGGCGGACCCAGGGGCTCAAGTTGACGCAACGTCACACCCTCCTCTTCGTACGGCGGTTGGCCGCCCGGAGCTGTGCCCCGATCCGCTCGGCCGGGGTCGCCGGCCGCAGCGCCGCCGGGTCGGCCTCCCACTCCCGGCCGCCGCCCACCGGTCGCAGCATCGCGTACGGCCCGACCCTGTCCCGGTACTCACCCACGCGCCGCGTCCGCGGATCGTAGACAAGCTGCCCTTCTGGTTCCACGCGCACTCCACAGCCATCTCTGTCACTCTGGGTATACACAGCGTTGCCGAAGGGAACGCTCGCAATCAATGCGGGACGTGTGGCACTGGGCTTTGGCACGTGGACATCCGAGGGGGACGTGACCATGCGACGGAACGCGGAGGGGGCTCCCGGCGGGGCGAGCAACGCGGCACTGTTCGGCGAGGTGTTGCGCCACTACCGCGAGGGTGCGCTCCTGACGCAGGAGGCGCTGGCGAGGCAGATCCCGTGCGATCGGTCGCAGGTCGCGAAGATCGAGGCGGGCACGAGGGTCCCGAGCGATCAGTTCGCGAAACGGTGCGATGAAGTGCTGGACACGGGTGGGGTGTTGGCCCGTATGTGGGAGAAGATCGACTGGTATCCGGAGGTCCAGCATCCCGATTGGTTCGCGCGCAGGGTCGAGTTGGATGAGCAGGCGGTGGCGCTGCGGGCGTATCACGAGCAGCTCATCCCCGGCCTGTTGCAAACTCCGGGCTACGCACGCGCGTTGTTCTCCCTGGTCGCGACCGGTGACGAGCTGGAGGAACGAGTCCGGGCGAGGATGAGCCGCCAGCCACGCTTTCTGGACGACGGCGGCCCTTTGTATGTCGTGATCCTGGACGAGAGCTGTCTACGCAATCCGGTCGGGAGTCCGGAGATCATGCGTGAGCAGTGCGCGCATCTCCTCAGTGCCGGGCAGCGCCCCAACATCCGTATCCAGGTGGCGCCCACAGGCGCCTATGGGCTCGTCCGCCCCAGGGTCTCCATGTCCCTGATCGAACTGCCTGATGAGCGGTGGATCTACTCGGAATCGCAGGGCCGTGGCCACTTCATCAACGATCCGGAGCTCTACGCCAACGGCAGCCGGATTTATGATGTGCTCAGGGCGGACATCCCATCAGCCCGTGAGTCTGCTGCCCTGATCAGCAACGTGATGGAGGGGTACGAGCAGCATGGACAGGTGCCAGCTGAGCGCGGCGATCTGGATCAAGAGCAGTCACAGCGGGGAGGACGGCGGCGACTGCGTCGAAGTCGCCCCCGCTACCCACGCCACCCTCGTCCCCGTTCGCGACAGCAAGAACCCTGACGGCCCCGTATTGGTCATCAGCCGAACCGCCTGGCTCTCCTTCATAGGCACTGTTCGGTCATAGTTCGCCCTACTCCGAAACAACCGCCCCTGTCTCCCCAGCTGTTGATAACCACAGCAGCTATGACTACGGCGACGACGCAGACCCACGCCCTCTTCGGCATACCCACCGCGTTCCACCCCCCGGAGGGCCCCCCTTTCATCGTGCTCGCCGGAGGCCGGGGGCTCGGCAAGAGCGTCGCGTTGCGGGGGCTGTGGGAGGCGTACCGGAGTCGTACGCCCGTCGCGCTGATCGACGGCGAGGAGACGCGGTTCGACCGACCTCCCCCGGGCCGGCCCCCGGAGACCTGGTCGCCCGTGTACGAGGCGCTGTCGGCGATCGCGGAGCAGCTCGGCGAGCCCGTGGCCGGAGCCGGGGCCGGGCGGATCACGTTCCCCCGGCTGGCGTGCGGGCTGCTCGCCGTCGCGGCCGGTGGCTGGGGCGACCGCGCGCTGTCGCGGATCTGCGCGGAGGCGGAACGCGTCCTGCTGCTGAGCGACGCGGGCGGCTGGCTGGCGGGGCGGTGGGTGGGGAAGACCGTGGCCCGGCTGGTGTCGTCGATGTCGGACCAGGGCCCGGTGGTCGAGGCGACCATCGAGACGGCACTGGAGGCGTTCAGCGAGGGGATGTCGTCCTCGCACCGGCGGCTGCGCCGGGGTGCCGTCTGGTACCGCGACCACCCGAACGCCGCCGGGAACCCGAAGCTCGGCCTGGTCCTCCTCTCCCGGCACTTCAGGGCGGGCGGCGACGCGCGCACCCACGCCGAACACCACCTCGTACGGGCGCTGCTGGCGGACCTGGACGACGCGTACTCGGGGGTCGCCGGGGTCGTACCGCGTACGCAGCGGGCCGGGCGGCCGGTGATCCTGCTCGACAACGTGCAGGAGGCGGCCGGGCGGCGGCTGCTGGAGTCGGTGCTGCGGGACCGGGCGGACGGCCGGGCCGACCAGGTGGCGTTCTTCGCCGGGCTGCGCGGCCAGGGCCACCCGGCGCTGCGGAACGCGGCCCGCCGCACCCTGCCGGAGGCGACCCGCACCAGCGGCTGGACACCGGGCGCCACGCCGTCGTCCCGAGCCCTGCTGATCCCGCTCCCCCCGCTCTCCCCCGAGGAGACGCTCCACGTCATCGGCGCGGCCTGTGCGGGCGTGCCGGTCCCTCCCCGACTCCCTGACGCGACACACCGGTTGACCGGCGGCAGCCCGCTCGGCACGGCCCTGATCGCCGAGTCGGCCCGCCAGAACCTGCCCCGAGGGATCACCACCCTCCCCGGGTTGCTGTCGGCCGCCATGGTCGTGCACGACAAGCACCATGAGGAACACGAGGAACACGAGGAACACGGTGGACGGCCCACGTACCGGGTCCTGCTCGCCCGTCTCCTCCCGGACGAGAGCCACCTCGACGAGCTGGCCGTTCTCGCCGCCGCCCACGACCGTGACTCCGCGCTCGCCCTCGCCCTCGCCGGGTCCCGGCTCCCGGACGGCTTCGGCGAGTCGGCCGTACTGGCGCTGGAGGAACGCCTCGCCCGGGAGGGCCACGCCCCGGCGCCCGGTCACTTCGTGGGCGACCCCTTCCTGCGGACCCTGCTCCTGCTCCGGCTGCGCCACCGGGACCCGGACGGGGAGTGCGGCCGGGCGGTCCACCGCGCCCTGGCCGACCACTGCGGTCCGGACCGCGCGACCTACCGGGCCCACCACGAACTCGCCCTGGGGGAAACGGACTTCGCGGTGGCCCACCTCGGCGCCACGTTCCACGGGGCGGACCCCCGCAGCTGGCTGCGGTCCCTGGCCTTCATCGCGTCGGCCCCGTACGACGCCGACGGCCGGGACGACGACCGGGGCACGGTGGCACTCGGCCGCCCGGACCCGGCCCTCCACGCGCGCGTGCGCCGGCTGCTGCACGCGGTGTGGCAGCTGACGGATCCCCTCGTCCTGCCGGACCCGGCGGTCGCCGACGGTCTGCGCCGGGAGCTGGAACAGCTCTCCGCCGGCCGCCCGGACGCCGACGCCCTCCTGCGGCGGGCGTCGAGGGAGTGGCCGGACGACGCGCTCGCGGGCCGCCCCCTGCGCGTGGGATGACCGGAGACCGCCCGGAGGGGCGGACCTCACCACGAGGTTCCGCCCCACCTTCAGTGGGTCATGCGACCGGACTCAGAAGCGGTCCGGGGCGCGCTGCGGGAGCGGGGAACCGGGGAGCGTGTCCCGCTTCTGGTTCTTCCGGGCCTCCGCGTTCGAGCCGGTCGTCGCCTCGCAGGTCACGTCCTTCGCCGGGAGCTTTCCGGTGAGCAGGTAGCCGTTGACCGCGCCGTCCGAGCAGGCGTTGCCGTTCGGATAGACGCCGTGGCCCTCGCCGCCGTGGACGGTGACCATCCTCGAGCCCTTCAGGTCCACGTGCAGGGCCTGAGCGCTGGGCAGCGGGGTCTGTGAGTCCCACTCGTTCTGGACGACCAGGGAGCCGACCTCGTTGTTCACCTTGGTCGCCGGTTCCACGGACTTGCCCCAGAACGCACAGGGTTTGATGCTGGACGCGAAGTCACCGAAGAGGGGATAGCGGCGCTTGTCCGCGATGGCGTCCCGTCGGTAGCTCTCGGGATCGCGGGACCACGCGGCCGAGTTGTCGCCGCACACCACGGCCCAGAAGCTCGCCGTCATGTTGTCGGCGGGCTCCTCGACGGCGGCGGCGCCTGCGCCCGCCGTCCGGGTCCTCTCGGAGCCGGTGAACGCCGCGAGCCTCTTCGCGGAGGCGGGCTTGCCGTCCGCGGCCTTCTTCAGCTCCACCAGGGCCTCGGAGGCGTACTGCGGGCTGAAGACCGCCCCGCGCATACCCATCCGGATGTCATCGGCGGTGGTCGGCTGCCCGTCCACATCGATGGGCTTCTTCTCGGCCCGCGCGACCAGGTCCCAGAAGGTGCGGTCGACCTTCTCCGGGGTGTCACCGAGGCCGTAGGTCGCCGAACGCGCGGCGGCCCACTCGGTCCACCGGTCGAACGCGGGCTCGGCGCCCTCCGCCCACCACTGGATCATCCCGCGCCAGGCACGGTCCGGATCGACGGCGCTGTCCAGCACGAACCGGTCGGCCCGGCCGGGGAAGAGCTGGGTGTAGACGGCGCCGAGGTAGGTGCCGTACGAGTAGCCCACGTACGAGATCTTCTTCTCACCGAGGATCGCCCGGATCAGATCCATGTCACGCGCGGTGTTGCGCGTGGTGATGTGGGGGAGTGTGCCGCCCGCCTTCTTCTGGCACTTGTTCGCGACGACGCGCGCCCAGACGACGTCCTTGGCGAACGTCATCTTCTTGTAGGGCCGCAGCCAGTCCTCCTCCTTCGGATTCAGACCGCAGGTGACCGGGCTGCTCTGTCCCACACCGCGCGGGTCGAAGCCGATGAGGTCGTACTTGCGCTGGGCGGCCTTGGGAAGCGCCTCCTGCATGCTCAGCGGCATGTAGAGCCCCGAGCCCCCGGGGCCTCCGGGGTTGGAGAACAGGACACCGCGACGCTGGTCGGGCGCGGTGCTCTTGAGCCGGGATATGGCCAGGTCGATCCGTTTGCCGCCGGGGGCCCGGTAGTCCAGCGGGACCTTGACGGTGGCGCACTGGAACGCCGCGGGAGCGTCGGCGTCGCACCGCTTCCACTTCGGCTTCTGCTTCGCGTACCGGTCCAGCGCGCCCTGGGCGGCGGTCGACGAGGAGGCGGTCGGCAGAGAGGTCGCCGGAGCGGCGGAGGCCGTCGAGGTGGCGAGCGCGGGAGCCAGCGTCGCCGTGACACTCACGGCTAACAGCGGCATGAGACGTCGTCTGCGCACGAAATCGATCCTTCCGGTCACACGTTCGGACAGGAAAGATCATTCAAGAACCCGCCCCCCTGCGGATCCTCCGTCGGGCAGCATCTTCCGTCCCCCCTGGGAATGACACAACGGGGTTGAGTGATACCGGAGTTGTAGGGGTGGGGGAGCGGCGATCAGCGACGCGACTCGACCAGGGCCTCGATGCCGTCGAGCACCCGGTCGAGCCCGAAGTCGAAGTCGAAGTCGGTGTCGCCCGCGTGCTCGTCCCCGTGCTCGAACACACCCGAGCCGAGGAGCCGCGCGATGGCGGGGTGCCGCTCGGCGTCGGTGAGCGCCCCGAGCGCCGCCGCGTAGCGCCGCATCGACTCGTCGGGCCCGACCCCGCTCGCCCGCATCCCGGCCTCCAGGTCGGACGTCAGCACGGAGTCGTTGCGTACGTAGCCGCCCACCAGCATCAGCACGGAGAGCTTCTCCTCCTCGCGCAGGCCGGTGCCGTCCAGGCCGGCGAGCGCCGCCTCCATCCAGGCCAGGGAGTTGGGGCCGATGGGCGGTCCCGACGTCGGGATGCGCAGCACCCACAGGTTCCGGCGGAAGACCGCCCGCTGCGACCGCGCCCACCACGCGAGGCACTCGCGCCACCCCGACCCGGACGGCGGCCCCTCGGGCGGTACCCCCACGGCCGCCTCCAGCATCAGCACATAGAGCTCGTCCTTGGCTCCGACGTAGCGGTAGAGCGACATGGGCGAGACGCCGAGTTCCTTGGCGATCCGCCCCATGGACACCGCGTCGAGCCCCTCGGCGCCCGCGATCCGCACGGCCGTGTCCACGATCCGGGCGAGGCTCAGTCCGGGCCGCGGCCCCTTCGCGGGACGTTCACGCAGGCCCCAGGCCACTTCGAGACTCACGGGCAACCCCGTCCCGCTCTCCGCGTCCGCCACGTACGCCTCCCTCGTCGCCCCCCATCACCCACCGGCCCCCGCCTCCGGCTTGACGCACATCCTATTTCTGCGTAACCCTTACACAGTAATGCGTAAGGGTTACGCAGTTGAGTGCCAGAGACGTCAGAGACACGGAAATGAGGGGCGATGCCAGAGCACCCGTCCGACCCGCACCCGTCCGACGCACACGCGCGACCGGCCATCGAAGCGATCGGCCTGACCAAGTCCTACGGCGACCATCAGGTCCTGCGCGGCGTGGACCTCACCGTCCCGCGGGGCGCCGTACACGCCCTGCTCGGCCCCAACGGGGCGGGCAAGACCACCGCCGTACGCATCCTGGCCACGCTCTCGACCGCCGACGCGGGCACCGTCCGGGTGGCCGGTCACGACATCCGCACCGCGCGCTCCCGGGTCCGCCGGGCGATCAGCCTGACCGGTCAGTTCGCGGCGGTCGACGAGATGCAGACGGGCACCGAGAACCTGCGCATGATGACCCGGCTGGCGGGCCGCGACCGGTCGGCCGCCCGCGCGAGGGCGGCGGAACTCCTCGACCACTTCGACCTCACCGGCGCGGCCGACCGCCTGGTGAAGACGTACTCCGGAGGCATGCGCCGCCGCCTGGACCTGGCCGCGTCCCTGGTCGGCGACCCCGAGGTGATCTTCCTCGACGAGCCGACCACGGGCCTGGACCCGCGCAGCCGCACCGCTCTCTGGGACGTCGTGCGGGAGCTGTCGGCGCAGGGCACCACGGTCTTCCTGACCACCCAGTACCTGGAAGAGGCCGACCGGTTGGCGGACCGTATCGCGGTCCTCCACCAGGGCGTCCTGGCCGCCGAGGGCACCCCGGCCGAACTGAAGCGACGCGTCGCGGGCCACCGTCTCGACCTGGTCCTCGCCGACTCGGCGAGCTTCCTGCGGCTGGCTCCCCGGGCCACCCACAGCGACCCCGACACCCGCACCCTGGGCATCCCCACCGACGGCTCGGCCGCCCACATCCGCGCCCTGCTGGACGAGTTGGACCCCACCCGCACCACCGTCTCGCGCTTCTCCGTCCACACGGCGACCCTCGACGACGTCTTCCTCGCACTCACCCGATCCCCCGCCGCGGAGCCCGCCCATGTCTGACGCCCTGATCATGACCGGCCGTTCACTGCGCCTGAGCCGCCGCAACATCGACGCCCTCATCACCGCGCTGGCCCTGCCGGTGATGATGCTGCTGATCTTCGTCTACTTCTTCGGCGGCGCGATCGACACCGGCACGCGGTACGTCACCTACGTCGTCCCCGGTGTTCTCCTGCTCTGCGCGGGCTTCGGCTCGGCGAACACGGCGATGGCGGTGACGGAGGACCTCAGGAGCGGCATCATCGACCGCTTCCGCTCCCTGGACATCGGCGGCACCCCGATCCTCACCGGCCACGTCCTGGCATCGGCGGCCCGCAACTCCCTGGCCACCGCGCTGGTCCTCGGCCTGGCCTTCGCCATCGGCTTCCGCCCCTCGGCCACCCCCGCGGGCTGGCTCGCGGCGACGGCCGTCCTCCTGATCTACATCCTCGCGCTGTCCTGGCTGTCGGCCGCGATCGGCCTCTTCGTCAGGTCCTCCGAGGCGGCGGGCGGCTTCACCTTCTTCGTCAGCTTCCTGCCCTACCCCAGCAGCGCCTTCGTCCCGACCGACACGATGCCCGGCTGGCTCCAGGGCTTCGCGGCCCACCAGCCGGTGACCAAGGTGATCGAGACCCTTCGGGGGCTGCTGCTCGGGCAGCCGGTGGGAACCACGCCCTGGGTGGCACTGGCCTGGTGCGCGGGCATCCTGGCGGTCTCGGCGGGAGCCTCGGGACTCCTGTTCAGAAGGCGCACGGCGTGAGCCGCGACGCCCCCGCCCGGCACCCGTGGGTGCCGGGCGGCCTTCCGGGGCCGGTCAGGCGCCCACGGACCGGAGCGCCGCCAGGCCGACGTCCGCGTAGGAGTGCTTGCCGCTGACGAAGATGTTGACGCCGTAGTAGTTGAACAGCCAGCAGGCGAACGCGGCGAGCGCGATGTACGCGGCCTTGCGGCCCTTCCAGCCGGCCGTGGCACGGGCGTGCAGATAGGCGGCGTAGCAGACCCAGGTGATGAACGACCAGGTCTCCTTGGGGTCCCAGCCCCAGTAGCGGCCCCACGCGTCGCCCGCCCAGATCGCGCCCGCGATGATCGTGAACGTCCACAGCGGGAAGACGGCGGCGTTGACCCGGTACGAGAACTTGTCGAGGGACGCCGACGCGGGCAGCCGCTCCATGACCGAGGTCGCGAACCGGCCGGGCCGGCCGCCGCTCTGGAGCTTGCTCTCGTAGGAGTCCTTGAACAGGTACAGGATCGTGCCGACCGCGCCCACGTAGAAGACCGCGCCGCAGAAGATCGCGGTGGAGACGTGGATGTACAGCCAGTACGAGTGGAGGGCGGGCACCAGCTGGTCGCTGGCGGTGTACAGGACGGTGACGGCGAGACCGAGGTCGAGGAGGACCGTCGTGATGAGGGGCAGCCCGAGCCAGCGGATGTTCTTCCTCAGCGCCAGCAGCGACAGGTACACGCCGACGGCCACGGTGGAGAAGGTGATGTTGAACTCGTACATGTTGCCCCACGGCGCCCGCTGCACCGAGAGCGCCCGGGTGAGCACCCCGCCGAACTCGACGAGGAACGCGAGCACGGTCAGGGACACGGCGATACGGCCGTAGAGGTCGCCCTGCTCGTCCCCGCCGTGGGCGCCGGGCCCGTCCGGCACGTCCCGGGCACCGGCGGCGGCCCGCACGACCACCTTCGGCCGCTCCAGCACGCTCGTCCCACCGGCCGACGTCACCGTCACCGCGGGAGCGTCCGGCTTGGCACCCTTGTCGGCGCCCTTCGGGCCGGCGGTCAGCGCGGCGGCCGTACGGCCCACCTTGCTCCGGCTCCCGAAGAGCCATTCGGCGATGTAGGCGAAGAAGGCCAGGGTGTACACGGCCATCGCGGAGTAGATCAGCGTGTTGCTGATGTTCGCGAGGTTCTCATTCGTCGCGGCGGCGAGAATCACTGGTCAGCCCCTTCGGAAGGTGCGGCTGGGGTTCGGGGGGTCGGGGTGGAGGTGGTCTTCTCGGGGTCGGCCTCGGCGGCGGTCGGGGCCTGTTCGTGCACCAGCGCGGCCAGGTCGCCCAGTTCCTCCGGCACCTTCGCCGACTCACTGCGCCCGAGCCCCGCCATCTCCACGACGGTCACCCCGTCCGGCCCGGCCACCGCCCGCACCCACACCCGCCGCCGCTGGATGAACAGCGACCCGGCGAGACCGAGGATCGCGGTGACCGCCCCACCGAGCGCCCACCCGCTCCCGGGCTGCTGGGTGACCTGGAACCCGGCCCACTCCTTCACCCCGTCGAAGGTGACCGTGCCGTTCCCGCCGGGCAGCGTCATCGTCTCCCCCGGCTTCAGGTTCTCCCGGACCTGAGCGCCCTTGGAGTCCTTGTACGCCTTCAGCTTCCGCTTCTCCAGCCGGTACACGCTCTGCGGCACACCCGAGTCGACCCCGAGGTCACCGTGGTACGGCTCCAGGTTGAGCACCGGGTTCAGGAGCGCGGGGAACTGCGAGACCACCGCCGTGTTCTTGCCACCGTAGGAGGGGAGGAAGAACGCCTGGAAACCGAGCTGCTCCCGCTGCCCCTCGGCGTTCGTGTAGCCGTCCAGGACCTTGATCGCCCCGGAGGAGGTGACGTTGGAGTCCAGCGGCAGCAGCGGCGCGGCGTCGCTGAAGACGACCTTGCCCTTGGCGTCCCGGACGGTGATCACGGGCGCGTAGCCGTGGCTGACGAGATAGACCTTGGAGTCGCCGATCTCCAGCGGCTTGTTGACCTCGATCTTGGTCGACCGCGCCTTGCCGTGGGCGCCGACCGTGTAGTCGACGGAGGCCTCGTAGATCCGCGGGGTGCCCTTGTTCGGGCCGCTGACCTCGTAGGTGCCGCGGAAGTTCTTGAGGTCGAAGCTGAAGGGGTTGAGATCCTCGGCGGTGAAGAGGTTGCCGGACTTGAAGTCGTCGTACTGCGTCAGGACATTGGAGAAGCCGTCGCCCTCGACGATCAGTTTGTTGCCCTCGGAGCGGTAGAGCTGGCCCCAGGCGAAGGCGATGAGCATCACGATCAGGGCGATGTGGAAGGCGAGGTTGCCCGCCTCCCGGAGGTAGCCCTTCTCGGCGGCGACCGCGTCCCCGACGAGGTGCGAGCGGAACCGCCGCCTGCGCAGCGTCGTCAGCGCGACCTCGCGCACCTGCTCCGGCGTGGCCTCCGTGCGCCAGGTCGTGTACGCGGGCAGCCGGGTCAGCCGCTTGGGCGCGCCCGGTGGACGGCCGCGCAGCTGGCCGACGAACTGCCAGGTGCGGGGCACGATGCAGCCGATGAGCGAGACGAAGAGCAGGATGTAGATCGCGGAGAACCACACCGAGCCGTAGACGTGGAACAGCCCGAGCTTCTCGTAGACCGGCCCCAGGGTGTCGTGCCGCTCCATGAAGTCGGCGACCTTGGTCTCGTCCTGGCCGGACTGCGGGATCAGGGAGCCGGGGATCGCCGCGAGCGACAGCATGAAGAGCAGCAGCAGCGCGATCCGCATGGACGTCAGCTGCCGCCAGAACCAGCGGGCCCACCCGATCGCGCCCAGGGAGGGGAGGTTCGGGGCCTCCTCCTGCGGGGCGGTGGAGAGCTGCGAACCGGCGGCCCCGAGGTCGTTGTCGTCGCTCCTGCCGGGGGCCGCGTCGCCACGCCCGGCGGGGTTCGCGCGGTCGCCGCCCGGCGGACGGGGGCCGGCGTTCTTCTCGCGGTTGCCGGAGTCGGTCGTCGTCATCGCTCAGATCCCAGGGGTGAAGCCGGCGGACCAGACCTGCATCTCCTGAATGATGCGGTCCCAGGCGCCGGTCAGCATGAGCAGTCCGATCGTGATCATCATTCCGCCGCCGATGCGCAGCACCCACGCGTAGTGCCGCTTGACCCAGGCGAAGGCGCCGAGCGCCTTGCGGAAGGCCACCGCGGCGAGCACGAAGGGCAGGCCCAGCCCCAGACAGTACGCCACCATCAGCAGCGCCCCGCGACCGGCGCTGGCCTGGTCGAGGGCGAGAGCGTTGACCGAGGTCAGGGTCGGGCCGATGCAGGGCACCCAGCCGATGCCGAAGAGCGCGCCCAGTATCGGGGCGCCCACCAGACCGGTGGCGGGCTTGGTGTGGAAGCGGAACTCGCGCTGGGTGAACCAGGGCATCAGGCCCATGAAGAACAGCCCCATGGCGATCATGAGCCCGCCGAGCACCTTGGTCAGGACGCTCTGGTGCTCCAGCAGCGTCTGCCCGAAGTACCCGAAGAGCGCGCCGCCGGAGACGAACACGAAGGTGAACCCGAGCACGAACAGCCCGGCCCCGGCCGCCATCCGCCCTTTGCGGGCCTCGGCCAGATCGGTTCCGCCGACGCCGGTGACGTACGACAGATAGCCGGGCACGAGCGGCAGGACACAGGGCGAGAAGAAGGAGACGAGCCCGCCGAGCACGGCGATCGGCAGGGCGAGCAGCAGGGCGCCGTCGAACACGGTCCTGTTCAGCTCGGCGGCGGTCGTGGTCAGCGCGGCGGCCATGACCGGATCGGACATCCCCGACACCATCACGTCACTTCTCCGCGAGGATCGGCTCGAGCATCTTGCGCAGCTTCTCCTCGCTCAGCGCCTGCTGGGTGCGCGCCGCGAGCTTGCCCTCCCGGTCGACGACCAGCGTGGAGGGGATCAGCTGCGGATTGAGCGAGCCCTTCTCGAAGCGCAGCAGCAGCTTGCCCGTGGGGTCGTACAGGCTCGGGTACTTCACCTCGTACCGCTCCTCGAAGGCGACCGCGGGCCGGGTGCTGGTGTCGCGGGTGTTGATGCCGACGAACTGCACGCCCTGGTCCGCGAGATCCTCGGAGACCTTCACCAGGTTGGGGGCCTCGGCACGGCAGGGCGCGCACCAGGAGCCCCACACGTTCAGGACGATGATCTTGCCCTTGAAGGAGGAGAGGTCGAGCTGCTCGCCGTCGATGGTCTTCCCGGAGAGATCGGGCGCGGTGTCCCGGTCCCCCTTCTTCACCGTCGCGATCCCGTCGGAGCCGGTGATGAAGCCGGTCTGACCACCGCCGCCCTCGATGCCCCCGCCCGCACAGGCGGACAGCGTCAGCGCCAGGGCGGCGGCCCCGGCGGAGAGCAAAGCGGCACGACCACGGCTCGTACGGACACTCATGTGAAAAGTTTCGCATGCCCGTTTCGGGGGCTTACGGCGGGGTCGCCGACCCCCTGATCCGCAGGTCAGGCGGCCGAACCGGCGCCCAGGAACTCCTTCCAGCTCCCCGTCGGCTCCTGTCCCACCCCGAGGGTCTGGAGCTTGGCGAGGACGTCCGGCGACTGGGCGTCCATCCAGTCCACGAACTGCCGGAAGGAGACGATCCGTATCTCCCCGTCCTTGGCCTTCTCCTTGGCCCGCGCGATGTGCTTCAGCGCCTCCTCGACGGCGTCCATGTAGACCCCGCCGTTCCACTCCTCGAAGTGGTTGCCTATGAACAGGGGCGCGCGGTTGGTCTCGTAGGCGCGCTGGAAGCCGGCGACGTACGCGCCGGTGGCCTGGGTGCGGTAGGCCGGGTAGTTGGCGGGCGGCGCCTGGGTGGAGTTCTGCGACTGGTTGAACATGATGTTGTAGTCCATCGACAGGACCTCGAAGCTCCGGCCGGGGAACGGCACGGACTGCAGCGGCAGATCCCAGATGCCCTCCTTCTTCTTGGGCCAGACCTGGAGGCCGCCGGGTGAGGAGGAGTCGTAGCGCCAGCCCAGCTCACGCGCGGTGGGCAGCAGGTTCTCCTGGCCCAGCAGACACGGCGTACGGCCGCCGATCAGCTCCTTGTCGTAGTCGAACGGCAGCGGTTCGACATCCGTCCAGCCGCTGTTGGTCTTCCATTCCTTCACGAACGACTTCGCCTGGTCGATCTCGCTGCGCCACTGCTTGGGCGTCCAGTTCCCGACGGAGCCGCTGCCGCCGCAGAAGTGGCCGTTGAAATGTGTGCCTATCTCGTGACCGTCGAGCCACGCCGTCCGCACATGTCCCAATGTCGACTTGATGTGCTCGTCCGTCAGATAACCGATGTCGGACGCGCCCGGCGCATTGTTCGGCGGAAGGTACACGCGCTTTTTCGACTCCGGCAGGAGATAGATCCCGGAGAGGAAGAACGTCATATGGGCGCCGTGCTCCTGCCCGGCCTTCAGGAAACGCTCGAAAAGGCCGTTCCCGACATCCCCGGCCCCGTCCCAGGAGAACACCACGAACTGCGGCGGCGTCTCGCCGGGCGCCAGCGCACGCGGCTTCTCCGGCTGGTTCGGCTGCTTCCCCGTGTACGAGGTCGACCCGTCACCCAGCGGCTTCGCGGTCTTCCCCGGCTTCTTCTTCCCCGGGCCCTTGCCGGACCCGGCGCCGCCGGACCCACCGGCCTCGCTCGGCTCGCCGCCGAGCCCCGTACCGCATCCCGTCAGGCCCAGCCCCGCGACCGCCGCCGCGCCCGCGCCGAGCCCGAGCATTCCCCTTCGTGAAATTCCGGGCATCGCATCCCCCTCGGTCAGCTCACGCATCGGTTCACGTGAAGCACACCGTCTGAGAGGGACGAAAGGACGTTCCGGTTCCTTTTGATCTCCGGGGAACCGGATGACGTTCAGGGGCGCGGGGCCGCCTCGATATGCGGCCCCGCCGCGCGGGCGCGACCAGCCCGGCGGACCCGCCGTTCCCCAACCCCCTTATGCACCAAAGGCCTTGTCTTTCCCCTTGACCGGCTTGGCGCCCGCCAGCAGATGCGGCGGCACCAGGTCCCGCGCCGGTTCGCTGTACCCCACGGACACGATCCTGTCCCCCTGGTACGTGAACGTCGTCAGCGAGGCGAGCGTGCACTGCCGCCGGCGCGGGTCGTGCCACAGCTTCCGCTTCTCGACGTACGACCGCACGATCCAGATCGGCAGCTGGTGCGAGACGAGCACCGCCTCGTGCCCGCGCGCCGCGTCCTTCGCCGCGTCCAGCGCGCCCATCATCCGGACGACCTGGTCGACGTACGGCTCGCCCCAGGACGGCTTGAAGGGGTTGACCAGATGCTTCCAGTTCTCCGGGCGCTTCAGGGCGCCGTCGCCGACCCCGAAGGTCTTGCCCTGGAAGACGTTGTCCGCCTCGATCAGCCGCCCGTCGGTGGCGAGGTCGAGGCCGTGCGCCTTGGCGATCGGCGTCGCCGTCTCCTGGGCCCGCTCCAGCGGGGAGGCCACGACGTACGTCACGTCCCGGGACGTCAGATGCTCGGCGACCCGGTCGGCCATCCGGCGCCCGAGATCGGAGAGGTGGTACCCGCCGAGGCGGCCGTAGAGGATCCCGTCCGGGTTGGCGACCTCGCCGTGCCGCATCAGGTGGACGACCGTCAAATCACTCATGCTGCCGAAGCCTCCGCTGCTGCCCGCGCCGCCGCCGGAAGGGCGTCGGCGATCCGCTGAACCGCCCGCTCGTCGTGCGCGGTCGACACGAACCACGACTCGAACGACGACGGCGGCAAGTAGACGCCCTGCGACAGCATCGAGTGGAAGAAGGCGTTGAAGCGGAACGACTCCTGCGCCTTGGCCTCCTCGTAGTTCCGCACGGGCGTGTCCGTGAAGAACACGGAGAACATGTTGGAGGCGCGCTGCAGCGTGTGCGCGACACCTTCCTTGGTGAGCGCGTCGGTGACGAGCCCCTGGATCCGACGGGACACCGCGTCGACGACGCCGTACGCCGCCTCGTCCAGCAGCCGCAGCTGCGCGAGCCCGGCGGCCGTCGCGACCGGGTTCCCGGAGAGCGTGCCGGCCTGGTAGACGGGCCCGGCGGGCGCGAGGCGGGCCATGACGTCGGCCCGGCCGCCGAAGGCCGCGGCGGGGAAGCCGCCGCCCATCACCTTGCCGAAGGTCATCAGGTCCGGCTCGACCCCGTCGATCCCGAACCACCCGGCGCGGCTGGTGCGGAACCCGGTCATCACCTCGTCGGAGACGAAGAGGGCGCCGTGCTCCGCGCAGACGTCCTTGAGGCCCTGGTTGAAGCCCGGCAGCGGCGGGACGACGCCCATGTTGCCCGGGGACGCCTCGGTGATCACGCAGGCGATCTCGCCGGGGTGGGCGGCGAAGGCGGCGCGCACGGCGTCGAGGTCGTTGTAGGGCAGCACGATGGTGTCGCCGGCCTGGGCGCCGGTGACACCCGGGGTGTCGGGCAGCGCGAAGGTGGCGACACCACTGCCCGCCGCCGCGAGGAGCGAGTCGACGTGACCGTGGTAACACCCGGCGAACTTCACCACCTTGGCGCGGCCGGTGAACCCGCGGGCGAGCCGGATCGCGGACATGGTGGCCTCGGTCCCGCTGGACACCAGCCGCACCTGCTCCAGCGGCCCGACGCGGTCCACCATCTCCTCGGCGAGCGCGACCTCGCCCTCGCCGGGCGTACCGAAGGAGGTGCCGCGCGAGACGGCCTCCTGGACGGCGGCGATCACCTCGGGCCGGGAGTGCCCGAGGATCATCGGACCCCACGAGCACACAAGATCTACATACTCGCGGCCGTCGGCGTCCGTCAGATACGGACCGGTACCGGACACCATGAACCGGGGCGTACCGCCCACGGCGCGGAAGGCGCGCACGGGAGAGTTCACGCCGCCGGGCGTGACGGCCGCCGCGCGCTCGAAAAGAGTCTGCGAAACTGGGGCTTCGTACGGATAGCTCACACAGGCCATGGTGTCAGAGGCTCCGAAGTTCCCGCCGACTGGTGTTTGCGCGCACGTTTCGGCGGGCGGTCGCGGGGGAGGTCACTGACACGATGATCGGGTTGCGCGGCGGGGGTCTCGCGGCCCAGAAATGCGTTCGGGTGGAGATATGCATCGCGGTGGCGGACTGGGTGACGGGACCGGTGACCTCGGTCCTCGTCGTGCCCGGCGGGGCAGGCACCGGCGCGAGGCGGAGGAGGCCGCGGAGACCCGGCAGGAGCGGAGCGGGTCGACCGACCGGGGCGGGTCCCCGGACCGGGGCGCGCCCACCGAGCGGAGCGCGCCGGGTGAGCTGAGCGGGTCGGGGGCGGGTTCCGCGTCGCCGGGTCCTCAGGGGTCGTCGCCGGCGCCGCCGCCGGGACCGCCCGCGCCGTCCGTACCCCCCGTACCGCCGGCTCCGGCCGTGCCCCCCACCGTGGGGTCGCCGGGGTCACAGCCCCCGTACTCCCCTCAGGGTCGGCCAGGCGTGTACGGTCCGCAGGGTGCACACGGCACACACGACTCACACGGCGCGCGCGGCGACGGCGGCGACCGTACGGACCGCGCCGACCGCGTCGCCGACCGGGCCGACCGAAGCGACCGCTCCGACCGTACGGAAGCGGGTGACGGCCGGGCCGAGACCGGTGGTGACCGACTTCCGAGCGGTTCCGACCGGGTCCCGTCCAGTGGTTCCGACCGGATCCAGAGCGGTGGGCCTGAGCGGATCGGGCGGCGCAGCCGTATGGACGGTATGGACCGTATGGATCGCGCCGATCATGTGGATCGTGTCAATCGTGTGGACGGAATGGATCAGACGGACCGGATGGACCGGCCTGACCTGGTGGATCGCAGGAGTCGCGCGGAGCGCAGGAGCCGTGCGGACCGTACGGACCGCGTGGAGAGCGCGGACCGTGTGGACGGCCTGGACCACGTGGTCAACCGGCTCCGGGCGGGGAGCAGGAATGGTGGTCGGGTGGGGGTGACGTACAAATACTTCGGCGCGCCCGACGGCGCGACCGCGGCCCGCGTCCCGATCTCCATGCGCCCCGAGGAGCTCGGCGGCGACGAGCTGGGCATGAACGGCATGTTCACCAAGATCAAGCCGGAGACCATGGCCGCGATGGTGCTGACCGGCATCGAAGGCGTCCCCCTGCACAAGGTGCCCCCGCTCGAACTGGTCGTCCTCCACCCCGACTACGCCGTCGTGAAGCTCCCCATGACCGTCGTCGACCCCCTCCGAGGCATCGGCGAGGAAGCGGTCGGCGCGGCGGCCTTCATCTGGTCCACGGTCCCGGACCGCGGCGGCCCCCGCGACGCGTTCAACGTCTACCAACTGCTCCACGAATGGCAGGACTTCAGCCACCGCCTGCACGAGGCGGGGCATCAGCCGTACTGCCTGGTGTGGCCCTGAGCCGCTGACCCATGACCTGCGGGCGGAGCCTTTGGGCTCCGCCCCCGTCATGTGTGGGGAGTGGCCGCCGAGTGTGTGGGCGCGCCACTCGATTCCCGCGCCCAGGGACCAGCGCCAGCACAGCGGCCGATCACGACCGCGCGGACAGCTTGGGGGCCAGCAACTCCAGCACTTCTTCCCAGCGGTAGCGGCCGGCCCCTCCGCCCGCCTTCGGCCGATGAGGCTCGTACGAGCCGATGAGCACCCCCATCTCGCGCAGTTGCTCCAGACTCCGGCGGTATGCGGGGTGAGCGGCCTGCGCGGAGTTCAGGTACGGCAGTACGGCGATGGGGATGTCCATGGCTGGAGCTTCGCAGAGGATGCCGAGGGCGAGGTTGTCGGAGATTCCGGCGGCCCATTTGTTGACGGTGTTGAAGCTGGCCGGGGCGACCGTGATCGCGTCGGCGGGCCGGGTCGGGCGCGGCTCGCCCGCCGAGCGCCAGGCCGAGCGGATGGGGCGTCCGATCTGGCTCTCCACCGCCTCCACGTCGAGGAAGCCGAGCCCTTGTGGTGTGGCGACGACACCGACGTCCCACTGCCGCTCGTGCGCTGCGGTGATCAGTTTGCCGACGTCACCGGCGACTCCGGCCGCGCAGACCACGATCTGGAGGAGGGGCTTGTCGGGCTGGTCACTCACGCGGACACTCCCAGTTGGCGGCTGAAGTGGTGCAACTCGGGCAGGGCCCGGCGGCGGTCGCGGGCTGCCATGTCGGCGACCAGTTCGCGTACGGCCGGGCGGCGGATGTCCTGTGCCGCGCAGCTTTCGGCGATGCGCAGGGCCTGGTAGCCGTCGGCGAGTCTGCCCTGCTGACTGTAGGCGCGGGCGGTCTCCACCCAGAGGGCGGCCCGGCGCTCGGGGACGGGAATGTGTCGGCGCATGAGGGGTCGTGCGGTCTGTAGGGCTATGCCGGCGTCGCCGAAGGAGACGGCAGCGCTGACCTCGTGCAGGGCGACGTTGGTGGGGCTGAAGTTCGCCCAGGCGTCCGGCTGGTCGAAGGCGACGAAGCGGGCCACTTCCTTGGCCTCGGTGAGGAAGTCCTGGGTGGTGGCGCGATCGCCGTTTCTGCTGGCGGCCGTCGCTCCCCGCAGCAGGAGCAGTCCGACTGCCGCCAGGTACCGGGGCGAGCGCTGGTCGTAGGAGCCGGTGAGCTGGTCGGCGGTGTGGCGGACCATGTTCACGGCCTGGGCGGTGTGCTTGTCCCGTACCAGGACATGGGCGTGCACGCGGACGCTGGCGGCGAGGACGACCGGGTCCCCGGACCGTTCCGCCTCGGCCATGGCCCGACCGGCCGCAAGCCAGGCGTTGCCCTGATCGGCTCGCTTCAGCAGCAGGCTCACCGATGTCTGGTACGCGGTCGCGAGCAGCCCGGACGCCTCCGCCGAGCCGGAGGAACCTCCGCCAGCGGCCTGACGCAGGTCGGCGATCAGCCCCGGCAGGGCCTGCTCCAGTTCCGCGTAGTCGCACACGTAGAACATCCGGCGTACTGCCCGCACCCGGTCCCGCAGCTCGTTGGTCCCCAAGGCTTGGCCGGTGGCGGCGGGGCTCGTGCCCGGCATCAGGACCTGGATCAGGTCGTGATGCGCAGCGGTCGACGACGATGGTGACGGCGGAGCCGCGAGCGCGGCCACGCTCGCGGCAAGGAAGGTACGGCGGTGCATGTCCTCTGCTCCGGGCTCAGGGGCGGGGCCGGTGTCAGATGCGGCGGCGAGGCCGAGACGGTGCAGTGGAATGTCCAGCACCTGCGCGATCTCGCGCAGTGTGCGCACGTCCTCGGTGCCCCTGCCGCTCTCCAGGCGGCTCACCTTTGACTGGTGATACCCCAGTGCGGCGGCCACGTCCTTCTGCGAGCGCCGCTGTAAAACACGTGCCTGACGGATCACTTCGCCGATCCGTCTGGCCTCGCTCTGTTCTTCGGCCATCTGTGCCACGGCCCCCTCTGCCGTCGCCGATCCTGCCTGCTCAACCGAGCGTAACCGAGCGGCAATTCACCGCGATGCGGCTCTTGCATAAGTGATGCGGCCCCGGCACACGGCGTAGTCCCGCTGGCCTCCGGAGCGGTTGCGTGGAGCAGCCGCACCGATCCAGGAGGCAGCTCATGGAAGCGCACCAGATCCGATTCTCCGTTCACGGCACACCTGCCGCCGCGCGCTCCGCTCGGCAGCAGCTCGCGAACGGGATACGGGGCTGGGACGCCTCCATCGACCAGGACCTGCTGAGCACGGCAGAGCTGGTCGCTGCCGAACTGCTGACGAACGCGGTACGGCACGCGGGCCACGGCCCGATCTCAGCCGGCGCCCGCCTCAACGGCGAGCGTCTGCTGATCGAGGTGACCGATGCCGACCGCAAGGTCCCACGAGCCGGACTGCCGGACATGGAGGCAGAGGGCGGGCGCGGCCTGTTCCTCGTCGCCGCCCTAGCCGATCGCCACGGAGTCGATCCGCTGCCGTCCGGCAAACGGTGCTGGGCCGAGTTCAAGGTCGGTGGCCCAGCCCAGCCCTCACGACACGTTCCTCTGCAAAGGAGTTGACGGTTGAAAGCCGTACGGATCCCTCCAGTCGCCGCCGAAGTGGTGGCCATCCGACCCGGGAGCCCTCTCACCGGCTCCGTGACGGTCGACGGGTCCAAGAACGCAGCCCTGCCGCTCCTGGCAGCCGCGGCGGCTCTGCACCGCCCTGTGCGCCTGGGCAACGTCCCGGCAAACGCCGACGTCGAGACGATGCTCGCCCTGCTCCAGCAGGCCGGCTGGCACACGGCCCGACCCGTCAGCGACCCGCAGACCGCGGTGATCCTGCCGGGCGACGAGCCCCAAGCCGGGTCCGACCTCGACATTGCCGCCCGTATCCGGGCCTCGTACTACCTCGTCCCCGCCCTGCTGGGTGCGTACGGGCGGGCGCGGCTCCCCTGGCCGGGCGGCTGCCGGATCGGGGAACGCGGCATGGAGCAGCATTTCAAGGTCTATGAACGCTTCGAGGACCGCACGATCGTCGACGACCGCGGCTACGTCGTGGACGCCAGCACTCCCAGGGCCGGAACCGTCTCGATCATGCTGCCCTTCCGGTCCCGAGGCGCGACCATCGCCGCTCTCCTGCGCGCGGTCGTGGCCGGACGGCCGCTGCGGCTGGGGATGCCCAACCTTTCGCCGGAAGTGCTCGCCGTCGTAGAAGCGTTGCGGGCGGCTGGCTGGCAATGCCGAGTGGGCGAGGCGCTTCTCGTTCTCGCGCCGCCCTTGTCCGTTCCCCCAGAGAGCATCGTCTGGCGGGTGCCCGGCGACAAGATCGAGGCCGGGACTCTGGCCTGCGCGATCGCGGTCACAGGCGGCGACGCGCGTATCTGCGGCGTACGCGCTGACGACGTCGTCCCCTTGGTCAGGGCCCTGCGATGGCTCGGGGTTCCTGCCGATACGGAGGACGAAGTGCTTACGGTCCGAGCGACAGAAGCCCGTCCAACGAGCCGGTCTCTGCGAGCCATCGCTTCCCTCGCCCCCAGTGGCCTGGACGCCGATTTCGAACCGTCTCTGATGACCTTGGCCCTCACTCGCCCCGGCACCCATCTCTTCTCCGACACGATCAACCCCGGCCGCCACGGCAACCTGCTGCCGCAGTTGGCCCGTCTCGGTGCCGCGATCCACGAGCTGTCCCCCACCAAGTGCCGTCTCACCGGTCCGCAGCAGTTGACCGGCGCCGGAGTAGAGGCCACCGACATCCGGAGCGGCTCCGCCCTGCTCATCGCCGGCCTGACAGCGCACGGTGTCACCACGCTGGGCGGCCTCGACCAGCTCCGACGGGGCCACGCCGACCTCCCTACCAAGCTGTACGCCCTCGGCGCCGACATCTGCGAGGTCACGCCATGAACCGGCAGTTACGGCGGATCATCGCCACGACCGACATCCACTCCTCGTTCGCCTCCCCCGCACCGATGCTCGCCCACATCCATGCCGCCAGGGCCGAAAGCCTGATCGTGGACTGCGGCGACTTCTTCGAAGGCACCGGCTTCTACCGTCTCGGCCAAGGCCACATCGAGCGCGAGATCCTGACCAGCCTGTACGACTTGCTGGCCCCCGGGAACCATGGCTGGCGGCACCACTTCGAGCCAGAGCTCCGCGCGATGACCGTGTGCGCCAACACGATTGACGACGCTGGCAAACCCCTCTTCGACCGCGTACGCATAGAGCGGATCGCCGGCCGACGCGCCGCCGTCACCGCAGTGATCGGGGCCCGGGCGTTCGACGCGATTCCCGTCGGCGAACGCATCGGTCACCACGTCACCGACCCTGCTCAGGCCCTGCGCGAGGTGATGCTCGAACACCACCACCGCGCCGACACCTGGATCGTGCTGTCCCACTCCGGCTTCGACGAGGACCTGAAGCTGGCCGCCGCCTTCCCCTTCGTTGACGTCATCTTCTCCGGGCACTGCCACAGCAGCACGTACGGCCCCGTGGCCGTCGGCGACACCCTCGTGGTCAAGGGACGCGAACTCGGCATCGGGTACGCCACCGCAGAGCCCGTCGGAACCGGCTGGGCCGCCCGCACGGGCACCTTCCCCAACTCGCACGGGCTGCCCGAAGACCTCGCCACGCTGCGAGACAAGATCGCGCTTGTCGGCCGGACGCTCGCGGGCCCGCTCGGTACCGTGAACGAGCCATACCGCAACACCCCTTTGGACCGCCGCCAGTTGCTGACAGAGGTCGCCAGCCGACTGCACTCGGGCCTCGGCGCGGACGCGGTCGTCCTCAACGAGACTGCCCTGCGCTCCACGACGCTCGGAGAAGTACTCACCCTCGGCGAGCTGCTGACGATCGAGCCCTTCGACAATCAACTCGTCCACGCCCGCCTCCCCGACGACCACGCCCAGGACCGCAAGCAGTTGCTCGGCCACGTCGCCGACCGCGTCGGTCCTCTGGTCATCGCTCCAACTCCTCTGTCCCCGGCGACGAGGAGCGTGTTGACGACTGACTATCTCGCCGACAGCCACCTCGGCGGACGGACACATCAAGCCGGACTACGGCTCGGCCAAGCCGTACGAAGCGTCCTGGTCTCACCCCTGGCGGGCGCTGCCGACACCACGGCAGGAGGCAAGCAATGATCCTCACCGGGCCCGAGATCACCGCCGCTGCCCACGACGGGCGCCTGACCATCGACCCCTTCGAACCGGAACAGGTCAACCCCAACAGCTACAACGTCCGCCTCGGCCCCACCCTGCTGACCTACACCGACACCGTGATCGACGCCCACCGCCCCAACCCCACCCGCGAGGTCACGATCGGGGAGAACGGATACGTGCTCCAACCCGGCGAGTTGTACCTCGGGCACACCGTCGAACAGGTCGGCTCCGACTCCTTCGTGCCGCTGCTGTTCGGCCGCTCCTCCGTCGGCAGGCTCGGGCTGTTCGTCGAGATCACGGCCCCGATCGGGGACATCGGCTTCCACGGGCAGTGGACGCTGATGCTCTCCCCGATCCGTCCACTACGGGTGTACGCGGGCATGCGGATCGGGCAGATCATGTTCTTCGTGTCCACCGGCGCTATCGCCTTGTACCAGGGCAAGTACCAGGCGGCCATCGGTGCGCAGCCCTCCGCCTACTGGCGCGACGTGGCCCGCCTCAAGGCAGTCGCCTCGTGATCCTCACCGGCCCTGCGATCAGTGCCGCGCTTCAAGCGGGCGAGATCACGATCGATCCGTACGACCCCGCCCGCCTCTCCCCGAACGCCTACGACTGGAGGCTCGGCGACACCATCCGAGTCTGCGACGGCGATCTGGACGCAGCGGTTCCCACCGAGTTCGCCGAGCAGACCATCCCGGCTGCGGGCCTGGTGCTGAAGCCCGGAGCCTTCTACCTCGGCGTCACCCTGGAGAAGACCGGCTCCGAGACTTACGCGCAGATACTCAACGGGGACCGCACCATCGGCGCGCTCGGTATCTGGGTTCACGTCTCCGCCCCGCTCGGCCACCAAGGTCACGCCATCCGTTGGACCCTGGAGATCCGCGCCGCCCGGCCGGTGCGCATCTACGCGGGCATGACCTTCGGCAAGCTCGTCTTCCTCACCGCCTTCGGCACGCCAGCCAGCTACCAGGAACAGAACGCCAAGTACGCAGCGACGAACGGCATCGACATCTCCCGCCTCTACGAAGAGAACCCCGGAGGAGTCCGGTGACCCCGGAACCGACCGCTGGGCCCCTGGCCGCCACCCTGCTGGACCTGCCTGCCGGAAGCCCGGGAGGCAGCGTCGAACTCTTCCTCGACCTCTACACGGGCGAGCGACCACTCATCCCTGCGCGGGCATTCATGCTCGCTCCCACCGGCCCGCGACTTCACCTCCCGGCCGGGCTCGACCTCCTCCAAGTCCCCGGGAAGTGCCTGGAGGGCCCCGCCTTCAGCCGTTACATCGACGCCCTGCGCTCGGCACTGGCGGCCGCGATCGACCCGACCCGGATCGATGTCCTGCACCTCCAGCACCTCACCTTCGGCGCCACCCCCGCGCTGATCCGCGCGCTTCCCGCACACCCCCGCATCGCCCTGGTCCACGGCACCGACCTGCTCTACGCCGAGGCCCATCGTGACCAGCTCCAGGTGCTACACGAGACCACCAAGGCGGCCGACGCCATCGTCGTCCCCACCAGCGCGATGGCAGACCAACTCCGCAAACTCGTCCCACTGGTCAACCGCCGCAAGATCACCCACATCCCCTGGGGCATCCCCGACCACCTGATCACCGATCCGCCGGCCCGACCTGCCCGACCTTCAACGAGCCACCTACGGCTGTTGTACGCGGGCCGACTCACAGCCGAGAAGGGCGCCGCCTCTCTGGTCAAGAGCCTGGCCTCGGTACCGGGCGTCGAACTGAGCGTCGCCGCACCACAAGCCCAGTTCCACACCCTGACCCCGCTGCTGCAACGAGTCGGCATACGAGCCCGCTACCTCGGCTGGCTCCGCCGCCCACAGCTGTGGAAAACCTTCACCGAACACGACCTACTGGTCATGCCCTCCACCACCCTGGAGGCCATGGGCCTGGTCGCACTCGAGGCCCAAGCCTGCGGCCTCCCCGTCCTGTACCAACCCGTACCCGGCCTCAGCGAAGCCCTCGCCGCCTCCGGAGTGGCAACCGACTTCACCAACCCCGCCGCCCTCGCCCGCGACCTGGACCGGCTACGCACGACACCTGGCCTGCTCTCGGCCCTGCGCCAGGCCAGCCACGCCAATGCCGCCCGCTACCCGCTCTCCGCCACCGCCCAGGCCCTGGCCGACCTGGGCCGTCACCTCACCTAGAACGACCCGGGCCGGCTGATGCCCGACACGCCATTGCCACACCCCATCCATCCCCGTCACTACGCTGACCAGCGGGATGCCCACGGCGAACAGGGAGACCATGACGTACCGCACCGACCGCATCGAAACCCTGCTCGACGAAGGTGTCCGCAACAAGGTCTACCCCGGCGCCGTCTGGGCCGTCGGCGATGCCTCGGGCATCCAAGCCCATGGCACCACCGGCGTCCTCGACCCCACCGAACCGCACGCTCCGATGCGCCCTGACACCGTCTTCGACGCCGCGAGCCTCACCAAGATCCTCGCCGTCTGGTCCTCCATCGGCGCTCTATGGGAGGAAGGCAAACTCGACCTCGACGCCCCCCTCGGGGATTTCTGGCTGGAAGTCGACGGCCACCCGCTCGCGACCGTGACCGCCCGCCAACTCCTCACCCACACCGCAGGGGTCCCGCTACGGGCCCAACTGAAGAACCTGTACGGCACCGACCCCCAGGACATCCGCGACGGCGTGCTCCACGAAGCCCTGCACCGCCCACCGGGGGAGGCCGTCGAATACACCGACCGAGCCGCACTCATCCTCGGCTACCTCGCCGAACACCTCTCCGGCCAGCCCCTCGACCAACTCGCCACGGAACGGACCTGGCAGCCCCTGGGCATGAACTCCACCCGCTTCGGCCCCCTACCCGCCGAGACCGCCGCCAGATGCGCGCCCACCGAACTCGACCCGGACACCAACACCCACCTCAAGGGCACCGCCCACGATTTCTCCGCCCGCCTCCTCGGCGGCGTATGCGGTATCGCCGGCGCCTTCACCGTCCTCGACGACCTCGCCCGCTTCCTGCGCTACATGCTGGACAACAACGCCTTCGCCGAACGCGCAGGATTCGGGCGCGCCTGGAGTGAGGCATCGCTCACCATCCAAACGAGTTCCTTGAACCCTCCACGCGGCCTGTTCTGGCACCCCGCCCCCGGCACCGGTCCCGGCGACGAAATCTGGGTCCACTACGGCTTCACAGGAACTGGCATGTGGGTATCACCCCGGCTTCAGCGGTGGTCAGCGCTGCTGACCAACAAGCTCTACTACACCCGCGACCGACAATCCCTGGCAGACATCCGCAACCACTTCCGCACACTTGCCTTCGGCTGATCTTCTCGACTGGATCGCTCCTGAGGGAAGAAGAATTCATCACACATTTGAGAAGATCATGGGAGAATGCACTCGCGAATTCGAGAGATCACTTTCCGTGGGCATGATCTGCCCCATTTTTCACATCATCCGGGTGAACGATAGAATCCGAAATGGATAGAGAATTCATCAGAGCCTTCGTGGGTACCTGATAGCTGCGCCCCACGTGCGCGGCCGGACAGGGAAAGGATCCCGCTCTCACCATCCGATAAGCGGTGGATTTAGCGATCCCCAGCGCTCTGGCAGCGGCCGGAAGATCGACGAATTTGGGATAGAAGTCGGAGATTCGATAGTAGTAATTACGGCCCGTAATGTATGTGCGGGTCAACATCGTTTCCGTCGCGATAATGCTTCGCAATCCTGAGCGACGTCCGGCGCGAAGGTCCTCATGGTAGCGATTCACCGCTTCGATGAGGCCGTACGTTTTCCACAAGGCTCCGGTGCGCTCGCCTCGAATCTGCTCGGCGACAGCCGGATCACTTGGGTTGGTGTTGTGGACAATGGAATTCGCCTTGATTGTGGAATCTAGGACGGCTTCTTCGAATGCCAGCAAGGACTCGATGTCGCTCGTAGAGCTTTCGTTTTCATGGCCATTCGCACGCT
This sequence comes from Streptomyces griseiscabiei, assembly GCF_020010925.1. Taxonomy (NCBI): domain Bacteria; kingdom Bacillati; phylum Actinomycetota; class Actinomycetes; order Kitasatosporales; family Streptomycetaceae; genus Streptomyces; species Streptomyces griseiscabiei. The sequence goes on along the minus strand of NZ_JAGJBZ010000003.1, from coordinate 743,672 downwards.
GGTAGGCGGCGTTGATGGCTGCCCTGACTATCAATGTCGGGACTTCCTGGGGAGGGACACCCCGAGCAGTCTCCTCCCAAGCGTTGAGGGCGGCTTCGAACATATCTGATCGAACGTCCCCCAGGTCGCAATAAAAATCTCGGGCGATCGACTGAGAGCGCGCACGGAGGAAAGGTGTGAGACAGTCTACAACAATCATTCTCCATTTATTATCGCCCTGCAAGTCGGCCATTCGCCCCATAGCCACCATGGATCCCCAGAGGTGGGATGGCTTCCGCGCCGCTCGGGCGGCTACGGCCTGGGAGTGGAATTTTTCATAGTCCGGGTGTCGCTTGATCTGGCATTCCTGCGCGTCGTCCATGTGGACGCATATCTGTTCTCCATCACAAATGCGACGTACATACGTTGCCGCGCAGTCGAAGGCGTCAAGCGCCATCAATCCCTCCCGAGTTCAGCCTCTGAGGTTCAGCAGGATATGGCGCGTCGCTTGCCCGTTTGACGTAAGAACAAATGAATGCCTAATTTTGCCTGCTGCTACCACTCTTGAGTAATGATCGTGACAGAATTTGGCAAATCTCCTTCTGGATTGGCCAGTTCTCTGAACCCTCTGAGCTTGAACTCGGGTTGTCGTGGGTCTGAGTGATAGCCCGGTCTGGCAAGGTATCCGTTGATCAGGTCAGGGCAGTACTGGATCGCTCTCAGGCCGCGACGGATGCTCTGGATCAGGTGCTCGGGTGTGGTGAAGGCTGTGTTGAGCAGTCGGCCGCGTCGAAGCAGGGGCTAGATTCCCTGGACGGGGTTGAGGTCGGCTGCGTAGGTCGGCAGTTGGTAGACGGTGAGCCAGTGCCGTCCGGATATGAACTGCCGTACTCCGCGCGTGAGATGCACGTTGAGGTTGTCCCAGGGGCACATCCAGGGCACATGAGCCTGAGAAACGGTGTCGACCCGTGAGAACTACCGAGAGGAGCTTTCCCAGGTCATCACAGATTCCCTGCGAAACCCCAGCCAGTGATCTCCCGCCACCATTCGCTCTACGAATGGCAGGACTTCAGCCACCGTCTGCACGAGGCGGGGCATTAGCCGTACTGCCTGGTGTGGCCGTGAGCCGCTGATTCATGGTGTGCGGGCCGGGCTCTCCGGCACCCTCGTCATGTGTGGGTGTGGCCGGCCATGTACTCGTCGAGGGGGCGTAGGGCGCCCCAGGCCTGGTCGAAAACTGTTGCGTAGTGGGAGAGGAAGAGTGGGCTCTCGACGCTGAGACCGGTCAGTTGTTGGCGGCCGACGCCGGCGAAGGAGAGGAAGGTGATTGAGTCGTCCAGGAGGCCGGTGTTGTGCCAGGCGCAGGTGTGGTGCCAGGGAATCACCCGGGCCTCGTAGGAGTACACGTCCCGCACCTCCGCCTGGTGTTCGCGCAGCCAGGCCAGAAACGCCGGCGGCGGTACGCCGTCCCTCTCCGGTACGCCGATGATGCGGCGCACGCTGGCGGAGCCGCCAGCGTGCTCCTTGGCCCACCGCACCACCGTCTCGAAGTAGACCGCTGCCTCCGAGGCCAGCCAGTGGCCTGGCGGGTGGAGCCGTACATAGGTGAGCCGGAGTTCGTGGCGGGCAGCACGGACCGCCTCGGCGGCGGCCTTGTAGAAGGCGGAGGCGTCCGGATAATGCACCATGTCGGCCCGCAGCGTCCGCGGCGGTGTCTCGTCCGTGCGGTGCTTCAGATCGTCCAGCTCGGTCCGGACGAGCCGCCACAGGTCCTGCCAGCGAGTCCAGTCGCCGTCCAGCGCGAGGACGAGCCGACGGGTGACCGTCTCACTGGGCAGGCGGCGGCCGTTGAGCGCCTCGGACACCGTGGCCTGACTGCACTGGGCCCGCGCGGCGATCGTCTTGAGCTGGGGTTCGCCCGCCGTGATGCGCAGCCGCCGCAGCTCCGTGGCGAACCGTTGAACGGGCGGCAGCGCACCGCGCGAGTAGTCATCCACGTTTCCCCCACGTGACGGACACGAGCCGGATGGCGTGATGCTCGCATCTCTCGCGCCGCGACCGCCGAAATTCACCGAAATTCACCGAACCAAGCCGAAGTCAGGAGAACCTCCGACCCGTTTCCGGGGGCATCGCAGCTCATCGAGGTCCATCAGAATTCCTGGACCGTCGGTGTGCGGGCCGGTCGAATGGATGGCAGTTCAGTCCGTCTCCCGGGGAGGGAAGAGAACGTGCCGATCGATGTCGCGGTGTCACTCCGCCACCACTACCTGACCTTTCTCGCCGTACTCGTGACCGGCGTCGTCCTGATCCTCGTGTGCGACGGCGCCTCACGGTCCACCGCCGTCTACGTGGACTGCGCGCTCGGCGTGGCTTCCCTGCTCGGCGCCTACGCCCTCGCGCCCGCCCCACCGCCGGACCGCCCCCGGCGGTGACAGATCAGGCGCCCTGCGGCCCGGTCAGGCGGGTCAGGAGTCCGGCCAGCAGGGAGGTCTGGGCGGGGACGGTGTCGGGGTGGATGTATTCGCCCCGGGCATGGGCGCCGTCGCCGACGGCGCCCATGCCGCACAGGACGGGGAGGCCCAGGGCGGCGACGAAGTTGGCGTCGCTGGCGCCGCCGACGGCGGCGGTGGGCAGTTCGTCGCGGCCCTGGTCGCGGGCGACCTCGCGGGCGAGGTCGAGGAGGGGCGCGGAGGCGGCGTCGAGGGTCATCGGGGGGCGGTTCCAGTCGTGGTCGACCTCGATGCGTACGCGGGGGTCGCCGACCCGGATGGCCGCGAACTCGGCGTCCACCCGGGCCTGTTCGGCGGCGTCGGCGACCCTGATGTCGATGCCGGCGGTGGCCGAGCCCGCGACCACGTTGACGGCCGAACCACCGCTGAAGAGGCCCGTGTTGACGGTCGTACCGCGTTCGGGGGCGGCGACGGCCGCCGCGGCGACCACGAACTCGGACAGGGCCAGGATCGCGCTCGCCCCGTCCTGCGGCGCGAGCCCGGCGTGCGACTCGACGCCGGTGGCCGTGACCCTGAAGATCCCGGTGCCCTTGCGGGCGGTCTTCACCGCGCCGTACGCGGTCGGCTCCAGCACCAGCGTCGCGTCGGCCTTCCGCGCGGTCTCCTCGATCACCGGGCGGGAGGCGAGGGAGCCGATCTCCTCGTCGCCGTTGAAGAGGAAGGTGACGGTGGGGACCAGGGCACCGCTCTCCCTGGCCAGCTTCAGGGCCCAGATCCCTTGTGCCAGACCGGTCTTCATGTCGAAGATGCCCGGCCCGCCGAGCCTCGCCCGCCCGTCCTCGTCCGTCGACTCCGCCGGTCCCCAGCCGGCCAGGGTGCCCGTCGGCCACACCGTGTCGTAGTGGCCGACCAGGGCGACATGGCCGGTGCCGCCGCCGGTGCCCGTGTAGGTGAGGGTGAGCGTGTCGCCGTACGCGCCGCCGGGGTGGCGGTGTTCACGGTCCGGCGGGCCGAGGCGGGTGACCGTCAGCTCGCGCAGGAGGTCGAGGCCGGAGGCGAGGGCGGCCAGGTCGTGGCTGCCGGTCTCGTGGCGGACGAGGGTCAGGATGTCGGCGACGGTCTCCGCCGACACGTCCTGCGCGCGGGCGGTCAGGGCGCGGGCGGTCAGGGCGGCGGCGTGGGCGGTGCGCGAGGTGGTCATGGTCCTCTTTCTCAAGGGGCGCGGCCGGTGGGTCAGTTGATGCCGAAGGGGAGGCCCAGCAGGTACCAGGCCACGAAGAACGTGATCCAGACGATCCAGACGACGGCGGCGACCGGGATCGTGAAGGAGGCGAGCGTGCCGATGCCGGCGGACCTGCGGTACTGCTGGACGAAGCCCAGCGCCATCACGAAGTACGGGCTCATCGGGGTGACGCAGTTGGTGACGGAGTCGGCGACCCGGTAGACGGCCTGGGTGGTCTCGGGGGCGATGCCGATGAGCATCAGCATGGGGACGAACACCGGTGCGGCCAGGGCCCAGAGCGCGGAGCCGCTGGTGATGAGCAGGTTCATCAGCGTGATCAGTACGGCGATCCCGACCAGCACGGTCCAGCCGTCGAGTTCGAGGTCGCGCAGCGTCCGCGCGCCGGTGACGGCGAGGACGTCGCCGATGTTCGTCCACTTGAAGTAGGCGAGGAACTGGGAGATGGCGAAGAACAGGACGAGGATCGGGGCCATCGACCGGGTGCCGTCGGCCATCGCGCCCACGATGTCCCGGGCGGCGGCGAAGGTGCCGGTCATCCGGCCGTGGACGGTGCCGAGGACCGCGAAGAAGACGCCCAGGACGAGGGCCGTCCCGCCGATGAGCGTGGAGTCGACGATGCCGCCGTGCTCGCCCCGCAGCGGTGAGGACGCGGGGATCATGGCGGCGGCCAGGACGGCGACGAGGCCGAGCGCGACCAGGCCGGTGACCCGCAGGGCGCGGCGCTGGGCCGGGGTGACCTCGATCTCCTTCAGCTCGTCGGCGCTGAGCGCGGCGACGGGCTCGTCCGGTTCCAGGTCGGGGCGGCGGGCGAGGACCTTGTCGACGACCAGGGTGATCACCAGGGCGACGAGGACCGACGAGGCGACGCCGAAGAAGTAGTTGGCGACCGGGGTGACGACGTGGTCGGCGTCTACGGTGTGGGCGGCGGCCGTGGAGATCGAGGACAGCAGGACGTCGGTGGTGGTGAGGGACGGGGACGCGTCGTAACCGGCGGAGATGGAGACGTACGCGACGACGCAGCCGAGGACCGGACTGCGCCCCGCCGCGCGGTAGACGAGGGCGCCGAGCGGGATGAGGGTGACGTAGGCGGCGTCGCCGGCGACATGGCCGACCATGGCCGTCATCGACAGCGCGAAGGTGAGATACCGGCCGGGGACGCGGGCGACCATCCGGCGCAGCAGGGCCGAGAAGAGGCCGCTGCGTTCGGCGACGGCGATACCGAACATCACGGTGAGGATGGTGGCCAGCGGCGGGAAGGCCGCGTAGTTCTCGACCGCCCCCTCGACGGCCATCGTGACGCCGGCCCGGCTGAGCAGGCTCAGCACCTCGATCCGCTCGCCCGTGCCGGGGTGCATGGCCCCGGCCCCGGCCGCCGCGAGCACGGCGCTGAGGACGGCGACGACGCCCGCGAGGATCCAGAACAGCCAGAAGGGGTGGGGGAGCCTGTTGCCGGCTCTCTCTATCGCCGCGAGAACCCGGAAGGCGGCGCGCAGGGTTCTTGAACCGGGCTCGGTCGGCGGGGTCGGCGGGGGCTGGGGCTGGGCAGAGGTGGCACTCATCGGTACCCCTTCACAGGGAGGGAGGTTCTCGCACACCATGACATTCGAATGAGAGATTTCCTAGTCTGCAGACGCAACAGTGGGATTAATCGGCTACCGATGGCCCAGGGCGAGAGGATCTAGGGTGGGGCACCATGACCCGCCCTCTCCTCGACGAGCTCGACCGGCGCCTCATCGGGGCGCTGCACCTGGCGCCCCGGGCGACCTGGGACGACATCGGCGGGATCCTGTCCGCCGACGCCGGGACCCTCAAACGCCGTTACGACCGGCTGCACGAGGCCCGGATGGTCCGTGTCATCGGCCAGGCCGACTGGGGCATGCACTCCACGGCGATGCCCGTGCACGTCTTCCTGGACATCAGCGGCGAGACACCGCTGACCGTCCTCGACCGGCTCCGGCAACTGCCCCACGTCCAGCTCCTGGCGCAGATCTCCGGCGACTACCCGCTCTACGCCGTCGTGCACGCCCCCTCCGAGGCGGCCACCAGCGCGGCGGTCGACCGGATGTTCTCCGTCCCCGGCGTGCGCCGGGTCATCGCGCTGCCCGCGCTCAGCACACTGCGCCGGGGCATCACCTGGGACCCGCGGTTCCTGGCCGACACCGAGCGGGCCGAGCTGCTGAGACTGGCCGGAGGGCGGCCGGAGGACACGACCGCGGCCACCGCGACGGCGACCGCGCTGCCGCCCGCCAAGCCGCTCAGCGAGGCCGAGCGCACGGTCGTCGCCCTGCTGATCCAGGACGGCCGGGCGTCGTCCGCGAGCATCGGGCGGGCGTCGGGGCTGGCCACCTCCACCGCGCACCGCGTCGTCCGGCGGGTCCTGGACGAGCGCTGGGTGCGACCGCGGCTGGAGATCGTGTCGGAGTGGCTGGGCTTCCAGACCCCGTTCATCCTGCGGCTGCGGGTCGCGCCCGGCGAGACCCCCGACGTCATGCGCCGGATCGACCGGCTGCCGCAGACCCGTCTCGTCGCCCATGTCGCCGGCGATCTGTCGGTCCTCGCCACCGGTCTGGTCGCCGACCGCTCCGCCCTGGCGGCCTTCGTCGACCACGAGCTGGCCGAGATCCCCGGCATCCTCACCGCCGGCGTGGCCGTCATGCTCGCCGAGCCGCGCCGCTACTGGCTGGACCGTGACCTCGACACGGGTCTCGGCACGTTCCACGCGCCGGCTCTGCTGTGAGGGTCCCGTGAGTTCCGTGAGGCGGGAGGAACCCCGTGTTGTGGTGGTGGCGTCTCCGGAGACGGACAGTGATCACGACCGGATGCGGAGAAGACCTTGGAAACCACGGGATCACGGCCCGGCCGCCGTACGGCGCTCGGCCTCGGCGGACTGACCGGACTGGGCGCGCTCGGTGCGCTGGGGGCGCTCGGCGGGCTCGGTGCGCTGGGCGCCGGTACGGCGTACGCCTCGGCTCCCGCCGACGCCGGGCTCTCCCGGCGTCTCGCGGAGCTGGAGCGGGAACACGCCGCGCGGGTGGGCGTGTTCGCCCACGACACGGCCACGGGGCGCTCGGTGGCGTACCGCGCGGACGAACGGTTCCCGATGTGCTCGGTGTTCAAGACCCTCGGCGCGGCCGTGGTCTTACGGGACCTGGACCGCGACGGTGAGTACCTCGCGAAGCGGATCCACTACACGAAGGAGTACGTCGAGGCGGCGGGGTACTGCCCCGTCACCGGTACGGACGCCAACGTCGCGGCCGGTCTGACCGTCGCGGAACTGTGCGCCGCCAGCGTCTCGCACAGCGACAACGGGGCGGCCAACCTGCTGCTGCGCGAGGTGGGCGGGCCGACCGCGATCACCCGCTTCAGCCGCTCCCTCGGCGACCGGACGACCCGCCTCGACCGCTGGGAGCCCGAGCTGAACTCGGCGGAGCCCTGGCGGGAGACGGACACCACGACGCCTCGGGCCATCGGGAAGACCTACGCGCGGATCATCCTGGGCCGGGCCCTGCCGGACGCGGACCGCGAGCTGCTGACCGGCTGGATGATCGCCAACTCGACCAACGTCGCCCGCTTCCGCGCGGGGTTGCCGGCCGACTGGACGCTGGCCGACAAGACCGGGGGCGGGTCGTCGTACGGCGTCGCCAACGACGTCGGCGTCGTGTGGCCCCCTCGGCGCCCGCCCCTCGTCCTCGCCGTCCTCACCACGAAGCACGCGCCTGAGGGACCCTCGGACAACCCGTTGGTGGCGAAGGTGGCGGGGCTGCTGGCCGAGACCCTGACGCCACGGGGCGTGTGACATCGGGCGCCTAAGGGGTGGGGGGTGCGGGTTCTTTGGCGGGTGCGGGTCCGGTGGGGGCTGGTCGCGCAGTTCCCCGCGCCCCTAAAGGCAACAGGCCCCTGCGGGCCTGAAAAGCACGGGGCGCAGCCCCGGGGAACTGCGCGAGAAGCCCCACCGGACCCGCACCCGCCCACGCACCCCGCCCCCCACTCCCCGAGGCGCCCCCGTCCACCCCCCGGTCCTCGCTGGCCTCCGGCACCCCCCGGACCGCAGCATGGGCCGTATGAGCAACACGAGCAGCACCAGTACGGGCAACGCGGGCGGAGACGGCGGCGGGGCGCGCATCTCGCGGCGGGCCCAGGGCGTCGCGCCCTTCTACGCCATGGAGTTCGCCAAGGAGGCCGCCGCACTGGTCGCACAGGGCCACGACGTCGTCAGACTCAGCCTCGGGGAACCCGACTTCGGCGCACCCCCGGCCGTCGTGAAGGCGATGCGGGAGGTGATGGACGGGCAGCCGATGGCGTACACGGCGGCGCTCGGACTGCCGGCCCTGCGGGAGGCCATCGCCGGGTTCTACGGCGATCGGCACGGCGTCGAGGTCGACCCGGGCCGGGTCGTCGTCACGGCCGGCGCCTCGGCCGCGCTGGTGCTGGCCGCCGCCGCGCTCGTCGACCCCGGGGACGAGGTGCTCATCGGCGACCCCTCCTACCCCTGCAACCGGCAGATCATGGAGAGCTTCGGCGCCGACGTCACCCTCGTCCCGACGACCGCCGCGACCCGGTTCCAGCTGGACGCGGCGGCGGTCCGGGCGCACTGGACGGACCGTACGCGCGGGGTCATGGTCGCCACCCCCTCCAATCCGACCGGCACCTCCGTCCCCACCGGCGAACTGGCCGCGCTCTGCGATCTCGCCCGGGAGCGCGACGCGTGGCGGCTCGTCGACGAGATCTACCTCGACCTCGGCGACCACGACGAGCGGGGCCGCCCGCCGCGCAGCGCGCTGGCGCACGACCCCGGCGCCGTCGTGATCAACAGCTTCTCCAAGTACTTCGGGATGACCGGCTGGCGGCTCGGCTGGTGCGTCGTCCCCGAGCCCCTCGTACCAGCGCTGGAGCGCCTCGCCCAGAACTACTTCCTCTGCGCCTCCGCCCCCGCCCAGCACGCGGCCCTCGCCTGCTTCACCCCGGAGTCCCTCGCGGTCTGCGAGGCGCGCCGGGTGGAGTTCGGCGAGCGGCGGGCGCTCGTCCTGGACGGGCTGGCGCGGATCGGGCTGCCGGTCCCGGTGCCGCCGGACGGGGCGTTCTACGTCTACTTCGACATCGGCGGGACCGGCCTCACCTCCTGGGAGTTCTGCGAGCGGGCCCTGCGGGAGGCGCATGTCGCCCTCACCCCGGGCCGGGACTTCGGCACCCACACCGCCGACACCCACGTCCGCCTCTCCTACGCGGCCTCGGCGGACCAACTGCGCGAGGGCATCGCCCGGTTGGGGAAGTTCCTGACCACGCTCCGGTGAGCCGGGAGCCCGCCGCACGCTTTCGGCCATTGTCGGACGGCCTGCGGAAGGAAAGCGGCCATGCGCGACGAGTCCTCCCGCCGCTGCCGAGAGCCCTCTCCCCCGGCTAGGGCGAATCACCGTCCGTTGCGGCGTGAATCGCCCCCTTGTGAGGCACACGTCCCGCATCGCAGCATGTATCCGGACATTCCGGCCGTGCTCCCGGAATTTCCTCATGCGTTGCTCGGCGAGGGGGGTCGATGGGCGTGGGGCCGGAAGGCACGACACCGGGCAGCGGCCGGTTCGGGCGGCTGTGGCTCGCCGGGCTCCGCCCCACCGGGGCCGTCGTCGCCCGCGACCGCAGGGCGCCGGCCCCGCGGCGGTACGTCTCCGCCGTCCAGGAACGCCGCCGACTGCCCCTGCACCGGCGGCCCCTGCCCCTGCTCGCCATGGGCGCCGCCCATCTCATCGGCCGGCTCTCCGCTCCGCGCATCCACCGGATCCTGACCGTCTGCTCACACGGCGGCCGTCCCGCCACCTACGCCGAGGCCGCCCGGGCCCGCGCGGAGATCGTCGCGGTCGGCCCGCGCCGCGCCGGCCAGGGGTGTCTGCCCCGTTCCATCGCCACGGTCCTGCTCTGCCGCGCCCGGGGCGCCTGGCCCACCTGGCGCACGGGGATGCGTACGGTCTCGACGGCCACCCACGCGTGGGTGGAGGCGGAGGGCCGGCCGGTGGACGATCTGCCGCCCACCCCGGGCATCCCCCCGATCATGACCATCGCACCCCGGGCGCGGGTGCGGGGGGAGGCCGAGAGCCGTGACGCCGGGTGACGGCATCCCCGTACGCACCGGCGGCCACCCGACGATCGAGGCGGCGCCGGGGCGCGCCGACGCGCGGGCCGGGCGGCCCGCATATCTTGGCGCCCATGCAGTCCTACACGATCGGTCAGGCCGCACGGCTGCTCGGGGTGAGCCCCGACACCGCGCGGCGATGGGCGGACGCGGGCCGGGTGGCGACGCGACGCGACGAGAACGGGCGCCGGCTCGTCGACGGCAAGGACCTCGCGGCCTTCTCGGTGGAGCTGGCCTCGGACACCGCCGACGAGGCCGACGCCCCGTACACCTCGGCCCGCAACGCCTTCCCCGGCATCGTCACCGCCGTGAAGCTCGGTGATGTGGCGGCCCAGGTCGAGATCCAGGCGGGCCCGCACCGCCTGGTCTCCCTGCTCACCCGGGAGGCCGTGGAGGAACTGGGCCTGGAGGTCGGCATGGAGGCCACGGCCCGGGTGAAGTCGACGAACGTCCACATCGACCGGGCCTGAGCGCCGCCCTCCTCCCCGGAGCGGGTCACCGTACGGGGGTGAGGGCCTCCACCAGCCGGGAGACGGCCGCGACCTCCGGCAGTCTGCCCCTGCCCAGCAGCTCCACGACCTGGCCGCTCGCGAACTCCCGCTGTTCCGCCGTCACTTCGGGATCGATGGCGCACTCGGCCTGCACCCGCACATAGTTCAGCTCGGTCGCGAAGAGCATGGAGAACGACTCCACGCCCTTGATCACCCCGGGCCCTCCGGCCTCCGCGTAGCCGCGCGCCAGTCGCCGCGCGTCCTCGGCGCGGACGTCGTTCCCGCCGGCCCACACATGGACGGCCCGGGCCAGTTCCCGCCCCGCCGAGACGGGCCCGGCGTTGTCCCAGTCGAGGAGGGCGGGCCCGGCCGGTCCCACCAGCACGTTCTGCGGCCGCACATCGAGATGCGAGGTCACGGTGTCCCCGTCTCCGGACGGAGTGACGTACGCGGCCAGCTCCGCCGCCTCGGTGGCCGCGAACCGCTCCAGCGCCGCCGCCCACGGCATCCCGGCCCGCCGTACCCCCTCGCACACCTGAGCCCACTCGGCCGCCCCGGGGCACCGCTCGTACCAGCCGTCCGGTGTCTCCCCGGTCCCCTGCCCGGCCCGGTGCAGCAGCGCGAGGGTCCGGCCGCACCAGGTGAGCAGCTCCGGGGCACGGGGGTCCGCCTCGCTCCCGTCCACCCAGCCGTACACCTTCACGTACGCCCCGCCCATCGTCCGCGGGAGCCGTGACACATGGGCCCCGTGCCGGTCCGCGAGGAACGGTGGCGCCGAGATGCCCAGCCCCTCCGCCGCGTTCCGCAGCCCGGCCTCCCGCGCGACCTGCTCCTCGTCGCACCCGAACAGCAACTCCTTGACCGCCCACACCCCGGCGCCCCCGGACAGCCGCCAGATCTGCCCCAGGGCCCCGCGGGCGACGGGCACCATCTCCCAGTCCCCGCCGCTCAGCCCGTACGCATCCGCTATGAACCCGGCCCTGCTCCGCATACCGCCGCCCTTCGTTCGACCTCCGGCATGTAATACGCGAACTCCCGCGGCCACAAACGGATATACGCCCGCACGTGACAGCCTCATCTGGCCAGGGACGTTCTCGGTGCCGCCAGGTCGAACCAGACCGCCTTGCCGTCGGGGTGGACGGGGCCGCCGTTCGGGAGGGCGGCGGCGGTGCCCCAGTGACCCTCGGTGAGGGCGTCCACGAGGTAGAGGCCCCGGCCGCCCTCCTCCCAGCCACCGGAGGTCAACTCCCTTATGACCGGCGGGTTCTCGTCACCGTCGTAGACGATCACCCTGACCCGCCAGGCCTCCACCGCCAGCCAGAGAACCGATCCTCCTCCTTTGGCGTGCACACAGGCGTTCGTGACCAGTTCGGAGGTGCACAGGGCGGCGGCGTCGACCAGGGCGTCCAGACCGAGCGCGCGCAGGACGCTGGTGACGAAGTCACGGGCGATGTGCGGGGAGCTGTCGAGGGGCGGGCAGAAGAGCGTGTACGTCGTCGCCGCGGGCGAGAGCCAGGGGGTGCCGCCGGGGATCGGGGCGGGGGCGGGCAGGCTACGGGCCGTTTCGGTCATGGGTGATCAACTCCGTTGCGACGAGAAGGGATTGCTCGGGTCCCTACCGCGTCGGTGGCTCCTCCTCGGGCAGACTGGATGCGGGCAGGACGCAGGCGAAATGCGTATGAGTGACCAGACGAGCACTCTCCGTGAGCGCAGGAACGACCGTAGTCGGCGTGTTCGCGCCGCCGCAATGGGGTCGGTGGAAGTACTACGAAAGCACGTCACCGACGGCGCTCCGGCCCCGGCCGGGCGTCGTGTGATGATGGGCCGAAGGCGCCCGCGGGGAACGGGCGGCGTTCCCCCGGGGAGTGGGAACGGGTAGAGGAAGAGAACGGGCACGGGGACGGAACTGCCATGACCAGTCGGCTGCTCATGTCGTACAACGCGCAGGTCGAACGGGCCGGGGTGCCCGCCAGGGAGCCGGACCGCGTGGTCGGGTCCACCCGGGCCACGGCGATCCTGGACCACGACGATCCCCGGGTGGGGGCGCTCGCGCGCCGGGCGGAGAGCGAGGCGACCCCGCGCGACGCGCTGCGCACCGCGCACCGGATCATCGCGCGGCACGTCCGCCCGGTGTACTCGGTCGAGGACGGCCGCCGGGTGTCACGGACGCTCCGGCTCGGGCGCGGCTCGTGCAGCCAGCGGATGGCGGCGCTGGAGGCGGTCGCGCGCGCCGTGCGCGTACGGACGCGGGTGCGCGGGCTGCTCGTGGACGGGACCTACTGGTATCCGCGCTTCCCCCGGCTGAAGCCGTTCGTGCCGGAGCAGGTCCTGCTGGCCTGGCCGGAGTTCAGGATCAGCGGGGCGTGGGTGCCGATCGGAGAGCTCTTCGACGCCGCCACGCCCGGCGGCGCCACCCCCGGCGGCGCCGGGGACGGCTTCACCAACAAGGGCGGCGAGACCCTGTTCGACGCCATCGCGCGCACCGGCGTCCGCTGGGACGCCTGCGGTACCGCGTCGGCCGCCGCCTGCGACCTCTCCGCCCAGGTCGTCGCCGACCTCGGCCACTTCGACGACCGCGACGAACTCTTCGCCCGCTACGGCCAGACCCTCTGCCGCACGGCCCGCACCCTCACCGAGCCGGTCCTCGGCCGCTGGAGCGCGGGCGCGACCCGGCCGACCGCCTGACCGTCCGACCGCTTGACCGCTTGACCGCTTGACGGGAGGTGGTCACAGAACGGCCACCTCTCCCACACTTCCCCCACATCCGGCTCCGCCGGGCACTACGGTCACTCCACCCGAAACACCCAGGGGGACGAGATGACCAATCCGTACACCGGCCCGACACCGCCCACCCCGCCCTCGGCGCCGGCGCCGCGCCCGCCCGACACCCGCCCGCTGCACAAGCGCGTCCTCGTCTGGCTCGGCGGCGCGGGTCTGCTCATAGCGGGCTCGGTGATCGGCGCGACCGGCGACGACGGGCAGGAGGCCGTACAGGCCGCCACCAAGCCCGGAGCGACCGTCACCGCGACCGTCACGGCCACGCCCGAGCCCGCGCCGACCGTCACCACGACCGTCGAGGCCAAGGCGAAGCCGCGCCCCACCGTCACGGTCACCAGGACCGCCACCGCGAAGGCGGCCGGGGCCGACAGCGGGAGCGACGGCAGCGGCGGAGGCGGGGGTGGTGGCGAGGAGGACCCCGGCACCGGCACCTGCTCGATCGTCTCCAACTCCGGCAACTGCTACTCGGCGGGACAGTTCTGCCGGAACAGCGACCACGGGGCCGTCACCACCACCGAGGACGGCACGGAGATCAAGTGTGCCTACAGCTCGAACGCCTGGCGCTGGACCTATGTCTGACCGGACGGCCGGTCGCACGCGTCCGCGCCCCGCACCGTGAACCCGGTGACCAGCCCCCCGCCCTCCCGCCGGAACGCGAAGGGCGCCCCGCCGTGCGCCGTGGCCACCGCCCGGACGATCGACAGCCCGAGCCCGGACCCGGGCAGGCTGCGGGCGTCCGGGGCACGGTAGAAGCGGTCGAAGATACGGTCGAGGTCGCGGTCGGGGACGCCGGGGCCCCGGTCGAGGACCTCGATCCGGACGACATCCGCGTCCGCGCCCGTACCCGCGCCCGGCGCCCGCGCGCCCGACGGTTCACCGAGTCCGCCCGGCTCCCCGAAGGTCCCCGCCGCCCCCCGCGCCACGACGACCTCGATCGCCCCCGAGCCGGCCCGGTCGAACTTCGCCGCGTTCTCCACCAGGTTGGAGACGGCCCGCTGGAGCGCGCCCGCCCGCCCCTCGACGGTCGTGTCACCGGTCACCCGCACCACGACCTCCCGCCCGGTGCGCCGGCGCGCGGTCCCCGCGACCTCCTCCGCGAGGTCGGCCAACTGCACCCGCTGCACCGGCTCGGTGCTGGACTGCCCGGCCGCGAGATCCACCAACTCATTGACCAGGTCGGTCAGTTCGAGAGCCTCCTGGGAGAGGTCGTCGACGAGTTCCTCCCGCACCCGGGGCGGCAGCTCGTCGATGCGCCGGAGCAGGGAGATGTTCGTCCGCAGCGAGGTGAGCGGGGTGCGCAGCTCATGGCCCGCGTCCTGCACCAGCCGCCGCTGGTCCTCCTCCGACTGGGCGAGCCGGACCAGCATCCGGTCGAAAGAACGGCCGAGCCGCCCCACCTCGTCCCGGCCCGCGACCGGCACCTGAATGCCGAGGTGCCCGGTCCGGGCCACGTCCTCCGCCGCCCCCGCCAGCTGCACCAGCCGCCGGGTCTGCCGCCGGGCCAGCCACCAGCCGAACAGCCCGGCCGAGATGACGATCCCGGACACGAACAGCAGGGTCCGCTGCTGGAGTTCCCGCAGCAGATCCTCCGTGTCGCTGAACTCCTGCGCGACCTGCACCGCGCCCCGGCCGCCGCCGAGCGCGACGGTCACCACCCGGTAGCGGTCGTTGCCGACCTCGACCTCGCCGTGCTCGACCGTCACCCCCGCGAGGGCCGCGTCGGCCGTACGGCGGTCCGCCTCGCGCACGGGCAGGCCGGGGGCGCCCTTGTCGAGGATCTCCCCGCCCGGGCCGAGCACCTGGACGTCCGTGCGGCCGGAGCGGATCAGGTCGTCACGCGGGCCGCCGCTGTCGCCGGTCGCGAAGTCCTCCGGTGTCAGCGGGTCCTGCTCGACCAGTTCCCGCAGGTCACGCACGACCTCGGCGAACACGGTCTGCTCGTCGACCCGCACCAGCCGCGCCGCCGCGCTGTAGCTGAGGATGCCGACGAGGACGGTGACGACACACGCCACCGCCACGAACGACACGGTGAAGGTCGCCCGCAGCGAGGGGACCGGCCGCAGCCGGGCGAGCAGGCGGGGCAGGTCCCGGACGGGACGGGACGGCGACACCGCGCGCCGCCCTCAGTCTTCCCGCAGCGCGTATCCCACACCGCGCACGGTGTGGATCAGCGCCGGTGCCCCGGGTTCGTCGAGCTTGCGGCGCAGATAACCGACGTAGACGGCGAGGTTCTTGGAGCCCGGCCCGAAGTCGTAGCCCCAGATGCGGTCGTAGATCGTCGCGTGGTCGAGGACGATGCCCGCGTTGCGGACGAGCAGTTCGAGCAGGTCGAACTCGGTCCGGGTCAGCTCCAGTTCCCGCGCGCCGCGCCACGCCCGGCGCGCCTGGACGTCCATCCGCAGCCCGGCGGCCGTGAGCAGCCCGCCGGCGTCGGTCGGGGACCCGGCCGCGGAGGCGCCCGGCGACACGCCCGGCGCAGACGGGGGCGCGGGGGCGAAACCGTCCGCTCCGCCGGTGCGCCGCAGCAGCGCCCGAAGCCGCGCGAACACCTCCTCGACGTCGAACGGCTTGACGACGTAGTCGTCCGCGCCGGCGTCGAGACCGGCGATCCGGTCGGCGGTCTCCACGAGCGCGGTCAGCATCAGGATCGGTGTCCGGTCACCCTCCGCGCGCAGCACCCGGCAGACCTGGAGGCCGTCTATGCCGGGCATCATCACATCGAGGACGAGCACGTCGGGCCGGTTGCGGTGCGCCTGGGCGAGCGCCTCGACGCCGTCGGCGACCGCCGTGACCTCGTACCCCTCCAGGGTCAGCGCGCGTTCCAGGGCATGGCGGATGGCGCGGTCGTCCTCGGCGAGCAGCACGTTCTGGGGCACCCCACCAGTCTGCCAAGGTCACCGGCGCGCACCACCTCGTCAGGAGCGCCGGACGGCCCTTCTTACCGGCCTCTCACCCCGGCCGCCCATCGGGCTTACCCCCGCGGAGCAGCGTGTCCGTGTGACACCCGCCCGCACGGGAACCCGGGCAGAGCGAGCAGATGGAGTACAAAGGGTCGCGACCAGACAAACCATGACCACCATGTACACCATCGGACAAGTACGTCACCTCCATACGCACCACCGCGACAGCGACCGCGACCGCGTCGTTCACGCCGTCGGGACGCCGGGAAGGCAGGACCTTGAGCCGCCGCATGAAGATCGTGTTCCTGCTGCACAACGCGTACGCCATCGGCGGCACCGTGCGGACGACGCTGAACCTGGCGGCGGCACTCGCGGACCACCACGACGTCGAGATCGTCTCGATGGCCCGGCACCTGGACGAGCCCCGCTTCGCGGTCGATCCCCGGGTCACGCTCGTCCCCCTCGTCGACATCCGCCCCTACAGCCCCGACCTGCGCGATCCGGCCCAGCTGCGGCCCGCCGAGGACTTCCCGGCCGAGGACCGGCGGCACCGCCAGTACAGCCGTCTCACCGACCTCCGGGTCCGCGCCCATCTGGCCCGCAGCGACGCGGACGTCGTCATCGGCACCCGCCCCGGCATCAACGTCTACGTCTCCCGCTTCGCCCCCCGCCGCGCCCTGCGCATCGCCCAGGAGCACCTGCGCCACGACGCCCACTCCAAGCAGCTGCGCAAGGTCCTCGCCCGCCACTACCGCACCCTGGACGCGGTCGTCACGACCACGGCGGCGGACGCGGCGGTGTACCGCGCGCGGATGAAACTGCCGGGCGTACGGGTGATGTCGGTGCCCAACATCGTCCCGCCGGCCAAGGTCGCCCCGTCGGAGGGCACCGCCCCCGTCATCGCCGCCGCCGGCCGCCTCTCCCGGGGCAAACGCTTCGACCTCCTGCTGGAGGCGTTCGCGAAGGTCGCCGCGAAGGAACCGGAGTGGCAGCTGCGGATCTACGGCGGCGGCAAGCAGCACGACCGCCTGGAGACCCTGATCCAGGATCTCCGGCTCACCGACCGGGCCCATCTGATGGGCCCGCACACCCCCATCGAGGAGGAGTTCGCGCGGGCCTCGATCGTCGTCAGCGCCTCCGAGGCCGAGTCCTTCGGCATGACCCTCGTCGAGGCCATGCGCTGCGGTGTCCCGGTCGTCAGCACCGACTGCCCGCTCGGCCCCGCCGAGATCATCACCGACGGCACCGACGGCCGCCTCGTCCCGGTCGACGACCCCGACGCCCTCGCCGAGGCCGTCCTCGATCTCACCGCCGACCCCGCCCTGCGCCGCGCGATGGGCCGCGCCGCCCTGGAGAGCGCCCGCCGCTACGACCCGGCCCCGATCATCGCCCGCTACGAGCACCTCTTCGCCGACCTGCGCGAGACCAGGGTCCAGCGCACCTGGGAACGGGGGTCGACGAGGGCGAGGGTCTGGCTGCGGAGAAGGGTGCCGGGGTGGGCGAGGGCCACTCGGCAGTTCAGGGGCGCGGGGAACTGCGCGAGCAACCACAATCAACGCGCGGCCTGAATCCCACCGCACCCCCAACGGCGCGTCTCAGCCCTTCAACGCCGCCAACTGCTCAGCGAAGGGCACCACGACAAACCCCTCGGGCTCGGCGGACACCCCGGCCGCCTTCCCGGAGGAGAGCCCACCCATCAGCCCGGCCAACTCCCCCGCCGCCCGCTCGACCCGCCCCGCGAGCCCCTCGGCACCCCAGTCCTCGGACGCGGCGTACACCGCCGTGGGCACCACCACGGCCCGCAGATACGCGAACAGCGGCCGCATCGCGTGCTCCAGCACCAGCGAGTGCCGTGCCGAACCCCCGGTCGCGGCGATCAGCACCGGCTTCCCGCCGAGCGCGTCCCGGTCCAGCACGTCGAAGAAGGACTTGAACAGCCCGCTGTACGAGGCGGAGAACACCGGGGTGACGACCACGAGCCCGTCGGCCCCCGCCACCGCGTCCAGCGCGGCGGCGAGCTTCCGGCCCGGGAACCCGTTCGTGAGGTGGTGCGCGATCTCGACCGCGAGGTCCCGCAGTTCGACCACCTGGACGTCGACCGACGCGTCCCGCCCGACCACGGCGGCGGCGATCCGGTCCCCCAGCAGCCGCGTGGACGACGGGACGCTCAGCCCCGCCGAGACGACGACGAGCCTCACGACACACTCTCCTTCTTCTCCGCGGCCTCGTCCGCCGCGTCCTTCTGCGCGGCGGCCAGCAGCGACCCGTGCGTCGGCGCGTCCGGCACGTCCGCCGGCCGCCCCTTCGCGAACTCCTTCCGGAGCACCGGCACGACCTCCTCGCCGAGCATGTCGAGCTGTTCGAGCACGGTCTTCAGGGGCAGCCCCGCGTGGTCGATCAGGAACAGCTGCCGCTGGTAGTCACCGGCGTACTCGCGGAACGCCAGCGTCTTCTCGATCACCTGCTGCGGCGAGCCGACGGTCAGCGGGGTCTGGTCGGCGAAGTCCTCCAGGGAGGGCCCGTTGCCGTAGACCGGCGCGACGTCGAAGTACGGCCGGAACTCGCGGACCGCGTCCTGCGAGTTCTTCCGCATGAAGATGTGTCCGCCGAGGCCGACGATCGCCTGCTCGGGCGTGCCGTGCCCGTAGTGCGCGTACCGCTGCCGGTACAGCTCGACCATCCGCTTGGTGTGGTCGGCCGGCCAGAAGATGTTGTTGTGGAAGAAGCCGTCGCCGTAGTACGCGGCCTGCTCGGCGATCTCGGGCGAGCGGATGGAGCCGTGCCAGACGAACGGCGGTACGTCGTCCAGCGGACGGGGCGTGGAGGTGAAGCCCTGGAGCGGCGTACGGAACTTGCCCTCCCAGGTCACGACGTCCTCGCGCCACAGGCGGCGCAGCAGCGCGTAGTTCTCGACGGCGAGGTTGATGCCCTGCCGGATGTCCTGCCCGAACCAGGGGTAGACCGGTCCGGTGTTGCCGCGCCCCATCATCAGGTCCACCCGGCCGTCGGCCAGGTGCTGGAGCATCGCGAAGTCCTCGGCGATCTTCACCGGGTCGTTGGTGGTGATGAGGGTGGTGGAGGTGGAGAGGATCAGCTTCTCCGTGCGCGCGGCGACATAGCCGAGCATCGTGGTCGGCGAGGACGGCACGAACGGCGGGTTGTGGTGCTCACCGGTGGCGAAGACGTCGAGGCCGACCTCCTCCGCCTTCAGCGCGATCGCGACCATCGCCTTGATGCGCTCGCGCTCGGTCGGCGTCCGGCCCGTGGTGGGGTCCGGCGTCACATCACCGACGCTGAAGATCCCGAACTGCATCATCGCTAGCCACCCTCCAGGTTGTTTACGATTCAACTATACCCATGAACGAGGTCCCCTGCTCCACTATTCCTCCGTTGCCAGTGGCGGTCCTGTGTCAGTGGTCGTCCTTACGATCGACCCATGGCCGCCCCACGCCGTGACACCCGAGGCATCGTCGACGCCGCGGAGCTCTTCGCCCGGGTCCGCTTCCGCCGCCGCGAACCCGCCGAGCCGCTGCGCCCGTATCTGGAGCACTACTGGCTGATCGACTGGGACCTGCCCGAGCCGTACGTCTCCCGGGTCGTCCCGCACCCCTCGGTGAACATCGTCTTCCAGCGGTTCCAGGGCCAGGACCCCTTCGTCGAGGTCGCGGGCGTCGGCCTCGGCCTCTTCACCCAGAGGCTGGAGGGCCGGGGCCGGGTCTGCGGCGTCCAGTTCCGCCCCGGCGGCTTCCGCCCCTTCGCCCCCGCCCACCCCGCGACCCACTGGACCGGCCGGCGGGTACGCGACCCCGAGGCGCTCCCGGAGGCCTTCGCCGGCGCGGCCCCGGACGCGGACGCGATCCCCGCCCCGTCCGCGATCCTCGCCCCGGACGACGAGGACGCCCGCGTCGCCGCCCTGGACGCGTTCCTGACCGGGCTCGCTCCCCGCCCCGACCCGCAGGCCGACCTCGCCATGGCCCTCGTCGACCGCGTCCGCACCGACCGCGCCATCCGCCGCGTCACCGACTTCGCCCGCGCCGAGGGCCTGTCCGTACGGCTCCTGCAGCGCCTGTTCTCCGCGTACGTGGGCGTCGGCCCGAAGTGGGTGATCCTGCGCTACCGCATCCACGAGGCCCTGGAACGCGCCGAGACCGACCGGGCCGTCGACTGGGCCGCCCTCGCCGCCGACCTCGGCTACGCGGACCAGGCCCACCTGGTCCGCGACTTCACGGCGACGGTCGGGGTGCCGCCGACGGCGTACGCGGAGGCCGTGGCGGCGCTCACCGCCGCTACTCCGCGTGCGTGACCGCGTAGATCATCACGAAGGCCACGATGTGGATGCCGAAGAGGAAGTAGGCGAGGTACCACCACACGTACCGCTCGTTCCGCTTCTCCTCGGCGAGCCGGCGCTGCTCGGCGGTCGTCTCGCTCCCGGAGGTCGTCACAGCTCCCGGTGGACCTTCGTGTTGGAGGCCTGGGCGCGGGGGCGCAGGACGAGCAGGTCGACGTTGACATGGCTGGGCCGGGTGACCGCCCAGGTGATCGTGTCGGCGACGTCGTCCGCGGTCAGGGGCTCGGCGACGCCCTCGTAGACGCTCGCCGCCTTCGCCGCGTCGCCGCCGAAGCGGGTCAGCGCGAACTCGTCCGTCTTCACCATGCCGGGCGCGACCTCGATGACCCGGACCGGGGTGCCCACGATCTCCAGCCGCAGCGTCTCGGCGAGGACGTGCGCGCCGTGCTTGGCGGCGACATAGCCGGCGCCGCCCTCGTACGTCCCGTGCCCGGCGGTCGACGACACCACGACCACCGTGCCGTCGCCGCTCGCGGTCAGCGCGGGCAGCAGGGCCTGGGTGACATGGAGGGTGCCGATGACGTTGGTCTCGTACATCGTGCGCCAGTCGGCCGGATCACCGGTGGCCACCGGGTCGGCGCCGAGCGCGCCGCCCGCGTTGTTGACCAGCACACCGATCGTCCTGAACGCGGTCGCGAACTCGTCGACCGCCGCACGGTCCGTGATGTCCAGGGCGTACGCCGTGGCCTGGCCGCCGCCGTCGTTGATCTCCTCGGCCAGCGCCTCGATCCGGTCCTTGCGGCGCGCGGTCAGGACGACGCGGTACCCCGCCGCGGCGAGCTGCCGGGCCGTGGCGGCGCCGATCCCGCCGCTCGCACCGGTGACGACGGCGATGCGGGAGGCGGCGGACGGTACGGCGGGGGCCATGAGCTGCTCCTGATGAGGCGGTGCGTAGCGAGCGGTACGGATCATGAAGGGTGGACCGTGCGGGACGGACCGTGCGGGCTGGGTCCTGCGGGGCGGAATCGAACATTTTCCGCCCGGCCAGGATAGGCGGACGGTGGGACAATGAGACGGGTGATCCCCTGCACAGGAGGTGGATCATGGGACAGGCACGCGAGCTGATGGACCAGCTCACCGAGGCACTGACCACACACCAGGACCCCAAGACCGTCGCGAACCTCTTCGCGGAGGACGCGGTCGCGCACACCCCCGACGGCGGCGAGCTGCACGGCCGCGACGACATCGCCGAGTACTGGCGGCAGATGACGGACGCCGTGCCCGACGCGACCTACGAATCAGTCAGCTCGTTCGAGGTCGGCGACACCGCCGTCGACGAGGGGATCTACACCGGCCGGAACACGGGCCCGCTGGCGTTCCCGGACGGCACGTCCATCCCGGCCACCCAGAGGGACATCCGGATACACGGCGTGGACTTCGCCACGGTCCGGGACGGCCGGATCACCAGCTACCGGCTCTACTTCGACCAGCTGGAGTTCCTGAACCAACTGGGCCTGCTGCCGGAGGAGTTGGCCCAGCCGTCGTAGCGCGGCAGCCGCTCTCCGCCGGGCGGCCCACGCTCACCCCCCACGCGGCGCGTACATGATCACCGCCATGCCCGCGAGGCAGACCAGCGCGCCCGTCACGTCCCAGCGGTCGGGCCGGTAGCCGTCCGCGACCATCCCCCAGGCGATCGACCCGGCGACGAAGATCCCGCCGTACGCGGCGAGGATCCGCCCGAAGTGGGCGTCCGGCTGGAACGTCGCCACGAACCCGTACGCCCCCAGCGCCACGACCCCCGCCCCGATCCACACCCACCCCCGGTGCTCCCGCACGCCCTGCCACACCAGCCAGGCCCCACCGATCTCGAACAGGGCGGCGAGCAGAAAGAGAGCGGCGGAACGGGCGACGACCATGCCGCCACCCTCCCACAGCGCTCCGCGGGGACCGCGCGGTCCCCGCCCCGGCGGTCTCAGCCCTTCACACACACCACCTGCTTCAGCTTCGCCACCACCTGCACCAGGTCCCGCTGCTGGTCGATGACCTGCTCGATCGGCTTGTAGGCGCCCGGGATCTCGTCCACGACACCGGAGTCCTTGCGGCACTCCACGCCCCGTGTCTGCTCCTCCAGGTCCTTGGTCGAGAAGCGCCGCTTCGCCGCCGTCCGGCTCATCCGCCGGCCGGCGCCGTGCGACGCCGAGTTGAAGGCCTTCTCGTTGCCGAGGCCCTTCACGATGTACGAACCGGTGCCCATCGAGCCCGGGATGATCCCGTACTCGCCGGAGCCCGCGCGGATCGCGCCCTTGCGGGTCACCAGGAGGTCCATGCCGTCGTAGCGCTCCTCGGCCACATAGTTGTGGTGGGCGCTGATCTCGGGCTCGAAGACCGGCTTCGCCTTCTTGAACTCCCTGCGGACGACGCCCTTGAGGAGCGCCATCATGATCGAGCGGTTGTACTTGGCGTACTCCTGCGCCCAGAACAGATCGTTGCGGTACGCCGCCATCTGCGGGGTGTCCGCGACGAAGACGGCGAGGTCACGGTCGACCAGGCCCTGGTTGTGCGGGAGCTCCCGGGCGATGCCGATGTGATGCTCCGCCAGCTCCTTGCCGATGTTCCGGGAGCCGGAGTGCAGCATCAGCCAGACAGAACCGGTCGAATCTATGCACACCTCGACAAAGTGATTCCCGCCGCCGAGCGTTCCCATCTGCTTCGCCGCCCGGTCATGACGGAACCTGACCGCATCCGCGACCCCGTCGAACCGCCCCCAGAACCCGTCCCACCCCCCGGCCGTGAAGCCGTGCAGCTCGTCCGGGTCGACGGGGTCGTCGTGCATACCCCGGCCCACCGGAATGGCCTGCTCGATCTTCGACCGCAGCCGGGAGAGGTCCCCGGGGAGGTCGTTGGCCGTCAGGGACGTCTTCACCGCGGACATTCCGCAGCCGATGTCGACGCCGACCGCCGCGGGACAGACGGCCCCCCGCATGGCGATGACGGACCCGACCGTCGCGCCCTTCCCGTAGTGCACGTCCGGCATCACGGCCAGGCCCTTGATCCAGGGGAGCGTGGCGACGTTGCGCAGCTGCTGCAGCGCGCCCTCCTCGACCGACGCGGGGTCGGTCCACATCCGTATGGGTACCTTCGCGCCCGGTATCTCTACGTACGACAAAACGCCCTCGTTCCCCCGAAATTCAGATCAAAGTCTCAGAACGCAAAACCGGCGCCAAGGCCCATGAAAAGGGATGCCGGACCGGCGTCCACGGCAGTGCGTGCGATACACATGGTGCCCGGGGGTCACCCCCGGGCGGCAAGTGAATAAGCACAGGCCACAGGACAGGACACCGCAGGCGTCCCGAGGGACCCCGTCGAGAGGAGCCCCACCGTGCAGCGGAAGGCGTACGTACCCGGCGTCGCCGTGCTCCTCGCGGCACTGCTGGCCGCGTGCACGGGATCGAGCGACGACGGTTCGGCCGACGACCCCCGCCCGGGCGAGGCCACCGCCTCGGCCACCGTCGCCCAGCCCGGCCGCTACGACACGCTTCCCGAACCCTGCGGCTCGGTCGACCAGAGCACCCTCGACACCCTGCTCCCCGGCGTGAAGCGGCTCCCCGACGCGGCCCAGCGCAAGCAGGCGTACGCGGGCGAGGCCACGCAGACGTACGACACGGACGCCACGGCCGGCTGCCGCTGGAAGGTGGAGTCCACGGACGCCACCCACTACCTGTTCGTCGACTTCGAGCGGATCGTGTCGTGGGACAACGCGGTCAGCGACGACAGCAAGGCGCAGGAGGTGTACGGCGGCAAGGTCGAGGCGGCCGACCTCCCCGAGCCCACGCCGAGCACCTCCGAGGAGGAGAGCGAGGACACGGACGAGCCCGAGGAGACGGAGGCGTCCGGCGACGCCACCTCCGCCGAGGACGAGGGCGACACCGCGTCGGCGGACGCCTCCGCCTCACCCACCGGCTCCTCCGCGTCCTCTTCCTCTTCCTCTTCCTCTTCCTCTTCCTCCACCGCCTCCCCGAGCCCGTCCGGCACCCCCGCCTCCCTGCTCCCCCGCGTCCTCGACGGTCTCGGCGACGAGGCGTTCCTCGACGACGCGCTCGGGACGAGCAAGCAGCGGACCGTGACTGTGGTGTTCCGCACGTCCAACGTGATCGTGACCGTCGAGTACGAGGAGCAGCCGGCGACCACGACGGTGGTGCCGGACAGCGAGGAAATGCAGGACAGGGCCCGGAATCTGGCGGAGCGGCTGGCCGAGGCGTTCGACGACTGAGGGGCGTTCGGGGACGGTTGGGGCGTCCGCGCGAACCACCCGAATCAGGGCCGCACTTCTTCATCACCGCGTACGGTGGCCTCTCGGAACACTGATCCGATTGTCCGTTTGTCCGTTTTCCCGTCTGTGAAGGAACCATGCGACGAGCCGCAGAGTCAGACCAGCATCAGTCACCGCTCAGCGAGCGTTCGCCCCAGGTGGCGCGCGCCGGGCGGTTCGGGCGCTCGGCCCGCTCCCGGGTCCTCGCGGGCGCGGCGGTCGTACCGGTGATGCTGCTGGCGGTCGGCTGTTCGTCGGACTCCGGCTCGGACGGCGCCTCCGGTGACGACACCCCGGCGGGGCTGAACCAGTCGGCGTCGGAGACCAAGACGCCGGAGGTGGTCGCGGCGAAGTACGCGACGCTGCCGGACGCGTGCGAGGTGTTCTCCGACAAGACGCTGAAGTCGGTGGTGCCGAAGGGCGTGAAGTCCGGCAAGGCGATCAACAAGGCCGAGGAGAACGTGACCGGCGACTGCCGCTGGATCAGCCTCGACAACAACGGGGTCGACGGCTCCCAGTACCGCTGGCTGAGCGTGTCCCTGCACCTGCTGGCCTCGAACGCGGCGAACGGCCCCGGTGAGGACCGCGCGGCCAAGGCGTACGAGTCGAAGATCACCGCGGCGAAGGCCGTGGACGGGGCGAAGAAGGTCAAGACGGAGCCGCTGACGGGCACCGGCGACCAGGCCACGGTGATCACGTACGACCTGAAGAAGGACGACGACACCTTCAAGCAGCAGACGATCGTGGTGCGCACGGAGAACGTGGTCATCACGCTCGACTACAACGGCGCCGGTCTGGCCGGCGAGAAGACGCCGGACCCGGCGGCGCTGCTGAAGTCCGCGAAGTCCGCCGCCAAGGAGGCGGTCGAGTCCATCGAGGACGCCAACGACGGTACGGACGCGTCGGCTTCCCCGTCGAAGAGCGCCTCCGAGGGCGCCTCGAAGGACACCTCCAAGACACCGTCCGCGGACCCGACGAAGGCGTCCTCCTCCGGCGGTTCGGGCTCGGACCTGAGTTCGGACTCGGGCAGCGGCTCGGATTCCGATTCGGACTCGGGTTCCTCCACGTCCGGCACCCGGAAGACGAAGTCGTAGTTCCGCTTCCCCTTCTCCACCTGGCGTTTTGTCCGAGCCCGGTCCCCGTGGGGGCCGGGCTCGACGTCATCCGGCCATCCGTGCGCCGCACACATGTGCCACTCTGTTGCGCGCAACAACACGCAAGGGGAGGGGAGTACGGGTGGCCGCGCCAATGCAGCTGACTCGAATGCACCGCGTTCTCATCGGCGTGGTCGTGTTCGGCGCCGTCATCATCGCCGGGATCGGCTTCGCGGGTTCCTACGCGGCGGTACGGGAGCTCGCCGTCCAGAAGGGCTTCGGGAACTTCTCCTACGTCTTCCCGATCGGCATCGACGCGGGCATCTGCGTCCTGCTGGCCCTGGACCTCCTCCTGACCTGGATCCGTATCCCCTTCCCGCTGCTCCGCCAGACGGCGTGGCTGCTGACGGCGGCGACGATCGCGTTCAACGGCGCGGCGGCCTGGCCGGACCCGCTCGGCGTGGGCATGCACTCGGTGATCCCGATCCTGTTCGTCGTCTCGGTCGAGGCGGCCCGGCACGCGGTCGGCCGGATCGCCGACATCACCGCCGACAAGCACATGGAGGGCGTCCGCCTCACCCGCTGGCTGCTCTCCCCCCTGCCCACGTTCCTCCTCTGGCGCCGGATGAAGCTCTGGGAGCTGCGCTCCTACGAGCAGGTCATCAAGCTGGAGCAGGAACGTCTCGTCTACCAGGCCCGCCTCCGCTCCCGCTTCGGCCGCGCCTGGCGCCGCAAGGCCCCCGTCGAATCCCTGATGCCGCTGCGCCTGGCCCGCTACGGCGTCCCCCTCGCGGAGACGGCCCCGGCGGGCCTGGCCGCGGCGGGCATCGAACCGGCGGTACTGCCGCCGGTGGCACAGGTCGAGGCCGACGTCTCCCCGGCCGCGGGCGACCGTGCCGCCGGGGCGGCGCCCGTCCCGCAGCGAGCGGCACCTCCCGGCGAGCAGCGCCCCCAGCTGGAGAGCACCCCCACCCGGCAGCAGCCGGAGCACACCGGGCAGCATCGGGAGCAGACCCCGCAGGGCGAAGTCCCCACCCCGGAGGAAAGCCCCTGGCTGCACGCCCGCCACCCCATGGAGGTCCCCTACCAGGGCGGCTACGACCCGTCGTACGAGCCTGAGGAACAGTACGGCGAGTGGTACGAGGACCAGGACCCGGAGCAGTACACGGCGGACCAGCGATACGCGGCGGACCAGCGGTACGAGGCGGAGCAGCAGTACCGCCGCTTCGAGCCGGACCCCCGCGACCCGCGCTACCGGCAGCAGCAGTTCGAGGCCCCCGACTTCCAGGCGCAGGGACCGGACCTCCAGCCGCGGGAACCCTCCCCGGAGGAGACCGGCAGCTTCCCCATCCCGGCCGGCCCGGGCCGCACCCGTGAACTCGGCGACGGCGGCGGCGCCCCGGAGCCGACGGAGGAGGACTACTACCAGGTCTTCCGGGAGAACACCAAGGGCGGCAACGGCGCCCCCACCCCCCGCGCGCTCATCGCCGACATAGAGGCGACGTACGGCGTCGCCCTCGAAGAGGCCGAGGCCAAGCGCATGGTGAACCGCTTCTCCAACCGCCTCAACGCGGAACTGACGGACGAGCACATCGCCTAGGTCTCACCCAGGTCATGTCGTCGCACCCGCGCATGAGGAGGGGGCGCCCGGTGGAAACCGGGCGCCCCCTCCTCATGAACTCCGCCGGACTACTCCCCGAGCAGGGCCCGCACCCGCTCCTGCCCCACCGCGAGCAGCAGCGTGGGCAGCCGCGGCCCGGTGTCCCGCCCGACGAGCAGGTGGTAGAGCAGCGCGAAGAACGACCGCTGGGCCGTCTTGATCTCCGCCGGCAGCTCCTTGGGCGTGGCGTCCGCCGAGAAGCCGGCCTGCACCTTGGGCACGCCGTAGACGAGATGCGTCAGCCCGTCCAGCGACCAGTGCTCGGCGAGGCCGTCGAGCAGCAGCCGCAGCGACTGCAGGGACGCCTCGTCGAGGGACTTCAGCAGCTCGGCGTCGGCCTCCTCGCGCACGACGGTCCGCTGGTCGGCGGGGACCTGCGTGTTGATCCAGGCCTCGGCCTTGTCGAGCCGCGGCCGTACCTCGTCGAGGCCGGACAGCGGGTCGGTGGGGTCGAGTTCGCTGAGGATGCGCAGCGTCTGGGCCTCGGCGCCCGCGGTGATGTCGGCGACGGACGCGAGGGTCCGGTACGGCATCGGGCGGGCCGTGCGCGGCAGCTCACCGGCGGCCGTGCGCACCGCGCGGGAGTGCGCGGCGACATCGGCGGGCAGCGCTGAGCCATCCGTGACCTTGGCGTCGAGCTTGTCCCACTCGTCGTAGAGCCGCTGGATCTCCTGGTCGAAGGCGATCTTGAAGGACTGGTTGGGCCGGCGGCGGGCGTAGAGCCAGCGCAGCAGCTGCGGCTCCATGATCTTCAGCGCGTCGCCGGGCGTCGGCACACCGCCCTTGGACGACGACATCTTGGCCATGCCGGAGATGCCGACGAAGGCGTACATCGGCCCGATGGGCTGCCTGCCGCCGAAGATCCCGACGATCTGCCCGCCGACCTGGAACGACGAGCCCGGCGAGGAGTGGTCGACCCCGCTCGGCTCGAAGACGACGCCCTCGTACGCCCACCGCATCGGCCAGTCGACCTTCCAGACGAGCTTGCCGCGGTTGAACTCGTTCAGCGCGACGGTCTCGGAGAAGCCGCAGGCGGTGCAGGTGTACGTCAGCTCGGTGGTGTCGTCGTCGTAGGCGGTGACGGTGGTGAGGTCCTTGCCGCAGCCCCCGCAGTAGGGCTTGTACGGGAAGTACCCGGCGGTGCCGGAGCTGCCGTCGTCCTCCCCGGCGGCGCCGGAGCCCTCGGCGGCCTCCAGCTCGGCCTCGTCCACCGGCTTCTGCGACTGCTTCTTCGCCGGTCCCTTCTTGGTGCGGTACCGGTCGAGGATCGCGTCGATGTCACCCCGGTGCTTCATCGCGTGCAGGATCTGCTCGCGGTACACGCCGGTGGTGTACTGCTCGGTCTGGCTGATCCCGTCGAACTCCACGCCCATCTCGGCGAGCGCGTCGACCATCGCCGCCTTGAAGTGCTCGGACCAGTTGGGGTGGGCGGAGCCGGCGGGGGCGGGGACCGAGGTCAGCGGCTTGCCGATGTGCTCGGCCCAGGTGCCGTCGACGCCGTCGATGTCGTTCGGGACCTTGCGGAAGCGGTCGTAGTCGTCCCAGGAGATCAGGTGCCGGACCTCGTGGCCGCGGCGGCGGATCTCGTCGGCGACCAGGTGCGGGGTCATGACCTCGCGGAGGTTGCCGAGGTGGATCGGGCCGGACGGGGAGAGGCCGGACGCGACGACGACCGGTTTGCCCGGGGCCCGACGCTCCGACTCCTCGATGACCTCATCCGCGAAACGGGAGACCCAGTCGGTGGTCTCGGTGCTCTGAGCCACGATCGGCACGTCCTCTTTTTCCTGAAGTTTCCATGGCCGTCGGTTACGGTCCCGGCGGCCGGGCCATTCTCCCAGCCTTTCACTCCGCGGGTCGAACCGGGCGCCTAATAACTCGGGGAGCGGGTCTGTGTGGCGGGTGCGGGTCCGGTGGGGGTTGGTCGCGCAGTTCCCCGCGCCCCTGAAAAGCAGGGGCTGCGCCCGCTGCTTTTCAGGCCCGCAGGGGCCTGGTCTTCTAAGGGGCGCGGGGAACTGCGCGAGAAGCCCCACCGGACCCCGCACCCACCCACGAACCCCGCCCCCCACCCCGGAAGCCACCCCCACTCGCCGCAAGAAAACCCCTTTACCCCCCGTGGGATACTGAACGACATCCATCCGTACCCCGAGGAGAACGGCTCCCCCTGATGGCCCCGGTCACGTCCCTCACCGCCTCCGTCGAGTCGCGCCTCACCGCCGCCCTCGCCTCCGCCCTCCCGGAAGCCGACGGAGTCGACCCGCTGCTGCGACGCAGCGACCGGGCGGACTACCAGGCGAACGGGATCCTCGCCCTCGCGAAGAAGGCGAAGGCGAACCCGAGGGAGCTGGCCACCCAGGTCGTCGCCCGGGTGGAGTCCGGCGAGCTGATCAAGGAGATCGAGGTCTCCGGCCCCGGCTTCCTGAACATCACGCTCACCGACCGGGCGATCACCGAGAACCTCGCGGCGCGCTACACGGACACGGACGCCCGTCTCGGCGTCCCCACGGCGGAGCACCCCGGCACGACGGTCATCGACTACGCCCAGCCGAACGTGGCGAAGGAGATGCACGTCGGCCACCTCCGCTCCGCCGTGATCGGTGACGCGGTCGTCCAGATCCTGGAGTTCACCGGCGAGAACGTGGTCCGCAGGCACCACATCGGCGACTGGGGCACCCAGTTCGGCATGCTCATCCAGTATCTGGACGAGCACCCGCACGAGCTGGACCACAAGGGGTCCGACGACGACCTCCAGGCCTCCGGCGAGGCCGCGATGTCGAACCTGGACCGGCTGTACAAGACGGCGAGGAAGCTCTTCGACTCCGACGAGGAGTTCAAGACGCGGGCCCGCCGCAGGGTCGTCGACCTCCAGGCGGGCGACCCGGCGACGCTGGCGGCGTGGCAGAAGTTCGTCGACGAGTCGAAGATCTACTTCTTCTCCGTCTTCGAGAAGCTCGACATGGAGATCCGGGACCCGGACATCGTCGGCGAGTCGGGTTACAACGACATGCTCGCGGAGACCTGCCGCCTCCTGGAGGAGCAGGGGGTGGCCGTCCGCTCGGAGGGCGCCCTGTGCGTGTTCTTCGACGACGTCAAGGGCCCGGACGGCAACCCGGTCCCGCTGATCGTGCAGAAGTCGGACGGCGGCTACGGCTACGCGGCCACCGACCTCTCCGCGATCCGGGACCGCGTCTTCCACCTGAAGGCGAACTCCCTCCTCTATGTCGTGGACGCCCGTCAGTCCCTGCACTTCAAGATGGTCTTCGAGACCGCGCGCCGGGCGGGCTGGCTGAACGACGAGGACGTCAAGGCGTTCCAGCTGGCCTTCGGCACGGTTCTCGGCAAGGACGGCAAGCCGTTCAAGACCCGTGAGGGCGAGACGGTCCGGCTGGTCGACCTGCTGGACGAGGCGATCGACCGCGCCACGGCGGTGGTCCGGGAGAAGGCCGAGAAGGTCGGCCTGACCGAGGACGAGATCGTCGAGAACGGCCGGTACGTCGGCATCGGCGCGGTGAAGTACGCCGACCTGTCGACCTCCGCCGTACGGGACTACAAGTTCGACCTGGACCAGATGGTCTCGCTGAACGGCGACACCTCCGTCTACCTCCAGTACGCGTACGCCCGTATCCAGTCGATCCTCCGCAAGGCGGGCGACACCGCTCCGGCCGCCCACCCCGAGCTGGAACTGGCCCCGGCCGAGCGCGCGTTGGGCCTGCACCTGGACCAGTTCGGGGAGACCGTGGCCGAGGTAGCCGAGTCGTACGAGCCGCACAAGCTGGCCGCGTACCTCTTCAAGCTGGCGACCCTGCTGACCACGTTCTACGACCAGTGCCCGGTCCTGAAGGCCGAGACCCCGGCGCAGGTGGAGAACCGCCTGTTCCTGGTCGACCTGACGGCCCGCACCCTGCACCGGGGCATGGGCCTGCTGGGCATCAGGACGCCCGAGAAGCTCTAGGCCGTGTCCGGCCCAACGACCGGCCCGTCCCGCAGGCCCCCTGCGGGACGGGCCGCTGTCAGTGCCGCCCCCTACAGTCACCTCCATGGCGACACTTCCCAACCCGCTGCCCCAGCTGGCGGCCGACCCGAGCGGGCGTGTGCTCGGGCTTGAACTCCCGCTTCCGCAGGGGCGGCTGATCGACGCGACCGACGAGGGGCCGTGGTACGAGCCGCTGCTGTGGTGCGCGGACGAACCGGCCGTGCCGGGTGCCTGGGCCGCCGTCGATCCCGCACGCCGTACGGCCGGCCTCCTCCCGGTGCTGCTGGACACGGGCGGCCGTCAGGGCGGGCCGGAGGGCTGGGAGTTGATGCCCGGCGAGATGTCCTACCCCGGTGACCACGACGCCGACGAGGTCCTCGCCGAGTTCTGGGACGGCTGCGCGACCGCCGACGACGAGGACTGGCCGGGTCTCACCGAACCGTCCGCCCCCGCCTCGGCACCGGCCCCCGATCCCGACACCCTCGCCGCCGACACCGCCGACGCCCTGGTGAAGGACCCCGCCCGGCTGGAGGCCCCCCGCCTCGCCCTGGTCCCCGCCCGCCGCAGCGCCGACATCCCGGCGGCCATCGGCTGGACCGGCCCGCTGAACCACGAGAACGACGTGGCGAGGCTCTGCGCGGTGCTGCGCTCCTGGGAGGACCGCTTCGGCATACGCGTCGTCGCCCTCACCTTCGACCAGCTCGTCCTGTCGGTCGCCGCCCCGCCCACCACCGAGACCGAGGCCGAGGCCGTCGCCGCCGAGCACTTCGCCTTCTGCCCCGACAACATCTGGCAGGGCACGGCCGACGGCACCCGCGCCGCCTACGCCCGCACGCTCATCGGGGAGCCGACCTGGTCCTTCTGGTGGGACTGAGACTCCGCCGAGAGCCGCAGCCCCAGCCCCAGGGACCTCACCCCCGCAGCCCCGCCCCCAGCCTCCGCAGCCCCTCCCGGATCTCCTCCGGCGTCTGGGTCACGAAGCACAGCCGCAGCGTCGACCGGTCCGGCTCCCCGGCGTAGAAGGGCGCACCGGGGACGTACGCCACGTCCTGCTCGACCACGCGCGGGAGCAGGGCGGTGGTGTCGTAGGAGGAGGGGAGGCGGGCCCAGAGGAACATGCCGCCTTCGGGGCGGTTCCAGGAGGAGCCCTCCGGGAGGGCAGCGGCGAGGCCGTCGAGCATGGCGTCGCGGCGCTCCCGGTAGGCGGCGGCGACCCGGGCGACGTGGGCGTCCAGGTCCCGGTCGGCCAGATAGCGCGCCGCGGCGAGCTGGTTGACGGTCGGGGTGTGCAGATCGGCCGCCTGCTTGGCGACCGCGCACGCCCGGCGCAGCCCCGTCGGCGCGCGCAGCCAGCCGAGCCGCATCCCGGGGGCCATCACCTTGGAGAAGGAACCCAGCAGCACCGTACGGTCCCCGGCCCCCGGGTACGAGGCGATCCACGGAACCCGGTCGCCCTCGAAGCGGAGTTCGCCGTACGGGTCGTCCTCGACGACCCACAGTCCGCGCCGGGCGGCGACGGAGGCGACGGCCGCCCGCCGCTCGGCGGGGAGCGTGCGCCCGGTCGGGTTCTGGAAGGTGGGCACGGTGTAGAAGAGCTTGGGCCGGTGCCGTACCACCAGTTCCTCCAGCGCCGCCGGGTCCACCCCGTCCCCGTCGCCCGGCACGGCCACCACCCGCGCGCCCGCGAACCGGAACGCCTGGAGCGCCGCCAGATAGCAGGGGTCCTCGACGAGGACGACGTCCCCCGGCTCCAGCAGCGCGGTGGCGAGCAGCGACAGCGCCTGTTGCGATCCGGTGGTGACGAGCACGTCGTCCGCGCCGGTCCCCAGCCCGCGCGCCCCGTACCGCGCCGCGAGCGCCGCCCGGAGGACCGGCTCGCCCTCGGTCGTGGCGTACTGCAGGGCGCGCCCCGCGGACTCGGCGAGCACATCGCGGTAGGCGGCCGCTATCCCCTCCGCGTCGAACAGCTCCGGAGCGGGCAATCCCCCCGCGAAGTTGACGACTTCGGGACGCGAGGTGACGGCGAGGATGTCCCGTACGGGGGAACCTCCGACGGCGGTGACCCGCTCGGCGAAACGGGGCACGGCCGCCCCGGCGCGCGCCTCCTCCGCGCGCCCCGAACCGCCCCCGTCCCCGGCTTCCCCGACAAACTGCACGTCATACGCGTCGCGCACGGCATCCACGGCACTCATCCCACGGCTCCTTCGGCACTCCCGGACGGTGCGGCCCCGCCCCGATGCCCGCACCCTAGCCAGTTACGTGCCCCTTACATCCACCATTTCCGCCATGCGGACCGTGCCCCGCACCCCCTAGGCTGCGCGCATGCTGCCCAGCGTGGACACGAACGACGAGTTGGAAGAAGTCGTCGGTGACGAGGCGCTGCTGCGACCGGCTGCCCAGGATCTCTGCGGCTCGCTCGGCCTCGCAGGCGCGCGAATCGTGCGTTTCGCCGAGGGCTCGCTGCCGGTGTACGCCGTCGGCGACGCTCTCGTCCTCAAGCTCTATCCGGGTTTCGAAGCCGCGGAAGCCGTCCGCGAAGCCCGTCTGCTGTCGATCCTGTGGGGCAAACTGCCCATCCCCACACCGCGGTTGCACGCCGCCGACCAGTACAAGAACGGCTGGCGCTATGTGCTGATGTCCCGGCTGCCCGGCGAGGACCTCAACGAGGTCTGGCCCCGGATCCCCCGGCCCGACCAGGAACGTGTCGTCGTCGAGGCCGCCGAGGGCCTCGCCGCCCTGCACGCCCTGGACGCCACTCCGGTCGTCCCGCTCACCGGCCCGCCGGACTGGGGCAGGTTCGTCGCCGCACAGCGCCTGGCGGCGGTCGAGCAGCAGCAGATGGGCGGTCTGACGGGCCCCTGGCTGGAACAGATCCCGGACTTCCTGCGCTCCGTCCCGCTGCCCGCCCCGCGCCGACCGGTCCTGCTGCACACCGAGTTCATGCGCGAGCACCTGACCGTCGACCCGGCCGACTGGCGCCTCACCGGCCTCTTCGACTTCGAACCGGCCATGGTCGGCGACCCCGCCTACGACTTCGTCAGCGTCGGCCTCTTCCTCACCCGCGCCGACCCCACCCTCCTCAAACTCTTCTACGAGGCCTACGGCCACCCCCCGTTCGCCCCGCGCGAGCTGATGGCCTACACCCTGCTCCACGTCTACAGCGACCTGAACTGGTACCTCCGCAGCCTCCCGGCCCCACCCAGCCAGAACTTCGAGTCACTGGCGGAGACATGGTTCGGGACGGGAGGGTGAAGCGCCCCGCAGGGGCGCGGGGAACCGCGCGAGAAGCCCCACCCACCCGCACCCGACCACGAACCCCTACCGCTTCCGCCCCACCGCCGCATACACATTGATGTCCGCGTCGGTCACATCGTTGATGTCCCGGTACCGCACCTTCTCGATGTCGTCCATCCCGGCCAGCACATGCGGCTCGACCGCCGGAGGCACCGGCGCACCACCCGAGAACCGCCAGTGATGCGCCGGCACCACCCCGGGCTCGTCCACCACGAGCCCGCTCTGCTCGAAGAAGCGGGCGACCTCGTCCCGGGACCGCAGCACGAAGGTGAACCCCCGCTTGGTGTAGGTCTCCTGCACCGCGCGGATCTTCGCGGGGTTGAGATCCTCGGTCAGATGGCTGAGGACCAGCCGGCTCCCGGCGGGCAGCGCCTCCACCAGTTCCCGCACCACGGGGTACGCCTCGTCGTCCTCCACGAAGTGCAGGAGCGCCACCAGGCACAGCGCGATCGGCCGGTCGAAGTCGAGCGTCTTCGCGGCCGCTTCGAGGATCTGCCCCGGCACCTTGAAGTCGGCGTCGATGTAGTCCGTGACGCCCTGGGGCCCGCTCGTGAGCAACGCGCGCGCGTGGGCGAGCACCACCGGGTCGTTGTCGACGTACACGACCCGCGAGTCGGGGACGATCCGCTGGGCGATCTGGTGGACGTTCTCGGCGGTCGGCAGCCCGGTGCCGATGTCGAGGAACTGGCGGATGCCCTCCTCCTCGGCCAGCGTGGTCACCGCGCGGCGCATGAAGTCCCGGTTGTGCCGGACGTCGAGATAGCCGCGCGGATTGGCGGCGAGCGCCGCACCGGCCGCGTCGCGGTCCACGGGGTAGTTGTCCTTGCCGCCGAGGAAGACGTCGTAGACCCGCGCCGGGTGGGCCTTGGTGGTGTCGATCCTCTTCCGCAGCTCGGCGGGGTCCTGG
This sequence comes from Streptomyces griseiscabiei, assembly GCF_020010925.1. Lineage (NCBI taxonomy): Bacteria > Bacillati > Actinomycetota > Actinomycetes > Kitasatosporales > Streptomycetaceae > Streptomyces > Streptomyces griseiscabiei. The sequence goes on along the minus strand of NZ_JAGJBZ010000003.1, from coordinate 708,188 downwards.
CTGAGCGCGTCACCGGCCATAAAGCCTCTCCCTGGAGAGTCGCATCATTGAATGAACAACAACCTAGCGTCCAGAGGCAGTTGATGGTGCCAGGACCGCCCTGCGAGGCCGGTTAGCCCTCGCCGCCGTCCCCCAGCGTGGTCCCCTCCGGCACCCATTTCGGCCCACCGAGCGGATACTCGAACGCCGGACGCCCGTTGTTGCCGCTCGTACGGAACGGCCGGCCGTCGTCGTTCACGGTCAGCGTGCCGCTGCGGTCGCCGCTGCTCCACCGCAGTTCCAGGTACCAACTGACGGAGTACGCCGAGGCGTCGGCGGTGATGTAGTACACCTCGGGGTCGGACTCGCTGACGGAGTAGGGGAAGTTCCGGCTGCCCGCCTTGGGCTTCACATCGGGGCGCGCGGCATCGAGGGCGATGGTGAAGGACCGGGTCGGGACACCGGCCCCGCAGCCGACACCCGGGTACCCCATGCCGTAGTCGTTCCAGGCGAGAGGCGCCCGCTTGCCGGCCGTCCGGACCTTGAGACTCCGTACGACCACGGTCTCCTCGCCGGTGCCCTGCAGGGTGAGCGTCAGGAACTGCTGCCCCGACGACACGGCCCCCTCCGACGCCACCCAGCCCGCCGCGTCCTGCTCCGGCGGCGGAGGCCCGACCTCGGTGGGCGGACTGTCGACCAGATACCGCTGGGAGCAGGGGCTCTCCCAGGTGTACGGCTCCACCTTCACGGTCAGCGGTGCCGGAAGGGAGGCGTCCGTACCGCCCCCGCCCGCACCGCCGGGGCCGGTCGACGTGTCCGACGCCGAGGCACCCGCCCTCGTCCCGCCCTCGTCCCCCTTGCCGCTCTCACCGGCCGGCTCGCTCACGGAAGCGGAGGGCGAGGCACCGGACGGCGACGGGGAGCCCTCGGCCGTCCCCTCCGCCCGGTCGCCGCCGGCGGACGCGGCCCCGGCCGTACGCTCCGGCCCGCTCCCCTTCCCCCCGGACGGCAGACTCACCGCCAGCGTCACCGCGCCCAGCACCGCGGCCACGGCCACCCCGGCGACCAACGCGACCCGCGTACGCCGCCGAGCGGGCACGCGCTCCCCCGCGCGCCGGGAGGCCCCGCCCCCGACCAGCGTCTCGGTTTCGCCCTCCGGCTCGGTCCCGGCGGCCGGTCCGGTCCCGGCGGCCGGTCCGGTCGCCGCCTCCGGCTCCGCCTCGCTCTCGGCGGCCGGCTCGACCCCCGCGTCCGGAGCCGGATCCTCCACCGTCACCCCGGCGGAAGCTGAAGCCGAAGCGGCCCTCGTCTCCTCGCTCCCCTTGCGCCGCCGTACCGCGTCCGCGAGCACCCACGCCCGGTGCAGCTCGACCAGTTCGTCCGGGGTCGCCCTGCAGAGCCGGGCGAGCCGCTCGACGGGGGCGTAGTCCGTCGGTACGGCGTCGCCGTTGCAGTACCGGTGAAGTGTCGACGTACTCATGTGGAGCCGCTTGGCGAGCACCCCGTAGCTCAGCCCGGAGCGCTCCTTCAACTCCCGCAGCAGCTCGGCAAAGTCAGCCCGCACGTCCCTCACGTCCCGTCCCGCGTTCCAGGGAAGCGATATTTCCCCAGGTCAAAGCCGTTGTGAGCGTTCCAGCGTCCCTGATCGCCCGCAGACCGTGGCGGCCGGGACGGATCACCCCGCAAGCTCTGGTCATCCAAGCACGCCGCTCCCGGCAGCCCGGTCGAGCGGCGCGGCTTCGACCATGTGTTCTCGGCCTCTTCAACTGCCTTTGTCCGAAAGGGACTCATCATGCGTACGTTCCGCACCGCCCGTGTCGCCCGGCCCGCCCGTCTGCTCGCCGCGACCGGAGCCGCCCTCGCCGCCTTGGCCCTCACGGCGTGCGACAACGGCATGGGCACACGGGACGAGGGCGCGTCGGGCGGCTCCTCCTCGGCCTCGCGGACCACGGGCACCTCGGGCTCGACGGGCACCTCGGGCTCCACCTCGGGCGGCGGTTCGACCACGGGCGGCGGCACCGCCACCACCGGCGGCGGCACGGCCGACAAGGCCTCCTCGCAGACCTCGCAGACCCCGCAGACGGGCGGCGGGGCCAAGGACGCCTCGGACACCTCCGACCCCTGGGACCCCGCCAACCGCGTCACCTGCGACGGCTCCAACACCACCGTCACCGCCAGGACGCCGTCCCGCCCGATCAACCACCTGCTGATCACCGTCAAGAACACCGGCTCGAAGTACTGCGACCTCTACTACAACCCCACGGTCCGCTTCGGCGAGGCGCAGTCGGCGCCCCGTGTGATCGAGGAGTCCCAGCCGCAGGCCGTGGTCACCCTGGCCCCCGGCGAGTCCGGCTACGCGGGCGTCCTGCTCTCCGCCGCCGACGGCAGCGGCGGCAAGGGCACCACGGAGAAGAAGGTCGTCATCCGCTTCCAGGGCGCCGAGCAGGGCAGCGACACCGGCTCCCCCGCGTCCCCCGCCCTCCCGGCCGCGGGCGTCCACGTCGACAACTCCGTGGCCGTCACCTACTGGCAGTCGACCGCGGCGGACGCCCTCCAGTACTGAGCCGGGGCGCACACGGCGCGAGGGCCCCGGGGCACGCACGCCCCGGGGCCCTCGGCACACCACCGGGCGGACCTCAGCGCAGCAGACGGGCCGCCTCGACGGCCCAGTACGTGAGGATGTTCTGCGCGCCCGCCCGCTTGATCCCGGTCAGCGTCTCCAGGATGGCCCGCTCCCGGTCGATCCACCCCTTCTCGGCGGCGGCCTCGACCATCGAGTACTCCCCGGAGATCTGGTACGCGGCGACCGGCACGTCCACGGCGTCCGCGACCCGCGCGAGCACGTCCAGATAGGGCCCGGCCGGCTTGACCATCACCATGTCGGCGCCCTCCTCCAGATCGAGGGCCAGCTCCCGCAGCGACTCCCGCAGATTGGCGGGGTCCTGCTGGTAGGTCTTCCGGTCCCCCTTCAGCGACGAACCGACCGCCTCCCGGAAGGGCCCGTAGAAGGCGGACGCGTACTTGGCGGTGTAGGCGAGGATGGCGACATCCTCGCGCCCGATCTGGTCGAGGGCGTCCCGTACGACCCCGATCTGGCCGTCCATCATCCCGCTGGGCCCGACGACGTGCGCACCGGCGTCGGCCTGCACCTGGGCCATCTCGGCGTACCGCTCCAGCGTCGCGTCGTTGTCGACACGCCCCTGGTCGTCGAGCACCCCGCAGTGTCCGTGATCGGTGGTCTCGTCGAGACAGAGATCGGACATCACGAGCAGCTCGTCCCCGACCTCGGCCCGCACATCCCGCAGCGCGACCTGCAGAATCCCGTCGGGATCGGTGCCCGGCGTCCCGTTCGCGTCCTTCTTCCCGTCCTCCGGCACCCCGAACAGCATGATCCCGGAGACCCCGGCCTCCACGGCCTCCGCGGCGGCCTTCTTCAGACTGTCCCGCGTGTGCTGCACGACCCCCGGCATCGCCTCGATCGGCACCGGCTCGCTCACACCCTCCCGCACGAACGCGGGCAGAATGAAGTCGGCCGGATGCAGCCGCGTCTCGGCCACCATCCGCCGCATCACAGGCGTCGTACGAAGCCGGCGGGGCCGCGTACCGGGAAACGATCCGTACTTCGACATACACCTACGCTACGCCCGAGCCGCCCCCCTCTTTGCCGACGGCCCGTCGGCCCGTGGGCGGGGAGCGTCGGGGAGGGGCACGGTGTTCGCCGAGGGACACACGCACGATTGTCCAGACACCACACGACCCTTGGCCAGAAGTGCATGGGATCGCGATCGCAATTTTGGTACAAATGATCGACTGGGTGTTTCGGTCGAGGGACCGTATCTGCGAGGGCGTCCACGGGGGTAGACGTGAGCGAGGACAGGCCTGTTGTCTCGGCCGAGATACCGGAGTTCACCGGGAATCTGGAGCAACTGGAGACGGACGCGGGGGACATCGCGTTCGACGGGATGGCGGTCGGCGCGGCGGGTCTGCTGATCGACGCCAACTTCCGGCTGCTGGAACCGTTCTACAAGGCCCCCGAGGCCGACCAGCTCTTCGCGACCACCGCACCCGTCGCGGCGGCCGGCCACGATCTGCAGACCGAGCTGGCCACGGTCTCGAAGGCGCTGCTCGACTACGCGGCCGAGGTGCGGCCCCTGGTCGGCCGGCTCGACTCGCTGCGCGCGGAGGCGGCGGCGTTCGAACGGCGCGTCGCGGACGACGAGGACTGGGTCGCCGACGGCGACCTCATCGAGGAGAACACCGCCCGCCGCAACGCGGTCAACGCCGCCTGGACCGCGTTCCAGGCCGCCGAACGGGCCTGCCACAACAAGATCGTCGCACTCGTCGGCGGCGAGGCGCTGGTCGTCGGTGACGGCTCGAACAAAGAGAACATGTACGGCTACCGGGGCGAGGACCTGAACAACGCCGGCGGTCTGCCGTGGGGCGACCCGGTCGAGGAGTCCAACCCCTGGTACTACATCCACGAACACGTCTGGGACTTCACCGTCGGCTTCGTCGTCGACGGCGTGTGGGGCACGATCAAGGGCCTCGGCACCCTCGCCGGCTTCAACGGCTGGGACGCCGCCGGCCAGGCCTGGGTGGGCCTCGGCAAACTCGCCACCGGCATCCTCATCACGGCAACGCCGCTGGGCGCCGCGTACTGGCTCACTCCCGCCGACAGACTCCCCTCCTGGCTGCGCGACTCCCGCACGGCCGTCGTCGAGACCGGCAAGGCGCTCATCGCCTACGACGAATGGGGCAAGAACCCCTCACGAGCCGCCGGGGCGGTCACCTTCAACGTCCTCACCACCATCTTCACCGGCGGCGCCGGAGGAGCGGCCGCGGGCGCCGGCAAGGCCGGTGCGATCGCGAAGGCCATCTCCTTCGCGGGCAAAGCAGGCCGGATCGTCGACCCGATGACCTACCTCGCCAAAGGCATCGGCGGCACCGCCGTCAAGATCGGCGACGTCATGGCCGGACTGCGGGGGATCACCGACGGCACCCACATCCGCCTCGGCGAGGGCACCTACCAAATAGCCGACGCCCCCAACCTGACGGACGACCTCCCCGCCGGCCTCACCCCCGACAACTCCGTCCGCATGACCACCCCCGAGGGCGAGATCGTCTACCTCGACACCAAGACCCTCCTCATGCACAACGCCGACGGCACCGTCCGGGAGTCACTGGACGACATCCGGCACGAGGCAACGGCACAGCAGCGGGCCGACGAGACCGGTGCACCCAGGGCTACGGGTGAGCGAGAGCTCGTGGGGGCCGGGGCCGGGACGCGGGTGGGGGACACCGCGGCCGTAGGAGGCCGTGGAGGGGACAATGTCACGGCGGGCGGTGACCGGGGCGGTGACGGCCTGCCGCCTCGGTCGAGTGACGCGGGCGGGTCCGGCTGGCTCGACGATCTGGGACGGTCCGGCGACGGGGCCGGTGGACTCGGTGACGAAGCGACGGCGGGTGGCCGGGCGGACGAAGGAGCCGACGGCGGGGGCGAGCTGAATTCGGGGCGTTCCGACAAGCCGGACGCGCGCGCCATCATGCAACGGCATGTGGATCTCGCCAACAACGATCCGCGCTGGTTCAAGGACCATTACCGGTCCAACGGTTACCGCAGGTCAGCCTCCGCGGAGGTGTTCGGGCAGCGTCTGCCCATTCTGGTCCGGGATCCCGCCGATCCCACCAAGTGGATTTCCAAGAGCGATCTGCCACCCGCGATCCAAGCGAGGTACGTGGACCCGAATCCGCACGGGCCGGGGGTCCGAAAGAGCGTCGACAGCAGTGTGCTGAATCGCCTCGACGAATGGGCGACGTCACGTCGAGACGCCATCGTGGCCGACAAGGCGGCGGAGAAGTCACTGACCGCTGCCGAGAAGGAGTACCTGAAGCACCGAACCGCCGAGGCGGAGGCGGCGATGGACGCAGCGGAGGCCAAGCACTCTCCGCTGCATGGCGCCATGCTCAAGCAGAGCGAACTCTTCGGTGAGCGGGTGGCGGAGCACCACGCCGTACCGGAACGCTATCCGGGGGCGAAGCGGGTCGACGACGGGGCGTTCGGGAACAACAGGTTCGACCAGATCTACGAGAAACCCGGTGGCGGTTATGTCGTCGTCGAGGCCAAGGGGTCTCTCAAGGCGGGGACCGGCGAGCGTACGAGTCATCTCGGGAATCGCGTCGAGCAGGGCACAAGGGAATACTTCGAGACGATCCTGAAGGAAATGGACAAGCGGTCCGCCAAGGCCAACGACAGTGCCGAGGCAGAATTGGCGAGCAAACTCCGTAAGGCGTTCGTCAGGGGGAACGTGGACTACGTTCTGATCAAGGCGGACGCCACTCAGGGTGGCAAATATGCTGGCTACGAGATGGAGCAGTTCAACATCGGCAAGCCCAGGAGCCAGTGATGATCACCCGTGTGCCACGCGCCGATACACCTCCGTCCGGAGATCCGACCGCCTTCGTCAAGGCGTCCGACCGGCGTCTGCTCGACGACATCGCCGACCTCTCGGAGTATCCCGAGGGCTTCGGCCTGACGTTCAGCAGCGCCCTGAGCACGGCGGAACTGCACTGTCTCCACGACCCCACCGCCGACAGGTCCGAGACCTGGGAGGCCTGGGTGACCGCGACGCAGGTCGGCTCGGCCCTGTTCGCGGCGGCCGTCACGACGGAGGAGTCCGTGGAGTGCCGGATCGCCCACGAGCCGCGCGTGCTGCCGGCCATCGGCGCGCAGCACTTCACCGACGCCGGAAACTGGATCACCGCGTTCTGGCTGGCGATCGTCTGCCGTGACCAGGACCGCATGACCGGGCTCTGCGAGGTGCCGGTCGAGCTGCTTCGGGCGTCGGGCGCGGTGTACGACGAGTACGTCTACGACTGGGTCGACGCGCTGCAGACGTACTGGACGGAACGCCCCGGTCTCGGCGACAAGTTCACCGCCGCCTTCCAGGGCACCGACCCGGATCGACTCAGGGTCGCCGACCGCGAGCTGATGCTGAAGATCCTCTATCCGCCGCTCGACCTGTTCCTGCAGTTCCTCAAGCGGGACACGGCACAGTTCAACACGGTGCTCCTCCAGGCGCTCCGCCTGCACAAGGAGTACTGGAACGCAAACGAGGACCGGCGGGACTCCATCAGCGGAACCGTCGCCCTCGGACCGCTCGCCGTCACCTGCCTCGCCCATGACGTGGGTATGGCGATCGAGGTCGAGTCCGAGTACCTGCCCAAGAACCTGCTGGAGCGGTCCTGGGTGGGCGAGTTCGAGACCTGAGTTCTCGTTGTTCCTGCCGCACAGGCCGGGGGAGCGGCGGCCCACAGCGCCACCGCTCCCCCGAAGACCGCCTCAGGTCGTCGACCGCCGCCGACGCGCCCCCGGCCGCCGCTCGCTGGGCCGAGTGACGGGATCCCCCGCCTCCACGGCCGCCGCGCGCCGCCGCAGGCCGAACTCCGCCAGCGCCTCCGCCAGCTTGTGCACGGACGGCTCGGGAGCCATCACGTCCACGCGCAGCCCGTGCTCCTCCGCCGTCTTGGCGGTGGCCGGCCCGATACAGGCGATGACCGTCACGTTGTGCGGCTTCCCGGCGATGCCCACCAGGTTCCGCACGGTGGAGGAGGAGGTGAAGAGAACGGCGTCGAAGCCACCGCCCTTGATCGCCTCCCGGGTCTCGGCCGGCGGCGGCGAGGCCCGCACGGTCCGGTAGGCGGTGACGTCGTCGACCTCCCACCCGAGCTCGATCAGCCCGGCGACCAGCGTCTCCGTGGCGATGTCGGCCCGCGGCAGGAACACCCGGTCGATCGGGTCGAAGACCGGGTCGTACGGCGGCCAGTCGTCCAGCAGCCCGGCGGCCGACTGCTCGCCGCTCGGCACCAGGTCCGGCTTCACACCGAACGCGATCAGCGCCTTGGCCGTCTGCTCGCCCACCGCCGCGACCTTGATCCCCGCGAAGGCACGGGCATCGAGGCCGTACTCCTCGAACTTCTCCCGGACCGCCTTGACCGCGTTCACCGAGGTGAAGGCGATCCACTCGTAGCGGCCCGTCACGAGCCCCTTGACCGCCCGCTCCATCTGCTGCGGCGTCCGCGGCGGCTCGACCGCGATCGTCGGCACCTCGTGCGGTACGGCCCCGTACGAGCGCAGTTGGTCGGAGAGCGAGGCCGCCTGTTCCTTCGTGCGCGGCACGAGGACGCGCCACCCGAAGAGCGGCTTGTTCTCGAACCACGACAGCTGATCGCGCTGGGCCGCGGCGGAACGCTCACCGACCACGGCTATCACCGGCCGGCCGCCCTCCGGCGAGGGCAGCACCTTGGCCTGCTTGAAGGTCTGGGCGATCGTGCCGAGCGTCGCGCTCCAGGTCCGCTGCCGGGTCGTCGTACCGGCGACGGTCACGGTCATGGGGGTGTCCGGCTTCCGGCCCGCGGCGACCAGCTCACCCGCCGCCGCGGCCACGGTCTCCAGCGTCGCCGAGACCACGACGGTCCCGTCGGACGCCCCGACCTCCGCCCAGCACCGGTCGGAGGCCGTGCGCGCGTCGACGAACCGTACGTCCGCGCCCTGCGCGTCCCGCAGCGGCACACCGGCGTACGCGGGCACACCCACGGCGGCCGCCACACCGGGCACCACCTCGAAGGGCACACCGGCGGCGGCGCACGCCAGCATCTCCTCGGTGGCGTAGGTGTCCAGGCCAGGGTCCCCGGACACCGCACGCACGACCCGCTTGCCGCCCCTCGCGGCCTCCATGACAAGATGTGCCGCATCCCGCACAGCGGGTGCACCAACGGTTGTTGACGCGCCGTCAACAACCGTCAGCTGAGGCGTGCCTGTGCCCGAAAACGTATCCGCTGAAGTAGCCGCGGAAGAGGCAGAGGCAGTGGGTGAGGACGCCGCGGTCAGTGCCGACGGCGGCGGGCTCGAATCGGTGTCCAGTAGGGCGACGCCGGCGCGGGCGTGCGTACGCACCACGTCGAGCACATCGTGCTCGGCGATGAGAACGTCCGCGTGCGCCAGTGCCTCGACGGCGCGCAGTGTCAGCAGTCCCGGATCCCCGGGTCCGGCACCGAGGAAGGTGACGTGACCGTGGTCCGGACCGGCGGGAAGGGTGGTGGGGCTCAATGTGCTCGCTCCCCCATCAGACCGGCCGCGCCCTTAGCGAGCATCTCGGCGGCGAGTTCACGGCCGAGCGCCATTGCTTGGTCGTACGTCTCGGGCACGGGACCGGTGGTGGACAGCTGCACCAGCGTCGAGCCGTCGATCGTGCCGACGACGCCGCGCAGGCGCATCTCCTTGACAATCTGCCCGTCGGCCAGAAGGTCGGCGAACGCACCCACAGGTGCGCTGCAACCGGCCTCCAGGGCGGCGAGCAGGGACCGCTCGGCGGTCACGGCGGCCCGAGTGTACGGGTCGTCGAGCCCGGCGAGCGAGGCGATCAACGCAGCGTTGTCCGCGGCGCATTCGATCGCCAGTGCCCCCTGGCCGGGGGCGGGCAAAACGGTGTCGACCGAGAGGAAGTCGGTCACTTCATCACTGCGTCCGATCCGGTTCAGTCCGGCGGCGGCCAGGACGACGGCGTCCAGCTCACCCTTCCGCACGTATCCGATCCGGGTGTCCACGTTCCCCCGGATCGGCACCGTCTCGATCGTGAGCCCGTGGCCGCGCGCGTACGCGTTCAGCTGGGACATCCGCCGCGGCGAACCGGTGCCGACGCGGGCGCCCTCGGGCAGCCGCTCGAAGGTCAGTCCGTCCCGGGCGACCAGGACGTCCCGCGCGTCCTCGCGCACCGGCACGGCGGCCAGCGCCAGCTCGTCCGGCTGCGCGGTCGGCAGGTCCTTCAGCGAGTGCACGGCGAAGTCGACCTCGCCGCGCAGCAGCGCCTCGCGCAGCGCGGCGACGAACACGCCCGTGCCGCCGATCTGCGCCAGCTGCTCGCGGGAGACATCGCCGTACGTCGTGATCTCCACGAGTTCCACGGGCCGTCCGGTCAGCCGACGGACCTGCTCCGCCACCTGCCCGGACTGGGCCATGGCGAGTCTGCTCCGCCTGGTCCCGAGCCTCAGGGCCCTGTCTTGCGGGTCACTCATGATCGCCCTCGGTTCTCGGCGTTCGTCTTCTCGAAGTTCTCGAGGTCTTCGAGGTTCTCGAGGTTCTCGAAGTTCTGGAAGGTCCGCTCGCGGTCCTCGGCCCGGGACACGGCGGCGACCGTCTCCTGGTCCAGGTCGAACAGGGTCCGCAGCGCGTCCGCGTATCCGGCGCCGCCGGGCTCGGCCGCGAGCTGCTTGACCCGTACGGTCGGCGCGTGCAGCAGCTTGTCGACGACGCGCCGCACGGTCTGGGTGATCTCGCCGCGGTGCCTGTCGTCGAGGCCCGGCAGCCGGCCCTCCAGGCGGGCGATCTCGCTCGCGACGACGTCGGCGGCCATGGCGCGCAGCGCCACGACGGTGGGGGTGATGTGCGCGGCACGCTGAGCGGCGCCGAAGGCCGCCACCTCGTCCGAAACGATCCTCCGCACCATGTCGACGTCGGCGGCCATGGGCGCGTCGGCGGAGATCTCGGCGAGCGACTCGATGTCGACCAGCCGCACCCCGGCCAGCCGGTGCGCGGCGGCGTCGATGTCCCGGGGCATCGCCAGGTCGAGCAGCGCGAGCACGGGCGCGGGCCGGGGCACCTCGATGACGGGCTCGGGCCGGCGCAGATCGGTGATCCGTCCGGTGACGGCCACGGTCGCGACGAGCGCGGCGATCAGCTCGGCATCGGCGGCGACCATGCCCACGGCCGTACGCGCGGTCTCCCGCTCCGGCGCGCGCGAAGCCTCGCGCAACCCCTCACGCTCCGGCGTCCGACGGCTTGTGCGCCGGTCCACGGTCGCGTTGTCGACCCAGGCGGCGTGCTGCTCCAGCGTGGCCGCGTCCATCCCGGCGACCGCCGCCTCCCCGAGCACGGAGAAGCCACCGCCCTGGACGGCGGGCAGGTCGAGCGGGCAGTCGTCGTCGCTGCCGAGGGAGGCGGGCGGCAGGACCGGCCGTACGTCCGTACGCGCCTCGGCCTCCGCCGCGAGGGCCGTGGAAACCGCGGGGAACGCGCCCCCGGGCACCCGCCCCTCGACCGCCGCCGCGACCGTCTCGGCGGTCAGGACCAGGCCCGTGGCGCCCGTGCAGGAGACGGCGAGATCGGCACGTGTCAGCTCGGCTGGCACCGAATGCATCGGTACCGCGCGGGCCAGCACGTCCGTTTCGCCCTGCTCCGTCAGGCGCTGTCCGTACTGCTCTTCGAGCAGGTGGGCCAGCCGCTCGGCCCGGTCGGGCGTCCGGTTGGCGATCACGATCTCGGCGACGCCCGCGCGCGCGAGGGTCGCGGCGGCCAGCGAGGACATCGACCCGGCGCCGATCACGACGGCCCGCTTGCCCCGGGCCCACTCCGCCACGTCCGCCCCGGCGGTGAACTGCTCCAGACCGAAGGTCACCAGCGACTGCCCGGCCCGGTCGATGCCGGTCTCGGAGTGCGCCCGCTTGCCGACCCTGAGGCCCTGCTGGAACAGGTCGTTCAGCAGCCGCCCCGCGGTGTGCAGCTCCTGGGCGCGGGCCAGCGCGTCCTTGATCTGCCCGAGGATCTGCCCCTCGCCGACGACCATCGAGTCGAGCCCGCAGGCCACCGAGAACAGATGGTGGACGGCGCGGTCCTCGTAGTGCACGTACAGATAGGGAGTGATCTCGTCGAGCCCCACCCCGCTGTGCCGGGCGAGCAGCGTGGACAGCTCGGCGACGCCCGCGTGGAACTTGTCCACGTCCGCGTACAGCTCGATGCGGTTGCAGGTGGCGAGGACGGCGGCCTCGGCGGCCGGCTCGGCGGCGACCGTGTCCTGAAGCAACTTGATCTGCGCGTCCAGGGAGAGCGCGGCCCGCTCCAGCACACTCACCGGTGCGCTGCGGTGGCTCAGTCCGACGACCAGAAGACTCATGCCGGCATCACGGCGGGGACATCCCCGTCGGGCCCTTTCCCGGACTCCTTGGGAGCCGGCGCCACGGGACCGGTCTCGCCCGCGGCCTCCTCGACGGCCTTGCGCTGCTCGTGGAAGGCGAGGATCTGCAGCTCGATGGAGAGGTCGACCTTCCGTACGTCGACCCCGTCCGGCACGGTCAGGACGGTCGGCGCGAAGTTCAGGATCGAGGTGACCCCGGCGGCGACCAGCCGGTCGCACACGGGCTGGGCGGCACCGGCGGGGGTGGCGATCACCCCGATGGACACGCCGTTCTCCTCGATGATCTTCTCCAGCTCGTCCGAGTGCTGGACCGGAATACCCGCGACCGGCTTCCCCGCCATCGCCGGATCGGCGTCTATCAACGCGGCCACCCGGAATCCACGGGAGGCGAATCCACCGTAATTGGCCAGCGCGGCGCCGAGATTACCGATACCGACGATCACGACCGGCCAGTCCTGCGTCAGGCCCAGCTCACGCGAGATCTGGTAGACGAGATACTCGACGTCGTAGCCCACACCGCGCGTTCCGTACGAGCCCAGGTAAGAGAAATCCTTGCGCAGCTTCGCGGAGTTGACCCCCGCGGCGGCCGCCAGTTCCTCGGATGAAACGGTGGGGACCGAACGCTCGGACAGCGCGGTCAGGGCACGGAGGTACAGCGGAAGCCTGGCGACGGTGGCCTCGGGAATCCCTCGGCTACGGGTCGCCGGTCGGTGAGTTCGGCCAGTTGCCACGGTGCTCCTGCGGGTAGAGCGGGGCTGCGGGCGGTCATGCGTCCCCAGACCGCCCCGTCGACAGCAGGCTATGTCTTTGTGAACGCGTGCACAAAGATGGTGTCCGATTTGCCCGGCCAACGTGACCGGGGTCACGCACATACGACGCACCTGTACGGAACCGGCACACACGTACCGTCGTACCGCATCGGACGCCTTGCACAACGGGGGCAAAACCGCACACTCTCCTCACGAATCCCGCCCCCGAGACCAACCAGCCCATCGATCCTAAGCGACTTTTGGGACCACTTGGACTGGTCGGTCAGGTCACAACTCGGGTCACCGCGGCCCACCGCTACGAGAGGGCTTTGCGAAGGCGCTCCTCGTTCACCCTCCAGAAGGTGTGCTGCGCCCCGTCCACCAGCACCACGGGAATCTGCTCCCAGTACTGCCGGTGCAGTTCGGCGTCCTCGGTGATGTCCTTCTTCTCCCAGGGAACGCCCAGCTCACCGCAGACCTTCCCGATCACCGCCTCCGCGTCGTCGCACAGATGACATCCGGGTTTTCCGATCAGTGTGACGAGCCGCTCACCGGAATTCTTCGGCGTCCGCCGGAACATGGCACTCATGCCGGCCATTGTCGCTCCGCACGGGATCTCCACACCCCTTCCTCACCATGAAGCTCACAACCTGCCCTTTTCCCCACCGGTTCCCCCTTCTGCCGCACCCGGACACGCCGTCCGCACGACGTCTTTAACGACACGGTCGCGGAGAGTTCACAGCCCGCAAACCTCTCGACTCCGGAACCACCGAACAGACTGGCTATGCTCACGACATGGCCGCTCTCGGATGGCTCACTCCCCGTAGGCGCTCCGCCACGGCGCGGAGCGTTTTGGCAGGCGAAGCCTCTGCGGAGGCAGCGCGCAAGTCCTCCCAGGAGTTGGAGGACATCTCCCCCGCACCCGACGCCGTCCAGGAACCGGAATTCCCGGTCCTCGGCGACGACAGGGCCGCCGCGTTCTTCGACCTCGACAACACCGTCATGCAGGGCGCCTCGCTCTTCCACTTCGGGAGGGGCCTGTACAAACGGAAGTTCTTCGAGACCCGCGACCTCGCCCGATTCGCCTGGCAGCAGGCCTGGTTCAGGCTGGCGGGCTCCGAGGACCCCGAACACATGCAGGACGCCCAGAACTCCGCGCTCTCCATCGTCCAGGGCCACCGCGTGGCCGAACTGACGATCATCGGCGAGGAGATCTACGACGAGTACATGGCCGAGCGCATCTGGCCGGGCACCCGCGCCCTGGCCCAGGCCCACCTCGACGCCGGCCAGAAGGTCTGGCTGGTCACAGCGGCGCCCGTGGAGATCGCCCAGGTGATCGCCCGCCGCCTCGGCCTGACCGGCGCCCTCGGCACGGTCGCCGAGTCGGTCGACGGCGTCTACACCGGCAAGCTGGTCGGCGAACCGCTGCACGGCCCCGCGAAGGCCGAGGCCGTCCGCGCCCTGGCCGCCGCCGAGGCCCTCGACCTCTCGCGCTGCGCCGCGTACAGCGACTCCCACAACGACATCCCGATGCTGTCGCTCGTGGGCCATCCGTACGCCATCAACCCCGACAGCAAACTCCGCAGGCACGCCCGCGAGATGGACTGGCGGCTGCGCGACTACCGCACCGCCCGCAAGGCCGCCAAGGTCGGCCTGCCCGCCGCGGCGGGCGTGGGCGCGGTGGCCGGCGGCACCGCCGCCGCGATCGCTCTGCACCGCCGCCGCCGCTGAACGACTGAACGGCCGATCGTTTCTCGAACGCCGGAGGGGCTGGGTTCTCCCAGCCCCTCCGGCGTTCGCGCGTCCGGGCCCGTCACCGGGCATTCCAGCCGTCCTACCCCCACTCCACCCCCCTCAGTCACGCCCTCCGCACCCGACCACAACACGCCCTGCACCCAGGCGGAACACGAACCGAATCGATCAATAACCGATCACGGCACGGCACTTGAGCGGCCTCCAATACGTAACAGAAGCGACGTAATCGATGATTTGAGCAACTGGGTGTAGCAGTGCCTGCACGAAGCGTTATTCTCCTCAAACGCAAACCGGTACCCCTCCGTCGCTACGACGGGTGAAAGGTTCCGCACTGCACGTGATGGAAGCTCTGCCTCTGGGAGTCCCGTGTACCCACACGTCGGGGTTGACGCCTCGGGCCTGGCTACGCTGCGCGCGACAGTCAACCAACTGTTGCGCGGCTTCGTCCCCACCGCGTACGCCGTCCCCGCCCTCGCCACCTCCGCCGCGCCCGTCGGCCCGTGCTACGCACTGGCCGACGGTGGCGCGGCGGTGGGCAGACGAGGCCGTTCGGGATCCACCGCCACGACCACCCGCCGTCCCGCCGCGGACAGCGACAGCGCCCGCATGATGGACCTCGTCGAACGCGCCCAGTCCGGCGAGGCCGACGCCTTCGGCCGCCTGTACGACCAGTACAGCGACACCGTCTACCGCTACATCTACTACCGGGTCGGCGGCAAGGCGACCGCCGAGGACCTCACCAGCGAGACGTTCCTGCGCGCCCTGCGCCGCATCGGCACGTTCACCTGGCAGGGCCGTGACTTCGGCGCCTGGCTGGTCACGATCGCCCGCAATCTGGTGGCCGACCACTTCAAGTCCAGCCGTTTCCGGCTGGAGGTCACCACCGGCGAGATGCTCGACGCCAACGAGGTCGAGCGCTCCCCCGAGGACTCCGTCCTGGAGTCCCTCTCCAACGCCGCCCTCCTGGAGGCCGTACGCCGCCTCAACCCCCAGCAGCAGGAGTGCGTCACCCTCCGCTTCCTCCAGGGCCTCTCCGTCGCCGAGACCGCCCGTGTCATGGGTAAGAACGAGGGCGCGATCAAGACCCTCCAGTACCGCGCGGTCCGCACCCTCGCCCGCCTCCTCCCGGACGACGCCCGCTGAGCACCGCCGACCGGAACACCCGCAGCTGAGCCACCGGCCCGCCGAGCGCACCGCTCACGCACGCTCCGCGACGCCCAACTCACCCTCCGTCGAAGTCCGTTGACTTCCTCGTCCGATCATCCGCCGTCCGTAACCCAAGTGCCGCGCCACTCGTTGTGCGGGATACAGGCTCCCTGTGGTCGCGCCTGGCCGACACCGATCACTCGATCGTGTGGCTCGGTCGGGGACGTGCAACCCTCAGGACCCCCTGGGGAGTCGACCGTCATGACGAGAGGAGGTGCCGCCAGTGATCGCGAACGTATCGGCGCACCGGCGGGCGAACGCCTTCGCCCAGGCCCTGGAGGAGCTGTCCGACCGGGGCACGGCGGCCGAGCAGCCCGAGGGATCGGCACCGGCCCCGGCAGCGGAACAGACCGAGCGGGGCCGCATGTTGGCCCTCACGACCGGTCTCGACGAGCTGCCCAAGCCAGTGCTCGACCCCGAGGTCAAGGTCGTCCATCGCGCCCAGTTGGTGGCCGCGATGGAGGCCATGCTGCGGGACGGCACACTGCCGGGGCGCGAGGCGTCGGACCCTTCGGTGCCCGAGCAGCGATCCGGCAAGGGGCGAGGCGCTCACCGGGCGAGCCCACTGGGCAAGTTGCGACCGCGGTCCCGTCTGACGAAGGGTCTCGCCGCCGGCGGGCTCAGCGTCGGTGTGGCCGCGAGCGCGTTCGGCGGGGTGGCCGCGGCCAGCTCGGACGCCCTGCCCGGTGACTCGCTCTACGGCCTCAAGCGCGGCATCGAGGACGTGAAGCTCACCCTGGCCGACGACAGCGACGACCGGGGCCGGCTCTATCTGGACCAGGCGTCCACCCGCCTCGGCGAGGCCCGCCGCCTCATGGAGCGCGGCCGGGGCGGACAGCTGGACCACGAGTCCCTCGGCGAGATCCGCCGCGCCCTCAGTGGGATGCGGCACGACGCCTCCGAGGGCCACCGGCTGCTCCACGAGGCCTTCGAGCGAGATCCGGAGTCCCTCGGCCCCATCCAGGCCCTCTCCGCCTTCTCCCGGTCCCACCGCGAGGCATGGGGCGCGCTCCGCGACCGGCTCCCCGTACAGCTCGGGGACGTGAGTCAGCAGGTCTCGTCGGTCTTCGACGCCATAGACCACGAGGTCGCCCCGCACTCCTCGCTCCTGCCGCAGCCCCCCGCCCCGGGCGGCGACGGCAAGCAGCGCTCCACGGGCTCCGGCACCCCCGGCACCACGGACCCCGGCCGCCGCCCGGCCCCGAGCGCCACCGGCGGCTCCACGGCCGGCGGCCAGGACACCACCGGCAAGCCCAAGCCGTCCACGTCGAACTCGCAGAGCGGCGCCGAAGGGCTCGTCGGCGGCACCACCGGCGGCCTCCTCGACCCGCCTCAGGACGACACCGGCAGTTCCTCCCCGCCCTCCGACAAGTCGACCCCGCCCCAGGAACCCGACGTCACCCTCCCGCCCCTCCTCCCGGGCCTCCTCCCCGGACTGGGCATCGACGGCGACGACAACTAGCCGGACACGACGGTGGGGGCGCCCTTCAGCAAGAAGGGCGCCCCCACCGTCGTACCGCGATCCGGGACGCTCAGAAGAACACCGAGCGCCGCTGCACCAGCAGCTTGTACAGCGTGTGCTGGATCTGCTCCCGTACCTGGTCGGTCAGGTTGAACATCAGCATCGGGTCCTCGGCCGCCTCCGGCGGATAGCCGTCCGTCGGGATCGGCTCACCGAACTGGATCGTCCACTTCGTCGGCAGCGGCACCGCGCCCAGCGGGCCGAGCAACGGGAACGTCGGCGTGATCGGGAAGTACGGGAAACCGAGCAGCCGGGCCAGCGTCTTGGAGTTGCCGATCATCGGATAGATCTCCTCCGCGCCCACGATCGAGCACGGAATGATCGGCGTACCGGCCCGCAGCGCGGTGGAGACGAAACCGCCCCGCCCGAACCGCTGCAACTTGTAGCGGTCCCCGAACGGCTTGCCGAGCCCCTTGAAGCCCTCCGGCATGACCCCGACCAGCTCGCCCTGCTGCAGCAGCCGTGAGGCGTCCTCCGCGCACGCGAGGGTGTGGCCGAGCTTGCGGGCCAGCTCGTTGACCACCGGCAGCATGAACACCAGGTCCGCCGCGAGCAGCCGCAGATGCCGCCCGGTGGGGTGGTTGTCATGCACGGCGACCTGCATCATCAGGCCGTCCATCGGCAGCGTCCCCGAGTGGTTGGCGACGATCAGCGCGCCACCGTCCGTCGGGATGTTCTCGATGCCCTTCACCTCGACCCGGAAGTACTTCTCGTACACCGGCCGCAGCAGGGACATCAGCACCTGGTCGGTGAGCTCGGCGTCGTAGCCGAAGTCGTCGACCTCGTAGTCTCCGGTGAGCCGCTTGCGCAGAAACGCCAGACCGCCCGCGATCCGGCGCTCCAGGGCGCCGCCGTCCTGTGCCTCGGCGGCCTCCTGAGGCGGCTCCGGCTTCTCCTGTGTCACAGGGACATCATCCGTGCTGGTCGGCACTCCGGGGAGGGCCTGGACCTCACCGGCTTCCCGGACGACCCCGTTCTCGCCCTTGCGCCGGCTTCCCGGAGTCCGGCGGCGCGGCGGGCGCTGCGCGGCGCCCCCGCGGGTCCGGTCGTCGTCGAACGGAATGACCTTGGCGTCCGCCATCGTCGATGCGCTCCTCGGTTAACGCTAGTTGGCGCTCTGCGTCGGGGGGTGGCCGGCGCCCGGCGTGGGCACGGGCAGGGCGGCGATCCGGTCGATGGCCCCGGCGAGGGCCTCCGGGGGCAGCAGTCCGGGTCCCCTGCTGCGCGCGAAGTCCGCGAACGTCTCCGCGGTCGTGTAACGGGCGCGGTAGCCCAGCGTCTCGCGCATCTGGTTCGTCGACACGACCCGCCCGTGGGTCAGCAGCCGCAGCTGCTCCGGCGAGAAGTCGCTGACGCCGAGCGTGCGGACCATGGAGCCGACCCAGTTGACCGCCGGCATCAGCAGCGGCACGGTCGGCCGGCCGAGGCGCCGCGCGCACTGCGAGAGCAGCAGGACGCCGTCGCCCGCGATGTTGAACGTGCCGCTGTTGAGCGTGCCCCGCTCCGGATCGTGCGAGGCGATCCGCAGCACCTCGATCACATCGTCCTCGTGCACGAACTGCAGCCGCGGGTCGTAGCCCAGCACGGTCGGCAGCACCGGCAGCGAGAAGTACGACGCGAGCGGCGAATCGGCGCTCGGCCCGAGGATGTTCGCGAACCGCAGCACGCAGACGGCCACATCGGGCCGCCGCCGGGCGAAGCCGCGGACGTACCCCTCGACCTCGACGGTGTCCTTGGCGAAGCCGCCGCTGGGCAGCGACTTGGGCGGGGTGGTCTCGGTGAACACGGCCGGGTCGCGGGGCGCGGACCCGTAGACGTTGGTGCTGGACTTGACCACCAGACGTTTGATCAAGGGTGACTTCTGACAGGCACCGAGCAGCTGCATGGTGCCGATGACATTGGTCTCCTTGAGCGTGGCCCGGCCGCCGCTGCCCAGCGGAGTGCCCGTGACGTCCATGTGCACCACGGTGTCCACGGTGTACTCGGCCAGCAGTCGGGCTATGGCGGGCTGCCGGATGTCGGCCTGGACGAAGTCCGCACCGCCCAGATGGTGCCCGGGCGGCACCGCGTCCACCGCGATGACCCGGTCGACCTGCGGGTCACGCTGGATCCGCCGCACGAAGCGGCCTCCCAGCTGACGGGCCACACCGGTGACGAGCACGACCTTCCCCAAGATCAGCGCCTTCCTTCCCGACGTCCGCTCATATAGGCGTAACTCTGCTCGTACTCTGCCGCGTTCCCCGTGTTCCCCGTGTGCGGCCACGTTAGCGGTTGGATGTTGCGCTGTGGTGACCGCGACCCCGTGAATGACGGCGAATGCATGCGACTGCGGTCACTGCGGCGGCCACCGCGGGCGACCGGCGAAAACACCGCGACCCCCCACCGTATTCGGTGAGGGGTCGCAGAACGCGCTCTCAACAGCGCTCGCGCAAGAAAGCAAGGCGTACGACCCCCTTACGCGAGGGGGGCCGGCCATGACCCCGCAATTCGGGGCCGGGCCGCCTTACTTCTTGTTGCGACGCTGAACGCGGGTGCGCTTGAGCAGCTTGCGGTGCTTCTTCTTAGCCATCCGCTTGCGCCGCTTCTTGATAACAGAGCCCACGACTACCCTCGCTCACTTCTCATCACTCGGCGTTTGGGCGCCATGGGCCCATACGACCTACGAGGGGCTAGCCTACCCGTCCGAGCGCTGAGGTCGTAATCGAGGGGGAGCGGGGGTATCCCGGAAGCCCGCAGGGCCTCCGGGAGCCCCTCGATCCCGGTGGCCGTCAGGCCGTCTCCACCCCCACATAACTCTCGCGGAGGTACTCGTGTACCGCTTGCTCCGGCACCCGGAAGGACCTGCCCACCCGGATCGCCGGCAGATGACCGCTGTGCACCAAGCGGTACACGGTCATCTTCGACACTCGCATCACCGCGGCGACTTCCGCCACGGTCAGGAACGCGACCTCGTTCAGAGGCCTCTCGCCAGCAGCAGCCATGACACACCTGAACCTTCCGCACTCGACGGCCACCGGCTTCCCCTTCCGGTGACTCTTCGTCGTTGCGTGCTCACTCCCCAATGTAGGGGCGGGTGATGCGAGTGGGGAAGAGGGGATGCCATCGGCGCCCTACTGTGACAGACACGCCCGATTGAGTACGTAGCGGGTCAGCGGTCGGTAGTAATCAGACCGCACACCGTCATCAAGTGGAACGACGACGGACACCCGCCCCTCCGCCTCCCCCACGAAGAGCGCGGGATCGTCCGTATCGGCGAGCCCGATGGCCTCGAACCCCAGCTGACCTGCCCCGCAGACCCAGCCATGGTCTCCCACCACGAGTTCCGGGAGCGGCCCGCCGGCCTCCGCGGCGGCCGCCAGAACCGTCCGAACCGGCAGCGGTGAATGCGTGTGCACGCCGGTCGCACAACCGGAGTGAAGAGAGGTCGCCTCGCGGACGAGAGCGACACCCCGTACGTAGTCAAGGTTGTACGTGCGTAGACCGAACCGGGTCGTTATGTCGACACGTCTACCCGTCGCAGGGGTGAGAACCTCACACCCCGCCGACGACAAAGCGTCCGCCAACGCGCCGTAGAAGCCGATCAGCCGGTGCGGATGCCCGGTCCCGAGGAGCACCCGGCCACCACGGTGAGCGACGGCCCCGACCCGTTCCGCGAACCGGTCCAGGGCCCGCATCGTCAGCTCCGGATCAATCACATCCTGCCCTGACGCGCACCGCGGATCGGCCGAAACCCCACACTTCTCCGCCATCAATCCGAGCACATCCCGCTGCCGCCAGGGCATCTCCGGATCAATCCCGATCAGAAACCGAGGGTCCCGAGCCGCGAACAACCGATAACTCCGCAGACTCGTCTCCCGGCCGGTGGCCACCCTCCCCGCCAGCCCGGAAGCCACCAGATGCTCCCGCAACACCCCACCACTCACCACCCCCCGATGCTGACGCACACCCGATCCCCCCACCGGGAAAACCCCGGCCCACCACACAGTTGGCCTAGCACCTTGTCTTTTGGGGGCGCGGGGAACTGCGCGAACGGGGTCCGGGGCAGAGCCCCGAATCTTTGACGGAAGCCGAGGACGGGGGTCGAAGGGGCACGCAGCCCCTGGAGGATGGGACGGGTAGGGACGGCGGGGGCGAGAAAACCCGGGAGAACTCCCAGGGCCCCTAGGCCAACAACCCCCGCAACGGAAACACGGCCTTACGCGCGGCGAGCACCGCCTGATCCAACCGATCCGCGGGGTCGTACCCCGCCTCCCAGTCGGCCCACCCCACCGGCCACCGCCCATCGGTCATCCGCGCCGGCGCCAACTGCCGCGTACGAGCGAACACCTGCTGCCGCCACTCCTCGGGAACCACCGCCTCCGGCGCGATCTCCCGCCCCGCCGCGATCGCCACCAGATGCGTCCACGACCGCGGCACGACCTCCACCACCGCGTACCCACCGCCACCGAGCGCGACCCACCGCCCGTCCGCGTACTCGTGCGCCAGCTCGTGCAGAGCCACCTGCACGGCCCGCTGCGCGTCCAGCGACACCGCCAGATGCGCCAGCGGATCCTCGAAGTGCGTATCGGCCCCGTGCTGGGTCACCAGCACCTGCGGCCGGAACTCGGCGAGCAGCTCCGGCACCACCGCGTGGAACGCCCGCAACCACCCCGCGTCCCCCGTCCCGGCAGGCAGGGCCACATTCACGGCCGACCCCTCCGCACCGGACGGGGCCCCCGTCTCCTCCGGCCACCCGGTCTGCGGGAACAGCGTCCGGGGATGTTCGTGCAGGGAGATCGTCAGTACCCGCGGGTCCTCCCAGAACGCCGCCTGCACCCCGTCCCCGTGATGCACGTCCACATCCACGTACGCGACCCGCTCGGCGCCCAGCTCCAGCAGCCGGGCGATGGCGATCGAAGCGTCGTTGTAGATGCAGAACCCCGAGGCACCCCCGGGCATCGCGTGGTGCAGCCCGCCCGCGAAGTTCACCGCGTGCAGCGCGTCCCCGCGCCACACGGCCTCCGCCGCGCCCACCGACTGCCCGGCGATCAGCGCGGACACCTCGTGCATCCCGGCGAAGGCCGGATCGTCCATGGTCCCCAGCCCGTACGCCGTGTCCGCCCCTCGGGGATCGGCCGACGCGGCCTTGACCGCCGCCACATAGTCCTCGCGATGCACCAGCCGCAGGGTCGACTCCCCCGCCGGCTTCGCCGAGACGACGTCCATCTCCCGGTCGAGCCCGAAGGCGGTCACCAGACTTCGGGTCAACGCCAGCCGGACCGGATCCATCGGATGGTCCGGCCCGAAGTCATAGCCCGTTACTGCCTCGTCCCACATCAGCTGTGCGCGGCCGCTCATGCCCGCCACCGTATCGGTCCGGTTGAGTCTCGAACGACCGGGCGTACACCAACGTCACCAGCACCAACACCATCGGTACGAGCATCGCCCCGCGGTAGCTCCAGAGGTCGCCCAGAGCCCCCACCAACGGAGAACCGATCAAGAAGCCGACATAGTTGAAGATGTTCAGCCGGGCGACGGCCGCGTCCGAAGCCCCCGGGAACAGCCGCCCGGCCGCCGCGAACGTCTGCGGCACCAGCACACACAGCCCGAGCCCCAGCAGCGTGAACCCGAGCATCCCCACCCAGGCCCCCGGCGCCCCGGCGACCACCGCGAACCCGACGGCCGCCACCACGGCCCCGGCCCGTACGACGGCCGCGGCCCCGAACCTCCGCACCCCGAAGTCCCCGATCGACCGCCCGATCAGCGTGGTGACCATATAGACGTTGTAGGGCACGGTCGCCAGCTGCTCACTGCTCCCGAGCACGTCCTGCAGATACTTGGCGCTCCAGTTGGAGACGGTCGAGTCCCCGATGTACGCGAAGCACATCACCAGACAGAGCGGCAGCATCATCCTGAAGGCGACGGCCCCACCGGTACCCGCGCCCGACGGGGCATCGTTCTCCGCCTTCTCCTCGACGGGCCTCGCGTCGACGTACCACCGGCTCCCCACCAGCGCGGCGGGCAACAGGACGGCCACCACCGGCAGATACGAGACGAGCAGTGACAGCTCCCAGTGCGCCCCGACCCACGCCAGCGAGGCCCCGACTATCCCGCCCAGGCTGAACACGGCGTGGAAGCCGAGCATGATGCTCCGCCCGTACGCCCGCTGCAGGCTCACCCCGAGCATGTTCATCGACGCGTCCAGCGCCCCGACCGCCAGCCCGAAGGCCGCGTTCGATATGCCGAGCACGACCAAGTCGTCACCGGCGCCCACGCCGAGCAGCGCCAGGAGCACGACGGGCTGGGAGCACCGCAGCACCAGGCTCGGCGGCACCTTCTTCACGAGGTGCTCGGTGCAGACGCTGCCGACCCCGGCGAGGATCGGCACGGCGGCGAGGAAGAGAGGCAGCAACCCGTCGGAGACTCCGTACCGGTCCTGAATGGCCGGAATCCGCGTCACGAGCAGCGCGAAGGCGACACCCTGAGCGAAGAAGCTGAACGCCAACGCGGCCCTACCGCGCCGCAGCACATCTGTCATGGCGGCACAGTAGGGGGCGCGACCTACCCATGGGTAGAGGAAGTTGAATACTGCTCAACTAAGCCGGTCGGGCAGCCTCAGCCGAGCAGGCCGAGCAGCTCCCCCATGTCCGAAAAGTACCCCCTGGCTCCGGGCAGCTTCCCGGCGGACGTCATCGCCGTGAACCCGTACACCTCCATCCCGGCGGCGAGCCCGGCCCGCACACCGAGGGGACTGTCCTCGACGACGACACACTTCTCCGGCGCGACGCCCATCCGCTCGGCCGCGTACAGGAAGAGGTCCGGCGCCGGCTTCCCCCGCCCCACATCCTGCGAGCTGA
The DNA here is from genome assembly GCF_020010925.1 of Streptomyces griseiscabiei. Taxonomy (NCBI): domain Bacteria; kingdom Bacillati; phylum Actinomycetota; class Actinomycetes; order Kitasatosporales; family Streptomycetaceae; genus Streptomyces; species Streptomyces griseiscabiei. The sequence continues at coordinate 684,175 of NZ_JAGJBZ010000003.1, read as the reverse complement.
ACACGAGCCCGTCCCCGAACCACCGGTCGAGCCCGGTCTTGCGATGTCCCACCCGGATCCGCTCATGGCTCCCGGACGAGGCCACGCAGTACGGCACCTCGTCCGCGACCAGCTTCTCCAGGACCGGGACCACTCCGGGCACGGGCTCCAACTCCCGCTCGAACGCGGCGAAGACGCGCTGGTGGAAGACGTCGTCGAAGTCCACGGGCAGCGCCTGGCCGGTCCGCTCCCGCACCAGCTCGTGCACCCGGTGCATGGCCGACCCCATGTAGTCCCGGATCGAGTCCTCGTACGAGGTCGGGTGCCCGAGTTCGGTGAGATACGCGGCGAGGAGCCGGTTGGAGATCGGCTCGCTGTCGACGAGGACACCGTCATTGTCGAAGATCACGAGGTCGTAGCGCATGACTCGACCCTAAACACACTCCGGAAATGCAGAAAGGCCCACACCATAAGGTGTGGGCCTTTCCCAATATTTGTTCGGCGGCGTCCTACTCTCCCACAGGGTCCCCCCTGCAGTACCATCGGCGCCGTAAGGCTTAGCTTCCGGGTTCGGAATGTAACCGGGCGTTTCCCTCACGCTATGACCACCGAAACACTATGAAACACTCAACCGCACCACCACCCGTGACCAGGGCAATGGGGTTGTTCGTGGTTTCAGAACCAACACAGTGGACGCGAGCAACTGAGGACAAGCCCTCGGCCTATTAGTACCAGTCACCTCCACCCGTTACCGGGCTTCCAGATCTGGCCTATCAACCCAGTCGTCTACTGGGAGCCTTACCCCATCAAGTGGGTGGGAATACTCATCTCGAAGCAGGCTTCCCGCTTAGATGCTTTCAGCGGTTATCCCTCCCGAACGTAGCCAACCAGCCATGCCCTTGGCAGAACAACTGGCACACCAGAGGTTCGTCCGTCCCGGTCCTCTCGTACTAGGGACAGCCCTTCTCAATATTCCTGCGCGCGCAGCGGATAGGGACCGAACTGTCTCACGACGTTCTAAACCCAGCTCGCGTACCGCTTTAATGGGCGAACAGCCCAACCCTTGGGACCGACTCCAGCCCCAGGATGCGACGAGCCGACATCGAGGTGCCAAACCATCCCGTCGATATGGACTCTTGGGGAAGATCAGCCTGTTATCCCCGGGGTACCTTTTATCCGTTGAGCGACGGCGCTTCCACAAGCCACCGCCGGATCACTAGTCCCGACTTTCGTCCCTGCTCGACCCGTCGGTCTCACAGTCAAGCTCCCTTGTGCACTTACACTCACCACCTGATTGCCAACCAGGCTGAGGGAACCTTTGGGCGCCTCCGTTACCCTTTGGGAGGCAACCGCCCCAGTTAAACTACCCATCAGACACTGTCCCCGATCCGGATCACGGACCCGGGTTAGACATCCAGCACGACCAGACTGGTATTTCAACGACGACTCCACCCGAACTGGCGTCCGAGCTTCACAGTCTCCCAGCTATCCTACACAAGCCGAACCGAACACCAATATCAAACTGTAGTAAAGGTCCCGGGGTCTTTCCGTCCTGCTGCGCGAAACGAGCATCTTTACTCGTAGTGCAATTTCACCGGGCCTATGGTTGAGACAGTCGAGAAGTCGTTACGCCATTCGTGCAGGTCGGAACTTACCCGACAAGGAATTTCGCTACCTTAGGATGGTTATAGTTACCACCGCCGTTTACTGGCGCTTAAGTTCTCAGCTTCGCCACACCGAAATGTGACTAACCGGTCCCCTTAACGTTCCAGCACCGGGCAGGCGTCAGTCCGTATACATCGCCTTACGGCTTCGCACGGACCTGTGTTTTTAGTAAACAGTCGCTTCTCGCTGGTCTCTGCGGCCACCCCCAGCTCACCGAGTAAATCGGATCACCGAGCGTGGCCCCCCTTCTCCCGAAGTTACGGGGGCATTTTGCCGAGTTCCTTAACCATAGTTCACCCGAACGCCTCGGTATTCTCTACCTGACCACCTGAGTCGGTTTAGGGTACGGGCCGCCATGAAACTCGCTAGAGGCTTTTCTCGACAGCATAGGATCATCCACTTCACCACAATCGGCTCGGCATCAGGTCTCAGCCACAAGTACGACGGATTTACCTGTCGCACGGCCTACACCCTTACCCCGGGACAACCACCGCCCGGGATGGACTACCTTCCTGCGTCACCCCATCACTCACCTACTGCAAGTCTGGTCCGTCGGCTCCACCACTCCCCTTTGCCCGAAGGCTCCGGGGCGGCTTCACGGACTTAGCATCGCCTGGTTCAGTGTTTGACGCTTCACAGCGGGTACCGGAATATCAACCGGTTATCCATCGACTACGCCTGTCGGCCTCGCCTTAGGTCCCGACTTACCCTGGGCAGATCAGCTTGACCCAGGAACCCTTGGTCAATCGGCGCAAACGTTTCTCACGTTTGTATCGCTACTCATGCCTGCATTCTCACTCGTGAACCGTCCACCACTGCCTTCCGGCGCGGCTTCACCCGGCACACGACGCTCCCCTACCCATCACGATCCCCGTTGGGGGTACATATCGCAATGACACGACTTCGGCGGTACGCTTGAGCCCCGCTACATTGTCGGCGCGGAATCACTAGACCAGTGAGCTATTACGCACTCTTTCAAGGGTGGCTGCTTCTAAGCCAACCTCCTGGTTGTCTCTGCGACTCCACATCCTTTCCCACTTAGCGTACGCTTAGGGGCCTTAGTCGATGCTCTGGGCTGTTTCCCTCTCGACCATGGAGCTTATCCCCCACAGTCTCACTGCCGCGCTCTCACTTACCGGCATTCGGAGTTTGGCTAAGGTCAGTAACCCGGTAGGGCCCATCGCCTATCCAGTGCTCTACCTCCGGCAAGAAACACACGACGCTGCACCTAAATGCATTTCGGGGAGAACCAGCTATCACGGAGTTTGATTGGCCTTTCACCCCTAACCACAGGTCATCCCCCAGGTTTTCAACCCTGGTGGGTTCGGTCCTCCACGAAGTCTTACCTCCGCTTCAACCTGCCCATGGCTAGATCACTCCGCTTCGGGTCTTGAGCGTGCTACTAAAATCGCCCTGTTCGGACTCGCTTTCGCTACGGCTACCCCACCCGGGTTAACCTCGCAACACACCGCAAACTCGCAGGCTCATTCTTCAAAAGGCACGCAGTCACGACGCACCGAGTAAACTCGATGCGCGACGCTCCCACGGCTTGTAGGCACACGGTTTCAGGTACTATTTCACTCCGCTCCCGCGGTACTTTTCACCATTCCCTCACGGTACTATCCGCTATCGGTCACCAGGGAATATTTAGGCTTAGCGGGTGGTCCCGCCAGATTCACACGGGATTTCTCGGGCCCCGTGCTACTTGGGTGTCTCTCAAACGAGCCGCTGACGTTTCGGCTACGGGGGTCTTACCCTCTACGCCGGACCTTTCGCATGTCCTTCGCCTACATCAACGGTTTCTGACTCGTCTCACAGCCGGCAGACTGTGAAAGAGAGATCCCACAACCCCGTATACGCAACCCCTGCCGGGTCTCACACGCATACGGTTTGGCCTCATCCGGTTTCGCTCGCCACTACTCCCGGAATCACGGTTGTTTTCTCTTCCTGCGGGTACTGAGATGTTTCACTTCCCCGCGTTCCCTCCACATACCCTATGTGTTCAGGTATGGGTGACAGCCCATGACGACTGCCGGGTTTCCCCATTCGGAAACCCCCGGATCAAAGCCTGGTTGACGACTCCCCGGGGACTATCGTGGCCTCCCACGTCCTTCATCGGTTCCTGGTGCCAAGGCATCCACCGTGCGCCCTTAAAAACTTGGCCACAGATGCTCGCGTCCACTGTGCAGTTCTCAAACAACGACCAACCACCCGTCACCCCACTGGAGATCCAGTGAGTACACCGGGGCCGGCACTGAAGGAAGTTCATTCCCTCAGACACCCAACAGCGTGCCCGGCCGCTCCCCGTCCGGAGATCATGTTTTCCACACTCTGACGAGCAGTACTCACAGCCTCCGGCCCGGTGAACCGGCCGAATAATCAACGTTCCACCCATGAGCTGACCACCGCAGAACGTTTGTCTGCGTAGTGGCTCTGGCTGCCTTGCGGCAGCTAGATGCTCCTTAGAAAGGAGGTGATCCAGCCGCACCTTCCGGTACGGCTACCTTGTTACGACTTCGTCCCAATCGCCAGTCCCACCTTCGACAGCTCCCTCCCACAAGGGGTTGGGCCACCGGCTTCGGGTGTTACCGACTTTCGTGACGTGACGGGCGGTGTGTACAAGGCCCGGGAACGTATTCACCGCAGCAATGCTGATCTGCGATTACTAGCAACTCCGACTTCATGGGGTCGAGTTGCAGACCCCAATCCGAACTGAGACAGGCTTTTTGAGATTCGCTCCGCCTCACGGCTTCGCAGCTCATTGTACCTGCCATTGTAGCACGTGTGCAGCCCAAGACATAAGGGGCATGATGACTTGACGTCGTCCCCACCTTCCTCCGAGTTGACCCCGGCAGTCTCCTGTGAGTCCCCATCACCCCGAAGGGCATGCTGGCAACACAGAACAAGGGTTGCGCTCGTTGCGGGACTTAACCCAACATCTCACGACACGAGCTGACGACAGCCATGCACCACCTGTACACCGACCACAAGGGGGCGACCATCTCTGGCCGTTTCCGGTGTATGTCAAGCCTTGGTAAGGTTCTTCGCGTTGCGTCGAATTAAGCCACATGCTCCGCTGCTTGTGCGGGCCCCCGTCAATTCCTTTGAGTTTTAGCCTTGCGGCCGTACTCCCCAGGCGGGGAACTTAATGCGTTAGCTGCGGCACCGACGACGTGGAATGTCGCCAACACCTAGTTCCCACCGTTTACGGCGTGGACTACCAGGGTATCTAATCCTGTTCGCTCCCCACGCTTTCGCTCCTCAGCGTCAGTAATGGCCCAGAGATCCGCCTTCGCCACCGGTGTTCCTCCTGATATCTGCGCATTTCACCGCTACACCAGGAATTCCGATCTCCCCTACCACACTCTAGTCTGCCCGTATCGAATGCAGACCCGGGGTTAAGCCCCGGGCTTTCACATCCGACGCGACAGACCGCCTACGAGCTCTTTACGCCCAATAATTCCGGACAACGCTCGCGCCCTACGTATTACCGCGGCTGCTGGCACGTAGTTAGCCGGCGCTTCTTCTGCAGGTACCGTCACTTTCGCTTCTTCCCTGCTGAAAGAGGTTTACAACCCGAAGGCCGTCATCCCTCACGCGGCGTCGCTGCATCAGGCTTTCGCCCATTGTGCAATATTCCCCACTGCTGCCTCCCGTAGGAGTCTGGGCCGTGTCTCAGTCCCAGTGTGGCCGGTCGCCCTCTCAGGCCGGCTACCCGTCGTCGCCTTGGTGAGCCGTTACCTCACCAACAAGCTGATAGGCCGCGGGCTCATCCTTCACCGCCGGAGCTTTCCACACTCATCGGATGCCCGAGAGTGTTGTATCCGGTATTAGACCCCGTTTCCAGGGCTTGTCCCAGAGTGAAGGGCAGATTGCCCACGTGTTACTCACCCGTTCGCCACTAATCCCCACCGAAGTGGTTCATCGTTCGACTTGCATGTGTTAAGCACGCCGCCAGCGTTCGTCCTGAGCCAGGATCAAACTCTCCGTGAATGTTTACTCGGCCGGAAAACTAATTCAGCCGGTGCACACACACGAGAGCGGAACCACCGGAGGAATAGTCCGATGGTTCACAGCGTCCTCGCTGTGTTTTGTTTCAAAGGAACCTCGTCCCAGCAGATGCTGGAGACGGGGTATCAACATATCTGGCGTTGATTTTTGGCACGCTGTTGAGTTCTCAAGGAACGGACGCTTCCTTTGTACTCACCCGAGCTTCTCGCTCAGGCTTTCCTCCGGGCAGTTTCCCTTCGGTCTTGCTGTCTTGCGTTTCCGACTCTATCAGACCGTTTCCGGTTCCGATTTCCTCGGTGCTTTCCAGGTTTCCGCTTCCGCGTTTCCCTTTCCGGCGAGTCCGACTCTATCAGATCCTTTCGGGCCTGATTCCCAGTCAGCGGGAGTTGCCTTCCCGGCTGTTGGGCCGTTCCGACGAGTGAGACTTTAGCGGATTCCCGGCCCCCGAGCTAATCGGGGGTCTGCGTCCTTTCGAACGCGGATTCCTCATTTCGCAAATTCACATGCCAATGGCACGACGACGGGTCGTCGATTGTTGGTGGTTACCTGCGGAATGGCTGTCCGGGGACCGACCGAGGTCGGCACTCACGTCGGACAACCCGGAGAACACTACGTAGGGGCTCGGGGTGTGTCAACTCGCTGTCGGCCGGCCTCGTGGAGGCGTAGCCTGGCGCCCATGACTACGCGTACGTGTCACCAGCAGTGGTGGGCCGCCTGACGGCGGCCGTACACACGTATGTACACGACGGCCGCCGCCCTGGCGGCCGTTCTCGTTTCTCCCTTCCGAGGGTCGGCCGGCCGGTGGCGGCGGTCCTGATCAGGAGGTGGAGAGATGGCACGGGTCTTCAGCGGGATCAAGCCGACGGGGCATCTGACGCTGGGGAACTACCTGGGGGCCGTACGGCGGTGGGCCGAGGTCGACCAGTACCGCACCGACGCGCTGTTCTGCGTGGTGGATCTGCATGCGCTGACCGTGGACCACGATCCGGCGCGGGTGCGCAGGCTCAGTCGGCAGGCGGCGACCCTGCTGCTGGCCTCGGGGCTGGATCCGGAGCTGTGCACCGTCTTCGTACAGAGTCATGTGGATGAGCACGCGCGGTTGTCGTATCTGCTGGAGTGCGTGGCCACGGACGGTGAGATGCGGCGGATGATCCAGTACAAGGAGAAGGCGGCGCGGGAGCGGGAGCGGGGCGGAAGTGTCCGGCTGTCCTTGCTGACGTATCCGGTACTGATGGCGGCGGACATCCTGGCGTACGGGACGGACGAGGTGCCGGTCGGGGACGACCAGACGCAGCATGTGGAGCTGACGCGGGATCTGGCCGTGCGGTTCAACCAGCGGTACGGGCAGACGTTCGTGGTGCCTCGGGCGACCCCGCCGAAGGTCGGGGCGCGGGTGATGAATCTGCAGGACCCCACCTCGAAGATGGGGAAGACGGACGACGTCGGGCCGGGGATCGTCTATCTGCTGGACGAGCCCGACGTGGTGCGCAAGAAGGTCATGCGGGCCGTGACCGACAGCGGGCGGGATGTCGTCTACGACCCGCGGGAGCGTCCGGGGCTCGCGAATCTGCTGGAGATCCTCGCGGCCTGTCGGGGTGGGAAGCCCGAGGACCTGAGCGGCGCGTACGAGTCGTACGGAGCGCTGAAGAAGGACACGGCGGAGGCCGTGGTCGAACTGCTCAGGCCTCTGCGGGAGCGGCACAAGGAGTTGTGCGCGGATCCCGCGTATGTGGAGGGGGTGCTGCGGTCGGGTGCGGAGAAGGCCAGAAAGATGGCTCGGCCGAGGGTGGATGGGGCGTATCGGGCGATCGGTCTGCTGGCCGGCTGACCGCGCGGGGCGTCAGTCCTTCTTGCCGGAGGCCAGTTCGCGGCTGCGGTCGCGGGCGGCCTCCAGGGCGGCGATCAGTGCGGCGCGTACTCCGTGGTTCTCGAGTTCGCGGATGGCGCTGATCGTCGTGCCGGCGGGAGAGGTGACGTTCTCGCGGAGCTTGACGGGGTGCTCGCCGCTGTCGCGGAGCATGGTGGCCGCGCCGATGGCGGACTGGACGATCAGGTCGTGGGCCTTGTCGCGGGGCAGGCCGAGGAGGATGCCCGCGTCGGTCATGGCTTCGACCAGGTAGAAGAAGTACGCCGGGCCGGAGCCGGAGAGGGCGGTGCAGGCGTCCTGCTGGGACTCGGGGACGCGGAGCGTCTTGCCCACGGCGCCGAAGATCTCCTCGGCGTGCGCGAGGTCGGCCTCGCTCGCATGGCTGCCGGAGGAGATGACGGACATGGCCTCGTCGACGAGGGCGGGGGTGTTCGTCATGACACGGACGACGGGGGTGCCCGCGGCCAGGCGCTCCTCGAAGAAGGAGGTGGGGATGCCCGCCGCGCCGCTGATGACCAGGCGGTCGGCGGGTGTGTGCGGGGCGAGTTCGTCGAGGAGGGCGGCCATGTCCTGGGGCTTGACCGTGAGGATGAGCGTGTCGGCGGTCTTCGCGGCCTCGGCGTTGGTGACCGGGGTGACGCCGTGGCGGGCGCGGAGCTCTTCGGCGCGTTCCGGGCGGCGGGCGGTGACCAGGAGGTCCGCCGGGGCCCAGCCGGCTCGGATCATTCCGCTGAGCAGGGCCTCGCCGATCTTGCCGGTGCCGAGGACTGCGACTTTCTGGCTCATGGTGCGGGTGCCCTCCGGGGGTGCGTCGTCCGGGGGCCATCCTCGCACCGGGCACGGATGTCCGGCTGGTGTGTCCGGTGGGCGGAACGTCGGCGCGCGGTGGGCGCTATGTCGTACGGCGCCTCAGGGTGGCCGCTCCCAGGGTCAGGACCAGCAGGGCGCAGCCGGCGACGATCCCGATGTCGCGGACGAAGGTGGCGGTCATGTCGGTGTGGTGGAGGACCTCGTTCATGCCGTCGACGGCATAGGACATGGGGAGGACGTCGGAGATGGCTTCCAGGGCGGGGTGCATCTCGGGGCGCGGGGTGAACAGGCCGCAGAGGAGGAGCTGGGGGAAGATCACGGCCGGCATGAACTGGACGGCCTGGTACTCGGAGGAGGCGAAGGCCGAGACGAAGAGGCCGAGGGCGGTTCCCAGCAGGGCGTCGAGGAGGGCGACGATCAGCAGCAGCCAGGGGGAGCCGATGACGTCCAGGTCGAGGAACCAGACGGCCAGACCCGTGGCGAGGGCGGACTGGATGATCGCCAGGGTGCCGAAGGCCAGGGCGTAGCCGGCGATGAGGTCTCCCTTGCCGAGGGGCATGGAGAGGAGGCGTTCCAGGGTGCCGGAGGTGCGTTCGCGGAGGGTCGCGATCGAGGTGACCAGGAACATCGTGATCAGCGGGAAGATGCCGAGCAGTGAGGCGCCGATGGAGTCGAAGACGCGTGGGTTTCCGTCGAAGACATAGCGCAGCAGGAACAGCATCACGCACGGGATGAGGATCAGCAGGGCGATCGTGCGGGGGTCGTGGCCGAGCTGGCGGAGGACCCGGGCGGCGGTGGCGGTCGTACGGGAGTGGCTGAGGGCCCTGGGGCGGGGGGCCGCGGGGGGTGTGGACGGGGTCGTGGTGGTCATCGCGCCGGCTCCTCGTGGTGTGCGTCGGTCGTGGCGGTGGTGGGCGCGGTCACGGTCGCGGTGGGTTCGGCTGCCGTGGCCTCGTCGACCAGGCGGAGGAACGCCTCTTCGACCGTTTCCGCGTGGGTGCGGGTGCGCAGGGCCTCGGGGGTGTCGTCGGCGAGGATCTCGCCCTCGCGCATGAGCAGGAGGCGGTGGCAGCGCTCGGCCTCGTCCATGACGTGGGAGGAGATGAGGAGGGTGGCCCGGCGTTCGGCGGCGATGGTGTGGAAGAGGGTCCACAGTTCGCGGCGGAGGACGGGGTCGAGGCCGACGGTGGGTTCGTCGAGGACCAGGAGTTCGGGCGTGCCGAGGAGGGCCACGGCCAGGGACACACGGCTGCGTTGGCCGCCGGAGAGGTTGCCGGCGAGGGCGTCGGCGTGGGTGGTGAGGGCGACGTCGGCGATGGCCCGGGTGACGTTCTCTTGGCGGCGGTCGGCGGCGGCGCGGCCGGGGTCGAGGATCGCGGCGAAGTAGGCGAGGTTCTGGCGGACGGTCAGGTCGTCGTAGACCGAGGGGGCCTGGGTGACGTAGCCGATGCGGGAGCGGAGGGTGGCGTCTCCCGCGGGGTGGCCGAGGACGTTCAGGGTGCCGGTGACCTTGGCCTGGGTGCCGACGATCGCTCGCATCAGGGTCGATTTGCCGCAGCCCGAGGGGCCGAGGAGACCGGTGATCTGGCCCCGGGGGACGGCGAAGTCGAGGGCGCGGAGGACTGTGCGGTTGCCTCGGGCGACGGTGAGGGCCTGGGCCTGGACCGCGGGGAGCGGAGGGGCGCCGGCGGGGGTGGTGGGTTGGGGTGGCGGCTCGCTCGGCGAGTAATTCATCATGTGATGAATATTGCGCAGGGCGGGGACGCCGTCAAGGGAGATGCGGGGCGGAGGGGGCGCCGGGCGCGATGGGTGCGGCGCGGGGCGACAAGGAGGCGCACGTGGGGTGAGAAGGGGCGCGGGCGCTCGGCGGGGTGATCGGAGGGCGGGGCTCCGGGGGTGCGCACTTCCGTTGCGGGGCGGTGATCGCGGGGAGGGGGTGCGATGGTTGCTCGCTTTGGGTGACAATTGGTTGCGGAGCGTGGTCGGTGGTGGGGCTCTCGACCGCGCGATGTCGCCCGGGTGAGGTGTGGCGGTCTCCTGTTGTGAGTTCCGCCAGGGGCCGGTGAGGTCCCGTGAGCCTGCCGGGACCGCGCCTCTTCTGCCGGGCACCCCTGTCGAACGTGTCGGCTGCCGGAGGTGTGTCTGTCGTGCGTAGTGCCTCGGATCGCTCTCGATCACGTGCCCTGTGGCGAGGGGAGGTGACCGCCTCCGTCGGGGTGTTCCTCGTGGCGTTGCCGTTGTGTGTCGGGGTCGCCGTGGCCTCGGGGGTGCCGGTGGAGTTGGGGCTGGTCACCGGGATCGTCGGCGGTCTGGTGGTCGGGGCCCTGCCGGGGAACGGGCTGCGGGTGAGCGGGCCGGCGGCCGGGGTGATCGTGCTGGTGTACGAGGTCGTGCGGGCGTACGGGTTACCGGCCCTGGGTGTGCTGGTGCTCGGGGCCGGGGTGGTGCAGCTGGGGTTGGGGGCGTTGCGGCTGGGGCGGTGGTTCCGGGCCGTGTCGGTGGCGGTGGTGCAGGGGATGTTCGCCGGGATCGGGCTGCTGCTGGTGGCGGGGCAGCTCTACGCCATGGGGGACGTGGCCGCGCCCGGTGGTGGGGGGATCGAGAGGCTCGCGGGGTTCGGGGCGTTGCCCGGGGGCGTCGATCCCCGCGCGCTGGCGGTCGGGGGTGCCACCGTCGCCGTACTGGTGGTGTGGCCTCGGTGGCGGTGGGGGGCGCGTCGGGTGCCGGCGCCGTTCGTGGCCGTCGGGGGTGCGGCCCTGGTGACGGCGGTGTTCGACCTGGGGGTGCGACGGGTCGAGGTGCGGGGGCTGTTGGCGGCCGTGCGGGTGCCGTCGGGTGCTGACCTGGGGTTGCTGGTGGAGGTGGGGTTCGTGGGGACCGTGCTCGCCCTCGCGCTGATCGCCTCCGCGGAGTCGTTGTTCGGCGCGGCGGCCGGGGATCAGCGGCAGAGCGGTCCGCGGACCGACCACGACCGGGAGTTGGTCACCCAGGGCGCCGGGAACGTGGTGTGCGGGGCGCTCGGGGCGCTGCCGCTGGCGGTGTTCATGGTGCGGAGCGGGGCCGGGGGTGCCGCCTCGGGGCATGCGGGGGCGGGGGCGGGGGCCGTGGTGCGGGCCAGGGCTTCGCGGGTGCTGACCGGGGTGTGGTTGTCGGGGTTCGCCGTGCTGCTGCCCGGGGTGCTCGGGGTGGTTCCGGTCGCGGCGGTGGCCGGGCTGCTGGTGCACACGGGGTGTCGGCTCGTGCCCGTACGGGAGGTGGGGGTGCTGTGGCGGGGGCGGGATCGCGGTGAGTTGGTGGTGCTGGGGGCGACCGCCCTGGCGATCGTGACCTGGAGTCTGTTCGGGGGCGTGCTGGTGGGGCTCGCGGTGGCGGTGGCCAAGACCGCGTGGGACATCAGCCAGGTGCGGGTGGAGGTCGAGGACCAGGGGGACGCGGGGGTGGTGGTGCGGGTGGCCGGGAACGCGACGTTCCTGCGGTTGCCGAAGCTGCTGGACGCGTTGGAAGGGGTGCCTCGGGGGCGGGGGGCGCGGCTGGAACTGGGTGGGCTGTGGCATGTGGACCACGCGTGTGCGACGGCCCTGGAGGCTTGGGCGGCGGGAGGGGGAGGGGGAGTGAGAGGGGAAGAGGGGGCGGAGGTCGGGGTAGGGAGGCCAGGATCGGGATCGGGGCCCGGATCGGGGTCGGGGTCAGGGGCGGATGGCCAGGAGCAGGTCCACGTCGTAGGTCTCTTCGATGGCTTCGGTGGGGAAGAGCTCGCGGAGGTGGGCTCGCTCCTCGGCGAGGAACGCGGTGGTGGCCTCTTCGCCGAGGACCAGGAAGCCCGAGTGGCTGGCGATGTTGGCCAGGTGGGTGTCCAGGGGGACCGTGCGGCTCCAGCGGATCTGGCGGCGGGTGAAGTCGAGGCGGCCGGAGGTGTCCGTGAGGGCGGCGGGGGCGCCGGAGCCGCTCTTCTCGATCGGGGTGCCGGGGTCCACGCCGAGGAAGCGGTGGATACGGGTGGTGGCGTCGGCGATCCAGGGGATCTCGACGGCGTCGGTGTTCCACCAGAGGGCCAGTGCGCCGCCGGGGCGGAGTACGCGGAGGGCTTCCGGGACCGAGCGGGTGGGGTCGGTCCAGTGCCAGGACTGGGCGTAGGTGAGGAAGTCGACGGAGGCCGTGGCCAGCGGGAGGGCGTCGCCGTCGCCTCGGACGAGAGGGATGTCGGGGTGGGTGCGGCGTAACTGGGCCGCCATGCCTGCGCCGGGTTCCACGGCGAGGACGCGGGCGCCGCGGGTGTGGAGGAGAGCGGTGGAGATGCCGGTGCCGGCGCCCACGTCGACGGCACGGGAGCCGTGGAGGGGGCGGGCGGACAGGGCTTCGATGGTGTCGAAGAGGGCGGGTGGGTAGGACGGGCGGCTCGCCGCGTACTGGGCCGCGGCGGCGTTGAAGGAGTGGGCTCGGGTGGTGTGGGAGGGGTGGGGGCGGGAGGTTGCCATGGAGGCATCGTGGCTCAGGCGGAAGGGAGTTGGGGAGGGGGCGGGTGCGGGTGCGGGTTTCGTGGGGTTGATCGCGCCGCTCCCCGCGCCCCTTACGGGGTGCCGCGGTGGCGCTTCGCGGGGTTTCTCGTGCGCTTGGCCGTGCGGCGGGCGTACTGGTCGCGGGCCGTGGTGTATTCCGCGCGGTGCAGGGACTCGCCGGGAGCCTCCTTCAGGGAGCGGAGGAAGTAGGCGCTCAGCGAGCCGAGGAAGCCGATCATGAGGAGGCCGCGCAGGGAGGACTGGCGGGCCGGGTCGGGGCGCTTGGTGTAGGAGCCCCAGGTGTGGCCGAAGGCCAGGGCACTGCAGACGGCGAACATGACGGCGACCAGGACGCTGACGAAACCGCCGACCGCGGCCAGTTGCAGGCCCTCGTAGGCCAGGCGCAGCACCAGACAGGAGGCGACCAGCGCGGCGAGCGAGCCAAGGGTGACGGCCGCGCGGCGGGGCGTGTAATGGCCGTCGTGGTTCAGCCAGGTCGTCCCGAAGAAACGGATGGCTTCCGGGCGTGGGCCCGCGGGGGTCGCCTGGGGTGCCGCAGCCGGCTGGGGGGCTGTGGGCCCTTGGGGTGCCGGGGAGGATTCCGGTTCCCGCGGCTGGTGGGCCGGTTGCTTCGGCTCCTGCTTCGGCTCCCGTTTCGGCTCCGCCCGCGTGTTCTTCGGTCTCTGGCTCACGGATCGTTTCTGGCTCACGGATCGATTATGGCTGCCGTCGTTTTCGGCCACGGAGCGGGAAGGGCTCACGTCGGGAGCGGCCTCGCCGTGCGGCACCGGGCGGTCCGGGACCAGCCCAGGCCCGGCCCCTGCCCCTGCCCCTGCCCTCCACAGGGATCTCGTGCCGCCATCTGTCGCAGCGTCGCGATCGCGTGCCGTCATGACGGCACGCGATCGCAAGGTCACGACGTACGAGGTCGACGTCGATCCGCCGCTCGCCGCCCCGGCCCCGTCAGCCGCAGCGGCCTCGTCAGCCGCAGCGGCCCGCCACGTAGCCGTCGCTGCCGGTGTAGACGTAGGCGTCGGAGATGTACTGGCCGTCGCTGATGTTGTCCCAGACGTTGGTGGTGCCGTAGGGGCCGGAGATGGTCTGGCCCGGGGTCTGGCAGTAGATCGGCACGCTGGCGCCCTCGGAGAGGACGCGGACGACGCCGTAGCTGGTGCTCGGACCGCTGCGGACGTTGAGGCGGACGCCCGGCGCGACCGAGTAGTGGCGGACGGCCGCCGTGGCCGAAAGTGTGGCGTTCGGCTCCCCCTCGCCGTCCCCTGTGATCTCTTCTGCATGCTCGACGGACATGGCTGAACTCCCCCCGTTTGAAACCCGTTTGCAACCCCGTTTGGTCCCCATGCAAGGCATGGGGACCCTTTGATACCCCTGAATCAGGACACACACACCTGTGCGTTTTTCGCACGTGAAGGCTAGCAAGCCGCCTCTGTCCCGTACGTGTCATCGACTAGGCTCCGAACGTCGCGCGAGCGGCCGAAACACCACGGGGGTGGACCCATGGCACCGCAGCGGGGCACCGGGCCGGGAGCGGAAGCGGAACTTCCCGAGTACGCCGGTCAGTACCGTCTGGAGTCGTGTCTGGGTTCCGGTGGCATGGGTGTCGTGCATCTGGCCACCTCGACTTCGGGGCTGCGGCTCGCGGTGAAGGTCGTGCACGCCGAGTTCGCCAAGGACCCCGAGTTCAGAGGACGTTTTCGGCAGGAGGTGGCGGCCGCCCGGCAGGTCAGCGGTGCCTTCACCGCGCCGGTCGTCGACGCGGACACCGACAGTCCCCGGCCCTGGATGGCCACCCTCTTCATCCCCGGTCCGACCCTCGCCGAGCACGTCAAGCGGAACGGGCCCATGCCACCGGGGCAGTTGCGGCGGCTGATGGCCGGGCTCGCGGAGGCGCTGCGGGACATCCATCGCGCCGGGGTGGTGCACCGGGATCTCAAGCCCAGCAACGTACTGCTCGCCGAGGACGGGCCCAAGGTCATCGACTTCGGTATCTCCCGGCCGAAGGACAGCGAACTGCGCACCGAGACCGGGAAGCTGATCGGCACCCCGCCGTTCATGGCGCCCGAGCAGTTCCGGCGGCCCCGGGAGGTCGGGCCCGCCGCCGACATCTTCGCCCTCGGGTCGGTCACCGTGCACGCGGCCACCGGGCGCGGGCCGTTCGACTCCGACAGCCCCTACGTCGTCGCCTACCAGGTCGTCCACGACGAGCCCGACCTCACCGACGTACCCGCGAACCTCGCGCCGCTCGTCCGTGCCTGTCTCGCCAAGGAGCCCGAGGACCGGCCCACGGCGGACGAGCTGATGCGCGAACTGCGGTCCGTGGCCGCCTCGTACGACACCCAGAGCTTCATACCGACCCAGCGGGAGAGGGAGAGGGAGAGCGAGAGGGAGAAGGAGAAGGAGCGGGGAAGCTCGGGGTGGGCGTCGTCCGGGCCGGGGCCGATCGACGGCACCGACCTCTCCACCGACAGGAACACGGCTGACGGCACCGGGCTCTCCACCGACGAGGACACGGCTGACGGCACCGGAACCGCCGGGCGGATGCGGAGGCGGGCCGTGCTGGCCGCCGCCTCGTTGGTGCTCGTCGCGGGTGGGGGGTTCGCCTCGGCGCGGGTGCTCGGGGGTGACGGTGGGCAGGCGGACGGCGGTGCGACCGCGCCGCGGGCCAGTGGCGCGGCGGTCGCCGCGCCCGCGCTCGAGGCCTGGGCCACCAAGCCGGCGGCGAAGAACGGGAGCGCGCCGCACTGCTCGTACGGGGCGGGGAAGCTGTTGTGCCGCCAGCCGGGGCTGGTCTCCGCGCTGGATCCGGCGGACGGCAGCGTGCTGTGGCGGCACACCGTCGACGGGGACGACGCGGTGGGCACGGGGGCCGCGCCCGTCGAGTCGGGTGGACTGGTGCAGGTGCTGACCGACCAGGACCGCCGGCTGCAGGCGCTCGATCCCGGCACCGGCGAGGTGCGGTGGGAGCGGGACGTCTCCGCGTACAGCGGTCGGCGGTTCGTGGGCGGCACGCTGCTGCTGACCGCCGCCGACGGAACGGTCACCGGTCTGGACAGCGCCACCGGGGACCCGAAGTGGAGCCGGCGCATCCCGGGCCGGCCGGAGGCGTACTTCACGTCGTTCGACGGGGACCCGTCGGCGTACGTGGCCGATGTGACCGGCGAGGGGGCGCGGGCGCGGACGCGGATCACGGCGGTCGACCCGGAGACGGGGGACGTCCGCTGGGACGCCCGGCTGGACGGTCACCTCGAACCCGTCGGCGCGCGGGACGGCGCCCTCTACCTCGCCGAGACCGGCGGCACCTTCCCCGACACGGTCGCCCTCGTCCGCTACGACCCCGCGACCGGGACCGGGACCGGCGCAAAGGCCGGGGCCGGGGCCGGGGCCGGGAAGACGGTCCGGGTGGCACTGCCCGTACGGCTCGAACAGGCCCGCGCGGTCGTACGGGGTGACGTGGTGTATCTGCTGAGCGGTGCGGGGGGCGCGCTGGCGGCGGTCGACATGAAGGCCCGCAAGCAGCTGTGGCGGACCGAGACGGGGGTCGCGCGGAGTTCGGCGCCCGTCGCCGACGACCGGTATGTGTACTTCACCTCGTCCGACGGGCGGCTGCTCGCGGTGGACCTGCGCAAGGGCCGCGTCGGCGGGGACACACCGTCGCGGCTCGGTGACTCGCAGCGGGTCACCGCCTCGCTGCCCGAGCCCGTCGTCATCGACGGCCGCGTCTGCGCGGGCGCGCTCGACGGGACCGTGCTCGGGCTGGACGGGAACGATCCGGCGGGCTGGTGACCCGCCGGATCGTTCCCGTCCACCCGTACGACCTCGGTGCTGTGCGTGCTGTCAGTGCGCTGCGTGCGGTGACCCTCAGCCCAGCTTGCTGACGTCCCGCACCGCGCCCTTGTCCGCGCTGGTGGCCATCGCGGCGTAGGCGCGCAGCGCGGCCGACACCTTGCGCTCGCGGTTCTTCGGGGCGTAGACGCCGTTCAGGGCGGCCTCACGGCGGCCCAGCTCGGCGTCGTCGACCAGCAGCTCGATCGTGCGGTTCGGGATGTCGATGCGGATGCGGTCGCCGTCCTCGACGAGGGCGATCGTGCCGCCGCCGGCCGCCTCGGGCGAGGCGTGGCCGATGGAGAGGCCGGAGGTGCCGCCGGAGAAGCGGCCGTCGGTGATCAGCGCGCAGGACTTTCCGAGGCCGCGGCCCTTGAGGTACGAGGTCGGGTAGAGCATCTCCTGCATGCCGGGGCCGCCCTTGGGGCCCTCGTAGCGGATGACGACGACGTCGCCCTCCTTGATCTCCTTCATGAGGATCTTCTGGACGGCCTCCTCCTGCGACTCGCAGACGACGGCCGGGCCCTCGAAGGTCCAGATCGACTCGTCGACGCCGGCGGTCTTCACCACACAACCGTCGACGGCGAGGTTGCCCTTCAGCACGGCGAGGCCGCCGTCCTTGGAGTAGGCGTGCTCGGCGGAGCGGATGCAGCCGCCCTCGGCGTCCTCGTCCAGGGTGTCCCAGCGCTCGGAGGTGGAGAACGCCTCGGCGGAGCGGACGCAGCCGGGGGCCGCGTGCCACAGCTCGACGGCCTTCGGGGAGGGGGAGCCGCCGCGCACGTCCCAGGTCTTCAGCCAGTCGGCGAGGGAGGCGCTGTGGACGGAGTTCACGTCCTCGTTGAGCAGGCCCGCGCGGTGCAGTTCGCCCAGCAGGGCCGGGATGCCGCCGGCGCGGTGCACGTCCTCCATGTAGTACGTGCGGTCCTTGGCGACGTTCGGCGCGACCTTGGCCAGACACGGCACGCGCAGCGAGACCGCGTTGATCTCGTCGAGGCCGAAGGGGACGCCCGCCTCCTGGGCGGCGGCCAGCAGGTGCAGGATCGTGTTGGTCGAGCCGCCCATGGCGATGTCGAGGGCCATCGCGTTCTCGAAGGCCGCGAACGAGGCGATGGCGCGCGGCAGGACCGACTCGTCGTCCTGCTCGTAGTAGCGGCGGGTGATGTCCATGACGGTCGTGGCCGCGTCGATGTACAGCTGTTTACGGGCCGTGTGCGTGGCCAGGACCGAGCCGTTGCCGGGCAGGGAGAGACCGATGGCCTCGGTCAGGCAGTTCATCGAGTTGGCGGTGAACATGCCGGAACAGGAGCCGCAGGTCGGACAGGCGTTCTCCTCGATACGGAGGATGTCCTCGTCCGAGATCTTGTCGTTCACGGCGTCGGAGATCGCGTCGACCAGGTCGAGCGTGCGGACCGTGCCGTCGACGAGGGTGGCCCGGCCGGACTCCATGGGGCCGCCGGAGACGAAGACGGTCGGGATGTTGAGGCGCAGGGCCGCGTTCAGCATGCCCGGCGTGATCTTGTCGCAGTTGGAGATGCAGATCAGGGCGTCGGCGCAGTGGGCCTCGACCATGTACTCCACGCTGTCCGCGATCAGATCGCGGGAGGGGAGGCTGTACAGCATGCCGCCGTGGCCCATCGCGATGCCGTCGTCCACGGCGATCGTGTTGAACTCGCGCGGGATGCCGCCGGCCTCGCGGATCGCCTCGCTGACGATGCGGCCCACCGGCTGGAGGTGGGTGTGGCCGGGCACGAACTCGGTGAAGCTGTTCGCGACCGCGATGATGGGCTTGCGGCCGATGTCCGCGCCCGGTACACCGGAGGCGCGCATAAGGGCGCGGGCGCCCGCCATGTTGCGGCCGTGGGTGACTGTGCGGGACCTCAGCTCGGGCATCGCGGGCACTCCTTCAGAGACTGCGATCAGAGACTTCTGACTGAGTCGAGCGTACGCCCGTCGCGCCAAGGGTTGGACAGGTTGTCCGAAATGCGGGATGGGTGTCTCGGTTCTCGGCCGCGGGGCCCTGGCGTCCCCGGGCCTGTCGGACGGGAATTGCCGGAGCGGCCCTAGAGGGGCGCGGTGAGGTGGGCCTGCACCACGGGCGCGACTCGTCTGATGATCTGCTCCGGGTCCGCCGAGGCCAGCGGCTCCACCTTGATCACGTACCGCAGCATCGCGATGCCGACGAGTTGCGCGGCGGCCAGTTCCGCGCGGAGCTCGGCGTCCGGGCCGTCGACCCGGGCGGCGACGCGGCGCAGCAGCTGGGCCGAGACGAGGCGGCGGAAGACGGCGGCCGCGACCTCGTTGTTCATGGCCGAGCGGACGATCGCGAGCAGCGCCTTGCGGGTCGCCGGGTTCTCCCAGACCCCGAAGAAGAAGCGGGCCAGCCGCTCGCCGACCCCGTCGAGAGGGCCCTCCGCGATCGCGCCGGGGGCGCTCAGCAGGGGTCCGAAGGCGACCTCGATGGACGCCTCGAACACCTGCTCCTTCGTACCGAAGTAGTGGTGCACGAGCGCCGAGTCCACCCCGGCGGCCTTGGCGATACCGCGTACGGACGTCTTGTCGTAGCCACGCTCGGCGAACTCCTCGCGGGCCGCGGCGAGGATCCGGTCACGGGCGGCCGGGGTGTCGGCCGCTTCCGTACGGGAGGGCCGGCCCCGGCGGCGGGGGGTGGCCGAGGTCACGGCCGGGGCACCCGCACGGCGGAGGCGAGGTGCAGCCGGGTGAAGGCGAGGGCCTCCGCCAGGTCGGCCTCGCGCTCGGCGGCGGACATGGCGCGGCGGGTGTTGACCTCGATCACGACATGGCCGTCGAAACCGGTCCGGGCGAGACGCTCCAGCAGTTCGGCGCAGGGCTGGCTGCCGCGGCCCGGGACGAGGTGCTCGTCCTTGGCCGACCCCTTGCCGTCCGCCATGTGCACATGGCCGAGCCGGTCGCCCATGCGGTCGACCATGTCCAGGGCGTCGGTGCGGGAGGTCGCGGAGTGGCTGAGGTCGATCGTGAAGTGCCGGTAGTCGTCCTTCGTCACGTCCCAGTCGGGGGCGTAGGCGAGCATCTCGCGGTCGCGGTAGCGCCAGGGGTACATGTTCTCGACGGCGAACCGGACGTCCGTCTCGTTCGCCATCCGCCAGATCCCGGTGACGAAGTCACGCGCGTACTGGCGCTGCCAGCGGAACGGGGGGTGGACGACGACCGTGCTCGCGCCGAGCTTCTCCGCGGCGGCCTGGGCGCGCTGGAGCTTGACCCACGGGTCGGTGGACCACACCCGCTGGGTGATCAGCAGACAGGGGGCGTGTACGGCGAGGATGGGGATCTGGTGGTAGTCGGAGAGGCGGCGCAGGGCCTCCAGGTCCTGGCTGACCGGGTCGGTCCAGACCATGACCTCCACACCGTCGTACCCGAGGCGCGCGGCGATCTCGAAGGCCGTGGCCGTCGACTCCGGGTACACGGAGGCCGTGGACAGGGCGACCTTCGCATCCGGGATCCGTACGGGTTCTGCCACGCGGGACAGCCTACGGGGTGGGCCGGGTGGGGTGGGGCGGGGGGCCGGGCGGGTGGGCGCCGTGGGGGTGCGGGGGCGTTGTCGGGTGCGGGCCCGGTGGGGCTTCTCGCGCAGTTCCCCGCGCCCCTGAAAAGCACGGGCTGCGCCCGGTGCTTTTCAGGCCCGCAGGGCCTGTGTCTTTTGGGGGCGCGGGGAACTGCGCGAGAAGCCCCACGCACCCGCACCCGACCACGCACCCCAGCTGCCGAGACCTACGCCGTACCGCCCATGTGATCCAGCCGCCGCAGAATCACACCCTCCCGCAGCGCCCACGGGCAGATCTCCAAGGTCTCCACCTGGAAGAGATCCATCGCCGCCTCGGCCACCAACGCACCGGCGAGAAGCTGGTTGGCGCGGCCCTCGGAGACGCCGGGGAGGGCGGCGCGCTGGGCGGTGGTCATGCCGGCGAGCTTGGGGACCCAGGACTCCAGAGCCTCGCGCTTGAGGTCGCGCTGCACATAGAGACCCTCGGTGGAGCGGGCGGCGCCGCCGATACGGGCGAGCTGCTTGAAGGTCTTGGACGTGGCGACGACATGGTCGGGCGCGCCGAAGCGGCTGAACTCGCCGACCGTACGGGCGATCTGGGCCCGGACATGACGGCGCAGGGCGCGGATGTCGTCGGGGGTGGCCGGATCGCCCGGGAGCCAGCCCGCGGTGAGACGGCCGGCGCCCAGCGGCAGCGAGGCGGCGGCGTCGGGCTCCTCGTCTATGCCGTACGCGATCTCCAGGGAGCCGCCGCCGATGTCGAGGACGAGCAGCTTGCCCGCCGACCAGCCGAACCAGCGGCGGACGGCGAGGAAGGTCAGCCGGGCCTCCTCCGAGCCGGTCAGGACCTGCAGTTCGACGCCGGTCTCGTCCTTGACGCGGGTGAGGACGTCGTCGGCGTTGCTGGCCTCCCGTACCGCGGAGGTGGCGAAGGGGAGCAGCTCCTCGACGCCCTTGTCCTCGGCGGCCTGGAGCGCCTCATGGACGACGCCTATGAGTTTGTCGACCCCTTCGGGGCCGATGGCCCCGGCTCCGTCGAGGAGTTGGGCAAGGCGCAGCTCCACCTTGTGCGAGTGCGCGGGCAGGGGGCGCGCGCCGGGATGTGCGTCCACCACCAGCAGATGCACCGTGTTCGATCCCACGTCGAGGACACCGAGTCTCATGGGCGGAACGCTACTGCCAGCGGAGCCGTGCACCGTCCTCGATGTGGCCTCGGGCGCCGTACCCTGGTCTGGTGCCAAAGACGAAAAAGGCAAAGGCCGACAAGTCGGCAGCGGGATCGGCCGCGGCCGACGGCTCCTCGCGGGCGAAGGCGGCGTCCAAGCCCTCCAGGTCGAGGACGAAGGACGCGGCGAAGTCCGCGGTGCCGGACGAGAAGGGGCTCGACTTCGCCCGCGCGTGGGTGGAGTTCCCTGATCCGGCGGACGACGAGCAGATCTTCCGCTGCGATCTGACATGGCTGACCTCGCGCTGGAACTGCGTCTTCGGCAGCGGCTGCCAGGGCATCCAGCCGGGCCGCGCGGCCGACGGGTGCTGCAGTCTGGGCGCCCACTTCTCCGACGAGGACGACGAGAAGCGCGTCGCCGGGCATGTGGCGAGGCTCACGCCCGAGATCTGGCAGTTCCACGACGTGGGCACGGAGACCGGCTGGGTCTCCGAGGACGAGGACGGCGACCGCCAGACCCGGCCGTACAAGGGGTCGTGCATCTTCCAGAACCGGCCCGGTTTCGCGGGGGGCGCGGGCTGCTCGCTGCACATCCTGGCGCTCAAGGAGGGCCGCGAGCCGCTGGAGACCAAGCCGGACGTCTGCTGGCAGCTGCCGATCCGCCGTACGTACGACTGGATCGACCGGCCCGACGACACACGGGTGCTCCAGGTGTCGATCGGCGAGTACGACCGGCGCGGCTGGGGTCCGGGCGGCCACGATCTGCACTGGTGGTGCACCTCGGCGACGTCGGCGCACGGCGCGGGCGACCCGGTGTACGTCTCGTACCGTCCGGAGCTGACGGAACTGATGGGCAAGGCGGGGTACGACCGCCTGGTCGAACTGTGCGAGCAGCGCCTGGCGTCGCGGTTGCCCCTGGTGGCTCCGCATCCTGCCGATCCGGTGGACGCGGCGAACCCGTAGGCGAGCGGTACGCCCGCCGAAAGGCGAGTTCCTCCCCCCTCTCCCCCGCCGCGCCTACGAGGCCGGCGGAGGGTCCCCGCCCCCGTCGCTCGGCGGGGGCGTCGGGCCCGGTGGGTCCGTGGGGGCCGGGGCGGTGGGCGTCGGGGTCGGGTCGGGCTGGGGCGGTGTCGTGGGCGTGGGGTCCGGGCCGGGGTCCGGGGGCGGGGCGGTCGGCCTCGGCGGGTCCGGGTCGGGGGCCGGAGGGGTGGGCCCGGAGTCGGTCGGCGGCTCCGGCAGCGGGCCGGTGCCCTCGATCGTCACCACGGCACCCGACGGGGCCAGCGACACCTGCGCCGTCCAGTACCCGGAGGGTTCGCTCAGCTGGTCGACGTACACCTTGATCGTCACCGACTCGCCGGGGCGCAGGGTGCCCGAGGAGCGGCTGAGGTAGAGCCAGTCGGCGCCGGTGCGGGCGGACCAGCTCACGGGTGAGTCGCCGGTCACCTTCAGGGTGATGAGCGTGGTGTCGCCGTCGTTCGCGGCGGTGACGGCGAGCGCGCCCCGCCCCTTCCCCTGGGTGACCTCCACGGACACGTCGTCCGCCGCGTGTCCGCCCCTGCCGTGGCGGGCGCCGCGCTCGGTCCGGGCGTTCCCGGCGTTCTCGTACGCGTCGCCGCCGCTGCCCTCGCCGACCGTCCCGTCGCCGTCGCCCTGCTCCTCTCCCGCGCTCACCGAACGGCCGTCGCCGCCCTCGCCGATGAGGGGGGCGCCCCGGTAGGCGGCCCAGAGGGCGAAGACGGGCGCGGCGACGACGGTGGCGACGACGGTCGTGGTGACGGCACGCGCGCGCAGCCGGTCCCGGCGCGCCGCGCGGTCCCTCGGGTCCATGGGGAAGCCGCGCCGGTCGAAGCGCGGGGCGCCGCCCCGCGCGCGCGTGAGGTGGGCCATCGCCGGGCCCAGGACCGCGCGCGGGGCTTCGAGCACGGGCAGCGCGGAGGGCGTGACGGTGGTGCCGGGCCAGCGGCCGGGGACGGCCCGCTCGGCGGCGCGGCGGCAGACGGGGCAGTCGTCCACGTGCCGGACCAGTTCGCGGCGCAGGGCGGCGCTCAGGACGAGCTGATGATCACCGGTGAGGCGGGAGACGCTCGGGCAGGCGCCGCTCTCGACGACGGCGAGGGCCGCCCGGGTGCGCTCCACCTCGCAGGCGGCGGAGGCGAGCAGCTCCCGCGCGGCGGCCTGGTCCATGCCGAGCACATCGGCGACCTCGTGGGCGGTGAGCTGGTGCCGGACGGCCAGCTCCAGCGCCTCGCGCTGCTCGGGCGTGGTGCCGGCGGCCTCCGGCCAGGCCAGCAGCGCCAGTTCGTGCCTGCGCCGCCGCTCCTCGTCCTCGGAGAGGGCCGGGGAGCGCCCCGCGGTCTTCACGGCACGCCCCTTGTCGGCGCCTCCCCCGCCGCCGGGCGCACCCGGGACACCGGAGCCGCCGGAGACACCGGGGGCCTTGGAGACAGTGGAGGCACCCGGGAGACCGGCGGTGCCCGAGAGGCCCGCGGCACCGGAGGCGTGCGCGCCCGGACGCTTCTGGCGCACCTCGGCGAGCTTGCGCAGACAGGCCCACCGGGCGAGCGCGTACAGCCAGGCCCGGCGGTCGCCGGCTTCGTCCGGCCCCCGGCGGCGCTCGGCGAGCGCGAGCACGTCCGCGAGGGCGGCGACCGCCGAGTCGTGGTCGCACAGCACGGACATGCAGTAGGTGAACAGACCGTCCAGGTACGGCTCGTAGCGAGCCGGCGGGCGCTGTGCCACCGCGCGCGCCGCCGCCCGATCGCGCGCCTCACGCGCCTCGCGGTGCGCCCGGTGTGCGCCGGTGGTGCGGGTCGAGGTCTCCGGACTGATGCTCATCATTCATGGACGGTAGGCGCCCGGAAGCAGCGCCTTCTCGCCCCTTCAGCACATTTACTCCGTACGGGTGAAACGATCCCTCATAAGGGGACAGGAACCCCGCGCTCCGCCGCCACCTCGGCCAATGTTGTGCACTTTATTGACCACGGCAACAGATCAGCCTACATTCCCAGGGGCCAAGTTACCTCCAGGTACGCCGAGTCAGGAGCCCCCACCGATGACCGCACGCACCCGCCGCCCGTCCGCCACCCGCGCCCTCGCCGCCCTGGCGACAGCCGTGGTCCTCTCCCTGACCGGCGCCTCGGTCTCGACCGCCACCCCACTGGCGGCCGAGCCCACCGTCGAGCGCCTCGACGGCACCCTCCCCGACGGCGCCACCTGGATCGCCGACGTCCCGGCGAACTGGAACGGCACCCTCGTCGTCTTCAGCCACGGATTCGGCGTCACGACGCCCCAGAACGCGCCCCGCGAGGGCGTACGCCTGCGCCTCCTCGAAGAGGGCTACGCGCTCACCGGCTCCTCCTACGACGTGAGCGAGACCCTCTGGGCCCTGGAGAGCGCGGAACGCGACCAGGCCGCCACCATCGCGGCCGTCACCGAGAGGATCGGCGAACCCACCCGCACCCTCGCCGTCGGCCAGTCCATGGGCGGGCTGGTCAACGCGCGGCTCGCCGGGTCCGGGGCCGGCGGGATCGACGGCGCCCTGGGACTGTGCGGCCTCGTCGCCGGCGCCAACGACCTGCACTCCTACCAGCTGGACGCCGAGTACACGATCGCCCGGCTGCTGCTGCCCGACACCCCGGTGAAACTGGTGGACTTCGCCTCCGAGGCCGAGGGCGCCCTCACCGGCCGGCAACTCACCGACGCCGTGATCGCCGCGCAGAAGACCCCCGAGGGCCGCGCCCGCGTCGCCCTCGCCGCCGCCTACCTCAACCTGCCCACCTGGGCCGTCGGCAAGGAGCGCCCCACCGCGGACGACCGGGCGGAGCAGCAGGCCCAGCAGGCGTCCTGGCTGGTCCAGGGCATGCTGAACCGTGTGGAGCCCGCCCGCTACCACGTCGAGAAGGCCCTGGGCGGCAACAACTCCGGCAACAAGGGCATCGACTACGCCCGACTGCTGGCCACGTCCCAGCACGCGCCCCTGGTCAAGGCCCTGTACCGGGAGGCGGGCCTCGACCTCCGGGCCGACCTGCGGAACCTGACCGCCCACGCGGCGATCGAGGCCGACCCGGCCGCCGTCGCCGCCGGTGAGCGCACCTCCTCCGCCGGCCAGAGCCTCGCCGTCCCGCTCCTCGACATCCACACCACCGCCGACGACCTCGTCCCCGTCGAGCAGGAGAACCGCTTCGCCGACCGCGTCCGCGCCTCCGGCGACGCCGCGCTGCTCCGCCAGGCCTACGTCGAGCGCCAGGGCCACTGCGCCTTCACCACCGCCGAGACGGTCGCCGCCCTCCACGCCGTGGAGTCCCGCCTCGACACGGGCCGCTGGGGCGCCTCGGCGACTCCGGCCGCCCTCCAGTCCGCCGCCGTCGCCCTCGGCCTCGACGGCGCGGCCTACATCCCGTACCGCCCGGCGGATCTGACGATCGGCCGCCGGAAGTAGCGGAGCGAGTCGAGGGAGACCGCCCGACGCCCGCGCCCCGCCAGGGGCGCGGGGAACTGCGCGAGAAGCCCCACCGGAGCCGCGGCCGACAACGCACCCGACCCAACCCCAAGTCGCTGTCGGTGGCCTCGGTTACGGTTCGTGCATGGCTGCCCGTACGAAGACCGCGAAGGACCGGCCGTCCTACCGCTGCACCGAGTGCGGCTGGCAGACGGCCAAGTGGCTCGGCCGCTGCCCCGAGTGCCAGGCGTGGGGCACGGTCGAGGAGTACGGCACACCGGCCGTCCGCACGACGGCGCCCGGCCGCGTCACCACCTCCGCCGTCCCCATCGGCCAGGTCGACGGCCGTCAGGCCACCGCCCGCTCCACCGGCGTCCCCGAGTTGGACCGGGTCCTCGGCGGCGGTCTGGTCCCCGGCGCCGTCGTCCTCCTCGCGGGCGAGCCCGGCGTCGGCAAGTCCACCCTCCTCCTCGACGCCGCCGCCAAGTCCGCGAGCGCGGAGCATCCGACCCTGTACGTCACGGGCGAGGAGTCCGCCAGCCAGGTCCGGCTGCGCGCCGACCGCATCGGCGCCCTTCACGACCACCTCTATCTGGCCGCCGAGACCGACCTCGCCGCCGTCCTCGGCCACCTGGACGCGGTCAAGCCGGGCCTGCTGATCCTCGACTCGGTCCAGACCGTCGCCTCCCCGGAGATCGACGGCGCCCCCGGCGGCATGGCCCAGGTCCGCGAGGTCGCCGGCGCGCTGATCCGCGCGTCGAAGGAGCGGGGCATGTCGACCCTCCTGGTGGGCCATGTCACCAAGGACGGCGCGATCGCGGGGCCCCGCCTCCTGGAGCACCTCGTCGACGTGGTCCTGCACTTCGAGGGCGACCGGCACGCCCGCCTCCGTCTGGTCCGCGGCGTCAAGAACCGCTACGGCGCCACGGACGAGGTCGGCTGCTTCGAACTGCACGACGAGGGCATCACCGGCCTCACCGACCCCAGCGGTCTCTTCCTCACCCGCCGCGACGAACCCGTCCCCGGCACCTGTCTCACCGTGACCCTGGAGGGCCGCCGCCCGCTGGTCGCGGAAGTGCAGTCGCTCACAGTCGACTCGCAGCTGCCCTCCCCCCGCCGGACCACCTCCGGCCTGGAGACGTCCCGGGTCTCGATGATGCTCGCCGTCCTGGAGCAGCGCGGCCGGATCAGCGCCCTCGGCAAGCGGGACATCTACTCGGCGACGGTCGGCGGGGTGAAGCTCTCGGAGCCCGCCGCGGACCTCGCGATCGCCCTCGCCCTGGCCTCCGCGGCCAGCGACACCCCCCTGCCCAAGAACCTCGTGGCGATCGGCGAGGTGGGCCTCGCGGGCGAGGTCAGACGGGTCACCGGGGTCCAGCGCCGGCTGGCCGAAGCACACCGTCTCGGCTTCACGCACGCCCTCGTTCCGACCGATCCCGGCAAGGTTCCGCCCGGCATGAAGGTCCTGGAAGTGGCCGACATGGGAGACGCGCTCCGGGTACTGCCCCGATCGCGTCGGCGAGAGGCCCCACGGGACGAGGAGGACCGCCGGTAGACTTTGCCCAGGTCTCGCCCGTCCGTACGAACCACATGTGCGAAACGGGAGCGTCCCAGAACCTGCGACCGGAGGAGTGCAGTGGCAGCCAACGACCGGGCAGCAGCTCCCGGAAAGTCCGGTGGGAGCTCCGGTGCCGATGGCCTGATGCGCGCCTCACTGAGCGCCGTGGCCCCAGGCACGGCGCTGCGCGACGGGCTTGAACGGATTCTCCGCGGCAACACGGGCGGACTCATCGTGCTCGGCTTCGACAAGACGGTGGAGCCGATGTGCACGGGCGGTTTCGTCCTGGACGTCGAGTTCACGGCCACGCGCCTGCGTGAGCTGTGCAAGCTCGACGGCGGCATCGTGCTGTCCTCGGACCTCTCCAAGATCCTCCGGGCGGGGGTCCAGCTGGTCCCCGACCCCACGATCCCCACCGAGGAGACGGGCACCCGGCACCGCACGGCCGACCGCGTGAGCAAACAGGTCGGCTTCCCGGTCGTCTCCGTCTCCCAGTCGATGCGCCTGATCGCGCTGTACGTCGACGGGCACCGGCGCGTCCTGGAGGACTCGGCGGCGATCCTGTCCCGCGCGAACCAGGCCCTGGCGACCCTGGAGCGGTACAAGCTCCGGCTGGACGAAGTGGCCGGCACCCTCTCCGCGCTGGAGATCGAGGACCTGGTGACGGTCCGGGACGTCTCGGCGGTCGCCCAGCGCCTGGAAATGGTCCGCCGCATCGCCACCGAGATCGCCGAGTACGTGGTCGAACTGGGCACGGACGGCCGTCTGCTGGCCCTGCAGCTCGACGAGCTGATCGCGGGCGTCGAACCGGAGCGTGAACTGGTGGTCAGGGACTACGTCCCCGAGCCCACGGCCAAGCGCTCCCGCACGGTCGACGAGGCCCTCCGCGAACTCGACGCCCTCACCCACGCGGAGCTGCTCGAACTCCCCACGGTCGCCCGCGCCCTCGGCTACACCGGCTCCCCGGAGGGCATGGACTCCGCGGTCTCCCCGCGCGGCTACCGCCTCCTCGCCAAGGTGCCCCGTCTCCCCGGCGCCATCATCGACCGCCTCGTCGAACACTTCGGCGGCCTCCAGAAGCTCCTCGCCGCCAGCGTCGACGACCTCCAGACGGTCGACGGAGTGGGCGAGGCCCGAGCCCGCAGCGTCCGCGAGGGCCTGTCCCGCCTGGCGGAGTCGTCGATCCTGGAGAGGTACGTCTAGGGCCCTTCTGATGGATCTCCGTGGGAGAAGGAGCGGCGTTCGGTGCGTGCGCTCGGCGTGCGGCGTGGAGGGTCCTGTGGCGGAGCCACCTGGCCCTTCGCGCCGTGCGGCTGGAGGTCCCCCACGCCCTTGAGGCAGTGGGGGAGTGCGTGCCGGGCGTCGCGACGCCGCGGAGATCCATCAGACAGGCCCTAGGTGTATTGAGCCGCAGCGTTGTTGACGCGGGTGATGGGTGGCTGGCCGCCGAGTGCGGTGTGGCAGCGGTGGTGGTTGTAGGTGTGCAGGAAGTCTGCCAGGGCGTCGGCGCGTTCGGTGTTGCTGGTGTAGGGCCGCAGGTAGGCCCATTCGTCGAGCAGGGTGCGGTTGAAGCGTTCGACCTTGCCGTTGGTCTGCGGCCGGTAGGCGCGGGTGAGCTTGCCGGTCGCGCCGAGGTCGGCCAGCGCCTGCTGCCAGGCGAAGCTCTTGCGGTAGGGCCAGGCGTTGTCGGTCAGGACCCGCTCGATGCGGTCGATGCCCGATGCGGCGAAGAAGGCCGCGGCCCGGCGCAGGAAGGCGGCGCAGGTGTCGGCCTTCTCGTCCGGGTGGATCTCGCTGTAGGCGACGCGAGTGTGGTCGTCGACGGCGGAGTGGACGTAGTCGAAGCCCATGCCGCTGCGCGTGGTCCGGCCCGCCCGGCGGCCCAGCACCTTGTGGCCGCCGCCGTCGGGGATCCGGCCGAGCTTCTTGACGTCGACGTGGATCAGTTCGCCGGGGCGGTCGCGTTCGTAGCGGCGGATCACGGCGCCGGTGGGGCGGTCCAGCCAGGCCAGGCGGTTGAGGCCGTGGCGGGTCAGGATCCGGTGCACGGTGGAGGTGGGCAGGCCCAGGACCGGGCCGATGCGGGCCGGGCCGGGCTTGCGCTCCCGCCGCAGCCGGCACACCCGGTCCTCCGCCGTCGCCGGGGTGCGGTGCGGCGTCCGATGCGGCCTGCTCGAACGGTCAAGAAGCCCGGCCTCGCCTTCACAGCGCCAGCGGCGGATCCACTTGTGGGCCGTGGCGCGTGAGATGCCCATCTCTGCGGCCACGTGCGCCACGGGACGGCCCGAGCGGACACGTTCGACGAGCAGCCGCCTGCCGTGAACGGTCAGCCGGGCATTACGGTGGGACACGAAGACCTCCGTGCGGTGTGTTCCTAGACAGCTCCACCACATCGGAGGTCTTCGCCATGTTCAAGACCCGCCAGTGTCAACAACGCTCATGCTCAATACACCTAGGGCCTGTCTTCAAATTCCCGCCTGCCCCGCGACGCCATGCACGCACTCTCGCCGCACCGGGCCCTGACCCGAGTACGTCCAGTACGCGGGTCAGGGCCCGGCACGCCAAGAGCACGCACCTGACGCCGCGGGGCCGCCCTTCGGGCGACGACGGGAATTTGAAGACAGGCCCTAGCCCCGAACGGGCCGCAGGCCCTTCCAGGGGTGCGGGGAACGGCGCGAGAAGCCCCACCGGACGGACGCCTGGGGGGGGCAAAGGGGCGCAGCCCCTTGAGGGGATGGGACGGGCAGGGGCGGCGGGGGCGAGGAAACGCCCCACGCGAACCCGCCCCGTCAGTCCTTCTCCAGCACGAACGACGTCCGGGCCACAGCCAGCCCCGGCGCCTTCGCCTCCAGGAGATACGTCCCGGCGACAGCCGAACCCGCGGCGGGTGTAGCGCAGTTGGGCGCACTCGCGTCCCGGTTCCACTCCACGGTGTAGGTGACCCGGTCCCCGGCCGGCACCCGGAACAGCAGACTCCCCGCGGTCTCGTGGCAGTCGTCGGACGCCCAGAACGCGTCGTCCCCGTCGGCCGCCGTGATCGTCACCACCGTGTTGTCCGGCCCGAGATCAAGCTTGCAGTCCCCGCCGGAGGAGTTGCGCGCGATGAGTTCGAACGTGGGGTTCACCCCGGGCTCGTAGGCGTTGCGCACACTGCGCACGGTCAACTTCACGGCCCCGGCGGTGCAGTTGGGCAGGCTCGACCCCGCCGGCACCTGCTCACCGGAACTGCTCCCGTTCTTGCCGCCGTCGTCCGACGTGCCACCACCGGCGGCACCGGACCCACCATCGGCGCCCTCGGACCCGCCCCCGGAGCCGGAACTCGACCCCGAGCCGGACCCCGCGCTGTCGCCGCCCGCGCTCGACTCGTCGCCCGACTCGTCCCGCCCGCCCGGCGCTTGACTGATCGCGGGCCCGGACCCGGACGGCCCGGGAGTGATCGAGGGCGCGGGATTCTTGCCGTCGGACCCGCCGGCGTTGTTGTCACCGTTCCCGCCACCGCCGACGACGACCCACACGATCAGAATCGCGAGCAGACCGAGCACGGTCAGCAGAATGGCCCTCCGTCGCCAGTAGATGGTGGAGGGAAGCGGCCCGATCGGATTGCGCAGAGATCCCACGGCGCAAACTGTACGAGAGATCCGGCACTTGTCCGGCCCCACCCGCCGCCCGAAACCGCAACTTTTCCGGATCATCATTCCGGTCGTCGCCCTCATCGCCTCGGCCGGGCGCCCCATGATCGCGGTACGTGATCGAAGAGGCCGTACGAGCACGGTCCGTGACCGGAACAGGGCGACGTGCCCCGCGCCAACTCCCCCGCTCCACACATCCGTTCGGGGAACACGAGCACGTGGCCCACCCCCGGCCGGACATACTCGCCGTCTCTCCCTCCCACCCCACCTGCCACAATCGTCCCCACCACCGAAGCAGGCCGGAGGACTTGGAGAAGACGATGGACGGATCCGCGGAGCCCGACACCACCGCACCCGGGCCGAGGCCCTTGCGGAGGCTCGGGTTTCTGACCATCGGACTGTTCGACGAGGCCGACCCGCGCCGGGGCCACGAGTCGACGCTGGAGATCATCGAACTCGGCGAGCGCCTCGGCTTCGACAGCGCCTGGCTGCGCCACCGTCATCTGCAGTACGGCATCTCCTCCCCCGTCGCGGTCCTGGCGGCGGCCTCACAGCGCACGAGCCGTATCGAACTGGGCACCGCCGTCATCCCGTTGGGCTGGGAGAACCCGCTGCGGCTCGCCGAGGACCTGGCCACGGTCGACCTCCTCTCCGGCGGCCGGCTCAACCCGGGGGTCAGCGTCGGGCCGCCGATGCACTACGACACCGTCAGGGCGGCGCTCTACCCGGACACCGCCGACGCGGAGGACTTCGGCTTCGAACGGGTCGGGCGGCTGCTCGGCTTCGTCCGGGGCGAGGCGGCCACCGACTTCAGCGGCACCGAGGGCTTCGAGGTGTTCTCCGACCGGGTGCAGCCGTATTCCCCCGGGCTGGGCGCCCGTATGTGGTACGGCGGCGGCAGCCTGCGGTCGGCGCGGTGGGCCGGCCAGAACGGTATGAACTTCCTGACCAGCAGCGTGGTGAAGGCGGAGGGCGACGGCGTCGCCGTGGACTTCGCGGGGGTCCAGCTCTCCCACCTGCGGGAGTTCCGGGCGCACCACCCCGACGGGGAGCGGGCCCGGGTCTCACAGGGGCTGGTCGTCATCCCGACCGACTCGGCGACGGCGGAGCAGCGCGCCAAGTACGAGGCGTACGCGGCGCGGCGGCTGCCGCGGACCGCGGCGCCGCAGGGGCCGGGGCGGCTGCTCTTCGCGCCCGACCTGGTGGGTACGTCCGCGGAGATCGCCGAACAGCTGCACGCGCACGTCGCGTTCCGCGAGATCGACGAGGTCGCGTTCGCGTTGCCGTTCACCTTCGATCATGAGGACTACGTACAGATCCTGACGGACATCGCGACGAAGCTGGGGCCTGAACTGGGGTGGCGCGCGGCTGGCTGAGCGGGGGGCGCGGAAGGGGGTGGGTTTTCGGGTGCGTCGGCGTCTGCGGCTCCGGTGGGGCTTCTCGCGCAGTTCCCCGCGCCCCTGAAAAGCCGGGGCTGCGCCCCGTGCTTTTCAGGCCCGCGGCCCCGTGGTCTTTCAGGCTCGCGGGGGCCTGTGTCTTTCAGCGGCGCGGGGAACTGCGCGAGAAGCCCCACGCACCCGCACCCGGCAACGCACCCCAGACACCCCCCGCCAGAAGCCGCCCCCACCAGAACCCACATGGCAGGATCGACCGTGCCATGACTGCACCCACGAAGCCTCAGAGCAGCCCCACCGACGTCACCCCGACCGCACTGCACACCCCGGTGATCTCCTGGTTCGAGACGCACGCCCGTGACCTGCCCTGGCGGCGGCCGGAGGCCGGGCCATGGGGGGTGATGGTCAGCGAGTTCATGCTGCAGCAGACCCCGGTCAACCGCGTACTGCCCGTCTACGAACAGTGGTTGGCCCGCTGGCCCCGCCCCGCGGACCTCGCGAAGGAACCACCGGGCGAGGCGGTGCGCGCCTGGGGCCGCCTCGGTTACCCACGTCGCGCGCTACGGCTGCACGGCGCGGCGGTGGCCATAACGGAACGGCACGGCGGAGACGTACCCCGGGAGCACGCGCAGCTGCTCGCGCTGCCGGGGATCGGCGAGTACACGGCCGCGGCGGTGGCGTCGTTCGCGTACGGACAGCGGCACGCCGTGCTCGACACGAACGTGCGGCGGGTCTTCGCCCGCGCGGTCAGCGGCACCCAGTACCCGCCGAACGCGACCACGGCGGCCGAGCGGAAGCTGGCCCGGGCCCTGCTGCCCGAGGACGACGGGACGGCGTCCCGGTGGGCGGCCGCGTCGATGGAGCTGGGCGCGCTGGTGTGCACGGCGAAGAACGAGACGTGCGCGCGCTGCCCGATCGCCGGGCAGTGCGCGTGGCGGCTGGCCGGGAAGCCCGCGCACGAGGGTCCGGCGCGGCGCGGCCAGACGTACGCCGGTACCGACCGTCAGGTCCGCGGCAAGCTCCTCGCCGTGCTGCGGGAGGCGGTCGCGCCCGTGCCGCAGGCGGTTCTCGACCGGGTGTGGGACGAACCGGTGCAGCGCGCCCGCGCGCTCGACGGCCTGGTCTCCGACGGTCTGGTGGAACCCCTTGCGGGTGGTCTCTACCGTCTCCCCCTCACCTGACCGCACACAGCCAGCCCATCGCCGAGCCCTCACCGCACCACAGACCCGACTGCCGCCCGACGGGGTAAATCGCCTCATAGCCACCTGAAAAGGCAGCTGGTTTTACCCCGTTCCTACTTCCGTTACACAACCGACGGACAGCCGAGCGTTCTCCGCAGGCTGCTTCGGACGTCCCCGTGACAACCCCTCCGTAGCTTCATTGGCGTACCGCAGGAACCCGCGAAACGAACCAGCGGATCCGGCGGGGCGAGCGACACGAAGCACACGAGACGGCGGACAACCGGCGGAGCGCGGGGAGCGCGGGCGTCGGACACGGGGAACGGAGGCGGTTGATCATGGCGCACGGCGAGGTGCTCGAATTCGAGGAGTACGTCCGTACCCGGCAGGACGCGCTGCTGCGCAGCGCCCGCCGGCTCGTGCCGGACCCGGTGGACGCCCAGGATCTGCTGCAGACGGCGCTGGCCCGGACGTACGGCCGCTGGGACGGCATCGCGGACAAGCGCCTGGCCGACGCCTATCTGCGCCGGGTCATGATCAACACGCGGACGGAGTGGTGGCGGGCCCGGAAGCTGGAGGAGGTCCCGACCGAGCAGCTCCCGGACGCCTGCATCGAGGACTCCACCGAGCAGCACGCGGACCGCGCCCTCCTCATGGACATCATGAAGGTGCTGGCTCCCAAGCAGCGCAGTGTCGTGGTGCTGCGACACTGGGAGCAGATGTCCACGGAGGAGACGGCCGCCGCCCTCGGTATGTCGGCCGGCACCGTCAAGAGCACGCTGCACCGCGCGCTGGCCCGGCTCCGCGAGGAGCTGGAGTCGCGGGACATCGATGAGCGCGCCGCCCGTGCGCTCGAAGCGAGCGAGGAGCAGGAGCGTTGCGCGGCCTGAGCACAACGGCCGACCCCGGCCGAGCGGCCGGGCGGGCCACGAAGGCGGTGATCACGGCGGTGGCCGTGCTCGCCGCCCTCGGTCTTTCCGTCTCCGCCTGCGGTACGGGCGGCACCGGCGCCCGCGACGAGGGACCCGCCGACAGCGACTCCCTCGCGGCGGGTGCCGCCTCGCCGTCCGCCTCCGCGTCGGCCGACGGCGAGGGGGACGGCGATCACCCGAGCGTCGACGACATCGTCCGGATGGTCCGCGCGGACCCGGAGGTCAGCAAGGCGGTCAAGAGCGACCTCAGGCCGTGCGTGGCGGACGAGTACCCGGTGGACGTGACGTACGGGGATCTGACCGGGGGCGCGTCCGACGACCTCGTGGTCAATGTGATGACGTGCGCGGACGCCGTCGGTGTGGCCTCGTACGTGTACCGCGCGGAGAAGGGCGGGTACCGGAGCGTGTTCCTCTCCGAACAGCCGCCCGTCTACGCGGAGATCGACCGGGGCGATCTGCTGGTCACCCGGCAGCTGTACGAGAATGGCGACCCGTCGTCGTATCCGTCCAGCGAGGAAGTGACCACCTATCGGTGGCTCAAGGACGCCTTCGCCGAGCGGGCCAGCACGCGCACCGAGTACAGCACCGCGGTGGGCGGCGCGGAGTCGGCGACGCCGGGAACGGGCTGACGCCCACCCCGCACCCCACCCCCACCCGGTGCCCCACCTCACCGCCCCGTACCAGCCCCCTACCGCCCCGCACCAGCCCCGTACCGGCCCACCCCGACCGAGAGCGAGCGAGATCACCGGATGGCAGAGCAGACCCATGTCCTGTTCGTCGAGGACGACGATGTCATCCGCGAGGCCACCCAACTCGCTCTGGAGCGGGACGGTTTCGCGGTCACGGCCATGCCCGACGGACTGTCGGGGCTGGAGGCGTTCCGCGCGGACCGGCCCGACATCGCGCTCCTCGACGTCATGGTCCCCGGCCTGGACGGGGTCTCCCTGTGCCGCCGTATCCGTGACGAGTCGACCGTCCCCGTGATCATGCTCTCGGCGCGCGCCGACTCCATCGATGTGGTGCTGGGCCTGGAGGCGGGCGCCGACGACTACGTGACCAAGCCGTTCGACGGTGCCGTCCTGGTCGCCCGGATCCGCGCGGTGCTGCGCCGCTTCGGCCACGCGAGCGGCGGCGACGCCAAGGCCGAGGAGTCCGGGGCCGCGGGCACCGGCGGGGTGCTCACCTTCGGCGCATTCGACGAACTGGTGATCGACACCGTGGGTATGGAGGTACGGAAGTCCGGGGAGCCGGTGGCCCTGACACCGACCGAGATGCGTCTGCTGCTGGAGTTCTCCTCCGCCCCCGGCACGGTCCTCTCCCGCGACAAGCTGCTCGAACGCGTGTGGGACTACGGCTGGGGCGGCGACACCCGGGTCGTCGATGTCCATGTGCAGCGGCTGCGCGCCAAGATCGGCCAGGACCGGATCGAGACGGTCCGCGGTTTCGGCTACAAGCTCAAGGCCTGAGCGGGCGGGGCGACGACATGAACATGAGCATGAGGGGGATACGAGGGCGGCGCGAGCCCTCGCGTCCGGGCACCACCGGCCCCGGTACGGCGAGCACGGCACCCGCGGCCGACGACCGGTCCGGCACGGGGTCCCTCCCCGGGTCCGCCCCGGGCCTCCGGCCCGCGTCGGGCAT
This sequence comes from Streptomyces griseiscabiei, assembly GCF_020010925.1. Classification (NCBI taxonomy): domain Bacteria; kingdom Bacillati; phylum Actinomycetota; class Actinomycetes; order Kitasatosporales; family Streptomycetaceae; genus Streptomyces; species Streptomyces griseiscabiei. The sequence goes on along the minus strand of NZ_JAGJBZ010000003.1, from coordinate 648,049 downwards.
CCGTACCGGCCTGCGCTGGCAGCTGAGCGCGGCGATCGCCCTGGTCGGCGCGCTGGTGGCGGTCGCGCTGAGCCTGGTCGTGCACAACGCGGCCCGGGTCTCGATGCTCGACAACTCGCGCGACCTCGCCGACGAGCGCATCCAGGTCGCCCAGCGCATGTACGAGTCGGGCCGCCCGCTGAAGTCCGGCGCCTTCGGGGTGAAGATCGACGACCCCGAGATCCCGAGGGACCTGCTCAACAAGGTCAGGGAGGGCCGCCGGGCCACCTATGTGTCCGAGGGCGCGAACGGGGTGCCCGACATCTGGGCGGCGGTCCCGCTGAAGGACAAGAGAGTCCTCTCCCTGCACACCGACTTCACCGACCACAGCTCCGCGGTGATGCGCGACCTCGACCAGGCCCTGCTGATCGGCTCGATCGCGGTGGTCTTCGGCGGCTCGGCCCTCGGGGTGCTCATCGGCGGCCAGATGTCCCGTCGGCTGCGCAAGGCGGCGGCCGCCGCGCACGAGGTCGCCAAGGGCGAGTCCGACGTACGGGTGCAGGACGCGATCGGTGGTGTCGTCCGCGACGAGACCGCCGAACTGGCGCGGGCCGTGGACGCCATGGCCGACACCCTCCGGCAGCGCATCGAGGCGGAGCGCCGGGTGACGGCGGACATCGCGCACGAGCTGCGCACCCCGGTGACCGGCCTGCTGACGGCGGCGGAACTGCTGCCGCCGGGCCGCCCCTCCGAACTGGTCCGCGACCGGGCCCAGGCGATGCGCACGCTCGTCGAGGACGTCCTGGAGGTGGCCCGGCTCGACGGGGCGTCCGAGCGGGCGGAGTTGCAGGACATCATGCTGGGCGAGTTCGTGGCCCGGCGGGTGGCGGCGAAGGACGCGGACGCGCGTGTACAGATCGTGCACGAGTCGGCGGTCACCACGGACCCCCGCCGTCTCGAACGCGTCCTGCTGAATCTGCTGGCCAACGCGGCGAAGCACGGCCGGCCGCCGATCGACGTGTCCGTCGAGGGCCGGGTGATCCGGGTCCGCGACCACGGCCCCGGCTTCCCGGAGGACCTGCTCGCGGACGGGCCCCGCCGCTTCCGCACCGGGGCCTCCGACCGGGCCGGCCAGGGCCACGGCCTCGGCCTCACCATCGCCGCCGGCCAGGCCCGTGTCCTCGGCGCCCGCCTCACCTTCCGCAACATCCGCCCGCCCGGCGCCCCGCACACCGTCCCCGCCGAGGGCGCCGTGGCCGTCCTCTGGCTCCCCGAACACGCCCCCACGAACACCGGCAGCTACCCGATGTTGCCGATGGGCAACGAGGGGGTGTGACGGGGGTCGGTCATTCGCGTGCGGGTCCGGTGGGGGCTGGTCGCGCAGTTCCCCGCGCCCCTGAAAAGCAGGGGCTGCGCCCCTCGCTTTTCGGCCTGAAAGGGCCGTAGGCCCTTAAGGGGCGCGGGGAACTGCGCGACCAGCCCCCACCGGACCCGCCGACGAACCGCGCCCCACTCCCCCTCAGGCGCGCACCATGTCCCCGGCCTCCGCCTTGCCAGATGCCTCCGCCGCAGAAGGCCCCCCGGCCCCCCGCAACGGCACCTCCCTCACGAACACCGCAGCCACCAACGCCACCACGGACACCACCGCCCCCAGCAAAAACGCCGAGTGCGTCCCGGAAGCCACCGCGTACTGATACGCCTCCCGAGCCGCCGCAGGCAACTTCGCCAGACTCGCGGCATCCAGCTGCGCGGACCGCTCGGTCACCGCCGACCCCAGCGCCCCGGCCCGCTCGCTCATCACGTCCTGCACCCGGCTGTTGAAGAGGGCTCCCATGATCGCGACCCCGAAGGACGACCCCAGCGTCCGGGCGAGCGTGGTGGTCGAGGACGCGACCCCCATGTCCTTCATCTCGACACTGTTCTGCGCGACCAGCATGGTGATCTGCATCAGACACCCCATGCCGGCGCCCAGCACGGCCATGAACAGCCCGGACGTCACCCGGCTCGTCCCGGTGTCCATCTGCGACAGCAGGAACAGCCCCACGATCATCAGGACGCTCCCGACGACCGGGAAGACCTTGTAACGGCCGCTCCCCGTGGTCACCCGCCCGGCCACCATCGACACCGCGAGCATCGCCCCCAGCATCGGCAGCAGCAACAGCCCGGAGTTGGTCGCGGACGCGCCCTGCACGGACTGCTGGAACAGCGGCAGGAACAGCACCGCGCCGAACATCACGAACCCGGTGAAGAACCCGATCACGGACATCAGCGTGAAGTTCCGGCTGCGGAAGATGTGCAGCGGGATCACCGGCTCCGCCACCCGCTTCTGCACGAACAGGAACCCGACCAGCGCGGCCACCCCGAGCGCGATCAGCTCCATGATGACGGCCGACCCCCAGGCGTAATCGGTCCCGCCCCACGTCGTGACCAGCACGATCGCCGTGATGCCGACGGTCAGCAGCGCCGCGCCGAGATAGTCGATGTCCCGCGCCGACCGCCCGTCCCGCGCCGGCTTCGGCAGATGCAGTACGGCGCTGACGGCGATCAGCGCCACGACGCCGAGCGGCAGGTTGATGTAGAAGGACCAGCGCCAGCCCCAGTGGTCGGTGATGGACCCGCCGACCAGCGGCCCGGCGATCATGGCGAGGGCCATCACTCCGGCCATCATCCCCTGGTACTTGCCGCGTTCCCGGGGCGGTATCAGATCGCCGATGATCGCCATGACGCCGACCATCAGCCCGCCGGCGCCGAGCCCCTGGATCGCGCGGAACCCGATGAGCTGCCCCATGTCCTGGGCCATCCCGCTCAGCGCCGACCCGATCAGGAAGATCACGATCGAGGTCATGAAGACCCGCTTGCGCCCGTAGAGGTCGCCGAGCTTGCCCCAGATCGGAGTGGAGGCGGCGGTCGCCAGGGTGTACGCGGTGACGACCCACGACAGGTGTTCGAGTCCGCCCAGCTCGCCCACGATCGTCGGCATCGCGGTGCCGATGATCATGTTGTCGAGCATCGCCAGCAGCATGGCGATCATGAGCGCGAGCAGCACCACCCGCACACTGCGCGGCTGCGGCCCGTCCGCCTCGGCCCCACCGCTCACTTCGTTCTTCTTCTCCGCATCCATCGCGGTCCTCCACTCCCCCCGGAGCATCCGAGCACTTACTTGCCGACCGGCTAGTTGTCTACACTTAGGGAAGCTAGGTCTCTAACTAGCCGGGCGTCAAGTAAGTTCAGCGGGCTTGGCCGAGCCTTGACCGACCCAGGCCATCCGTGACGGCGAGGAGATACGAGGATGAGCGACCCGACAGTGGACGCGACACACACGACGGAGGCGGCGGACGCGGCTCCGAGGCGGCAGCGTCGCGGCAACACCCGTCAGCGCATCCAGGACGTCGCCCTCGAACTCTTCGCCGAACAGGGGTACGAGAAGACCTCACTGCGGGAGATCGCCGAACGCCTCGACGTGACGAAGGCGGCGCTCTACTACCACTTCAAGACCAAGGAAGACATCCTCATCGGCCTCTTCCAGGACCTGCAGCGCCCGATCGACGAGCTGATCGAATGGGCCGGCGCCCAGCCCCGCACGCTCGACACCAAGCGGGAGATCCTGCGCCGCTACAGCGTGGCCCTCGCCGACGTGGCCCCCCTCTTCCGCTTCATGCAGGAGAACCAGGCGACGGTGCGCGAGCTGAGCGTCGGGGAGACGTTCAAGGACCGCATGATCCGGCTGATCGACACGATCAAGGAGCCGGACGCCGCCCTGACCGACCAGGTCCGCTGCATGAGCGCCCTGTTCACCATGCACGCCGGGATGTTCGTCCTCCGGGACGTCGAAGGCGACCCCGAGGAGAAGCGCGAGGCCGTCCTGGAGGTCGCGATCGATCTGGTGACCCAGGCACACACGGGCACCCAGAACTCTTGAATGCCCGCGAACCGGGGTAAAACATCAGAGCTTTCGGGACTCTCCCGAGCACCCGCCGAGGAGGCCCGGATGAACGCCGACGACTACGCCCGTATGACCGACGAGGAGCGCGCCGCGTTCCTCCGCAGACGCCATGTCGTCGCCGTGGTCGGGACGGCGCTGGTGGGGGTGACGATGGTCCTGCTCATGATCCTGCTCAACGACTACTACGCCGGCACCCCGATGTGCGGCACGGGCCAGGACCACGGCCCGTGCTGACCCCGCCCGCTCACGTCAGACGGTGATGCCCTTGGTCCGCAGGAAGGCGACCGGGTCGATGGCGGAGCCGTAGTTGGCGGTCGTACGGACCTCGAAGTGCAGGTGCGGCCCGCTGGAGTTACCGGTGTTGCCGGAGAGGGCTATGCGCTGCCCGGTCTTGACGACCTGCCCGGCCTTCACGTTCACCTTCGAGAGGTGGGCGTACTGCGAGAAGGTGCCGTTGCCGTGCTTGATGACGACGGCGTTGCCGTACGCGGGACCGTCGCCGGCGCCGTTGCCGCCGGCCTTCACGACGGTGCCGCCGTGCGCGGCGACGACGGACGTGCCGCTCTTGACGGCGAAGTCCTGCCCGCTGTGCTTGGCGGACCACATGTTGCCGGCCTGCGCGAAGCTGGCGCTCAGCTTGTAGCCCTTGACCGGGCTGACCCAGGAGGTCGCCTTCTTGGCGGCCTTCTTGGCGGCGACGGTCTGAACGGTGGCGGTGGTGGCACTCGCGGCCTGAGGACCACCGGCGGCGGCCGCGACCCCGGCACCCAGCACACCCGAGACCCCCACCCCGGCGGCCACCAGGGCGGCCCGGACGCGGAGCTGGGACGTACGGGTGCGGGGAGTGCGAACACGCTGCGACATGGAGAACCTCACGGGGAACGGAGACAAGGACTGTGCCTCGACGGACACGAATCCCACCCGGCACACATCAGCGCCTGCCGAATGGGACACCCCTTGGTACCGCCCCGCCCCGAACCGCCCCAAATGTGTGACCTACGACGGAACGTCGTACTCCACGCGAAATGGGACCCCTTCTTGACACCCACCCCCAAACCCGTCCCCACCTGCACATCACCCTTCGAATCCCTCACCCTCGAACCCAAATGTCCGTTTTGCTCACCACCTTCCCGCCACTATTCCTCCTAGTACCGGACAAATGACCTGTGCGGCACGTCACCGACACCCCTCGCAGAAGAACCCCGAATGTGACGCCGACTACGAGGCCCGCATCACTCGGAACCCGCCGGAAATGCCCCTCTCCGCACGCGCCGGAAACACAAAAGGGGCTGCCCCGGGACCGAAGTCCCGGGGCAGCCCCTGCGCGCGCTCGGGCCGAGCGCCGCGGTTACGCGTCCTTGCTCAGGTTCGGGCCCGCGCCGCCGGCCGCCTGCTCGATCGGCGGGACGTCCGGCAGCGCCGACTTCTCCTCACCCCGGAAGGTGAAGGTGGCCGCGTCGCCCTCGCCCTCGGTGTCCACGACCACGATGTGGCCGGGGCGCAGCTCGCCGAAGAGGATCTTCTCGGAGAGGGTGTCCTCGACCTCGCGCTGGATGGTCCGGCGCAGCGGCCGGGCGCCCAGGACGGGGTCGTAGCCCTTCTTGGACAGCAGCTCCTTCGCGGCCTGGGAGAGCTCGATGCCCATGTCCCGGTCCTTGAGGCGCTCGTCGACCTTGCCGATCATCAGGTCGACGATCTTGAGGATGTCCTCCTGCGTGAGCTGCGGGAAGACGACGACGTCGTCGACACGGTTGAGGAACTCGGGCCGGAAGTGCTGCTTCAGCTCGTCCGAGACCTTGTTCTTCATGCGCTCGTAGTTGGTCTTCTTGTCGCCCGAGGCCGCGAAGCCCAGGTTGAAGCCCTTGGAGATGTCCCGGGTGCCGAGGTTGGTCGTCATGATGATGACCGTGTTCTTGAAGTCCACGACCCGGCCCTGGGAGTCGGTCAGCCGACCGTCCTCCAGGATCTGCAGCAGCGAGTTGAAGATGTCCGGGTGGGCCTTCTCGACCTCGTCGAAGAGGACGACGGAGAACGGCTTGCGGCGGACCTTCTCGGTCAGCTGGCCGCCCTCTTCGTAGCCCACGTAGCCGGGGGGCGAACCGAAGAGCCGCGAGACCGTGTGCTTCTCGCTGAACTCCGACATGTCGAGGGAGATCAGCGCGTCCTCGTCACCGAAGAGGAACTCGGCCAGAGCCTTGGAGAGTTCCGTCTTACCGACACCGGACGGGCCCGCGAAGATGAACGAACCACCGGGACGCTTCGGGTCCTTGAGGCCCGCGCGCGTACGACGGATCGCCTTCGACAGCGCCTTGACGGCGTCGACCTGGCCGATGACCCGCTTGTGGAGCTCGTCCTCCATACGCAGCAGACGCGAGGACTCCTCCTCGGTCAGCTTGAAGACCGGGATGCCGGTGGCGGTCGCGAGGACCTCGGCGATCAGCTCGCCGTCGACCTCGGCGACGACGTCCATGTCGCCGGCCTTCCACTCCTTCTCCCGCTTGGCCTTCGCGGCGAGAAGCTGCTTCTCCTTGTCGCGCAGGGAGGCGGCCTTCTCGAAGTCCTGCGAGTCGATCGCGGACTCCTTGTCCCGGCGGACACCGGCGATCTTCTCGTCGAACTCGCGGAGGTCCGGCGGCGCGGTCATCCGGCGGATGCGCATCCGCGATCCGGCCTCGTCGATCAGGTCGATCGCCTTGTCCGGGAGGAAGCGGTCCGAGATGTACCGGTCGGCGAGCGTCGCCGCCTGCACCAGGGCCTCGTCCGTGATCGAGACGCGGTGGTGCGCCTCGTACCGGTCACGGAGGCCCTTGAGGATCTCGATGGTGTGCGGGAGCGAGGGCTCGGCGACCTGGATGGGCTGGAAGCGGCGCTCCAGGGCCGCGTCCTTCTCCAGGTGCTTGCGGTACTCGTCCAGCGTGGTGGCACCGATGGTCTGCAGCTCACCGCGGGCCAGCATCGGCTTCAGGATCGAGGCGGCGTCGATGGCGCCCTCGGCGGCACCCGCACCGACCAGCGTGTGCAGCTCGTCGATGAACAGGATGATGTCGCCGCGGGTGCGGATCTCCTTGAGCACCTTCTTCAGGCGCTCCTCGAAGTCACCGCGGTAGCGGGAGCCGGCGACCAGCGCGCCGAGGTCGAGGGTGTAGAGGTGCTTGTCCTTGAGGGTCTCGGGCACCTCGCCCTTGACGATGGCCTGGGCGAGGCCTTCGACGACGGCGGTCTTGCCGACACCGGGCTCACCGATCAGCACCGGGTTGTTCTTGGTGCGGCGGGACAGCACCTGCATGACCCGCTCGATCTCCTTCTCGCGCCCGATCACCGGGTCGAGCTTGGACTCACGAGCGGCCTGGGTGAGGTTCCGGCCGAACTGGTCGAGGACCAGGGACGTCGAGGGGGTGCCCTCGGCGGGCCCGCCGGCGGTGGCGGTCTCCTTGCCCTGGTAACCGGAGAGCAGCTGGATGACCTGCTGCCGCACCCGGTTGAGATCTGCGCCCAGCTTGACCAGGACCTGGGCGGCGACGCCCTCGCCCTCACGGATCAGGCCGAGCAGGATGTGCTCCGTGCCGATGTAGTTGTGGCCCAGCTGAAGGGCCTCGCGGAGCGACAGCTCCAGGACCTTCTTGGCACGGGGGGTGAAGGGGATGTGCCCGGACGGGGCCTGCTGCCCCTGCCCGATGATCTCCTCCACCTGCTGGCGGACCGCCTCGAGCGAAATCCCGAGGCTCTCCAGGGCCTTAGCGGCGACACCCTCACCCTCGTGGATCAGGCCCAGGAGGATGTGCTCGGTGCCGATGTAGTTGTGGTTGAGCATCCGGGCTTCTTCCTGAGCCAGGACGACAACCCGCCGCGCGCGGTCGGTGAACCTCTCGAACATCGTTAATCGCTCCTCAGAGCGGTCAGGCAGTGAGGGGACGCTCCCCTCGCTGTCCTTCCGCAGCTTAGTCCCGCAAGCGGGGACCGCTCATTCCAACTGCCGACACCGTCCTTGGCCTCCTGACCCCGAACGCCGACATCTGCTCCAACCCGATGGTGCGAGACGATGTTCCCGCAGGCCAGGCAGTTACCCCCACCATCAGTACGCCGATGGCGAACGTGAGACGGCCATTCCTGCGTGTCGCCCCCTCCCACTAGGGATGTCTTACCCGTAGGCACTGACACTCCATGCCGGATGCACCGGTTCCCTCCGCTAAGGGCGAACATCCTTGCGTCGTCACACACCACGGAACGCCCCCTTTCCCGGCACTCCTCGCATCCGAGCCGATACCCAGCGTAACTCCGGGCTCCTTCGCACGGTTGCTCCTGACATGGCCATCGTCCCCCTTCCCCGCCGACCGCTCGACCCGAGCGAGGCCCAGGGCGTCGTCCCGCGCGATGTTCCGGGTGACATCGCCCGGGACGCGGTGCGGCAGTGGTACGAGAACGAACTCGGCTGGGCGACCGTGCCCGGGACGCCCGTACAACTCCTTACGGGCCTGCGCTTCGATGTGCTCGATGTCCCGGCGGAAGCGGGGGTCGCGGCGCTCAGGCATCTGGGACCGGTGCCCGGTCCGGGCTCGCCGGTGGCGCTGCGCGGGGACCGGATGCTGCTGCTGGTCGCGGCGGGGAGCGCGGAGGAGCTGCCGGGTCTGCTGGAGTGGCTGGACTGGGGCGGCCTCGACCTGGACCTCACCGCCGTCGGAACGGGCGGTCGGCTGGCGGCGCCGGCGCTTCCGGGCGGGGCCGGAAGGCTCGCGGGCGTGCGCGGGGAGGCCGGTTCACAGGGGGCCGCCGACTGGCTGCGGCCCCCCGAGCCGGGATGCGAGGTGGAACCCTCGCTGCCGAGCATGTCGGCGTTGGGAGGCGGTGGGGACGCCCCCGACCTCGTGCGAGTGGTGGACACGGTGGCGACGCACTGCCACCGCGTCCGGCTGCGGCGCGTGAGCACCGGGCCGTCGGAATCTCAGCCGTTGGCCTTCTCGTAGGCCTCGCGGATGGAGGCGGGGACACGGCCGCGGTCGTTGACCTCGTAGCCGTTCTCCTTCGCCCACGCGCGGATGGCCGCGGTGTCCTGGCTGCCGCCGGAAGCGGCACGGGCCTTGCCGCGCCCGCCCGCCGCACGGCCTCCGGTACGGCGGCCACCCTTGACGTAAGGGTCGAGAAGGCCGCGAAGCTTGTCCGCGTTGGCGGTCGTGAGGTCGATCTCGTACGTCTTGCCGTCCAGCGCGAACGTCACGGTCTCGTCCGCCTCGCCGCCGTCGAGGTCGTCGACAAGAAGGACCTGAACCTTCTGTGCCACCGGATTTCCTTTCATCGATAACTTCAGGGCCGAGGGCCTGCGGCGAGCGCCGCTGTTTCACGTCCCCTGTTATATGCAGTACTGCAGTACGTCGGAAAGCAAACCGCTTTTCCAGGAAAAACACAAACCCCTGGGAGAGACCGGGGAGAGGCCACGGAGAGGGCCCGGAGTCCGGGGGAGACCGGAAACGTGCGCGTTTCGGACATAGGGAACCCGGGCAAGGCGGCCCCACCGGAATAGGGGTCGGGGTTCGCCGATGAGGTTCGCCGATGAAGCCCGGGGTTCATGCCCGGGCTTCAAGCCCCGGGTTCCTTGCCGATCCGCCGACGATCACAGATGCAGAAGCATCCGGCTGTTGCCCAAGGTGTTCGGTTTCACCCGTTCGAGACCGAGGAACTCCGCGACGCCCTCGTCATAGGAACGCAGCAGCTCCGCGTACACATCGGTGTCGACCGGAGTCTCGCCGATCTCCACGAAGCCGTGCTTCGCGAAGAACTCGACTTCGAAGGTCAGACAGAAAACCCGGCGAACACCGAGCCAGCGAGCGGTGTCGAGCAACTTCTCCAGCAACCGGTGGCCGACACCGAGACCCTTGGCGGCCGGGTTCACCGCGAGAGTGCGGACTTCGGCGAGGTCTTCCCACATGACGTGCAGGGCACCACAGCCGACGACCTCGGCGTCCGGACCGGTGCCCCGTTCCGCGACCCAGAACTCCTGGATGTCCTCGTAAAGCGTGACCGTCGCTTTGTCGAGCAGGATGCGACGCTGCACGTAAGAGTCGAGGAGGTCGCGCACGTGCGGGACATCGCTGGTCCGAGCCCGCCGGACGGTGATGGCTTTTGCGGTGACTTCGGGACTCGATGCTGGCATGAGCGGACGCTATCGCCCGGGAAGATCCGGTGATTCGCCGGGGGTCCCCTGTGTTTCGCCGGACGATTCGGCGGATTCGCCGGCGGTTTCGGCAGGGGTTTCACCGAGGCGGGCCGCGGGCGGCGCCGGTTCGGGTTTGACGGGGTCAGGGCCCTGCACGATGCGTACGGCGTCGGTGAGCGCCTGTCGCTGTTCCTCGCTCATCATCCCGAAGAACGCGACGAGAGCGGCGGCGGGGTTGTCGCTCTGCGACCAGGCTTCGTTCATCAGTGCGGCCGAGTAGGCGGCGCGGGTGGAGACCGCCTCATATCGATAGGCCCGACCTTCCGCCTCCCGGCGCACCCAGCCCTTCTGATGGAGATTGTCCAGAACGGTCATCACCGTCGTGTACGCGATGGACCGTTCCCGCTGAAGGTCTTCCAGGACTTCCCGAACGGTCACCGGGCGGTTCCACTTCCACACCCGCGTCATGACCGCGTCTTCGAGTTCTCCCAAGGGGCGAGGCACAGTTCCGCACGATATCCGAAGAAACCCAAAGAATCTCAAAGAAACCCGAAGAAACTCCAAGAAACGGAACAAAAAGGCGTACGACTCGAAGAGCTGACGAGTCGTACGCCGATGGAGCGGGGTGTCGCGGGGCCCGGTGCCGGGTGCGTCAGGCGCCGGTGCCCCGGAGGTCGGTGCCGTCGGCCTGGCGGGCGCTCTCCGCGCGGGCGAGGGCCGCGTCGACGGCGGCGTCCTCCTTGGCCTTGTTGGGGCCGCCCTGGGTCTTCACGATCACCCTGATGACGGCGATGAACAGCACGGCCATCACGATGGGGGGCAGCAGCGCGGAGACGTAGTCCATGCGTCCAGGGTAGCCAGGGCTAGACGGCGGCCAGTTGCTGGGGCGGGTTCGCGGGCGGGGCGGCCGGTTTCCGCTTGGGCGGGAAGACCTCGCCGGGGGTCGGGATGGGGCGGCGGGCCGGGCTCGGGGCGGCGGGGCGGGGCACCGGGCCGGGCTTCTCGGCGGGCTCCGCGGGCCGGGCGGGCCGGGCCGGCTTCGGCTGGTCGGCGGCGTCGCGCGCGTGGACGTCCCGCTCGGCCAGGCCGCCGGGAAGGGCGGTGAGGCGGAGCCGGGAACGGCCGGAGCCGGAGCGGGAGGCGGGGACGACCACGGCCGAGGCCGCCGCGCGCCCCGCGAAGCGGGCGCGCACGTCCTGCTCGACGACGGGGCGGCAGCGCTCCAGGAGGGCCGCGGCGGCGGGGTTGCCGCGCAGCGCGCGCAGGGCGGCGAGGTCGTCCGGGTGCGGGTGGTACCCGGTGTCCAGGGCCTGGGTGAGGAGCGCCGTGTAGCCCGTGACCGTGCCGGGGAGCGCGGCGCGGTAGCGGGCGAGGTCGGCCAGCAGGAAGGCCCTCAGACGGGCTTCCTCGCGGGTCGCCTCGTCGACGGACTCGGCGAGCCGGAGGCAGTCCTGCACCTCCTCCGCCGAGGCGGGGCTGGGGTTGAGGGCAAGGGCGAGGGCACGACGGAGCACACGCAGCTCCTCCGCACCGAACGCCATGCCACCGCGGGTTCCGTGGGGCGTGGGCATGCCGCGACGATACGCGCTAATCAGACAAAAGAGGGTCGATGGGGGCGTGTGGCGCCGGGGACCACCCACCTGGGTGGACGGGGGCGCGGTGGGGGTGGGGGTGGGGGTTCGGTGTGTGGGCGGGTGCGGGTCCGGTGGGGGCTGGTCGCGCAGTTCCCCGCGCCCCTAAAGGACCACGGCCCCGCGGCCTGAAAGGCGAACGGCGGCGGGCCTGAAAAGCACGGGGCGCAGCCCCTGCTTTTCAGGGGCGCGGGGAACTGCGCGAGAAGCCCCACCGGGCCGCACCCGGCAACGCACCCCAGACACCCCCCACCCCTCCCGCGCCCTCAGAGCCGCGACACGTTCCGCTCGTACACCAGCCTCAGCCCGATCAGCGTCAGCCACGGCTCGTGCTCGTCGATCACCGAGGACTCGCCCAGCACCATCGGCGCGAGCCCACCCGTGGCGATGACCGTCACGTCCTCGGGGTCGTCGGCCAGCTCACGGACCATGCGGCTCACGACCCCGTCGACCTGCCCGGCGAACCCGTAGACGATCCCGGACTGCATCGCCTCGACCGTGTTCTTGCCGATCACGCTGCGGGGCCGGGCCACCTCGATCTTGCGGAGCTGGGCGCCCTTCACCCCGAGCGCCTCGACGGAGATCTCGATACCGGGGGCGATGACACCGCCGACGTACTCCCCGCGCGCGCTGACCGCGTCGAACGTGGTCGCCGTACCGAAGTCCACGACGACCGCCGGGCCGCCGTAGAGCTCGACGGCCGCGACCGCGTTGATGATGCGGTCCGCACCGACCTCCTTGGGGTTGTCGGTGAGGATCGGCACGCCGGTCTTCACCCCCGGTTCGACGAGGACCGCGGGGACGTCGCCGTAGTAGCGGCGGGTCACCTCGCGGAGTTCGTGCAGGACGGACGGTACGGTCGCGCAGATCGCGATGCCGTCGATGCCGTCGCCCAGTTCCTCGCCGAGCAGCGGGTGCATGCCCATGAGGCCCTGGAGGAGGACCGCCAGCTCGTCGGCGGTGCGGCGCGCGTCCGTGGAGATGCGCCAGTGTTCGACGATGTCCTCGCCGTCGAACAGCCCGAGGACGGTGTGGGTGTTGCCCACGTCGATGGTCAGCAGCATGGCCCGTCCCCGTCCCTACTCGGCCGCGCGCAGGTCGAGGCCGATGTCCAGGATGGGGGACGAGTGGGTCAGGGCGCCCACCGCCAGGTAGTCGACGCCCGTGTCCGCGTACGCCTTGGCGTTGGTGAGGGTCAGCCGGCCCGAGGCCTCCAGGAGGGCCCGGCCGGCGACGATCGCCACGGCCTCCTCGCACTCCACCGGGGTGAAGTTGTCCAGGAGGATCAGGTCGGCGCCCGCGTCGATGACCTCGCGGAGCTGGTGGAGGGTGTCGACCTCGACCTCGATGGGCACCTCGGGGAACATCTCGCGCACGGCCTTGAACGCCTGCGCGACACCGCCCGCGGCGACCACGTGGTTGTCCTTGACGAGGGCCGCGTCGGACAGCGACATCCGGTGGTTCGTCCCGCCGCCGCAGCGGACCGCGAACTTCTCCAGGGAGCGCAGCCCCGGCGTCGTCTTGCGGGTGTCGCGGACCTTCGCCTTGGTGCCCTCCAGGGCGTCCGCCCACGCGCGCGTGGCGGTCGCGATGCCGGAGAGGCGGCACAGCAGGTTCAGGGCGCTGCGCTCGGCGGTGAGGAGGTCGCGGGTGGCGCCGGTGACGCTGAGGAGCTTCTGCCCCTCCTCCACGCGGTCGCCGTCGTCGACGTGCCGCTCGACCTCGAACTCGTCGGAGCAGGCCACCGAGAGGACCGCCTCCGCGATTCTGAGCCCCGCCACGACGCCGCCCTCACGGGCGGTGAAGTCGGCGGTGGAGCGGGCGTCCTCGGGGATCGTGGCGACCGTGGTGACGTCCACGCCGTGGTCCAGGTCCTCCTGGATGGCGACGTTGGCGATGTCCTCGACCTCCACGGGGTCGAGTCCTGCGTCGGCCAGGAGCTGGGCGAGCGCGGGGTCGAGCCCGCACTCCAGATACTCCTCGGTCAGCCCGTCGTCGGCGCCGCAGGCGCAGCCGTCGCCGCAGCCGCCGCCGGAGGCGAGGGGAAGTTCGGGGGTGCTCACGTCTGTCACTGCTCCTGGTGATGCGGCCGGGTCGGGGGGAAGTCTGCGGTATCCGTGGTGTGTACGGCGAGCGTCCGGTCCGGATTCAGCCGTACGACGATGTGGCGGCGCCAGGCGGCGTCGTCGCGGTCGGCGCGGTCCTCGCGCCAGTGGCAGCCGCGGGTCTCCTCGCGCAGCCGCGCGGCGGCGACCAGGACCCGGGCCACGCACAGGAGGTTGGTGGTCTCCCAGGTGTCGACGCCGGGCTCGGCCGTCTTGCCGTTCTCGGCCAGCGCGTCGCGGGCCGCGGCGTGCAGCCGGTCCAGGGACGCGGCGGCGGTCTCCAGGGAGGCCTCGGAGCGCAGGACACCGGCGCCCTCGGTCATGGTCCGCTGGATCGCGAACCGTATCTCCGGGGCGAGCAGCGGGTGCGCGGGCTGCTCGGCGTACGGCACGGGCTGCGGCACGCGTGCGTGGAGGCCGTTGCCGGCGTGGGCCGCGGCGATGTCGGCGGCGATGCGCTCGGCGTAGACCAGGCCCTCCAGGAGGGAGTTGGAGGCGAGCCGGTTGGCGCCGTGGACGCCGGTGCAGGCGACCTCGCCGCAGGCGTAGAGCCCGGGGACGGTGGTCCGGCCGTGGGAGTCGGTGCGGACGCCGCCGGAGGCGTAGTGGGCGGCCGGGGCGACCGGGATGGGCTCGGTGACCGGGTCGAGGCCGTGGGCGCGGCAGGCGGCGAGGATCGTCGGGAAGCGGTGCTCCCACATGGTGGCGCCGAAGTGCCGGGCGTCCAGGTACATGTGCTCGGTGCCCTGTTCCAGCATGCGGCGCGTGATGCCCTTGGCGACGATGTCGCGGGGCGCCAGCTCGGCCAGCTCGTGCTGTCCGAGCATGAAGCGGATGCCGTCGGCGTCGACCAGGTGGGCGCCCTCGCCGCGCACGGCCTCGGAGACCAGGGGCTGCTGGCCCTCCGCGTCGGCGCCGAGGAACAGCACGGTCGGGTGGAACTGCACGAACTCCAGGTCGGAGACCTCGGCGCCCGCGCGCAGGGCGAGGGCCACGCCGTCGCCGGTGGACACCGACGGGTTGGTGGTCGCCGAGAAGACCTGGCCCATGCCGCCCGTCGCGAGGACGACGGCGGGCGCGTGCACGGCCCCCACGCCGTCGTGCTGGCCCTCGCCCATGACGTGCAGGGTGACGCCGGCCGTGCGGCCGTCGGCGTCGGTCAGGAGGTCCAGGACGAGGGCGTTCTCGACCGTGCGCAGTCCACGCGCGCGTACGGCCTCGACGAGGGCCCGGGAGATCTCGGCGCCGGTGGCGTCGCCGCCCGCGTGGGCGATCCGGCGGCGGTGGTGGCCGCCCTCGCGGGTGAGCTCCAGGCCGCCCTCCTCCGACTCGTCGAAGTGGGCGCCGGTCTCGATCAGCCGGCGTACGGCGTCGGGGCCCTCGGTGACGAGGAGCCGTACGGCCTCCTCGTCGCACAGGCCCGCGCCGGCCACCAGGGTGTCGTCCTGATGCTGTTCGGGGGTGTCGCCCTCGCCGAGGGCGGCGGCGATGCCGCCCTGGGCCCAGCGGGTGGAGCCGTCGTCGAGGCGGGCCTTGGTGACCACGACCGTGCGCAGGCCGGCGGCCTCGCAGCGCAGCGCGGCGGTGAGGCCGGCGACGCCCGAGCCGACGACCACGACATCGGCGTCGACGGACCAGCCCGGGGCGGGCGCGTGCAGTCGTATGCCGGTGGCGGTGCCTGTGCTGCTGGTGCCTGTGCTGCTCACGAGGCGGCTCCGAAGGTTCCGAAGGTGAGGGGGATGTTGTCGATCAGCCGGGTCGTCCCCACCCGGGCCGCGACGGCGAGGACGGCTTCGCCGGTGAAGCCGTCGGGGATGTCGGTGAAGTCGGACGGGTCGACCAGGGCCAGGTAGTCCAGGGCGATCGGCGGCTTCCTGCGCAGGGCCTCGTCGAGGACCAGCCGGGCGGCGGCGCGCACGGCGGCGGGGCCGCCGGGGGCGGCCTTGGCCATGGCGTGCGCGTCGGCTGCGGCACGGGACTCGCCGATCGCGCTCAGCGCCTCGGCACGCGCGCGGGTGGCGGGCACCTCGCGGGCCCGCGCGCGCAGTGCCTCCTGCGCGGCGTGCCGGTCGCGGCCCGCGAACAGCGCCTGGGAGAGCGCGAGGGCGGTGCGGCGCTCCTCGGGGGACAGATAGCGGTTGCGGCTGGACAGGGCCAGGCCGTCGTCCTCGCGGACGGTGGGGACGCCCACGATGTCCATGCCGAAGTTCAGGTCGCGGACCATGCGGCGGATCAGGGCGAGCTGCTGGGCGTCCTTCTGGCCGAAGAGGGCGACGTCGGGGCGGGTGAGGTGGAGCAGCTTGGCGACGACGGTGAGCATGCCGTCGAAGTGCCCGGGGCGCGCGGCCCCCTCCAGGCGCTCCCCCATGGGCCCGGCGGTGATCCGGACCTGGGGTTCGCCGCCCGGGTAGACCTCGTCCACGGCCGGGGCGAACACCACGTCCGCGCCGGACACCTCGGCGAGCTTGACGTCGGCGTCCAGGGTGCGCGGATAGCGGTCGAGGTCCTCGCCGGCGCCGAACTGGAGCGGGTTCACGAACACCGTGACGACGACCTCGCCCGTGGGGCCGGCGATCTCGCGGGCGGCGCGGACCAGGGTGGCGTGGCCCTCGTGCAGGGCGCCCATGGTCATGACGACGGCCCGGCGTCCCGTACGCGCGCGTGCGTGCAGTTCGTCGGCGGTGCGCAGCACGGTGATCGTCATCGGGCGCTCCCCTCGGTGCCGTCGGTGCCGCCCGCTCCGGCGGCGCCGTCCGTCGCGCCCGCGAGTACCCCGAGGAGGTCCTCGGCCAGCTCCGGCTTGAGCAGTCCGTGGGCGAGGGCGCGGTCGGCGGTCGCGCGGGCCATCGCCAGATACCCGGCGACGGTGGCCGGGGCGTGCGCGCGCAGCTCGGCCACGTGCGCGGCGACCGTGCCCGCGTCCCCGCGCGCGACGGGGCCGGTGAGGGCCGCGTCGCCCGACCTGAGGGCGTTGTCCAGCGCGGCGCCGAGCAGCGGGCCGAGCATGCGGTCGGGGGCGGTGACACCGGCCGTGCGCAGCAGCTCCATGGACTGGGCGACCAGGGTCACCAGGTGGTTGGCGCCCAGGGCGAGAGCCGCGTGGTAGAGCGGGCGGCTCTCCTCGGCGATCCACTCGGGCTCGCCGCCCATCTCGATCACCAGCGCCTCGGCGGCCATCCGCAGTTCGTCCGGGGCCGTGACCCCGAAGGAGCATCCGGCGAGCCGCTGCACGTCCACCGGGGTCCCGGTGAAGGTCATCGCGGGGTGCAGCGCCAGCGGCAGCGCCCCGGCCCTCCGCGCGGGGTCCAGCACCCGTGCGCCGTACCGCCCGGAGGTGTGCACGAGGAGCTGGCCGGGCCGGACGGAGCCGGTCTCGGCGAGGCCCTCGACCAGGCCCGGCAGGGCGTCGTCCGGGACGGTCAGCAGGACCAGGTCGGCGTGGCGCAGCACGTCGGCGGGGGGCATCAGCGGCACGTCGGGCAGCAGTGCGGCGGCCCGCCGCCGGGAGGCGTCGGAGACGCCGGAGACGGCCACCGGACGGTGGCCCGCCAACTGGAGCGACGCCGCCAGCGCGGGGCCGACCCGGCCGGCGCCGACGACACCGACGGTGAGGCGCGCGGGGCGGTCCTTCGGCTCTGGTTGCTGGAATGTACTCACTCGGTGGTGGCCTTCCCGTTCCAGTCCGCTCTGGGTACCGGACGATTTCTCGTCATGTTAACGCGATTGGTTCGAGGGGCGTTCGCTTGTCCACAGGCTGTGGGGAAATCCGGGTGCCGGGCGGGGGCGGCCGGGGGATGATCCCGGGATGACGGAAACGGCGGGGACGACCACGGAAGAGAACGCGGGCACGGCCGCGGAGGAGAACGCGGCCGAGGAGTCCCCGGTGGCTCGGCGGTACGCGCGGCGGCGGGCCGCCCACCGGGCGGCCGGACGCGTGCTGGCACGGCCGGGCGCGCTGGCGACGGTCCGTGAGCGCCTGGCGCTGCTGGACGCCGCCGGGGACGTGTACGACCTGGACACGACCGCCGACATGTACGGCAACGGGGTCGTGGAGACCCTGGAGGAACGGACCGCCGCGCTGCTCGGCACGGAGGCGGCGGCGTTCTTCCCGACCGGCACGATGGCCCAGCAGGTGGCCCTGCGCTGCTGGGCGGCCCGTACCGGGAACCCGGCCGTCGCCCTGCACGCGCGCGCCCACCCCGAGATGCATGAGCGGCATGCGTTCAGCCAGGTCAGCGGGTTGCGTCCGATCCATCTGACGAGCGAGCCACGGCTGCCGACCGCCGACGAGGTGCGCGGGCTGGACGAGCCCTTCGGAGCGTTGATGCTCGAACTGCCGCTCAGGGAGGCCGGTTTCCTGCTCCCCTCCTGGGAGGAGCTGACCGAGATCACCGAGGCGGCCCGCGAGCGGGACGCGGTGGTCCACTTCGACGGGGCCCGTCTGTGGGAGTCCGCCACCCACTTCGGCCGTCCCGTGGACGAGATCGTGGGCCTCGCCGACAGCGTCTACGTGTCGTTCTACAAGTCCCTCGGTGCCTACGGCGGTGCCGCGCTCGCCGGTCCCCGGACGCTGATCGAGGAGGCGAAGGCCTGGCGGCACCGGTACGGCGGTCAGCTCTTCCAGCAGTTCCCCACCGTGCTGTCGGCCCTCGTCGGCCTGGAGCGCGAGCTGCCCCGGCTGCCGGAGTACGTCCGCCACGCGCGCGTGGTCGCCGCCGGGCTGCGCGAGGGGTTCACAGCGGCGGGGCTGCCGTCGGGGCGCGTGTACCCCGAGGAGCCCCACACCAACGAGTTCCAGGTCTGGCTGCCGTACGAGGTCGACGTCGTCGCGGAGGCCGCGGTCCGGCAGGGCGAGCGCACGGGCACCCTCCTCTTCGCCCGCCCCTGGGACCGCGGCGGACCGGGGCTCGCGGTCACCGAGATCGAGGTACGGGCCGCCGCCCTGGAGTGGACGCCGGCGGACGTCCGGAAGGCGGCGGCGGACTTCGTGACGCTGGCTGAGGAAGTGGCGGACGAGTAGACGAGTAGGAGCCGCCGAGCGGAAGAGCGAGCCATCGACGACCGGCGCCCGGCCCACCGCTCCGGCGACCGGCCGGGCGCCGGGGCCTTCGGCAACCGGGCTGAGGCCAAGGCCCCGACGGCTGGGCCGGCATCCGCCGGGCGCCTGCGCGAAGCCGCGGCACCGGAGCCCCGCGCGGAAGGCCACGGTCTCTCAGGGCCACGGCCACGGCGTTCGGGCGGACATCACGGCCCGGAGTCCGGATGGAAGCCCCGGCCCGGAGTCCCGGCACAAGCCACGGCCCGGCGGCCGGGCGGAAGCCTTTGTCCCGGCGCCCCGCACGGAAAGCCACAGTCCTCCGGAGGCCACGGCCACGGCACCGGGCGGACATCGCGGCCCGACGTCCCGGCGGAAGTCCCTGCCCGGAGCCCCGGCAGAGGCCACTGTCCCGGCGGCCCGCGCGGAAAGCCACAGTCCTCCGGAGGCCACGGCCACAGCGCCGGACGGACATCGCGGCCCGACGTCCCGGCGGAAGTCCCTGCCCGGAGCCCCGGCGGAAGCCACGATCCGGAGCCCCGGCACAAGCCACAGCCCGGCGGCCCGGCAGAGGCCTTTGTCCCGGCGGCCAGCCGGAAGCCACAGCCCCCGGCGCCCCGCACGGAAAGCCACAGCCCCGGCCCGGGCGCCCAGCCGGAAGCCACGCCCCCGGGGTCCGGGCCGTAGTCAGCGCCGTCGGGCCCTGGCAGGGGGCGTTGTCAGTGGTCGGGTGCACCATGTGGGGATGAGTGTGCGGATCGGTGTCGGGGGGCTGCGGCGGGAGCGGGTGGCCGTCGTGCCCTCGCCGCTGGCCGAGCTGGGCATGGCGCTGCACGTGCTGTCCGAGCCCGGTCACCATCCGGGGCTGCGGGGCTGGGCGGCGGGGGTGACGGCACGGCTCGACCCGCATCTCGCCGACCGGATGTGCGAGGCGGACTTCCTGTGGCGTTCGACGTTCTCGGACCTGTTCATGCCGTACGCCGGGATCCCGGGCCGGGACACCCTCCCGGGCGCGACGCTCGCCGACGACCTGGACCTGCTGGACAAGCTGACCGACGAACAGTTCGCCGACGCCGGGCTGGAGTTCGTCTGCACCCCGGGGCACGACTCGCGCGAGCGCAACGCGCTGTCCGACCCGGAGACCCGCCGCCAGGCCCTGGAGCTGGCCGCCGCGCGCGGACCCCGCCAGGTGCGGTTCGCCCGGCGGCTGCTGGAGGACCCGCCCGCGGTGCGGGCCTGGCTGCGGCAGTTCCTGGAGGACTGCGGTGAGGCCTTCTTCACCGAGACCTGGTCCCGGCTCGGCCACCAGCTCGCGGCGGACGCCCGCCACAAGACCGAACTGCTGCGGCACAAGGGCCTGGCCGGGGCGCTGACCGCCATGTCCCCCTCGATGGCCCTCGACGAGCGCGCGGGGCGGATCACCGTGGACAAGCTGATCGAGAGCCGCACCGACACCGGCGACGGCGGTCTGCTGTTCGTGCCGACCAGTCTCGGCCGGCCCCATCTCACGGTCCTGCACCGCTTCGGCTGGCAGCCGGTGATCCAGTACCCGGTGAGCGCGGCCGAGCCCGCCGCCCCGCCCTCCGTGGAGCAGCTCGCCCTGCGGATGACCGCCCTCTCCCACCCCGCCCGTATGCGCCTGTGCCGCAACCTCGCCCGCAGCGCGTACACCACGGGCGAGCTGGCCCGGATGCACGGGGTGACGCCGCCGGAGATATCCCGCCACCTGGCCGTCCTCAAGAAGGCGGGCCTCCTGACGACGCGTCGGCGCGGGCGGTACGTGCTGCACCAGCTGGACGTGACGGCGGTGGCCCGCCTGGGCAGCGACTTCCTGGAGGGGTTGCTCAGGTAGGGCGGCGGCTCGGGCTCCGGGGCGGGGGCCCTTCCCCGGGGCCCGGCACCTCCCGAGGCCCGGCCTCAGCCGTGCCCGCCCGCCCGCACCAGTCCCGTCTCGTACGCCAGGACGACCACCTGGACGCGGTCGCGGAGGCCCAGCTTGGTGAGGATGCGGCCGACGTGGGTCTTGACCGTGGCCTCGGAGAGGACGAGGCGGGCGGCGATCTCGCCGTTGGACAGGCCCTGGGCGACGAGGATCATGACCTCGCGTTCGCGCTCGGTGAGGCGCTCCAGCTCCTTGTGCTTGGGTTCCGTGCCGGTGCTCGGGAGCATCGGCGCGAACCGGTCGAGCAGCCGCCGGGTGGTGGAGGGCGCGACGACGGCGTCGCCGCTGTGCACGGCCCGGATGGCGGCCAGCAGTTCGCCGGGCGGCACGTCCTTGAGCATGAAGCCGGAGGCGCCCGCCTTCAGCCCGGAGAAGGCGTACTCGTCGAGGTCGAAGGTGGTCAGGATGAGCACCTTCGGCGGGTTCGGGTCGGCGCAGATGCGGCGGGTGGCCTCGACGCCGTCCAGCTTCGGCATCCGGACGTCCATGAGGACCACGTCCACCTCGGTCGCGCGGACGACCTGCAGTGCCTCGACGCCGTCACCCGCCTCCGCCACGACCTCCATGTCCGGCTGGGCCGCCAGCACCATCCGGAACCCGGTGCGCAGCAGCACCTGGTCGTCGACGAGCATCACGCGGATCGCCATCGGGTCCTCTTCCGTCTACTTCGTCCACGGCTGTCAGTTGTCAGCCGTCAGCTGTCAGCCGTCCACAGGCGTCAGCCAGTGGCATGACCGTGTCAGTGTGCGGGCTTCAGGGGCAGCAGGGCGCTGATCCGGAAGCCGCCGCCGGGGCGGGGACCCGCGTCCAGCGTGCCGCCGACCATACCGACGCGCTCCCGCATCCCGATCAGCCCGTGCCCCTGACCGTCGGCGCCGCCCTCCTCGTACAGCTCGTGGGGCGCGCCCTTGCCGTCGTCCTCCACGAGCAGACCGAGGCCGTCGTCGAAGTAGACCAGCCGCACGCTCGCCCCGGTGTTCGGGCCGCCGTGCTTACGGGTGTTGGTGAGGGCCTCCTGGACGATGCGGTACGCCGTCAGCTCCACACCGCTGGGCAGCGGGCGCGGGGTGCCCTCGATCTTGAAGTCCACGGGCAGCCCGGCGACCCGGCACTGCTCGACGAGGTCGTCGATCTGTTCGACATCGGGCTGCGGGACGTACTCGCCGACCTCCTTGTGCTCCCCGGTGCGCAGCACACCGAGCAGCCGGCGCATCTCGGCGAGGGCCTGGCGGCCGGTGGAGGAGATCGTCTCCAGGGCCTTCTTCGCCTGGTCGGGGGCGGCGTCGAGGACGTACGCGGCGCCGTCGGCCTGGACGACCATGACGGAGACGTTGTGCGCGACGACGTCGTGCAGCTCCCGGGCGATGCGGGCGCGCTCGGCGGCGACCGCGACCTTGGCCTGCGCCTCGCGCTCCTTCTCCAGCCGGGCGTTGCGCTCCTCCAGCTGCGCGAAGTACGCGCGGCGGGTGCGCAGCGAGTCGCCCAGCACCCAGGCCAGGGCGAACGGCACGGTCAGGAACACCGCGAGCACCGCGTTGCCCATGATGCCCAGCTGGTCCTCGGTCCAGCGCAGCTGCCCGAGCGACGCCGCGCAGAGGCCGCCGCCGAGCGCGAACCAGGAGGCCCAGCGGGCGCCGCTCGCCGCGACCGTGTAGATGACCACGAGCATCGCGAAGTCGGCCGGGATTCTCGGCACGTCCAGGATCAGCTGCGCGATGCCCGCCGCGGCGGCCAGCATCAGCATCTTCTCGGGCATGCGGCGCCGCAGGGCGATCGACAGGCAGAGGGCGAGCGAGATCACCACGAACACGGTCTCGTTCATGTCTCTGGCGTAGTCGGAGTCGATCGCTCCGCCCGCCAGGGTCATCACGAGCAGGACGACGGCCCAGAAGCTGTCGACCCAGGTCGGATGCCGGCGGAGGAAGTCATAGAGGCGCTGCACGTAACCCAGCGTAGGGAAGGGGGCGGTGTGCCGGGGTCAACCGGAGGGTCGATCCGTGACGGGGGCATGTACTCCCCAAGGTGGAGGCCGCGTTAGCCGTTCCGCTTAGCCTGGCGCTGTGACGGAACCTGAACGTGCCCGGCCCTGGCGCGCGGCGGCCGAGGAGGCGCTCTACGGGCCCGCGGGCTTCTACCGGCGACCGGAGGGGCCCGCCGCGCATTTCCGCACCTCCGTCCACGCGTCCGCGCTGTTCGCCTCCGCCGTGGCCCGGCTGCTGTGCCGGGTCGACGAGGCGCTGGGGCGGCCCGGGGAGCTGGGGTTCGTGGACATGGCGGCCGGGCACGGGGAGCTGGTGAGCGGGGTGCTGGACGCGCTCCCCGCCGAGGTCGCGTCCCGCACGCGCGCGTACGCCGTCGAACTGGCCGGGCGGCCCCCCGGTCTCGATCACCGCATCGAGTGGACGGCCGAGCCGCCGAAGGGGGTCGCGGGGCTGCTGTTCGCCAACGAGTGGCTGGACAACGTACCCGTGGACGTCGTGGAGGTGGACGCGGCGGGCGTGGCCCGGCTGGTCCTCGTACGGGAGGACGGGAGCGAGTCGCTCGGGGAGCCCGTCGGCGGGGCGGAGGCCGCGTGGCTCGGCCGGTGGTGGCCGCTGGCCCCAAAGGAGGGGCTGCGGGCCGAGGTGGGGCTGCCCAGGGACCGGGCGTGGGCCGCCGCCGTGGCGGGGGTCGAGCGGGGGCTCGCGGTGGCGGTCGACTACGCGCACCTCGCGGGCGCCCGGCCGCCCTTCGGGACGCTCACCGGGTTCCGGGAGGGGCGGCAGACCGCGCCGGTCCCGGACGGGTCGTGCGACATCACGGCCCATGTGGCGCTGGACGCGTGCGCGTTGCCCGGGGCCCGGCTGCTCACCCAGCGGGAGGCCCTGCGCGCCCTGGGGGTCACCGCGGGCCGCCCGCCGCTCAGCCTGGCGACCACCGACCCGGCGGCGTACGTACGGGCCCTCGCGGGCGCGGGCGAGGCCGCCGAGCTGACCGCGGCGGGCGGCCTGGGCGACTTCGGCTGGCTGGTGCGGCCGGTGGGGATCGCGGACCCGCTGGGCCAGGACCGGTGACGCCCTACTTGTCGATGTCCCCCACCACGAAGAACAGCGAGCCCAGGATCGCCACCATGTCGGCCACCAGGGTCCCCGGCAGCAGTTCGGTGAGGGCCTGGATGTTGTTGTACGAGGCGGAGCGGAGCTTCAGCCGGTACGGGGTCTTCTCGCCCTTGCTGACCAGGTAGTAGCCGTTGATGCCGAGGGGGTTCTCGGTCCAGGCGTAGGTGTGGCCCTCGGGGGCCTTGAGGACCTTCGGCAGGCGCTGGTTGACCGGGCCGGGCGGCAGCTCGGCGAGGCGGTCGAGGCAGGCGTCGGCGAGCGCGAGGGAGTTGTGGGTCTGCTCCAGGAGGCACTCGAAACGGGCGAGGCAGTCGCCCTCGTCGCGGGTGACGACCTTCAGGACGTCCTGGAGTTCGCCGTACGCCAGGTACGGCTCGTCGCGCCGCAGGTCGAAGTCGACCCCGGAGGCACGGGCGATGGGGCCGCTGACGCCGTACGCGTGCACCGCCTCCGGGGAGAGGACGCCCACGTCACGGGTGCGGCCCCGGAAGATCTCGTTGCCGAGGACCAGGTCGTCGAAGACGCCCATGCGGGAACGGACGTCCGTGACGGCGCCGCGCGCGCGGGCGGCCCAGCCCGCCGGCAGGTCCTCCTTGAGGCCGCCGACCCGGTTGAACATGTAGTGCATCCGGCCGCCGGAGATCTCCTCCATGACGTTCTGGAGCTCCTCGCGCTCCCGGAACGCGTAGAAGACCGGGGTGATGCCGCCCAGCTCCAGCGGGTACGAACCGAGGAACATCAGATGGTTCAGGACGCGGTTCAGCTCGGCGAGGAGCGTACGCATCCAGACCGCGCGCTCGGGCACTTCCATGCCGAGCATGCGTTCGACGCCGAGGACGACGCCGAGTTCGTTGGAGAAGGCCGAGAGCCAGTCGTGGCGGTTGGCGAGCATGATGATCTGGCGGTAGTCGCGCGCCTCGAAGAGCTTCTCCGCGCCCCGGTGCATATAGCCGATGACCGGTTCGGCGTGCTGGATCCGCTCGCCGTCGAGGACGAGCCGCAACCGCAGCACACCGTGGGTGGACGGGTGCTGCGGGCCGATGTTGAGCACCATGTCCGTGCTCTCGGCGGCACCGCCGACACCGACCGTCGTCTCGCGGGTCCGCGGGGTCTGCGGGGTCTCCGTCGGGGGAGTCATGAACACAGTCTGTCCTACGTACGCTGGCTGAATGGAGACGGGGAGCTTGGGGAGCTTGGGGACCTTGGACGACGACGGCGGCGCACGGGCACAGGACGAGCCGGTCTGGACGGGACTGCCGCCCGGCCTGCTGCGGATGAGGCGGCTGTTGCTGGTGGTGTGGCTGGGGCCGATCACCATCGGTACGGGCGTCCTGCTCGGCTGGCTCGCGGGCCCGCCCTGGGCGGCGTTCGCGCTGCTGCCGCTGGCCCTGCTGCTGTGGGGCTGGCCGATGCTGGGCCGCAACTGGCGGTCGTGGCGGTACGCCGAACGGGCCGACGACCTGCTGATCAGCCGGGGTGTGCTCTGGCGGGAGGAGACCGTGGTGCCGTACGGGCGCATGCAGTTGGTCGAGGTGACCTCGGGGCCCGTCGAGCGGCACTTCCACCTGGCGAGCGTGCAGCTCCACACGGCCGCCGCCGCCACGGACGCCCGCATTCCGGGCCTGGACCCGGCCGAGGCCGAGCGGCTGCGCGATCGGCTCACCCAGCTGGGCGAGGCCCGATCGGCGGGGCTGTGACGGTGCCGGCACGGGACGCGGACGACGCGGTGCGGGACGCGGACGGCTCGGGCGGGGCCGAGCCGTCGGGCGGAGGGACCGTGGAACTGGAGGCGGCGGGCGCGGGTGGGGCGGCCCAGCGGCCGGTCGTCGAGCATCGGCTGCATCCGGTGACACCGCTGCGGCGGGCCTGGGCGCCGGTGGCGGTGCTGATCGGCTGGGGGGTGCACGATCCGGACGGGGCCCAGCGGCAGCTGATGCGGCTCGACACGTCGACCCTGCTGATCGCGCTCGCGGTGTTCGTCCCGGCCGCCGCCCTGTACGGCTTCCTGACCTGGTGGTTCACCCACTTCGCGGTGACCGACAGCGAACTGCGCATCCGTACAGGCCTGGTGTTCCGCCGCACCGCCCACATCCGGCTGGAACGCATTCAGGCCATCGACGTCACCCGTCCGCTGCTGGCCCGGATCGCGGGCGTCGCCAAACTCAAGCTCGACGTCGTCGGCACCGACAAGAAGGACGAGCTGGCCTATCTCGGCGAGGCGCACGCCGGCGCGCTGCGGGCCGAACTCCTCGCCCGCGCGGCCGGTTTCGCGCCCGACACCGCGCACGAGGTCGGGGAGGCGCCGGTACGGCAGCTGCTGAAGGTCCCGGCGGGCGTGCTGGCCATGTCCCTGGTCCTGACCGGCGCCACCTGGGCGACCCTGGTGGCCGCGGTCGTCGTGCCGTCCCTGCTGTGGTTCGCCACGGAGAGCGTGTGGACCGTCCTCGCGACGGCGCTGCCGCTGCTGGGTGCGGCCGGGGCGAGCAGTGTGGGGCGGTTCGTCGGCGAGTACGACTGGACGGTCGGCGACTCCCCCGACGGGCTCCGCATCGACCACGGGCTCCTCGACCGGGCCCACGAGACGGTCCCGCCCGGCCGGGTGCAGACCGTACGCCTCGTCGAACCGCTGCTGTGGCGGCGCCGCGGGTGGGTCCGGGTCGAGCTGGACGTGGCCGGCTCCTCGAACTCCGTCCTCGTACCGGTCGCGCCGCGTGAGGTGGCCGAGTCGGTGATCGCGCGGGTGCTGCCGGGGGTGGCCGTACCGGACACGGCGGCGCTCGTCCGGCCGCCGGGGCGTGCGCGGTGGTGCGTGCCGTTGTGGTGGCGGGGGTACGGGCTCGCCGTCGACGACGCGGTGTTCGCGGCGCGGCACGGGCTGCTGCGGCGCCGGCTCGACCTCGTGCCGCACGCGAAGGTGCAGAGCGTACGGCTGTCCCAGGGGCCCTGGGCACGGTACAAGGGGCTCGCCGACGTACGCGTCGACACCGGCGCCAACAAGACGGTGACCGCGCGCCTGCGGGACGCCGGGGAGGCGGCGGAACTGCTGCGGGCACAGGCGGAGCGGTCACGAACGGGGCGGCGGGAGGCGCTGCCGGACCGGTGGATGGCCTAGCCGGGGACCGGGCCCGGAGGGTGGTTGGGGGCACCCCGGGGTTGCGCGGGCACGCGGCGGCTTGATGGGGCAGACGGCCCCCGGGGGTGGGCAGGCACCCGGCCCTCGATGGGGCGGCACCCCACGGCCATGGTGAGTGCCCGGGGCTCGCTGGGGCGGCACCCCGGAGCCGGACAGGCACCCGGCGGCTTGAAGGGGCAGACGGCCCCCGGGGGTGGGCAGGCACCCGGCCCTCGATGGGGCGGCACCCCACGGCCATGGTGAGTGCCCGGGGCTCGCTGGGGCGGCACCCCACGGCCATGGTGAGTGCCCGGGGCTCGCTGGGGCGGCACCCCGGAGCCGGACAGGCACCCGGCGGCTTGAAGGGGCAGGCGGCCCCTGCCGTGCGGGTGCCCGGCGGCGGCTGCCCGGGGGTGGGCATCCCGTGCCTGGGCAGGGCGCCCGGCGGCTTCGGCCGGGCGCGGGGTGGCTTCGCTTGCCGGCGCTTGCCGGGTGCCTGCCCACCCGTGCCGCCCCAGCGGCACGATTGCCCGCAGGGGGGGTGGGGGTGGGCCGCAGCGAGGCGGTCTAGGACGCCGCCGTGCGCAGGCTCTCCACGTTGATCTGTTCCGTCTCGTCGTGGGCCGTGAGGTCGATGACCTGGCCGATGCCCCGGGACGCTTCGTCGGCGGGCTTGAACCGGGCCTCGGACTCGGCCTTGTGGAGTGCGAGGGCTTCCTGGCCGACCACGTCGGCGAGGTCCTCGTTCTGCACGGCCTCCAGGGCGTCCGCGCCCTTCTGCGTACCGAAGAAGTCGAACCCGCCCTCCACGGCCACCCGTCGCTGCGGCGCGGCCGGCATGACGGCCACGGCGGTGGGCACCGTGAAGTGACCGGCCGACGGCAGCGCGGGCAGCGCGGCCGGGGCCTCCTGCTCCGCCTGCCGCACCTGGCCCACCCGCCCGGACGGCTCCACTCTCGTCAGCTCGCCCACCCCGGTCGACCGGGCCGGCGCGGAATCGGCGGTCGCGCGCTCATGCCCGCGGACCGCCACGGACTTCCCCGCCGCGTCGTCCTCCTCGGCGGTGAGCACGGGAACCGGCTCCTCCGCCACCTCGGCGGAACGTCCCTGCCGAGTGCCCCCATCGGTCGGCCCGTCCGGATCCCCCTTGGGAGAAGGACCACCGCCGCCCTTGGGCGAACCCCCCTTCGGGGCCTGCTCCTTGACAGCCGCACCGCCCGATTCGGCGGGAGCGGGCTCCTCGGCGGGCCCGTCGGACTCGTCGGACTCGTCGGCCCCGGGGGCGTTCTCCCCCTCGACAACCGCCTCTTCGGATACGGCGTCGGCGTCGGCCTCGGCGTCGACACCGGCCTCGGGCTCGACCTCGGGCTGGACCTCAGGCTCGGGCTCGACCTCGGGCTCAACCGTCTCCGCCGACGCGGCCTCGTCCTTCACCGCACCCCGCTGCGTGATGATCCGGTCCAACGCCGAGTTCGCGCGCAGGAAGAGCGAGGAACCGGACGGCGAGAACACGGAGATCGGATCCGCCGCGTCGGTCGGGGCAGCCACAGCCCCGTCCTTCGCGCTCGTCGCCGCCTTGGCCGCCGCCGCCTTGGACGCCGTCTCCCACGAGGCCCAGGGCGCCCCCGACGCCGGAACCCCCTGCGGCGGCACCGGCGAGACCTCGGCCGGAGCCGCGTCCGTGTCCGTGTCCGCGTCCTCCGGGGCGGTCGCCTCGATCTCCAGCAGCCGGCGGCCCTCCAGGGCACTGGCCCGCTCGGTCTCGGCGGTGGCGTAGCGGCGCAGCAGGGCGGCGTGTTCGTTGCGCAGGCCCGCCAGTTCGGTGCGCTTGGCGCGGAGCTTGTGCTCCAGCTTGGTGCGCAGCTCGCGGGACTCGTCGAGGTCGGTCTCCAGTTCGGCGGCCCGCTCCTCATGACGCCACTCGTCGCTCGCCCGCGCGCGCGTGAGGTCGGCGACGCGTTTGCCCGCCTCGACGTCCCAACGGCGCATGACGGCCGCGCCCACGGCCGCGGTCGCCGCCGCGACGGCGGCGGTGACCCGCAGCACCGACGGTTCGGAGAACACCCAGGGCCCGAGGGCGCAGACGAGCGAGACGCCTGCGATCGCCGTGGGGGGCAGCAGCCTGTGCAGAGGAGGTGAATGGCGGTGACGTCCACGTGGCATGGCCAGAAACTTACCGCGCGTAGGCGAATGATGGTGCCCCGGGCCGTAAAAACTCAGCCGCCTCCCAAGCTCTCACAAGCCCTCACAGGCTCCCTCACCGCCGGTGCACCAATACGCCCACCGGCGACTCCTCTACTGGATCAACGCCATTGAATCCAGATACGCCTTGGCCACATCTGTCGCATGCCCCCGCCCGGGCATTCCGACGCGTCACCGATCGCTCAACCGCCCGCTGATCCACTGCAAGGTCGCCGGGATCTCGCGCCGCCAGGTGTTGAAGTTGTGCCCGCCGCTGTCGAGGATGATCGACGAGATCCGCGTCGGCCGCTTCTTCTTCACCTGTTCGATGAACGCGAGCGTGGCCCGGTAATTGGTCTCCCCCTGTTTGCTGCTGGTGACCAGCAGAGAGGTGTCCGGCGCCGGACGGTGTTTCAGATACCAGAACAGGTCCGCCTCGTTCCGCAGTGTCTTGTCACCCTGGAAAAGATCACCGGTCGTCGCGTCGATCGGCGCCTTGTAGTACGGCGAGAGGCCCGCGCCGGCGGCGTACACCCCGGGGTGGTGCATGGCGAGTTTCAGCGCGCAGTAGCCGCCGGTCGAGTCGCCGATGATCCCCCAACTCCCGGGCTTCTTCCCGACCCTGTAGTGGTGGCCCACGGCGTCCGGCAGATCCCTGGCGAAGAACGTCTCGGTCTGCGGCCCGCGCGGGACGTCCACGCACTCGGTGTCGCGCGGCGGCGCCACGGTCGGCCGCAGCATGACCAGGATCATCGGCTGCGCCTTGCCGTCCCGGGCCAACCCGTGGGCCGTCTGCGGAAAGTGGAGCCCCTTGACGAGCGCCTCGGCGGTCCCCGGGTAGCCGGTGAGGACGACGGCGGCCGGGAAGGTGCGGGTGCGGTACCGGGGCTGGAAGTACTCCGGCGGCAGATACACGTACGCCGGGCTCGCGATCCGGCTCGTGCGGCCGACGATCTCGACCTTCTGGATCTGGCCGCCGACCGTGGGGCGGGCGCCACCGGCCACGTTCACCGGTTCGGTGTCGACGACCCGCAGCGGGCCGCCGGTGTCGGCCCCGTCGTGGTCGACCACGACCCCCTGCCCGGTCTCCCGGCCGAGGAGGTCGGCCCAGCTGGCGTAGAACCCGAAGGCCTGGTTGGCGGCGAGGCCCACCGACGCGAAGACGGCGACCTGGGTGGCCAGCAGGACGACGATCCGGCTGGCGACCGGCCGCCAGCCGCGCCGGGCCAGCCGCGGCCACAGCCACACCGTGCCGATGAACAGCAGCACGGCGGAGAGCACCGCCAGCACCAGCACCTTGTTGCTCGTAAGACCCATCGGGTTGTCCCCCGCCGCCTTTCCATTCCCTGTCTTTCCCTGCTCTTTGGCTCAGCTTTCCGATGGAGAGTGAACCTTCCTCGCCAACCCACCGTCCTAGAGGGCGCAATGTCGCCGGATGCCGGAAAAGGCACCGGATCCAAGCTCACTCGCGGAACTACGGGATGCGATGTCTGTCAGGACAGATGGGGAAATGTCGG
Organism: Streptomyces griseiscabiei; assembly: GCF_020010925.1. Lineage (NCBI taxonomy): Bacteria > Bacillati > Actinomycetota > Actinomycetes > Kitasatosporales > Streptomycetaceae > Streptomyces > Streptomyces griseiscabiei. The sequence goes on along the minus strand of NZ_JAGJBZ010000003.1, from coordinate 617,358 downwards.
GCGGGGTTCCGGACCGATCGGACCAGTCGGACCGGTCGAATCCGTCGACCCGGCCGGACAAGGCGGACAGGGCGGGCCGCCTCCCTTCGGGCGCCGTCCGGCGCGGCTACGGCGCCGTGCGCGGCGCGCTGAGCGGCCCGCGCCCCGAGGCGGTGCCCGCCCTGGTCGCCAGGGCCTGCACGCTCGTCGGACTCGTGGACATCGCCGCGGGTGTGTTCCCCCGCTTCCGGAACAGCCGGATGCACACGCTGGCCGAGGTGCTCCCGGGAGCGCTCGGCCCGTTCGCGGCGGCCCTCTCGCTGAGCGCCGGCGTCCTGCTGCTCCTGCTCGCGCACGGTCTGCGCCGGCGCAAGCGGCGGGCCTGGCGCGCGGCGGTGTTCCTGCTCCCGGCCGGGGCGATCGCCCAGTTCACCTACCGGCACTCGCTCGTCGGCGTCCTCGTCTCGCTCGCGCTGCTCATCCCTCTGGTGCGCCACCGGGACGAGTTCCGCGCCCTGCCCGACCCGCGCAGCCGCTGGCGGGCGCTGGCCAACTTCGTGCTGATGGGCGCCGGTTCGATCGTCCTCGGTCTGCTCGTCGTCAGCGCCCACCCGGGCCGTATGGTCGGCGACCCGAGCCTCGCGGACCGGCTCGAACACGTCCTGTACGGCCTCTTCGGCTTCGAGGGCCCGGTCGACTACGCGGGCACCACGTCCTGGACGGTGGCCTTCTCCCTGGGCGCCCTGGGGCTGCTGACCGCCATCACCACCGTCTATCTGGCCTTCCGCCCCGAGCACCCGGCGGCCCGGCTCACCGCCGACGACGAGGTACGGCTGCGCGCCCTGCTCGACCGGCACGGCGGCCGCGACTCCCTCGGCCACTTCGCGCTCCGCCGCGACAAGGCGGTCGTCTTCTCCCCCAGCGGCAAGGCGGCGGTGACGTACCGCGTCGTCTCCGGGGTGATGCTGGCCAGCGGCGACCCGATCGGCGACGTCGAGGCCTGGCCCGGCGCGATCGAACGCTTCATGGACGAGGCGAAGGCCCACTCCTGGACCCCGGCCGTGATGGGCTGTTCGGAGACCGGCGCGGAGGTCTGGACCCGGGAGACCGGCCTGGCCGCCCTCGAACTGGGGGACGAGGCGGTGGTGGACGTCGCGGATTTCTCCCTCGCCGGACGCGCGATGCGCAACGTGCGTCAAATGGTGAAGCGCATCGAGCGGCTCGGCTACGAAACCCGGGTACGGCGCGTCCGTGACCTCGGCGAGGCGGAGCTGGAGAGGATCCGCCGGGCCGCCGAGGACTGGCGCGGCACCGACACCGAGCGCGGCTTCTCCATGGCGCTCGGCCGCGTCGGCGACCCGGCCGACGGCGACTGCCTCATCGCCACCGCGCACAAGGCCGACGAGTTCCCGGGGGCGTACGGCGACCTCAAGGCCGTGCTGCACTTCGTGCCCTGGGGTCCCGACGGCGCCTCCCTGGACCTGATGCGCCGCGACCGCTCCGCCGACCCCGGTATGAACGAACTCCTCATCGTCGCGGCCCTCCAGGCCGCCCCCCGCCTGGGTGTGAGGCAGGTCTCGCTGAACTTCGCGATGTTCCGCTCGGCCCTGGCCCGCGGCGAGAAGATCGGCGCGGGACCGGTCCTGCGTGCCTGGCGCGGCCTGCTGGTCTTCCTGTCCCGCTGGTTCCAGATCGAGTCGCTGTACAAGTTCAACGCGAAGTTCCGGCCGCGCTGGGAGCCCCGCTTCGTCGTCTACGCCAGCTCACGCGACCTCCCGCGCATCGGCTTCGCCGCGATGCAGGCGGAGGGGTTCGTGAACCTCGCGCTGCCCCGCGTACTGCGCCGTCGCGCGAAGCCCCCGGCCCCGTGCGCGCACGCGGTGCGCTCCGCGAGCAACGCCGTCTGAGCGGTGAGGCCGTCCGAGCCGTGAGGCCGCGGGGAGGGCGCGGGCCCGGCGTTCAGGTGGCCCGGGCCGCCCCGCCGCCCGTGTCGTCGTCCTCCGGGAGCTTGCAGACCCGCTCCAGGAAGAAGGCGGCCACTATGACGCCGAGGCCCGCGAGGACGGAGAACCCGGCGTAGATGGCCTGGTCGCGGCGGGCCGGGACGTCCAGGTACTCCAGGAGGAAGGCGCCGACACCGCCGTACATCCCGGCGACGAGCGCGGCGACCAGGGCGCTGGCCTGGCCGAAGACGACGGCGCGGGCGGCCATCAGGGGCTCCACGCCCTTGGCGTCCGGCCGGCGCTCCCGCTGGGCCTTGAGCCGGGCCCGCAGGGACAGCGCGGTGGCCGTCAGCACGGCGGCGATCAGGGCGAGCACGATGGGCGCGGCCAGTGGGACGCTCGGCAGGGTGCCCACCGAGTTCCACAGCCGGGCCCCCGCCCAGGACAGCACCCCCGCCACCACGAACACCGCGGCCAGCGTCCTGATGCGCAGCTCTTTCACGATGCCCCTTCGACGAGCCCGATGGTCCACGGAAGCCGGGTCCACGGGCGCCGGACGGTCGGCCCGGCCGGTGGTCCCGACGGTGTCGGGGATGATCCCGACCCGGTAGACCTTAACGACTACTCGGGCAGGTGGAGTTCCAGGTCGGCGCGGGGCGAGACGCCCTCGCCGGTGACCTCGTCCAGAAGCGCGGCGACCGGGCCCCGCCCGGCGAGCCGGGCCTCCGGCTCGACGTCGTACCAGGGGGCGAGGACGAAGGCCCGCTCGTGCGCGCGCGGGTGCGGCAGGGTCAGCGCCGGGTCGTCGGAGACGACGTCCGCGTACGCCACGATGTCGACGTCCAGGGTGCGCGGCCCCCAGCGCTCGTCCCGCACCCGGTGGAAGGCCTCCTCGACGGCCTGGGCCCGCTCCAGCAGGGAGGACGGCGGCAGGGTGGTCTTCAGCACGACCACCGCGTTGAAGTACGAGGGCTGGCTGCCCGGCGCCACCCCCCACGGCTCGGTCTCGTACACCGGGGACACGGCCTTGACCCGGACGCCGGGGGTGTCCTCCAGCGCGTCGATGGCGCCCTGGAGGTTCTCCAGCCGGTTGCCCAGGTTCGAGCCGAGGGAGAGCACGGCCCGGCGGGGGTTGTGCAGGGTGGTGTCGGCCTCGTCCACCTTCCGCACGACGGAGGCGGGCACCGGCTGTACGGTCGGGTCGCTCTGACCCTCGGTGAAGAACGACGCGGTCATACTCGGCTCCGGGTGATGGTGACGGTCACGTCGTCGAAGGGGACGGTGATCGGCGCGTTCGGTTTGTGCACGGCGACCTCGACCTCCTGGACCCCCTCGTACTTCAGGCACGCCTGGGCGATGCGCTCGGCGAGGGTCTCGATGAGGTTCACCGGCTCGCCCTCGACGACGGCGACGACCTCCTCCGCCACGATCCCGTAGTGCACGGTCTTCGCCAGGTCGTCGTCGGCCGCGGCCGGCCGGGTGTCCAGGCCGAGCGTGAGGTCCACGACGAAGGTCTGGCCCTCCTCCCGCTCGTGCGGGAACACCCCGTGGTACCCACGGGCCCTGAGGCCGCGCAGCGCGACACGATCCACGCGAATCACTCCTGACGATCGTCGACGACGGCCGATGCCGACCGGTGTCCCACCGGTGACTTCCGTATGCGCGGATGTGCGAGCGGCACACCGGCCCCTTCGAATCTACCTGCGAGCACCGACAGCGCTCACCCACGACGGCTCGGGTCCACCCGTGTACCGGCAGGGTTCACCGGGCGTTCCCCCCGCCTACCCGCTCAGGAGGGTGACTCGTCCCCCTCGTCGTCATCGGATTCGGTCAGGACCGGGGAGCCGTGGTGCGACCAGAGCTTCCAGCCGTCGGACGTGCGGCAGAACACGTTCGTGGCGACCACCAGCTGCCCCACCAGCGGCCCCAGCTCGTCCCCGCCGTCCGGCGCGGGCCCCCCGCTGAGGATGTTCTCGGTGCAGGTGACGAGCGCGGTGTCCCCGGTGACCGACACATGCACATCGGTGAGGAAGAACTGGATGTACTCGGTGTTCGCCATGATCAGCGCGTACGACCGCAGCACCTCGCCGCGCCCGGTGAGGACCGGCCAGCCGGGGTGGACGCAGGAGATCACCCCGGTGTCGGCGGGGTCGTGGTACTCCTCGTCCACGCCCACGTCGGCCGGGCTCAGCCAGAGCGAGGAGAGCGTCTCGAAGTCGCCCTGTTCCATCGCCTCGTAGAAGGCGCGGTTGGCGAGTTCGACCTGTTCGACGTCGAGGTGGGGGGCGCTCACCGCTCGCGGGCCCCTTCGATGGCGCGGGCCACCCGGACCGCGTCGGCGGTGGCGCGGACCTCGTGCACCCGGACCGCCCAGGCGCCCTGCTGGGCGGCCAGGGCCGACACGGCGGCCGTGGCGGCGTCCCGTTCCCGGGCGGGCGGCGGGGCGCCCTCCGGCCCCGCCAGGACCCGGCCGAGGAACCGCTTGCGGGAGGCGGCGACCAGCAGGGGCCGGCCGAGGCCGTGCAGCCGGTCGAGCCGGGCGAGCAGGGCGAGGTCGTGCTCGGCGTCCTTGGAGAAGCCGAGGCCCGGGTCGACGATCACCCGGTCCGCCGCGACACCGCCCTCCAGCACCGCCTCCACCCGCACACGCAGTTCGTCCAGCACCTCGGCGACGACGTCCTCGTAGACGCCCTTGACGTTGGCGCCGCCCTGCATGAAGCCCCGCCAGTGCATCACCACGAAGGGGGCGCCCGCGTCGGCGACCACCGGGATCATCGCGGGGTCGGCGAGGCCGCCGCTGACGTCGTTGACGAGGGTGGCGCCCGCCGCGAGCGCCTGCTCGGCGACGACGGCGCGCACGGTGTCCACGGAGACGACCACGCCCTCGGAGGCCAGCCCCCGCACGACGGGGACGACCCGCTTGAGCTCCTCGGCCTCGTCGACGCGGGTGGCCCCGGGGCGGGTCGACTCACCGCCCACGTCCACCAGGTCCGCGCCCTCCGCGACCATGTCCAGGCCGTGCTTGACCGCGGCCGTGGTGTCGAACCAGCGACCGCCGTCGGAGAAGGAGTCCGGGGTGACATTGACGACTCCCATGACCGCGCAACGGTCCCACCCGGGCATTCCGGCCACCTGGCCGCGCCGGTTCTGCTTGCTCATACGCCCAGCCTAGGGGGTGGTCAGTGGGCCATGATGAGGCTCATCGCCTCGTTCCGGGTCGCCGCGTCCCTGAGCTGGCCGCGCACCGCCGACGTTATGGTCTTGGCGCCGGGCTTGCGGATGCCCCGCATCGACATGCACATGTGCTCGCACTCCACGACCACGATCACCCCGCGCGGCTCCAGGATCTCCATCAGCGAGTCGGCGATCTGCGTCGTCATCCGCTCCTGGACCTGCGGGCGCCGGGCGTAGACGTCCACGAGCCGTGCCAGCTTCGACAGACCGGTGATCTTTCCGCTGGTGGACGGGATGTACCCGACATGGGCGACGCCCCGGAACGGCACCAGATGGTGTTCGCAGGTGCTGTACACCTCGATGTCCTTCACCAGCACCATCTCGTCGTGCCCGAGGTCGAACGTCGTGGTCAGCACGGACTCCGGCCGCTGCCACAGTCCCGCGAAGATCTCCTTGTACGCCCGCGCCACCCGCGCCGGTGTCTCCCTGAGCCCCTCCCGGTCGGGGTCCTCACCGACCGCGATCAGCAGCTCCCGTACGGCGTTCTCGGCTCTCTTCTCGTCGAACTCGCCGACGGTGCCGTCACCGTCCAGTGTCACGGGATCGGTCATGACGTGCCTCGTTCCTGAACCTGCGACGCGTACGGACTACGCGTCTCACCTTTCGGCCACGTTCCGCCCATGTCGTGGCCATACGGAAATGCCGCGCCCCCCAGGCTAATTCCAGGGGGGCGCGGCATCCATTCCGGGATGGGTGAGGCGGCGGGGCCGGGAGCCGGGGCTCCCGGTGGCCGGTTCTCACCGGTGGGGCATCAGCTCTCCGGGCTCTCCTCCGGCGTCGCGTCGACGGGCGCCTTGGTGGTGATCGCCGGCGTCGCGCCGTTCGCGCCGTTCGTCAGTGCCAGCTCCCGGGGGGAGAGCACCGGCGGACGGGTGGAGGGGGTGCGGCGGGAGGAGCCGGTCCAGGCGGGCCGGGCCGGACGCTTGACGATGGCGGAGAAGATCTCGGCGATCTGCTCCTTGCCCAGCGTCTCCTTCTCCAGCAGCTGAAGCACCAGGTTGTCGAGGACGTCGCGGTTCTCGACCAGGATCTCCCAGGCCTCGTTGTGCGCGTTCTCGATGAGCTTCTTGACTTCCTCGTCCACCAGCGCGGCGACCTCTTCCGAGTAGTCACGCTGGTGAGCCATCTCACGTCCGAGGAACGGCTCGGTGTTGTCGCCGCCGAACTTGATGGCGCCGAGACGCTCGGTCATGCCGTACTGCGTGACCATCGCGCGGGCCAGACCGGTGGCCTTCTCGATGTCGTTCGCGGCGCCGGTGGTCGGGTCGTGGAAGACCAGTTCCTCGGCGGCGCGGCCACCCATCATGTAGCCGAGCTGGTCGAGCATCTCGTTACGGGTGGTCGAGTACTTGTCCTCGTCCGGCAGGACCATCGTGTACCCGAGGGCGCGCCCTCTGGACAGGATGGTGATCTTGTGGACCGGGTCGGAGTTCGGTGAGGCCGCCGCGACCAGGGCGTGTCCGCCCTCGTGGTACGCGGTGATCTTCTTCTCCTTGTCGGACATGATCCGGGTCCGCTTCTGCGGGCCCGCGATCACACGGTCGATCGCCTCGTCCAGCATGTGGTTGTCGATCAGCTTCTTGTCGCTGCGGGCCGTCAGGAGCGCGGCCTCGTTCAGGACGTTGGAGAGATCGGCACCCGTCATACCGGGGGTGCGGCGGGCGACGGCGCCGAGGTCGACGTCGGGCGCGACCGGCTTGCCCTTCTGGTGGACCTTGAGGATCTCCAGACGGCCCTGCATGTCCGGGCGGTCCACGGCGATCTGACGGTCGAAGCGGCCCGGGCGCAGCAGCGCCGGGTCGAGGATGTCCGGGCGGTTCGTCGCGGCGATGAGGATCACACCGCCCTTGACGTCGAAGCCGTCCATCTCGACGAGCAGCTGGTTCAGCGTCTGCTCGCGCTCGTCGTGACCACCGCCGAGGCCGGCGCCGCGGTGGCGGCCGACCGCGTCGATCTCGTCGACGAAGACGATCGCCGGGGCGTTCGCCTTGGCCTGCTCGAACAGGTCACGGACCCGGGAGGCACCGACACCGACGAACATCTCGACGAAGTCGGAACCGGAGATCGAGTAGAAGGGGACGCCCGCCTCGCCGGCGACGGCACGCGCCAGCAGCGTCTTGCCCGTACCGGGCGGGCCGTAGAGCAGCACACCCTTCGGGATCTTGGCGCCGACGGCCTGGAACTTGGCCGGCTCCTGCAGGAACTCCTTGATCTCGTGGAGTTCCTCGACGGCCTCGTCCGCACCGGCGACGTCCGCGAACGTCGTCTTCGGGGTGTCCTTGGTGATGAGCTTGGCCTTGGACTTCCCGAACTGCATGACCCGGGAGCCGCCGCCCTGCATCTGGTTCATCAGGAACAGGAAGACGACCACGATCAGGACGAAGGGGAGCAGAGACAGCAGGATGCCGACGAAAGCGTTCTGCTTGGTCGGGGAGACCGTGTAGCCGTCGGGGATCTGCTTGTTCTGGAACTTGTCCTGCAGGGTGTTGGCGAGGGTGACGCCCTGGTCGCCGATGTAGCTCGCCTGGATCTTCGAGCTGCCCTCGATCTTCTGGCCGTCCTTGAGCTGCACCTTGAGGAGCTGCTCTTCGCCGGTGGTCAGTTTGGCTTCTTTGACCTTGTTGTCATTGATCGCCTGGACCACCTGGCCGGTGTCCACCGTCTTGTAGCCGCCGGACGAGCCGACGACCTGCATCAACACGACCACGGCAAGGACGGCCAGCACGATCCACATGACTGGCCCACGGAAGTATCGCTTCACGTCCATCCATACGGAGCGGTGCCGCCCCGTCCCTCCTGCCATAGTGAGTTTGATAAAGACTTTTACAGACTGCTCTTCGGACGGTACCCCAGCATTGTCACCCGAAGCCGCAGGGGACTGTCGGCGATCCCGTCCTCGCATGCTCCAACGGCGCGAAACCCGCTGGGGTTCCCGAGCGTCTTACGGGGGTCGGCCCGAGCCGGTTCAACCGCCGTAGACGTGGGGCGCGAGCGTACCGACGAACGGGAGGTTGCGGTACTTCTCGGCGAAGTCGAGGCCGTACCCCACGACGAACTCGTTGGGGATGTCGAAGCCGACCCACTCCACGTCGATGGCGACCTTGGCGGCGTCGGGCTTGCGCAGCAGCGTGCAGATCTTCAGGGACTCGGGCTCACGGGAGCCGAGGTTGGAGATCAGCCAGGACAGCGTCAGCCCCGAGTCGATGATGTCCTCGACGATCAGGACGTGCTTGCCCTTGATGTCGGTGTCGAGGTCCTTGAGGATCCGCACCACACCCGAGGACTGGGTGCCCGCTCCGTAGGAGGACACGGCCATCCAGTCCATCGTGACCGGGGTGGACAGCGCCCGGGCGAGGTCCGCCATGACCATCACCGCGCCCTTGAGGACTCCGACGATCAGCAGGTCCTTGCCCGCGTACTCCGCGTCGATCTTCGCGGCCAGCTCGACCAGCTTCGCGTCGATCTCTTCCTTGGTGATGAGCACCTCTTTGAGGTCGGTGCCCATGTCTTTCGCGTCCACCCGCATCACTTTCGGTCGTCCCAGGGCCGCTGCCGGACGCCCGCGTCCCGTGCGGGGGATCGGGGCCCGGGTGAGGGGCCCCTTCGGCGTCCGGATTCAGCCTTGCCGAATCACCAGTCTGCCACCCTGGCGCTGGGCGACGACCCGGCCGGGGAGATTGATGGCCCCCTGACCGCGCCAGCCGGTGATGAGGCGGTCGACCTCCTCGATGTGCCGGGCGAAGAGGGAACCCGCCGGAGCACCGGCCTCGATGGCGGCCCGGCGCAGGATCCGGCGGCGCACGGCGGGCGGCAGGGCGTAGAGCTTCGCGCACTCCAGCAGGCCCGCGGCGTCCCGCACGGACGCCTCGGCCTGACGGGCCCAGGTGTCGAGGGCGTCGGCGTCGTCCCGGGAGAGCTGGGCCGTCCGGGCGAGGGCCTCGACGACGCCCTTGCCGAGCGCCTTCTCCAGGGCGGGCAGCCCCTCGTGCCGCAGCCGCGACCGTGTGTAGGCGGGATCGGCGTTGTGCGGGTCGTCCCACACGGGCAGCGACTGGACCATGCACGCCTTGCGGGCGGTCTGCCGGTCGAGCTGGAGGAAGGGGCGGCGGTAGCGGCCGTCGGCCCCCGAGACCGCGGCCATACCGGACAGGGAGCGGATGCCGGAGCCGCGGGCGAGACCGAGCAGGACGGTTTCGGCCTGGTCGTCGCGGGTGTGACCGAGGAGCACGGCGGTGCCGCCGTGGCGTTCCAGCGCGGCGTCGAGGGCGCCGTAGCGGGCGTCCCGGGCGGCGGCCTCGGGGCCGCCGTCGCGGCCGACGGTCACGGCCACGGACTCGACCGGGTCCAGGCCGAGTTCCGTCAGGCGCAGGGCGACTTCCTCGGCGCGCAGGTCGGAGCCGGGCTGCAGACCGTGGTCGACGGTGACGCCGCCGGCGCGGACGCCGAGCCTGGGCGCCTCGAAGGCGAGGGCGGAGGCGAGCGCCATGGAGTCGGCGCCGCCGGAGCACGCCACGAGCACGAGCGGCCGCTCGTCCGCGGTGGATCCGGCCCGGCCGGGGCCCGGGCGCGCGGAGCCGCCGCGCCTGACCTCGACGGGTACGGCCGCGGGGGGTACGGCCGTGGGGGGCGCGGGCACCGCTTGCGCGCCCGCGGCCGAGAGCACGCCGGACGGCGCGCCGTGGGTCGCGTGTGCGGGCGCGTGCAGGGTGGTGTTCGTGTGGTGTTCGGTGAGGAGGTCGTGGAGTACGCGGCGGACCGCCAGGCGTATCGCCGCGACCGCGGGGTGGGGACCCATGTCCGGTTCCCTTCATGAAGTTGTCGGGGGGTGAGCCCGGGTTCGGTCACTCAGAGTGTGTAGATGGTGACAGAACCGGGCCGTTCCCCGAGCATTGCACGCCTACCCCTCGCTCACGGTCCCTCGGACGGGTGATTGGAGGAGCGTTCGCCTGCCGTCGGCCGGATTCGTTCACCACGCTCACGCGCGGCTCACGAATCCGCCTTGCGATGCACCCGCGCGACCCAGTCCGCCGGTTTGGCGATCTCCGCCTTGGTCGGCAGGGTGTTCGGGGAGGTCCACACCCGGTTGAAACCGTCCATGCCGACCTGTTCGACGACCGCCCGTACGAACCGCTCACCGTCCCGGTACTGCCTGAGCTTGGCGTCCAGGCCCAGCAGTTTGCGCAGCGCCTGGTCCAGACGGGAGGCGCCCTTGGCTCGGCGCTGCTGGAACTTCTCGCGGATCTCGGCGACCGAGGGCACGACGGCCGGGCCGACGCCGTCCATCACGAAGTCGGCGTGGCCCTCCAGGAGGGACATCACGGCGGTCAGCCGGCCGAGGATCTCGCGCTGGGCGGGGGTCTGCACCAACTCCACGATCGAGTGACCGTCGTCGCCCACCTCTCCCTCGGGACGGCCACCCGCGAGTGACTGGGCGGCCTCCCGGATGCGCTCCAGGAAGGTCGTGGGGTCGACCTCGGTCTCCCCCAGGAACGACTGGATCTCGCCCTCCAGGTGGTCCCGCAGCCAGGGGACGGCCGTGAACTGCGTGCGGTGCGTCTCCTCGTGCAGACAGACCCAGAGGCGGAAGTCATGGGGCTGTACGTCGAGTTCGCGCTCCACGTGCACGATGTTCGGCGCGACGAGGAGCAGCCGGCCGCCGCCGTTCTCCCCCGCCGGGAGTTCGCGGGTGGCCGGGGCGAACGTCTCGTACTGGCCGAGCACCCGGGAGGCCAGGAACGACAGGAGCATGCCCAGTTCGACGCCGGTGACCTTGCCGCCGACCGCGCCGAGGACGGCGCCGCCCGGGGTGTTGCCGCGACGTTCCTGCATCTTGTCCAGCAGCGGCTTCAGCAGTTCCCGGAACCCGGCGACGTTGGCCCGGACCCAGCCGGGGCGGTCGACGACCAGGACGGGGGTGTCGTCACCGGTGTCGGGCAGCATCCGGGTGAAGGCGCGGACGTGTTCCTCCGAGGCCTTCGCGTGCCGGCGGAGCTCGGCGACGATGGCCCTGGCCTCGTCGCGGCTCACCTCGGGGCCCGGCCGCACGAGCCGGGTCGCGGTCGCCACCGCGAGATTCCAGTCGACCATCTCGGCACCACCGATACGAGTCATGTCGTCAACCGTACGGGAGCGCTGCCGCTTGGGGCAGGGCGTGGGGTGGGGGGTGCCTGGGGGTTCGTGGGTACGTGCGGGTGGGTGGGGGCTGGTCGCGCAGTTCCCCGCGCCCCTGAAGGCTTGGGGCTACGCCCCTGCCTTCCCCTCTCAGCGGCAGCCGCAGGTCGCCAGGGTCGAGGTGGCGTCGGTGAGGGCCTTCTTGGCGGCGTCCGTGTCGGCGAGGTCCGTCTCCGTGGCCAGGAAGGCGAAGGCGAGGAGGCGGCCGTCGGCGTCGACGACCGTGCCGGCGAGGGTGTTGACGTTGCTGAGGGTGCCGGTCTTGGCGCGGACGACGCCGGTGCCGGTGGCGTCGTCGGTGTAGCGGGTGCGCAGGGTGCCGGTGAAGCCGGCCACGGGGAGGCCGGTGAGGACGGGGCGGAGTTCGGGGTGGGAGGCGGACGCGGATTTGGCCAGGAGGGCGGTGAGGAGGGCGGGGGTCAGCTCGTTGCCCCGGCTGAGGCCGCTGCCGTCGGCGAACTCGACCCCGGTCAGGGGCACTTCGAGCTTCTTGAGCTCCTTCTTGATGGCCGCCGCGCCGCCCTCGAAGCTCGGCTTCTCGCCCGCCGCGAGCGCGATGTGCCGGGCGAGGGCCTCGGCGATGTCGTTGTCGCTCTCGGTGAGCATGCGCTCGACCAGGGTGGACAGGGGCGGGGAGGAGACCTCGGCGAGCTGCTTCGCGTCCTTCGCGGCTTCGGCGGAGCCCTCGGTCTTCGCCTTGATGCCCCGCTCCTCCAGGAGGTCCGCGAATGTCGCGGTCGCCGCGCCCGCCGGGTCGGGGTCCCGGTCCGTGCTGCCGCTGGACGAGCCGTCGAGACGGGCCTCGTCGGCCATCAGGGGCACGACCAGGGCGAGGTTGGGGTTCACGCCGATGGTGTGCTGCTCGGGGCCCTTGTAGAGGGAGGTGTCGTAGGTGAGGGTGACCTCGTTCAGGTGACGCTTGTCGAGGGCGGCGGCCGTCCGGTCGGCGAGGGTGCGCAGGCTCGCGTAGCCCTTGGTGTCCTTGTGGGCGGTGAGGGTGGGGTCGCCGCCGCCGACGAGGACGACCTCGGCGGAGTCCGGGTCCAGGACCGTCCGGGTCCCGACGCGGTGGTCGGGGCCGAGCGCCGAGAGCGCCGCGACCGCCGTGGCGATCTTGGTGGTGGAGGCGGGGGTCAGCGCGTCGTCCGCGTTCCGGGAGTACAGCTGCTCGCCGGTCTCGACGTCGACGACGACGGCGGCGACGCGGGGGCCGAGGACGGGTGACTTCAGGAACGGGTCGAGGGCGGCCGTCAGGGCGGCGGACGCGGGCGCGGTGTCCGCGCCGGAGGCGCCGCCGAGGCCGGCGAGCACCGAGGGGGCGCTCGGCGCGGGCTTGGGCGCCCCCGCCGCGGCACCGGAACCGCGTCCGTGATCTGCGCCACCCTGGCTGTCGCGCGATGCCGCCCAGTCGCGCTCGGCCGTACGCTGACCGGAGGAGTCCCAGGGTCCGGCGGCGGCCACCGCCCCGGCCGAGAACACCAGCCCCAGGGTGGCCGCGCCGGCGGTGAACTGGAGGGTCGTGAGCTTCTTCGTGCTCCCCGCGAGCTGCGAAGAGCGTGCCGTGACGGCGCTCGTGACGCGTACGACGCCGGGTTTCACCGCCTGTGCGACGCGCGCGGCACCGGGCTTCACGGCGCGCGTGACGCGCGCGATCCCCGGCTTCGCGCCGTGCACCACCCGCAGCACGCGCGGTCTCGCGGCCCGCCAGACCTTCGGCTCCCGCACGACCACCAGCCCCTTTCGCGATCACACACCTGCGTGAGGGACACTTAACCACCAGAACTATGTGTTGATCATGGAGGAGTCACCGGTGGAGTTCGACGTCACGATCGAGATTCCGAAGGGTTCGCGGAACAAGTACGAGGTGGACCACGAGACCGGTCGGATCCGCCTGGACCGTCGCCTCTTCACCTCGACCGCCTACCCGACCGACTACGGCTTCGTCGAGAACACCCTCGGCGAGGACGGCGACCCGTTGGACGCGCTGGTCATCCTGGACGAGCCGACGTTCCCGGGCTGCCTCATCAAGTGCCGGGCGATCGGCATGTTCCGGATGACGGACGAGGCCGGCGGGGACGACAAGCTGCTCTGCGTGCCGGCGACGGACCCGCGCCAGGAGCACCTGCGTGACATCCACCACGTGTCGGAGTTCGACCGTCTGGAGATCCAGCACTTCTTCGAGGTCTACAAGGACCTGGAGCCCGGCAAGTCCGTCGAGGGCGCCGACTGGGTCGGCCGCGCCGACGCCGAGGCCGAGGTCGAGAAGTCGTACAAGCGCTTCAAGGAGCAGGGCGGTCACTGATCCCGCCTGATCTTCCCGGCCCTCGGGCCGGGCCGATTCCACGAACGGGCCGTGTGTCCCCTTGAGGGACGCGCGGCCCGTTCGCGTACCGGTGCGTGTCGGTGCGCATACTGAGGCGTACCGAGGTGTCGTACAGGGAGCGCGGCGGAGTGGGAGTGACGGAGCCCGGGAACGGCGGGGCGGACGAGGACCGCAAGCCGGGGTCGGACGAGGCGGGCGGCACGTTCGTGCCGGTGGGCGTCGTGCTGGGGATCGACGGCGACGCGTCGGTGACCTCGGAGTTCGCGGTGCCGGCCGGGCTGGACGTGCCGGCCGCGCCGGTGGAGTCCGAGGCGCAGACGACCTCGGAGTTCGCCCTGCCGGAGGGGCTCGCGCCGCCCGAGCCGGTGGTGGCGGAGCAGGAGGGGTCCGCGTTCAGCGTGCCGCGGACCTACAGCGCGCGGCACGCGCCGGCGGCGTTCACACCGGCCGGCGGGATTCCGGCGGTCAGTCTGACCAAGGACGTGCCCTGGCAGGACCGGATGCGCACGATGCTGCGGATGCCGGTGGCGGAGCGGCCCGCGCCGGAGCCCTCGGCGCGTACGGAGGGCGAGTCGGGGCCCGCGGTGCCGCGTGTGCTCGACCTCACGCTGCGCATCGGTGAACTGCTGCTCGCGGGCGGCGAGGGCGCGGAGGACGTGGAGGCGGCGATGTTCGCCGTGTGCCGGTCCTACGGTCTCGACCGCTGCGAGCCGACGGTGACGTTCACCCAGTTGTCGGTCACCTATCAGCCGTCGCTGGTGGACGACCCGGTCACGGCGTCCCGGATCGTCCGGCGCCGGGCGACCGACTACACCCGGCTCGCGGCCGTCTTCCATCTGGTGGACGACCTCAGCGACCCGGAGAGCGCGATCTCGCTGGAGGAGGCGTACCGGCGGCTCGCGGAGATGCGGCGCAACCGGCACCCGTACCCCGGCTGGGCGCTGACCGTGGCGAGCGGGCTGCTGGCGGGCGCGGCGTCCGTGCTGGTCGGCGGTGGGGTGGTCGTCTTCGTGGCCGCGGCGCTGGGCGCGATGCTCGGCGACCGGCTGGCCTGGCTGTGCTCGGGGCGGGGGCTGCCGGAGTTCTACCAGTTCCTGGTGGCGGCGATGCCCCCGGCGGCGATCGGGGTGGCGCTGACCGTGACGCACGTGGACGTGGAGGCGTCCGCCGTGATCACCGGTGGGCTCTTCGCCCTGCTGCCCGGACGGGCGCTGGTGGCGGGCGTGCAGGACGGGCTGACCGGCTTCTACATCACCGCCTCCGCCCGGCTCCTGGAGGTCATGTACCTCTTCGTGGGCATCGTGGTGGGGGTGCTGCTGGTCCTGTACTTCGGCGTGAAGCTGGGGGCCGAGCTGAACCCGGACGCGGCGCTCGGCAGCGCGGACCGGCCGTGGCTGCAGCTCGGAGCGTCGATGCTGCTGTCGCTGACCTTCGCGGTCCTGCTCCAGCAGGAACGATCCACCGTGCTCGCGGTGACCCTCAACGGGGGTGTGGCGTGGGCCGTCTACGGGGCGATGCACGACGCGGGCGACATCTCGCCCGTCGCCTCCACGGCGGTGGCGGCCGGGCTGGTGGGGCTGTTCGGGCAGTTGCTGTCGCGCTACCGGTTCGCCTCCGCGCTGCCGTACACGACCGCGGCGATCGGGCCCCTGCTGCCGGGATCGGCCACGTACTTCGGGCTGTTGGGGTTCGCGCAGAACGATGTGGACGCGGGCTTGGTGTCGCTGACGAAGGCGGCGGCGCTGGCGATGGCCATCGCGATCGGGGTGAACCTCGGGTCCGAGCTGTTCCGGTTGTTCCTGCCGGGCGCCGCGCGGGTCGGGCGTAAGGCTGCGAAGAGGACGCGGGGCTTCTAGCGCCGGGTGCCTGACAGCGACAGGGCTGCTGGATGTCGGCGGCTGCGGGTCGGCTGCGGCTGATCGCGCCCACGCGGCGGAGCCGCGGATCGACACAGCCCCGCGCCCCTCAAAAGCAAAGCACCCGCGCTCCGTGGTGGCAGGAGCGCGGGTGGGGTGGCCTGATCGGTCAGTAGCGCGGGTAGTCCTGGCCCTGGCCCTGACCCTGGTAGCCCTGCTGGTTGTCGGGCTGGGGGTACTGGTTGGGCTGGGGGTACTGGTTGGACTGGGGGTACTGCTGGGCGTACGGCTGCTGTTGGGGCTGCTGGTAGCCGTAGGCGTCCTGGTAGCCCTGCTGCTGGTCGCCGTAGCCCTGGTTGTCGTAACCCTGGTTGCCATAGCCCTGGTTGGGGTCGTACGGCTGCTGTTGGGGGTCGGTCGGGGGGATGCGGCGGAGCTGGGTCGTGGCGTCGTCCATGACCGGCGGGCCGGCGGCCGGGGTCTGCTGACCGGGCTCGGGCTGGTTCTTCTTCGCCTTCCTCGCCTTGAGGAGCTCGATGATGATCGGCAGCACCGAGACGAAGACGATGAGCAGGAGCATCGCCTCGATATTGGTCCTGACGAACTCGATCTTGCCGAGCCAGGAGCCGAGGAGGGTGACGCCCGCGCCCCAGAGGATGGCACCGACGACGTTGAAGACCAGGAACGTGCGGTACCGCATGCCGCTGACGCCCGCGATGATCGGCGTGAACGTCCGGACGATGGGCACGAAGCGGGCCAGGACCAGCGACTTGGGGCCGTGCTTCTCGAAGAACTCGTGGGCCTTGGTGACGTTCTCCTGCTTGAAGAAGCGGGAGTCGGGCCGGCTGAAGAGCGACGGGCCGACCTTCTTGCCGAACATGTAGCCCACCTGGTCGCCCAGGATCGCGGAGACGCAGATCAGGACGATGGCTGCCCAGAGCGGGAAGTCCAGCACATCGGTGGCGATCAGCATGCCCGCCGTGAACAGCAGCGAGTCACCGGGCAGGAAGAACCCGAAGAACAGGCCGGACTCGGCGAACACGATCAGGAGCAGGCCCCAGATGCCGAACGAGTTGATCAGGTAGTCCGGATCCAGCCAACTCGGTCCGAGGGCGATCGTCTGCACGGTTCCGGGCTCCTGGGGGGTGAGAGAAAGTGGGGGCGACCCATAGGGGTGACCAAAGCTATCAACGCACGGTCACCCCACTAGGTTCCACCGGTTCCTCCAGAGTGCCCTGTGGCCGCACTGAGACCAAGCTGTGCGGTCAGCCGGGCGAGCGGCCGTGGGTCAGGGGCGCCGCCGGGCCGCGTTGGCGTCGATCGCGTCCCGCAGGTGTTCGGCGAGTCCGGGGCGCATGGCGTCGTAGAACGCCTTGAAGCGCTCGTCGGAGACGTACATCTCGCCGAGGCCCTGGTGCATGTCGTACGGGCAGTCGTAGAACCAGGCGCAGATGTGCCGCCGGTGTTCCTCGGCCATGTCCATGGCCGCCTCGCCGTGCGGCTCCTCACCGGCCGTCATCAGGGCGTCGTAGCGCGCGCCCCAGTCGGCCACCTCGTCCCGCATCCGCTTCCAGTCGTCCTTGGTGTACCTGGCGGTGCGGCGCTGCGACTCGGCGTACGCGTCCGTGCCGCCCCAGCGCTGTTCCGCCTCCTCGGCGTACTGCTCGGGATCCTTGTCGCCGAAGACCTCGAACCGTTCCTCGGGGGTGAGATCGATGCCCATCTTGCGTGCCTCCATGGCGTGTTCGACGGCCACGGCCATCTTCCGAAGCTTCTCGATCCGGGCGGTCAGCAGTTCGTGCTGACGGCGCAGATGCACCCGCGGGTCCGTTCTCCCGGCGGCCTGATCGTCGAGCAGGGTCGCGACCTCGTCGAGGGGGAAGCCGAGTTCCCGGTAGAACAGGATCTGCTGGAGCCGGTCGAGGTCGTCGTCGCCGTAGCGGCGGTGCCCCGCGTGGGTGCGCTCGCTCGGTACGAGCAGGCCGATCTCGTCGTAGTGGTGCAGCGTGCGCACCGTGATGCCGGCGAAGCCCGCCACCTGTCCCACGGTGTGACCCATGCCTCCGCTCTCCTTCCCTTCTTCGTCCCGCTGCTCGGTACGTGGTCCAGGCTGGGGCCTCACGTGGCGTGAGGTGCAAGTCTCCGGCGGTGCGTTGCTCACCGGTCACACGCGTCTCACTGTGCACAACGCGAAGCCCGCGGCCCGTGGACTGTGCATATGTGCGATGGCCCGTCGGCGGAGATCTCCCTACGGTGGGTCCGTGGACGAGACGCTCGGCCCGGCACGGGGGTGCGGGTCAGGCGTTTCGCTCGGCCCTCGCGGGACGGGGCGGCTGGGTCAGGGCCGGGCGGCCCAGCAGGACGTGCAGGGCGAGGGCGATGTCGGCGACGGTCACCACGTCGGTGTCGGTGATGCCGACCATCCTGGTGGAGAAGTCCATGCCGAGGAGGGCGGCGGCGTCCCGGGTGTGGTTGCGGACGGTGGCCTCGGAGATGCCCAGGGCGCGGGCGGTCTCCCTGGTGCCGAGGTTGTTCTCCAGCCAGACGCAGAGGGTCTCGACGAGGCCGCGCTGATCGGCCCGGACGGGACGCAGCCGCTCCTCCGCCCAGGCCGTGGGACCGCCGTCCGCGACCCCGGCGGCCATCAGCGCGGCGAAGTCCGGAGCCTCCGGCGGGTCGGAGGCCTCGGTCGGCCCGGGCCCCGCGGCGGGCGGGTGCGGGAGGGCGAGGATGTCGAGGGCGAGGAGGGTCAGGACGCGGTCGTTGGCCGAGCCGCGCAGGTCGAGGGAGAGGATCCGGCCCGCTCGGTCGAGGCGCTGGGTGATGGTGTTCCGGTGGACGCCGAGGCCGCCGGCGGCCTCCGTGTGCTTGAAGCTGAGGGCGGTCGGGAGGGTCTCCAGCAGCAGCTTCCGCTCATCGCCCCGGCCCGGGAAGTCGTCCAGCAGCGGGGCCATCAGGGCCGCCGCCCAGCGTTGCGCCTGCCGCCTGGGGAGCAGGGGGGCGAACTTGGCCCTGGCGCCGCCCAGCCTGATGCGGTGCGGCGTCCCGGCGGCGTCGCCGACCGCCGTCAGCGCCTCCAGATAGCCGACGGCCGTCTCCGCGATCGGGTACGGCCGGCTCTGGCCCATCAGATGACCCCGGCGGGCCGCGATCATCTCCTTGAGGACCGTCTCGACGCCGTCGCCCTCCGGGGCGGGGTCGAGGACGAGGATGTGCTTCGGTTTGCCCGGGCAGGCGGACACGATCGCCTGGTCGGCGAGGGCCCGCTCGCACCAGCCGAGGGTGGCCTCGCGCTCCTGCGGGCCCGTGTCGACGACGAAGACCCGGGCCGTGTCGGTGTCCAGCAGGGCCTGGGCGGCGCCCGTGTAGACGACCTGCGCCAGCACCGTCTCGCCCCGCATGAGCAGCTGGAACGCGGCGTGCCGTACCGCTCGCGGGGTCTCGGTCCTGACCTGGTGCTCCCGGCGGGCCTGGTCGCACAGCCCGAGGAGCTTCGCCGCGTGCTGGATCAGGGCCGCGCCCGCGCTGTCGAAGGGGGTGCGGGAGGCGATGGCGAGCCGGGCCTCGTCGGCGGGGCCCGGGGGTGCCTCGGATGCGGAGGGTCCCGAGGACCCCGAGGACCCCGAGGTGCCTGGGGCTCCTGGGGCTCCTGGGGCTCCTGGGGAGATGGACACGATCCGGGTGTGCCGGGGGGCGTCGCCGGGGGCGCCCGGCGGTGACGGGCGTGCGCCGGGCGCGCTGGTGGTGACGTGGGCCAGGGTCGTGGCGGCGCCGTCGGGGGCGGCGGCGAGGATGCCCCGGCGGGCCGAGGTGACGAGGACCTCGGCGTCCAGGGTCACGGAGAGCCAGTCGGCGATGCGCCGGGTCGCGGTGGGGTCGGCGAGGCGGGCCGGGAGGCGGTTGAGGAGACCGTCGAGGTGCTCGACCTGGCGTTCCGCGTACTGGGCGCGCCGCAGCCGCAGATCCTCGTTGGCGTCGTCCCAGGCGCCGGGCTCGGCGGAGGTCGTCAGCAGGGGCAGTGCCAGGCGGTTCGCGGCGGCGAGGGTGCCCTCGGGGAGGGCGGGCAGGGCGTGGCCGGGGGTGGCGAGCACCAGGCCGGCCGCCTTCCGCCGGGCCAGGAGGCGGATCAGGTGATCGAGGGCCCGGACGGCGGAGGGTGACAGGGCGGGCGGCTCCGGGGCGGCGGAGGACGCCGGGCCGGTCGCGTCCAGGACGGTCAGGAACAGCGTCCCGCTTTCGAACGGAGTATCGAGTGCGGCGGGCGGCGGCCCGGACAGCGGCCGGGCGACGACCTCGGTGACCCGGGTCGCGCCGTGGCGGGGCGCGTGGCCCGGCTGCAGGAACCGCAGCAGCAGCGACGGCCGGTCGTTGATCAAGTAGTCGAGGGTGGGCACTCCCGCCGTCCCTCCCCGGTCACCGCCCGGCGTCCACCGGACGCTCAACTCCGCCCGCCGTGTTCGTCCTTGCCGCACCCGGTGTGCGTCACGTGGCGCGCCTTCGGCAGGGTAATCGACCGAGGATACGAAGAGCACATCATCCTCACAGGCCCCTCGCGCCCCCGGCGTACAGCTGTGAGGTGCGAGTCCCCGGCGGCCGACCTACCGTCGAAGACATGCCACTGCACCGATGGGACAACGACGCCCCGCAGGACGCCGGGCGCGACCGGAACGGCGACCACCGGGTCGCCGTGAACCCCTTCTACGGCCAGGCCAACCCGGTCGGCGACATGACCGAGGCCCCGCCCAAGCACCGGCTCCCGAACGCGCCGCTGGCCCCCGCCACGGCGTACCAGGTCGTGCACGACGAACTCATGCTGGACGGCAACTCGCGGCTGAACCTCGCCACCTTCGTCACCACCTGGATGGAGCCCGAGGCCGGGGTCCTGATGGGTGAGTGCCGGGACAAGAACATGATCGACAAGGACGAGTACCCGCGGACGGCCGAGCTGGAGCGGCGGTGCGTGGCGATCCTCGCCGATCTGTGGAACGCGCCGGATCCAGGCGCCGCCGTCGGCTGCTCGACCACCGGGTCCAGCGAGGCCTGCATGCTCGCCGGGATGGCCCTCAAGCGGCGGTGGGCCAAGCGCAACGCCGACCGGTACTCCTCCGGGGGCGCGCGGCCCAACCTGGTCATGGGGGTCAACGTCCAGGTCTGCTGGGACAAGTTCTGCAACTTCTGGGAGGTGGAGGCCCGGCAGGTGCCGATGGAGGGCGACCGGTTCCATCTCGACCCGGCGGCGGCCGCGGCGCTCTGCGACGAGAACACCATCGGGGTCGTGGGCGTCCTCGGGTCGACCTTCGACGGGTCGTACGAGCCGATCGCGGAGCTGTGCGCGGCGCTCGACGAGCTGCAGGAGCGTACGGGGCTGGATGTGCCCGTGCATGTCGACGGGGCGTCCGGCGCCATGGTCGCGCCCTTCCTCGACGAGGAGCTGGTGTGGGACTTCCGGCTGCCGCGGGTGTCGTCGATCAACACCTCCGGGCACAAGTACGGGCTGGTGTACCCCGGTGTGGGCTGGGCGCTGTGGCGGTCCGCGGCGGAGCTGCCGGAGGAGCTGGTGTTCCGGGTGAACTACCTGGGCGGGGACATGCCCACGTTCGCGCTGAACTTCTCCCGGCCCGGGGCGCAGGTGGTGGCGCAGTACTACACGTTCCTGCGGCTCGGGCGGGAGGGGTACCGGGCGGTGCAGCAGTCGACGCGGGACGTGGCGATCGGGCTCGCGGAGCAGGTGGGCAAGCTCGGGGACTTCCGGTTGCTGACGCGGGGGGACGAGTTGCCGGTGTTCGCGTTCACCACGGAGGAGGGGATCTCCTCGTACGACGTGTTCGATGTGGCTCGGCGGATGCGGGAGAGGGGGTGGCTGGTGCCGGCGTACACCTTTCCGGAGAACCGGGAGGATCTGTCGGTGCTGCGGGTGGTGTGCCGGAACGGGTTCACGTCCGATCTCGCGGGGTTGTTCCTGGAGGATCTGGGGCGGTTGCTGCCCGAGCTTCGGCGGCAGTCGGGGCCGGCGGTCCGGGACAAGGGGGCGGCCACCGGGTTCCATCACTAGGTGGCAGGGGGCAGGTGGCAGGGGGTACGGCCGGGTTTTTCGCCCCCGCCGCCCCTACCCGTCCCATCCCTTCAAGGGGCTGCGCCCCTTTGACCCCCAGGCGTCCGTTCGTGGGGGTTCTCGCGCAGTTCCCCGCGCCCCTGGAGAGGCGGGGCTTCGCCCCCTGCCTCTCCAGGAGCTGTCGTTACTTGCTCAGAGCTGCGAACTTGCTTACCGCCAGCGGGAAGAAGATCGCCAGCAGGGCCACGGGCCAGGCGACCGCCGTCCAGAGGTGGTCCGCTTCGGCGCCCGGGGTGCCGAAGAGGTGGCGGACTGCTGTGGCCGTGTGGGACATCGGGTTCCAGTCGACGACCGTGCCGAGCCAGCCGGGCATGGAGGCGGGGGTGGCCAGGGCGTTGGAGAGGAAGCCGATCGGCCAGACCAGGATCTGTACGGCGGTGAGGAGTTCGGGGCGGCCGGCCACCATCGCCAGGTGGATGCCGATCCACAGCATGGCGAAGCGGAAGAGGAGCAACAGGCCCACCGCGCCCAGGAAGGCGGCCGGGCCCGCGTGCGCGCGCCAGCCGAGCGCGGAGGCCACGGCGAGCAGGACGGCCAGGCCCACCGCCGACTGGAGCATGTCCGCGACCGAACGGCCCACCAGGACCGCGCCGTTGGTCATCGGCATCGAGCGGAAGCGGTCGATCACGCCCTTGTTGAGGTCCTGGGTGACGGCGAGCATCGTGCCCTCCAGGCCGAAGGCCATGGTGAGCGCGAGCATGCCGGGGACCAGGTAGTCGAGGTACTCGCCGGTCACCCCGCGCCCGCCGCCGATCAGATAGCCGAACATCAGCAGCAGCATCACGGGGAAGACCAGGCCCACCAGCAGCTGCACCGGCTGCCGTGCCCAGTGGGCGAGTTCGCGGCGGGTCATGGTCCAGGAGTCGGTCAGGGCGTGTACGCCCGGAGCGGTGTGCGCGGTCGTCATGCTCGTACGGCCTCCTTCGTACGGTCGTCCCCGGTGAGGTGCAGGAAGACCTCGTCCAGGGTCGGGCGGCGCAGGGCGATGTCCTCGGCCTCGATGCCGGCGTCCGCGAGGGCGCGGACGACCGCGGTCAGGGCGGTCATCCGGTCGGCGACCGGGGCGCTGAGGCGGCGGCGGTCGGTGTCGACCGTGATGTCGTCCTCGGGGACCGGCAACAGGGCCACCGCCGCGCCCAGTCGGCCCGCGTCGCGCAGGACCACGTCGATACGGTCGCCGCCGGTCAGGGTCTTCAGCTCGTCCGCCGTGCCGTCGGCGACGACCCGGCCGCCGTCGACCACCGAGATCCGGTCGGCGAGCTGGTCGGCCTCCTCCAGGTACTGGGTGGTGAGGAGCACGGTCGTACCGCCGCCGACCAGGGAGCGGACGGAGTCCCAGACCTCCGTGCGGCCGCGCGGGTCGAGGCCGGTCGTCGGCTCGTCCAGGAAGAGCACCTCCGGTTCGGTGATGAGGGACGCGGCCAGGTCGAGGCGGCGCCGCATCCCGCCGCTGTACTGCTTGACGGCCTTGCGGCCGGTGTCGGCGAGGCCGAACCGGGCCAGGAGTTCGTCGGCCCGCACGCGCGCGGGGCGGGCGCCCAGGTGGAAGAGCCGGCCGAACATCTCCAGGTTCTGCCGGCCGCCGAGTTCCTCGTCGAGCGCGGCGTGCTGACCCAGCAGGCCGATGCGGCAGCGCACCTCACGCGCGCGTGCCACCACGTCGTGCCCCGCCACCTCGACCCGGCCGGCGTCCGGCCGCAGCAGGGTGGCCAGGATGCGGACCAGGGTGGTCTTGCCCGCGCCGTTCGGCCCGAGGACGCCGTGCACGGTGCCGCGCGCCACCTGGAGGTCGAGTCCGTCGAGGGCGGGCTTCCCGCCTCGCCCTCCGCTGCCGCCCTTGCCGGCCTTCCCGCCCTTGCCGCCGTATGCCTTGCGGACTCCTTCGACCATGATCGCTCGATCGCCCATGGAGACCCCCTCATTAGTCAAACTTGACTATCCGGACGGAGAAGGTAACGCCTCCGAGCCGGATGGTCAAACTTGATTAGCTGTCGTCCCCCGGGTGCCGCCGTCCCGTCGCGTACGGGTTCTCCTGGCCCTCCGCCAGGACGCCGACGAACGGTTCGCCCTCCCCCGCGAAGGTGTAGGCGCCGCCCCGGACGCGCTCGATGAGGCCTCGGGTCCACTCGGCCCCCGAGTCGGCGGAGTGCACCCAGAAGTTCATGATCTCGCCGATGTGGCCGAGCTGGTCGGGGCCGTCCTCGGGGATGTAGTACTCGGTGACGGCCCTGCGCCACTTCTCGATGGAGCGCACCCGCTCCTCCAGGAGCCCGAGCACCTCCTCCCGGCCGAGGTCGACCATGCAGCCCAGCCCGGCGGAGAGGACGTCCGGCTTCTGGTCGTAGGCCGTGAGGGACTCGCGCACCAGCCTGAGGTACTCCTCGGTGCCCTGCCGCGTGATCTCGTACTCCGTGCGGGGCGGCCCACCCGCCGTGGAGGGGGCGATCTCGTGCGCGAGCAGCAGTCCCTGTTTCGCCATCTGCTTCAGGGCGTGGTAGATCGAGCCGGGCTTGGCGTTGGACCACTCGTGCGCGCCCCAGTACTCCAGGTCGTTGCGCACCTGGTAGCCGTGGGCCCGCCCGTGCTGGCGCACCGCGCCGAGCACGAGAAGACGGATCGCTGACATGGGCCCAGCGTAGAACCACGTGGGGTCACCCCCCGCTCGTACCCTGCTCCCTCGCCACCAGCTCGAAGGCGGTGGCGCCGTCCAGCGACTCGCGGATGACGTCGGCGTGGCCGGCGTGCCGGGCGGTCTCGCGGATCAGGTGGAGGGCCAGCCAGCGCAGGGAGACCCGCTCGCCCGGCGGGAACCACGGCATGTCCGGCAGCCCGAAGGTGGCGTCGAGGCTGGGCGCCGTGCGCAGGAAGGCCTCCGTCTCGGCGGCGACCTTCTCGGCGTACGCGAGCTGGGACTCCACGGTCTCGTCGCCGACCAGGACGAAGCACTCGTGCCAGTTCGACGGGTCCCGCCGTACGGCCGGTTCCTCGCCCTTGGCCATGGCCACCCACCACTGCTCGGTCTCGGCGACATGCTTGACGAGCCCGGCGAGGGAGAGGTCGCTGGCGCTCGGCTTGCCCGACGCCTGCTCGTCGGTGAGTCCGAGCACCGAGCGGCGCAGACCGCCGCGCTGTTCCGCCAGGAAGGCGAGGAGCGCCCCGCGCTCGTCGACCGTGTCCTCCGCGCGCACGTGCATGACCATGACCGGCTGCCTCTCGTCGGGCCGGGGGCTCCGGGAGAGCCCCTCTGACACCGACGAAGCTACGGGCCCTTGCGGTCAGGTTCTGTCCGCAAGGGCCCGGGGAGCGCCCACGAGCGCACAACGAGGAGGCTCAGAAGGGGAAGAAGCTCCGCTTGTGCTGGACCGAGATCCACTTCTGGGTGGTGAACGCGTCCACGGTGGTCTCGCCGTTGAGGCGGCCGATGCCGGAGTGCTTCTCGCCGCCGAAGGGGACGAGCGGCTCGTCGTGCACGGTGCCGTCGTTGACGTGGAACATGCCGGTGTCGATCTGCTTGGCGAACGCGACACCCCGCTCGATGTCCCCGGTGTGGACGGCGCCGCTGAGGCCGTACGGGGTGTCGTTGACGATGCGGACGGCCTCCTCCTCGCCGTCGAAGGGGATGAGGAAGGCGACCGGGCCGAAGACCTCCTGGCGCAGGAGCGCGGAGTCGGCGGGGACGTCGGTGAGGACGGACGGCGCGACCAGGTTGTCGGTGGTGGTGCCGTGGACGAGCGCCGTGGCGCCCTCGGCGAGGGCCTGTTCCACGACGGCCTTGAGGGAGTCCGCCTGGGAGGAGTTGATGACCGGGCCGATGACCGTGGCCGGGTCGCTCGGGTCGCCGACCTTGAGGGTCTTCACCTTGGCCACGAACTTCTCGGTGAACTCGGCCTGGACCGAGCGGTCCACGAGCACACGGTTGGCGGCCATGCAGACCTGGCCCTGGTGGACGTAGCGGGAGAAGACGGCCGCGTCGACGGCGTAGTCGAGGTCCGCGTCGTCCAGGACCACCAGCGCGCTGTTGCCGCCCAGTTCGAGGATGGTGCGCTTGAAGTTGGCGGCGGCGACGGTGGCGACATGGCGGCCGACCTTGTCGGAGCCGGTGAAGGAGATCAGCTTGGGGACGGGGTGCTCGATGAAGGCGTCGCCGATCTCGGCGATGTCGGTGACGACGACATTGAGCAGCCCGCCGGGCAGGCCGGCCTCCTCGAAGATCTTCGCGACCAGGGTGCCACCGCAGATCGGGGTGTTCTGGTGCGGCTTCAGCACGACGCCGTTGCCGAGGGCGAGGGCCGGGGCGACCGACTTGATCGAGAGCAGGAAGGGGAAGTTGAAGGGGCTGATGACGCCCACGACACCGACCGGCACGCGGTAGAGGCGGTTCTCCTTGCCGTCGATCGGCGACGGAAGGATTCTGCCCTCGGGGCGCAGCGCGAGCTGAATCGATTCGCGCAGGAACTCCTTGGCGAGGTGCAGTTCGAACCCGGCCTTCAGGTGGGTCCCGCCGAGCTCGGCGATGATCACCTCGGTGATCTCCTGCTCGCGCTCCTCGATGACCTTCAGGGCCTTCTCGAAGACCGCGCGCCGCGCGTAGGCGTTGACCTCGGCCCATTCCTTCTGGGCCGACCGGGCGGCCCGGTAGGCCTCGTCCACCTCATCGACCGTGGCGATGGTGATCGACGCGAGCTTCGCGTCGTCGTACGGGTTGAAGTCGATGATGTCCCAGGAGCCTGAGCCCGGGCGCCACTCGCCACCGATGTACTGCTGGGCCAGGTCGGTGAAGTAGGACGACATGTGATCCTCAATCAGTCGGCATCGATCAAGATTGATCACCCGTCATCGTACTGGTGGGTAAAGGGAGTTGGAGAGTTACTCGGGAGACTCTGTGAAGAGTCTCAGGGAACCGGGAGCCCTCAGGAAAGCTGGAGCAGGCCCCGCAGCAGGTCGCGGCTCTCGGCCGGGGACGGGCTGTCGTCCTGGAGCTGCCGGATGGCCCGCTCGTACTGGGCGATGTCCTCGCGCTTGTCCAGATAGAGCGCGCTGGTGAGCTGTTCGAGATAGACGACGTCGGTGAGGTCGGACTCGGGGAAGCTCAGCACGGTGAAGGCGCCGCTCTCGCCGGAGTGGCCGCCGAAGCTGAACGGCATGACCTGGATCCGGACGTTCGGGCGCTCCGAGATCTCGATCAGATGCTGGAGCTGACCGCGCATCACCTCACGGTCGCCGTACGGCCGGCGCAGCGCGGCCTCGTCGAGGACGCAGTGGAACTCCGGGGCGCTCTCGGCCACCAGATACTTCTGGCGCTCCATGCGCAGCGCGACCCGCTTGTCGATCTCGGCCTCGCTCGCGCCCTTCATACCCCGGGAGACGACCGCGTGGGCGTAGGCCTCGGTCTGCAACAGACCGTGCACGAACTGGACTTCGTAGCTGCGGATGAGGTGGGCCGCCGCTTCGAGGCCGACATAGGTGGGGAACCAGCTCGGCAGGACGTCCGAGTAGCTGTGCCACCAGCCGGCGACATTGGCCTCCTTGGCCAGGGAGAGCAGGGAGGTGCGCTCGGTCTCGTCGGTGACGCCGTAGAGGGTCAACAGGTCCTCCACGTCACGGGTCTTGAAGCTGACCCGGCCGAGTTCCATCCGGCTGATCTTCGACTCCGAGGAGCGGATCGAGTACCCGGCCTTCTCACGGGTGATCCCCTGCGACTCGCGCAACCGCCTGAGGTGTGAGCCCAGCAGCATCCGCCTCACCACCGACCCACTCGATTCACCGGCGCCCACGTTCGTCCAGCCTCCCCAACTTCTTCAAGGGCCGCAGTCTGCCACTAAACCACTCCGATCCGCACTCGCCCGGTTACAGAAATGGAAAGTCTTCAACAGTTGAGGCGGACGGGGCGAGGGAGTACACGAAGGAGGGGGACAGAAGAAATGTTGAGCAAGCGGTATGGGGAGGTCCATTTCGGGCGCGTGCACGTGCATCTGCCCTTGCATCTGCTGTACGCATCAGAAACCATGGTCCCGCGCCACCGCTGCATCGCAACGACCGCTGCATCGCAACGACCGCGAACTCCCGGGAGTGCCTCGCATGGGGACGAATGGATCGACCATGCTCGAACCCTTACGGCAGGGGCTTCCGCCACTTGATCCCGCGACCGTGTCCAACGCCGCGTCCTGCGCGCTGCCGCCCCGCTACGAAGCGGTGCGCGAGGCACGGCAGTTCACCCGGGGCACACTCGGCCAGTGGAAGCTGGACGACCACTTCGACGACGTCTGCCTCGTGGTCTCGGAACTCGTCACCAACGCCCTGCGGCACGGCCTGCCCACGCCCAACGGGACGCGCCCGGCCCAGGACCCGCCCGTACGGCTGCACTTGATGCGGTGGACCGAGCGGCTGGTGTGCGCGGTGCGCGACCCCAGTCACGACAGTCCCGTCGCGGGCGACTCCGAGGACTTCTCGGCGGAGTCGGGGCGCGGGCTGTTCCTGGTCGACTCGTTCGCCGACAGCTGGGGCTGGCATCCGCTGGGCGGCGCGCTCAGCGGCAAGGTCGTGTGGGCGCTGTTCCAGGTGGCCGCGGGACCCTGCGCGCCGTCCGCCCGCTGACGAACCGCGGCGCATTTCGGCGCCGCGGTTCTACGCGTGTCACATCAGTGGGCCCACCGGACTCCCGGCCGCCGGGCGGGGGCCGGCCGGGACGCTCGGGGGCTATCCGACCAGGTGGTCGAACTCGCCGTCCTTGATGCCCAGGAGCATCGCCTCGATCTCGGCGCGGGTGTAGACGAGCGCCGGACCGTCGGGGAAGCGGGAGTTGCGCACCGCCACCTCACCGCCGGGCAGCCGGGCGAACTCCACGCAGTTGCCCTGCGAGTTGCTGTGCCTGCTCTTCTGCCAGGCCACCGCGTGGAGCCGGGTCAGCTCCGTCGCGGCCATGCCGTTGTACACGTCATCCACGCCGTACACGTCGTGGTCCACAGGTCGCTCCCCGGGGTGGTGCAGTGATGCGCTCGGTGCGCATGGGCACTGGTGTGGCCAGTGATGCCAGTAATGCCAGTGGTGCAGCGGTCAACTGTCCCGGATCATAGCTTTGTTCATGTGCCGATGCATGAGCGGATGCACGTGGCGGATGCACGTGCACGAGGGGTGTCCCCGCGGTTACAGCACCCGTGAGACGTGCGGCTGGGCGATCTCGTTCCGTCCGGGGCCTCTGTCCCTCCGTACGGGGTGGGGATGCGGGCGGTTCAGGGCGAGGGGCCCGGCGTGCACAGGTTGGCGCGAAATGTACGGCCCCGGGGAGGCGTGGAGCCTCCCCGGGGCCGGGTGGGGGGTGGTCGCTGGACGTGCGCGTGAGGGCGGTCAGCGGGTGGCGTACGGCAGGAGGGCCATCTCGCGGGCGTTCTTGATGGCGCGGGCGAGCTGCCGCTGCTGCTGGGCGGTGACGCGGGTGACGCGGCGGCTGCGGATCTTGCCCCGGTCCGAGATGAACCGCCGCAGCAGGTCGGTGTCCTTGTAGTCGATGTAGGTGATCTTCGCCTGGTCCAGCGGGTTGGGGCGGGACTTGGCGGGCTTGCGCTCCGGCTTGCGGGGCATGGCGGTTCAGACCTCCAGGAAGGTGTCGAAGGGGCGCGGCAGCCGTTCCCAGGCGGCGCGGCCCGCGGCGTACTCGGCGTCGGTGAGCAGGCAGGACTCCAGGAGCCGTTCGAGTCCGTCGCGGTCCAGGCCCGGCGAGGTGAAGACGAGGTGCTGGCAGCGGTCGCCGTGCTCCGGGTGCCAGTCGAGGGAGGCGGCGGCCCGGCGGACCGGGGGCACCAGGTCCCAGGCGGCGTCCGGGAGCGAGGCGAGCCACGGGCCGACCGACTCCACGCAGAGGGCGCCGCCGGCGGCGTCCCAGTGGAGCAGGGTGTCGGGGCGTTCGGCCAGCCAGAAGCGGCCCCGGCTGCGGGCGGCGGCGCAGCAGAGGTCTTCGAGTGCCTCGTAGAGGCGTTCCGGGTGGAAGGGGCGGTGGCGGTGCCAGACGAGGGTGGTGACGCCGTGCTCGTCGGCGTCGGTGGGGAGGAGGGCGCTGGCGGGGTGCTGGGCGGCTGCCGCCGCGTCCACGTCGAAGCCGGTGAAGGCGGCGGCCAGCAGGGCCGGGGAGCGCCGTAGGGGTGGGGGTGCGTTGTCGAGTGCGGGTGCGTTGGGGCTGGTCGCGCAGTTCCCCGCGCCCCTTTCGGGGCCTGCGGCCACCTCGGGGGCACGGCGCCCGTAGCCGATGGGCACCCGCTGGGCCGTCGGGTGGAGCTGGGCCAGCAACGCCCTGTCCTCGTCGTCGGCCTCCGGCGAGTCCAGTACGGCGAGGACCGGGGCGTATTCGAGCTGGCGGGCGAAGGTGTCGGCGACCGTGCGCTGGTCGGTGGAGGCGGCGGCGAGGCCGCGGTCGGCGAGGTCGTCGCCGTTGCCGAGGTAGGGCAGGAGGAGGGCCGGGTCGACGGCGGTGATCACCGAGGTGAGGCGGAGACCGCTCGCCGCGACCACCTCGGCCATCGCCTTCGGTTCGACCGAGTCCCAGAGCTCGACGACGGCGAGGCGGGTCAGACCCGCGTCGGCGAAGCGCTCCAGTTCGGGGACGAGGTCCTCGCGCAGCGCGCAGCAGGCGCAGTCGTTGACGAGCGGGGTCTCACCGGTGGAGATGAGACCCGCGGCGTCCCGGACGGTCCGGACGACCTTGGCGTCCGGACCGTCACCGGCGGTGGAGAGGTCGTGGTGCAGCGCGACGCTGCCCGGGACCCCGGCGAGCAGCGCCTCGACGGCGGCCCGCCGGGCGTCGGCATGCAGGCCGCCGACGATCGCGACAGACAGCTGGGTCACGTCGGTCAGCCCCGCTTCTTCCCGGTCGCCCCGGTCGCACCGGTCGCCGCGGAGTTCCTGGCGCCGTACCGCTTCTCGAACTTCTCGACGCGGCCCGCCGTGTCCAGGACGCGGGCGGTGCCGGTGTAGAAGGGGTGGCTGACGTTCGAGATCTCGACGTCGACCACGGGGTAGGTGTTGCCGTCCTCCCACTCGATCGTCTTCGCGCTCGTCATCGTCGAGCGGGTGAGGAAGGTGTGGTTCGCGGCGCGGTCCCGGAAGACGACAGGTCCGTACGACGGGTGGATGTCCTTCTTCATCGCGGTCAGCGCTCCTCTCGGAAGTCGACGTGGCGGCCGGCCCTCGGGTCGAACTTGCGCAGCGTCAGCCGGTCCGGGTCGTTCCGGCGGTTCTTGCGGGTGACGTAGGTGTATCCGGTGCCGGCCATGGACCGGAGTTTGACGACCGGGCGGAGTTCGTTGCGTGCCATGCTGGTATCTTACTGAAAATGAATTCCATTTGCACTGCCTGATCGAGAGAGGTGCGTCACCTTGTCCGCCCACTGCATGCTGACCGGAGCCCGTCCCGGCTTCGGCAACCGCATCTCGCACTCCCATCGGCGTACGTCCCGCCGTTTCGACCCCAACATCCAGTCCAAGCGCTACTGGCTGCCCAGCGAGAACCGCCATGTGCGGCTCCGGCTGAGCACGAAGGGGATCAAGACCGTGGACGTCATCGGCGTCGAGGCCGCGGTCGCGCGGATCCGCGCCCGGGGGGTGCGGGTCTGATGGCGAAGAAGAGCAAGATCGCGAAGAACGACAGGCGCCGGGAGATCGTCGCGCGGTACGCCGAGCGGCGGGCCGAGCTGAAGGAGATCATCCGGCGGCCGTCCGCCACGGACACCGAACGCGAGGCCGCGGAACGGGAGTTGCGCGCCCAGCCGCGCGACGCCAGCGCGACCCGGGTCCGCAACCGGGACCAGGTGGACGGGCGGCCCCGGGGGTACTTCCGGACGTTCGGGCTGTCCCGGGTGAGTCTGCGGGAGCAGGCGCACGCCGGGTTTCTGCCGGGGGTGCGCAAGTCGTCCTGGTAGCGAGCGGGGCGTCCCTGTCGTCCTCGGAGTCCTCACAGTTCCCGGCCGTCTGCCGCAGAGCCGTGGCTGGTAGCTTGCCGCTGTCGGCGCGGCGACCGGATCCGGCCACAGCTTTGGGAGACCTCCAGTGACTACGGCGACTACGGCGACTACGGCGATGACAGGGACGACGGCGGGGCCGGTCGAGCCCGTGGCCGGGGCCTCCTCCTCCGCGCGTCGGCGGATGCGCGTCGCGGCCGTGGCGGCCGGGCTCACGGCGGCGCTCGTGCTGACCGGGTGCAGTGGCGGCGGCGACGACGGCGGTGGCTCCGGGGCGAAGGACTCGTCGGCCGGTCCGACACCGTCGGACGGCACGGACGGCGGCGGCTCCGGGGACTCCTCCGGTACCGAGACCGAACTGCAGGGCAACTGGCTGGCCACGACCGGGGGCAAGCCGGTCGCCCTGTTCGTCAACGGTGCCGAGGTCGCCGTGTTCGTGGGCACCTCGGTGTGCAGCGGGAAGGTCTCCGACGCGGCGGACATGCAGATGATCGCCCTCACGTGCCAGGACGGCAGCGACGACCGCACCGAGGGCATGGTCGACAAGGTCGGCGCCAAGTCCCTCACGATCACCTGGGAGGGCGCCGTCGGCAAGGAGACGTTCCAGAAGGCCGACGGGTCGATGCCGTCCGGGCTGCCGACCGATCTGCCGACGGCGAGCGCCGGGTCGTAGGCGGCGCGCGAGCCCGCGTGCGGGGCGTGAGCGCCGGGGTGCGGGCGCATGGTGGGGTGGTGGGGCGTGGAACGGGTCTCGCTCCGCGCTCCGGTCGTAGATCATGTGTCGGACGGGCCGTGGAACCTGTGGGTCGCGTGGCCCGTTCGTACGTCACATCGCCATCGGCTGTGCTCCGACAGCCACGAACTCCACCGGGAACTCCATGCGCACCGCTCCGACCGCCATCGCCGCCGCTCTCCTCGCGGCCCTCACACTGACCGCCTGCGGCGGAAGCGACGAGAGCGGCGGGGGTGACGACGGCAAGACCGGCGCGGCCACCGCCGACAGCGGGAAGGGCGCCGCCTGTACGGCCGCGCAGGCCGGCTTCGAGGTGGGGCCCAGCAGTGCGGCGCCGGCCGCCGGCGACGAGGGGGCCGTACCGGTCACCGTCACCAACAAGGGCAACACCGCCTGCACGCTGAAGGGGATCGCCGGGGTCGACCTGGTCGCCGGCGACAAGTCCTGGGCGCTGCAGCCGCAGGAGGGCGCGTCCCAGGACACCGAGGTGACGCTGGCGGGCGGTCAGTCGATGACCTTCACCGTGGCGTATGTGCGCGGGGCCGCCGGTGACACCGAGAAGAGCGCCGCGGTCGACCAGCTGAAGCTCACCCTGCCCGGAGACAGCAAGGTCAGCAGCTTCAAGTGGCCGGACCCCGAGGTCGCGGTCAAGTCCGAGAGCACCCTGAACGCGACGGTGGGGCCGTTCCTGCCCGCGGGGGACTGAGCCGACCGGCGCACCGGGCGGCAGCCGCCGGGCGCGCGTGGTTCAGGACGGGAGCCGGGGTCGTGCCCGGACCTGGGCGCGGTCCGCTGCCGCCGCGCCCTGCTGCCAGCCGGCCAGGTCGCTGACGCCCCGGACGCGGGTGGTGACCGTGTCCGGGAACATCTGGCTGAACTGCTCACGGACGGCGACATCGCGGGCGGCGAGGACGGGCAGCAGATCCGGCTCGGGGGCGCCGCCCGCCCCGCCCGCGCCCGCGCTCTCGGCCTCCGCCTCGGCGACCTGGGCCTCGGCGACCTCGGCCAGCCGGTCCCCTATGCGATGGGCGTAGGCGGCCAGGAAGGACTGCCGGAAGGTCTTGGTCCGCTTGCGGCCGCCCTTGCGCTGGGCCGCCTCCGCCTTCGTCATGGCGGTGGTGGCCTGCACCAGCAGCGAGGTGTACAGCAGCTCGACCACCTCCAGGTCGGCCTCGAAACCGACGACCGTGGAGAAGCCGAGGGCCTCGTTCCAGACGGCCTCGCAGCGGTTGGCCCGGGCCACGGCGTCCAGGAGCACCGCCTTGGCCGTCTCGTAGGGCGCGTCGACGCCGATCCGGCACGCGCCGGGTGCGTTCGCGCCGGGCGTGCGCGCCGCGAGCAGCGCCTCGTCGATGCTGTGCCGTGCCATCAGCTCCTGCGCCTTCGCGCTGAGCGCCTCCGCCTCCTCGGGGAACCCGGTCGCCTCCGCCTTGGCGAGGAGCGCGCGGATCCGGCCGAGCATGCGGGACTCGGGGTGGTTCCGGGTGGCCGGACCGGGGTCCCGGGGGCGGTCCAGGGGTTCCAGCGTGGGCAGGCGCAGGAGGAGGCGGTACAGCTCCAGGGCCGTGGTGGCGTGGGTGAAACGGTCCGCTCGGGAGGGGTGGGCGTCCGCCAGTTCCCTGACCTCGTCGAGCTGCGCGGTCCAGCGGGGGCCGGCCGGCGCCCGCCGCTCCTCGTGCTCCGCGACGACGAGCCGGGCGAGGAGATGGACGTGCTCGTCCTCCAGCTCGCGCCGGGTGAACCGTACGACGTCGGCGGGCTGCCAGTGGCGCCGCCAGGCCCCGGCGACGAACTCCCGTCCGCGCCGGGCGAGTTCCGCGTCGGCCGCGGGGTCGGCGGCGAGCAGGGAGGCCCCGGTGTCGAGGGCGGCGTCGGTGTCGGCGTACAGGGCCGCCTCGAAGGCGCGGTCCACCGTGCTGGTCGTACTCACGCGTTCGATCGTGTCATGGGGCGGGGAAGGCGACGACAGGCCCCGAGGGGGTAGGGCCGGCCCTACCCCCGGGACGCCCTCCAGTGGTCGTGTGCGGGCGGGGCGCGGACGGTTCGCTTGGAGCATGACCACGACAGGGGCAACAGAGGCAACAGCGACAGGCAGGACGGGGCTCGCGGCGGTACGCGTACGGGGCCTGCGGCGGTCGTACGGGGAGGTCGTCGCCCTCGACGGGGTGGATCTGGACTTCGGGGCCGGGACCTTCACGGCGGTGATGGGGCCCTCGGGGTCGGGGAAGTCGACGCTGCTGCAGTGTGCGGCGGGGCTGGACCGGCCGTCGGGCGGGACCGTGCGGGTCGACGGGGTGGAGCTGGCCGGGCTGGGCGAGCGGCGGCTGACGCTGCTGCGGCGGGAGCGGATCGGGTTCGTGTTCCAGTCGTTCAATCTGCTGCCCTCCCTCACCGCCGCGCAGAACGTCGCCCTGCCGCTGCGGCTCGCCCGGCGGCGCCCCTCGCGCGGGGCGGTGCGCGAGGCGCTGGCCCGGGTGGGGCTGGCCGAGCGGGCGGGGCACCGGCCGGCCCAGCTGTCCGGCGGGCAGCAGCAGCGGGTCGCGCTGGCCCGGGCGCTGATCACCCGCCCCGCCGTCCTCTTCGGCGACGAGCCCACCGGGGCGCTGGACACCACGACCAGCCGTGAAGTGCTGTGCCTGCTGCGGGAGTTGGTGGACCGGGAGGGGCAGACCACGGTGATGGTCACCCACGATCCGGTGGCCGCGTCCTACGCGGACCGGGTGGTGTTCCTGGTCGACGGGCGGGTCAGCGGCGAGTTGGTGCGGCCGTCGGCGCAGGGGGTGGCGGCCCATATGGCGGGGCTGGAACGGGACGCCGGCGCGGCCGGGAACGGAATCGGGAACGGCATCGGGAACGGGAACGACGGGGGTGTGACGTGCTGACGCTGTCGTCGTTGCGTACGCGGTGGGCCGCGCTGGTGGGGGCGTTCGTCGCGGTGGCGCTGGGGGTCGGGGTGATGGCGGCCATGGGGCTCGGGCTCGCGGCGACGCTCGATCCGCCCGCGCGTGCGCCGGAGCGTTTCGGGTCCTCCCCCGTCGTGGTGGCGGGCCTGGACCGGCTGACGGTGGAGGTGCGGCGGGGGCCGGGGACGGCCCGGGTGTCGCAGAAGCTGGCCCGTCCACACCCTGTGGACGGAGAACTGCTGGCCGAGCTGCGCCGGCTCGGGCCGGTGACGACGGACGGGACGGGGCGGACGGGGGCGAGGGACGCGGTCGGGGTGGACGCGCCCGCGGCCGGGGTGCGGGCCGTGGTCGGGGACCGGGCGCGCGTGCTGACCGGGGACGCGCGCCGGCAGGTGGATCCGGCGTACGAGCGGGACGCGGAGGCGCTGGTCGCCGTGAACTCGCTGCTGGGGACGGCGGGCGGGGTCACCACGTTCGTGTCGGTGTTCGTGACGGCGTCGACGTTCGCCTTCGTGGTGGCGCTGCGCAGAAGGGAGTTCGGACTGCTGCGGATGGCCGGGGCGACTCCGGGACAGGTCCGGCGGCTGCTGCTCGGGGAGGCCCTGGCGGTCGGGGTCCTGGCCTCCGCCGCCGGGTGTGCGCTGGGGGCGTGGGGAGCGCCCGTGCTCGTACGGGAGTTGGTGGACGGCGGGGTCGCGCCGACGTGGTTCGCGGTGCCGGACGGGGTGCTGTGGCCGTACCACGTGGCCTTCTGGACGGGTGTGTCGGTGGCGTTCGCGGGGGCGTGGACGGCAGCGCGGCGGGCCGGGCGGATCGGGCCCGTGGAGGCCCTGCGCGAGGCGTCCGTGGACACGGGGGTGCTGCCGCCCTCGCGCCGGGTGATCGGCTTCGCCCTGCTGGCGGGCGGAGTCGGGCTGCTGGCCTGGAAGCTGGGGACCGACCCCGCCGAACTGCTCAGGCGCAAGACGTACACCACCCAGCCGATGGTCCTGATCACGGCGGCTGCGGCGCTCGCGCCGCTGCTCGTCCGGCCGGTCGTACGGCTCGTGGGTACGGCGCTGCCCGGGGCCGCGGGGCTGCTGATCCGGGAGAACGCGGCCACCTCCGTACGCCGTACCGCCGCCGTCGCCGCGCCGGTGCTGGTGACCGTCGCGCTGGCCGGGTCGCTGCTGGGGGCCTCCGCGACGGTGGCCGGGGCGAAGGGCGCGGAGGCGGCGGCGCGGACCCGGGCGGACTTCGTGGTCACGGGTGAGCCGGAGAAGGGGTTCCGGCCGCCGGGCACGGCCGGGGCCGGGGCTGGGGCCGGGGCGACCGTGGCCGGGTCGGCGTCCACCGCCGTGTACACGGTCGAGGAGGGGACCGCGCTGGTGCGCTCCGAGGCGCGGGCGGTGACGGATGTGGCGGCCTTCGCGGCGGTGTCGCGGCTACCGGTGGTCGCCGGTGACCTGCGGGATCTCGACGATCGCTCGATCGTCGTGAACGAGGAGTGGGAGCGGCCCGAGGTCGGCCGGAGCGTGCGGGTGTGGCTCGGGGACGGGCGTCCGGCACGGCTGCGGATCGTGGCGGTGCTCGCGCGGGGCACCGGGGACAACGGCGCGTATGTGACGGCCGCGAACGCCGGCGGCGCCGTGGTGGACCGGGCCGAGGTGCGGGTGGGGCGCGGGGCGGACCGGGCGGAGGTCGCGGCGGCGCTGGAGCGGGCCGTGCCCGCGGGGACCGGCGGGACGGTCCGGTCGGCCGAGGAGTGGCTCGCGGCGAACCGTCCCGGCACGAAGGCGCACACCCGTCTCGGGTTCCTCCTGGTGCTGGGGATCGCCCTCGTGTACGCGGGGATCTCGCTGGCCGGGACGCTGCTGATGGCCACGTCGGCGCGGGGCACGGAGCTGCGGTCGTTGCGGCTGGCCGGGGCGACGCGGGGGCAGGTGCGGGTGGTCGTGGCGGGTGAGGCGTTGGTCGCTGCGGTGGTGGGGGCGTTGTTGGGGGTGGTGGTCACCGGGGTGAATCTGGCGGGCCTGGTGGGGGCGTTGGGGGTGGTGGGGGCGCCGGTGGTGGTGCCGTGGGGGTAGGGGGATCAGGGCGCCTTCTGGGGTGGGGGCTTTCGAGGAGCGCGTGTGCGGGTTCGTCGTGGCTGGTCGCGCAGTTCCCCGCGCCCCTGGGAAGCAGGGGCTGCGCCCCTTGCTTCCCAGTGCGCGGGTGTCAACTTCAGGTTGACACCCGCGCACTGTCAACCTACGGTTGACACATGACGACGAACCCGCGAGTCACCTCCTCCATCCGCCTCGACGAGCTCATCGAGGCCATCAAGAAAGTCCACCCGGAGCCGCTCGACCAGCTTCAGGACGCGGTGATCGCCGCGGATCACCTCGGTGAGGTGGCCGACCATCTGATCGGCCACTTCGTGGACCAGGCCCGGCGGTCGGGCGCGTCCTGGACGGACATCGGCAGGAGCATGGGAGTGACCCGGCAGGCCGCGCAGAAGCGGTTCGTGCCGAAGGGCGAGAACGATCTCGACGCGAGCCAGGGGTTCAGCCGCTTCACCCCGCGCGCCAAGAACGTGGTCGCCGCCGCGCACGACGAGGGCAAGGCCGCCGGTGCCGTCGAGGGCGTCCCCGCCCATCTCGTCCTCGGCCTCCTCGCCGAACCGGAGGGCCTCGCGGCCAAGGCGCTCACCGCCCAGGGCGTCTCCCCCGAGGCCGTGCGGCAGGCCGCCGCCGCCGTCCTGCCCCCGGCCTCCGCCGAGGTCCCCGAGCTCATCCCCTACAACGCCGAGGCCAAGAAGGTCCTCGAACTCACCTTCCGCGAGGCCCTGCGCCTCGGCCACAACTACATCGGCACCGAGCACATCCTGCTGGCCCTGCTGGAGTTCGAGAACGGCGAGGGAGTACTGAGCGGCCTGGGCGTGACCAAGGCGGCGACCGAGGCGGACGTGACCGAGGCGCTCCGGAAGATCGTGGAGGGCAAGCAGGTGTAGAGCCGGGAGCGGGGCGCCGGGTCGCGGCCGACCGGCGTTGTCAGACCCCCCTGGCACACTCGCGGACATGACCGATCGGTGGGCGCTCGCGATGGCCGAGGACGGGGGTGTGGAGGTCGCCCCGCTCGCAGCCGACGGCGCGCTCGCCGGGCCGGTGAGCCGGGAGGCGGATCCGGCCGAGGCCGTGCGGCGGCGGCCCGAGGTGGGCCGGTGGGTGTGGCGGGCCACCGGGGAGGTGTATCCGAGACTGCTCGCCGCGGGGGTGCGGGTGGAGCGGTGCTACGACGTGGAGGACGCCGAGAGTCTGCTGCTCGGGTACGAGGGGCGGCTCGGGGAGCCCCGCTCCGCCGCAGCCGCCCTCGCCCGGCTCCGGCACGCCCCCGTGCCGCCGGACCCGCCGCTGCGCTCGGCCGACCCCGGCGCCCAGCCGTCCCTGTTCGAGCCGCGCCCCGTGCACGTCCCCCTCGCCGACCTCGTCGAGGTGTACGCGGACCAGCAGCGGCGGCACGACGCCACCGCCCACCCGGACCGGATGCGGCTGCTCACCGCCGCCGAGTCGGCCGGGATGCTCGTCGCCGCCGAGCTGAACCGTACGGGCCTGCCGTGGCGGGCCGACGTACACCGGGAGGTGCTGCACGAACTGCTCGGCGAGCGCTACCCCGGCGGCGGTGAGCCGCGCCGGCTGGCGGAGCTGGCCGTCGAGGTGTCCGACGCCTTCGGGCGGCGGGTGCGGCCCGATCTGCCGGCCGATGTCGTCAAGGCCTTCGCACAGGCCGGGGTACGGGTGAAGTCCACCCGGCGCTGGGAGCTCGAAAGCGTCGACCATCCGGCCGTGAAACCGCTTCTCGCCTACAAGAAGCTCTATCGGATCTGGGTCGCCCACGGCTGGTCCTGGCTGCAGGACTGGGTCCGCGACGGCCGCTTCCGGCCCGAGTTCCTCGCGCACGGCACCGTCACCGGGCGCTGGGTCACCAACGGCGGTGGCGCGCTCCAGATCCCCAAGGTGATCCGCCGCGCCTGTGTCGCCGACCCGGGCTGGCGGCTCGTCGTCGCCGACGCCGACCAGATGGAGCCGCGTGTGCTGGCCGCCGTCTCCCGCGACCCCGGGCTCATGGAGGTCGCGGGCCGCCCCGGCGACCTCTACCAGGCCGTCTCCGACCGCGCCTTCTCCGGGGACCGGGAGCAGGCCAAGCTCGCCGTGCTCGGCGCCGTG
Organism: Streptomyces griseiscabiei; assembly: GCF_020010925.1. NCBI lineage: Bacteria > Bacillati > Actinomycetota > Actinomycetes > Kitasatosporales > Streptomycetaceae > Streptomyces > Streptomyces griseiscabiei. The sequence goes on along the minus strand of NZ_JAGJBZ010000003.1, from coordinate 577,974 downwards.
TACGGACAGACCTCCGGGGACGGCCTCAAGAACCTCGCCGCGCTGCGCCGCCGGTTCCCCCACGCCGTGCGGTACGTCGACGAGGCGGCCCGCGCGGGCGAGGAGGGCCGGCTCGTCCGGACCTGGCTCGGGCGTACGTGCCCGCCGGCGGCCGGGGCGTCCGACGCGGCGGCCGAGGAGGCGGGCATCCCCCAGGGCGACCCCGACGTCGACCCCCATGAGCAGGGGCGCGGTCAGGGCCGGGGGGACGAGTGGGTGCCGGGGTACGCCTCCGGCAACTCCCGCGCCCGGGGCCGTTTCGCCCGCAACTTCGTCGTCCAGGGCAGCGCCGCGGACTGGACCCTGCTCCTGCTCGCCGCGCTGCGCCGGGCGCTCGACGGGATGGCCGCGGAGCTGGTCTTCTTCCAGCACGACGAGGTGATCGTGCACTGTCCGGCGGAGGAGGCGGAGGCGGTGGTGGCGGCGATCCGGGAGGCGTCGGAGCTGTCGGGGCGGCTGACGTTCGGGGAGACGCCGGTGCGGTTTTCTTTTTCCACGGCGGTGGTGTCGTGCTATGCGGATGCGAAGTGAAGGGGGTCGGGGGCGCCTTTCGGGGTGGGGGCTGTGGGTTTCGTCGGCGGGTGCGGGTGAGTGGGGCTTCTCGCGCGGTTCCCCGCGCCCCTGGACAGCGGGGCTGCGCCCCCTGCTGTCCAGAAGGCCTAGGAGGACCGGTCCTTCAGTAGCTCTCTCAGGTCCACCGCCACCGTCGAGTCCGTGTCGTCCAGGATCTCCTGGGCGCGCTCCCATTCGTGGTAGGCCTCCTCGTCCTGGCCGTCGGCGCGGAGGAGGAGGCCGCGCTGATGGCGGGCGAGGCCGATGGCGTACTGGTCGGCGCGGCGTTCGGCGAGGTCGAGGAGGACGGCGCACTCGTGGGAGGCCCGGTCCGTGCGGCCCAGCTCGCGCAGCGCCCGGACCAGGCCGAGCCGGGACTTGGACTCGCCCTGCCAGTCCTCCTCGCCGCCGAGGATGCGCAGGCTCTGCTCGAAGTGGCGTACGGCGGCGGCCGGTTCGCCGAGGCGGAGGTGGGCGTAGCCGATGTTGCAGTGCGCGGTGTGCCGTACGACGAGGCTGTCGGCGATCTCGCCCAGCGCCAGGCTGCGTTCGTGGTGGGCGATGGCGGCCCGCGCGTCGGTGTGCTTGTACAGGTTGCCGAGGTGGCTGAAGGTCACCGCCTCGCCGTACGGGTCGCCGAGCTGCCGGGACAGTTCCAGGCTCTGCCGGAGCGTCTCCTCGCTCTCCTCGTAGCGGCCGAGGCTCTCCAGGACGAGCCCCCGGTTGTTCAGGCACCGCCGTACGCACGAGACGACCCCGAGGCGCCGCCACAGGGTCAGGCCCTCGTCGTTGAGGGCGAGCGCCTCCGAGGCGCGGCCGGACATGAAGTGCAGCCCCGCCCGGTCGGTGAGCGCGAACGCCTCGGCCTCGTCGTCCCCGAGCGACCTCGCCACGTCCAGGGCGAGCCGCCCGAGCACGTCCAGCTCGGCGAGCCGCCCGCTCCGGTGCAGATAGGGGAAGAGATGGCGGACGAGAGCGGGGACGAGTGCCATCGCCGCCGGGCCGCCGCCTCCGGTGCCGACGCCGGTGCGACCTCCGGTGCCGTCGCCGTGTGCGCGGGCGCAGCGTTCCACCAGGGCGACGATGTTGGGGAGTTCACGGTCGCCCCAGGCGAAGGCCGCCTCGGCGGAGGTGGGTTCGGTGGGGCGCGGGTCCGGTGCGGACGCGGTCGCGCGCAGGCGTTCGTCGCGCTCGTAGCCGGGTGGGAGCATCACCAGCAGGCTCTGCCGGGCGTGTCCGGAGTACCAGCTCAGGGCCTGTCCGACGGCCTCGGCGGTGTCGGCCGGGCCGGCGAGTTCACGGGCGAAGTGGCGGACCAGGTCGTGGGGGACGTAGCGGCCGTACGTCGTCTCCTCCAGCAGGGCCACGTCGACCAGGCGGTCGAGGGCGGCCTCGGCACGGAACTCGTCGGTGCCGGTGAGGCGGGCGAGGAGCGGCGCGCCGTACGCGGGCAGGTCCAGGGCTCCGATGCGGCCGAGGGCGTGGGCGGCGTCGCGGTCGGCCTCGCGGTCGGAGGCGCGCAGGGCCTCGTGGGCGACGGCGAGGGAACGGCGGACGCTCAGGTCGTCGTATTCGAGGTGGCGCAACCGCCCTTCCGTGGCGGCCAGTTGACCGGCCAGGGCGTCCGGGGTCAGCGCCCGGCGGGCGGCGAGGCGGGCCGCGACGACCCGGAGGGCGAGCGGGAGACGGCCGGTCAGCTCGACGAGGGGGTGCGCGGCGTCCAGCCCGGCGGCGCGGCCCGACGCGGCGCGCAGCAGGGCCGCGCTCTCGTCGTCCGACAGCGGGGCGAGCGGGAGGCGGTGGGCGCCGTCCAGGGCGGTGAGCGGGGAACGGCTCGTCACGATCACCGCGCAGCCGGGGCCCGCGGGGAGGAGAGGGCGTACCTGGGCGGCGTTCGCGGCGTCGTCCAGGACCATCAGGGTGCGGGTGGGGGCGAGGGTCGAGCGGAGCAACGCGGCGGCGGCGTCCGGGTGTTCGGGGACGCGGCGCGGCGCGGTGCCGAGGTCCCGCAGGAGCGCGGCGAGGGCCTGGGCGGGGGCGAGAGGGGTCATGCCCGGGGTGGCGCCGTGGAGGTTGATGTACAGCTGGCCGTCCGGGAAGTGGTCGGCGAGGTCGTGGGCGAGGTGGAGGGCGAGGGCGCTCTTGCCGACGCCGGCCATGCCGCTGATGACTGCCGTCGGCGAGGCGGGGCGCCTGGCGGCTCCGGGGTTCGGGTGTGTGGGCGGGTGCGGGTGTGTGGGCGGGTGCGGGTCCGGTGGGGGCTGGTCGCGCAGTTCCCCGCGCCCCTGAAAAGCCGGGGCGCGGGTCTCGTCGTACGTGTACGTACGCAATGTCCTCCGCAGCTCCGCCAGCACCTCCCCCCTGCCCGTGAAGTGGGCCGGCGGCGGCGGGAGTTGGGCCGGGCGGGGCGGGGGGTCGGCGGTGGTGGCCTCGGGTGAGGGTCCCTGGGCGTGGTCCTCGGGTTCCCGCAGGATCTCCACGTGGGCCTCGCGTACGGCCGGGCCCGGTTCCACGCCGAGTTCGTCGAGGAGGCGGGCGCGGAGGTCGCGGTGGACGGCGAGGGCCTCGGCCTGGCGGCCCGTGCGGTGCAGGACGAGCATGAGGAGGCGGTGGAAGGCCTCGCGGAGGGGGTGTTCGGCGACGAGGGCGGCGAGTTCGGGGGCGAGCGCGCCGAGCGCGTGCGCCCCGCCGCCCTCCCCGCCCGCCGCGCCGCTCTCCCCGTCCGCTCCGCCGGTCTCCGCCTCCGCCCCGCCGGATTCCCCGTCCCTCAGGTCGGCCGCGAGGTGGAGTGTGGCGTCGTACCGTCGCTCCAGGAGCAACAGCCGGGCCTCCTCCAGGCGTTGGACGAAGGCCTGGGCGCGGAACTCCTCGACCGCCAGACCGCCGAGCGGTGTCCCGCGCCAGAGGGCGAGCGCGGCGGCGGACTCGCGCAGCGTCCGGACCCAGTCCCGCGCGGCGTGCGCGGCGCGTGCGGCGCGGGCGTGGGCCTCGAAGACGCGGACGTCCAACTCGCCCTCGTCGACCCGCAGGAGATAGCCCGGCGGGATCGCGCGCAGCCGCTCGGGGTCGTCCAGCAGCCTGCGCAGCCGGGTCACGTGGTTCTGCAGGGACGCCTGCGCGGACGGCGGGGGCGCCGCGTCCCACAGCACGTCCTTGAGGGTGTCGACGGACACGACCCGCCCGGGTTCGAGCAGCAGGGCGACGAACAGGGCGCGCATCTTGCCGCTGCCGACGGACCGCGCGCCGCCGGCAGCGCCCATGGTGTCCCCGGTCCCGTACAGAACCGGCGGACCGAGCAGTCCGAACCGCAGCCCGTCCCGCATAGAACCCGTCCGTCGCCTTCCCGCACCGTCGTTCCGGGCCCGCCCCGCGGCGGCCCGGCGCCGCCTCCCGTACGGCTCCCCGTGGAACCGTTGGGCTCATGTTAGCGATCCGTTGGCGGGACCTGATGTGATCACTTCATCGGATCCGGCGACGACGGCGCACGCGTGGTACGCGTAGCTCGGGGGAGTGACGCCGCCGCCGCCGGATCCGAGAACGGCTCAGAGCGCCGTGCTCCGGTCCACGGGGGTGGACGACCGGGGCGCGGCGCTCTGTCGCGATCCGTCAGAGGATCGGCGGCCTGCCCAGCCGCGTCAGGCGCCACACGGTCCGCCAGCTCATGGGCCGGCGCTCGCCGCCCGACTCGCGCCAGCCCTCGACGAAGCCGCCGAACCACGCCTTCAGTCCGCCGGCCGAGCGCGTCCGCAGCAGGGTGATGAGGACCCACACGCCCAGGTGGACGGGGATGAGCGGCAGCGGGAGGCGGCGGCGGGCGAGCCAGACGCGGTTGCGGGCGTTGACCCGGTAGTAGATCGCGTGCCGGGCGGGCGAGGTCTTCGGGTGCTGGAGGAGCAGTTCGGGGGCGTACAGCACGGTCCAGCCGGCGTCGAGCGCCCGCCAGGCGAGGTCGGTCTCCTCGTGCGCGAAGAAGAACTCGGCGGCCCAGTCGCCCGTCTCGCCGAGCATGGCCATGGAGAGGGCGTGTCCGCCGCCGAGGAAGCCGGTGACCGGGCCGCCGCGCATCGGGTCCTTGGCCCCGACCCTCGGCACATGCCGCCGCTGGGTCTCGCCGTGCTCGTCGGCGATACGGAAGCCGACGACGCCGAGGCGGGGATCGGCGGCGTACAAGTCCCGTACACGGCGCAGCACATCGGCGTCGACGAGCAGACCGTCGTCGTCCAGTTCGACGACCACGTCGACGTCCCCGAACTCCCGCAGCCGCTCGATGGCGACGTTCCGGCCGCCGGGGCAGCCCAGGTTCTCGTCCACCTCGACGAGGGTGACCTCGCCCGGCAGGCCGAGCCGTTCGGCGAACTCGGGGAGCGGGCAGCCGTTCCCGACGACGACGATCCGTTCGGGTGCGATGTCCTGCTTGGCCACGGAGGCGAGCAGCGCGTCCACCTCGGCGGGCCGATTGCCCATCGTCACCACGGCGACAGCGACCCGAGGCCCGGCCTCCACCACGACACCAACCCCATCCCGTACCCGGACCGCCGACGACCGGCAGGCCGACGACCGCCGGCGCTCATCCCATTTTCCACCGACTGTTTACGGCCGGGATGCTAGTCGTTCATGTCGGGGACCACGCACCGCGGCCTCGAACACGCTGCCCGGCCACCTCCCGTACGCCCTTGGATACGGGCCCGGGCCCCCTCCCCGACCGGTCGTTCCCGGCCATTCCCCGCCGCTCCCCCGCCCCGCGCGTCCGCGTACGGGCCGGCGGCCGCCGGTGTCAGGCCCGCAGCGGGTTCGAGCGCACCGCCGCCATCAGGTACCAGGCCGTCGCGCCCGTGTGGCGGTACGGGTAGTAGCCGAAGCCGAACCCCGTGTCGAGGGGGCTGCTGGCCGAGACGACTCCGGACCGGGCGGGGAGGGCACGGCCGCCGACGGTCTGGTCGGTGCCGAGGAGGTCCTGGGCGCGTTCGAGGGAGGCGAGCAGGCGCCGGGCGCTCCTCTCGTCGCCACGCGCGCCCCGGTCGCGCAGGGCGAGCGCGAGATGCGCGGTGCCCTCGAACCAGACGCCGTTGCGGTTCGGCCTGGGCTGGAACTCGGCGATGGGCGCGTCCTCGTTCGCCAGCAGACTGGCGGAGCTGAAGGTGACACCCTCGTACGACTGCCCGGCCGGGACCGTGCTGTTGCGGCGCTCGGCGTGGTCGAGGACGGCCAGTTCGCGGGCCGCCCAGTCGAGCGAGCGGGAGTGGCGCTCCGAGTCGAGCGCGAGATGGGTCCAGGTCTGGGTGTCCTCGGGGATCGGCGACTTGTTGACGGTGACACCGTCGTTGGTGCCGGTGTAGAAGAACCCCCCGGACGACGACCCCCGCCCCTGGGGCGGCTCCCACATCCGGCGCACGAACGCCTCGGCCCGCGCCCGGCGCTCGCCCCACACCCGGTCGCCGGTGAGCCGGGCGAGGCGCCCGAACAGGCAGACCAGGTCGGTGTTGTGCTCGGTCGAGGTGAACGGCAGTCTCTCGTTCGCCCCGTTCACGCCGAACTTGTAGCCGCCGAGGGGCTCGTCGGTACGGCCGGTCCGCTCGATCCACTCCCCGATCCGCACCGCCGCGGCGAGGAACCGCCGGGCCCCGGTCCGCCGGGCCAGCGCGCTCAGCGCGATCCCCGCCCAGGCCATGTCGCCCACGGCCGTCCCCGTGAACCCGAACTGGGTGCCGACGTTGGCCGTCCCGTCCGCCCGCACGAACCCGTCCGGCTGCGGTACGCCGTCGTAGTAGACGTACGGCCCGACGTTGTACGCCTGGCGCAGCCGGCCGTCGTCGTACGCCGGGTCGTGCTCCTGGGCGTAGATCAGCGCGTCCCCGAGCGCCACCGCCCTGGCCCGGCCGTCCGCCGTGCCCACGGCGAGGTGGGCGAGGACCGCGAGCGCGTTGTCGTAGGTGAAGGCCGTGCTGAACAGGCCCGCCTGGTCGGTGTAGCTCTGGGTCAGCCGGACGGTGCCGTGGTCGGGGTAGGCGTCCATGGCGGCGGCGAGGAAGGCCTGTCCACGCCGTCGGGCCGTGCTCCCGGACGGCCCCGGTGCCGCCCCGGACGCCGCGTGGGACGGGCCCGCGCCGGCGACGGTGAGCGCCGCGGCGGCCCCGAGGCCGGTGCCGAGGAGGGTGCGGCGGCTGACCGCCGGGCTGCCTTGTCTGCCGGTCATGGGTCTCCTTCGGAGGGGTGCGGTGCGCGTACCGGAGTGTGGGGGCACGCGGGGAGCGGCGCGTTGAGAGCGCTCTCAAGCGGGTGGCGCGCTCATTCTGCTGGTGCGCCCGGGGCGGGTCAACGCCCGTGCCGCCGCCGGCGGTTGACGGGGGCGCCGACCGACGCTGCCGGTTGAGGGGGCGCCGGGGACAGGAGGCGGGCCGGGGGCGGAGCGCGGACGTCCCGCGCACCTCACGGGTGCGCGGGACGTCGTACGGGATCCTGGGCCCCCGGTGCGCGGACTCCGCTGCGCGGCCCCTGCCCCCGGATCCCGGAACCGCGAGGTCAGTCCTCCACGACCGTGACCTCGCGGTCGTTCAGCGGCTGGGTCGGCCGGTTGCTCTTCGGGAACAGTTCCTTGTAGGCGGCCACCTCGTTCGCCGCGACGGCGATCTCGTCCTTCAGCACGGTCCACTTGACGCCCTCGGCACAGGCCGGGGTGGTGAGGGAGCCGTCGTACCGGTACTGGTCGCGGTCGTCGGGAAGGAACGCGGTGAGGTCGAAGGCCGTGCCGATCTTCACGGTGGCGCCCTCCTCGGCGGGCAGCTTCGCGAACAGGTCACCGAAGGGCGACCTGTCGTCGTGGCCGCCGCTGCCGCCGTTGTCGCTCTCGCCGTTCCCGTCGTCGGAGTCCTGCTCCATCAGCACGCCGACGACGGCGAGTTTCCCGTCCTTGTCCGCGTGCACGAAGTGGACCTCCATCTCGGCGTGCTCACCGTCCTCGGTGTGCTCGCTCGGGAGGTGGAAGTGGAACTGCTTGAGGTCGTACGCGGTGCCGTCGAGGACGATCCGGCCGCCCTCGGAGACGTTCGCCTGGACGGTGTGGCCGTTGTTGACCAGCTCGGCCGTGACGGGCCGGTAGTCGATGGTGACGGCCGTGTTCACCGGCGCGTCGACCGCCTTGTCGTCGTCCAGGTCGATCGGGGACTGCTCCTTGCCCGTCTCGCACTTCTCGAAGTCCTCGGAGAGGGTCGCCCAGTTCGCGGGACCGTCGGCGCCCTCGTACCCCCAGTGGACGCCCTCCTTCTTCTCGTCGGCCTTCGCGTCGTCCTCGGCCGCCGCCTCCGCCTCGGGCCGGGGCTGGGGCGAGGCGTCGACGGTCACGGCGCCCTTCGCCTCCGTACCGCCGTCGCCGCCGGCGCAGGAGGTGACCGTGAGGAGGGTGAGGGCGGTGACTCCCGCCAAGGCGGCCGTGCGTATGACGCGGGAAGACATGCTGGGTGCACCTCGCGGAGGTCGGCTGGACGTGGGGGTTCGGCGGCCCGTCGGGCGTTCCGACGGGTGCCGCACACCACTGTTCGATCCGGTCGAACAACGCGGGGACAGGGGAGGGACAGGAGGGAGCCAGGCAAGGTAAGAGCGCGTACAACTTTGGGTCCGCGCTCTCCCATCGAGCGGCGATCGATCCGAGTTGTCCGTTTTTGGCGCAGCGCGCAGGCTGAGGTCTATGAGTGACACGGCCGGCGCCCAGTGAGCGGGGACGGATCGGGGACGGACAGGGCCGGTCCGGCTTCCGCTCCGGCGTACGGTCGCTCCCCGTACCCGGACGCGCCCGCCACGGCGACCGTCGGTCCCGGGGGCCTCGTCACGGGCTGGAGCGAGGGGGCCCGGCGGCTGCTCGGCCACCGCGCCGCCGAGGTGGTGGGGCGGGCCGCGGCCGAGCTGGTGGCCGGGTACGACGGACCGGACCTCCCCACGGGGCGGGGCGGCACCGGCACAGGCACCGGCACCGGCACCGCGGTACTCCGTCACCGGGACGGGCACCCCGTCCGGCTGACCCTGAGCTGGTCGGCCTCGCTGGGGGGTGAGGGGGAGGTGCGGGGGTATGTCGTCACGGCCGGCGCGGGGGCCTCAGGGGCGGAGGGGTCCACCGGGGGCTCCGGGGGTCCCCGATCCGCCGAGCCCTCGGGGACGGTTCGTGGACGTCAGGTCGTCGGGTGGTCGCAGGATCAGTCGCCGTTGGGCATGTCGATGTTCACCGAGGGGCCGGAGGGGTGGCGGCGGGATCCGGTGCTGTCCGGGGGCTCCCCCGGCGCGACGGGCGAGGCAGACACTGCGGGAGGGGCAGGCACTGCGGGCGAGGCGGGGCTGCTGCCGCTCGTGCGGCGGGTGGCCGCGGAGGGGCGGCCGATGCGGCACGAACGCATCGCGCCCGGCCCGTTCTCCTCCCGTCAGCAGGCCTGGGTCACCGAGCTGTGGCCGGTCCGGGACCCCGCCACGGACCAGGTGTGCGCCGTCGGCACGGCGACCTTCGACAGCAGCGAGGAGCACTGGGCGAGACAGCGCCTGGCCCTGCTGAACGAGGCCGGCAGCCGGATCGGCAGCACCCTGGACGTGATGCGCACGGCCCAGGAACTGGCCGATCTGGCGGTCCCCCGGCTCGCCGACTTCGTCAGCGTGGACCTCCTCGACTCGGTCCTGCGCGGCCGGGAACCGGTGCCGGGCCCGCTCGACACCGCCGTCGCGCTGCGCCGCGCCGCGCACCAGTCCACGTACGAGGGCGTACCGGAGGCGGCCGTACCGCTCGGCGGGATCGACTCCTATCCCCCGTTCTCACCGCCCGCCCGCGCACTCGCCTGTGGGAAACCGCTGATCAGCGGGGTGGACGACCCGGAGTACCAGCGGTGGGTCACGGAGGACGGGGCGCGCAGGGAGCATGTGCGGCGGTTCGGGTTCCACTCGGTCATGGCCACCCCGCTGCGGGCCCGGGGGATCACGCTCGGCGTGGCGTTCCTCGCCCGCCGCAACGGCTCGAAACCCTTCGAGCAGGACGACCTGGTGCTCGCGGAGGAGCTCGCGGGCCGGGCGGCCGTGGGCGTGGACAACGCGCGCCGGTACACGCTCGAACGCACCAACGCGCTCACCCTGCAACGCAGTCTGCTCCCGCGCGAGCTGCCGGAGCAGGCGGCGGTCGAGGTGGCGTACCGCTATCTGCCGGCCGGTTCGGGGGCGGGGGTCGGCGGCGACTGGTTCGACGTGGTGCCGCTCTCCGGCACCCGGGTCGCCCTGGTCGTCGGCGATGTCGTCGGGCACGGGCTGCACGCCTCCGCGACCATGGGCCGGCTGCGCACGGCGGTCCGTACGCTCGCCGACGTCGACCTCCCGCCGGACGAGCTGCTCACCCACCTCGACGACCTGGTCACCCACCTCACCTACGACGACGGGAGCATCCCCGAGGACCTGGAGATGCCGTCCGCGTCCGAGATCGGCGCCACCTGTCTCTACGCCGTCTACGACCCGGTCTCACGGGTCTGCGCCCTGGCCAGCGCGGGCCATCCGCCGCCGGTGGTGCTGTATCCGGACGGCACGGTGGAGGTGGTGCGGCTGTCGCCGGGGCCACTGCTGGGGGTCGGCGGGCTGCCGTTCGAGTCGACCGAGGTGGAACTGCCCGAGGGCAGCCTCCTCGCGTTCTACACGGACGGGCTGGTGGAGGCCCGCGACCAGGACATCGGGCGGGGCCAGGAGCGGCTGTGCGAGGCCCTCGCCTCCCCCGGCCCGTCCCTGGAGGACACCTGCGACACGGTGCTCGGGGCGCTGCTGCCCGAGGCGCCCGCCGACGATGTGGCGCTGCTGCTCGCCCGTACCCGCGCGCTGCACACCGACCAGGTCGCCACGTGGTCCCTGCCGTCCGACCCGGCGGTCGTCGCGGAGGCACGCGCGCGGGCCTCCCGCCAACTGGCCGCGTGGGGGCTGGAGGAGGCGGCGTTCGTCACCGAGCTGGTGGTGAGCGAGCTGGTCACCAACGCCATCCGCTACGGCGCCGTCCCCATCGGTCTCCGGCTCATCCGCGACCGCACCCTCATCTGCGAGGTCTCCGACGCGAGTTCCACCGCGCCCCATCTGCGCCGCGCCCGCGCCTACGACGAGGGCGGCCGGGGCCTGCACATGGTCGCCCGCCTCACCCAGGGCTGGGGCACCCGCCAGACCTCCACCGGCAAGACCATCTGGGCCGAACAGCCCCTCCCGACCGGCTGACCCGCCTGTGGCCGGCCCGGGCGGGGGCGACTCCTGCGGACGCGTCAGGAGGGGGTGGTTCTTCGGTGGCGCGGGCCTCGGCGGGGCCTCGGCGGCGGGGAGCCCCCGCCGGGAGGGGGACGGCGACTTCGTCGGCAGGAGGGCTTCCCTCGCGCGGCAGGGCGGTACCCCTCGCCAGGGGACGGTGGCCACATCGGCGGATGGGTTCTCGGCGGCGAGGCCCCGTCGGGCCGGGAACGGCGGCCTCGCCGACGCTCTCTCCTCTCCGACAGCCCCTCGCCGGCGCCCTCCACTCGAACCCTCCCCGGCCCGTCCCCTCCCCTCCCCTCCCCCGGCTACTCCGTCCGCAGTGCCGTCGCCGTGGGCGTCCTCGCCGCCCAGCCGGCCGGGAGCAGTGCGCCCGTCACGGCGATGACGAGGCCGCCGAGGGCGAGGGCGGTGAGGGCGGGGAGGCCGTACACGGCGAGGTGGGCGGGTGGGAGGGTCATGCCGACGGCGTCGGCCATGAAGGGGGTGACGGCCCGGTGCAGGGCGATCCCGGCCGGTACGGCCACCAGCCCCGCGAGCAGGCCGACCCCGGCGACGGACGTCACGACCATGGCGACGGTCTGGCGGGGTGTCATGCCGAGGGCCTTGAGGACGCCGAGGTCGTGGACGCGGTCGCGGGTGTCGAGGACGACCGTGTTCAGGACGCCCAGCCCGGCGACCACGACGAGCATCAGCGTGAGCATCCCGATCAGCGCGTCCATGGCCACGATCACGCTGGAGGAGTCACCCGTGTCCCCGTGGGCGAAGGCACCGAGACCCGCGTCGTCGAGGGCACGGTTCAGCCCGTCCAGGTAGCGGGCCGGGTCCGTGCCGGGCGCCATCCGTACGTGGAACCGGCCCGGCGACGCCCCCTCCCCCAGCCCGAGTTCGGTGAGCGTGGCCGTCGAGGTGAGCAGCACCATCCCCTCGCCCTGGGTGAAGAAGGCCTCGCCGACGATCCGTACGGTGGCCCGGCGGCCCTGGTCCGTGAGGGTCACCGTGTCCCCCACCCCGATCCCGGCGGCCGTCAGGAACCGCCCGGTGACCACGGCCTGGCCCGGCCCGTCGAGCCAGTGCCCCGAGACCAGCCCGGGAGCGCCCCACGCCGAGTCGCCCTCGTACGCCACGACGGTCGTCGCGCCGGTGACCCCCGAGGCGCCGACCTGGGCCTGCGCGGTGCCGTAGAACCGTTCGGTGCCGTCCTGGGCCCGGAGCACGGCCGCCACCGCCGCCGGATCGGCCTTCTCCGCCGCCCGGCCGCCCCCGTCCGCCGGTACGACGTCCGCGCCGGGCGGCCCCTGCCCGCCGCCGGACTCCACGACGGCCGATCCGGCCGGGTCGAGCATGCGGCCCTCCTGGACCGCGCCCAGCGTCAGCGCGAGCCCCACGGCGAACGTGACGGACACGGCGCCGAAGGCGACCGCCGCGCCCACCGTCGCCGCCCGCGCGGGCCGGGCGAACGGATACGCCAGCCCCAGCCCCAGGGCCCGCGGCAACGGCAGCCGGGCGGCGAGTCGCGCGGTGAGTCGTACGGCGGTGTACCGAGCCGCGGCGAAGCGGCCCGCCGGGAACCCTCGCGGGGACCTCCGCGTCGACCGTCCACGGTCCCGCCCGGTCTCGCCCCGGGCGGTCCCCCTGGCCCCGCCCCCGACGGCGATCGCCTCCACCGTCCGCAGCCGGCCGGCGCGCAGGGCGGGCAGCACGGCCGCGCAGGCGACCAGCAGGAGCGCGGCGCCGGGGACGGCGACGTCCACCCACACCGGAATCCCCCCGGCCGGCGCGCCGAACGCCTCCCCGACCTCGTGCAGCACCGGCACGGCCAGCGCGTTGCCGAGCGCCACCCCGAGGACACAGCCGACCACCGCCGGCAGCAACGCCTGTGCCACATAGGCCCGGACGACCTGCGCGGGCGTGAACCCGAGCGCCTTGAGCACACCGATGCGCCGGGTCGCCGCCCCCACGGCCCCACCGACCACGATCCCGATCACCAGCACCGACAGACACAGCCCGAGCACGCCGAAGGCCGCCAGGAACGGCACGAAGGCCAGCGCGTTCGCCGTCTCCCCCTGCCGCACCGTCAGATACGACCGCGCCCCGCTCAGCGCGCCCTCCGGCACGGCCGCCACGATCGCGGCCCGCGCGGCGGCGATGTCGTCCTCGGTGGCGGCGTCCCGGAAGCGGTAGAGCATCTCGTACGAGGCCCCGGCGCCCGCACGGCCACCCGTATCCCCCGTGCTCCCGGCGCCCTCCCCCGCCGGTCCCGCCGTCAGCCCCTCCGCGAGCCCCTCCGCCTGGGCAGGAGTGACCCAGGCGTCCCCGGTGCCGGTGACCGAGCGGGCGATGCCGACCACGGTCAGGGTCGGGCTCCCCGGCGCGTCGGGGAACGTCAGGCGGGCGCCCGGCCGCACGGGTGCGCTGCCGGTGGCCAGGACGATCTGGCCGGGCCGGGTGGCCCACTCGCCCTCGGTCAGGTCGATCTCGTCGACGGGCCCGCCCGCGTCCTTCCGCCCGACGACGGTCAGCGGGGGCAGATCCACCCCGGCCGGCACGAAGTCGGACCCCGTGACGGTCCGGGGCCGTACCGAGACGACCGGGAAGGGCCCGGCCACGGCGGTCACCCCGGGGACCTCGGCGGTCGCCGCGAGCCGTGCCGCCGTCACCCTCGTCCCGTCGAACTGCCCGGTCAGATGCGCGCCCCGCCGCTCCGCGAAGGCCCGTTCGAAGGGCGCCCGCGCGGCGACGAGCAGCCCGACCGCCAGCACCGACGCGGTCACGGCCATCAGCGTCGTCAGCACCATCACCACGGTCGGCACCCGCCGCCGCGTCACCCCGGCCCGCACCACCCGCCCGAGCGCGCTCACCGGTCCACCACCGTCGTGTCGCGCACGGCGTCACCCGGTGTGTCGGCCACCGGGCCACGCACCACGTCCCGCACGATCCGGCCGTCGACCAGCTCCACCGTCCGGTTCGCGCAGGACTCGGCGAGGCGCGGGTCATGGGTGACGAGGACGATCGTCTGTCCGTCCGCGTGGAGTTCGGTGAGGAGGGCACGGACGTCGTCGCCGGACGCGGTGTCGAGCGCGCCGGTGGGTTCGTCGGCGAGGAGCAGGGCCGGGCGGTTCATCAACGCACGTGCCACGGCGACCCGTTGCCGTTCGCCGCCCGACAACCGCCCGGGATACGCGTCGGCGTGCCGGTCGACGCGGAGGTACTCCAGCAGTCCCGCCGCCCGCCGCCGGGCCTCCGCCCCGCCCATGCCCGCCAGTTGGGCGGGCAGCAGCACATTGTCGACGACGCTCAGGTCGTCCAGCAGGTTGAAGAACTGGAAGACCATCCCGACCTTGGCCCGCCGGTACCGCGCCGACCCGGCCTCCCCCAGCCGGTCCACCCGCACCCCGTCGACCGTGACGCTCCCCGAACTCGGCCTGTCCAGCCCGGCGATGAGGTTGAGCAGCGTCGACTTGCCGCTCCCCGACGGCCCGACGACACTCACCGCCTCCCCGGCCCGCACCCGCAGCGAGACCCCGTCGAGCGCGGGCGGCCCCTCACCTCCGTACGCCCTGCTCACCTCATGGATGTCGATGACGGGCGCGGCGGCGGTGCCGGACGCGGCGGTGGACGGGGTCGTGGTGGTGCCCACGGAGCCTCCCCAGAACGGTGGTTGACGTGTCGCCCCGACGCTAGGGACGACCCCCGCCCCCGGTCGTCGCCCTCTGCGGCGAACCCCGCTGCCGTACCGGACGTACCCCGCGCGCACGTCATCCCCGAGATGTAGGCGGACGATGTACGCCCCGTCCCCACCACGACGGATGTGCCGCCCACCGCCGCTTGCCACACTGCTCCCATGGGCGGCGGGGAGACACGGAAGAAGGCGACGCGGACGGCGGGGGCGGCGGGGACGGCGGAACCGACGGGCTCGGCAGGGGCGGCCGGGGCGGTGACCGCCCGGGCGGCGGGGGTGTGGGCGGCCGTACGGGCGGCGCTCGTGCGGGCCCGGCGGGACGGCCTGTCGCCCCTCCTCCGCGCCAGGAGGCCGCTCCCCCGCCTCTCCCGCTGGGCCTGGACCGCCGACGCCTGCCTCGCCCTTCTGCTGGCCGCCTGCACGGTCGCCGCCACGCTGGAGCAGGGCGTGGGCACGGTCCCGCGGCTGCCGCACAGGGTGCTGGCACCGATCACCGGAGCCGGACCGGAACCACCGCCGGCGCTGCCGGCACCGCCGTTTCCGGCGCCGGATCTCGGTGCGCCCCACACCTGGCAGCTGCTCCTCGCCGCCCTGACCGCGCTGCCGCTGCTGGTCCGCCGTCGCCACCCGCTGGCCGCGTTCTGCGCGGTGATCGTCACGACGACGGTGTTCAACCAGCGGCTGGGGGCGGGCGGGGCGACCGAGTACACGTTCCTGACCTGCCTGGTCGCCGCGTACAGCGCGGCCGTCCACAGCCCGTACCGGCTGCGCGCGCTCACCGGTCTGGTGGCGGGCGCCGCCCTGGTCGCGGCGCTCGCCGAGGAGAACTTTCCGTACGTCACCCCGGGCGTGATCCCGTTCCTCGTCCTGCTCGGGGTGGGGCTCGGGGCCAACGCGATCCACACCTGGAAACAGCGGGTGCACGCCCTCCAGGAACAGCAGGAGGCGGCGACCCGTCTCGCCGTCGAGCACGAACGCTCCCGTATCGCCCGGGAGTTGCACGACGTCGTCACCCACAATGTGAGCGTGATGGTCATCCAGGCGGGCGCGGCCCGCAAGATCATGGACACCGCGCCCGACCGGGCCCGCGAGGCGCTCCTCGCCGTGGAGTCGGGCGGCCGTACGGTGATGACCGAACTCCGCCATGTGATGGGCCTGTTGACGATGTCCGACGAGGACCACGCCACGCCGGCGGGGGAGAAGCCGACGAGGGAGACGTCGACCGGCCCGTTCGGGGCGCCGAGCGGTGGCCCGCACGGGGCGCCGCTCGGCCCCTGGGCCCCGCCTGCCGTCGGGGACACGGCGGCGGTCGGCTCCGTCTCCCCGGCCGGACCCACCGTGGACACGGAGCTGGCCCCGCAACCGGGCCTGGACCAGCTCCCGGCCCTCACCTCCCGGGTCCGCGCCTCCGGTGTCCCCGTGGAGCTGACGGTCACCGGCACCCCGGCGTCCCCGCTGTCGCCGGGTGCCGATCTGGCCGCGTACCGCGTCGTCCAGGAGGCCCTGACGAACACGGTCAAGCACGCGGCGGGCGCCCGGGTCCGGGTCACCGTCGACCACACGCCCACCGCGCTGCGCCTGGACATCACGGACACCGGCGGCGCCCCCACCCCCGCGGCCACGACCGGCACCGGCCGGGGGCTCCTGGGCCTGCGCGAACGCCTCGCCCTCCACCACGGCACCCTCCACACGGGCCCCCGCCCGACCGGCGGCTACCGCGTCCGGGCGGTCATCCCGCTCACGCCCCCTCCGCCCGGCACGCCCCCACCCACCGACCCCATCGAGCCCACCGAGCCCACCGAACCCACGGGCCTTCCCGACCTCACACCACCCACCGCCCCACACCCCCGGACCCCGTCATGACCGTCGGCCACCCCCTCGCCCGGAACCCCGTCGAGGCGGACCGCCCCCGTGTGGTGATCGCCGACGACCAGGCGCTGGTGCGGACCGGGTTCAGCATGATCCTGTCCGCGGACGGCATCGACGTGGTCGGCGAGGCGGCCGACGGCGACCAGGCGCTGGAGGCGGTCCACCGCACACGCCCCGACCTGGTCCTGATGGACATCCGGATGCCGGGCACGGACGGTCTGGAGGCGACGCGCCGCATCCTCTCCGGCACGGTCCCCGACCCGCCCCGCGTGCTCATGCTGACCACGTTCGACCTGGACCGCTACGTGTACGCGGCCCTCACCGCCGGCGCCAGCGGCTTCCTCCTCAAGGACGTCACCCCCGAACACCTGGTGGCCGCCGTCCGGCTGGCCCGCACCGGCGACGCCCTGCTCTCCCCCGCCATCACCCGCCGGCTGATCGAGCGCTTCGTCTCCCCCACCCCCGAGACCCCCGCCCTCCACCGCGATCTGGCGCCCCTCACCCCCCGCGAACTCCAGGTGCTCCGCTCCCTCGCCACCGGCCTCAGCAACACCGAACTGGCCGCCCACTTCCGTCTCAGCGAGGCCACCGTCAAGACCCATGTCGCCCGCATCCTCGCCAAGCTCCGCCTCCGCGACCGCGCCCAGGCCGTGGTGGTGGCGTACGAAACGGGCCTGATCGTCCCGGGCACCCCGGCCCCGCCGCCGGCGAGCCCGCACCGGCCACCGGAGAGCTAGTTCTCGGTCTACCCCCTACGCCCTACGCCCCCACCTCGACCGAGAGGTGCCCCTGCCCGGCCAGCGCCCGCAGGAAGTCCGCGGCGTCGAACGCGGCCCCGGCGGAGAGCACCCCGACCCCCTTGGTCCGCCCCTCCACCACCCGCCGGACCGCCTCCACCGCGAGGGGCGCGCTGACGGCGTAGATGTCCTGCCCGCGCGCGACGGCACGCCGTTCCACGCCCCCGGAGCGCACGACGGCGTCCACCAGGAAGGTCTGCGCGGAGCGCCCGTGCTCGTCGACGGCGGCCGGGGCGGGCGTGTCGGGAGCCGCCAGGTCGCGCGCGGCCTCGGCCGTCATGTACGTCCGCACCTCGGGGACGGCCAGATGGCTGGGCACGGTGACGACATCGGCCATGCTGAACTCCCCGATCACCGCGCGGGTCCCCAGCGGCTCGGGGAAGTCCCACTTCGTGGCGGGCGCCGCGTCGTCCCGGTACTCCAGCCGGCCCTCGCTGTACCGCACCCGCCGCCCGCCCCTGCGCCGCCGCGAGACCGCGCCGGCGACCCGCGTCCCCTCCGTGGGGTGCCACCCGCTCAGCCCGTACGCGACATGCGCCTCGTCGGCCGCCGCCCAGTCGGCCGACTCGATCGCGGCGGTGACCAGCAGATCGCCGAGCCCGCCGAAGAACGCCATCGCGGGCACCACGACGACCCCCGCCGCGCGGGCCCGCTCCCCGAACTCCGCGAAGGTGTCGAGGTTCGCCTCGATCTCGGCCGCCACGTCCACATACGGGATCCCGGCACGCAGTGCCGCCTCGATCACCGGCCCGGCCGTCTCCGCGAAGGGCCCGGCGCAGTTGACCACGGCGTCGACCCCGGCCAACGCCCGGTCCAGCGAGGCCGGTTCACCGACGGAGGCCACCCGCGCGTCGAGCGCCGGCTTCGTCCCCGCCCCCGTCCCCGCCCCCGTCCCCGTCCCCGTCCCCGTCCCCGGCTGATCCGCGACGAGCGCCCGCAGCTTCCCCGCGTCCCGCCCGACCGCCACCGGCACGAACCCGCGCGCCCGCAGCTCCGCCACCACGAAGCGCCCGGTGTGCCCGTACGCCCCGAACACCGCGACCGTACGCCCCGCGCGCCCCGCACTCCGCATCCGCTCCGCGCTCCCCGTAGCCATGAGTTCTCCCCGCGTTCCCGGGGGCGCCGACCGCCCCGACACCGCCATCCTTCCGGGAGCGGAGCGCCACCACGAGTGTCCGGAACGACGATGCCCGTACACTTTCCGACATGCCCACACCGGACGGGACCACCCTCGCCATGGCCGTCACCGACGGCATGCTGCACTTCGAACTCTCCCTGGCCCACGAGGTGTTCGGCTCCGACCTCTCGCATCTGGTGGCTCCCTGGTACGAGTTCGTCCTCTGCGGTCCCGGCCCCGTCACGGTGGGCCGCTTCCGGCTGGAGCCGGACCACGGCCTGGACCGGCTCGCCGAGGCCGACACGGTGATCGTCCCCGGCTGGGCCGATGTGGACGAGGAGCCGCCCGCCGCCCTGGTCGAGGCGGTGCGCGCGGCGCACGACGCGGGCGCGCGTATCGCCTCGCTCTGCACCGGCGCGTTCGTACTGGCCGCCGCGGGCCTGCTGAACGGCCGCCGGGCGACCACACACTGGGCCCACACGGACGTCCTGGCCGCCCGCTTCCCCGAGGTGGAGGTCGACCCGGACGTCCTCTACGTCGACAACGGCAGCGTGCTCACCTCGGCGGGCAAGGCCGCCGCGATGGACCTCTGTCTGCACCTGGTCCGCCTCGACCACGGCTCGGCAGCGGCCAACACGGTGGCCCGCCGGCTGGTCGTCCCCCCGCACCGTTCCGGCGGTCAGGCCCAGTTCGTCCCCGCGCCGGTCCCCCTGCGCGACGACCACCCGCTGACCGACCTGCTGCCCTGGGTCCTCGAACGCCTCGACCAGCCCCTGACCGTCGAGGACCTGGCCCGCCGGGCGAACATGAGCTCCCGCACCCTCACCCGCCACTTCCACGCGGCCACCGGCACCACCCCGCTCCAGTGGCTCCTCACCCAGCGCGTCCGGCGCGCCCAGGAACTCCTGGAGACCACCGTGCACAGCGTCGACACCATCGCGACCGCCACCGGCATGGGCACCGCCGCCACCCTGCGCCGCCACTTCCACCGCACCCTGGGCGTCCCCCCGGACGCCTACCGCCGCACCTTCCACGCCTCCCGCCCCGAGCCCCGCTGACACGCCGCCGCGGACCACGAGCGGCCACGTGCGACCAGGAGCGGACCACACACGAGCGGCCACGTGCGCCCACGAGCGGACCACGTGCGGACTACGTGCTGCACACCGTCCGCAACGCCGGAGCCCGGTCCGGCTGTGCCTCCGCCACCTTCTGTACGTCCGCCAGCAGCCCCGGAACGTCGAGGTCCTTCCCGGCGGCCGCGCGGGCGATGGTGAGGAGGACGGCCTCGTAGAAGGCGTCCCGGACGGCCGGGGGCATGACGTCGGAGGCGTCGAGACAGCGGGGGCCCGTGCCGGTGAGCCGCCGGGCGATCTGCTGTTCGAGGGGGCTGTCACCCGGCCGCACCCGCCGGTTCGCCGAGAAGACGTCCGCGGTCTCGGCCCACTTCTGCTGGCCCTCCCGGGAGGCCAGCCGTCCGATGAGGTCGCGGGCCCGCGACCGGTCGCCGAACAGCGCCGCGAAGTCACCGGTCACCTCGTGGGCGCGGACCCGGTAGCCGCCGCCGGGCAGCAGCGGGGCGGAGTCCGTCAGCCCCGCCTGCCGCCCCTTCGACCCGTAGAACGAGCGGGCGAAGGAACCCTGGTGTTCCAGGGAGCATCCGTCCGCCGCGCCGAAGAGCAGACCGTGCCCGCCGGACACGCCGCGGTGGTCGGTGAGCAGGGCGCGCCGGGCCGCCTTCTCGTCCTGCCGCAGCAGACCGGCCCACGCCTCCCACGCGCCGCGCACCGCTGTCCCCGTCCAGGGCACCGCGGCGTCGCCGAGCGCCCACCCGCCGTAGACACCCGGGCCCTCCCGCTGCAGGACGAGATCCTCGATCCAGTCGCTGCCGGGCCAGCCGGAGGCGCCGTCGTCCCCCATGCCGACGCACCAACTCGCCAGGGGCGCGGGCGAGTTCACCGGGCGCTCGCCCTCGCGGTACCAGACGATGCTCTTCAGGTCGGCCTTGACCGGGACCCAGTACGCGTCCTTCGAGGGCCCGCTCACCGGGTTCCAGGGGGCGCCGTACTCCTCCTCCGCGTAGAGGTCGTTCAACGGCTCCAGCCGGTTCTGGGCGGCGTACTCGGCGAGTTCACCGACGCCCGGCATGATCGCGATGTCCGGGGGTTCCCCCGACTGCACCTTGGACAGCAGCACCTCGCGCTGGGCCGCCGTGCCCTGGTACTCGAAGGGGATGCCGAAGCCCCGCAGCACCTCCTCGAACTGCTCCCCCTGGGCGTCGGTCCACGGCCCGAGGATGGTCACCGGCTCGTCGTCCCGCTCCGACCACACCGCCACCATGCCGCCCGCGGACACCAGCAGCAGCGCCACGAGCAGCACCAGCACCTTGAACCGCCGGGTCACCTTCGCCTCCCCCGGCCGCCGTACGGGGTCATCGCCGCCTCCAGTAGTCGCTGTCGAGCCGGAGGCCGAGCCCCACCGCCGGGAGGACGACGATCAGCAGGCCGCCGGTCAGGGTGCCCTGCTGGACCCGGTCGGTCCAGGTGTCGTCGGCGAGGACGCGCCGGACGTCCGCGGACCGCTCGGTGACGGTCTGCTGCGCGCCCGCCAGCCGCTCGTCGCAGCAGGGATGGTAGGAGGCCTTGGTGATCTCCCACAGATCCCCGACCACGCTGTCCAGGTCGTCCTGCGCGGACGCCATCGTCAGCAGCGGGACGACGGCGAGCAGCACGGTCAGGACGAAGGCCGCGAGCAGATACGGGTTCCAGTCACGGCCACAGCGGTCGCGCAGCACGAACAGCGCCGAGAGCAGGGCCAGGGCGAGGGCCGCCAGGGCGAGTTCCGCGATCCACCAGCCGCTCCGCTGCAGCCATCCCTCGGTGGCGGTGGCCTCGGCGTGCCGCATCTGGACCTGCTGCATGTCGTGCAGCCGGGGTACGAGTCCCACGCCCGGCCGGACGAGCAGCGAGCGCGCCTCGGCGAGCTTCTGCGCGCGCATGAGCGGCTGGTCCCGGTACAGGGCCGTACCCGCGGTGAGGGAGGTGCTGTAGGTGGCGAGCAGCCCGTTGACGGTGCCGAGATCCTGGTCCGTCCGGTCCGCGATCCTGGACAGCCCCTGGTCGGCGGCGGAGAGCTGGGCCCGGTAGGTCTCGCCCGAGCCCGCCACGTCGACGAGCTTCAACTTCCCGAGGACACGCGCCTCGCGGTCGGCACGCAGCACCGCCAGCCGGGTGGCCGCCAGCCCCTGCACGGCGGGCGCCTCGTCGTCGGCGAGCGCCCCGGCACCACCCTGGATCTGCCGGCACGACATGACCAGCGCCCCGGCCGCCACCAGCGCACACACCGTCACCACCAGCAGATGCGCCTCCAACAACCGCCGCGTCCGCCACCCGCCCAGCCGCACCCGCCAGAACGCCCCGGGCGACGGGCCACGCCAGGACGCCCCCGGGAGAAGGCGCCGGGATGCGCCACCCCGCCGACGAACACTCACTGCCCACCACCGCCCCTCCCACCACGAGGCCGCTACCGACCCGCCCACCGCGCGTCCCCCCTCAACCCGCCTGTTCGCCGTACGCCCCGCCGGGCCGCTCCCGCCCGCCGTGCGGCCCGCGCCATCGCGCCCGGCCGTCATACGCCCGGCCGCCGTACGCCCGGCCGCCGTACGCCCGGCCGCCGTACGCCTCGCGCTCTCACGGTCGGCCGGCATACGCCCGGCCGTGGTACGCCCGGCCGCCAGGCGTCCTGCCCCATCGCGCCCGACCGCCATATGCCCTGCGGCCCTACGTCCGTCCGCCCCACGCCAGGCCGCCGCACCTCCCCGCTCAGCACACCCGACCGCTGTACGCCCCGCTCCCTCACTCCCGCCCGCCATCCACCCGGCAGCTCCACGGACCGCCCCACGCGAGACCCCTCCAGGTCGGCCCGCCCCACGCCAGGCAACCACCACGCGACCGCCGCGCACCCGACCCCCACCCGCCAGGCCGACTCCCGCCCCGCCGTCACAGCAGCTTCTCCCCGCAGGCGATGCAGTGTCGGGCCTCGGCCCCGGCCGGAGTCGCGCACCGGGTGCAGCGCGGGCCCGGCCGGGGACCATCGGCCTCGGTCAGCTCCCTCGCTCCCGCCCGCCATCCACCCGACCGCTCCACGGGCCGCCCCACGCGAGACCCCTCCAGGTCGGCCCGCCCCACGCCAGGCCACCACCACGCGACCGCCGCGCACCCGGTCCCCACCCGCCCGACCACGATACGCGCGCCCGCCGTATGTCCGGCCCTCGTCCGCCCGGCCGCTCTACGTCCGCCCGCCCCACGCCAGGCGGCCAGCCACCCGACCGTCAGGCGCCCCACCCCAACCCGCCAGGCCGACTCCAGTCCCACCACAGCCCGCCCCACCGTCACAGCAGCTTCTCCCCGCAGGCGATGCAGTGTCGGGCCTCGGCCCCGGCCGGAGTCGCGCACCGGGCGCAGCGCGGGCCCGGCCGGGGGCCGCCGGCCTCGGTCAGGGGCACGGGTCTGGACCCGGCGCGCAGGATCATCGGGCCGAGCGTGTCGGCGGCGACGGCCGAACGCAGCCGGACCCGCCCCGCCGGCGCGTCCTCGATGTCGGCGACCGCGCGGATCTCGTCCAGCACCCACTCCGCGCCGAACCGGTCCGCGAGGCGCGCGGCCCGTCCCAGGAGCCCCTTGGCGGCCTCCCGCCGCTCCTCCCCCAGCGCGACGAGCCCCCGGCGCAGGGCCTCCCGCATCACGGTGGCGGACTTCTGGTCGCGCACACTGGCGGCGCCCGCCGGAAGGTCGGGCGGCGGCAGGTCGGGGCGGTGCCAGCGGGCGGTGACGGCCGCGTGGACATCGCCGACGGAGACCATGGCGAACTGCAGATACGTCTCCAGCGGATCATGATCGGCGTCGGCGACGAGGGTGAGCAGATAGTCCCGCCCGCCCTCCTCCCACTGGTACGTCGGAAAGCTCCAGCGGTGCGGCCGGCCGGGCCGGGGCAGCCCGCCGAGGCGGTGCGGCCGGGGCGCCTTCTCGTTCAGCGCGACCTGCCGCACCGAGGGCCGTACGGTCACCTCGATCGGCAACTGCGGGGTGTGCACCCGGCGCAGCCGCCGGATCGCGGCGGTGATCGCCGTGCCGAGGCCGTCGTCCACGAACTCGGCGGTGCCGTGCAGCCGTTCGGCGAGGGTCAGCAGCGGCTCCGGGGTCCAGTCCGCGCCCACGGCGAGCACATCGCAGGTGAAGTGCCCGGCGCAGGCGTCGAGTTCCTCGTCGAGCCGGGTCTCGCCGGGCGCGCTGCTGCCGTCGGTGATCAGCAGCAGATGCCGTACGGACAAGGGGCGCGCGGCGAGCAGGGCGCGCGCCCCGGCGGCCCAGGCGGCGTATCCGGCGGGACGCGGCCCGTCCCGGTGCAGCGGGATCGCCCCCGCCGCGAAGGCGGCCCGGCGTTTCTCGCGCGCGTCGGCCACGGCCCACTCGGCGTCGCCCCCCGGATGGCAGCGGACGGGCTCGGGCCCGGCGCCGAGCACGGTGAAGGAGATGCCGTCGGGCAGCGCCCGCAACGCGGCCGGCAGCGCGTGCCGGACGGCCGCCCGCAGGGGCTCGGCGACATCGACCGCGATGATCACGGCGAGTTCGATCGCGGGCAGCTCGGCGGGCGCGCCCCCGGCGGTGACGTCCACCCGCAGATGCGCCTCGATCTTCGCACTGCGGTGCGGCCGCAGATCACCGCCGAGGTCGACCCGCAGCCGGATCTCCGGCCGCGCCGCCCACGCACGACCCCCCGCCCGGCTGCCGGGACGCCCACCACCGTGCCCACCAGCATGCCCACCACCGTGCTCACCGTCGTGCCTGCTCATGTCGTCGGTCACGGTCCCTTCCCCGTTGTCGCCGTACGTCCCGCACGGGCCTCAGGCCCTCAAGGGGCGCGGGGAACTGCGCGAGAAGCCCCACCGAACCCGCACCCGACCGCCGCCCACCCCCACCCACTCACCCACTCACACCACCGTCTGCGGTCGAACCGCCTGCAGAAGATCCACGAGATGCTCGTGCGCGGCGGCCGACTCCCCGTGCCGCGCGGCCAGTTGCCGATAGTGCGACTCGATCCGCGCCCGCAGCTGCCGCTCCTGCGCGCCGAGACCGCGCAGCCCGCGGACGTCGAGCCGTCCGCCGCCGCCACCCCCTCCCCGGGGACCGGGCCGGTCGTCACGGCGGTACAGCGCGTCCAGCTTCCATTCGTGCAGCTCGGTGCTGAGACGCAGCGCCTCGTCCTCGGACAGGCTCGGCCCGCCGGCCCCCGGTTCCCGGCGGACGAGGCCGCGCAGTTCGGCGAGCGCGGCGTCGACCTCGGCGGGCTCGGGCAGCGGATCTCCGTCCCGGGGCAGCCGGGCCGCGCGGATACGCAGCGAGGCGATACGGGTGACCGTATGGTCCAGGGTCCCGGGGCGGACCCGGCCGAGGACGTCCAGGGCCACGCGCCGGTCGCCCGCGCGGAGCGCGAGCCGGGCGAGGCCGAGTGCGGCGCCCCCGTGCGCGGGGTTGCGGGCGAACACGGCCTCGTACAGTTCCTTCGCGGTGGGCCCGGCGGTGTCGTCGCCGAGCCGCTCCCCGCAGTAGGCGAGGGCCAGTTTGGGCGCGTACTCGCCGGGCAGTTCGAGGCGGACCCGGGCGAAGTGCCCCTTGGCCTCGGCGACCCGGCGCGGATCGTCGTCGAGACCGGCGCGGCGCAGCGCGACCAGCGCGCGGTGCCACTCCAGCCGCCACCGGCGCACGGCGGACGGCCCGGGAAGGGAGTCGGCGGTGTCGAGTTCCTCCTGCGCCCGCTCCAGGTCGTCCCGGGAGTCCCGGCCCAGCAGGACCCGTACGTTGTGCAGCCGGATCTCCACCGACGGCGGTCTGCCGTCCTCCTGGTCGAGGAGCCGGCCGGGGTCGTAGCCGCTGCTGACCTCGAACCGCGCGGTCTGCGGATCACCGGGATAGCGCCGGGGCACCGGCAGCCGGCGGGCGATCTCGGTGGGGGTGGGGGCGCCGAGGTCGAGGGCGGGGGCGAGGGGCGGGTCGTAGCGGTCGCGGCGCGGGCGGTCGAGCCAGTGTTCGATGCCGGGGACGGTGCCGAGCCGGGCGCCGAGCAGTTGCGGGGAGGGCCAGAAGTAGTCGGAGGGTTCGGGCGGGTCGCTCTTGCCGCGCAGGGCGCGTATCTCCCGCAGCGCGCCCCGCAGTTGGCCCGCCATCTCCCGGGCGTCGGCGAACCGCAGTGCGGGGTCGCCGCGGGTGGCGCGCTCGACGACCTCCCGGAAGGAGGCGCTGCCGAGCCCGGGTACCTCGTCGACGGCCCAGCCGGCGAGTTCCCGCAGGGTGACGCCGACCGTGTGCAGGTCGTGGGCGGTGGTGGGCATGGGCGCGAAGGCGGTCTCGGGCGCCATGTAGTCGGGCGTGACATGGGCGGGCGGCCGGCTCTGCCCCCGCTCGCGCATCCCGCCGAGGTCGATGACCTTGATCCCGTCCTCGTGGTGCACGACGTTCGAGGGCTTCATGTCCCCGTACACGAAGCCCTTCTCGCCCCCCGTGTGCAGATGGACGAAGGCTTCGAGGATCTGGCAGCCGTACGCGGCCACATGCTCGATGTCGAGGACGGACTCCCCGCGCCGGGTCTCCTTGACGACCTTGTCGAGGGTGCCGTCGCCGACGTCGTCCATGACGATGTAGCCGCCGGTGACCTGCCCGGTACCGTCGCGCCGGGCGACGAAGTCGCGGATCTGGACGATCCGGGGGTGGCGGATGGCGACGAGGTTGCGGCGTTCGACGTCGGCGAGCCGGGCCCCGTCCCGCTCGTAGCGGTTGAGCATGCCCTTGACGGCGACGACGTCACCGAGATGCGTGTCCTCGGCGAGATAGACCCAGCCCTGCCCGCCGTGCGCGATGGGCCCCATGATCCGGTACTGGTCGCGCAGCACATCGCCTGCGGCGAGTTCCGGCCGGTACGAGTACGGCTCGCCGCAGGCAGGGCAGTACCCCTCGACCGGGACCGGCCCCACGGTGTACGGCGGCGCGAAGACGATCCCGCACTCGGGGGACGAGCAGACCATACGGACGCGCAGCGGGGCCTCGGGATGGATGAGGCGTTCCCGCGCGGGACGCGGCACCCGCTCGGGCAGCGCGAGCAGTTCGGCGGGCCCGAACTCGCGCGGCTCCCCGGGCAGCGCGGGCAGCCGGGGCCCGTCCACCGCGCGCCCGCACTCGGCGCAGTGACCGGTGGGCAGCACGGTGCCGCCGCAGGGAGCCCCGCTGAACCGCCGGTGCGGGCAGACCGTCACGGCCCCGTCGCCCCCGGCCTGCCCGTGCCCGCGACCTCTCCCGCTCCCTCTCCCCTGCTCCTGCCCGGCGGCGTGGTTCATCCCCGTTCTCCGCAGCGCCGCAGGTCGGCGCGGAGGCTCCTGATCAACTCACGGGACCGGGCGAGCCGATACTGCGGATCGCCGGTCTCACCGATCAGCCGGCGCTCGCCCCTGCGCCGCTCGGCCGTCTCGGTCAGCGAACCGAGGGAGGCGCTGTCGACGACACCCTGCCGGACCGCACGGCTGAACTCCGCCCGCTCCAGCCGGGCGAGCAGCGCGTCGGCGTGGTCGAGGAGCGCGGGCGCGAGGAGTTCGTCCCGGGCGGCGGTCCAGCCGGTACCGCCCTCGTGCCGGAAGACCAACAACAACCGGAAGCCCAACAACCGTAATCGGGCGAGGAGCCCGATCAGCGCCCCCGGCTCGTCCTCCTCGTCGAGCCCGTCGACGACGACCGTGACCCCGCGCCCGGACACACGCGCGGACGCGGAACCGGACGCGGAACCGGACGCGGAACCGGGCGCGGCACCAGGACCGAGGCCTGGGCCGGGGCCGAGACCAGGCCCGTCCGTCGAGTCACCGAGCGCGGGTGGTATCGAGGCGCCCTCCCCATAGGGCGTCGGCGTCAAGGCACCGCAGGCGGGACCGGACGCCCTCCCGAACTCCCTCCCGAACTCCCGCCCGGGCCGAGGCGCGGCCCCCAGCAGCCAGTCCCAGTACGCCAGATACTGCCCCGGCGGGAACGCGACATGCCCCAGCGCATGATCGGCGAGATCCGGCCTGCTGGAGCCGCCGCCACCGCGGTGGACGAGATCGGCGAGGTGCAGCAGATGCCGCAGCGACCGGCTCTTCCCACTCCCCGGAGGCACGACGGTGATCTTCACCGGCTCCTCGTCGGCATCCTCGAACCACCGCCCCAGCCGGTCCTCGAACCCGTGGTCCCAGGCGTCCGGCCCGCTCAACTCCTTGATGACGGGCGAGAGTTCGGCGATCCGCTCGACCGGGATGAGATAGGAGAACGCGAGCCGGTTGTTCTCGGGCAGCAGCTCACCCATGTCCCCCCGCCAGCTGACGACGAGCCCGACCACCCGGGCGGGCCGCCCCTGCTCAGGCCGGGTGCACACGGCGGCCCCGCTGAACCCCCGGCGCACCACCTCGGCCTTGGTCACGGCGTCGAGCTGCACCCGCTCACCGCTGACCCCGCCGATCCGCCCCCACAGGCTCATCCCGTCGTCGAAGCCCTCCGCGTACCCGGTGGCGGAGACCTCCATCCCACCCCACAGGGCGGTCTCCAGCCGGGCGGGCCGGGCCTGCGGCCGGGGACTGTCGAGCCGCAGCAGGGCGACGTCCTCACCGCCGTCCCCCTCGGCGAGCCAGCCACCGGGCGGAACCCGCGCCGCCACGGCCTCGATCCCCCTGTTCTCGGCGAACTCCACCCACATCACGGCGTCCTGGGTTCGCACCACATGCGCACAGGTCAGCGCCGTGTCCTGGTCGACGAGCACCCCGGCACCACAGATGGGACCCCGCGCACTCCCGCGCCGCAGCCGGAGCCTCCAGTCCGCACGCAATTCCCCCATGCCACCTCACACTACGCGCGGAGCATGGTGTGTCCCTAGACTCGTGAACGAACCTGGATCGCCCAATCATCGCAATCCGACGGGGTGTTGACATGAGCGATACCGAACCGGTCGGCCTCGCCGAGGCCATCGCCACAGTCCGCACGGAGCTGGCCCGCGCCCAGGCCGAAGGCGCCGCCAGCGACTGGCGCTTCACCGTGGAACAGGTCAGCCTGGAGTTCGCGGTCCAGTTCCACCGCACCGGCGAAACCGGCGCGGGCCTCCGCCTGGGAGTCGTCGAGGCCCGCCTCGGCGCCACCACCACCCACGACACCACCCACCGCATCCAGGTAGACCTCAAACCCCTCCCCGGCCCCACAGGCCACCACCACGAGGTCTCCCGCGACTGACCCCGGAGAACCCCGGAGACCTCACGCCCCGGCGGAGCCGTCAGGCCGCCTCCCGGCGGCCGTCGCCCTCGACCACGTTGGTGCCCTCGGGGATCGGTACGCGGTACACGCCGGTGATCTCGTCCTGGTAGTCCCACTTGCTGAAGGACACCGTCTTGCCCGGACTCGGCGCATGGATGATCTGGTGGCCCTTCGGGTCCCAGACCAGGCCCACATGTCCGGACGTCCCGTCTCCATTGGGCCGGAAGAAAATGACGTCCCCGGGCTGCGCCTCCGACAACGGCACCTTGGTCGCCTTGAGCCGGGGCTGCTGCTCGTACGTCGTGCTTCCGATGTTGATCTTCCCGTCACTGGCCATGAAGTACGCCCACTGCGTGAAGCTGGAGCAGTCGAAGCTCTTGGGATTCTTGCCCTGCAGACGCGGCGCGCCCCACACGTACGGGATGCCGAGGCCGCGCTGGGCCCAGCCCAGCACCGCCCGGATCACCGGGTCGTCGGAGTCGGGCAGGACACCGGTGGCACCCGCTCCGTCGGGAGCGACGGCCGCGCTGCCGTTCTCCTCCGCGCAGTCGGCGTACTGGGCGTCCTTCGCCGGCTCGTTGGAGCCGGGCACTGTCCCGTAGTCCGGGCTGGCGCTGAGCCGGCCCTGCACCCAGGCCTCGGGGTCCACCATGCCGGGACCCTGGTCGTGGCCGCCCACGAAGGGGTTGTCCACGCCCGGTACGCGGACCTCCCAGTGGAGGTGCGGGCCGGTGACGTTGCCGGTCGCACCCACCAGCCCGATCCGGTCGCCGCGCTTGACCTGCTGGCCGCGCGTGACGTCGATACGGACCTGGTGCGCGTAGAGCGTGATCACACCGTCCTTGTGCTCGATCGTCGTCATGTTGCCGTACGAGCCGCCGGGGCCGGCCGAGACGACCGTGCCGTCCGCCGGGGCGTAGATCGGGGTACCGGTGGGGGCCACGAGGTCGAGTCCCGTGTGGTAGCCGAGGCTCCACATGCTGCCGGACTTGTGGTACGGCGTCCCGGATATGAACGTGCCCTGCTTCATGGGCCACTGCCAGCCGTCGCGCCGGTCCTCGGGAGCGGCGAGGACGGTGGTGTCGTCCTCGTCCGCCGTGTAGCCGACCGGGCTCATCGCGGTGGTCAGGCCGACGGGGGTGGCGCTGCCCGCGTTGGCGGTGCCGTTCAGCGGCGGGGTCGACCAGTCCCGGGGGGACGACGCGGCGATGCTGAGGGCGTTGCCCGGCTGCGCGTTGTTGCCCACCGGCTCGGGAATGTCCGACTGCTGCCCCAGGGTGGGGAAGCCGGGGTTCTTCTCGACGGTCTCCTTCAGATGCGCGTACCAGCGCTTGATCAGGTCCTGGTCGCCGGTCAGCTCACCGCGGTAGCGGGCCGCCTGGGTCAGTACGACGCGCGGGTAGATCGTATTGGAGGCGGTGGAGCCCGAGTAGCTCAGCAGCGCGTCCCAGGGGGCGCTCTCGACCTTCTTGGCGTGCAGGAAGTTGGCGGCCGCCCAGGAGGCGTCGTCGATGTTGTACAGGTCCTTGTTGCCGTCGGCGTTGCCGTCGGCGCCGTAGTCCTGCCAGGCCGGGTTCCCGAACTGGAGGATGCCCATGTACCCGGCCGAGTTCTTGCCGCCGGGCGCCGCGGACTTGTCCTGGCCGAACTTGGTCTCCTGGTACATCTGCCCGGCGATGATCGTCCAGTCGAGGCCCTCGTAGTTGGCGGCGGCACGCATGGCCGCGAGGATCATCTTGGGGGGTATCTCGTTGCGCGCGGTCTCGCTCGGCATGTACATCTTGCCGGCCGGCATGATCGGATTGGTGGCCGCCGCGGCACCGGTGTTGCCCGCGTTGGCGTTGTCGGCGTAGTCGGCGCAGGAGGCGTTGGAGCTGCCCGCCCCCAGCCCGCCGACCATGTTCATGACCATGATGGTGGCCACGAAACACGCACCGCCGCTCAGCAGGATGCCGACCGCCGCGCCCTTGGTCTTGCGACTCGGCTTCTTCCTGCCCTTCTTGCCGCGCTGACCGTCCAGCAACTGCTTGGCCTTCTGCGCGGCCTTGGCCGCCTTGGCCGCCTTCGCGGCGGCCGCCAGTACAGCGGGAGCCACCATCGCTACATCACTCCCCGGCCTGGTCGGAGGCGCCCACGTCCCCGAGGCCGAAGACGTCGAACCCGGACACGACCCACTGGCCGCTCTTCTCCTCGACGCTCACCAGCCAGCGGTTGGTCTCGGTGGTGGTGTCGCCGGAAGCCGTGACGGTGGCCGTCACCTTCACCAGGCTGGAGATGCTCCGGCCGCTGTTCCGCGTCACGTCCGCCGAGATCACCGCGTCCCGTACGACGTCGGCTTCCCCCTTCGAGGAGCACTTCTCGGCGACACAGGTGTCCCACGCCTTACCCGTCGGCAGGGTGGTCACCTGCTTCATCCGTGTCTCACCCGTGGTGAGTTCGAGCAGCGGGCCGCGCCAGGCCCCGCTGTCACTGCGGTGGTCGTACGTGGTGATCCCGGCCATGTACCGCGCCATCACCGCGTGGGCCCGGGACAGTTCGGCACTCGTGACGATCGGAGAGGGTCCGCCACCGGACGGCTCGTCCGTGTCCGAGGAGCTCTGACCCTGCGTGGCGGAATCGGCCTGCCCGGTCGCGGCGGCTGCCGGCCCGTCCTCCTCACCGCCCTCTTCGTCCCCGTCGAAGACGGTGAACATCACGAGCACGAGGACGAAGAGGATGCCGAGCACCCCCAGGGCCAGAAGCCCGGTGCGCTTGTCGTCCGCAGGCAGCTCCACGTTCCCGTGTCTCCTTCGTGTACTGGGCCGTGCGGCGGCATGGCCGGGGTGCTCGCCGCCACGGTAGGGGGAGGAGCGCGAGAAGAACCGGGTGTTTTCCTCGGGGGGAAAGGGGCGGCAGAGGGACGGGAGAGGAGGAGGAATGCGGTACGTCCGCCCGCGCCCCCTCGATCGGCCTGATCCGCCCCGGCCCGCCCGGGACCTGGATCAGGAGACGAGGATGCCGATCAGCAGCACCACGACGACGATCGCACCCATGACGATCCGCGCCGTCGGATCCTCGCGCTGCCAGAGGTTGTGGACCGCGGACCAGCCGCTCAGCCGGGCGGCCCGGCCACCCTGGACGCGCCGGCTCCAGTGCTGCTCGTCGGCCACGTCGTCGACGTCCTCGCCGACCGGCCCGGAATCCTCGTCGGACTCGAAGCCCACCGGCATGCCCTGCTGTTCCTGCGCCACCAGCACCAGGGGCTCCAGCAGATCGGGAATGGTGTTCGGGGTGAGCGGATGGACGAACGTGCCGTACGGGGTCTCCATGCACAGCCTGGCCTGCCAGGGGTTCCCCGGCTCGTAGCCGTCGACCCAGGTCCGGTCGGCCTGGAACAGCTGCGCGACCGGGATGGGTTGTGCGACCTGCTCAGGAGCCGACGGGACCTGGGCAGGAACCGACGGAGCAGGCGAGGAGCCCGACGGGGCCGGCTGCGCGGCCCTCTCCCAGATGCGCGGGTCGGGTGTATGCGGTTGCCCGTTCTGGTCGCTCAACTCTCGTCCTTCGCCTAGGGCCTGTCGTTCGCATTGTGATCCAGGACGGGATGACAGCACAGGGCGCCTCCCCCGGATTCCCGCCCCGATTCCTCAACTCCGCCTCCGGGGAATCCGTTCGGGAATTCGTCGAGTCCCAGAGAGGCCCCGGCGGGAAAAGGAAAGCGGTTCGGCGACCGGTCTTTGTCACACTGCCAGCGCACCTGGCCGGACCAGGGCCCGTCGTACAGCCCGGTGCTGCGCGACCGCTGACGGGGAATCAACTGGCTGGAGTTACCGACTCGATGACAGACCACAACAGCTCTGCTGGCGCGGTCGGCGGAGGCCAGCCCGCCGGGCAGCCCGGGTCCTTCGGTCCTCCCCAGCAGTCCTGGCAGGAGCAGGGGAACGACCAGGGGCAGGCGCCCGCGCGGGGACAGGCGGCGCAGGGTGCCGCCGACCAGCGTGCCGCCTACGCCCAGCAGGGCGGGCAGCCCCAGCAGGCCCAGCAGTCGTGGCAGATGTCGCCCGAGGCGGCCCGCGCACAGGTCGCCGCGGCCTGGGTCCGGGGCGCGCCGCAGGCGGGTCAGGCCGCCGTGCCCACACTGCCGCCGCGCGAGTCCCGCCCGGCGACGGAGTCCAAGAAGGAGAAGCGCGAGCAGGCCCGGGCCGCCCGCAAGGCCGAGTACGAGGCCAAGAAAGCGGCGAAGGAGCAGCGCAGAAAGGGCGGAACGGCAGCCGGGAACAACGGCCGGGCCGGAGGGTCCGCGCCGACGACGGCACCGGCGCAGAGCCCCGCCGCCCCGGCGGCCGTGGCCGCGGGCCCCGCGTCCGGCGCTTCGGGCCAGGCCGCGAAGACCGCCCCGCGCAAGCCCTCGGGCGACTTCGACGTGCCCAGGCCTGGCGGCCGCCTGACGTCCGGCGGGTCCGGCGGGCGCCGTACCCACGTCGGTCTGCGTGCGGCCCTGCTGATCACCACGGGCCTGTTCGCGCTGGGCTCGTGCGGTGTGGCGGGACTGATCGTCGGAAAGTCCTCCGGGGCGGGCACGACCAGTCTGGACCCGGACGACGTGGCCCGTTACGGGCTCACCGAGTTCCCGACGCAGCAGGCGGCCGCGTTCGCCGAGCAGTACGCGACCCTCTGCCTCACCTACTCCCCCGAGACCGCGTCCGACCGCCGTACAGCCCTCGCCCGGTACACGTCCGCAGGCGTCGATCCCGAGTGCGGCTGGAGCGGCGAAGGCACCCGCAAGGCCCTGACCGCGACCTGGGACGGCACCAGCGAGAACCTTCCCGAGTACGGCACCCATGGCCGCTACCTGGGCATCCAGGTGCGTACGGACGACGGTGGGCTCACCACGCTGACCGTCCCCGTGTATGTGAAGGATCTGGCGACCGGCGAAGGCATCCGGGTCGCCGGCGACGTCGGTGAGATGCCCATGCCGCCTCGCTCGGACGTACCGGAGGTCGACCGGGACAGCGAGAACGTCGACACCGCCCTCGGCCAGCAACTGCAACAGACCGTGCTCCCCGGCTACTTCGAGGCGTGGGCCAAGTCGGACAGGACCACCCTGGCCCGCTTCACCGCACAGGGCGCCACGCTCGCCGCGACCACGGGGCTGTCCGGCCGCCTGTCCGAACCACAGGTCAACGACGTGGTCGCGCTGGTACCGAAGGGCGTCAAGGGCTCCGCCCCGTACTCCTACAAGACCGGGCAGGCCGTACAGCTGCGGGTGATCGTCGACTGGGCCGACCCGGAGGGCGACACCGCGCGGCGCTCGTACCGGATCACTGTGGTGAACACGGCCCAGGGCTGGTTCATCAAGGACATCCGGGGTGGCGTGCTCGACTCCCAGGGCGGCAGGGGCGACGACGAGCAGACCGAGCCGTCCGAGGACGAGCCGGGCTCCGGCGAGGCCACACCCTCCGCTCCGGCCGGCTCCTCCTCGCCGAGCGCCCCGTCCTCGCAGGACGAACAGTCCGGCACGAACTGAGACCAGGAACCCCTCCTGGTCTCCTCCACCCGCACGACGACACACGACACACGAGTAACTCTGTGAGAGGACCCACCATGCAGCTGCTGGCCGCCACCACCCTGGACTCCATGTTCACGGAGATCCAGGACATCCTCCGGACCGCGGGGGCGACGGTCGCCATCATCGCGCTCCTCATCCTCGGCATCCGGATGCTCATCTCCATGAAGCAGGGCGAGGGTCTGCGCGAGGCATTCCAGGGCTTCGGCATGATCGCCCTGGCCGCACTGATCATCGGCGCCGCGAGTGGTCTCGCCGGTGTGCTGATCTCCCTGGGTACCCAGATCGGCGGCGAAGGCTGATCCGGACCGACCACCACTACCAGGGGAGTTCGGAGCGATGACGCAGGAAGCCCCCGCGCCACTGGTCGCCTACGACCACACCGACCTGGTGAACCGCCCGAAGCGGATCTGGAACTGGGGCAACATCCCGCTTCCGGGTCTGCTGCTGCCCGCGCTGGGCGCGGCCTTCGGCTTCGGGCTGCTCTGGCTCGTGCTGTTGTTCACCGCGTCCACCTTCCTCCCCTTCCTCAGGCTGTCGATGCTGACGGCGGTCTTCTACTTCGGGCCGCCGCTGGCCGTCTACTTCGTCTGGGGCCGGCCACTGCCCTCGGCACTCACGCTGAGCCACCAACTGGTCGTGTGGGCCGACTGGTGGCTGCAGCCCAAACGGCTCCAGGGGCTCGCCGCGGACCAGGAGCCGGAGGAACTGCACTGGCAGGTCATCCTCTGGAAGCCCGGCGCACCACGCTGGCACGCACGGTACGACGACGCGCGCCAGGCCGCCGCAGCACGTGGCTCGGCCTTCATCGCGAGGAACCGATGACCACCATCCGACGCCAACTTCCGCCAACCGCAAGGTGACTTATCCATGTTCCTGTTGATCCTCCTGGGCGCGGCGGTCGCCTTCTTCGTGATCGCCCTGATCATGGCGGCCGGTTCGGGCAAGAAGGGCCAGGAGCAGGGCCGGGCCTCGAAGCGGCAGAGCACGTCCTCGTCCGGCGGCTCGGCCGCCGGACGCCGTGAGGACCTGCGCCTTCCCTACCGCTACGCCGACGACACGCTCTTCGTGCACGGCGACTCGGTGTGGACCGGCCTGGTGCTGCCCACCGCCATCGACGAGTATCTGAACGCCACCGAGTTGCAGGCCATGGCCGAGGCGCCGGCGCGCGGTCTGCTCAACCTCGCCCGCGGTGACCGCAACGTCGAGTGCCACTACCGCAAGGTGTACCAGCCGATCACTGCGATGGGCTGGGCTCAGGACCTGAACGCTGTCGCCTGGGATCCGACGGAGAACCACAAGGCGTACAACCTGCGCAAGGCCGAGTACCAGGAGCGCATCGGCGCCCTGCGCGAGCGCAACATCCTGCTGGTGAAGCTGGGTTCGCTCAAGCGCAACGGCAAGAGCGGTGTGCTGGCGGGCGACGACGAGCCCTACGACGAACCGGGCCTGCTCCAGGGTGTGCACAACTCGGCGGACCGGGCGGCCTCGTCGGCCACGGGCGTCTCGGACGAGTATCTGTCCCCCTTCCTCCTCGCCGAGTGGACACAGGTCGCCACGGAGGTGCACGAGAGCCTGGAGGGGCTCGGCGGCACCCCGCTGACCCGCGAAGAGCTGGTCTGGCTGATCCGCAAGCCCCTGCACGGCGATCTGCCGGTGCCGCCCGAGCCGGTGCTCGGCTCGCGCTCCTGGGGGCCGAACCAGTTCGACCTGGTCGTCGACTTCTCCGGCGAGAACCGCAAGACACACATCGTCCTGCACCAGTACGACGAGATCTCCGGCGAACGGCAGACCAGCTACACGACCACGCTGGTCGCCGCCAACTGGCCCGCCGAGACCCGCTTCCGTCAGTCGACGGCATGGGCCCGCTACACCTCGCAGAACGTGGAGTTCCCTGTCGAGATCGACATGCGGTTCACGCTCATCCCGTATCTGAGGTTCAAGGACCGGGCCGACAAGATCCGGGGCAACCTCATGGACGAGATGAAGGACATGGCCACCTCGGGCCGCAGCCCGGACACCAAACTGGCCAGCCAGGTCGCCCGTTCCAAGGATCTCGTCGACGACATCGAAGAGCACAAGATGCCCGGTATGGAGGCGCAGATCCGGTTCACGATCTCCGCTCCCGACCTCAAGGAGCTGGAACGCCGGCGCCGGATGCTGGAGATGCAGTTCAAGCAGGACCTGAAGGTCACCCTGCTGCGCCCGACGCGCCAGCAGTGGCGTCTGCTGCAGTCACAGCTTCCCGGGGACGCGCCCAAGCTGCCGATCGCCCCGTATCTCCGACTGCAGGAGGTGGAGCAGCTGGGCGCCGGACTGCCCACCGCGGGCACGGAGTTGGGCGACAACCCCGAGACGCGCTCCGGACGGCGTCTGGGCTGGGTCGGCAGCCTGGTCGGCTGGGCCGGCAAGATGCCGGTGCACTACTCGCTCCATGTGGGGCCCGCCCGCAACGACGGCGGTGGCCTCGCCATCGTCGGCGCGTCCGGTGGTGGCAAGTCGTCGCTGGCGCTGCAGAAGTTCTACGAGGAGTCGGAGTCGGGCGTGCGCTGCCTGGTCATCGACCCCAAGACCGACTTCGCACAGATGTGCTACTACCTGGGCTTCGGTTCCCAGGTGAACGACCCGGAGTTCGCCTCGCACGCCGAATCGGGCATCCTCGGCACCCCGGCCAGCCGGTTCCAGCCGATCAACCCGGAGTTCTGGGACGAGACCGAGGTGGTCGACCTTCTCAAGGGCCAGGCGGGCGTGCTCGACCCCTGGGTGATCGCCCGCGACGTACCGGCCGGCCGGCTGCTCGCCGAATCGATGCTGCGCGGCTTCCTCGGCGACGAGGACTACCAGCGCGTACGGCTGCCCGTCATCGAGGCGATGGCCACGGTCGTCAGCCGCTACAACTCCGCCGTCCGCCAGGCAGTCGAGCACGGCATGGACGCACGCGACGCCGAACACCGCATCCTGCGGCCGACGTTGTGGCAGGTGGTCGACGAGGTCGTTTCGGCGTACGACACGGCGGTGGCAGAGGGCGACCGCGAAGCCCAGAAGGAACTGAAGCTGGCGCAGATGCTCCTCACCGAGCTGCGTACGCTGCCCTACGCGCGGCTCGCCTTCTCGGACCGGCCCAAGCCGCTGTCCAGCATGCGCAAGCGGCGCACGGTCATCACCCTGCGTGGCTTCCAGTCCCCCGCGGCCTCGGACCCACGCAGCTGGAACCCGGCGGAGCGCCTGGCGGCGACGGCTCTGATGGCGGTCGTGGAACTGGGCAGTCAGATGCTCGACGTCGGCTACGAGAAGAACCCGGTGACGGGTGAGGTCGGTCTGCGGCCCAAGGCTCTCTTCGTCGACGAGGCCTATGTCGTCACGGCCACGGAGAGCGGCCGGGACCTGATGCGCCGCGCGCTGAAGCAGGGCCGCTCCTACATGGCGGTCACCGTCCTGATCACCCAGCAGGCGATCGACCTGGTCCAGATCGAGGACTCCGAGGCGCGCAGCGGTGGCGCCAACCAGATCCACACCGTCTTCGCCTTCAAGCAGAAGTCCGCCCAGGAGGCGTCACTGGTGGCCCCGCTGCTGGGACGGCCGGAGAACGATCCCAAGGTCATCGCGGCGCTCCAGGAGCTGCGCACCGGTGTGTGTCTTCAGCGCGACGCCGACAAACGGGTCGGCACGGTCGCCGTCGACCTCGTCTTCCGGGAGATCCTCGCGGCCACCGACACCAACGGCACGAGCCGTCCGGCCCGGCAGGCGATCGACCCGCCGACGAACGTCCGGGACTGGAAGTTCATGCAAGAGGCGGAGCCCGCTCCGGCCCGGTCGGCCGAGCAGGCCGAAGCCCAGCCGGTGTGACCCGCCAGGGCACCCACCACCACTCATCAGCACGGGGAACGGAACGGACAGCATGCGAATCAAGCGAACGCTGGCGCTCGGCGCCGCCCTCGTCTCCTTGGCCGCGGTCGCAGCGTGCGGGAGCGACGAGGGGACGTCGGACAGCGATCTGCCCAGCGCGTCGGACATGGCGTCCGTCGAGGAGTACCTCACCACGTTCGTCACCTGCGAGAAGCTCACCACCGGCGACGAGTACGACGCCTCCGGGCGCAGCACCGCGTGGGGCGAGGAGGAGGCCGCGGACGCCTCGTGGGCCATCGGGGAACGCGCCGTCTGCCAGGACGGGGAAGGCGCTCCCATCGCCCTGCTCACCATCAAGGACATGAAGAAGTTCCAGACCGCCGCCGACCGGGACGGTCACGCGAGTTTCCTGGTGGGACAGGACTTCGCCGTCGTTCCGGTGGCGGCCGGCACGGTCGAGGGCCTCAAGGCCTCCCGGCTGAAGTATCTGACCTGTGATCCGGACTTCACCGTTCCGAGCGGCTTCGAGAAGGAGCAGGGGCTCGCCACCGGCTGCATCCTCACCGATCACTTCCCGACCGACTGACCGCCTCGTGCGCCGCCGGCTCTCGTCGTCCGCATTCGTCCAAGGAATCCAGATGTCCTCGCGCCACACGCTGCGCCGCACCCTCGGCAGGACGGGCTCGGCCGTCCGCGCCGTCCTCTTCGTGGCGCTGACCCTCATAGCCCTGACCCTCGCCGCGCCGTCCTCGGCCTACGCGGACTTCTCCTGCAACTTCACCGGCGACGACCAGTATCAGATGGACACGGCGGGCGACGCCGAGAGCGTGTTCCCCGCCTACAACCAGTGGGACGAGGGGGCGACGGACGAGAAGGAGAACGAGAAGGGTCTCAACATCCAGGGCAGCGTCACCGGGGCGGTGAAGATGCCCCGCTCCCCCGAGATGTACACGATGTACGAGTTGAACGGCCTGCGCGGGCTGAACTTCTCCCAGACCTTCAAGGGCCGGGGCGACGCCTCCGAGGACAACGGCGACATCGGGAGCGGCGCCGACAGCTGCGCCGTGATGGACCTGGTCTACAACGGCGCGGCCGACACCATCTTCACGTTCACGAAGTTCTTCACGAGGATGTCGATCTCCGTCAAGGAGACCGCCTCCAACCCGAGTCCGATGGCGGGCCTGTACGAGGGCCGCGACAGCGTCGTGAAGACCCTCAGGGACAACGTGCTCCGTCCCGCCGTGGTCATCATGATCCTGCTCGTCGGTCTGTGGGTGTTCACCAAGTGGCGGGCCGGCGACACCCGCGAGGTGTGGGCCGGTGTCTCCTGGGCCGCGCTCAGCATCATCGGCGTCATGGCGTTCCTCACCGGCGGCAATTACGACAAGTTCGTGAAGTGGTCCGACACTCATATCGGAGATGCCAACACGGCCTTGATGTCGACCGCCCTGGCCGGGGTGTCGGGCGAGATGCAGCCGCCCTGCGACCTGAAGGACAACTACAACAAGGGCCTGCGCCAGTCGAGTTGTGCCATGTACGACACGCTCATCTTCCGCCCCTGGGCCCTCGGGCAGTTCGGTGCGCCGGGCAAGAACTGCATCTTCAAGAAGGAGGGCGACGGCAAGGTCAGCGAGGGCGTCTGCGTTCCGGACAACAAGAACGCCACCTGCGACTACGGCAGGGGCGCCCGTTGTGAGGATCTCCGCGTCCGTCAGCTCGTGGCCCAGTCCGAGACCAACAAGGACCTCGGCAAGGATCTGAACAAGATGGACGACGAGTGGGTGCCCATCCGCAAGGACATCGCGGGCGGTGAGGACATCGACGCGGACGACACCCCGGACCAGAACATCTACCCGGTGTCGTTCGACACCTGGGCCGGCAAGAACGCGGGGGCCCGGGTGGGTGTGGCCTTCTACTCCCTCCTCGCGTCCTTCGTCGTCGGCACGATGGTGATCATCCTCAGCGGACTCACCCTCCTCTGGCACGCCGTCACCCTGATCCTCATCGTGATGCTCCCCCTGGTCGCCGCCATCGGAATGCACCCCTCACAGCAGAAGCTGCTCAAGGGCTGGCTGGAAACCTTCGTGCACAGCTTCGTGCTCCGGGCGGGCTTCAGCGTGATCCTGACCCTGCTGCTGGTCCTGTATCAGATGATCTTCCCCGCGGACATCGCGCTGGGCAGCCAGCTGATGCTGCTCATGCTGGTCAGCATCGCCGTGGTGATGATGATCCGGAAGCTCATCGAGAAGCTGACGAGCGGGGAGTTCAGCCCGGAGTTCGGGGGCGGTCAGGTCGTTCCGGACGCGGGCAGGGCCCCCGGCAAGCTGAGTCTGGACTGGCGGGGCGCCAGGTGGGACGGTGCCCGGCAGCGTCCGCGCCAGGCGGCGGCCGGCGACGAGGGGGGTACGGGCCGGGTGGCGGCCACCAGGGCGAGGAATGCAGAGCCCCGGACCGGGGAGCAAATGGTCGGCCGTGCCTGGCGTGCGGGGCGGGACGCCGTTCAGCGCAGGCGCAACGGCGGCAACCCGCAGAACCCGAACCAGGGCGGGAACCAGGGGGCGAACCAGCCCGGTTCGGGCCGCACCGGCAGCCAGGGGACGACCGGCGGCTCGGGATCCAACGGTGGTTCCGGGTCCAACAGTGGCTCGGGGTCCAGCAGCGGCTCCGGGCGTGGTGGCCGCGTCAGCGGTTCGGGCAGCGGCAGCAGTGGCACCGGATCCGGCGGCCACAGCGGCACCGGCGGCGGCAGCGGTAATACCGGCAACACCGGCGGCTCGTCCGGCAACACAGGCGGTTCCGGGGGCAACAGCGGAGGCACCGGCGGATCCGGCGGCAACAGCGGGGGATCCACCGGCTCCGGCGGCAACAGCGGAGGCACGGGCGGCGGCACCGGCTCCGGCGCCAACGGCGGAGGCACCGGCGGCCGCGTGAGCAACTCGGGCAACCCGTAACAGAGCCGGGGCGCCGCTTCACCGCGGCGCCCCACCCCACCCCCCACCCATCCGTCCGTACCCACATCGAGGAGGCACCCGTGCCCGCACTGAAGACCGGTCGTTCGTACGGCCATCGGGCCGGGACGACCGCACGCACCGGCACGGGGCGGAAGCAGGGGGAGAAGGCGGAGAAGGGAAGCGTCTCGGCCCTGCTCCGGCGCTTCGTCCGCCAGGACCGCGACGACGCGTGGGCCGTCAGGCTCCTCCCCCGAATCGCCTTCGGATTCGCCGCCGCCTACACCTTGTTCGCGCTCGCGTCGTCGAGCGGCTCGTCTTTCGTCGCGGTCGGCGGGCTGCTCTCACTGGGGCTGGTCGTCTGGTTCATGCGGCGCCGGCGACAACTGCTGCTGGCCCTCGCGTCGACTCTGCTCACCGCAGGTCTGACCGGCTACTTCGCCGCGGCCGGCGAGGCGGCCCGCTGGGGCACTTCGGCAGTCGTCAGCGGGGAAGCGGTGTTCGGGTACTGGGCACTGGCCGGCATGGCGCTCCTCGGTGCCTGGATCCCGAAGACCCACCCCGGGGGACGCGGAGTCACCGTCATGGGCGCCGATGTGATCATCGCCATCGCGTCGGGTGTGGGAATGGTCTGGCCGGAGGCAGGCGTCCCCATCGGGTTCGTCGGCGTCAGCGCGGTCCTGACTTTGCGCGGTGGCGGTCTGTGGGCTCTGCGCAACGGGATACGGAAGCTCTCCGGCAGGCGGTCCGGCCCCAAGGACACGACGAACAGGGACAGTTGACGCGGCCGTGAATGTCTCGATTCGCCTATGCGTGAACGAACCGGATCATTTGCATGTGCGTTGCGTACGGTTGACAGATTGCTCTAGAGTTCCTTGTGATCATAGATCATCACGGGGGATTACACACATGCGTATGGCAAGCCATACGGCGCTGTTCGCACCACCCATACCGTCCTCGCGCAAGCCCATCAGGCCCCGCGTCCCCGATGCCGCGGTGTCCTGCCAGCGGCGCCCTGACGTGTTCCAGCACCCACTGCTGGAGAACGCCCGGCCCACGCACGAGGAATCCGCGAGTCAGCGCCGTCACCACCTGGTACTTCTGCACACCGCACGCGACTTGTGCGCGTCCTGTCCGCTCTGGGCCGAGTGTCTCCAGGACGCGATCACACAGGCCGAGCCGTACGGCTACACGGCCGCGACCACCGCCGAGGACCGCCGCTGG
The DNA here is from genome assembly GCF_020010925.1 of Streptomyces griseiscabiei. Classification (NCBI taxonomy): domain Bacteria; kingdom Bacillati; phylum Actinomycetota; class Actinomycetes; order Kitasatosporales; family Streptomycetaceae; genus Streptomyces; species Streptomyces griseiscabiei. The sequence goes on along the minus strand of NZ_JAGJBZ010000003.1, from coordinate 535,809 downwards.
ATCCGCCGCCGACTCGGGATCGGCGACGAGAACGGCGACCTTCCGCACCGAGACACGACCCGTTCCGGCTGCACGTCCGCGCCTTGGCGACTCGCTCGCCTGCGATCACGTGCCGGCGGTTCGGTTCCGTATCGGCCTCCTGGTGATCAGGGTGTTCCCGAACTGGAACAGATCCTGGACGCTTTCGACATGCTTCAGGAGCAACGGGAGCGGCAGCAGGACCTGTTGAAGGAGGCCCAGGCCGAGGCATCCGCGCCGACACCGGCGCGACCGGACATCCCGTCGAGGACGGAAGCACCGTTGGAAGGCAGGGACGAAGATCCGATGGCAGGGGTCGACTCCGGACAACGGATCGCCTTCTCGCTGGAGGACCCGGCCGAGGCCGTACGACAGGCCGTACTGGGCCCTCTGGTGCGATCCGCACTGCCCGCGGTGCTCAGCGTCGAGCAGGTCGCCGCCATGCTGACCAGGGTGCCCGGCGGCGATGTCGCGCCCGAGACACTCGACACCATCCGCGATCTGCGGGCGGCCCTGGTCTCCATGCTGCCGACGGACGACGGTTCCCCGGCCGGGGAGGGCGAGAGCGACGAGGCGAGCGCGCCGTCCCTCCTCACCGGCTCCGTGGGTGTGAAGCTCGCGATGACCGACCCCGTGGCCGCGCTGCGCCGCGACTTCCTGCGACCGCTGCTGCGGGATCTCCTCCTTCCCCTCTCCAACATAGAGAAGGTCGCCACCATGCTGACGGCCACGCCCGACGGGGACCGCGATCCCCGGTTGGAGACCGTCCGCACGGCGCTGCACGAGCTCCGGTCCTTCCTGCCACGTATCGAGACGAGCGGCGCGCCGGCCGGCAACGGCCCCCAGCCGCTCGCTTCACGCGGTGACGGTTCCACGGACGCCGGGCCGCGCGACCATCCGGCGGCCACGGTCAGCGTCCGTGCCGCGGTGGTGCGGACCGTGGCGACCTTCCCGAACGCGTTCTCAGCCGCGGACGTGCTGCACCTGATGCCGCCCAGCAGGTACGGTGCCACCTCGAAGACCATCAGCAACATACTGTCCACCCTGGTCAAGTCCGGTCAGCTGGAACGTGTCTCACGGGGCACGTACATCCGCCTCGACGACCTGGTCGACGGAAGCGAGTCCACGAACAGCTGACCCGTGCCGGAGTGGCCCGGCCGGGAGGACCGGCCGAAAGGAAGAAACGATGACCGAAGCGCCCCACCCCTCAGGCACGCCCGATGTGCAGGGCGCCCAGATACGGGTCTTCTCGCCCAACGCAGGTCTCGTCGACGGCGTTCCGGTGACCGCCCCGCCCTACGGCGACATCCAGGACGTCGTCCTCTCCATCCTCCAGCAGCGCGCCCAGCAACTGGGGGGTCCCGCTCTGGCCGCCATCACGGACGACCGCTTCGGCAGCACGATCCGCCTTCTCGTCCACCCGGACGGATCGACGGAACAGCTCGCGTGACCCGGTCCGGCCGCGGCCGGACCGGGCGGCACGCGCTCAGGGGGCGGTCGCGCTGTCGTGAAGCTCCTTGTACGCGGCCGAGACGTCCGCGAGGCGTACGGTGACGATCTCCTCCCGGGTGGGCGTGTCGGAGCCTCCGTAGCGGTCGTAAAGACGTAGATCGCGAAGTGCCGCGGACTTCCGGCACAGTTCACGGGCGAAACGGCCGTTGCCCAGCCGGTCGACGAGACCGTCGGCCACGGCCTGCTCGCAGTGCCCACGGAGCGCCGTGGTGGCGTCCTCGTCCAGGACATCTCCCTGGGAATCGAAGAAACCGTGGGCGATCCGCACCAGTTCGTCGGCGGAGTACGAGGGAAAGGTCACGCGGGTGGTGAATCTCGAGGCCAGTCCCGGATTGGTGGCCAGCAGCGCGTTGATCTCGTCCGGGTAGCCGGCCAGGATGACGACCAGCCGGTCCCGGTCGTCCTCGGCACGCTTGAGCAGGACCTGCAGTGCTTCGTCCCCGAAGGCGTCGCCACCGGAATAGCCACTGTTCGACAATGCGTACGCCTCGTCGATGAACAGCAGGCCGCCCAGCGCGGAATCGATCACCCTGCTCGTCTTGATGGCCGTCTCCCCGAGATGCCGGCCGACGAGGTCGACCCGCTGCGTCTCCACCACATGGCCGCGGTCGAGCAGGCCGAGGCCGGCGAACACCTTTCCGAGCACCCGGGCCACCGTGGTCTTGCCCGTCCCCGGGGGCCCGGCGAACACGAAGTGCTGGGGCCCCGAACTCGACGGGAGGCCCTGCTCCCTCCGCACCGCGGTCATCCGCAACTGCGCCACAAGGGTGCGCAGTTGCCGCTTGACCGGCTCCAGGCCCACCATGCCGTCCAGCAGCTCCATCGCCTCGCCGAGCCACAGCTCCCGCGTTTCACCGTCGGGACCGGCCGAAGCGCCCTTCGTGGACCCCTTCTCGGGTGGTGCCTCCTGGTCCGGGATGTCGGTGGCCGGGACGGTGACGGCCTTGGCCCGGGTGGCGACATCGGCGAGGGTGGGGAAACAGCGGAAGGCGTACTGGAACTGCCGCAACGCCTCTTCCGGCCTGTCCAGCCCCTCGAGTGCGAGCCCCCGCACATAGGCGACCTCACCCTCGAAGCGACTTTCCCTCTCCAGCGCCTGCGGAAGCGGGGCGAGAGTGCTGACCGCCTCGTGGAAGACGTGCTGCTCCACGAGGGCTCTGGCCACGTACAGTTGCGCCTCGTCGCGAAGGAACGCGTCGGTGATGTTCCGTGAGAAGTGCAGGACCAGGGGCCAGTCCTGCTTGAGGAAGGCGTATCGCGAACACACGAACCGCGTCTCGTCGCAGTCCAGTTGCGCCTCCGCGAGCGACTGCCACGCCTCGCCCAGCCTCCGTTCCTGCAACAGCCCCGCCATGGTGGCGAGCCAGAGGTCACGCGCGGTCTCCAGCCGGAACGTCACGTAGAAACCGAGGTCGAACCGGGACTTCAACGGCATGCCGTGCTTGGTGCGCAGAGCGCCGAAGCAACCCCGGTGCTGTGCCATCGCCTCCAGAGCCTCGGCCCGACGATGCCCGGCGGCATGCAGCCCCAGCCAGGCGTCGGCGGCGAACGGATCGTGCTGCACCGCCAGTTCGAAGCGCTCCACGGCCGGCTCCGTCCGTCCCTGCCCCAGAAGCCCGACCCCCTCGACCCAGGCCCGCTCAGCCTTCCTGGTGGCATACCACGACGCCCCCACCTTCGCTTCCTTCCCTCGTGCGGTACCGGTTCCAGTTCCTCGGACGGCGAGTATTCCACCTCGTGCGGATCATCAGTGGACGCCAGGAGGTGGCCCTCGCACCACGGGTGCCTTGAGGACTGGCCGGGAAGAGAACGAGGGACATGACACCGAGGCGCGGCACAGCCGATCACCATGGACGCTGCTCGCGGGCATCGGCATTCCGTCGGCGGCTCAGGTGTGCTTGTCGTGAGCGGCTTGGACGAAGTCGCGCTTGAGCTCGACGGTCGTGGCCAGGCCTGCCGCGTCGAACCGTGGTTTCAGGAGATTGTGAAGGCTCCACAGGCGGGTCCGGAGCTGGTCCGGCCCGCACTCCGCGACCGGTTCCCGAGACTCGTGATGGATGTGCGCTCCGTACTCCAGCTCCAGCTGGATCTGCTCGGCGTCACCGATCCGGCAGCGGGACTCGACGATGTTGAAGACAATCCCGTCGGAGAGATGGACGTAGTGGCCTTTCGCCCGGGTCTTGTGCACCACCCCGGCGCTGCTGTCGAAGCCCGCGAGGGCGGCCGAGATCTGATCCGGGTCGGTGAGGAATTCCTCGGTCGACTGGATGAGCGGCGTACCAGCGGCCGGGTCCCGGAAGACCTGATGTGTCTTCCGCTGGAAGCCCTTGCTCCGATAGCCCTGGACAAGTGCCGTGCCGGCGGCTGGGTCCCGGAAGGCCTGACGCGCTCTCCGTTGCAGAGCATCCGTGCCATCGTGCTTGCGCTGCCTGCTCAACTCGGTGCCGTCCACCAGCCAGTACTCGACAGTGGTGGACCGGAACACAAGCCAGGACGGAGAGATCACACCGTCCGGCAGGCCGTCCGGCGCGAGCAGGTTCCGTGCGTAGTCCCCCAGCTCACCATGGGTTCCGGATTGCTGGGGAGCGTACTTGATCTCGAACTCCACGCCTTTGGCGTGCGGTTGGATCCGGAAGCCGTTCGCGGCGAGGATATTCAGCCAGTTGCTCGTGCCGTCGTCCGTGACCGCGCTCAGCAGTTCGCGCTGATACGGCTCAAGACCGGCCATCATGATTCTCCACAACGGCGGCCGGGCCGACCTTCTCGAAAAGCGCGGCGATCTCCTCGGACGACGGACGTCCCCGCCCGAGCCTGGTGTACCAGGGCACGTCCGGACGCAGGGGGCCGGTGCGCGGCTCACTGCCGGAACAGGCGTAGCGACGACCCGCCTCGCCGAGGAACGGTTCCCAACCTTCGCCGGGGTCGCTGCCCCGCCGCTCCAGCGTCTCCAGCAGGTCCCAGCGCGGCGCGGCAGTCTCTATCCGGGCGGGGCCGGCTGCGGAGACGTTGGCGATGAGGATCGCGCCCAGCGGGAGAGGCGGCGCGGCCTTGCGGACGCCGAGCGCGGTCCAGTAGATGTCATGCGGCAGGAGGACTTTGGCCCCATCGTCCGGCGACTGCTCCAAGCCCAACTCCTCTGCGGCCTTCAGCAGCTCCGGGTTGGCACGGATGGTGCCCCAGCACACCCCAGGGTAGTCAGGGAAGCTGTACACCTGACTGGCGTCGGTGGTCGTGTAGAGGATGTCGCCGGAATAGAAGTCGGCCCCACTGCGAACGAGGTCGAGGGCGGTCGTGGTCTTGCCCGCCCCCTTGTCACCGACCAGAGCGACCGCCGCCTGCCCGTTGCTGACCGAGGCCGCGTGGATGAACGTGCCGCCGCCGACCGCGGCCAGCTCCCACATGGCCTCACGCAGGAAGTCGGAGAGGTGGTACCGCGAGGTGTCACTGACGTAGACATGCAGTCCGGACCCGTCGGTGGCCAGGTCGAAGACCGTCCGGCTCGACGCGATTTCGATCACTGTCCGGTCGCCGACCTGCCAGAGGTCACCCCAGACGTGAGTGTCGTCCGACCGGCCCTTGCGGACCATCGTTCGCTGCGGCTCTCCGGACGGGCGGGTCCAGTCGGCAAGTGAGGAGATCCGGAGGGGCAGGCCGTTCGCCTGGGCGAAGTCGAGAGGTTCCACCGAGAAGTGCGGCTGCACGAAGGCGAGCACCGGCGCGATGGCCTGCTCGGCGTCCGGGTGAACCGTCGCGCTGATCTCCTGCGCCGCGAAGCGGATCGACAACGTCCGGCTCATGCGAGGCTCCCGATGACGCGCTGCCCCAGAAGGTCCGCCGACTGTGTCGCAGCCAACTGGCTTGCCGAGCATGCCGCTATGCCGTGAATCAATCTGTCAACCTTCAGGGAGTCGATCAGGCACCGTGTCTAGCCCAAAGGGGTAGAGGTGAAGACGGGATTCGAACCCGTGTACACGGCTTTGCAGGCCGTTGCCTCGCCTCTCGGCCACTTCACCACAACATCACGCTCGGTCAAACCGGGCGCTGCAAAACGATACTAACCGATCATCAGCGGTAACAACCCGGCTAGGGTGCTCCGATGGATCCCTCGACGACCGTGGTAAAGCCGTACGCGCCGCTGCCGGGCTCGGGCATCGGCCTGGTCACGCCGTCGAGTTCGGTGAGCCGCTACCCGCGCCGTTCGGCGCGAGCCGTGCGGGCGCTCGCCGGTCTCGGCTTCCTGCCCGTCGCCGCGCCGCACGCGTGGTGGCAGGACCATGACCGGCCTGCACCCGAGGCTCTGGCGGAGGACATCGCGTGGTGCTGCCGGCACGAGGAGATCTCGGCGATCCTGTGCACGACCGGTGGCCTGCGCTCCGCCGAGCTGCTCCCCCACCTGGACTTCGACCTGCTCCGGGCCGCCCGTAAGCCGCTGTGCGGGTTCAGCGACATCACGTCCCTCCTGCTTGGGGTGTACGCCCGCGCGGGCATCGTGACGTTCCACGGCCCCACCCTCGTCCCCTCGATGGGTGATGCCGATGGCATCGACCCATATGTGGCGGACGGCCTGCTGGCTTCCTGGCGTCCCGGCGGCTCCCGGGTGCTGCGCCCTCCCACCGCAACGTCCGTGGAGTCACCGCGCTGGGAGGTGGAGGACCATCGTCCGAGATCTCGGGTACCCGCGGGGCCATGGCGTGCTCTGACGCCTGGCAGCGCGCGCGGACGGTTGGTCGGCGGCCACCTGAGCACCGTCGTGGGCCTGCTCGGTACTCCGTTCCTTCCACGGACGACGGACTGCCTGGTCTTCCTGGAGACGAACGAGTCCCGGGTGGCGGTGATCCGGCGTGACCTGTCCGCGCTCGCCGCGGCCGGGTTCTTCGGTGATGCCGCGGGCCTGGTGTTCGGCCGCACGCCGTGCGCCGACCGGCCCGACGAACTGGATCGGTGTCTGCTGGAACTGGCCGCCGAGCATGGCCTTCCCGCACTCACCGACGTCGACCTCGGTCACACCGTGCCGATCACTACACTACCGATCGGCGTCATGGCCACCCTGGACACCGGCCGGGCGCTGCTGCGCCTGGACGAGACCGCGGTATCGGCGCGGGAGAGTCAGCGGGTGAAGGACAGCGTGACGATGTCCTCGGGGACGCCTCCGAGGCGGACCTTGTAATCCTGCGCGCCTTTGAGGAAGTCGAAGACGAGCCCTTGCTCAAGGGTTTCCTCAGCCAGGTGTGAGACGAGGACGACTCCCGGAGCAAGCCCGTTGTTCGAGGCGCTGACCGTCGAGATGTCGTACGACATGTTGTAGAGGTACTTCGTGCGGCGGTGCGTCAGCACGATCGCGGAGGCCACGGCACGGTCGTCCTGTGTACGGAGTTCCACCACGTGCGCGGCGTCCCTCGGAGCCAGTTCCTTGAGCAGGTCGCGGACGAAGTCGCCATATTCCTTCACGAAAGCATGCATCGCCGGCGTCGCCGACGCCTTCCAGGCGAGCAACTGCTCCAGCGCGCCGGACCAGGTGTCCGGGGTGGAGGTGATCATCTCCACCGGCCCGATCTCCTCCTCCAGGCGCTTCCGCTTGCGGAGCACCTCTCCTCGTCTCTTGGAGTTCAGCAGTCCGAGGTAGCCCTCCGGCGCCGAGAGGATGCGGGGCGCCTGGTCGTAGGCCTCGACCTCGACCTGCGGAGCCCGCCGGCGGAAGGCGTCGATCAACTCCTGGGTCAAGGGCCCACCGGCCGGGAGCCCGGCAAGGTGTGCGCGTTCCCACCGCGGCTCGTCAAAGACCAGCCGGGTCACGGCGTCGGCCACAGCCCTTTCCCGACCGTCAGCCACCGCCGGTCCCATGTAGTCGACGACATCTCGTCCACCGGCGAAGGAGAGGGTGCCGTCACTCAATTCGAAGGCACAGACACCGATGGTTTCTCCGCCGTCCACAAAAGTAGCGGCGTGAAACTGTGAGGATGAATTCTTCGTGGCGTTGTCGCGCCACCATGCGAGAAGGAATCGGCTGTCCTGGAAAATCGAACCGGCCGTGCCGACGAATTCGTCCCACGAAGCATCACCGAGGACCTCATCGCCACGCCCCCACACTATGTCGACATTACTCATGCCCCGCACATTCCCTTTCCTTGCCAACGCGTGCTTTTCTGGCCGCGGTTGAAGCTCAGCCGATATCGAGGCCGACTCAAGCCACGGTACCAAGGCAGGGATCAACCCCACCCCCGGCGCAAGTCGAGCCGGTGGCCTCGCCAAGGCTTCCCGCTCCGGTCCGGCTTCAGTCCCCCTGCGGTCGCTCCGCCGAGAAACTCAGTGACGGTCCGCGGCGGGGCACCCGCCTGACGAGTCGTCAAGCTCCGACCGGCACTTCGGGCCGGTTCACATACGGTTGGCATGGACGGGTGTGGCTGACGTAGAGTCGATCGGCCGGACGGGGGTCCTGGATGCCTTACGACCCGGCCAGTGAAGTTTCCCTACATGTAAGGAGTTCACCGCCGTGGTCGAGGCCGCTGCCGATACGTCCGTGCCGGTCGCCGAGCCAGTGTCCGAGATGGACTACTCGAGCTTCGTCGGCCTGATCCGTGAACGGAACCGACCCTCGGGCGGCGTGCGGACGGTACAGGAAGTCGCGGTCCAGGCCCGGATCGGATCGGACAGCCGGGTTCTCGAGATCGGGAGCAACACCGGCTTTACGTCCGTCAATATCTCCCTGCTCACCGGAGCGTCGGTGGTGGGCATCGACGTCAACCCGAATTCGGTCGCCGAGGCGGAGTCGTACGCCCAGTTGCATGGGTTGTCCGACCAGGTGCAGTTCCAGGTGCAGGACGCCAGGGAGTTGGCGGTCGAGGACGCTTCCTTCGACGCGGTCTGGGTCAGCAACGTGGTCTCGTTCGTGTCCGACAAGGCCCGGATGCTCGACGAGGTGACCCGCGTGGTCAAGGTGGGCGGCACCGTGATCGCCGTACCGATCTACTACCGACGCCGGCCGCCGCAGAAGATCGTCGACCAGGTGTCCGAGGCCATCGGAACGCCCGTTGACGTGATGAGCAAGAACGACTGGCGTGCGTTCTACGAAAAGGCGCCCGGCCTCGAGCTCTACTACGAGTCCGATTTCGTCTACGACCTCATCGACGATCAGGACGTCGAGCGGTACTGCGACGGCCTGATGGAGAAGGAACACCTCGCGGCCCTCGATCCCGGTGTGCAGGCACAGATTCGGGACCGGATGGGCTATTTCATGCGCCTGTTCAACGAGAACCTCAGTTATGCCGGCTTCTCCGTCATGCTTCTGCAGAAGCGGGTGGAGCGGGACGAGGTCGAACTTTTCACCAGCCATTCCGTACCGCTCCTGCCCAAGGAATGATGTTCGTGACCAACTCATCGGCAAGCGAGCAGCTGAGGCAGGGCCTTTCGCTCTACAGCACGCTGTCGCGCACCAGCACGCACTTCACTCCTGCCAAGGACGACACCGTCCGGATGTACGTGTGCGGGCCCACCGTCTACAGCGCCCCGCACATCGGCAACATGCGCACCTACCTGTTCGCCGACATCGCCCGCAGAGTCCTGGCCTTCGCGGGCTACTCGGTTCAGGCGGCCATGAACATCACCGACGTGGGCCACCTGACCAGTGACGCGGACAGCGGCGACGACAAGATGGCGAAGGCGGCCGCGGCCGAGCGGGCCACCGCGTGGGAGGTCGCCGAGAAGTACACGGAGATCTTCTTCGCGGACGCCGACCGACTGAACATCCTGCCGATGGATCTGGTCCTGCGAGCCACCCAGCACATCCCCCAGCAGATCGCGCTGATCCAGCGGCTGGAGGACAAGGGGGTCGTCTATCGCACCAATGACGGCATGTACTTCGACACCTCCTTCGTGCCCGACTACGGCAAGCTCACCCCGAACGACACCCGTGAGCACCTGCGCGCCGGCGAGCGAGTGGCGATGGGCGAGAAACGTCACGCCACGGACTTCGCCCTGTGGAAGTTCTCCCCGCCGGAGGCTCCGAAGCGCGACATGGAGTGGCCGTCACCCTGGGGTGTCGGCTTCCCCGGCTGGCACATCGAGTGCTCGGCAATGGCGATGGAATACCTGGGCGAATCGCTGGACCTGCACCTCGGCGGTATCGACCACATTCCGGTGCACCACACCAACGAGATCGCACAGAGCGAGACGGCGACGGGTGTCCCGTTCTCGCGTTGGTGGATGCACGGCGCGTTCCTCACCCTTGAGGGCGAGCGCAGGATGGGCAAGTCCGAGGGCAACAAGATCACCCTCGACACGCTGGTCGAGGAGGGCTTCGATCCGCTCGAATTCCGGTACCTGGTCCTGCTGAGCCACTACCGGAGCCCGCTGTCATTCTCGCAGACCGCGCTGGAACAGGCCGCGAACGCCCTGCGGCGCCTGAGGCACCGGGTCGCCGCCTGGAAGAAGTCCGTCGGCGCGGTGGATCTGCCGGATCGCGTGGACAGCCCGTACCTCACGCGATTTGTCGAAGCACTGGCGGAGGATCTCAACATGCCTCGCGCCGTCGCCGAGTTGTGGCAGGTGGCAAGGGACCCCGATCTCGACGACGCCACCAAGCTGAGTCTGGTCCTGACCTTCGACGAGGTTCTGGGACTGGATCTGAAGTCCGCCTCGAAGGAGGCCATCGAGATCCCCGACGCCGTGGTCCGGCTCGCGCAGGAACGGTGGGAACTCCGTTCGGCGAAGCGGTTCAAGGAGTCCGACGAACTGCGTGACCAGATCCTGGCAGCCGGCTACAGCGTGCAGGACGGTCCCGAGGGATACGAGCTTGTTCCCCTTCATGACTGATCTGCCGACCGATTCGGATGGACCGGCAGGGCGAGCACTACGGCAACTGCGCCGAGCGGCGTCGCCGTCGACGGCCACCCCTTCGGCCGTGGTCGAACTGGACCGCGTGGCCGACGGGGTGGACCTGGCCCGAAAGGCGCACCCGCGCCTACGGGTCACCTATGCCGTGAAGGCTTCCTACCACCGGCCCGTCCTTGACGCCGTGCGTGCCGCGGGAGCAGGCGTCAGCGCGTTTTCCGAGCTGGAGATGTCCCTTGCCCGCACCGCAGGGTTCGCCTCGTCCGACATCGTCTACAACGGTGTGGGCCGTGGGGGCGCAGTGCTCGCCGCGGCTGTCGACGCCGGTGTCACGGTCAACCTGGAGTCGCTCGCCGAACTGCACGGCCTTCTCCGCGCCCGCCCTGCGGACGCGCAGGCCGGGCGGATCGGCTTCCGTGTCAATGCTTCCGCGCCGGGCGAGAACGACACACTCGGCAAGTACGGCGTCCTAGGGCTTCCCGTCGCCCAACTGCCCGCGGTCGCGGACTTGCTGCGGGGGTCCGGCCTGGTCCTCGGTGGTGTCGGCTTCCATCACTTGGCCAACCAGCTCGACGGCACCGCTCACCTCGACACCCTGGACCGGCTGATACCCGCGCTGGCTCCGCTGTCCGGACATCCTGCGGTCGACCTCGACTACATCGACGTGGGTGGCGGGCTGGCCGGCCGACTGGAGGTGGACGACGAGAGCGCAACAGGGATGTTCCACGCGCTTGCCGACCAGATCGACGCGGAACTCGACTGCACCACGATCCTCGAACTCGGCCGGTTCCTGGTCGCCGACGCCGAGTCCCTGCTCAGCCGAGTGGTGGACGTGCGGGCGAGTGGCGACTTCACGGTCGCGATCCTGGACGCGACGACGAACTATCTGATCCCCGCGCCCGGTCATCGCTTCCGGGTGGAGCGGCTGGAGTCCCTCGCCGAGGACGAGACCCGAACGCCGGTGCGGTTCGTCGACCGGCTCGGCAGCACCATCTGTGAGAACCGCTGCGGCCCGCTCCGGCCGGGCACCCTGGTCGGCGTACTCAACGCGGGGGCGTACGCGGGAGTCATGAAGGAGCACTTCGTCTATCCGCTGCCCGACGTGTCCTTCGTCAGGGACGACACGGTCGTCGCCACGTCACCGTCCGGCGGCGACGAAGCCGTGCGGGCCCACCACAACTGGCCTGAAGCATGACCCGGTTCACGGCCGTGTACGGAACCAAGGGCGGCGTCGGGAAGTCCACCATCGCCGTCAACACCGCATACGCGCTCAGCGACCGGGGCACCTCCGTCGGCCTGGTGGACCTGGACCTGTCCGGCCCGAATGTCCAGAATCTGGTGGCGGGGCTCACGGGCCGACCACCGGCCATGGTCAACTTTCGTGTTCATCCCGGCCGGTACGGCGGGGTGGACATCGCCGGGCTGGGATTCTTCGTCCGCCCACACGAGGCGGGACTGCTCAGTGGCAAGTACCTCGAGGGCGCCCTGACGCAGATCCTCTTCCACGACGCGTGGCAGGCCTACGACCACGTCATCGTGGATATGCCGCCCGGCTTCGACGATCTCCATCGCCAGGTCTTCACCCGCCTGCCCATGCGGGTCGCCCTGGTCACCACACCCCATGTGCTGTCCACCCAGGACCTCGCGCGCGGCCGTAGGCTGCTCCAGCAGCTGAGCCTCCCGGTCCTCGGCTACGTGGAGAACATGAGCCACTTCTGCTGCGAGTTCTGCGGCAGGTCCTCGCGGCTGTTCTCCCCCGCCGGCGACGGCACACTGGACGATCTCGAACTCCTCTCGCGCGTGCCGTTCGCGCCTGAACCGCCGGACCTCGGAGCATCCGTCCCGCTGGTACTCACGGAGGAGCCGGCCACCGCCGAGTTCCGCCGCGGTGTTCAGGAGATCGCCCGACGCATTCACGAAGAGGAACGGCAAGGATGAGCGCCGACGCCAAACCACTCGACACCTCGATCGGCGTGATTGCCGATGACCAGCTCGCCCGGATACAGGCGGCGTTCGGGCTGGACAGCCTGTTGGTACTGCCGTTCTTCTCGCTCAACAAGTCGATCATCGATCTACGACGGCGTACGGAGACGGCGCGTAAGGTCTTCATCGAGTCGGAGCAGGGCGCCCTCTTCCTGAAGGAACTGCCGTGGTACTGCTCGTCGGTGGAGTTCGCCGCGTTCCAGACGGAACTCCTGTCCCAACTGCATGAACTGGGCGCGCCGGTGGCCCGTCCACTGGTCACTCACTCGGGCCACAGTTTCTTCCACGACCGCCGAACCGGCTCCATCTTCACCCTCCAGCCCTATGTCGAAGGCCGGAGCTGGACCGGCGGTGACGGCGAGGCCAGGGCAGCCGGCCGAGCTCTGGCCGGGCTGCACACGCACGCGGCACGGACGCGGATGAACGGCCTGCCAGGCATGCGCGACGCGTTCTCCAGCGCGGAAAGTCTGGTGAGTCTTCTCCAGGACAGCGCGGATCAGCCCGAGCCGGTGCGCGAGGAGATCCACGACTTCGCCCGACTCGCGCTCGCCGCAATCGAGCGGTCCCGGACCGAAGCGTACGCCGCCGGATACGGAGCCGAGGTGCTGCCGGTACACGGCGACTTCAATCCGTTCAACCTGATCTTCGGAGAGACGCGGGACAGCGCGGAGACGATCGTCGGGGTCGTGGACTTCGACAACACCTGCCTCGACGACCGGGCCCACGACCTGGGTGAGTCCCTGGTGCGCTTCGGCTGGGTCAACTACCGCGGCCTCAGCTCGGCCTACGGAGCGGTGCCCACCGGATTCGACCACTCCGCGGTCGCCGCCGTCCTGGCCGGATACCGCGAAGCCGACGAGTCCGCGGCAACGGCCGCCAGGCCCCTGCTTCCGGCGGTGATGACCGCGGTAGCCATGGAGCTGGCGGCGATCGGACTCCTTTCGGCGTACTACACGCACAGCGATCTACCCGCCCTCCGCCGCAATGCGGAGGCACTTCCGGAGATGGCCGCCGAGGCCGTCGCGTCTGTTTGGTAGGAACTCGACATGTCACACCCGCTGTTGCTCTCCATCGACGGGATCGACGGGTCGGGCAAGTCCACCCAGGTCGACCAGGTCGCCGCGGCATTGTCGGCGGCAGGGGTCCGCGCGGAACCGGCGGTGGTGGAGGCGTTCGGCGCTCGCACAGTCAATACGTTGGCCGAGCAGCTGACCGGGGATGCGTACGCCTACGATCCGGCGATACCCGCCGAGTTGCGCGAGTGGGTCTTCGCCTGCGACGTCGCGTACTTCACCAAGACGAGGTTCCCGCCCCTGTTCGCTGAAGGCATCACAGTTGTGTGGGACCGTGGGCCGCTGTCCTACCACGCCTCCGCTGTCGCGTACGACGGCCTCTCCGACTGGGTCGGCCGAGCCCAGTCGCTCTACCCGCGGCCGCACCGCACGTACCTGCTGGACCTTCCTGCTGATACGGCGGTGCGACGGCTGAAGGAGCGGGCCGGAAAACGACAGCGGACCGATGAGTCCGTGGACCTCCTCCGCAGAGTCCAGGAACACATGGTGGAGATGGCGAAGAATCGGCCGGACGTTGTGGTCCTGGACGCGACGCGTGATCCCGATGAGATCACCGCCCAGATTCTTCGCGACTGGCTCACCAGCCGGTCGGCGGCCGACTGACGCTCAGACCCAGGAGCGGTTTCCCGCGATGCGGGGCATCACGTGGAGATCCCGGATGTCATCGTGTTGGAGGACCCAGAGCAGGAACCGCTCAAGACCAAGACCGAACCCTGCGGTCTCCAGCGGATAGTCGTCCTTCATCCGGACGTACCAGGTGTAGTCGGACTCCGGTATCAGGTGGTCGGCGAGCGCCTGACGAGTCTCCTCCCCGTTGATGTGCCGCGCACCGCAACCGGCCACCTCACCGATGCCGAGGAGGAGGTCGGCGCTGTGCGCTCGGCCCCGCTCGTCGACTCGCTGGTAGAACGGCACGGTGAGGGACGGCGGAGCGGTCAGCCACACAGCGCCCCGGAAGTGTTCGATGAGGGCCTGCTCGCCGCGCCGCGTGATGGCTGGGGCGCCCGGCACCTTCGCCGTGAAGGCGTTCGATCCGAGGAGATCCTGCGCCTCGTCGTAGGTGATGCGCGGGAACTCGGATTGATTGAGGAGGTCCTCCAGGTGGTCGGTGGTGCCCGCGCACCTTTCGACCTGTGCGCCGACTGCACCCCGCAACAGGCCCTCGGTCAAGGCCGCCACGTATGCTTCGACCAGGCTCATGACCTCGTCCTGTCCTCCGCGGATCTCCGCCTCGGAGTGGAAGAACTGGTTGAGATGTGTCGAGTCCGCGTCCTCCCCGCGGAAGGTCGGCATGACGTAGTAGGCACCCTGCAGACCATGGCGCAGCATGAACTCCAGCTGGAACTGCATCGAGTCGGCCAGGTAGGTGCGGTCGCCTAGCAGGTCGATCTGTACCGGCAGGCTGTCGCTGCCGAGCCCCATCGGGCTGGATACCGAACTGACGGTGACCGGCATCAACACGGGCGAAACGTTTCGTGACTGGTAGAACGCACTGGTGCTGTCCAAGACAGAGGCGTTGACAGCGGTCACGATGCGGTACCACGGATGCTCCGCGGCAGAAGTGAGGTGGGCTTCCGGATCGGCCCACAGACCGGGCGGTCGTGTCCGCTCCTCCCGTGACCGTGCTGCGCCGTCGTCTGGCGAAGCGTCGAGCAGGTCGCTTGCCTGGCTCACGTGATGTCCTCCTTGTGGTGGTCGATTCTTCAACAGAACCTCACCGAACTGCTGACGACGAGGGGTGTGTTGATCTCCTGAGAAAGAGTCAGGTTACACACGCCTGTTGGGCGGAATGCTGGCGGTATCGCTACCTCCGCCACTGAGTTGAGGATGTATCAGAGTCAGGGTCATTTTCAAGATCGCCATGATGTCCCGGGTTCACCCGCGGCGGCGCTGACGTACCGTCATGGTCGAGTTGTGATTGCGGGGTCCGGGGGCGAATCCCATGAACACCGAGCGAGCCCGCGCCTGCGCCCGACACCGCAGCTGCCGACGGGCGTCCCATTCGACAGGGAGAGGTCAGGAGATCCAGGACCCTCCACCAGCCCCCCCCGAAGCATCTCGGTGGTCGTCCGGTACACCGAAGCGACGTCACGCGTGGTGCAGAACGGCCCACGAGAGGGGGCGTGTGAGCTATGTCGCGGGGAGCCGGCCGCTCTTGGCGCAGACTTTGCCGAGAAACTGACGTCGCCGAGGCAGGGATTGTTCCAAACGTTGCGGCCCTCGGGGATGCCACTCGGTGTCGCCCGCGTCTTCCCACCCGACGAGAAATAGTCGATGGCGCTCGGCTTCGCCATGGCGCTCACCTCACCCGAGGCCGACACGGCAGTGGCGCCAGGAGCCGCGCCAGAGCGTCTGCCGATGGCGATCTGGCGCGTGCAGGCATGAACCGCCGTACGGCGAACGTCCGGAAGCCTCGTGAACCCCTGCGCGGCGCCTGGAGGTCGTCTGGAGTCCGCATCCCTTCGATGTCCGTGACGGAGAAAGAGTGAAAGAGAAGTGAAACTGTGCGGTCCGCCAAGCCCCTCCTCGGGCAGGCGGCTGGGCGGAATGCGGCGTACCGCTCTCGCCTCTCCACTCAACGCGTGACGTCGTCCATGGCGCGGAGGGCCAAGTCGGCCCAGGCGTAGGCGCTTTGACAGGTGCCACCCCATTAGACTCGCGGAGAATAGTCCTCGGTGGCGAACGGGACATCTCACCTGAACAGAGAGGTGCCGATGGCGTGTCCAAGAGCATGATGAGCAAGTCCGTTACTGACAGGTCCCCTCACGTGTGGTCGACGGATGAAGTGATCGGCGTGCTCGTGACCTGCCTCCTGGGCCTGACCTGGGGCCTCGGCGTATTGGCCTGGGTATCGGGAGGTCTGGTCGCGCTGGCCACCCATGGCTCCTGGCCCGACCAGCCGTTTTCCGCTTCATTTTCACTCCCCGTCCGGCTGGCCATGCATTGGGACGAGCGCACGCTCGCATGGCCGGCCGAGGACCGATCCGTACTGGGACCCGACTGGTTCTTCTGGTCGTGCTTCTTCTTCCTGGTCGTCGCGGCAGGGACCGCGGTGACGATAGCGATTTCGCAGATCTCTCGTTCGCTGGCCCGGTACCGTCGCACACGCCCCGTCAAGGCCCGCAAGGAACAACGGGACAAATCTTCCATTTGGGCGCGGCCTGCGGACCTCGAATCCCTGGTGGTCCCCGACAGGAACACCCTCACGGGACGGGTCTATCTGGGCGAAATGGTGGACAAGCCGTCGATCAAGGTGGCGACTTCGCGTTACACCTCGATCGCGGTCATCGCACCAACGGGTTCGTCGAAGACGGTGAAGTATGTCGTACCGACCATACTGACCTGGCCCGACTCCATCTTCGTCACCTCCACGAAGAACGACGTCGCGGATCTGACCCTGAATTATCGGGGCGAAGGGCTGGACCGACCGGTCTACATTTTCGACCCCACGGGAGAATGGCCGGAGCACCAGCGCAAGTATCTGTGCGCCTGGTCACCACTCATGGCAATTCATGATTTCAGCGACGCCGACAAGGTCGCCCAATGGCTCTCCGAGGCGGTGATGGAGGGTGCCAGCGCGGACGGAGCGGTTCGCTACTTCATCAACCTGACCCAGATAGCCCTGGCACCGATGCTGTGGATCGCCCGGAAGACCAATAAGTCCATGCTGGACGTTGCGGACTGGAGCGGATACAAGGATTTCGACCGGATCGAAGCGCTTTTCGCCGAATACGAAACCACCCTTACGGACTCGGCGGCGAAGAAAGACCTGGCGTTGGCCCGTCGCGGAATGAAGGCGACCCAGGGGCGCCACTTCAAGGATCTGGGGTTCATCTTCGCCAATGCGGACCTCATCCTCAAGCCGTTCGTGTCCGCGCAAATGGCGCCGACAACAGACATCAGGTTCGATGAGAAGGGGAAGCCGTACAGCCCTTTCGGGCGCCAGGTTCTGGACATCGAGAACGTACTGGACACGGGCGGCACCATCTATGCCGTCAGCGATGAGGAAGAACAAGAGTTGCTACGCCCCGTATTTCAGACGGTGGCGAACTCCTATCTCCGGGCGGCTCGGAAGCGACAGCAGCGACAGGGGGCCGGCCCTCTGAAGAATCCCCCGCTGCTCTTGCTTGAAGAAGCCGCCAACGTCGCACCGCTGCCGACCCTCGACAAGATGGCCGCAACCTATCGTGGATTCGGCATCGTCATCATGTCGATCTGGCAGGACGAATCCCAGATCAGAACGCTGTACGGCACGCGAGCCCCCACGGTTCTAGGAAATCACACCACGCGGCTGTACCTGCCCGGATCCTCCGACGACAGTACGCTCGACCGGCTTTCCCGTCTGATCGGCGATCAGTCTGTTTCGCAACTCAAGATCGGTTACTCGTACCAAGATTCGCAACCGGACAAGGATCGGCGAATAACAGTCACCGACGGAGTCGAAGACATGCGACTGGCACCGATCGAATACTTGCGAACTTTGCCGAAGGATGTCGCAATCGTCTTGTCCGGCAATCTTCCGCCCATCAAGGTCGCAGCGACGCCGTGGTTCAAGGACCCGGAGATGCGCGCGCGCATCGGCCCGGAGATGTGCGAGAAGTACGACCGAGCTTTCGGTTAGCCACGCGGGTGAGGTCACTGGGTCGGGAAGGCACCGCTACGCCCTGGCGAACGTCGGCCTTCCCGACCCCACCCGCCGAGTGAAGGGGCCGCCGACGATACGCAGGTACCCCGGTTCCCTTCCCACAGCCCCTCCCAAACCGAGCAGGCTCCCTGCCCAGGCATCTGGCTCTTCAATGTGTCGCACCCGACAGGCCGCCCCCTACGAACCCGTGCACCCCAGGTCACCGAACTGACGGCCACGGATCCAGCCGGGCACGCCGCCCATGCAATGCGGGTGTCGCCCGGTGCAGGACGCACCGCGTGAACCGCCTCCGCGCCTCTGACCCGCGGTTTTCACGATGGCATCCGCGACAGCCCCTGCCGAGGTGTGCCCCGCCCAGCTCGCCGAGAATGAAAAAGACCCAGGCCAGAAAAAATCTGACCCGGGTCTCATCAGAGCCGCCTTCGGGATTCGAACCCGAGACCTACGCATTACGAGTGCGTTGCTCTGGCCATCTGAGCTAAGGCGGCGCGCTGTCAGCACTATGGTGCGATCAGCAACGTCGGTAAGTCTACACAGTTTCCGGGGTGCTCCGAACCAGCTGCCGGAGCACCCCGGCGACGGGCCGGACCCGGTCGCCGATCAGGTCGCTGAGCAGCGCTTTCCATCCGCCGGGGGCGTGCCGCGGAGGAGGTAGGCGTTGATCGCGGAGTCGACGCACGCGCTGCCGCGGCCGTAGGCGGTGTGGCCGTCGCCGTCGTATGTGAGGAGGCGGGCGGAGGAGAGCTGGGAGGCGAGGCCCTGGGCCCAGCGGTACGGGGTGGCGGGGTCGCGGGTGGTGCCGACGACGACGATCGGGGCGGCGCCCTTCGCCTCGATGCGGTGCGGCCCGCCCGTGGGCCCGACCGGCCAGTACGCGCAGTTCAGGGAGGCCCATGCCAGGGCCCGGCCGAAGACCGGCGACGCCTTCTCGAAGGCCGGGAGGGCTCGTTCGACCTCCTCGGGGGTGTTGTAGGCGGCCGGGAGATCGAGGCAGTTCACGGCGGCGTTGGCGTACATCAGGTTGGAGTAGGTGCCGTCGGGGCCGCGCTCGAAGTAGCTGTCCGAGAGGGCGAGCAGACCGGCGCCGTCGTCCTTCCGCACCGCCTCGGAGAGCGCCTGACGCAGCCGCGGCCAGGCCCCCTCGTCGTACATCGCCGCGATCACCCCGGTCGTGGCCAGGGCCTCGCCGAGCCGCCGTCCGTCGGTGTCACCGGTCGCGAGCGGACGCGCGTCCAGCCGTTCGAAGAGGGCTCGCAGGTTGTTGGCGACCTGCTGGGGCGTACGCCCCAGCACACAGTCCTTCCGCCCGACGCAGTCCTTCGCGAAGGCCTGGAACGCGGTCTCGAAGCCCGCCGTCTGCTCCTGGTTGAGCCGGTGGGCGGGCAGCGAGGGGTCCATCGCCCCGTCCAGCACCAGCCGTCCGACGCGCTCGGGGAACAGCCCCGCGTACGTCGCCCCGAGGAACGTGCCGTACGAGGCACCGACGTACGTCAGCTTCTCGTCGCCCAGGACGGCCCGCAGAATGTCCATGTCCCGGGCCGCCTCGACCGTGGAGACATGCCGCAGCACCTTCGGCGCCCGCTCCCCGCACCCCTCCGCGAACCGCTTGTACGCCGCGACCAGCCCAGCCGTCTCCCGCGCGTCGTCCGGGGTGAGGTCGGTCTGCGTGTACGTGTCCATCTGGCGTCCGGTGAGGCACTCGACCGGCTCGCTGCCGGCCACGCCCCGCGGGTCGACGGCCACCATGTCGTACCGCGCCCGCACCTCGGCGGGGTAGCCGATGCCCGCGTACCCCTGCACGTACCCGACCGCCGAACCGCCCGGCCCACCCGGATTGACCAGCAGCGAGCCGAGCCGCTCGCCCGGCCCCGTGGCCTTCCTCCGCGAGACGGCCAGCCGGATGTCACCCTCGTCCGGCTTCGCGTAGTCGAGGGGCGCCTTCATCGTGGCGCACTGGAAACCGGGGATCTCGCACTCCCGCCAGCTCAGCTTCTGCCCGTAGTACGGGGCCAGCACCGACGGGGTCGCCCGGGGCAGCGCGCCGAGGGCGGCGGCCCCGTCCACCGCCGTGGCCGCCGTGGTGGAACCGCCTGCGGAACAGCCCGCGGCGAGCAGCGCGGCGGCAGCGAGCAACGCGCCGCCGGCCCGCAGGGACCGGTGCGGCAGGGAAGTACGCCTGGTGTGCATCTCGCGAGCGTAACCAGAACCACTCAATTCATCACGAACAGCGACGAACGCTCCTCGTACGAGTGACGAGGTCAACCAAACGCACTACACGAGCCACCCACACCACACAAGCCACTCCCACCACCCACACCACCGGCGCCGCCCGCACCCCGCAGACCCCCCA
Organism: Streptomyces griseiscabiei; assembly: GCF_020010925.1. Taxonomy (NCBI): domain Bacteria; kingdom Bacillati; phylum Actinomycetota; class Actinomycetes; order Kitasatosporales; family Streptomycetaceae; genus Streptomyces; species Streptomyces griseiscabiei. The sequence goes on along the minus strand of NZ_JAGJBZ010000003.1, from coordinate 515,402 downwards.
CCACGCCAGCCCCCGCGCCAGCCCTCACCCTCACCCTGCCCTCACCCTGCCCGCAGGGCCATCGTCATCGCCTCCACGGCCAGCAGGGGCGCCACGTTCCTCTCCAACGCGTCCCGGCAGGCCGCGATCGCGTCGATCCGCCGCAGGGTCGACTCCGGCGTGCCACCTCGCGCCATCCGCTCCAGGCCGTCCCGCATCTCGACATTGGCGAGCGCGACCCGCGACCCGAGCTGAAGGGCCAGCACATCGCGGTAGAACCCGGTGAGTTCGGTCAGCGCGAGATCCAGGCTGTCCCGCTGCGCCCGCGTGCGCCGCCGCTTCTGCTTGTCCTCCAGGTCCTTCATCACGCCCGCCGTACCGCGCGGCATCCGCCCGCCCTGCACCGCGCCCAGCGCCGCCTTCAGCTCCTCGGTCTCCTTGGTGTCGACCTCTTCGGCCAGCTGCTTCGACTCCTCCGAAGCGGCGTCCACCAGCTCCTGCGCGGCCTTGAGACACCCCCCGATGTCCTCCACCCGCAGCGGCAGCTTCAGCACGGCGGCCCGCCGCTCCCTGGCCCGCGGATCCGTGGCCAGCCGCCGGGCCCGCTCGATGTGCCCCTGGGTGGCCCGGGCGGCCACCGCCGCAGCCTCCGGCTCGATGCCCTCCCGCCGTACGAGCATGTCCGCGACCGCGTCCACCGACGGCGTGAGCAGCCCGACGTGCCGGCACCGCGACCGGATGGTCGGCAGGACGTCCTCCAGCGAGGGCGCGCACAGCAGCCACACCGTACGAGGGGCGGGCTCCTCCACTGCCTTCAGCACCGCGTTCGCGGACTTCTCGTTCAACCGCTCGGCGTCCTCGACGAGGATCACCTGCCACCGCCCGTTGGCCGGCGACGTGAACGACTTCCGCACCGTGTCCCGCATGTCGTCGGCGAGGATCTGCGTGCCCACCGCCGCCACGGTGCTGACATCCGCGTGCGTCCCCACCAGCGCCGTATGGCACCCGTCGCAGAACCCGCACCCCGGGCTCCCCCCGAGCGCCCGGTCCGGACTCACACACTGCAGCGCCGCCGCGAACGCCCGCGCCGCCGTCACCCGCCCCGACCCCGGCGGCCCCGTGAACAGCCACGCGTGCGTCATCTTCGACGCCTCCGGAGGCGCGGTCCGCGTCACCGCCGCCGTGACGATCGCGTCCGCGTCCCGGGCAGCCGCGTCGAGCTGCCCGCTCAACCGCTCCTGCCCCACCAGGTCGTCCCACACGGTCATGCCCGCCACGCTCCGTCCCACAAGACCACTCCGCGCCCCATTGTGCGCGACCCCACTGACACCCGGCCGAACGGCGGGTCAGCCGCGAGACAACGGAAGGAGCCGTGCCGGTGCGTAGCAGCCCGTCGCATACAGCGGCCCGGAGAACGGCTCCCCACGCACCCCCGAGCAATAGGGCCACCCGCGACGGGCTCTACGCACCGGCACGGCCCCGCCCCACCCACGACCGCCCGCGCCCCCACAGGGGCGCGGGGAACCGCGCGAACAACCCCCACGCACCCGCACCCGCACCCGAAGAACGCACCCGCGCATGCCCCGAACCCGCACCCACAGAACGCGCCTTCACCACCCCGGACTCAGCGGCGCCGCCGCCCCCAACGCCCTCGCCCTTCATCCGAGTCGTCCTCGCCCCCGAGCGGCCCCAGCAACTCGTCCGCCAAGGTCGGCAGATCGTCCAACGGCGTTTCCTCGGCCCAGTCCGACCGAGGCCGCCGCCGAGGCACCCCTTCCTCGTCGACCTGCGGAAGCTCCCTCGTGCGCCCCTCCGCCCCATCGGGTCCGGTCCGCTCGTCACGGAAGTACCCCGGCGGCACCCGGTCCTCCCGCACCGGCGGCAGCACAGCCGTCTCGTCGACCGCACCCGAAGGCACCTGCGGCAACACCGTGGTCTCATCCTCCGCGGCACCCGCCGCACCCGCCACACCCGCAGCAGCCCCCGCCCCCGAGGACGGCGGCACCGGCGGCACCGGCGGCTTCGGCAACTTCGCCGTCGTCTCGGAGTCCGCCCCGCCCGGCCCGTCCCTGCGCACCGGAGGCAACACGGCCGTCTCGTCCACAGGTCCACCCGACGCGTTCGTCGGCGTCACCACAGGCGTAGGCACGGTGACCGCATCGTCGACCCCGGAAGCCTTCGAAGCGCCCGAAGCCGAACCCGAACCCGCGTCCCCAACCGAACCCGAACCCGAGCCCGCACCCGAACCCGAGCCCCCAGCCGAACCCGAAGCCGCAGCCGCCCTCTCCGCCGCAACCCGATCCGCCTCAGCCCGCTCAACCGCGGCCCGCTCGACCGCGGCCCTCTCGACCTCAGCCCGCTCCGCCGCGGCCTTCGCCGCCGCCGCCCGCTCCGCGGCAACCCGGTCCGCCTCGACCCGGGCCGCCCGCTCAGCCTCCGCCGCCGCGGCCACCCTCCGGGCCTCCTCGGCCCGAAGCAGCGCCTCCTCGGCCTTCCGCTGCTTCTCCAGGCGGAGCGCCTCCGCCTCGGCCCGCAGCCGCTGCTCCTCCGCCTCCTGCTTGCGCCGCCGTTCCTCCTCGACCCGCCGCCGCTCTTCCGCCTCGGCCCGGGCCTTCTCCTCCGCGAGGAGCCGCGCCTGCTCCTCCTCGGCCCGGCGGCGCGCTTCCTCGGCCCGCTGCCGGGCCTCCTCCGCCTGCCGTTCCGCCTCGCGCCGCTGAGCCTCTTCCAGCTCGCGCCGCTTGCGCTCCTCCTCCTCGGCCCGCAGCCGCGCCAGTTCCTCCTGGCGCTCCCGCTCCAGCCGCTCTTCCTCGGCCTTCCGCGCGGCCTCTTCCTCGGCCTTGCGGCGCGCTTCCTCCTCGGCCTTGCGCCGGGCCTCCTCCTGCGCCTTCACCTCGGCCTCGGACAGCGGCAGCATCACATCGAGCCGGGCCCGGACCACGGTCGTGACCGCCTCGGGGTCCTGCGCGGCGTCGACCACCAGATAGCGCCCGCCGTCCGCGGCGGCCAGCGTGAGGAATCCGGCCCGCACCCGCTCGTGGAACTCCGCCGGCTCCGACTCCAACCGGTCCGGCGCCTCGGTGAACCGCTCCCGCGCCGCCTCCGGCGAGACGTCCAGCAGCACCGTCAGATGAGGAACGAGCCCGTCCGTCGCCCAGCGCGAGATCCGCGCGATCTCCGTCGGCGAAAGATCACGCCCGGCGCCCTGGTAGGCCACGGACGAGTCGATGTACCGGTCGGAGATGACGACCGCGCCCCGCTCCAACGCGGGCCGCACCACGGTGTCCACGTGCTCGGCACGGTCCGCCGCGTACAGCAGCGCCTCGGCGCGGTGCGACAGCCCGGCGCTCGACACGTCCAGCAGGATCGACCGCAGCCGCTTGCCCACCGGGGTCGCCCCCGGCTCCCGGGTGACCACGACCTCGTGGCCCTTGGCCCGGATCCACTCGGCGAGCGCCTCGACCTGGGTGGACTTCCCGGCGCCGTCCCCGCCCTCCAGGGCGATGAAGAACCCTGAGGCGGCGGGCGCCTGAACCGGATCGTCACCCTTCAGCAGCGCGTCCCGCAGATCCTGCCGGAGCGGCACCCCGGACCGGTCGTCGACCTTGGCGAGCACCAGCGCGGCCACCGGCAGCAGCAACGCCCCCACCAGCATCAGCGTGAACGCCGCACCACCGTGCGCGAACACGAACTTGCCGCTCTCCAGCCGGTGCGGGCCGATCACGGCGGCGACCAGCGGAGCGACGAGCACCGCCAACGCCACGAACACCCGTACGACGGCATGGAGATGCTCGGTGGTCCGCGCCCGCCGGAAGTCCTCGGCCTCCTGGTCGAGCAGCGTGTGCCCGGTGTTCGCGGCGATGCCCGCACCGGCACCGGCCAGTCCCAGGATCAGGACCACACTCGTGACATCCGGGGTCAGTCCGGCGGCGAGCAGCGCGACACCGGTGAAGGCGATCGCGAGGGCGAGCAGCCGGCGCCGGGACAGCGAGGGCAGCACGGCGGGGGCCCGCCGGATCCCGACGACCACACCACCGGTCAGCGCGCCGACGAACAGCCCGTACATCACGGGCCCGCCGCCCAGGTCCTTGGCGTGCAGCACGGCGACGGCGACCACGGCGGCGACCGCACCGGCCACGGCGCCGCAGGCGGGCACCAGCAGCGGGATCGCACCCGTACGCCCCTTGTCGACGCCCGTGCCGGTCCTGGGCCGGCGCAGCCCCTCCAGCGGCGACCGCGCGCGCGGGGTGCGCGTCCTGGGCAGTTCGAGGAAGGTCACCAGCGACAGCGAGGCGGCGAAGAGCCCGGCGGCGACGTACGAGGCGAGCGCGGCCTGGTGCTGGCCGAACCAGTCGATGCCGGCGCCCAGCAGATTGTTGAGCAGCGAGGCGACGACGAGGACGGCGGCCGCGAGGGGCACGGCGACGAATCCGGTACGCAGGGCCAGACGCCGCAGGGCGTCCATGTGGTCCGGCAGCGGCCGTACGGTCGCGCCCTCGGGCGGCGGCGCGGGCAGCAGCGCGGGGGCCGCGCTCTCCCGGCAGACCGTCCAGAACCGCTCGGCGACACCGGCCACGAACACGGTGACCAGCAGCACCGCGAGGGCGTTGTCCGGCGTCCAGTCGATCCACAGGGGCGCGACGATCAGCAGCAGGACCCGGACGCCGTCGGCGCCGACCATGGTCCAACGGCGGTCGAGTGGCCCCTCCTGCGCGGTCAGTGAGGTGAGCGGCCCGAGGAGTACGGCCCCGAAGAGCAGCGTCGCGAGGGCGCGCGTACCGAAGACGGCCGCGACGGTGAGCGCGACGCCCCGGTACCCGCCCCCGAAGGCGCCCTCGGCGATCGCCGCCTGGAAGGCGAGGAGCACCAGCACGAACAGGGCGAGCACATCGCCCACACCGCCGACGAGTTGGGCGCCCCACAAGCGTTTCAGCTGCGGCCGCCGCAGCAGCGCCCGGACGGCGCGCTCCCTGGAATCCGCCGCCAGGGCCTCGTCGGAGGCCGGGTGGTGGGCCGTCGGCTGCTCGGCTCGCATCATGCTTTCAGCCTATCGGCACCCACCGACACCCAGAAGCAGTGCCCGAACGCACGCACGCGCCATCGCCAAGTCACACAAAACGCACACATTCGACAAGGCGCAGGCGAAACTTCCGGCCACCGGGAACAGCAGCCGAGTCAGGGACGCGGGAACTGCGCGACCAGTCACATCGATCCCACAGCCGCGCAAGCACCCGCACCCCCGAGCTACTGGGCGCCGTCCCTACTGGGCCCCGTCCCTACTGGGCGTCGTCCCCACTCGCCGCAGTCTTCTTCGCCGCCGCGGTCGCCTTCTTCGCCGGAGCGGCCTTCTTGGCCGCCGCGGTCTTGGACGTGGCCGTCTTCTTGGCGGCGGTCTTCTTCGCCGGCGCCGCCTTCTTCGCGGCGGCGGTCGTCGCCGTCTTCTTCGCCGGCGCCTTCTTGGCGGCCTTCTTCGCCGTCTTCTTGGCGGGCGCCTTCGCCCGCTTCTCCGCCAGCAGTTCGAACCCGCGCTCGGGAGTGATCTCCTCCACGCTGTCCCCGGACCGCAGCGTCGCGTTGGTCTCGCCGTCGGTGACGTACGGCCCGAAGCGGCCGTCCTTGACCACGACCGGCTTGCCGCTGACCGGGTCCTCGCCCAGTTCCTTCAGCGGCGGCTTGGCCGCGGCCCGCCCGCGCTGCTTGGGCTGGGCGTAGATCGCCAGCGCCTCTTCGAGGGTGATCGTGAAGAGCTGGTCCTCGGTCTGCAGCGATCGCGAGTCCGTGCCCTTCTTCAGATACGGCCCGTACCGCCCGTTCTGCGCGGTGATCTCCTGGCCCTCGGCGTCGGCACCGACCACGCGCGGCAGCGACATCAGCTTCAGCGCGTCGGCCAGCGTCACCGTGTCCAGTGACATGGACTTGAACAGCGAGGCCGTACGCGGCTTGACCGCGTTCTTGCCGGTCTTCGGGGTGCCCTCGGGAAGCACCTCGGTGACGTAGGGGCCGTAGCGGCCGTCCCGGGCGATGATCTGGTGGCCGCTCGTCGGGTCGGCGCCCAGCTCGAAGTCGCCGCTCGGCTTGGCGAGCAGTTCCTCGGCCAGCTCGACACTCAGCTCGTCGGGGGCGAGGTCCTCGGGGACGTCCGCCCGCTGATGCCCCTCGGCGTCCTTCTCGCCCCGCTCGATGTACGGGCCGTAGCGCCCGACGCGCAGCACGATGTCGTTGCCGACGGGGAAGGACGAGACCTCGCGGGCGTCGATCGCGCCCAGGTCGGTCACCAGCTCCTTCAGACCGCCGAGGTGATCGCCGTCGCCGTTGCCGGCCTCGGCCGCCGTGTCACCGGCGCCCGCGGCCGTGCCCGCGCCCTCGCCGAAGTAGAACCGCTTCAGCCACGGCACCGCCTGGGCCTCGCCGCGGGCGATGCGGTCGAGGTCGTCCTCCATCTTGGCGGTGAAGTCGTAGTCGACGAGCCGCCCGAAGTGCTTCTCCAGCAGGTTGACCACGGCGAAGCTCAGGAAGGACGGCACGAGGGCCGTGCCCTTCTTGAAGACGTAGCCCCGGTCGAGGATCGTGCCGATGATCGACGCGTACGTCGACGGGCGGCCGATCTCGCGCTCCTCCAGCTCCTTGACCAGCGACGCCTCGGTGTAGCGGGCCGGGGGCTTGGTGGCGTGCCCGTCGACCGTGATCTCCTCGGCGGAGAGCGGGTCGCCCTCGGCGACCTGGGGCAGCCGGCGCTCGCGGTCGTCCAGCTCGGCGTTCGGGTCGTCGGCGCCCTCGACGTAGGCCTTGAGGAAGCCGTGGAAGGTGATCGTCTTGCCGGAGGCGCTGAACTCCGCGTCCCGGCCGTCCGAGGTGGTGCCACCGATCTTGACGGTGACGCTGTTGCCGACCGCGTCCTTCATCTGGGAGGCGACGGTCCGCTTCCAGATCAGCTCGTACAGCTTGAACTGGTCGCCGGTGAGTCCGGTCTCGGCGGGCGTGCGGAAACGATCACCCGAGGGGCGGATCGCCTCGTGCGCCTCCTGCGCGTTCTTGACCTTCCCGGCGTACGTCCGTGGCTGGGCCGGCAGGTAGTCGGCGCCGTACAGCTGCGTGACCTGGGCGCGGGCGGCGGACACGGCGGTGTCGCTGAGCGTCGTGGAGTCCGTACGCATATAGGTGATGAAGCCGTTCTCGTACAGCTTCTGCGCCACCTGCATCGTCGCCTTGGCCCCGAAGCCGAGCTTGCGCGAGGCCTCCTGCTGGAGCGTCGTCGTCCGGAAGGGGGCGTACGGCGAGCGGCGGTACGGCTTGGACTCGACGGAGCGGACGGAGAACCGGGTGTTGTCCAGGGCGGCGGCCAGCGCGCGGGCGTCGGCCTCGTCGAGGTGCAGGACGTTGGCGCCCTTGAGCTGCCCGACCGAGTCGAAGTCGCGGCCCTGGGCGACGCGGCGGCCGTCGACCGACTGGAGGCGGGCGACCAGCGACGACGGATCGGAGGCGTCACCGGCGCGGCCGGTGGAGAAGGTGCCGGTCAGGTCCCAGTACTCGGCGGAGCGGAAGGCGATGCGCTCGCGCTCCCGCTCGACGACGAGCCGGGTCGCGACGGACTGGACGCGGCCCGCCGACAGCCGCGGCATGACCTTCTTCCACAGGACCGGCGAGACCTCGTAGCCGTAGAGGCGGTCGAGGATGCGGCGGGTCTCCTGGGCGTCGACCAGGCGCTGGTTCAGCTCGCGCGGGTTGGCGACGGCGGCCTGGATCGCGGCCTTGGTGATCTCGTGGAAGACCATCCGCTTGACCGGGACCTTGGGCTTGAGCACCTCCTGGAGGTGCCAGGCGATGGCCTCGCCCTCGCGGTCCTCATCGGTGGCGAGGAAGAGTTCGTCGGACTCCTTCAGGAGATCCTTGAGCTTCCTGACCTGCGCCTTCTTGTCCGCGTTGACCACGTAGACGGGCGCGAAGTCATGCTCGACGTCCACGCCGAGGCGGCGCACCTCGCCGGTGTACTGCTCGGGCACCTCCGCGGCGCCGTTGGGAAGGTCGCGGATGTGCCCCACGCTCGCCTCGACGATGTAGCCGGGGCCGAGATAGCCCTTGATCGTCTTCGCCTTGGCAGGCGACTCGACGATGACGAGTCGGCGGCCGCCCTTCGCGGTCTCGCTGGTCGGGGACAACTTCGCTCTTCTCTCCGGTCGACGCTGGGTCTCCCCAGGCTTGCGTCCCGGGGCGGGCGCCCCCTGCGGTCGGTGCCTGGCACGGGGCTCGGCGGTCGGCCCGGGGGTCGGGTCATGCTGACGCTGCGGAGTGTGACGGTACATCCCGCCCCCGTGTCAAACGGGAAAAGCCCGCAACGGCCACTCGAACGGTAACCCGACTACCGCCATTCCTGCCGCCCGGCGTGGTCGGCGATCCCCTCGGGGGCCTATGCGGAGCGTCACATCGCCGTTACCCCGCACGCTGCCCGCCCCCGGCTTCCCGGGGGCCTCAGACGCGGGTGAGACACCACGCGCCGAGCACGAGCGCGGTGACCGCGGTGACGCTCGCGAGCGTCGCCGACATCACAGGACGCACCCCCTGGGCGACGGGCTCGCCCGCCCTCAGCCGCCTCGCGGTCCACAGCAGCAGCCCACCCCCGAACAGGGCGAACACCATCCCCACGAAGATCGCCGGTCCGCTCTCCATGTCCCGTCCCTCCACCCCTCGACCGCTCCGGGACGGGAGGCTCGCACGGACGGGAAGCGGGTGTGCGAACCCGAGGTGAACGCGAGGCGTCCCCGGCTCTCAGACCGAGCCGGGCGTGGGTATCTTCCCGGTCGTCTTCGACGCGTCGGCGTTGCGCACCGTGCACACCACCTTGTTGAAGCCCTTCTCCCATTCCTTCTCTTCGGACACCCATCCCGACACGATCAGGTCGGTGCCGGGCGCCCAACTCGACTCGAACCGGTTGGTGCAGAGCTTCCCGCCTTCGGCGAGGGCCCCGTCGAAGGTCATGTTGGAGGGCGCCTGGACCGATCCGACGACCTGGTCGGTGTGCGCTTGGGCACAGTCGGTCAGCGGGGCGTCGTACCCCTCGTCCTCCCTGGGGGTGTAGTCCCAGCAGTCGCCGACGGCCATCTGTGTGGGCCACAGGTTCATGCCCGCGTCACGGAGGCGGCCCACCTCGCCGCCGATCGGGACGTGCCTGCCGAGCACGAGACATGCCGTACCGCCCTTGGCGGCGGTGAAGCCCGCCTTCGTGGGGACGAGCGCGTAGACGTCCGCGTCGGGCAGGGCCTCGGCCGTCGGGTCGGCCTGCCCGGCGCAGCGCCGGCCCCCGTCGGCCTTGGCGTCCGCGTGGTCGGAGGCCGTCTCTATCGCCACGACCTGGCCGTCGGGCCAGTCCTCGTCGCAGTCGACCACGCCCAGGTCGGGCACCGAGTCGAACGCCGTGCCCGTCCAGACCGCCTTCACGCAGTCGCCGACCTCCAGCGCCTTCTTGAGGGCGGCCCGCTCGCCGTACGGGTACTCCGATCCCGGTGGCGACGCCAGTGCCTCCGGGCTGTCGGAGGGCTTGGGGTCCGGGTCGCCCGTGAAGTTCACCGCGGCCCAGGTCCCGCCGCCGGCCACCAGCAGCACGGCGACCACGATCGCCACGACGGCCGCCGCGGGCGTCTTCCGCTTCGGCCCGCCGGGCGGCGGCGGTCCCCCGGCCGTGATGGTCGGGAACCCCGCGCTTCCCGGCGGCGGGGCGCCGCCGCCTCCGTACGGTGTCGACGGATTGGCCGCGTACGGCAGCCCCTGATGCCCCGCGGTGCCTCCGTGGCCCGGGGCCTGTCCGCCGGCTCCGGCGCCGTACGGGCCGCCGGGGGTGCCCGCGTAGGGCGTGGGCCGGCCGCCCCCGTACGGGTTGTAGCTGTCGTAGGGGCTGCCGGGCCGAGGCGGCTGCTGCCCCCGCTGCCAGGGGTCGTACGGCGACGGACCGGCCGCCGCCCCTCCCGGTGTGTGCGGAGCGCCGGCCGGCGTGTTCGGGGTGTTCGGCCCCGCGGGCCCGCCGGGTGTGTGCGGGGTCCCCGGGGTGTGCGGCCCGTACGGCGTGTGGGGTGCGCCCGGGGTGTTCGGGGCGCCTCCGAGACCGTGCTGCCCGGCGGCCACGTACCCGGGCGGCGCGCCGACCACGTACCCCGGGGGCGCGCCGGCGGTCGCGTGGCCGCCGGGCGTACCGGGGGTGGCGGGTGTACCGGGCGTGCCGGGAGCCGGTCCGAAGGCGCTCGGCGCCGAGGCCGGCGTGACCCCCCAGCCGGGCGGAGTCGATGCGCCGCCCGCGTCGGCCACCCGCTCCAGGCCCCGGGCCACCGCCTCCGGCGACAGCCGGCGCACCGGGTCCTTGATGAGCAACCCGTGCAGGACGGGGGCCAGTTCACCCGCGCGGACGGGCGGGGGCGGCTCCTCGCCGAGCAGGGCCGTGAGCGTGGCGTACTCGCCGTGCCGGTCGAAGGGGCCGCGGCCCTCGACCGCCGCGTACAGCGTGGCGCCGAGCGAGAACAGGTCGGCGGCCGGTGTGGGCGGCTCGCCCCGCGCGCGCTCCGGCGCCAGATAGCCAGGGGTGCCGAGGATGCCGGCGGTGGCGGTGAGCCGGGGTTCACGGGACTCCGGCTGGAGCGCGATGCCGTAGTCGGTCAGCAGCACGCGCGCGTACGGGTCGCCCGAGGCGTCGGCCGCGAGCAGGATGTTGGCCGGTTTCACATCCCGGTGGAGTATGCCGATCCGGTGCCCGGCGGTGAGCGCGTCGAGGACGGCGAGCCCGATCCGGGCGACCTGCTCGGGCGCGAGCGGCCCCCGCTGCCGTACGACCGCCTGGAGATCGATGGCGTCCGGTACGTACTCCATGACGATCCACGGCAGGCCCTCGTGGAGCACCACGTCGTGGACCGTGGCCACATGCGGATGGCCGCGCAGCCGGGCGGCGTGCCGGGCCTCGCTGCGGGCCCGGGCGATGCGCTGGGCGGGCTCGGTCGCGTCCAGCGGGACGCCGGGCAGGGAGATCTCCTTCATGGAGACCTCGCAGGCCAGCTCCTCGTCGTACGCGAGCCAGACCCGGCCCATGCCGCCCGCGCCCAGGGTGCGCAGCAGGCGGTACCGGCCGTTGATGATCCTGCCCTGGCCCTGCTCCGGCGTATCCCCCGCCATCGCGACCCCCCGATCCCCCAGAGACAGCGCGTGCCTCCCCCGAGGACACGTCGGATCCGTCTCTTGAAAATAGCTTCGCACGCACCACTGACAGGAGCCCTTTTACGGACCAATCCAGACAGAGGAGACGCATGAGCCACAGGGGCACGAACCCGCCCCGCCCGTCACGGGAACGGGCGCCTCGCGGGGTACCGATACGGTCATCGGACGGTACGGAAATCGTCACCCGGCACGAGAGGAGTCAGGGCCGGGCCGGACGCGGTCCGGTGGCTCACGGAGCCGGTTCGAGGAACCCCTGCTCGACGAGGAGCCGGATCTGGACCGGCGTACGGTCGCGCAGCGCCACGGGGTCCTCGCCGACGAGTTGGGCGATGGCGTCCAGAATCCGCCCCGCGCTGAGCGTGCCGTCGCACACACCGGCGAATCCCGCGCCGACCGTGTCCACCTTCGCGGCCCGGCGCATGCCCCGGTTCTGACGCAGCACCACATGCTCGGGGTCCTCGGCGCCGGGCAGTCCGACCTGCTCCTGCACGACCTCGGCGGTGAGCCGGAAGTGCGCCGCGAGCAGCGCCGCGTCGTCGTTCGCCCGCAGGTAGTCGACGCGCGCGAAGTGCCGCCGCACGGCCTCGCCGAGCGGTTGTTCGACCGGATGCGGCCACTCCTCGACGGTGACCGAGGGCGCGGAGTCCGCGGCGGCCGACCTGCGCAGCGTGATCCACCCGAACCCGACGCCCTTGACCTTGCGCGCCTCGAACTCGTCGAGCCAGGCGTCGTACCGCGCCTGGTACTCGGCCACGTCACCGCGGTGGTCGCCCGCGTCCCGCAGCCACAACTCGGCGTACTGGGTGACGTCCTGGACCTCCCGCTGCACGATCCACGCGTCGCAGCCGCGCGGCACCCACGACCTGAGCCGCTCCTGCCAGTCCTCGCCCTCCACGTGCTGCCAGTTGGCGAGGAACTGCGCGAACCCGCCCTCGTTGAGCCGCTCCCCCGCCTGCTGAACAAGCGTTTGGCAGAGTTCGTCCCCGGCCATCCCGCCGTCGCGGTACGTCAGCCGGGCCCCGGGCGAGATCACGAACGGCGGGTTGGACACAATCAGGTCGTACGTCTCGTCCGCCCGAATCGGCTCGAAGAGCGAGCCCTCGCGCAGCTCGGCCGCCGGGGCGCCGGAGAGCGCCAGCGTGAGCGCCGTGATGTGCAGCGCGCGCGGGTTGAGGTCGGTCGCGGTCACGCGCGTGGCGTGCTGGGCGGCGTGCAGCGCCTGGATACCGGAGCCGGTGCCGAGGTCGAGCGCGGCGGCGACGGGCGTGCGCACGGTGATCCCGGCCAGCGTCGTGGACGCCCCGCCGACCCCGAGCACGACACCCTCGTCCCGGCTCCCGATCCCCCCGGCCCCACCGACCGCGCACCCCAGGTCGGACACGATGAACCAGTCCTCGCCGGCGGGCCCGCCGTAGGGCCGTACGTCGACGGCGGCGGCGATCTCGTCCCCGCCGTCACCGACGCGCACGAGCCAGCCGCTCTCGACACACGCGTCCACGGGCAGCACGTCGTCCACGCGCGCGCGGACGACCGGCTCCTGCAACAGGAACAGCCGCACGAGCGCCTCCAGCGCGGTGTCGCCCCGGGTCGCTCTCAACGCAGGCACGACCTCACTGCGCGCGAGGGCCGCGTACGCGGAGGCGCCGAGCAGTTCGAGCAGCCCGTCAGCGGTGAAGTCGGCACCGAGCAGCGCCTCGCGAAGCCGCACGGCGACATCGGTCCGGTCGGTGGAGGGCAGGGACGACAGCTTGGAGTTACTCACGACGCTCAGCGTAGTCGCGCGGCACGCCCCGGCTCAGTCGCGGACGGCGCTCTCGCCGTGGCCGCGGGCGGTCGTGCCGCCAGGGGCGTCACGGGCGGGCACGGGTGGGCGCAGGTGGCACGGGTGGGCACGGGTGGCACAGGCGGGCGCGGCGGCACCTCGTGGCCGCCGCGCCGCGGAACCCGCCCCGCTCAGCTCCCCGTGGGCACGGCGGGCGCCGAAGCCGCCCCGGAGGTCGTCGCCGACTTGCAGCTCTGCTGCTCGGCCATCGCCTGCCCGACCTCCCCCTTCTCCAGCTCCTTGAGCGCGTCGCTCCCGGTCTTGCTCAGCTTCTCCAGCTCGGTCGCGACCCCTTCGAGCCCGTCCGCGAACTTCGCCTGGTCCTTCGTGTTGAGCGCGTCCGACTTCTTCTTCAGCTCCCCGTACGCCGTGGACAGCTGGTTCAGCTCGGCGACCGCGGCCTTCTGCTTCTTCGCGCCGTCCTCGACGTCCGGCGCACCGGCCTGCTGAATGGCCGTCGCCATCGCCTTGTAGGCGTCGGAGATGTCCTGGAAGCCCTGGGAGTCGGCCTTCTGCACGTCCGCCGGTGCGCTGTCGTCCGAGGTCTCCTTCTGGATCGAGGCGTTGGCCGCCGCGATCTTCTTGATCTGCGGCTGTACGGAGTCGCAGACCTCCTTGGCCCAGGAGTTCAGCTTGTCGTTCGTCTCGTCGTCGCCGCCGCAGCCGGACAGCGCCATCACCAGTACCGCACCGCCGGACAGTGCGGCCGCGAGCTTCTTGTTCACCGGATTGGTCCCTTCCATGGCTCTCGGCCCCGGAACATACACGCCGAATGGGAGCCACCTGTGTGCCGAGCACCCCCCGTGCACCTTTTGTAACCGTTTGCACCAAGAGAGAGAAGGCTCACGGAGACCGCGGGCACGGACAAGGGCGGGCGGCCGGCGCGTCAACACGCGCCGCCCGCCCGCCCCTTGAACAGGACCCTCGCAGGCCCGGTCGTAAGACCGTCTACGAAACCACCGCTGGATCCGCCGACTTGGCCACCCGCTCGGAGTTGCCTTCGTCACCCACGGCGATCCCGCGCCGCTTGGACACGTACACCGCCACGACGATCACGGCGATCGAGGCCACCGCGATGGCGACGCGCAGGGCGACGCTCTTGTCCTCGCCGTAGCTGAACTGGACGACCGCGGGCGCGATGAGCAGCGCGACGAGGTTCATCACCTTCAGCAGCGGGTTGATGGCCGGTCCCGCCGTGTCCTTGAACGGGTCGCCGACGGTGTCGCCGATGACGGTCGCGGCATGGGCCTCGCTGCCCTTGCCCCCGTGATGGCCGTCCTCGACGAGCTTCTTCGCGTTGTCCCACGCGCCACCGGAGTTGGCGAGGAACACCGCCATCAGCGTCCCCGTCCCGATCGCGCCGGCGAGATACGCGCCGAGCGCGCCGACCCCGAGCGTGAACCCGATCGCGATGGGCGCCATGACGGCGAGCAGGCCGGGCGTGGCCAGCTCCCGCAGGGCGTCCTTGGTGCAGATGTCGACGACCCGGCCGTACTCCGGCTGTTCGGTGTAGTCCATGATCCCGGGCCGCTCACGGAACTGCCGCCGCACCTCGTAGACCACCGAACCGGCCGACCGCGCGACCGCGTTGATCGCCAGCCCCGAGAAGAGGAAGACGACCGCGGCGCCCGCGACGAGCCCGACCAGGTTGTTGGGCTGCGAGATGTCCATCATCAGGTTCATGGGCGCGCCTTCACCGGAGACCTTCTCCCCGACGTCGTTCGCGGCCGTGAGGATCGCGTCCCGGTACGAGCCGAAGAGCGCGGCGGCGGCGAGGACGGCCGTGGCGATGGCGATGCCCTTGGTGATGGCCTTGGTGGTGTTGCCGACGGCGTCCAGGTCGGTGAGCACCTGCGCGCCGGCGCCCTCGACGTCACCGGACATCTCGGCGATGCCCTGCGCGTTGTCGGAGACCGGCCCGAAGGTGTCCATGGCGACGATGACACCGACCGTGGTGAGCAGACCGGTACCGGCCAGCGCCACCGCGAACAGCGCCAGCATGATCGACGTACCGCCGAGCAGGAACGCCCCGTACACGCCGAGGCCGATCAACAGGGCGGTGTAGACGGCCGATTCGAGACCGATGGAGATACCGGCGAGGACGACGGTGGCCGCGCCGGTCAGCGAACTCTTGCCGATGTCCTTCACGGGACGCCGGGTGGTCTCGGTGAAGTAGCCGGTCAACTGCTGGATCAGCGCCGCGAGCAGGATGCCGATGGCCACCGCGAGGACCGCGAGGACCCGCGGGTCGCCGTCGTGGCCCGCGATCGCCGTGTCCGTGACGCCTTCGAGGTCGGCGTACGAGGACGGCAGGTAGGCGTAGACGGCGATGGCGACGAGCACCAGCGAGATCACCGCGGAGATGAAGAAGCCGCGGTTGATGGCCGACATACCGCTGCGGTCGGTGCGGCGGGGGGCCACCGCGAAGATGCCGATCATCGCGGTGAGCACACCGATCGCGGGCACGATCAGCGGGAACGCGAGCCCGGAGTCGCCGAACGCCGCCTTGCCGAGGATCAGCGCGGCGACGAGCGTCACGGCGTACGACTCGAAGAGGTCGGCCGCCATGCCGGCGCAGTCGCCGACGTTGTCGCCCACGTTGTCGGCGATGGTCGCGGCATTGCGCGGGTCGTCCTCCGGGATGCCCTGCTCGACCTTGCCGACCAGGTCGGCGCCGACGTCGGCGGCCTTGGTGAAGATGCCGCCGCCGACTCGCATGAACATGGCGATGAGCGCGGCCCCGAGGCCGAAGCCCTCCAGCACCTTCGGCGCGTCGGCCGCGTAGACGAGGACCACGCAGGACGCGCCGAGAAGGCCGAGCCCCACCGTGAACATGCCGACGACGCCGCCGGTGCGAAATGCGATCTTCATCGCCTTGTGCGAGACGGCGGTGAGATCCTTTTCCGGCTCGCCTTCCGCCGGTGTCGCTTCCCGGGCCGCCGCGGCGACGCGCACATTGCTGCGCACGGCGAGCCACATACCGATATAGCCGGTGGCCGCCGAGAACGCCGCGCCGATCAAGAAGAACACCGATCGTCCGGCGCGCTGATTCCAGTCGTCGGCGGGAAGCAGCATGAGCAGGAAGAACACGACGACGGCGAATACGCCGAGCGTGCGCAACTGCCGTGCCAGATAGGCGTTGGCGCCTTCCTGGATGGCCGTCGCGATCTTCTTCATGCTGTCGGTGCCCTCGCCCGCCGCGAGCACCTGGCGCACCAGGACCCCGGCGACGGCGAGCGCGGCCAGGGCCACGACGCCGATGAGCATGACGATGATCCGGTTGTCGTCGGTCAGTACCGCGGCTGCGAAGTTCGCGGTGTGGTCAAAACTTTGAGGGGTAGAAAGCCCCGCCATTCGTCCTCCTTGACGCTTGGGCTGAGCTCAAGATGTGGACGGATTGTAGGGAGGTGCACCTGATCAAAACAGTGCGCGGGAAACGGAATTGGCCTTCACATGCTCTTCAGCAAATGATCCGCGCCCGTCCACGCTACTCGAAAGAAGTAACGCCTCAAAGGCATTGACACTTGATCAATTATCACGTGAATGATCGTGAATTCCTTCACGAATTCCGGTGTTCCGATGAACGGTGATCGGAATAGCTGCCGAGAAAACACGAAGGGCCCTGCTCAGCAGGGCCCTCGCGGTACTACGTGGAGCGGTACTACATGAAGTTGAGAAGATCGGGACGGAGACGATCAGGACGGAGACGATCAGGGCAGGACCGCGACCGACGGTGTCGTCGGCCAGGTCATACGGATCAGTCCGCCGTTCTCCCCGGCCGAGACCTCGACGTCGTCGACGAGGCCGCTGATGACCGCGAGGCCCATGTCGTCCTCCTCGATCTCGGCGTCCGCGCCACCGGCACCCGACGACCCGTCACCGGGCACGGCGTGCGGCGCCTCGTCACCGACCTCGATGGAGAACTGCTTCTCCTCCTCGATCAGCGACACCCGCACCGGTGCCGAGATGCCGCTGCTCTGATGCAGTCCGACGGCACGGGTGCACGCCTCGCCGACGGCCAACCTGACCTCGTCGAGGACGGCCTCGTCCACTCCGGCCCTGCGCGCCACCGCTGCCGCCACCAGTCGGGCGGTCCTGACGTGCTCGGGCAGCGCGCTGAAGCGGAGTTCAACGGTGGCCATGCATCCCCCTCGGAACTACGGGCGTGCTGTCGAAGGGCCGGGCCGTCGGGCCCGGTCCCCCCTCACTTGTCTCTTGCCGTTCCGGGCGCCGGGCCCGGGCGGGCACGATCAGTCGGTGGCAGCCACCGCTTCGTCGACCGAGGTGTGAATCGGGAACACCTTGGTCAGACCGGTGATGCGGAAGATCTTCAAAATCCGCTCCTGGTTGCACACCAGACGCAGCGAGCCCTCATGGGCCCGTACGCGCTTCAGTCCGCCCACCAACACGCCGAGCCCGGTGGAGTCGAGGAAGTCGACGCCCTCCATGTCGACGACGAGGTGGAAACTCCCGTCGTTGACCAGCTCGACCAGCTGCTCACGCAGCTTGGGCGCGGTATAAACGTCGATTTCGCCACCGACCTCGACGACCGTACGATCGCCGACGGTACGGGTCGACAGGGACAGGTCCACGGATCCTCCAGCACCTTGCTATCGAGCGTTCGCCCCTCGGGACACCTCGGCTTGAAAGCCCCCGGGACGGTTCGCCAGCCGCGATGGCATTCAATCACTTACCGGCAGGCGTGCACGACGCCTTGGCTCCATTGTCCGTCACGCCGGTGACACACTCGATGCCGATGGCCAAGAATCACCGATCCGATCGATCCCCGACGGACACCGCCTCCAGCCCCTCGCCGGGCACGGTCCTGGACCGGCTCGCCTCGGGCCCGAGCCGGGCTTCGCGCATCACTCATACGGAGCATGTGCCCCCGCGCGCGGGTCGCCATGCCGTCTGGCCCGACCGGATCCGACCGGAAGTGGTCGCCGCCGTGCAGCACGCGGGAATCGAACATCCCTGGGCCCACCAGGCACGCGTCGCCGAGCACGCGCTGGACGGCGAGTCGGTCGTCGTCGCCACCGGCACCGCCTCCGGCAAGTCGCTGGCCTACCTCGTCCCGGTCCTCTCCCGCCTCCTGGACGGCTCCGAGGCCCCCAACGGCCGTGGCGCGACCACCCTCTACCTGGCCCCCACCAAGGCCCTCGCGGCAGACCAGCGCCGCTCCGTGAAAGAACTTTCACAACCTCTGGGAAACGCCGTACGCCCGGCCGTGTACGACGGCGACACCCCCGTCGAGGAACGCGAGTGGATCCGCCAGTACGCCAACTACGTCCTCACCAACCCCGACATGCTCCACCTCGGGATCCTGCCCTCCCACCCCCGCTGGTCCTCCTTCCTGCGCGCCCTCAAGTACGTCGTCATCGACGAGTGCCACACCTACCGCGGCGTCTTCGGCTCCCACGTCGCCCAGGTACTGCGCCGTCTGCGCCGCCTCTGCGCCCGCTACGGCGCCGAACCCGTCTTCCTCCTCGCCTCCGCCACCGCCGCCGAGCCCTCGGTCGCCGCCCGCCGCCTCACCGGCGTCCCGGTCACCGAGGTCGCGGACGACGCCTCACCCCGTGGTGAACTGGTGTTCGCCCTCTGGGAGCCCCCGCTCACCGAACTGCACGGCGAGAAGGGCGCCCCCGTACGGCGTACGGCCACCGCCGAGACCGCCGACCTGCTCACCGACCTGACCGTCCAGGGCGTCCGCTCGGTCGCCTTCGTCCGCTCCCGGCGCGGCGCCGAACTGATCTCCGTGATCGCCCAGGAGCGCCTGGCGGAGGTCGACCGCTCCCTCGCCCGCCGCGTCGCCGCCTACCGCGGCGGCTACCTCCCCGAGGAACGCCGCGCCCTCGAACGCGCCCTCCACTCCGGCGAACTCCTCGGCCTCGCCGCCACCACCGCCCTCGAACTCGGCATCGACATCTCCGGCCTGGACGCCGTCCTCATCGCCGGCTACCCGGGCACCCGCGCCTCCCTCTGGCAACAGGCCGGCCGCGCCGGACGCGCCGGCCAGGGCGCCCTCGCCGTCCTCGTCGCCCGCGACGACCCGCTGGACACCTTCCTGGTCCACCACCCGGAGGCCTTGTTCGACCAACCGGTGGAATCGACCGTCCTCGATCCCGACAACCCGTACGTCCTCGCCCCCCATCTCTGTGCCGCCGCCGCGGAACACCCCCTGACGGACGAGGACCTCGCCCTCTTCGGCCCCGCCTGCGAGGACCTGCTGCCCCAGCTGGAGGCCGCGAAGCTGCTCCGCCGCCGAGCCAAGGCCTGGCACTGGACCCGCCGCGAACGGGCCGCCGACCTCGCCGACATCCGGGGCCAGGGCGGACGCCCCGTCCAGGTCGTCGAGACCGGCACGGGCCGCCTCCTCGGCACGGTCGACGCCGGCGCCGCCCACACCACCGTCCACGAGGGCGCGGTCCACCTGCACCAGGGCCGCACCTACCTGGTGCGCGACCTGGACCTGGACGACTCGGTGGCCCTCGTCGAACAGGCCGACCCGCCCTACTCGACGGTCGCCCGCGACACCACCGCCATCTCCGTCCTGGAGACCGACACCGAAGTCCCCTGGGGCGACGGCCGCTTGTGCTACGGCTCCGTCGAAGTCACCAACCAGGTCGTCTCCTTCCTCCGCCGCCGCCTCATCACCGGCGAGGTGCTCGGCGAGTCCAAACTCGATCTCCCCCCTCGTACCCTGCGCACCCGCGCCGTCTGGTGGACCGTCACCGAGGACCAGTTGGACGCGGCCCGGATCAACCCCGAGATCCTCGGCGGCGCCCTGCACGCCGCCGAACACGCCTCGATCGGCATGCTGCCCCTCTTCGCGACCTGCGACCGCTGGGACATCGGCGGCGTCTCGGTCCCGCTCCACCCGGACACCCTGCTCCCGACGGTCTTCGTCTACGACGGCCACCCCGGCGGCGCGGGCTTCGCCGAGCGCGCCTTCCACACGGCCCGCGCCTGGCTCACCGCCACCCGCCAGGCCATCTCCTCCTGCGAGTGCGACGCCGGCTGCCCGTCCTGCATCCAGTCCCCCAAGTGCGGCAACGGCAACGATCCGTTGCACAAGCGCGGCGCCGTACGCCTGCTGACCGAACTCCTCCGCTCAGCACCGGACGCTCCGCCGGAGGGCCAGGTTCCTTGAGGCCCGAAGGACTCGCCCCTCACTCCGGTGCCGGGACAACCGGTCCCGGTGGTCCGGCCCGTGCCCTCACCTCGACGGTCAGCGGGCCCGCCCCCGAGGCCGCCGTGAGGTCCGAGATCTCCCCCTCGACCGCACAGCGCACGACCCGACCGCCCTGGGCCCTCGCCACCCGTTCCGCCGTCGCACAGGCGCCCTCGCTGCCCTTCGTCCAGTGGTCGGCGGCAGCGAGAGCCGCGAGATCGGCCGCGGCAGCCGCCTGATGCCGGATCACCAGCGCCTGCCCCAGAGCGAGTACCGCACCGAACACGGCACACAGCACCGCCATCGCCCCTACGGCCCAGACGGTCGCCGACCCCCTGTCCGAACGGATGGAACGGTCGGAACGGTCGGAGCGGACGGAACGCACCCATTGCACCCATCGGACCCGTCTGGCCCACCTGGCCCACCTGACCGACCGGGGTGTACGCGCCCACAGGCGGACCCCCAGCAACCCGCTCACCCGGCCCTCACCCCCTCCCCCGCGGCCATCCCGACCGCACCCACCGTCTCCTCCGCCAGCGCCACAGCCGTATGGCTGAGGTCGAGCCCCAGCCCCCTCGGCCCCGGCGCCCGGGCCGAGACCACGACCCGTACGAGGTCGCCCTCCCGGCCCACGCTCACCTCGGCCCCGTCCGGCGCCGCCTCCCGGGCCACCGCCACGACCTCGGCCGACGGGTCCTGCCGGGCTGCCGCCCGGGCCCCGGCCCGGGCGGCGTCCACGACCTGGATCTGCGCACAGGCGGCAAGCAGACCCCACACCAGCGCCGTGGCGAGCAGAACCAGCACGGGCAGGGCTATGGCCGCCTCGGCTGTCACGAACCCCTGGTCGCCTCTCAGCGCCCTACGGCACCGACCCGGCTCACGCCCCGCCATTGAGGGCCCGCCCGACGATCTGCTGCAGCTCCGCCTGGACCTGCCCGCTGGTCACGACCTTGTAGAGCACCGCAGCGAAGGCCACCGCCGCGATGATCCCCACCGCGTACTCGGAGGTCACCATCCCCGCGTCCCTCCGCGCCGCCCGCACCCGGCACAGCACGGCACGCACCACCCGATCCCGGACCACGTCCCGCACGGTCTTCACCGCTGTCACTACCGTCACTGCCTTGGACATCTCAACCCCCGTGAGTTTCTGACCGGTTGCCGGTCACCGACTGCTCTTGGCCACTGCTGACTACTGATCACTGGTCTCTGGTCACCGCCGCCTCATCTCCGCCCCCTCATCTGCCACCCCCTCCCAACAACCCGTCCGCCAGCCCGATCACCACCGGCAGCACGCCCACCGCGATGAAGGCGGGCAGGAAACACAGCCCCACCGGTGCGGTGACCATCACGGCGGCCCGGCGCGCTCGCTCCGTCGCCGAGCGGCCCCACTCGGCGCGGGCCTCGGCCGCGAGGCGGGCGACGGGGGAGGCGGCGGGCACCCCTGACTCGTCGGCCCGTTCCAGAAGCCGTGCCAGGGGCCGGGCGCCGGGGAGGGCCGCCAACGAGCGCCACGCCTCGGCCGGTTCGCCACCGAGCCGTGCCTGTGCCGCCCCTCTGGCGAGCCGCTCGCCCACCGGGCCTCCCAGGGCCTCTCCGACGGCCTGGGCGGCCGTCACAGGGCTCGCCCCGGCGGTGATGCAGGCGGCCAGCAGATCGGCGGCGAGAGGCAGCTGACGGGCGGCCGCCGCGGCGTCGTACGCCTCCACGGGATCTCCGCCCGCGCGCCGTGCCCGCCGCAGCCACAGCCAGGCCCCGACCCCGGCCGCCGAACCCATCAGCAGTCCCGACGGACCGCCGACCAGCACCCACCCGGCACAGACCGCCCCGGCGACCGGCAGCCATCGCCGAACGGCACCCTGTGGCACGAGGTTGCGCCGGGGCGGCTCCGCCGCGAGGGCGAGCACGGCGGCCAGCCGGGCGCGGAGCCGGCGCTCGCGCCGGGCGGTGACGAACGACCGGGCCGACCACCACAGGGCCGCGAGCACACACACCACCGCCCCCAGCCTGTGGACGACCTCGCCGCTCACGCCGCCTCAGCTCCCCGTACGATCCGCAGCGCCCACCACAGCCCCGCGCCCTCCAGCACCCCGCCGACGAGCAGACAGCCCATCCCCGCCGTGCTGTGCAGCACCACGTGCAGGGGGTCGGCGCCGAGCGCGGAGCCCAGCAGGAGCCCCAGGACCGGGAGCCCGGCGAGCATCACCGCCGTCGACCGGGCGCCGGCCAACTGGGCGCGCAGGTCGGCCCGCTGGTCCCGCTCGGCGCGCAGCGCGCCCTCCAGCCGCTCGAGCCCGGCGGCGAGGCCCGCGCCCCGGTCGACCGCCACCCGCCAGCACGCGGCGAGCCCCAGCAACCCCTCGGCACCCGGTCGCCGTGACGCGTCCGCCAGCGCACCCGGCACGTCCCCGCCGAACCGCGCCGCGGCCAGTACCACCGCCTCGGCCTCCCCGAGCCCTCCGGAGTCCCGCACGGCCCGGGACAGCGCCTCGCCCGGCTGCCGCCCGGCCCGTACCTCCCCGGCGAGCGCCGAGCACAGCGCGACCACGGCACCGCCCCGCCGCTCCCGGACCCGGCGCTCCTCCGCGGCCCTCCGCACCCGCCCCAGCAACGGCACCGCGACCGCCCCCGCGAGCACCGGCAGCACCGAGGCCCCCAGCACGCCGATCACCACCCCGGCCACCGCCGCCCACCACTCGGCCCCCAGCGCCCGCACCCGGCCGGCCATCCGCTCCCGGAGCGGTGGCCCCTGCGTCCCGTCCCCGGGCAGCAAGGACCGCGCCCGCCGCAACCCGGCGCCCCGCCCCTCGTCCGACATCCAGGCCGCCGCCCCGGCGCACATCACCGCCACCACCCCCGAGACCTCCCCGACCCCCGTCGTCACCGCTCACTCCCTTCCGGCGAGCCGTCGGCCCGCACACGCGCCCCGTCCGTGAACCCGTCGCCCCGGCCGTGCGACCCGCCCCGCAGCAGCCCCCGCAACCGCTCCCACCCCCGCTCGTACACGAACGCCTCCTCGCCCCAGCGGAGCGCGGGCACGGTCACCACCAGCCCCGAGGCGTCCCGCTCCAGCACATGCGCCTCGGCGATCCGGCGCCGCCCGTCCCGGTCCCGTACGAGGTGCAGGACCACGGACAAGGCGGCCGCCACCTGGCTGTGCAGCGCGGCCCGGTCGAGCCCGGCGGCCGTCCCGAGGGCCTCCAGCCGGGCCGGCACCTGTCCCGCGGCGTTGGCGTGCAAAGTCCCGCAGCCGCCCTCGTGGCCGGTGTTGAGCGCGGCCAGCAGCGAGACGACCTCGCTTCCGCGCACCTCGCCGACCACGAGCCGGTCCGGGCGCATCCGCAGCGCCTGCCGTACGAGGTCCTGCAGCTCGACGAGGCCGACGCCCTCCTGGTTGGCCGGTCTGCCCTCCAGCCGCACCACATGCGGATGGTCGGGCCGCAGCTCCGCCGAGTCCTCGGCCAGCACGATCCGCTCGCCGGGGTCGACCAGGCCGAGCAGCGCGCTCAGGAGCGTGGTCTTGCCGGTCCCGGTCCCGCCGCTGATGACGTACGACAGCCGGGAGCGGATCAGCGCCCGCAGGACGCGGTCGCCGCCGGGCGGAACCGTGCCCGCCGCCACCAGTTCGGCGAGGGTGAAAGCGCGGGGCCGTACGACCCGCAGGGACAGGCAGGTGGAGCCGACGGCCACCGGTGGGAGCACCGCGTGGAGCCGGGTGCCGTCCGGAAGCCGGGCGTCCACCCAGGGCCGGGCGTCGTCCAGCCGGCGTCCGGCGACGGCCGCCAGGCGCTGTGCGAGGCGTCGTACGGCCGCCGCGTCCGGGAAGGCGATCCCGGTCAGTTCGAGGCCGCCGCCCCGGTCCACCCACACCCGGTCGGGCGCCGACACCAGCACATCGGTGACCGACGGGTCGGCGAGGAGCGGCTCCAACGGTCCGCTCCCCACCAGCTCCGACCGCAACCGCTCGGCCGCCCCGAGCACCTCGGCGTCCCCGAGCACCCTCCCCCGCTCCCGCAGCGCCTGCGCCACCCGCGCGGGCGTCGGCTCGGCCCCGCTCTCGACGAGCCACTGCCGGACGCCGTCCAGCAGCCCGTCGTCGGACATCTCCTTCACCGGACGCCATCCCCCGATCGAGGCACCGCCCGCGGGTTCCCCGCCCGCAGGCCGGTCCTCCCGCACGCGCTTCACGCCGCCTCACCCCTGACCGCCACCCGCTCCCAGAAGCCCTCGCAGAACCGCGCGAGCGGCCCGCGGGGAACGCCTCCCGGTGGTTTTCCGCCGTCCGGCAGGCCGGTCTCGGTGGGCACTTCGCCCGCGAGCGGCAGCTTCAGCAGGCGGGCCACTTCGTGGTCGTCGAGGCCGGGGGCGTACGGTCCGCGGACCGCGACGCGGAGGTCCCGCAGGACCATGCCGTAGGCGGAGGCGACCCGTGAGGCGGCGGCGACGGCGCGCAGCTCCGCGGGCACGACCAGGAGTCCGAGGTCGAGCTGGGCGAGGGCCTCGGCGACGCCTTCGTCGATGCGGCGCGGCAGGTCGACGACGACCGCGCCGCCGCGCCGCCGGCCCGCCGCGAGGACCGCCCGCACGGCCTGGGGCGGGACGGCGACGGCGTCGCCGCGGTCCCAGCTGAGGACGCGCAGCGAGTGCACTTCGGGCAGGGACTCCTCCAGGGCTCCGCCGCCGACCCGGCCGCGTGAGGCGGCGAAGGCCGGCCAGCGCAGTCCGTCGGCGCTCTCGCCGCCGAGGAGGACGTCCAGGCCGCCGCCCAGCGGGTCGGCGTCCACGAGGAGGGTGCGCGTGCCCTGCCGCGCGGAGGTGACGGCGAGCGCGCAGGCCAGGGTGGACGCCCCGGCCCCGCCCCGGCCGCCGATCACGCCGACGGTGAGCGCGGGCCTGCCGACGCCCTCCGCCACGTCGGCGATGCGGTCGACGAGCCACTGTTCGCCGTCCGGCAGCATCAGGACGTGATCGGCGCCGATCTCCACGGCCCGCTGCCAGACCCCGGAGTCGTCCTGGTCCCTGCCGACGAGCACCACTCCTCGTCTGCGCGCGGCCCCGCGCAACCGCCGCGCGGCATCGTCCCCGACGAGCACGAGCGGTGCCGCCTCCCACCGGCCCCGGCCCTGAGGCAGTCCGTGGTGGACCTCCGGCCGGGCCCCCGCCGCCGCGCACAGGCGCAGCAGGTCGTCCAGCAGCTCCACGTCCTCGGTGACGATCAGCGGCCTGCCCTGCCGCCCTTCGGCGGCGGACCGCCGGTCATGGGTGATGGCTCCCGCCACGATCCCCAGCCCCCTTCGCTCATGTCCACGCGGCGCCGTGTGTTCCGGGCGCCCGTGTTCAAGTCCTGTGTGAAGAACCGGTGATCGGCCGCCATTGGGGCGGCCGACGGAAACCGGCCGTACGCATCCGGGAAACGGAACCGGCCATGAACTCGCCGCCGTCGGGACGCGCTGGAATCACGGTGCAGCGAAGCCGGAAATCGTGTGGATCTTGGTCGATAACTGTGGACAACTCGGCGCTTGTGAATATCGCCGTCACCCGAACAGGCGACTCCGGAACGGCTGCCACAGCGCATCCCGACGACTACGTATGGTGACGAATCCTGGGTGGGGGCAGAGGAAAGCCCGCAGGGGCACGAAGGCGCCCGGCGGGCCGGCAGGAGGTGGGGAAAACGCACCCGGACATGCGACGACCCCCACCGGGGGGGAGAGTGGGGGTCGTCTTCACGGCCGACTCGGGGGGGGAGGAGCCGGGCCGCGTTAGCACGGTCGCGAACGATCCGTGACTTCCATGGTGTACCCGAGAGGCCTCTCAGGCAAACCCACGCGCCCCACACTAGCCCGAATGGCGGGCGCATATGCTCGGCCTCGTGGAAAACCACTCCTTGCCCCGCACAGCGGCCTTCTTTGACCTGGACAAGACGGTCATTGCGAAGTCGAGCACGCTCACGTTCAGCAAGTCGTTCTACCAAGGCGGCCTGATCAACCGCAGGGACGCCCTGCGGACGGCGTACACCCAGTTCGTGTTCCTCGCGGGCGGCGCCGACCACGACCAGATGGAGCGGATGCGGAAGTATCTGTCCGCGCTGTGCCGGGGCTGGAACGTCCAGCAGGTGAAGGACATCGTCGCCGAGACCCTGCACGACCTGATCGACCCGATCATCTACGACGAGGCCGCCTCCCTCATCGAGGAGCACCACGTCGCCGGACGGGACGTCGTCATCGTCTCCACGTCCGGCGCCGAGGTGGTCGAGCCGATCGGCGAACTCCTCGGCGCGGACCGGGTGGTGGCGACCCGGATGGTCGTCGGCGACGACGGCTGCTTCACCGGCGAGGTGGAGTACTACGCCTACGGTCCGACCAAGGCGGAGGCGATCCGGGAGCTGGCCGAGTCCGAGGAGTACGACCTCGCGCACTGCTACGCGTACAGCGACTCGGCGACCGATCTGCCGATGCTGGAGGCCGTGGGGCATCCGCACGCGGTGAATCCGGACCGGACGCTGCGCAAGGAGGCCCTCGCGCGCGGGTGGCCCATTCTCGACTTCCACCGCCCGGTACGTCTCAAGCAGCGCCTGGCGGTACGGCCGCGGCCCGCGCTGCTCGCGGCCGCCGCCATAGGCGCCGCGGCGGCCACCGCGGGCCTCGTCTGGTACGCGAGCCGGCGGCGGGTGGCGACCGCCTGAGCCGGGGTCTCGCACAGCGGCGGCCGAATGACCCTCTTTGAACCTAAAAGTAAAGAAGCACAGCGAGGGGTTCCGCTTACCCCGGTCCTGGAGTAGAAAGGATTCAAGGCCCGCGAGACCAAAGGACATCCGAGAGGATCACCTTTAATACTCATTTTGGCCCCACGGACCTAGCATGAACACCGGGCACCCACGCGACGTCGACCCGTCGATTACGGGCCAGCCGCACCAGGTCACGGGCCATAGTTCCCGGCCTGATGGGCATATTTCGAGGACGCTTGGTAACCGGGTGGACATGCCAGCGGCGGTACGAATTCTCGTACCGCCGCAACCCTTTTCCGGGGTTCCCCGTCGCCCGCCTCGGCGGCTTCCCGGGCGTTACGCCGCCCCGCGCTGCAGCGCCTCGCACACAGCCGTCGACTCGCGCGCGCCCAGCTCGATCGCCCTGCCGCAGTGGGCGATCCAGGAGGCCATCCCCTCCGGGGTGCCGGAGACATAGCCGTCGAGGGCGGCCAGGTAGGCGGCGCGGCCCAGTTCCGCGTGACCGACCTCCGCCGGGCAGACCGACTTGGGGTCGAGGCCGCTGCCGATCAGGACGATCCGCTCGGCCGCGCGCGCGACGAGGCCGTTGTGGAAACCGAAGGGCCGCAGGGCGAGCAGTTCGCCGTGGACGACGGCGGCGGTCACCAGGGCGGGGGCCGAACTGCCCTTGATGATCAGCTCGGAGAGGCCGTCGAGACGGCCCGCGACCTCGGCGGCGCCGGGCAGCGGCAGCTCGACGAGCGGCTCGTCGACGGGCTCGCCGTCCTGTCGCGGACGTCCCACGCGCGCGTCGTCGCTGCCGGCCGCCACCAGATGCAGCCGGGCCAGCACCCGCAGGGGCGACTGCCGCCAGATCGACAGCAACTGGCCGGCCTCGGCGGTCAGCCGCAGCGCGGCCCCCATGGCACGGGCCTCGTCGTCGCCGTCCTGGCCGCTGAAGTCGCTGCGGCGGCGCACCTCTTCGAGGGCCCAGTCGGCGCCGGAGAGCGCCGCCGAGCCGCGCGCGCCGCGCAGGGCCGCCTCGGAGGTGACCGCGTTGCTGCGGCGTCGCATGACGCGGTGGCCGTAGACCCGGTCCACGGACCTGCGCACCGACTCCACGGAGCCGGCCACGCCGGGAAGCTCTCCCAGGGCCGCGAGCGGATCGGCGGCCGCACCTGTCGTACTCATGAGTACGACCCTACGCGCACCGGCCCCGTCCCCCTCGAAGGAGTGGTCTTCCGCCACCGCGTGGACACCCTTGGCACTCACCCCACTACCGTTAGTGAACATGAAAATTGCTTTCGTCGGGAAGGGCGGGAGTGGCAAGACCACGCTGTCCTCGCTGTTCGTCCGCCATCTCGCCGCCTCAGGGGCGCCGGTCGTCGCCATCGACGCCGACATCAACCAGCACTTGGGCGCCGCTCTCGGCCTCGACGAGACGGAGGCCGCCGAACTGCCCGCGATGGGCGACCGGCTGGCGCTGATCAAGAACCATCTGCGCGGCTCCAATCCGCGGATCACCTCCGCCGAGACGATGATCAAGACCACCCCGCCCGGCGACGGCTCACGCCTGGTGCGGGTCCGCGAGCCCAACGCGATCTACGACGCCTGCGCCCGCCCGGTGGAACTCGACGGCGGGGCCGTCCGTTTGATGGTCACCGGCCCCTTCACCGACGCCGACCTCGGGGTCGCCTGCTACCACTCCAAGACGGGCGCGGTGGAGCTGTATCTGAACCACCTGGTGGACGGCCGCGACGAGTACGTGGTGGTCGACATGACGGCCGGTTCGGACTCCTTCGCCTCCGGCATGTTCACCCGCTTCGACATGACGTTCCTCGTCGCCGAGCCGACCCGGAGGGGGGTCTCCGTCTACCGCCAGTACAAGGAGTACGCCGCCGACTACGGCGTCGCCCTGAGGGTCGTCGGCAACAAGGTGCACGGTCAGGAGGATCTCGACTTCCTCCACGCCGAGGTCGGGGACGACCTGCTGGTCGCCTTCGGGCACTCGGACTGGGTGCGCGCCCTGGAGAAGGGCCGCCCGCCGCGCTTCGAGCACCTGGAGGAGGCCAACCACCGGTCCCTGCGCGCCCTGCACGACGCCGCGGACGCCATGTACGAGCTGCGGGACTGGGAGCGCTACACCCGTCAGACGGAGCACTTCCACCTGAAGAACGCGACCAGTTGGGGCAACGAACGGACCGGGGCCGACCTGGCCGCCCAGATCGACCCCGGGTTCGTGCTCGGCGAAGAGGTCGCCGCCGCCGTGTGAGTGCGGCTACGGCTTGGCCGCCGGAGCTCCGGGAACCCCCTTCGGGGCCGGTGCCGGTCCGGCGGACAGGAAGTTCTTCCACCCCTTCTTCGGCGCCTGACCGACTCCGAGGGTGCGCAGCCTGTCCAGGACCTTCGGGTCCTGGGCGTCGAGCCAGTCGGCGAGTTGCCGGAAGGAGACGCAGCGCACCTCGGCCTTGCCGCAGACCGCCTCGATGGTCTCCTCGACGGCACGCATGTAGACGCCGCCGTTCCAGGACTCGAAGTGGTTGCCGATGATCAGGGGCGCGCGGTTGCCCTCGTAGGCGCGCTCGAAGCCGGCGAGCAGGCCGTCACGGAACTGGTCGCCCCAGTGCTCCCGTCTGCCCTCCGCCCCCGCGCGGGCTCCGGACTGGTTCACATAGAAGTTGTAGTCCATGGTCAGCGTCTCGAAGTCCCGTCCGGGGACGGGGACGAGCTGCATCGACAGGTCCCACAGTCCGTCGTCCTTCTCGGGCCAGACCTGGTCCCTGACGCCGCTGGTGTCGTAGCGGAAGCCCAGTTCGCGGGCGGCCCGCATGAAGTTCTTCTGGCCTTCCAGGCAGGGCGTCCGGGCGCCGATCAGCTCCTTGTCGTAGTCGAAGGGCAGCGGCTCGGCCCGTCCCGAGCCCGTGTTGGTCTTCCACGCCTTCACGAACGACTTGGCCTGGGAGATCTCGCTCTTCCACTCCTCGACCGACCACTCGCCGACGCCGCCGGGGCCGCAGAAGTGGCCGTTGAAGTGCGTGCCGATCTCGTCGCCCTCCAGCCACGCGCCGCGCAGCTGGTCCACGGTGTCCTTGATTCCGCGGACGTCGTTGAAGCCGATGTCCGAACGGCCCGGTGAGTGCTGGGGCGGGCGGTAGAGGTCCCGCTTCTCCTCCGGCAGCATGTACACACCGCTGAGGAAGTACGTCATGGTCGCGTCGTTGTCCCGGGCCACCTTGCGGAAGTGCGAGAAGAGCCGCTGGCTGTCCTCGCCCGCGCCGTCCCAGGAGAACACCACGAACTGCGGGGGCTTCTGACCGGGCTTCAGCCGCTCGGGCCGGGGCAGGTGCGGCTGCGCACCGGTGTACGCGGTGGAGCCGTCACCGATCAGCCGGACCGCGGCCTTCGGCGGCGCCGGGACACCCTCCTTCGTGGCCGACAGGCCCTGCCCGCCCTCCTTCTCGGCCTTCTTCGCGCCGGGCGGGCCGACGGTGCCCGTCGGTTCACCGATCCCGCATCCGGCGAGGGCCGCGGCACATGTCGCGGCGAGCGTGACACCGACGGCGATCCTCTGGGTGACGGCCATCTTCCGCCCACCTTCTTCCTTCGCTCGGAGGCAGAGCCGCCAAGGTCACACAGAGTTCCGATCATGATTAATACGACAAGCCGATGAAATGCTTCATTCACTCCCACGAGTGATCTAATGACCTATTTGCGGCTTATGTTCTTGCGCAGCCTTTACTCTGCATTACGATTCGTTTACTGAGTGTTGAGAAAATCCCGCCGCTGAACGGAGACGGGAGAACATGTCCGCCTGTGTCCCCACCCACGCCACCGACCCGGACCCGACGAACCGGACGGAGCGTGATCACCGACCGCACAGCCCCCCGGAGGGGCCGCGTCGCCGGTTCCGTATTTCGGCCGCCGACCTGTCCGCCTCCGTCGCGGTCTTCCTGATCGCCCTTCCCCTGTCCCTGGGCATCGCCCTCGCCACCGACGCCCCGCTCCAGGCCGGCCTCGTCGCCGCCGCCGTCGGCGGTCTCGTCGCCGGCCGCCTGGGCGGCTCCCCCCTCCAGGTCAGTGGTCCGGCGGCCGGTCTCACCGTCGTCACCGCCGACCTCATCCACCAGTACGGCTGGCGCACCACCTGCGCCATCACCGTCTTCGCCGGCCTGTCCCAACTGGGCCTGGCCCACCTGCGCGTGGCCCGCTCGGCACTGGCCGTCAGCCCCGCGATCGTGCACGGCATGCTCGCCGGCATCGGCGTCACCATCGCCGTCGCCCAGCTCCACATCGTGCTCGGCGGCACCCCGCAGAGTTCGGTCGCCGCCAACATCGGGGCCCTGCCCGCCCAGTTGGCACATCTGCATCCCGCCGCGGTCTCCGTGAGCGCCCTCACCCTCGTCCTGCTGCTCGCCTGGCCCCGGCTCCCCGGCCGCCTCGGCCGGCAGCTGCGCACGATCCCGGCAGCCCTGGTCGCCGTCGCAGGCGCCACGGCGACCGCCTCGCTCGCGGCGCTGAGCCTGCCCAAGGTCGACCTGCCGTCCTGGCGGAGCCACGCCCTGGCGGGAGTGCCCGACGGACCGGTGCTCGGCCTGGCCGCCGCCGTCCTCACCACCACCCTGGTCTGCAGCGTGCAGTCGCTCCTGGGCGCCGTCGCCATGGACAAGCTGGCGGCGGGCCGGACCGACGTACGGCGCTCGGACCTCGACCGCGAGCTGCGCGGCCAGGGCGCTGCCAACGTCGTCTCCGGCATCCTCGGCGGCCTGCCCATCGCCGGCGTCGCCGTCCGCAGCACGGCCAACGTCCGCGCGGGCGCCATCAGCCGCAACTCCACGATGCTGCACGGCGTCTGGGTGGTGGCGGCCGCACTGCTCCTGGTCCCCTGCCTGGAGCTGATCCCCCTCGCCTCACTCGCCGCCCTGGTGATGGCCGTCGGGGTCCAGATGGTCTCCCTGCACCACATCCGCACGGTCACCCGCCACCGCGAAGTGCTGGTCTACGCGGTCACCACCCTCGGCGTCGTCGCCCTGGGCGTCCTGGAAGGCGTCGCGCTCGGCATCGCCGTGGCCGTCGGTGTCGCCCTGCACCGGCTCACCCGCACCCGGATCACCCATGAGGAGAGGGAGGGCGTCCATCACGTCCATGTACGAGGGCAGTTGACGTTCCTGGCCGTGCCCCGCCTCAGCCGCGCCCTGCACCAGGTCCCCCAGGGGGCCACCGTCGTCGTGGAGCTGGACGGGTCGTTCATGGACCACGCGGCGTACGAGTCGCTGCAGGA
This sequence comes from Streptomyces griseiscabiei, assembly GCF_020010925.1. Lineage (NCBI taxonomy): Bacteria > Bacillati > Actinomycetota > Actinomycetes > Kitasatosporales > Streptomycetaceae > Streptomyces > Streptomyces griseiscabiei. Next base: position 483,265 of record NZ_JAGJBZ010000003.1, on the reverse strand, counting down.
CTGGCAGCACGCGCACCACGCGCACGGCGGCTCGGTGGAGATCACCGGCCGCGCGGGCACCCGTATCTCCGAACCCGCCGGTGCCTCGGCGGCCAATTGCCGCTGCCGCCCCTGGACGCCCTGGCGGAACCACCAGTGCGAGGCCCCGGCCACCCCGACCGCGGGCACACCCGAGGAGGAAGCCGCCGAGGGCCCGAACAGCCATCAGCTGGCGCGCGGCATCAGCGCCTTCCAGCGGAACACCGCCCCGCTGGTGCGCGGGGAGCTGGCCCGCCTCGCGCGCGAGGGACAGCAGCCCTCCCAGCTCTTCCTGACCTGCGCCGACTCCCGGCTGGTCACATCGATGATCACCTCCAGCGGCCCCGGCGACCTCTTCGTCGTCCGCAATGTCGGCAACCTCGTGCCGCTGCCCGGTGAGGAGAGCGGCGACGACTCGGTGGCGGCGGCGATCGAGTACGCGGTGGAGGTGCTGAACGTCCGGTCCATCACGGTCTGCGGGCACTCCGGCTGCGGTGCGATGCAGGCCCTGCTCAAGGCCGATCCGCACGGCGCCCAGACCCCGCTCAAGCGCTGGCTGCGGCACGGCCGGCCCAGCCTGGACCGGGCGACCGACAAGAACCGCCCCTGGGCCCGCCTCGCCGGACGCGAGCCGGCCGACGCCATCGAACAGCTCTGCCTGACCAACGTCATCCAGCAGCTGGAGCATCTGAGAGCCCACGAGTCCGTCGCCCGAGCCCTGCGCGCGGGCGCGCTCGAACTGCACGGGATGTACTTCCACGTGGGCGAGGCCCAGGCGTATCTGCTCACGGAGGCAGCACCCGAGAGCGGAGTCTTCGACCAGGTCGCCGGAACGACCGGCACGACCGGCACGAGCGGCAAGCCCGACCCCGACCCGACCGGGACGGTCCTGCACGACACGCGCGCGTGAACCGATTTCCGTTCCGGTCCGTGGGAACGGGTGGCGTCGCGGCCGCACGGCCACCCGCCCACAGGTCTAAACCAATCAGAGGAAGGCCCTTGTCATCGGGGGTCCGGGTCTGATGAGCTGTGGGCTGGGACACAACGGTCGCCCCGGCAAAGCACCGCGAGGGAGATGTCGTGAGCAACGAAAGCCTGGCCAACCTCTTGAAGGAGGAGCGTCGCTTCGCGCCGCCCGCTGACCTGGCCGAGAACGCCAACGTCACGGCCGAGGCGTACGAACGGGCCAGGGCGGACAGGCTCGGCTTCTGGGCGGCTCAGGCCCGGCGGCTGACCTGGGCCAAGAAGCCTACCGAGACGCTGGACTGGTCGAACCCGCCGTTCGCCAAGTGGTTCGCGGACGGCGAGTTGAACGTCGCGTACAACTGCGTGGACCGGCATGTCGAGGCCGGGAACGGCGACCGGGTCGCCATCCACTTCGAGGGCGAGCCCGGGGACAGCCGCTCCCTCACCTACGCCCAGCTGAAGGACGAGGTGAGCAGGGCGGCGAACGCCCTGCTGGAGCTGGGCGTCCAGGCGGGCGACCGGGTCGCGGTGTACATGCCGATGATCCCGGAGACGGCCGTGGCGATGCTCGCCTGCGCCCGGATCGGCGCCGCGCACTCCGTCGTGTTCGGCGGTTTCTCCGCCGACGCGCTCGCGACCCGGATCCAGGACGCGGACGCGAAGGTGGTCATCACCTCCGACGGCGGCTACCGCCGCGGCAAGCCCTCCGCGCTGAAGCCGGCCGTGGACGAGGCGGTCGCCAAGGCGGGCAACGTCGAGCATGTCCTCGTCGTCCGCCGCACCGGCCAGGACGTCGCGTGGGACGACTCACGCGACGTGTGGTGGCACGAGATCGTGGACCGGCAGAGCAGCGCGCACACCGCGCAGCCCTTCGGGGCCGAGCACCCGCTGTTCATCCTGTACACGTCCGGCACCACGGGGAAGCCCAAGGGCATCCTGCACACCTCCGGCGGCTACCTGACGCAGACCTCGTACACCCACCACTCCGTCTTCGACCTCAAGCCGGAGACGGACGTCTACTGGTGCACGGCCGACGTCGGCTGGGTCACCGGCCACTCGTACATCGTGTACGGGCCGCTGGCCAACGGCGCGACGCAGGTGATGTACGAGGGCACCCCGGACACCCCGCACCAGGGGCGGTTCTGGGAGATCGTGCAGAAGTACGGGGTGACGATCCTCTACACGGCGCCCACGGCCATCCGTACGTTCATGAAGTGGGGCGACGACATCCCCGCGAAGTTCGACCTGTCCTCCCTGCGCGTCCTCGGTTCCGTCGGTGAGCCGATCAACCCCGAGGCGTGGATCTGGTACCGCAAGCACATCGGGGGCGACGCGACGCCGATCGTGGACACCTGGTGGCAGACCGAGACCGGCGCGATGATGATCTCGCCGCTGCCCGGTGTGACGTCCACCAAGCCGGGCTCCGCGCAGACACCGCTGCCGGGCATCTCCGCGACCGTCGTCGACGACGAGGCGAACGAGGTACCGAACGGCGGCGGTGGCTATCTCGTCCTCACCGAGCCGTGGCCGTCGATGCTGCGCACCATCTGGGGCGACGACCAGCGGTTCCTCGACACCTACTGGTCCCGGTTCGAGGGCAAGTACTTCGCCGGTGACGGGGCGAAGAAGGACGACGACGGGGACATCTGGCTCCTCGGACGCGTCGACGACGTGATGCTCGTGTCCGGCCACAACATCTCGACGACCGAGGTGGAGTCGGCGCTCGTCTCGCACCCGTCCGTCGCCGAGGCGGCCGTGGTCGGCGCGGCCGACGAGACCACCGGTCAGGCGATCGTGGCGTTCGTGATCCTGCGCGGCACGGCGAACGCCGAGGACGAGAACCTCGTCGCCGACCTCCGCAACCACGTCGGCGCCACCCTCGGCCCGATCGCCAAGCCGAAGCGGGTCCTGCCGGTGCAGGAGCTGCCGAAGACCCGTTCCGGGAAGATCATGCGGCGGCTGCTGCGGGACGTCGCGGAGAACCGGCAGCTCGGTGACGTCACGACGCTCACCGACTCCACGGTGATGGACCTGATCCAGGCCAAGCTGCCGGCGGCGCCCAGCGAGGACTGACGCGCCGCGTACGACCACGAGGGGCACCCTGCGACAAGCGCGCCGGGTGCCCTTTCACTAAGCTGAAGAACAGGTGTGCCGGGAAGTCTGGTCGGCGAGCGATCCGTGCTGCCCACCGACCGGAGGTCCCCACCGTGGCCGCGTCCCGCACCACCCCCACCCGCAAGGTCCTCGGCCGGCTCTCACTGCCCGAGCGGACCTTCGTGGCGGACGCGCTGCGCACGGAGACCGTCGGCGGCTGTCTGCTGCTCCTGGCCGCCGTCACCGCGCTGGTCTGGGTCAACGTCCCCGCGCTGCACGACAGCTACGAGAGCGTCAGCGACTTCCACTTCGGCCCCGAGGCGCTGGGGCTGAACCTGTCCGTGGCGCACTGGGCGGCCGACGGACTGCTCGCGGTCTTCTTCTTCGTCGCCGGAATCGAGCTCAAACGCGAACTGGTCGCCGGTGATCTGAAGGACCCCAGGACGGCCGCGCTGCCCGTGGTCGCGGCCCTGTGCGGCATGGCCGTACCGGCGCTCGTGTACACGCTCACCAACCTCACCGGCGGCGGCTCCCTGGCCGGCTGGGCGGTGCCCACGGCGACCGACATCGCCTTCGCGCTGGCCGTGCTCGCCGTCATCGGCACCTCCCTGCCGAACGCGCTGCGGGCCTTTCTGCTCACCCTCGCCGTCGTCGACGACCTGTGCGCGATCCTGATCATCGCGGTGTTCTTCACCGACGATCTGAACTTCGCCGCGCTCGGCGGCGCGTTCGCCGGTCTCGCCGTCTTCTGGCTGCTGCTGAGGAAGGGCGTGCGCGGGTGGTTCGTGTACGTTCCGCTCGCGCTCGTCGTGTGGGCGCTGATGTACAACAGCGGCGTGCACGCCACCATCGCGGGTGTCGCGATGGGGCTCATGCTGCGCTGCACCCGGCGCGAAGGCGAGGAGCGCTCTCCCGGCGAGCACATCGAGCACCTTGTGCGCCCCCTGTCGGCCGGTCTCGCCGTGCCGTTGTTCGCCCTGTTCAGCGCGGGCGTCGCGGTGTCGGGCGGTGCGCTGGAGAAAGTGTTCACCCAGCCCGAGACGCTCGGGGTGGTGCTCGGGCTGGTCGTCGGCAAGGCGGTCGGCATCTTCGGCGGGACCTGGCTGACCGCCCGTTTCACCCGGGCCACGCTCTCCGAGGAACTGGCCTGGCCGGACGTCTTCGCGGTCGCCTCGCTGGCCGGCATCGGCTTCACCGTGTCGCTGCTCATCGGCGAACTCGCCTTCGAGGACGACCCGGTGCTCACCGACGGCGTCAAGGCGGCCGTCCTCACCGGGTCGCTCGTCGCGGCGGTCCTGGCGACCGTCCTGTTGAAGCTGCGGAACGCCAAGTACCAGGCGCTGTGGGCCGCCGAGGAGCGCGACGACGACCTCGACGGCGTCCCCGACGTCTACGAACAGGACGACCCGGCGTACCACCTGCGCATGGCCGCGATCCATGAACGTAAGGCCGCCGAGCATCGCAGGCTTGCCGAAGTGGCGGGCGGGGCAGGCGACGGCGACGACGGTCCGGCATGATCTGACAGGACCGCAGACAGGACCGTACAAACGCATATGAGGGAGACCCCGATGAGCGCACCCGACGGCAGCCCGGTCGGAGCCGAACGCAGCGTCGGCCAGTTGTTCGCCTCGGCGACGGCCGAGATGTCCGCGCTGGTGCACGACGAGATCGCGCTGGCCAAGGCCCAGCTGAGGCAGGACGTCAAGCGAGGCGTGATCGGCGGCGGGGCGTTCACCGCGGCCGGCGCGGTGCTGATCTTCTCCCTGCCCATGCTGAGCTTCGCCCTGGCGTACGGCATCCGCACCTGGAGCGAGTGGAACCTGGCGATCTGCTTCCTGCTGTCGTTCGCGGCGAACGTGGTGGTCGCCCTCGTGCTGACCCTCATCGGCGTGGTCTTCTCCAAGAAGGCCAAGAAGGGGCAGGGTCCGCAGAAGGTCGCCGCGTCGATGAAGGAGACGGCGGGCGTGCTGCAGAACGCCAAGCCGCACCCCCGTCGGCCCGCCCCGGCCGACGACGCCGTCGAGGCTGTGGCACGCTCGACGTCATGACCGACCCCGCGACCACCCCGGCCGCCCCCTCGAATCAGCCCGCGTCTCCCGTACGGCTCGACGTGCCCGGCGCCAAGGAGCTGATCCACCGGGACGTGGCCGCCAACGGCGCGCGCTTCCACATCGCCGAGGCGGGCGACGGGCCGCTGGTGCTGCTGCTGCACGGCTTCCCGCAGTTCTGGTGGACCTGGCGGCACCAACTGGTCGCCCTCGCCGACGCGGGGTTCCGGGCCGTGGCGATGGACCTGCGCGGGGTGGGCGGCAGCGACCGCACGCCCCGGGGGTACGACCCCGCGAACCTCGCCCTCGACATCACCGGGGTCGTACGGTCCCTCGGCGAGCCCGATGCCGCGCTGGTCGGCCACGACCTGGGCGGCTATCTGGCGTGGACGGCGGCCGTGATGCGCCCGAAGCTCGTACGGCGGCTCGCGGTCTCCTCGATGCCGCACCCGCGGCGCTGGCGCTCGGCGATGCTCTCCGACGTCAAGCAGACCTCGGCGGGCTCCTACATCTGGGGGTTCCAGCGGCCCTGGATCCCCGAGCGGCAGCTCACCGCCGACGACGGCGCCCTCGTCGGGCGGCTCCTGCGGGACTGGTCGGGGCCGCGGCTGCCCGACGACGAGGCCGTGGAGGCCTACCGGCGGGCCATGTGCATCCCGTCGACGGCCCACTGCTCGATCGAGCCGTACCGGTGGATGGTGCGGTCGATGGCCCGCCCGGACGGCATCCAGTTCAACCGCCGGATGAAGCGGCCGGTCCGGGTGCCCACCCTCCACCTGCACGGTTCGCTCGACCCGGTGATGCGCACCCGCAGCGCGGCGGGGTCCGGGGAGTACGTCGAAGCGCCGTACCGTTGGCGGCTGTTCGACGGTCTGGGACACTTCCCGCACGAGGAGGACCCGGTGGCGTTCTCCGCCGAACTCATCAACTGGCTGAAGGACCCCGAGCCCGACCGGTGAGTCCGGCCGGGCCGCCCGCTATCCGGACGTGAACACCTGTTCCCCGAACAGCCACTTGCCCGGCGCATAGGCCAATTGGGGGGCGTGGGGGCGGTTATCGACCTTGGGGCGGGGGCACACGTCGGGGTATGGGCTGGACGCACGACTACAGTGACGCAGCACGCAACCGCCGCTCGGCCGCGGGCCTGAGCTCCCACCAGAGGGGCGCCCCGCAGCTGCAGGGGACGGATCCCCGGCTGGGCATTCCGCGCATCCTGCGCCGCCGTGCCCGCTGGGTCTCGGCCCGGCTGCGCCATCCTCGCCCCTGACCCGTACGGGGCGACGCGCACGGGATCTCCACCGCACCGGCCCGCCCGGCCTCAGAGGGCGCAGCTGTCGCTGTCCACCTGCTGGTTGGCCGTACGGCCCTTGGCGATGTCCTCCTCGACCTCGTCCGCGGTGAGGGCGTACCCCGTGTCCGGGTCGTCGAGGGACTTGGCGAAGACCACGCCGTAGACCTTGCCCTCGGGTGTGAGCAGCGGGCCGCCGGAGTTGCCCTGGCGGACGGTCGCGTAGAGCGAGTAGACGTCGCGGTGGACGGTGCCGCGCTTGTAGATGTCGGCGCCGTTGGCCGTGATGCGACCACGCACGCGCGCGGGGCGGATGTCGTACGCGCCGTTCTCCGGGAAGCCGGCGACGATGGCGTCGTCGCTGCTGGCCGCATCCTCGGTGGTGAACTTCAGCACGGGTGCCTTCAGGCCCGGTACGTCCAGGACGGCGATGTCGCGCTCCCAGTCGTAGAGGACGACCTTGGCGTCGTACTTGCGGCCCTCGCCGCCGATCTGGACGGTGGGCTCGTCGACGCCGCCGACCACGTGGGCGTTGGTCATGACCCGGCGCTCGCCGAAGACGAAGCCGGTGCCTTCGAGGACCTTGCCGCAACTCTGGGCGGTGCCCATGACCTTGACGATGGAACGCTTGGCGCGCTGGGCCACCGGGCTGCTCGCGAGCGCCGGGTCGGGGGGCTGGACCTCGGTGATCGGCTCGTTGGAGAACGGGCTGAAGACCTGTGGGAAGCCGTTCTGTGTGAGGACCGAGGAGAAGTCCGCGAACCAGGTGTCGGCCTGGGTGGGCAGGGCTCCCGCCACGCCCTGCAGCACCTTGGAGTTGCGGACCTCCTTGCCGAGCGTCGGCAGGGTCGTCCCGGCGAGTGCGGAACCGATCAGCCAGGCGACCAGGAGCATGGCGACGACGTTGACGAGGGCGCCGCCGGTGGCGTCCAGGGCGCGGGCCGGGGACCAGGTGATGTACCGGCGCAGTTTGTTGCCGAGGTGGGTGGTCAGGGCCTGGCCGATCGAGGCGCAGACGATCACGATGACCACCGCGACGACCGCGGCGGCCGTGCTGACCTCGGAGTTGTCGGTCATCCAGTCCCAGATGACGGGCAGGGCGTAGACCGCGACGAGACCGCCGCCGAGGAAGCCGATCACCGAGAGGATGCCGACGACGAAGCCCTGTCGGTAGCCCACGATCGCGAACCAGACGGCGGCTACCAGCAACAGGATGTCCAGCACGTTCACCGCTTCAAGCCTCGCCTCGTCACTTCGCGATCACTACAGGCCGGCCGGGGGTCCGGTCCGCCGCGCGGCGACGGGAGGACACGACAAGCCCCAAAAGACGCAGCACGGCAGACACCCTGTCATGAGCGCCAGTCGAGCGGGACCTGCTTCTCCCGGTCCCAGGGGCGCTCCCAGCCCGCGTAGTGCAGCAGACGGTCGATCACTCCGGCCGTGAAGCCCCACACAAGGGCTGATTCGACCAGAAATGCCGGGCCTGCGTAGCCGCGGGGGTGAATGGCGGTGGCTCTGTTGGCCGGATCCGTGAGATCCGCCACGGGGACGGTGAAGACGCGGGCGGTCTCGTTCGGATCGACGACCCGGACCGGTGTCGGGCGGTGCCACCAGCCCAGGACGGGGGTGACGACGAAGCCGCTGACCGGGATGTACAGCTTGGGCAGCACGCCGAAGAGCTGGACTCCGGCGGGGTCGAGGCCGGTCTCCTCCTCGGCCTCGCGCAGGGCGGCGCGCAGCGGGCCGTCGGCGCCCGGGTCGCCGTCCTCCGGGTCGAGGGCGCCGCCGGGGAACGACGGCTGGCCCGCGTGCGACCGGAGCGAGCCGGCGCGCTCCATGAGCAGCAGCTCGGGCCCGTCCGTGCCGTCGCCGAAGAGGATCAGGACCGCCGACTGCCGTCCCGAGCCGTTCTCCGGCGGCAGGAAGCGGCTCAGCTGCAGCGGCTCGACCGTCTCGGCGGCGTGCACCACCGGGTCCAGCCAGCCCGGCAGGCCCGACTTGTCCAGACCGACCCGTCCGTCCCAGGCGTGCCGCCGCACCTCGTGGTGCCGCCCCCCGTGGTGCCCGTGCCCGGTGTCCGGGCCGCCGTCCGTCCGGCTCGCGCGTGTCATAGCCACCCCCGTCGTTCTTCCGGTCCCAACGCCCGAGGGACCGCTGATCGTTCCGCCCGGGCCCCGCGTCCCTCGTGTGGGTGGCGGCGGCCGGAGTGGGGCGGGTGCGCGCGGGAGTGGGCGCGCGCGGTGGCGTACGTGCCGGGTCGCTCCGGGCGGGCCGTCATCCGGCGGCTCCCAGGGGCGGGGCCGGGATGCCGCCCGCGTCCAGGTAGGACTGCGGCGGCTTGAGGCGCTGGCCGGGGAAGCCGCCCTTCTCGTACTTCAGCAGCTTCCGGGCCTTCTCCGGGTCGGTCTCGCCCTCGCCGAACGCCGGGCAGAGCGGGGCGATGGGGCAGGCGCCGCAGGCCGGTTTCCTGGCGTGGCAGATACGGCGGCCGTGGAAGATCACATGGTGCGACAGCATCGTCCACTCGCTCTTCGGGAAGAGCGCGCCGATGGCGGCCTCGATCTTGTCCGGGTCGGTCGCCTCGGTCCACTTCCAGCGTCGTACGAGCCGCTGGAAGTGGGTGTCCACGGTGATTCCGGGGCGGCCGAAGGCGTTGCCCAGCACGACGAAGGCGGTCTTGCGGCCGACTCCGGGCAGCTTGACGAGGTCTTCCAGACGGCCGGGGACCTCGCCGCCGTGGTTCTCCACCAGGGCCTTCGACAGCCCTATCACCGACTTCGTCTTGGCCCGGAAGAACCCGCAGGGCCGCAGGATCTCCTCGACCACCTCGGGTTCGGCCGCGGCCAGGTCCTCGGGGGTCGGGTACTTCGCGAAGAGCGCCGGTGTCGTCTGGTTGACCCTCAGGTCGGTCGTCTGCGCGGACAGGACGGTCGCGACGATCAGCTGGAACGAGTTCTCGAAGTCCAGCTCCGGGTGGGCGTACGGGTACACCTCGGCGAGTTCGCGGTTGATACGGCGGGCCCGGCGGACCAGGGCGGTGTGGGACTCGGGCTTGGCGGATCCTGCGGACTTGGCGGACCGATTCGCGGTCGCGGGAGCGGCGGGGGTCGCGTCCGCCGCGGGCGCCTTTCGCGCGGAGGCCGGCTTCTTCGCCGCCGCCTTCCGGGGGACGGCAGCCCTTCTCGCCGACGCGGCCTTCTTCGCCGGGGCCGTGGTCTTCTGGGCGGGGTTCTCCGCCGCTGATGGATCGGACACCTTCGTCGCCTTTGCCGTTTTGTTCGCTCCCGTGAGGCGCTGTTCGCCCACAGCGGAATCACGCCGTACCACCACGTGCCCAGCCCCCTCGGCCTGTGCTCTCACCGGCGATTTGGACACCCGGCCAGCCTAGAGCCCGGCACTGACATCCGCCCCGGGCCCTGAAGATCGGCCCCCAATTGGACCCCTGACGCTTACCCCGGGACATGTGTGCGGCATCCTTGTGACAGATCACACTGTTTGGACCGTCCGGCAAGATGGGGAACACGGTCCCCTGGTAGTACGGGGAGCAAGATCCCCTGAGCAGGTCGACAAGGAGAGAACTCGTGGACGACGTTCTGCGGCGCGCCCCGCTCTTCGCGGCGCTCGATGACGAGCAGGCCGCGGAGCTCCGCGCCTCCATGAGTGAGGTGACCCTCGCGCGCGGTGACGCTCTCTTCCACGAGGGCGACCCCGGTGACCGCCTCTATGTGGTCACCGAGGGCAAGGTCAAGCTGCACCGCGCGTCGCCCGACGGCCGCGAGAACATGCTGGCCGTGCTCGGCCCCGGCGAGCTGATCGGCGAGCTGTCGCTCTTCGACCCGGGCCCGCGGACGGCGACCGCCACCGCACTGACCGAGGTCAAGCTGCTCGGCCTCGGCCACGGCGACCTCCAGCCGTGGCTGAACGCACGGCCCGAGGTGGCGGCGGCGCTGCTGCGCGCCGTCGCACGGCGGCTGCGCAAGACCAACGACCAGATGTCCGACCTCGTCTTCTCGGACGTGCCCGGACGGGTCGCCCGCGCGCTGCTGGACCTCTCGCGGCGGTTCGGTGTGCAGTCGGAGGAGGGCATCCATGTGGTGCACGACCTCACGCAGGAAGAGCTGGCCCAGTTGGTGGGTGCGTCACGGGAGACCGTGAACAAGGCGCTGGCGGACTTCGCGCAGCGGGGGTGGCTGCGCCTGGAGGCCCGCGCGGTGATCCTGCTGGACGTGGAGCGGCTGGCGAAGCGGTCGCGCTGACGCGGGTGGTTCGTAGGCACGCGCAGACGCACGCAGTCGTCCGTACGTAGGACGTAGGCGTCCATGCGCAGTCGTACGTCGATGGGGTTCGTCTCGGTCCGGGGCGGGCCCCATCGGTGTCCCCCCTCCGCCCTCGGCCGTTCCCGTCCTCATGCATGGGGCCCCTCCCGGCACACTGACCGCATGGCGGGAACGGGGAGTTCGCGAGGGCTGGACGGGCAGGGGTTCATCGAGCGGGAGGGGGCTGTCGGGCGGGTCGGTGACGACTTCCGGCCGGTGGTCGCGGCGGCCCGGGACCGGGTTCTGAACGTGTTCGGGGATCGGCTGCACAGTGCGTACCTGTACGGGTCGATCCCCCGGGGTACGGCCCGTCCGGGGCGGAGCGACCTCGATCTGCTGGTGGTGTTGCGGGAGGAGCCCACGGGGACGGACCGGGCCGGGGCGCGGGCGCTGGACGAGACCCTGGACCGGGAGTTCCCGCAGATCGACGGGGGCGGGACGCTGCTGGCCGGCCGGGATCAGGTGCTCAGCGACCTGGAACGGTACGACCTGGGCTGGTTCGTGGCCTGTCTGTGCACTCCCCTGCTGGGCGAGGACCTGGCGGCGGACCTGCCCCGCTATCGGCCGACCTCCCTCCTCGCCCGCGAGACCAACGGCGACCTCGGGCTGCTCCTGCCGCGCTGGCGCGAGCGGGTCGCGGAGGCCTCCGGTGACGACGCCGTACGGGCGCTTGTGCGCGGCTGTTCCCGACGTCTCGTCCGCACCGGGTTCACCCTGGTCATGCCCCGCTGGAACGGCTGGACCAGCGATCTGCACGAGATGGCGGCGGCGTTCGGCGAGTACTACCCCGAGCGTGCCGCCCAGATGCGCGCCGCCGCGGTGGCCGGGTACGAGCCGGGCGCTCGCGTCGACGTTCTGCGTTCCTACCTCGACGACCTGGCCCCCTGGCTGGCCGAGGAGTACGCGCGCGTGCACGGCGCCAAGGCGCCCCGTCCTGGGGATCGGTGACGGGAGCACAGGAGGCGGGAGCGCCTGCGGATGCCTGCCGGATGCATCTGGATGCCTCTGGGCGCCTCTGGAGGGGGCTGCTGGGGTTCGGGGGCCCTTGTGGGGGCCCGTGAGCCCTCTGCGGTGCCGTGGCCCCGGAGAGGGCCCTCAGAGGGCCTCGGCCGGGCGCGTGGCGCGGGTCGTCAGATCAGGCCGTGTTCGGTGAGGTACTCCAGCTGTGCCCGTACCGAGAGTTCCGCGGCGGGCCACAGGGAGCGGTCGACGTCCGCGTAGACATGGGCGACGACCTGGTCGGGGGTGCGGTAGCCGTTCTCGACGGCCGTCTCGACCTGGGCGAGCCGGTGGGCCCGGTGGGCGAGGTAGAACTCGACGACTCCCTGGGCGTCGTCGAGGACGGGGCCGTGACCGGGCAGGACGGTGTGCACCCCGTCGTCGACCGTGAGGGACCTGAGGCGGCGGAGGGAGTCGAGGTAGTCGCCGAGGCGCCCGTCGGGGTGGGCCACGACCGTCGTACCGCGCCCCAGGACGGTGTCGCCCGTCAGGACGGCGCGGTCGGCCGGGAGATGGAAGCACAGCGAGTCGGCGGTGTGGCCGGGGGTGGGGACGACCCTGAGTTCCAGGCCGCCGACCGTGACGACGTCGCCCGCGCCGAGCCCTTCGTCGCCCAGCCGCAGCGCCGGGTCGAGGGCCCGTACGTTCGTCCCGGTCAGCTCGGCGAAGCGGGCGGCGCCCTCCGCGTGGTCCGGGTGCCCGTGGGTGAGCAGGGTCAGCGCGACCCGCTTGCCGGCCTCCTCCGCCGTGGCGACGACGTTGCGCAGGTGGACGTCGTCCAGGGGGCCCGGGTCGATCACCACCGCGAGGTCGGAGCCGGGCTCGGACACGATCCAGGTGTTGGTCCCGTCCAGCGTCATCATCGACGCGTTCGGCGCGAGCACGTTGACCGCGCGCGCGGTGGCGGGCCCCGACAGGACGCCGCCCCTGGGCTGGCCGGGGAGGGCTGCTGCGTCGGTCATGCGGGGGTGCCTTCCAGCGGGACGGGCGGAGTGTCGTGATGCGGGGCGCGGGAGCACGGGGTGGTGCGAGGAGCGCGCGACGGAGTGCAGCGCGGGGCGCCCGGCGCGTGAGGGAGCGTGGTCTCGCCGCTCCGTCGGCCCGCGAAGGTTCCGCCCCGCCACCCGGCGACGGCCGTCACGGGGTGCCCCCGCCGGCCGATATGCGCTTGGTGAACTCCTCGTGGCCGGGCCAGGAGAGGACCACGTCGTCGTTCTCCAGGCGGGCCCTGGCGAGGACGGGGGTCAGGTCGCGGGCCGGGGCCGCGGCGAGCGCGGCGGCGGCCGTGTCGTACTCCGCGAGCCGGCGCAGGGTCGCGATGGTGGGCGGCATCATCAGCAGTTCGCCCTTGTCGTAGCCGTCCGCGGCGTCCCCGGGGCGGATCCACACCGTACGGTCGGCCTCCGTGGAGGCGTTGCGGGTGCGCTGGCCCTGCGGGAGGGCGGCCACGAAGAACCAGGTGTCGTAGCGGCGGGACTCGAACTCAGGGGTGATCCAGCGGGCCCAGGCGCCCAGCAGGTCGGACCGCAGGACCAGCTGTCTGCGCTCCAGGAACTCCGCGAAGGACAGCTCCCGGGCGGCCACCGCCGCGCGGTCAGCCTCCCAGTCGTCGCCCGTCGTGTCGCCGATCACGGTGTCGGGGCTCGGCCCGGCGAGCAGGACGCCCGCCTCCTCGTACGTCTCCCGTACGGCCGCGCAGACGATCGCCTGGGCGTCGTCCTCGTCGACACCGAGCCGGGACGCCCACCACGCGCGCGTGGGGCCCGCCCAGCGGATGTGCCGGTCGTCGTCGCGCGGGTCGACGCCGCCGCCCGGATACGCGTACGCGCCCCCGGCGAAGGCCATGGAGGCGCGTCTGCGCAGCATGTGCACGACCGGGGTGTCGGCCGTGTCCTTGAGCAGCATGACGGTGGCGGCCCGCCTGGGGGTCACCGGTGTCAGCGTGCCGGCCGCGAGTGCGCGGATGCGGTCCGGCCACTCGGCTGGGTACCACTGCCCGTTTGCCATGGGCGGAGGCTAACTCGTCACGGGCGGATGTTCGAGTGAGCCTCCGCGATCTCGGCGGGCCTACGCGGTGGTCAGCTCCACCTGGATCTCCACCTCGACCGGAGCGTCCAGCGGCAGGACCGCCACACCGACCGCGCTGCGCGCGTGGACACCCTTGTCGCCGAGGACGGCACCCAGGAGCTCGCTCGCGCCGTTCAGCACGGCGGGCTGGCCCGTGAAGTCGGAGGCCGAGGCGACGAAGCCGACGACCTTCACCACGCGCGCGACGCGGTCCAGGTCGCCCGCCACGGACTTGACGGCCGCGAGGGCGTTCAGCGCGCAGGTGCGGGCCAGCTCCTTGGCCTCCTCGGGGGTGACCTCGGCGCCGACCTTGCCGGTGACGGGCAGCTTGCCGTCCACCATGGGCAGCTGTCCGGAGGTGTACACGTACACGCCGGAGCGGACGGCCGGCTGGTACGCGGCGAGCGGCGGGACGACCTCGGGCAGCCTCAGCCCGAGCTCCGCGAGCCTGGCCTCGACGGCGCTCACGGCTTGGGCCGCTTCAGGTAGGCCACCAGCTGCTCGGGGTTGTTCGGCCCGGGCACGACCTGGACGAGCTCCCAGCCGTCCTCGCCCCAGGTGTCCAGAATCTGCTTCGTGGCGTGGACGAGCAGCGGCACGGTTGAGTATTCCCACTTGGTCATGTGGCCGACTTTATCCGCTGCCCGCCCGCCGCCGTCCCGCACGGGTTCCGTCTCGGTCCGCCGCGGGTTCCGCCGCGGTCCAGGGCTCGGTCCGGGGCCAGGTCCGGCTCGGGTTCCCCCTCGGTTGCGCGGGGGTTCCGGGGCCGTCCCGGCGGGCAGGACGACCTGGACAGGCGGGGGTCGACAGGCAGGGGAAACACAAGTTGTCCACAGCCTCCCGCGTATGCCGGGCGTCGACTGGTTAGGCTCGAATACGTGAGCAGGCTCCAGGTCGTCAGCGGCAAGGGCGGGACCGGAAAGACCACGGTCGCCGCCGCACTCGCGCTCGCCCTCGCGACCGAGGGGAAGCGCACCCTCCTGGTCGAGGTCGAGGGCAGACAGGGCATCGCACAGCTCTTCGAGGCGGAGGCACTGCCGTACGAGGAGCGGAAGATCGCGGTGGCTCCCGGGGGCGGGGAGGTGTACGCGCTGGCCATCGACCCCGAACTGGCCCTGTTGGACTACCTCCAGATGTTCTACAAGCTCGGCAGCGCGGGCCGGGCCCTGAAGAAGCTCGGCGCCATCGACTTCGCGACCACCATCGCGCCGGGGCTGCGGGACGTGCTGCTGACCGGCAAGGCCTGCGAGGCGGTGCGCCGCAAGGAGAAGAGCGGGCGGTTCGCGTACGACTACGTGGTGATGGACGCGCCGCCCACCGGACGCATCACCCGCTTCCTGAACGTGAACGACGAGGTGGCGGGGCTCGCGAAGATCGGTCCGATACACAATCAGGCGCAGGCGGTGATGCGGGTCCTGAAGTCGCCGGAGACGGCTGTGCATCTGGTGACGCTGCTGGAGGAGATGCCCGTCCAGGAGACGGCGGACGGCATCGCCGAGCTGCGGGCGGCGAAGCTGCCGGTGGGACGGATCATCGTCAACATGGTGCGGCCGGAGATCCTGGACGCCGACGAGCTGGAGTACGCGCGCGCGGTGCCGCGTACAGCGGTCGCCAAGTCCCTGTCCACGGCGGGTCTGGGCGGCGCGCGGCGCGGCGGCACCGCGGAGCGTCTGGTGGAGCCGCTGCTCGCGCAGGCCGAGGAGTACGCCGAGCGGTACACCCTGGAGCACGAACAGCGGGGCGTCCTGGGCGAGCTGGACCTGCCGTTGCACGAACTGCCGCTGCTCGCCGAGGGAATGGATCTGGCGGGCCTGTACGAACTGGCCAAGGAACTGCGTCAGCAAGGGATCTCATGACTCCGGACCCGGCCGCCACGCGTGATTCGGCCCCCTCCCACGACGGACACCGCGCGATCAGCGCACCCAGGCTCCTCGCGGTCGATCCGCTGCTCGACGACCCCGGCACCCGCATCGTGGTCTGCTGCGGCGCCGGCGGCGTGGGCAAGACGACCACGGCGGCGGCGCTCGGGGTGCGGGCCGCCGAGCGCGGCCGCAAGGTGGTCGTGCTCACCATCGACCCGGCCCGGCGGCTCGCCCAGTCCATGGGCATCGACTCGCTGGACAACACCCCGCGCCGGGTGAAGGGCATCGACGGCGACGGCGAACTGCACGCCATGATGCTCGACATGAAGCGCACGTTCGACGAGATCGTCGAGGCGCACGCGGACCCCGACCGGGCCTCCGCGATCCTCGGCAATCCCTTCTACCAGTCGCTCTCCGCGGGCTTCGCCGGCACCCAGGAGTACATGGCGATGGAGAAGCTGGGCCAGCTGAGGGCCCGGGACGAGTGGGATCTGATCGTCGTCGACACCCCGCCGTCCCGTTCGGCACTGGACTTCCTGGACGCCCCGAAGCGGCTCGGCTCGTTCCTCGACGGCAAGCTGATCCGGGTGCTGCTGGCTCCGGCGAAGGTCGGCGGGCGGGCCGGCATGAAGTTCCTGAACGTCGGCATGTCGATGATGACGGGCGCCCTGGGCAAGCTGCTAGGCGGTCAACTGCTCAAGGACGTCCAGACGTTCGTGGCCGCCATGGACTCCATGTTCGGCGGTTTCCGTACCCGCGCGGACGCCACGTACAAGCTGCTCCAGGCACCCGGCACGGCGTTCCTGGTGGTGGCCGCGCCGGAGCGGGACGCGCTGCGTGAGGCGGCGTACTTCGTGGAGCGGCTGGCGGCCGAGGACATGCCGCTGGCCGGGCTGGTGCTGAACCGCGTCCATGGCAGCGGCGCGGCCCAGCTGTCCGCCGAGCGCGCGCTCGCCGCCGCGGAAAATCTTGACGAGCCCCGCATTGTGGATCAGGTGGACGGGAAAGCAGTTCGTAACTCTCCCGACACGTACGGCAGTTCAGACAATCCAAGCAGTCCGGACAGTCCAGAACCATCCGCAACCACCGCCGGTACCCAGGACGGCTCCCCTGCCCCGGACCGGACGGTGGAACAGCTCACGGCAGGCCTGCTCAGGCTGCATGCCGAGCGGATGCGGCTGCTCTCCCGTGAGCAACGCACGCGTGACCGCTTCACCGCGCTGCATCCCGAGGTGGCCGTGGCCGAAGTGGCCGCGCTGCCCGGTGATGTCCATGACCTCTCAGGTCTGCGGGACATCGGGGACCGGCTCGCGGCCATAAGGCCGGAACTGCCCACCTCCGACGAGACCTGACGCTCCGACGACGCCTGATACCCGGACTGGCGTCCGATGCCTGATGCCCGGACTGACGTCCGGCCGGGCCCGTCCGTTCGACCGGCCCGCCGATCCACCCCACCGATCCACGCCTCGGGGCACCCGAGAGCCGGCACACCTGCCCGACGCGCCGACACCTCAAGGGCGCCCTCGACCGACGTGACCCGGAAGGGGTCTCGCCTCAGCTCACCGCCGCGTAGTTCTCGTACATCTCGTCATCGTCGAGCGGCAGAATGCCCGCGCCACGCTCGTACTCCGTGCGCGCGGTCTCCAGCAGCCTGCGCCACGACGTGACGGTCGGTCGCCTGCGCAGCAGTGCGCGGCGCTCTCGCTCCGTCATTCCTCCCCACACGCCGAACTCGACGCGGTTGTCCAACGCGTCCGCCAGGCACTCCGTGCGTACCGGGCATCCGGTGCACACCGCCTTGGCCCTGTTCTGCGCTGCTCCTTGAACGAACAGTTCATCCGGATCGGTAGTGCGGCAGGCAGCCTGCGCACTCCAGTCGGTTACCCAGCCCATACCGGCGCCGTCCTCTCCCGAATCGAGGCTCCCCCACGGCGGCAGCGGCATATTCACCGCCGCCAGTTGAGGACGTTACGGAAGGTGGGCACAGCGCAACACCCCCTTCGGGCCCAATCTTGAATGGCCCGAACGGACTATGCGTAAGCGGCAGATCACCCGCGGGAGTGACCTGAGGACATACGTGACTATCCCGTCAGAACGGGACAGTTGACATGCGTCACAACGGACACCGAATGACACACGAGGTGGATTCGGACACGGCACCGGAAAAAAATCGGAAGAACGTCAGAACGATTCGGGCTCGCCCGACGTACTTGATACAAGGGCCTACGGCTGTGACAGTTGAGAGCAGCTTAGGCCAACGCCTGCGCGCGTGTCCGGCGAATGAGAACGTAGACAACCGTTCATGTTCTTCGGGCTTTCCAGAGCGCCCCGGATGTCACGATCCGGCACCCGTACCCCTCTGGACCCACCTGCTCCTTCGGAACGATCAGAACTACGGATTAGGCTGCCCCCATGCCAAACAAGCGCTCGGGTGGTGGTCTGTCCCCCACACAGCAGGCCGCCAAGTTCCTAGGTGTCAGCGTCCTCGCCGGTGCCGTCATGGCGGGCATCGCGCTGCCCGCGGTCGGCGCCCTGGGGCTCGCGGCCAAGGGGTCGGTCGAGGGGTTCGACGAACTCCCCGCCAATCTCAAGCAGCCACCGCTGAGCCAGCGCACGACGATCCTGGACAGCAAGGGCGACTCGATCGCCACGGTGTACAGCCGCGACCGTACGGTGGTCGATCTCAAGGAGATCTCGCCGTACATGCAGCAGGCGATCATCGCCATCGAGGACGCCCGCTTCTACCAGCACGGCGCGATCGACCTCAAGGGCGTCCTGCGCGCGCTCAACCGCAACGCGCAGGAAGGCGGTGTCGCCCAGGGCGCGTCCACGCTGACGCAGCAGCTGGTGAAGAACGTCGCCGTGGAGGAGGCCGGGGACGACCCGACCAAGGTCCAGCAGGCCACCCAGCAGACCCTCGGCCGGAAGATCAACGAGCTGAAGAAGGCGATCCAGCTCGAAGAGGAGCTGGGCAAGAAGAAGATCCTCGAGAACTACCTGAACATCACGTTCTTCGGCCAGCAGGCCTACGGCGTCGAGGCCGCCTCCCATCGCTACTTCTCCAAGTCCGCCAAGGACCTGGACGTCGACGAGGCCGCCCTCCTCGCCGGCATCGTGCAGTCGCCCAGCCGGTACGACCCGGTGAACGACCCGCAGGAGGCCACCAAGCGGCGCAACATCGTGCTGCAGCGCATGGCCGAGGTCGGTGACATCTCGCAGACGGAGGCCGACAAGGCCAAGGACAAGCCGCTCGGCCTGGACATCAGCAAGCCGAAGAACGGCTGCATCACGGCCGTCAAGAACGCGGGCTTCTTCTGCGACTACGTCCGTGAGGTCTTCCTGAACGACCCGATCTTCGGGAAGAGCAAGGAGGCCCGGGCCAAGATCTGGAACCAGGGCGGTCTGACCATTCGGACGACGATGGACCCGAAGGCCCAGAAGTCGGTCCAGGCGTCCATCAAGTCCCATGTCAACCAGACGGACGAGGTCGCCACGGCCGCCACCATCGTGGAGCCCGGCACCGGCAAGATCCTCGCCATGGGCCAGTCGCGGCCCTACGGTCTCGACATAAAGAAGAACGAGACCACGATCAACCTGTCGGTCGACGAGTCCATGGGCGGCGGCGCGGGCTACCAGCCCGGTTCGACGTTCAAGCCGATCGTCGCCGCGGCCGCCCTCGAGGACGGCATGGCCCCGACGAAGTCGTACTCG
The DNA here is from genome assembly GCF_020010925.1 of Streptomyces griseiscabiei. Classification (NCBI taxonomy): domain Bacteria; kingdom Bacillati; phylum Actinomycetota; class Actinomycetes; order Kitasatosporales; family Streptomycetaceae; genus Streptomyces; species Streptomyces griseiscabiei. Next base: position 463,896 of record NZ_JAGJBZ010000003.1, on the reverse strand, counting down.
GCGCCGTACAAGATGAACTACCCGAGCCCGATCTCCGCCTGTGACGGCGCCACCTGGCGCAACGGCACCGGCAGCGCCGCCGCGGATCTCACCAACGAGAACACGTCCGAGGTCGGTCCGTACTCGATGAAGAAGGCGACCGCGCTCTCGGTCAACACCTACTTCGTCCAGATGATCGCGGACATCGGCATCTGCCCGGTGACGAAGATGGCGAAGAAGATGGGCGTCGAGCGGGCCGACGGCCGCAAGATCGACCAGGCCCCGTCGATCGCGCTCGGCACCCAGGAGATGTCGCCGCTGACCATGGCGAACGCGTACGCCACCTTCGCCTCGCGCGGTATGTACTGCACGCCGGTCGCCATCGAGTCCATCACCCAGCGGGTCGGTGAGACGTCGAAGTCGCTGGACGTCCCGAAGTCGACCTGCTCGCGCGCCATGTCCGAGAACACCGCCGACACCATCAACGCCCTGCTCAGGGGCGTGGTCGAGGACGGTACGGGTACGGAGGCCGGCCTCGGCAGCGGCCGTCCCAGCGCCGGTAAGACCGGTACGACGGACTACCGCTACGCAGCCTGGTTCGTGGGCTACACCCCGAACATGGCCGGTGCCGTCTGGGTGGGCGACCCCGCGCACAAGCGCCAGATGGTCAACATCACCATCGGCGGAGTGAGGTACGGCAAGGTCTTCGGCGGCAAGGTTCCCGGCCCGATCTGGCGCGACATGATGTCCGGCGCGCTGGAGGGCAAGCCCAACCCCGACTTCAACCGCGTCTACATCCCCGACCCGCAGCCGGACCGCGACCGCGGGGACGACGACAACGGGAACGGCAACGGAGGCCGGGGCGGGAACGACGACGACAACGGCAACGGTGACGACGGCGACAACGACGGCTTCATCGGCGGCGCCGACGGCGGCACGAGGTTCCCGACGCCGGAGTTCAGCATCCCGGAGAACTTCATCCAGGGGCAGGGCAACGGCGGGAACAACGGGAACGGCAACGGGGGCGGGTTCGGGTGACGGCCGGCCCTGGTCGGGTGACGGTCGTCGCTGGTCGGGTGACGGCAGGACCTGAGAGGGCTGTCCGAGCCTGATCCGATGGGTCTTCGGCCGGCCCGTTCTCCGGCCGGTACGTTCTCCGATCGGCTGGCTCTCCGATCAGCTGCTACTCCGGCCGGTACGCATACGGCGGTGGGGGCGTCCCTTGTAAGGGACGCCCCCACCGCCGTTCCGCTGTGGCGCGAAGTCCGGTCGTGCGTGCGGCCGACTCAGCCGCCGGCGAGCTGCTGCTTCACGAGGGCGGCGACCCGGCCGCCCTCCGCGAGCCCGGCCACCTTCGGGTTGACGATCTTCATGACCTGGCCCATGGCGCGCGGGCCCTCGGCACCGGCGGCCCTGGCCTCCTCGACGGCCTGGACGACGATCTGCCGCAGCTCCTCGTCGGACAGCTGCTTGGGCAGGTACTCGGCGAGGAGCGCGCCCTCCGCCTTCTCCCGCTCGGCCGACTCGGTACGACCGCCCTGGGCGAACGCGTCCGCGGCCTCACGGCGCTTCTTCGCCTCCTTGGTGATCACCTGGAGCACCTCGTCGTCGGAGAGCTCGCGCTTCTCCTTGCCCGCGACCTCCTCCTTGGTGATCGCGGTGAGGGTCAGCCGGAGCGTCGAGGAGCGGAGCTCGTCGCGCTCCTTGATGGCGGCGTTGAGGTCTTCCTGCAGCTTCGACTTGAGCGTGGTCATGGGGTCGATTGTCGCAGGTGCGGTGCGAGGAGCGCGCGTTGATTTCGCTGGTGTGTGCGGGCGGGGTGAGAAACGCGGACCGGGAGACGGAGTCGGTTGTCCACAGGGGGAGTTGACGATCGGCGGCGCTGTTCCGGAGTTGTCCACAGGCGCGCACGCGGGCTCGGCGGGGTCTGACACGATGGACACATGCGAGCGCGATACGGAGTACCTCTGGGGATCGCGGCGGTCGGTGCCGCCGGTGTGGTGTATGCGGCGGGTTTCGAGGCCCGCTCCTTCCGGTTGCGGCGGGTGACGGTGCCGGTGCTGCCACCGGGCATGCGGCCGCTGCGGATACTCCAGGTCTCCGACATCCACATGGTGAGCGGGCAGCGCAAGAAGCAGCGCTGGCTGCGTTCCCTGGCCGGGCTGCGCCCCGACTTCGTGATCAACACCGGGGACAACCTCTCCGACCCCGAGGGTGTCCCCGAGGTGCTGGACGCGCTGGGCCCGCTGATGGAGTTCCCGGGCGCGTACGTCTTCGGCTCGAACGACTACTACGGCCCCAAGCTGCGCAACCCCGCCCGTTACCTGCTGGAGAAGGCCCAGGGCCGCCATGGGCTGAACGGCAACAAGCCGGTGGTCGGCGCCATCCACAACCCGTGGGAGGACCTGCGCGACGGGTTCGACGGGGCGGGCTGGCTCAACCTCACCAACACCCGCGGCACACTGAAGGTCGAGGGCATGTCGGTCGAGCTGACCGGCCTCGACGACCCGCACATCAAGCGGGACCGCTACGCCCGCGTGGCCGGCGGTCCGTCCGACTCCGCCGACCTCTCCCTGGGCGTCGTGCACGCCCCCTACCTCCGCACCCTCGACGCCTTCACCGCCGACGGCTACCCCCTGATCCTGGCCGGCCACACCCACGGCGGTCAGCTCTGCATCCCCTTCTACGGCGCCCTCGTCACCAACTGCGACCTCGACACGGAGCGCGTGAAGGGCCTCTCCACGCACACGGCCGACGGCCACACCGCGTACATGCACGTCTCGGCCGGCTGCGGCACCAACCGCTACACCCCGGTACGGTTCGCCTGCCCTCCGGAGGCCTCGTTGCTGACGTTGGTGGGGCGGGAGGATTCGGCTGGCTGAGGGGGCGATCGACGGACCGGGGAGGGGTGTGGAGTCCGGCTCGGCCGGAGCGTTGACCCGTACGGATCACCCCGAATAGCCCGTTTCGCCGGGTCGTCCTAGCGTGAGCGCATGACCTCACCGATACCCAGGGACATCCCCGACCTGCCCGCGATCTCGGGCATTCCGGCGCCGGTGACGTCCGTCGTGCCCGCGACGGCGGTGGTGGCACCGGCCCGACGCCCACTGGCGGCGGTGTGCCGCGCCCTGATCGCACTGGCGGCGGCAGCGGCCGTGGTGACCGAGATGGTGCTGGGCAGCCCACTGCGCGCGTTCAGCCATTTCTCGGTCCAGAGCACGGCCCTGGTGGCGGTGGTCTTCGCCGCCTCGGCCCGCCGCGCGTGGGTGGCCGGGCGGCCCCTGCCCTCCTGGATGACGGGCGGCACGGTTCTCTATGCCACGATCACGGCACTGGTGTACCACCTGATCCTGACGAGGGATCCGGCGACGTTCTCCATGACCATGACGCCGACAGGCGCCCCGGTCGACCCGACCGGCTGGCTCGCGGTGACGAACGCGGCCTTCCACACGGCGATCCCCCTCGCGGTGGTGGCGGACTGGCTGCTCCTGACCCGCCCGTCGCCGCCACGCCTGAGCCATGCGGCGGCCTGGCTGCTCTACCCGATGGCGTACCTGCTCCTCACACTCGGCCGGGCCGCACTGGTGACCCCCGACTGGCCGGCCCCGTACCTGTATCCGTTCCTGGATGTCGACCGGCACGGCTACAAGAGCGTCCTCGGCAACGCCCTCCTCCTGGGCCTCGCCTCCTACGCCCTGGCCCTCCTCCTCATCGTCATCGACCACCTCCGCCCCGACCTCGTACACCCCCGCCGCGGCCGCCCCAGCCGCCACGACCGCCGCCCCGAAAACCGGATTTCGTCTCCGGCCACCGGTGGGCTAAAGTAAACGACGTCGCCGCGACAAGCAGTGACAATCGGGGTGTAGCGCAGCTTGGCAGCGCGCTTCGTTCGGGACGAAGAGGTCGTGGGTTCAAATCCCGCCACCCCGACAGCCAAAACACCAGGTCAGGCCCGGTTCTGAGAGATCAGAACCGGGCCTGATTTGCTTTGCAACCCTGTTTTGGGAGCCATTTGGGAACCAACTGGGTGTGATCTTCGAGATCCGGCTCCCGGTGGTTCCCCGAGGAGCTGCCCGGCTTGTGCCGCGCAGACCTGAGACGGTACGACGATCGCCATGCACCCTTGGTCTCCGTTAAATGACCGGCAACTCGCACTCCTCACCCGTATCGGGGGCGGAACCGACCCCGTCACGTCGGACAGCCCCGAGCTCGCCGTCACGGCTCGCGCGCTCAGGGATCGGGGCTTGGTGACCATGCCCCGGAAGAAGGGGAGGTGGCAGGCCGAGATCACTGACGCGGGGCGCTTCTACCTGGAGCACGGGCACCATCCCGACCGTCCGGAGTTGGCTCCACGCAAGCCTCGCGCTGCGGCGTCTGAATCCGGGGCGCCGGTTGCCGCTGGTCCGTCGCAGGATGCCGATCTCCCGACCGAGCCAAAGCCCGCCCCGAAACGGGCTGTGAAACCTCCGCGCCCGTCGCCAGCAGCTATCGGGCCGGCGCTCATCGCGCAGGTGCAGGAGGCCGGACGATTCCTTCGGATCCCTGACCCCAGCGCAGAGGAACGGGCTCGGTATCGCAGAGCGTTCGACGCGGCACGGCAGTGCGCTCCGGATGGGTACCACCTGAAGTACAGCGGGCGGGCGAAGGGCGACTTCTTCCTCGGTCTGCTGAGGGTGTCCGGCGAAGACGACACCGAGTGGAACCGAATCCGGCTGGCGCGCAGCCGAGTGATCACCGACGTCGAGGACGTGCTCGCCGCGGTCACCAAGGATCACAGCGCCTTCGAGATCTCCGACGAGGTCCTGCCGAGGGTGCTCGCGCTGATCCGGCTGCTCGCCGAACAGGCCCTCGCACGGTACGGCGAGATCGCGGTGTCCAAGAAGCGCAGGCAGCCAAGGCCGCTGCTCACTGTCCACGGCAGGACGTACGAGGTCGGCTTCCGTGAGCGGCAGAAGCAGGTCCGGTACGTCCCCAAGCAGCCGGGCCGACGCACGTACGACTGGCAGCGGGTCACGCCGGCCCAGAAGTTTGAGCCGTCCGGCGAACTGGAACTGCTGGTCAGCGAGAACTCGGGCTACAGCTACAACTACGGCTGGAAGAAGGAATGGGCCGACACGGCCAAGAAGCCGCTGGAGGAGCAGATCGCCTCAATCTTCCGGGCGTTGAAGGCACGCGCGGAGGAGCAGGAGCAGGCACGGCTAGAACGAGAGGCCGAGCAACGGCGTCTCCGCGAGGAGCGGGAGCGCCAGGAGGCCGAGCGCCGACGACTGGCGGAGGAGCGGGAGGAGCGCGAGCGGCGGGAGTGGGAGGCCGCGGTAAGTGCGGCTTCGGTGCAGGCGGTTCACGCGGTACGGGCCGAGCACTTCGGCACGGCCCTGGAGCAGTGGCGGGTCGCCGGTGAGATCCGGGCCTTCTGTGCCGCGCTGGATGACGTCGCCGCCGCATCGGAGGACGCCCTCGAAACTGAGAGGCTGCGCGAGTGGTCGGCTTGGGGGAACACAGAGGCCGATCAGCTCGACCCCACGACGAATGGCAAGGGTCTGGCCGCCCGTGACTTCAACGTGGAGCCGACGAAGAAGCAGCTGCGACCGTTCCTCGACGGCTGGCGGCCGGACCGTCCGGAGAAGGAGCCTCCGCCTCAGCCAACGCCTCCCAAGCCGGAGCCGGACTCGTGGCGCGGCGTCATCGACGCACATCAGGATCAAGGGTGGCGATATGGACGCCAAGGTCGCGCTCAATGGTGGAGGCGATGACGCCGTGACCTCGGTCGCGTAGGGCCTTGACCGCCTTGTCGACGAGTTCTCCGAGCCGGATGACCTCGGCGCGCAGGGCGACCAACTCGTCGTAGCGGTCGGCCTTGTCTTCGCCGCACCAGGCCCGGACGGTTCGCAAGACAGCTGCCTCTGCGTCCAGCTTCCGGTCGTCCCGTCGGCTGTAGGAGTACCAGGAGGACTGGGCACGCTCCTGTTCGACGCCCTGCTGCTTGCGATCCACCTCCGGAAGGATCTCGTCGGCGAGGCGGCCGGCGATCTGACGGGTAACGCGCTCGGTGACCGGCCACCCGGCCAGGCACATGCCGTGGCGGTTCTCGTACACCATGGCGTCGCTGCGGAGTTCGGCTGCATCCATGCCGATGAGCGGTGCCGTCTCGTCGAGGCGGCTCAGTTCCAGGACCCCGGCGTCGGCCACTGTTCGGCGCAGGCGGAGCCTGTTCTTCGGACGGACGAAGCCGAGGATCATGCGGGCCGCCTCGAAATCCGTGCTGCCCCGGACGTGGCGAGAGGACTCCGCCAGCGCCAGCTCCGCCGCGTCATCCGCGCGGAACGTATCGACATCCGCCCACGGCGCTACGAGAGAGCCGGAACTGACCCACTCCTGCAAGCCAGCGGCATCGCCTTCGAGAAACCGCACGTGGATCCAGCCAGACCTGCCGGAGCTGCCCACGCGTACGACCTCGACCTGGCGGACCTCGCTACCCAAGCCCTTCGGCCTCGCGCGGTATGCCCAGTGCTCGCCAATCTCCATGTGCCTATTGAGCCAGGTCTGATGGACCGTCGGTGAGCATTCACCGTTCCTGCGAGAGCCAGCTGACCCTGCTACCTCTGCCCCAGCGAGCTATAGCTGCGCGCGAAGTCGGCATCAGCTCTGCTCTCCTGGGCGACCGCATACGCCTGATCGAGCCCCATGACACCCGCCGTCAGTCCACGTGATCGGGCCCGTACAGCAGGGCACAGCGCGCCGTATGGCAGGACTCTATGACCCGTCAGGCCCCCTGCATCCCAAGGCGTTTGTGAGTAACCAGCTACACCCTTAACTTTTCCCGTGATATTTTCACGGATGTGATTAAGGATGAGGTCGCGCACATCCGCGACGCCACCGCGCAGCTCTGTGAGCCCCTTCACGACGCCTTCGCGTGGGCTGTTCAGCACCAGCGGGCCCAGGTGCCCGAGATGAACGGCCACGCCTACGGCTGGATACGCACGCACATGACCCGCGCCTTCGTCCACTACCGCCTCGGTACAGCGGCGGCCAGGCTCGGCGACTGGAAGCTCAGCGGCAACCACCGCCGGAATGGCGAGCTGTGGCTTACGAACGATGAGTACTGCACCCGACTGCTGCATGGCTTCAGGGACGATCACGTCCCGGCTCCTGGACCGAACCGTCAGCGGCGCGCCTTCTACCAGAATCGCCCATTGACGAAGTTCGGACAGCCGACCCTGATGGGGCCGGAAGACAACGACCTGCTTATCCTCTGGCGTATCGATGCCGAGGGAGCACCGTTGTTCCGGGTAGTGCGGACCATCGGAACGTGGAGGTTCGGCAAAGAACAGCTTGTCGATCTTGATTTTCCGCTGCTCGCCAGTGCATCCGACCTGCGAGACCTTCACTTCGAGCCGCAAGATGAAGGTCTGGAACTCGAACTTCCGGATGAGGAGACGAACGATGCCGACGGCACTGGAGGCTTCCCCTGGTGAGCGGCTGCGGACACTCCGCGACCTCCTCGGGCTCACCGGTGCCGACCTCCACCGCCTGACAGGAATCAGCCAAAGCTGGACCTCGCAGGTTGAGACAGGTGCACGCGAGCCAGCAGAGGACCGGCTGCGCGTGATTGCTGAAGCCACCGATACGCCGATGAGCTTTTTCTACGCGCAGCCTTCCTCCGTACCACTGGACTCGTTGCGCTTTCGCAAGATGGCAACTGCGAGCCGGACTGTCACCCGCCGGATCAGCGCGTTCTACGGCGAGAGCTTTCGCGTGACAGAGGAGATCACCAACAGGGCCGGCTACCCGGCACCGCCACTTCCGTTCGCCAGCACACAAGACCTGTCGCAAGACGACATTGAGGAACTGGCAGCCCAGACTCGCGAGGCCCTGCGCCTAGCCCCAGACAAGCCCATCCCCCACCTCACACGTGCGCTTGAGCGCGCTGGTATCGCGGTTGCCCCCATCGTGCTGCCTGATCCAACGGGCGACTCAGTTAGCCCAACGAACAAGCACTTCGGCGTTTCATACTGGGCTGGCATCGGAGAGACCGCACTGATCGCGTACTTTCCAGGCGCACAGGGCGACCGGGACCGGTTCACTCTCGCTCATGAACTCGGTCACCTCGTACTCCACACCTTCAGGCCACGCGCAGCAGATCCCGAGGGTGAAGCAAACAGGTTCGCCGGCGCCCTGCTTGTCCCCTACGAAAGGGCACGGGAGGAGATCACGGACCGTCTGACCTTGGAGGGCTTCGCTCGCCGGAAGCAGACATGGGGGGTGTCGATGCAGGCCCTGATCCTTCGTGGTGCCGCAGTCGGTCACATCGACGACAGCCGCAAGCGATCGCTATATGTGCAGCTCACTCAGCGCGGCTGGCGCAAGGAGGAGCCGGTGTCGGTAGGACAGGAGGCTCCCCTGCTCCTTTGGAGCCTCCTGCAGCGCCAGTACGGGGACAAACCGTATCTACGCGCGTCAGACCAACTGGCGATCCAGCCTACGATCCTGCGGTCCATCGCTCCGCAGCCGGTCGCGAACACCTCATCAGCGCGTTCCGGCCAGCCAAGAGCGGATGGCAAGGTAGTCGCCTTCAAGCAGCGGACCGGCCGTTCAGGGGACGATCTACGCAGTACTGCACCCTGACCATTAGGTCCCCGCCAAACGCACGCGTGCTTCAGAAGTCCACTTCCGACCGGAACGCGTTGGGCCCGGCACCGAGCATTCGGCGCCGGGCCCAACCAACTTAGCCAACGCTACGGAGAGCAAGCCGCCGCAAACGCAGAAGCTCGTTGAGGACGCGCACCGGCGATGTGGGGCTCATGGCCAGCCGAACGTCGAGTGCCGTATCCCACTGCTCGGTCAGTCCAAGCTTGAGCCGATTGCGCATGCCGGCAGTGACATGGGCGTAGCGCGCGGAGACCGAGCCGTCGATGTGGCCCATGCGGTCGTCCATGAGGACCTTCTCGGTGCCGAGGTCCTCCATCACCGTTCGGTGGGTGTGGCGGAGGCCGTGGGGTGTGAGGCCCTTGGCAATCGGGAGCCAGCAGGCGTCGGCCCGGTCGCTGGCGCCACGTCCTCGGGCTGGGACGCCGGGCCACGGCTCGCCGAGGAGCGGTACGGGTCGGGCCTCCTGCGGTGCCTTCTTCGGGTACCAGCCGGAGACCGCCGGGGTGAACAGCCAGGTGGCGAAGCCGTTTCGGCGCCAGTGGGCTGCGTGTTGCGATACCGCCCCGCCGCGCACGAACCCCAGATCTGTAATGGCCTGTTCCACCCTGACCCGCTTGGCTTCGGTGACGCGGTCGGGGTGGTTGAGGACATTGGATACCGTGCCGGTGGAGACTTCGGCTCGGCGTGCGACATCGACGAGCTTCGCGCCGTGGTGGCCGCCGGTGCGGGCCGTGCCCTGGCCCCGGAAGACGTAGGTCTTGCCGTGACACGGGCAGGGTTTCGGCTTCGTACGGGCGACGTGGTTGGTGACCAGGGCCGACAGCCAGACCATCGCGTCGATGGTGCGGTAGCTGTCGTCCTTGGGCGGGCAGCGGACGAGCTCGCCGGTGTCGAGTTCGTACAGTTGCCACTCGACGCGGACGGCCCCGGGGCGGGCGAACTCGGTCTCCAGGCCGACGATTTCGCCCCAGCGCATGCCGGTGTAGCCCTTGAGGACGACGGCGACGAACTCGTCGTCGCGGCCGGAGAGCAGGGCGGCCCGCTCGGCAGTCAGCAGTATGCCGAGCGGGTCAGTGACCACCTTCTCCGGGCCGCGGTCGCGGGAGCGTCCGGCGCGCTTGCCGCGTCCGCGTCGCCTGGCGGCCGGGTTCGAGGTGATCAGGCCCTCGTCGATCGCGTCCTCGAAGATCAGGTGGAGCGTCGAGCGCCAGGTCTTGACGCTGGAGGCCGCGTAGGCGGCCTTCTCCTTCTTCTCCCACAGGTCGACGTCCGTGCGCAGAATGCCGGCGAGCGCCTTGTCCTCGAAGTCGGGGAGGAGGTGCTCCTCGATGTGGCGCTTGTAGTTCTGCATGGTCGAGGCGGCCAGGTCCTGGGCCTCGTACCAGCGGTTGGCGTACTCGCCGAAGGTCTCCAGGCCGAGTGCCGGGTCGCGCCAGTCGCCGCGCCGGTACTTGTTCTCGGCCTCGCTCGCGGCGCGCTGGGCCTCGCCCTTGGTGGCGAACCGGATCGCCTTGCCGATGTCGTCGACCACCGTGAGGTGCTTGCCGGGCGCGGTCTTGTACCGGCCGCGCCAGTAGTTTCCGCGCTTCTCCGCGAAACCCAACTTCCGTCTTCCTCCCCTGCTCTCGGCTTGTGACTGGGTGCGGGCGCGCTACGCGACGGTCTCGTACTGGGTACGGCGCGGCGGTCGAGCCCGCAGACGCCCTGGCGTCGGGGCCGTAGTCGGCTCAGGAGGCCGGGCGGCACGAGTTCGTCCAGCCGGAGGACTTGTCGTTGCACGGCTCACCGGCGTGCTGCTAACGGATCGCTTCGGGCGCTCTTCGTGGAGGCGGACGATCTCGGCGAGGTGCGCGGCGGTGAAGCGGTAGGCGCGGCCGACGCGAGTGTGCGGGATGAGTCCGCGTCGGGCCCGGTCCTTGACCCACCAGGCGGAGCAGCCGAGGGCTTCAGCGATTTCTTCGGGGCGGTAGAGGCGGGGCAAGGGGTATCCCCCCTCGGTGCCGGGAAGGCGTTGTACGAGGGCAGGGGGTATCTCGGAGTGGTGCAAGAAGGGCGGGTCCTAAATGGGTGGGGGCGTGCTCGGTCAGCGGTGCTGAGCGGTCCTCGTCACGTGGCGGTCGGCCCTGCAGCAGCACGAGAGGCGAGACCACGAAGGCTTCGGCGATCGCGACGAGGTCGTCAGCATCTCATCGGCGTTGGGCGCGTTCGATGCGGGACAGCATTGTGTTGGACATCGGATGGCCGAAGGCGGTCACGCGGCCGGCCAACTGGCGTTGTGACAGGCCGCGTTCGGTTCGGAGCATTTCGATGGTGCGGGCCGCCTGCATTCCTGCGGGTCCGACTTCCAGTGGGCGTGGGGGCATGGCTCAAATTTAAAGGTGCATTCGCCGGTTTGGGTAACCGGCGATCGTGGTCTATGTTGCGCTCGCGTCGTTTGCCGAGATGCGGTTCCAGGGAGCGGGGAAGAGGCACGGAACAGCGCGTCGATCATGACTCTGACGTGCGGTTTTGTGTTGTAGCTTCCCCATCTGCGGCTCGTCAACGGCTTGCCGACGTGATGCTTCTGGCTCTGCGATCCGGGCACCTATTTGGTCAACGGCCGATCGTGCCTTACGGTTTTGCTCCCACCCCGCTACCGAGCCCCATTTCTCGCAGCCTTTCTGCCGTGAGAGATTGCGCCGGATAGAGCTGGACTTGCGCGACTGGGGTGTGGCTATGTTGACGACACCCCCCGGAAACGCAATCGCTTCCCGGCGCGCGTCCGCGCCAACACCCCCTCGAATCCCGCCCCGACCGACGGTGAGCCGTGATGTCCGCGCACAGGCCACCGAGTAAGGACCGCCCCGCACTTGGCACGAATCCGCACCATCAAGCCCGAAGCCTTCGTCTCCGAGTCCCTGGCCGTCGTCTCCCTGACCGCCGAGCGCACCTTCCTCGGCCTGCTCACCCAGGCCGACGACCAGGGCCGCCACCGCGACCACGCCGCGATCATCGCCGGGCAGCTGTGGGTACTACGCCCGGAGCACACCCCGTCCGATGTCGAGACGGACCTCGCCCAGCTCGCCGACGCCGGGCTGATCTGCCGCTACAAGACGCCGGATCACAAGCGGTACCTGCACATCGTGACCTGGCATCAGCATCAGAAGATCAACCGGCCGAGCAAGAGCCGCCTCCCGGGCTGCCCGGTTCACGAGGCTTCGGTCACGTCGGCTCCTGCCGTGAGCGCCGGTGTCACGGAGTACTCGCCGCCGCCTCACGCAGTCCTCACTGAAGGTTCCGGCGCGGTCAGGGAGTCCGCACTGAATCCGAGGCTTGAGAGCGAAGTGGCAGGTCAGGAGCGCTTCCCGGAGTCCTCCGTGAGGGATCAGGGAGCGGTCCGTGAGGCAGCAGTGACGTCTCACGGTCCGGATCTAGGACCTAGGACCGTGGATCTAGGAGATATCCCTTCGGGGGGCGCCAGCGCCCACGCGCCCGACACCGTCTCGGCCAAGCAGCTCCTCGGCGAGTACATCGCCGCGTGCAACCACCGCCCGCCGGATGCCTTCCTGAACCATCTCGGCAAACAGGTGCGCAAGCTGCTCGACGAGGGCATCGCCCCCGCACACCTCCGGGCCGCCCTCGAACGCCACCGGGCCAAGGGCCTGTCCCCGGGCGTCCTGCCCAGCCTCGTCCACGAGGTCATGAACGCCGCATCCCCCACCACACCCGCCGCCCACCGGACGTGGACGAACCCCACCGACGTCGTCGCCGCCTACGGAGATGAGCTCTGACCGCCACCCTCACCCGCGCCCCCCAGCCCGTCGGCCAGATCGCCGACCGGCTCAACACGATCCTCGCCAACCGCGGCATCGACCCCACCACCACAGCCGCCCACGACCCGGCGCCCGAGACCGTCACCGCCCTGGAACTCGCCGACGCCCGCATCCCCGCCCGCTACCGCCGCGCCCTGGCCGACCACCCCCAGATCACCGTCTGGGCCGACCAGATCGCCCGCGCCGGACGCCCCGGCCCGACCGGACCCGGCATCTCCGAGGGCCCGTCGCTGCTGATCGCCGGCCCCACCGGCACCGGCAAAACCCACCAAGCGTACGGCGCCGTCCGGGCCCTCCTCACCCGAGGCGTCCGCCTGCGCTGGGAGGCCACCACCTCCGCCGACCTGCACGCACGGCTCCGCCCCCGCGCCGGCCACGACGGCGAACGGGAACTGCAGACGCTCGCCCGCTGCCCGCTACTGCTCCTGGACGACCTCGGCGCGGCCAAGACCAGCGAGTGGACCGAGGAGCTCACTTACCGGCTCATCAACCACCGGTACGAGCACATGCTCCCCACCCTCATCACCACCAACCTCCCCACCACCGAGCTCCGCACCACCCTCGGCGACCGCGTCGCCTCCCGGCTCGCCGAGATGACCGAACGCGTCATCCTCACCGGCCCCGACCGACGCCGCACCGCGCCCTCCGTCTGAACGGCCCGCGATCCCTCCCCGTCCCACCACCTCACCCGCACGTGCTTCCGGCTGCCCTGGAACGCGCGGGTCCCTTGGAGAGCCTCTGCATGACCCCTGGCACCACCACGCTCATCAGCGCCATCGACGTCGGCATGCCCGCCTTGCCGCACTGGTTCCCTGCGCCTGCTGCCATCGCGGCTCTGCTCGTCGTCGTACTGTCCGTCGCATGGTCCCTGGGGAAGTACCGGCGGAAGCCGAGCGCGGGACAGCGCCGTAGCACCGCCGCGATCCCGGTCGCCGCCGTCGCCGCGATCGGCTGCACCGCCTACAGCGCGGACACCAGCTGGCGCTTCGCCGCCGACTACCTCGACATGGGCAGCGCCGTCGAGCGCGCCGCGATGTTCGCCGCCGCCGAACTGGCGCTGTTCGCCACCGCGCTGATGGCGCGAGCGAACCTCAACGGCTCCAAGCAGGCGCCCGGGGTGCCCGGCACTCTCACCTGGGTGATCACCTGCGTGCAGATTGTGCCCGCCTACGCCGAGTCCGGGCTGGTCGGCGGAACTGTGCGGGCCTTCGTCGGCCCGGTCCTGGCGGCAGTGCTCTGGCACCTGGCCATGGGCATCGAACTGCGCCACCGCAGCCCGCACGCCGACTCCCGCAGCCTGACCGCCCTCCTCACCCGACAGGCACGCGAACGGCTGCTGGCTCGTCTGGGAATTGCCGACCGGGACGCGGATGCCGCCCGGATCATCCGCGACCGCGCCCTCGACCGGGCCGTAACCCTGATCCTCCGGGCAGAGACCATGACACCCGGCAAACGCACCAAGTGGCGAGGCCGGCGCCTCACCCGCCGCCTGCACCAGGCCCTGGAGCAGGCTGATGTCGACCGCGACGAGCACCAGGACGAGCTCCTGTTGCGCAAACTCGCCACCCGTCGGCAGGTCGCTTCCCTGGCCTCCAAGCCATTGCCCGCGCGTTGGCCCGAACCCTCCGTGCGTACGAAGGGCGGCTCCGCGACGGCCCGGCCGCGGGCCACGGCAGGAGAGCGGGCAGAAATCTCGGGCCGCCCGCCCTCCAGGGGCGCGGGCGATGATGCCGCCGACCCGGCGCCCCGCCCCCAGCCCGAAACCCGCCCGCAACAGCCCGCCCGCACAACCTTCGGCCTGGAACGAAAGCCGGACGAGGAGCCGCCGGGCAGCGGCCACAGCACGGCCTCACGGGCGGAGTCGAAGCGCTCAAACTCCAAGCCGCGCGCCACACGGGATCTCCTCAACAAATACGCCCGTGACCTCCTCCACGAGCACGGACGCCTCTCCCGTGACTTGCTGGAAGACGCTGTGCGGAAGGACGGCTACAGCGTGGCCAGCGACACCGCCGGAGAGGTGGTCCGCACCGTCAAGGCCGAGCTGCCGACCGCGCCCGCCAGCCACCCGCACTGAGACCGACCACTCCCCCAACGCCCAAGGAAAGCCGCTCAATGCACGACTCGCGCCACGAACTACACGACACCCAAAAGGAGATCACCACGCCCACCTCGACGGCAGCAAGCAATAGCGATGGACCGTCCATAGGCCGGTCCATCGCGGACTCCTCCGCCCCAGGGGTGGCGAAGGAGCAGCTCCGGCACGAGGGCGTGCCGGAGCAGGAGCGGGTGGGCGGCGGCGAACAGTCGCGCGATCCCTCCGTTGGGGCCAAGCAGCGTGCGCCGTACCGCCGCGCGAACCTCGATGCGCAGCGCTCCGAGCATGTCACCGCCCGCTTTGCGCCGTATGAGAAGCGCGACATCCAGTCAGCGGCAAAAGCCGAGCACGTGACCATGGCGCGGTACATCGCCGACGCCACCATGGCCCGCGTCTGCGGTGAGATCACCGTCGCCGCCCCTCGCACTGTCTACGACGATGCGGTCGACGAGCTCGCCACCCAGCGGGCGCAGATCGCCCGGATAGGCAACAACGTCAACCAGATCGCCCGCCGCCTCAATTCGGGCGACGATCCACACCCTGTGGACGCCGCCATCCTTCAGCGGGCCGAGCGCCTGCTCGCCACCGCCCACGACACGGTCCGGGCGATCGACGACGCGGCCTTCCGGGCAGCCGGGCAGAAGGCGGGCGGCCTGAGTTGATCGCGAACATCGTCAAGCCTGGCAGCAACACCTACGGCGTCCTGGCGTACCTCTTCGACAAGGGCCGCGCCAACGAACACACCGACCAGCACATCGTCGCTTCCTGGGATGGCTTCATTCCTGACCCCGGCCCGTATGACAGCCCCGGGCACAAGCAGCGGCTCGGCCAGCTCGCCAAGGCCCTGGATCTGCGGGTCGAGCAGGCCGGCGACAAGGCACCCGAGGGGCACGTGTGGCACTGCTCGGTGCGCGCCGCGCCCGAGGACCGCACCCTGACTGATGCCGAGTGGGCGACGATCGCCAAGCGCATGGTCCATGCGACCGGCATCGCACCGGAGGGCGATCCGGACGGCTGCCGGTGGGTTGCCGTGCGCCACGCGGACGACCACATCCACATCGTCGCCACCAAAGTCCGCGGCGATCTACGCCCGCCGCGGAACTGGAACGACTACCACCGCTCCATGACCGAACTCGCCAGGATCGAGCAGGATTTCGGCCTCACCCAGGTTCCTCGCGGCCCCGAAGCCGCCACCGGCACACCGGCGGCGAAGCGCCCCACCCGCGCCGAGCAGGAGAAGGCCAAACGGCTGGGCCACCACAAGACGGCTCGCGAGCAGCTGCGGCACACCGTGCGCACCGCGCTCTCCCACGCGAAGGACCTGGACGAGTTCTTCAACCTGCTCGCCGACGCCGGCCTCCAAGTCGAAACACGCACTCTGCCCTCCGGCGACCTCGGCGGCTACAAGGTCGCCCTGCCTGACGACGGCACACCCATCTGGTACTCCGGTTCCAGCCTCGCCGCCGACCTGTCCCTCCCGCAGATCCAGCAGCGTCTGGCCGCCACCGAAGCACACACCGCCACTGCAACCTCACCAGCCGGCCACTACCGCCGCAGCCCCTGGCACCAGGCCACCGCGGCCGCAGAACGTATCCCCCACCACCTTGATCACGCCGACGACAGCGCTGCACAAGCCCACCTGACCATCTTCAGCGAAGTCCTCTACGCCATGCCCGCCCACGCCCCCGTCCATCTCAAGGCCGAACTCCACAGCGCCGCCGTCGCCTTCGAGCACGCCGCCCACACCCGTACCCACGCCGACCACCAGCACGCCCGCGCCCTGCGCGGCGCTCTGAAAGCCATGCGCTACCAGCCCGCGGACCACACCGGCCTGGCCATGCTCCTGGACGTCGCCATTCTCGTCGTCCTCGCAGCCCAGCGCCGCAGCGCGCTGCACCACCACGACCGGCAGGTGGCCGCCGCCCGCCAAACGCTCATCCATCTCCAGGCCGCCTACGACCAGATCGCCCCCACCAGCCTCGCCGTACTCGCCGGGCGCCGCCTTTCCGAAAGCACCGTCCACCGGTACGCCCGCACCCTGCACGAGGTCCTGCCCTCCCACTCCGGACAGATCCTCACCGAGGCTGCCTGGCCCGCACTCACAGCCGCCCTCGCCTCCGCCGAAGCTGCAGGCCACAACCCCGCAGCCATCCTCCGACAGGCAGCCCAGCAACGCTCCTTGAGCGACGCCAAATCGGCATTCGAAGTTCTCGTCTGGCGCATCCAACGCCTCGGCGACCGGCACGCCCCCGGCCCAGGTGCACGAGCCGCACAAGCCCGTAGCCCCCACATCCCCCACGTCCTGTCCACAGCGAGGGCCACCGCCGCGACACCCCCCACATCCACGCAGCCGCCATCCCGCACTCACCGGCTGCGGTGAGCACCAGCCCCCTCACGCAGCGGCCGCGCACGCCTCTCACCCGCTACTGAGAACCACCGAAGTCACGATGACAACCGATCAGCGACAACAGCCCTGTCCCCGGACTTACGACGCCGCAGGACATCTGCGGCGCGCCACCAGCACCCCACCCGACAAGGAGCGCATCATCCAGACCCACTCCACCGCTGACATGTTCCCGATGCTCAGCGCCGACGAGCTGCACGATCTGGCCGAGTCCATCAAGACCGAGGGCCAGCACGAGGCCATCGTCCTGAGCGCCGACGGCGTCCTCCTCGACGGACGTAACCGTCTGGCCGCCTGCGAGATCGCCAACGTCGAGCCGCGCTTCACGACGTACACCGGCAGCGACGCCAAGGGGCTGATACTCGCCCATAACCTGCGCCGTCGGCACATCAGCAAGGGCCAGCAGGCGATGATCGTCGCGATGGCCCGTTCCTTTTCGGAACACTCGCTGCGCCACCAGGCCAAGGTCCACAGCATCAGCCTGACCCGCCTCTCCAACGCGGCCACGGTCCTCAAGCACAACCCCCACCTCGCCGAGCAGGTACGCAGCGGCAAGCTCAGCCTCGATGCCGCCTACAGCACCGTCCGCGAACACCAGGCCCGCGCCGCCGAGATCCAGGCCCAGCACGGCCGCCTGCGCGAGCACGCCCCCGACCTCGCCGAACAGGTCAGCGAGGGCCTCCGCACCCTCGACGACGCCATAGCCGCACTCGACCAGCGGCAGCACGAAGAACAGCTCCGGCAGTCCGTGCAGCGCACGGACGCTCTCCGCCTCTCCGACGGCGATCCCTCCCCGCCCCTGGCCCAGCTCGTCGAGCGGGGAGACATCACCTGGGAGCAGGCCCACGGGCGCGCTGAAGAGTTCCTCGTCCACCGGCGGAATGCCGTCCAGCAAGCGCAGCAGGCTCTCCGGGTGGTCGCCGAGAACTGGGCTACGGTCCAAGACCTCGCTGCCCGACCCGACACCCCTTACAGGCGGGACATCCTTGACGGCCTCACGCCCGAAGTCCGCTCCCTCGCGCATAACCTGACCGCCCTGGCCTGACACGGCGGCGCCCCTGGGGGCCGGCCTTGTTGGCTCCGGCCTCCAGGGGCGAGGGCGGTGAAGCTCGCCCATGTCACGGGGCTTACACCGTGGGGAACGTCAGGCACCTCCGCGACCAGGGATCTGGCGCTCCAGGAACCAGCCTTGGAGTGCGTCGAAAGAACAAGACTCTCTCCTTCTCTGTCCTAGGGCAGGCGCGGGGGACGCTCCTCATACGTCTGGTCGGCCGCAACTCGGGGAGATTCGGTGACGGGCCGCACAACAGCAGCTCCTGCGGCAGGTGTTGTCAGCTGCGGCGGACGATAGTCAGCCGCCCCTCCGCGATCTCGGGCACAGTGTGGCGAGGCACCGGCACCGGGGAGGCGAGCGAGGAGGCGAACGCGGCGACCAGGTCGTGGGGGACGCTGGCGCTGAAGCTGGCGCACCACAGATACGGCGCACCGGGCACGGGCTCCGCCCACGCCTGCCAACCCACCAAATCCGGCCGCGGGTCGGCGTCCTCGATGAGCGGCGGCAGCATCTCCAGAGAGACGCAGGAGGAGAACCCGGGGTCTGCGGCAGTGGTGCGGGGGCGATCCACGTCGCGGATCCAACCCCGGGCACTCAGCGCGTCGAGGACCGTCTCCGGCCCGTCGAAGCCGACGTCGGGTGCCTCACGGGTGTCGATCGCCACGAGGAGATCGGCAAGTGCCTCGTAGGAGACGCCCATGGTGAAGTACGCGTTCCACTCTGGCATCGCGGAGGCGGCATGGTCACGGGCGCTCAGCTGCCAGGCAATGGGCAGACCGCCCAGCTCGAACGGATAGGCCGCGAGGATCCACTCGGCCCCACGCAGCCCATCCGGGCTTACGTAGAGAAGGGTGTGGCGGGAGGTGGGCCACATGCGCCAGCCGAGGTCGGACAGGGTGTCGCCGATCCGCTCGGCGAGCGCACCGTCGTCGCCGGCCAGATGACGCGGAGTGACCCAGTAAACCGGGTCTGGCAAGTCCGGTCGGGAGCGGTCGCTGGAGTGGTGCGGGAGCAGGGGCACCTCCATGGGCTCGTAGGGTGGAACACTGGCCTCCGGGATCACCGGCATCAACTCGTTGGCCAGGCCCTCCGGCAAGGTGTTGCAGGTTGACATAGCGGCGCAGCCGTGCACCAGTCGTTTCGTGATCTTTCCTGTCTGCCTGCGGCGAACCGGTGGATAGATGGACAGGCACACACCAGAGAGGCGGGCCGCACCCGCCGCGACTCCGGCATGTGATCGCCATGCTTGCGCATGGACTGCGTCCGCTCGTACGGGGGCGAGTGGTTCGAGGGCCTTGCCGCTGACGAGCAGTTCGAGGTCCTGCGGGACCTGAGCGGGTTTGCGTCCAGGCCCGCGCGACGGTGAAGGACGCCCCCGAGGGCGTGCGGGCCGGCATCCGGCCGACGCGCACTTCGGCGGCCCTGATCGTAGCCGGGCAATTGCCCGCGCAGCTGACAAAGATCATCAATCTGTCGCGAAACGAGCGAGTGAAGAGATTTCGGCTGGTGGTAGCCCTGCTTTGAGTGACCGACAAATGCCGCCGGGAGCGGTTCCGTGCCGCCGGGTGCACCCATGCCTGGCACCAGCCAGTCCGGAATGAACTGGCGGATTCAGGCTAAACCGCAGGGAGTTGAGCCGTAGACTTCGCCAGTCAACGCCGCCGAGGTCCGGCCGTTGCGCGCGCCTGCGGGGGAGGAGATCGCATGCAGGATTCTTCGGACTCGATGGAGCTCGCCGAGCCTGAGGAGAGCGGCCGGGGCAATACCGCCGACTCACCTGTTGTGGACGATCCGACGTCCGACTCGGACCTCGACGCGACGACGGTGTCGACGGTACTGGTGGAGGTGCTTCCAGGGGTGGCTGTCGTCGCCGGTGAGGTGCCGCCGGAGTTGAAACCCGATCTGATCGACTTCGGGATCGTGCCGGCTGCCGACCGCAAGCAGATCTCAGCGATCCTCGCCTCGATCGGGAACGCGGCGACTGTAGTCGACAATCTCGGAAACGCGTTCGCCGGCATGCAGGGGCTCTACAGGATCGACGCCACGACACAGGCCCTGCTGAACAGCGGCGCAACGCTCGCCGTCAAGGACGGAGGGAACCTCGGAGCGGTGATGGTTCCTGGCCGCATCCTGCGTCAGGCCCGCTTCTACTCCGTGAATGCGGTGAGCAAGGCGCAGACCGCGGCCTCGATCGGGCCGGCGCTGGCCATGGTCGGCCTTCAGATGATGCTGAGTGAGGTCTCGGGCCTCGTCAGAACCAACCTCGCGGTGACGAGTCAGGTCCTCACCACCATCCGCAAGGATCAGTGGGCCGAACTGACGGGGCTCGTCGCCGCCGTCGATCGCGCTGTCGACCAGGCGCGCGAGATCGAATCGGTCCCGACGTCCTTGTGGGAGGACGTCGTGGGCAGTGGAGCGCTGCTGCAGAAGCAGCTTGAGCTCTACCAGGGGAACGTCCGCGACCACGTCAGGCAGATCGGTCGGGCCGACGCACGCAGCCACCGTGAGTATCTGCAGACGAACGCCGAGGCGATCGCCTTCGATGCCTACGCCCTCCTGTCCTCCCTCAAGGCATGGACCGGGTATCACGCGCTCCGCGCCGCGAAGGCGAGAGCCGCTGGACGCGAAGACGCCGCCGAGGCGCAGTACGCCGAGGTCATCGCGCGCGACACCCGCGCCGAGTTCGACTCCGCTCTCGCCGAGTCGACGAGCCTCGTCGACGCGCTGACGCGGGAGCTGCGGATCACCGCCGAGCTCCCCGGACCCGACGCATGGCCGCTGCCGGGCAAGCGGAAGGACGTGAAAGCAGCCCGCGAAACCTCCGCCCGTCTTCTGGAGGCGATCGAGCCTCTTGCCGACGCTCTCCATCCGCCGGCTCCTCCGCTCGAGGCTCCGGACGTGGTCTGCGCACCCGAATCGCTGGATCGCGAGCCGTACCTTCGCATCCTGCGATGGCTCCTTGAGGGCGGTGAGACCGTACGTGTGCTCGCCTTCCCCGACCAGCTCGATGCCCTCGGTCCAATTTCTGCGATCGTCGGCGGAGCGAAGGAGAAGTTGGCGGCAGCGAGGGACAAGGCTGCGGCAAAGACACTGGTCGCCGTCACGGATCGCCGCATCATCACGGCCAAGACGAACGCATTCCTTGAGCAAGCAGAGATCCGTCAGGACATTCCGATTGACCAAGTGCGATACGTCCGGGCAACGACCACACAGGACAAAACCGCGCGCTTGGCGGTCGACCTCATCACGCGGGACGAGAACATCCGGTGGCTCTTCCACGTTGACATAGACAACACTCAAGTTGACGCGCTTGCCGCCGTGCTTGCCGAGTCGATGACGATCCCGGACGTCGAACGCGATGAGCTGCAACGGCGGCGCTACACCCCCATCGAGGCGAGTAAGAAGGGCGAGAGTCCTGGCACGAGGTCTTCCGAACCGGCTGGATCCGAGGCCACGACCCGCGATGCCGAATAGGCCCCGAGCCCGATTGACTAGTTCCTGGCTGGGGCCGATAGGGAAGCAGGCACCACGTGATCATCAGAGGTGGCGTGGACTTTGGTTGACTCCGGTACGGCGTGAGGGTGGTACGAGGCCAGTGGAAGTAGAGCGCTGCGACGAGTGCGGCGGCAAGATCGTTATCGGGCTCGGATGCGAGTGTCCGCCAGGCTCGTCCGCGTCGGCGGTGCCGCGTTCGGTGAGTGCGTTCGTGAGGACGGAGTGGCGTACTCACCCGGAGGACACAATCCTGATCTCCCCCGCCCAGTGCGCGCACAGGCCCGGGTGGTGCGACCACATGACCGAGGACGACGTACAGCCGCCGCGCTGGGGTTGGATCCCGAGTCCTCCGCCCGGGCTCTGGGAGCGGTTGAGCAGTGCTTCTCCGGCGCCCGCCACCGCGGGCAATCCGAGGCGGCGGGCAGTACGACGGTGCACTACCTGTGAGGCGAACCTCGCGCAGGGCTGACCACCGCAGTGCGTCATCGTTCCGTTCTCGCTTCAGTGGGTGCGGCCTCCCCCGTCAACGGCCGCGCCCGCCTGCGTCAAGATCAGTAGCTGATGACGAGCCGCACGGAGGGCCGGTCGATCAAGGCCCCGTCGGCGAGGTCCCTGTCCGGTGTGTCCGCGGGGTAGGCCGTGACGACGGGTTCGGCGGTCCTGGCTGGGCTCCAGGCGCGGATTTGCGCGCAGATCCGCTCAGCGAGATCGGCGCCGGCCGGGCCATAGCCGACAGCTCCCAGCCGGAACCGAGGTTCTGTCTCGGGGTCTTTGGCGGTCCGCTCCAGGGTGAGGTACGCGATGGAGTCCCCCTCGACGAGGGCGGGGCTCAAGGCGGGTGACGCGGGGCGGTGGAGGCCAGCCTCCACCGCTTCGGGCTTCACGGTGATGCGGCAGGTCGCTCGCTCGGTGGCGCTCAGCCGCAGCCAGACGCCGTCGAACGACTCGACGGGCCCGACCGTCACACCGGTCCAGACGACCGACTTCGGTCGGGTGAGCGCGTCGCGAAGAAGTTCCGGGGCGATGGACTGGTCCTCGTCCCAGTAGAGCCGGACGAGCCGGTCGTCGTCGATGTAATCGTTCCGCTCTCCGTCCTGGCCGATCACCGGGAGGAAGCCGCACATCTTGACGGAGTCGGACTGCATCCGCCCCTCCTCGCGTTGGAAGGCCACGGCCCTGGAGAGCCCGCGCCATCGCAGCGGGACCACGAGGCGTCCGCCGACGGCGAGCTGGTCCCACCAGGCGCCGGGGAGGTCCCACATGCCGACCGTGGCGATCATTCGGTCGTAAGGGCTGAACTCCTGGGCGCCGAGGGCGCCGTCCCTCGTGACGACGCGAACGTCTTCGTATCCGTTGGCGTCCAGTGTCCGGCGGGCGTAGGCGGTCACGTCGGGGTCGATGTCGCATGTGGTGACCTGTCCGGACTTCCCGGTGAGGTGCTTGAGCAGGGCGGCGTTGTAGCCGGTGCCGGCCCCGATCTCGAAGATGTTGTCGCCGTCGCGGACTGCGAGCTGGACCAGCATGAAGTGCACGACGTCGGGCTGGGGGGCGCAGCTCAGCGGGAGTGCGTCCTCGTCGGGGTTCTCCTTGATCGTCACGCTCTTGTTGGCGTACGCCTCCTCAAGGGGCGCGTCGGGGAGGAAGGCGTGGCGGGGTACGGTCCGCATGGCGGTTTCGACGCGTGCGTCCCGGAGGCCGGAGATGTCCTCCTTCAGGATGGCGTCGACCAGGCGGTTGCGCAGGTCCTTGGGGGAGGCGCCAGTGGTGGTGTTCATCGTGTCCTTTCGGAAGGTGCTCGGCTGCGCGTACGGCAGGGGCCGATCGTTCTAATTTGTTCTGGTGTGCGGATGTGGTTCGCGGCGTCACCCTGTCAGGAGCAGGCAGCGGTCCCAGGGGGCGGTGATCGCCGCGTTGACGGGGTCGGTGAGACGGACCAGGTGGATACCTGCCGCGCCATCCATCAGGCTGGCGCCGTCCGGCAGTCCGTGGTGGTCCAGGTGCTTGTTGAGCCGGACGTTCAGGCGGCGTAGACGCGACGCGAGTTCGTCGTCGAGGGAGTCGGTGGCGGCACGGGAGACGGTCTGTGTGAGTCCCGCCCAACCGTGGCAGAGGGATGCGTCGGTGAGCTGGGCGAGCTGCTGGTCGTCGGCAAGACATCCGGCCAGGGCATGCTCGGCCTGGCGTTGCCGGTCACGGTCGCCGAGAGCGAGGCCGGCGAGTTGTTGGGCGCGGGCGATGCCGGGGGTGCCGTAGCACCAGGACGGGCGTCTCGGTCCTGGGCGCTGGAGTTCGCCGCGTCGGTGTTCGGCTCGGGTGATCAGGTCCGGCCACCAGGCGCGCGATCCGGTGCCGTTGCGCCACCGGTCGAGCCAGTCGCAGATCCGGGTGATGGCTTGCGTCTGTCCGGGCACCGTGTGGCCATGTCGCAGGGCTGTGGCCAGCAGCGCCAGCGGTCCGGCGATGCCGTGGGCGAGGCCGAAGTTGCCGTGTCCGCCGGGCCATCGCGGCGTTGGTCGCAGATCGGGGCTGTCTCCCGTCCACCAGCCGGGCAGACGTTGCGCTTCGATGGTGATCGGTTCCGTCAGCCGCACCAGGTAGGCGAGGACGTCCCGAAGCTCCGTCGTGTGACCGCGGTGCAGGTGGTACACGCCCAGCCCGGTCAGTCCGCTGATGAGGTCGTACTCGCCCAGGGCGGGCAACGCGCCGTGATCGATGCGGGCGTGTGCCCGCTGGAGTCGTTGGCGTGTGACGTCGGCGAGGTGTGTGTCCAGGGTCGCCAGGGCGCGAGTGGAGGTGTTCGTGTGCGTGAAGCTGAGGACGTACGCGACGGCCGGAGCGCCCTCATACAGACCGCATGCTTCGGCGGCTGCCTGGATAGGGCCCTTGAGCATGGCGGCGGCCCACGGCCGGAGCGCGTCCCGGTCCTCTTCGCCGGTGTGGGCCCTGACGGCGTGCAGCAGTGCGACTCCCGCCGCGCCGGAGTACAGCGACTGCCCCCAGCCGGGCCCGGTAGGTGTGGGCGGCGCGTCGTAGTTCATCAGCGGCTCTCCCCCGGCCAGGCGGCCCATGCGACGGCGGACTGACGGGCAAGGCGGCGGCAGATCCTCTCGTCCTCCCGGTCCAGGCCACGCAGGCGGTTGTGGTGCATGTGCAGCAAGGATTCCAGGACGGAGTCGAGGTCCATGCTCTCGGCGAGGCCCTCGCGATACAGCGCCAGGGCCACGGCGCGACGGTTCCACGCTTGGGCGAGCTCTTCGCCCCAGCCCCGGGCATGAGGCGTAGTGCGGCGAACGAGTTCGATGGCCTGGTCGCTGACGCCTCGCTCGACGCGAGCCGGAGGCGCGGGCCGGTTCGCCAGCCACCGCATGCCCTCGTCGGGGCCGAGCAAGCCGCAGGCGATGTCCACCATGCCGACCGCGGCCAGCGTGCGTCCGTCGACGCCGTCAACTCCGGGGCCCTGTAGGGCGGCGAGGGCGTAGGCCGAGTCGGCCGTGAACGCCGCCTCGGCGCAGCGCAGAGCGGCGCCTGGGCCGTAGCGGCCGATCTCCGGGGTGTACGTGTCGAACACGAGCCTGCTGCTGAGCCCCTCGCGGCGCAGCCCGGCGGCCCATCCGGCGACGAGCTCAGTGCAGGCGGCGTACTGTCCGGGGCTGCGGGTGCGGATGCGCAAGCGGAGGTGGTCGAGGTCGTGCGGGGTGCGGTAGCGGACGAACCACCACTCGGGTGTACCTGGGAGTTGGGTCACGAGCCTCGCGAGGTGAGTGCCGATCAGCTCATCGAGCTGTTCGGGGTGGCTGTAGATCTTGGCGTTCAGCCAGGGTGCCTGTACCGCCCCCGGTACGGGCCCGAGGGTGCTGTTGGTGAGCACGGGGAGGAAGCCGGCGAGCGGGTCGGGTGTCGGCGCGCGGGTGCTGGTCATCGGCAGGGCGAACTCGTGGACGTGGCCGCCGATCCAGCCGTAGGTCTCCTCGGTCGGCGCCTCCGTCAGCACGGCATGGCCTTCCCGGTCCAGGTTGGCGCGCAGGACGGTGGTGTGTGCGGGCACGTCGAGTTGGAGCCGCCGTGTCCGGTCGTCCTCCCGCAGCTCGACGGCACCGTGGCAGTGCCACAACTTCCGCCACCGGCCGAGGGCTTCGGCCCACTCCCGCATGTCCGCGCCGCGGCTCGGAAGGTCGTCGGCGGGCAGGTTCCAGCGGCTGGGAGAGAGGATCACGCGCCCGTAGCGGACGCGCGGCAGGAACGGCAGCCGCGCGCCGTGCGGCCCCCAGTCGAAGCCGGTCCAGGCAGGGCCGAAGGAGCGGGTCAGGTGAGCCAGGAAC
The DNA here is from genome assembly GCF_020010925.1 of Streptomyces griseiscabiei. Taxonomy (NCBI): domain Bacteria; kingdom Bacillati; phylum Actinomycetota; class Actinomycetes; order Kitasatosporales; family Streptomycetaceae; genus Streptomyces; species Streptomyces griseiscabiei. Next base: position 438,089 of record NZ_JAGJBZ010000003.1, on the reverse strand, counting down.
CGGGCCAGGGGCGAGGGTTGCTTGTCCAGGGCCATGGCGTGGAAGACCTGCGGGTCCACCAGGCGACGGCGGGAGATGCTGACCAGGTAGAGGCGAGTGTGCGTGGCCGTGACCGCGAGGTCGTCCACGTCGATGAGCGTCGTCGAGGTGTCGTCAGGACTGCGGTGCTCGCCCAACGGGATCACGTGCGGAAGATAAGCGGGTATGCGGGCGACGTTCTCTGTGTGCGGGTAAAGGGGCGGGAAGGAGAGCTGCGCGGTCAGCGCGTTCTCGACGCCCGTGGGAACTTGGCGGTAGACCTCGTCGAGTCCCGTGCCGGTCGCGACCGGAGTGAACCGGGAGGTGAGCGTTCCCGCGGCGCGGGCCGGTGTCACCGTGAGCGTGAAGTCCCCGTGCTCCAGGGCGGACAGGCTGTCGGCGTGCAGACGCGCACAAATCTCCACGTGGGGTGGTGCCTCCTGCCCGGTCGGCGCATCGCCAGCCAGGCGGTCGATCAGGTCGTCGGTGAGGACGATCTCTCTGCTGCCGTCGGCCAGTGCCTGCCAGGCCAGGGCCAGCAGCCGCTCGTCCCGCTCGGAGACTGTCGGGGGCGGTGCGGTCATGCGGCTGCCGGGGTACTCGGCTGGATAGCCGAGCCCGGACGCCGGGTCGACGACCTCCTTCACCGGCACGAGCGTGCCGGTGCCATACCGCTCCCAGAACGCGACCTGGTACTCCTTCCACACACCCTGGCCCGCCGGTCGGCGCGTGAGCCGCAGTAGGGCGTCCGCCGCCCTCTCCATCTCGAGCGCGACGCTCTCGGGGATCCGTACCTCGGCATCCAGCCCCAAGTCGACGGCCAGCGGGCTTCGACCCGCGTCGGAGAGCCGACGCAGCCGACCCGTGAGTTCCTCCCGAGCCGACCCTTGCGCGTTCGTCGGGCGCCGGTTGTGTTCGTGTACGGCGCGTTGCACCGCTTCCAGCTCGTAGAGAACCTGCGCGACCTGTGGCACTGTGCCCGCGTCCGCGCCGTGCAGCCGCTCGATCAGGTGGGACAGCGGATCGGTGCTGGTCATCGGCGCGCGCAAATTGGTGATGAGGAACTTCTCACGTGCCAGTGCGCCGAGCAGTGTGCGGATGTTCTGTGGCTCGGTTCGGGGGAAGGAGGCGGCCAACTGCTCAGCAAGTGCAGCGAAGTGGACCGGACGGCGTGCCAGGTCCTCGATCACGCGTACCGCGCTGGTGCGCCGGACGGTGGCGCCCATCGGCCCGCCATGCGGGACGTGAAGGCGTCCGCCGCGGCGCGCCGCCAGATTGTTCAGGACGACATCCAGGCGCTCCAGCAGGGCCGGGCACACCTCCAAACGGACGATGACGTCGTCCAGCCACTCGGTGTCCACCCGCGCCACGGCCCGGTGTGCGTCTCCCCACCTCACGTGTGGCGTCGAACCCACGCTGGCCGCGGTGACTCCCGCGAAGAGGGCGAACGGGGTCGGTCGCCCGGTGGCGCGCAACAAGTAGCGGACGATGGCCATGGCGGCGCGCCGGACCTGCCTGGAGGGTGTCGGCTGCCCAACGCAGATCGCGTCGACCCGCGTGGCGAGATCGCCGCTCGCCTGCCGGACGGCGCCAGCGAACCGCGCATCGGCCCACACCTGCCTCAGCCACCTGCCGCACGCCTCCGTGTCGGACGGGTCAGGCCACCAGCCCGGCAGACCCGTCAGCGGCATCGCGGCGGCCCGGAGCAGCGCCGTGCCTGTGTGCTGGTAGAGCTTTCCGTCGCTTCCCATCCCCAAGCCTCCGTCAGTGCTGTGAACGAGCGGGGTCGGGGGCGGCAGCGCCCCCGACCCCGTGCACGGGCCGTCGTCAGACAGCGCTGGCGCAGGACGAGGCGCAGGAGGCCGCGCACCCGTCACCGGTGCCGCACGCCTGGGGGAGCAGGTCGGCGCCGATCTCCGTGACGATGGTCAGGTCGACGTCGAACGGGTCGGTGGGCGCCTCGGGGGCGGCCGTCACAGCGGACGCCCTGGTGGTGGCCGTCGTGATCGGGCTGAGCATGGTTGCGGTCATCGCACTTCCTCTTCTGTCGGAAAGATCCGAAGGGTTCGTCGTGCTGCCCGGCCTGCGTGTGTATTGCCGCTGGGGCCGAGTTTCTGCATTCGCACCTTGGTGAGTGCGGCCCCTCTCCGGTTGATCGGATTCCGTGGGGGACATGGATTCGGAGCATCCGGAGAGGGGGGTCGAGGACGCGGGCCGGGGTTACCGGGACTGGCCCGCGTAGAGCGTGGTCAAGGTTGTGCCGGTCACCAGGACGGGCAGGAACAGAACCTGGAAGGTGCCGAAGCCGAACCGACCGACGTACGTCGCCGGATGCCGCAGCACCCATCCGACCTGGTCGAGCAGCCGCAGGAGCGGCCGTTGCCGCATCCGGGCCATCACGCCGCCGACCTCCGTGCGCCCGTGGAGCTGGCGGCATCGACGACCGCCCACGGCGTCGTGATCAGCGCTCCGGTCCGAGCCTGCCAGGCAGCGAGGTTTGCCCTGTCATCCTCCAGATGCCCCAGCATCACGAGCAGAGGGGTGACGATCCCGGCCGCCTTCCCCTGCTCGACCGCGGCCAAAGCGTTGTGCCAGCCCTCGCACAGGGCGCGGCTCTCGAACGGTGCCGCCCGGTCCACGTGCGTCTCGACCTCCTCCCAGCCGGCACCGGAGATGTACCGCTGTGCGCTGGCCACGCTGTGGTCGGCGGCCTCACCGAGCGACGCGGGCAGGCAGGCAGGCAGGCAGGCAGGCAGGCAGGCAGGCAGGCAGGCAGGCAGGCGTACAACACCAGGCGCGTGCCCGGGGGCACCTCGTGTGGTGCGGTCTGCCTCGCACTGCCGCTCATTCCGCGATCCCTCCAGCCCTGTGAGCCGAGACGCCAAGGACCGGCGCCTCGACGAAGAGCCTCGCTGGGGGCAGTCGGCGGCGGTACGCCGTCAGCACGCCGTTCGTCCGCCGTCCGGCGGCGCGCGAAGAGGCGGAGGCGCGGCGTACCGCCGCGGCTCACGCGTGGCGAGGCTGATCGGTCCAGTGCCAAGCGGAAACGAGAAGCGGCGATGGACGCGGTGGACGAAGAGCGCCTCTGCAGGCGGATGCCAGTGTGGCGTCATTGGGTGAAGCTGGCCGATTGCACCGAGCCTTCGGGCCTCGCGCGCAGACACGTACGAGAGTTCCTCGATGGACGTGCCGCGCCGGAGCGGGTCGACGACGCCGTTCTGATCGCCTCGGAGCTCGTGGGCAACGCGCTCAGGCACACAGCCGGCGGACCGGACTACATGTGTGTGGAGGTTTACCGGGACGTGGCAGTACTGCGCGTCCACGACGCGGGACGGGATGTCTCCAGGGTTCGGGCACGCTCTGCGGAAGAGTCGGTGGATCAGCTGACGGGCAATGGCCTCGGACTGCTGCTCGTCGGTGAGTTGGCCTCCGCGTGGTCCGTTCGGCCGACCGCGATCGGCAAGGAAGTGGTCGTGGTTCTCTCCCTTGACGCCGGTGGGCTATCCGAGCGGGACGCTCTTCCGTACATCCCAGCGGTACGCCCGCCCCTCACGGCGGAGCTCCACCAACTGAACGACGGCAACGGAGAGTTCCACGGCCGGGAGAGCGCGGAGGCTTGAGACCGTCTCCACGACGGGGGCGGCGGGGCGTCGACGGTTGTTGTACGCGAGGCTCAGGTGCGGCCGGAAGGCGGACGTCGGCTTCTTCGGGGCCAGACCGACGCTGCTCCCCGCCTTGGCCAGCGCGTGGTGCAGCCGGAGCAGGGGTTCCCAGGGTCCGAGGGACAGCCGGACGGCGCCGCGGGAGCCGGCCAGCGGCATGGCGCGTACGGAGAAAGCGGAGGGCAGCAGCGCCTCGGCGTCCCGCGCCAGGCTGTCCAGCTGGCCGGGGGTGACGACGTCCGGCGTTCCCACTCGGGCGAGGGTGATGTGCAATCCGTCCGCCGGCACCGGGTCGAGGCCGAGGGGTGCCAGCTCCTCCTGGCAGTGTCCAGCGAGAGTCGCGAGCCGCTGATCATCCGGGAAGGTCAGCATCCAGTAGTACGCCCGGCTGCCGTCCGACCAGCCGGGGCGTGCCCAGTGGTCGGTCATCTCGTCGAGTGCGCTGAACGCCGCCCAGTCGTGGGCCGCAGTGACCGCCGGATCGTGCGTGTCGGCGGGGGGCTCGGCGGGGAACGCGGCGGGATCGGCGCTGAGCAGGGGCACCCGACGTACTCCTTCGGCTTCACACTGCCCCGGAGCACGACGACACCGACGGCGCCTACGACGCGGATGACGCCATGGCCAGGGCCTCTGGCTGCGAGCTCCAGGTCCGGAACTCCTCGCCATAATCGCGTACCGCCGGGTGATCACGCCACGGCCCGGCCTGCTCATACAGGTCACGAGAGCGTTGGTAGACGGAGCTGATCGGGGTGTCTCCGCACAGCCGCAGGGCCTCACGGCCCAGCGCCATCGCCTGGTCGACGTCGGGCGTGCGCTGCTGCAGCAGCGCGGTGGCGACGTCGAGGCGTACGAGCGAACGGCTCCAGGAGGAGGTCGAGTGCTCCACCAGATCGTCGATGCGCTCGGCGTCGCGCAGTACCTGAGCCGTGTTGCGCAGCGCCACGTGTGACGTGACGGCGTTGGCCAGCGTCCGGGCCCGTCCGTACGGCTCGAAGGAGATGCAGGAGGTCAGCCCGACGGGTACCCCGTGGAGGTCGGAGAGGCGGAGTGCCTGCCCGATGGTCTGCTCGACGGCACGCCGGTCGCCGGTCTTGCCGAGAGCCCGGGCCCGGCCGTTGGCGAGCAAGCGGATGGACTGGGCGTGGCGCGGAGCTCGCTCGACGGCCGCGGCCGCGCAGGCGTCCGCCTCGTCGTACCGGCCGGCGTAGTAGAGGCTGAAGGACAGGGTGCCGCACGCCCAGAGGTCGGTGTCCAGGTCGCCGATCTCACGGCTGAGTTCCCGGGCTTCGGTGCAGTACGCCTCCGAGAGCGCGAAGTCGCCCGTGTTCACCGCCATGTAGCCGAGCAGGCCGGAGGCGCGGGCGGCGACGCGGAAGAGTTCCCGGCGCGTGCGTGGGGGCTGGCGGCCGTCGAGGAGGGTGTGGGCGAGCTGCCGCACCTGCCGAGCCTGGGGACGGAGGAGGTACGGCCCGTCCTGTTCGTACCGGCTGGCGATTCCTTCCAGCGAGGAGTCGAGGAAGGCGAGCGTCGCATCGTCGGTGTTGCTGGCCGTGAGCTGCCGGGCCCGGATGACGATGTCCAGTGGGTTCTCGTCGTCCTCGCGTGGCGGATGCGCACTCGTCGCCTGCTGGCCCGTGCTCGACTCCCCGTCGCGGTCGTGCGCGGAGTCGTCGTCGTACGCCGTGGAGAAAAGCTGGGACACGGGTCTGCCCAGCATGTGCTCCAGAACCCGGCAGGCGTCAGGACGGGGCAGAGTCAACAACTCCCCGCCGTACCAGCGGTCGAACTGACGTGGAGAGACCTGAAGGGACGCCAGGCGGGGGTCTCGGTCGAGCTCTGCCAGCCGGGCAGCGGCCCGCTCGTACTGGGCGGCGAAAGCCTCGTGCGTCGTCAGGTGCCGTTGCTGGAGCAGCTGCCGGAGCAGCGTTGTCCGAGGCATGGCCCACCCTCCTGGTGCTGCGTGCAGGACCGACGCGAAGGCGCGTGCAGGTAGCGAGGTCGTAGCCTGCTCGCCCATCGGTCGGCTGCGGCGCATGCCCGTACGAACGTGCGCCGTGACTCCTGACAGCATGGCGACGCAACCACCAACTAGGCAATATGTCTGGTGAAGTTGACCCGTATGGGTTGTAGAGGTGTCGCCGGTACCGAGAGACTTCCGGCATGGCCTTGAAGAGAAGCCTGGTCCCACAGTCGGTGTACCGGCGACAGCTCGCTGCACGGCTGAAGGAACTGCGTGACGCGACCGGGCTCACCCTCACTGAGGTCGCCGATCAACTGGAGGTCAACCAGGGGTCGCTGAGCCGGATCGAGAACGGCGAACGCGGCACGACGCCGGTCCTCGTCCGGGCACTGCTGGACCTGTACGGCGTCAAGGACGAGGACCGGCGCGCCGACGTGCTTGACCTCGTGCGAGCGGACAAGGAACAGCAGAAGCCCTGGTGGCGGAAATACTCGACGGTGCTCACCCCGACGCGTTACGACGGGTACCTCGCGCTGGAGGCCGGCGCGACGCACCTCGCCAGCTACCAGCCGATGCTCGTGCCGGGGCTGCTCCAGACCGAGGACTACGCGCGTGCCGTGATCTCCCAGATGAGGAAGGACCTGTCCCCGCCGCAGGTCGAGTCCCTGGTCAGGGTCCGCATGGAGCGGCAGAACAGCCGCTTGGGTGGTGAGGCCCCCGCCAGACTCTGGGCGATCCTCGACGAAGCCGTGCTGCGCAGGACTGTCGGCTCAGTTGAGGTGATGCGCGACCAGTTGCGGAAGCTGGCGGAGGCGAGCGAGCGGCCGAACGTCACCGTGCAGCTCCTGCCGTTCTCGCTTGGCGCGCATCCGGGGCTGTACGGCCCGTTCGTCATCCTGACGTTCCCGCACCCCACGCCGGACCTGGTGTGGCTGGAGAATCCCAAGAACTCCGTGTATCTCGAGTCCACGGAAGACGTGGACAACTACATCGACATTTTTGACCAGTTGAGAGGCGCCGCTCTCGACCCGTCGGAGACCCGCACCCGCATCGCACGTATCAGCAAGGAGCTCAAAGAGTGAGCACGCCCAGCACGTCCGCCCCGCACGATGCCACGACAGCTTCGCACGATGCCACGACAGCTTCGCACGACGTCGATCTCATGCACGCGCGCTGGCGGAAGAGCTCGTACAGCGGGGGTGCGAACGACTGCGTGGAAGTCGCGGAACTGGGCGAACACACCGCAGTGCGCGACTCCAAGGACATCGGCCGTCGTCCGTTGCTGTTCTCGAAGGCGGCGATGCGCGCGCTGGTCAGCGGGATCGCCCGCAGGTCAATCAGTGAGCGTTGGGGCTGAGCGTGGCACTGTTGGAAGCCGGGTAACCCGTCCTGGGGTTGCGCGCGGGAGGCTGCGCGGCTCTTCTCTGAGTCGCGGACGGCTGTATCGTGGACCCTCGTCGTTCTGCAGCGGGATGCCCACTTCGAGGAGCGCTCGGGGCCACCTCCCCCATGCCGCCGACCACAGCGCAACGAACGGGGGGCGACAGCCGAGCTCACGGGATGTCGAGGTCAAGGTAGCTGTCGGTGGCGGGGTGAGGCCACGGCAGCCTGTCGTAGTCGGTCACTTGCCGCGCAATGTGGGCCTCGGCCTCCGCGACCAGCTTCTCGATGTCATGTACGACGCCACCGTGAGTGCGCCGACGCCCATCATGCACCGTGTCCCACTTACTCTTCTTGCTCTGGCGGGTCGTCGCCCCCTGCTCTTTGCTGCCGAAGCCCTTCAGCTTGCTGTTCCAGATCGGCGTGTATCCAACGCGCAGCGCGTTCTCGCCCAAGTCGGCATGGACATCAGGCAGCAGGAGGGCCCGGAACCGGAACTCGGCGATCGGCAAGCCGCCTTCCATGATCGACAGACGGTGGTGCTTGAGCCTGCTATGGAGGGGATACCGCTCCCGAACCCTCTCCCCGGTGGCGGTGTTACTGGAAAGAGCCTGCCCCGCGTAGACGGGGATTTGAAGTCTGGCGAGCGGGAGGTACAGGTCTACGCTCGCACCGCGGTAGTACAGGGCGTAGAGCCCGGAGCCCTCGAACCTCGGGATCTCGTACGTCATGGAGACCAGGGGGTGCCGCTCGAAGGTCTCACAGATGGTGTTCGCGATCTGCTCGGTCGACAGAGGGTCGAACGACGCGGGGGTGTACTCGGCGGGCATGGCTTCCTGATCGGTGATCGACCTGTCTGCGGTAGGTTCCGCTGGGACGGGCTATGTTCGACTTCTGCGTTTCCTGGTCACTCGTCAGCGTCGAAGAGATCATCCTGGGTGATCTCCTCGGGCGACGCCTCGGGCTCAGTCTCGACCACTTTGCCAGACCGGTAGTACCGCCAGGCACTCTTGTACTCGTTCGGGGAGTCCCCGTACATGATCACGTAACCCATGAGGGCAGCGATCTGCCACGCCTCTGGAAGCGCCTCGGATACCAAATGGAACGCCTCGTCGGCGGACAGACCAGCCTGCGGCACAGTCAAGAAAGTCGCCTTCGAGCGCGGCGGCTCGGTGTACCGGAAATTGTAGGGCAGTCCGTTCTTGAGCGCCTTGAGAAAGGCGCTCAGCGCGATCTTCCCGGGCTCCAGGCCCTCGACGGGACGATCCAGGTCAATCGGGTAGACGACGTCGAAGTGGTTCTTCTTCAGGACCGTGCTGTCACGCTGACGCCCAGGGTCCTTATTGCCGAACCCGTTGTTGTTCCACGGTATGTTGCCCATTTCCTTGTGGTGGCTTATGAGCAGCTGTTCGGGAGCCAGGGCGGAGAAGTCCTCGTCGACGTACAGGCAGGAGAACGTAACGTCGCGGAGGTCGATGTTGCGCCGGCCCGAGAGCTTCCGCAGATGGTGGGCCAGTCGACCGGGCAGGGACTTATCAGCCTTGCCTACGTAGACGAACTTTCCGTGGAGGTAGAGCTGGTAGACGCCGGGCCGCTCGTCGAGGCTGGCGAGGTACTGCTCGGCGAGTGGGACGCGACCGAGGTCCTTCAGCGCCTGGGCCAGTTGATCGCCAAGGGCCTTGGTGATGCTCAGCCGGAAGTCGTCGTGGTAGGTGCCACGGCCGTCCGACCTGGCCGCCTGCGTCATTCTCTAGGGCTCCTTCTGCCGCGTTGATCACCACGGACCCTATGGCGTTGCTCACTTATGGGCGACCCGTTCGAGCGAAAACCCGCCATGATCACAAACTCCGCGGTATGGTTTCCCCATGGTTGACCTGCCTGAAGAAGCAAAGAAGCCGAGGACCAGCGTAGAACTCTTCGCGGGTGGGGGCGGCCTTGCCATGGCGGTCCACCAAGCGGGCTTCCGCCCACTCCTGTTCAACGAGTTCAACAACCGGGCATGCGAGACGCTCGTCGCGAGTGCGCAGAAGACCCTCGGCGTCGACGGCCTGGAGCGCACCGAGGAGAAGAATCCCAAACCGCCACAGCCGGGGCGGCCCGCTCCCCTCTACCCGGGGGACGTGCGCGACCTGGATCTGAGCGCCTTCGAGGGTAAGGTCGACGTCCTCGCCGGAGGCCCTCCATGTCAGCCGTTCAGCGCCGGTGGGGTCGCCAAGGGCGACGAGGACAAGCGGAATATGTTCCCCGCAATGTTCCAGGCCGTACGAGAGATGCGACCGAAGGCGGTTATCTGCGAAAACGTCCGCGGACTACTGCGGCCATCATTCGAAAAGTACTTCCAATACATCCAGAACGAGCTGCGCCTCCCGTTCGAGAAGCGCGACGATCAGGTCGAGTGGCAAGTCCACAACGACCACCTGACGGGCATCCTCAACCAACTGTCCGATGATGACAGCGACCCGGATCACTACAAGGTCGTGATGGTGCCGGTCAACGCCGCCAACTATGGCGTCCCGCAGGTACGCCACCGCGTCGTGATCGTAGCCTTTCGGGCAGACCTCGGCGTGGACGTCGATGCCTTCGAAAAGTACGTCACGACGGAGAGGTTCTCCGCAGATGCCCTGTACCGATCCATGCGCGACGAGGACGGACCCTACTGGCGGCGCCACCCACACGTAGAGGACCACGTTCGCGACCGGGTACGAAGGGACCTCCCGAAGGCGATCAAGGAAGACGACTGCCAGCCGTGGCGCACGTTGCGCGACGCCATCCAGGGCTGCGGCACGGACGCAGAGCTCCCGCCGCTGCCCTCTGTCGATTTGGGACGCCTCCACGAGAAGTTCGACTTCGGCCGGGAGATCGACGTCGTCGGTCACATCGGATGGCCTGGAGCCCGTATCTACAAAGGGCACACCCCGAACGAACTCGACCGTCCCGCGAAGACCGTCAAGGCCGGCGTTCACGGTGTGCCGGGTGGCGAGTCCGTGATGCGACTGGACGAGCAGGTGCCCGGCACCGACGGCTTGCACCGCTACATGACTGTGCGCGAGACCGCCCGGGCAATGACGTTCCCGGACGAATGGCACGGCTCAGGCCCCCGAGGCGAGCAAATGCGGCAGTTGGGCAACGCCGTTCCGGTCGTCCTCGGCGAGTTCTTCGCCAAGGCCGTCGCCGACGCCCTATCCGCGGCGGGACACTAGAGTCATGGCGCAGTCAGGGGTCGGGGGGCACTGGAAGGACAAGTCGCCCCCGGAGCGCGCGTATAAGCGTCGAGCCGGCTCGGCCACGTCGGCGGTTGAGCAAGACCGCGCCGCCGGCGGCCGCAATCGACGCAACGTCGACCTGGGCGACGGGCGCCTCGCACGCGCCTCGATCACGCTCCGCTTGTACCGGAGCACACGGCGCATTCGCGCCTATCTGCGCTGGTCACAGGACGGCAAGACCGAGGAGAGGTACGTCTGCGAGGTCGAGTTCGACTCGCGCAAACAGAACCTGGCTGAGGCATGGCGACGAGCACGAGCGAAGGGGCTTCTGGCGGAAGAAACACTGCCGCCTGAGTCGACCGCGTCGTCGCTTGAGGTGCGGGCCTCGATGCGCGGAAACCGCGGCAAGGACACCAAACCGGAGCTGCTGCTCCGCAGCCTGCTCCATCGCCGCGGCATGCGCTACAGGGTCGACACCCGGCCAATCGCCGACGTCCGGCGGAGGGCCGACCTTGTCTTCCCTGGCGACCGCATCGCGGTATTCGTGGACGGCTGCTTCTGGCATGGCTGCCCGGACCACTACCGGCCTGCCACGAAGAACGCGGACTTCTGGCGAGAGAAGATCAACGGCAATAAGGCAAGGGACACGGAGACCAACGACACTCTGGCTGCCGCCGGCTGGACAGCCATCCGCGTTTGGGAGCACGACGACCTCGCCCAGGCAGCGACTCGAATCGAGAATGCCGTCCGGCGAAAGCGCGGCTCAGCGCACCTCGCCGCTACAGCGGGCGACCGCTGATCAGGTCACTGAGAGCGTCATCCAAACGGCGAAGGACGATCCTGCCGTCCCCATCGCTGTAAGCCAGCAATGTCTCGTCGGATTAATACCAGCCTCGGCCAAGATGCTCATGGGCAGGGCAACCGTGCCGTCGGCTCGGAGGGTGACTTCGGATGGGCTTCGAATCACCACCCCAATCTTTCATGCATGGTGGATCTGGGATCGGGCCAAAGGGGCACTGCGGCGAGGGAGACGGCTTGACGTGTGTGGTCCGAGCCGACATGGGTGCGGATGACTGGGCGTCATCGTCCTTGGTGGTCGCCTCAGTACGCGGCAACCGAGACAAGGACACAGTGCCGGAGACGGCCCTCCAGTCGATGCCGCGAGGGCGGGGAACGCGAAGACCCTGAAGCCGCCGCGGGGACGCATCGCAAACCTGGAGCGTGAGAGGGCCGCGGCCGTGACAACCACCCGCCCCCTCACCACATGCGACCGGATCATCCCTGTTCACGAGGGTTCAACTCATCCCTGTTCACAAGGGTTCAACACTTTCATCCCTGCCTCGGTAGCCACACGATTCGCCGGGGTTCGCAAACTCCGGCCGGATTGTCAGTGGCCGCCTCTACCCTCGAGATCGAGTGCTCGGCTCATGAGAGTCGGGCGGCTTCACCGTGCCTACGCACGCCGCGGCCGTCGTAACAGCGTCCCCACCCGTCAGGAGGGTTCCGCCGGAGTGAAGATCACCCCTTCCGCCCGCGTGCTCAGCATGTTGGGCGAGATCGATTTCGACGAGTGGCAGTGTGTGGCCGAACTCGTCGACAACCCCTTCGACGACTTCCTCGACGTCCTCCGCTCGGGGGTGGAGTGGCCTGACGGCTTCACGGTCAGTGTGACCCTGCCGTCGTCTCCGAAGGGAGTCCTGGAAGTCCGCGACACCGGGCGGGGCATGTCGTACGACCGGCTGGCGCGCGCGGTGCGGGCCGGCTGGTCCGGGAACGACATGCACGACAAGCTCGGCTTGTTCGGCATGGGCTTCAACATCTCGACCGCCCGCCTCGGCAGGCGCACCCGTGTCCTGACTACCCGCGCCGGCGACACGGAGTGGATCGGCGTCGAGATCGACCTCGACCAGATCAAGGACGACTTCGAAGCGAAGGACATTACTGAGCCGAAGACGAACCCGTCCCACCACGGCACGAGGATCATCGTCGACCGCCTGCAGCCGACGCGCGCCGAGTGGCTGCGCCGCAACGGCGCCTCGCTCCGCAACACCCTGGGCTCGGTCTACTCGTGGATCCTGACTGAGCATCCCTTCGAGCTCTACGTCGGCGGGACCCAGGTCAAGCCGGTCCGCCATTGCCGCTGGGGCGACGACCGTTACGTGCTTTACAACGGCAAGGAGCGGGTCCCCGCTTACCTCCCGATCGACGAGAAACTCCAGGACGGGATCGCCTGCCGGGACTGTGGGGAGTGGCAGGTCGGTTCGGGCGAGGTCTGCTCGGTCTGTGGCAGCGGCAACCTGGCCACGCGCGAGCGCCGGATCCACGGCTGGCTCGGCGTCCAGCGCTACCTCGACAAGACCGAGTACGGGATCGACTTCCTGCGCAACGGCCGGAAGATTTTGCGCTGGGACAAGCAGCTCTTCACCTGGAACAACCCCGACGGTGTCGCGGGGAACGAAGAGCCCGAGTACCCGGTCGAGCTCGCCCACCAGGGCGGCCGCCTCATCGGCGAGATCCACCTCGACCACGTACCTGTCACATACCAGAAGGACGCATTCGAGTACGGGGACCGCAGCTGGCTCACCGCCGTGGAACTGCTGCGCGGCGTGGCGCCGCTCCAGCCTCAGCGCGCCAACAAGCTCGGCTACCAAGAGAACGAGAGCCCGCTGGCCCTGCTGTTCAAGGGCTTCCGCCGCAACGACGCCGGCCTGCGCTACCTCGTCCCCGGCGATGGCAACAAGCCGATCCACGCGGATACTCGAGACTGGGGCCGGAAGTTCCGGGCAGGCGCCTCTGAGTTCCAGACAGACGAGCACTGGTGGCAGGCCGTGCTGCGACACGAGGAGATCAAGAAGCGGGGCAAGGAAGCCAAGACGGCGGCCAGCGTGCCAACCCAGCCCGACGAACAGGCCGTCCTGGGCGCTCTCGGCCTCCCCTTCGATATCCCCGCCTCCGGCGCCGCCCAGCCCGAGACCGGCTCCAAGGCCGCCTCCACCGTGCCCACCCAGGCCGCCGTGGCGGTCAAGGAAAGGACGGAGACCCGCAGCGAGCGCCTGGCCCGGTACGAGAGCGCGGCGTCGCCGCACGCCTACCTGAGCCGGTCGTTCGGCCACCCCGAGCTCGGCTACGTGAAGGTGCGTACCCTGCTGTTGAAGCCGGAAGAGCGGCTCCTCGACGACAACGGCCTGGGCGTCCCGGTGCTCCTCGACCAGCGATCCGGCAACGAGCTCACCGCCCTCGTCGACCCCGAACACGCCGCGTTCCAGCGGTTCGGCGCGGACTACGCTGACCTCCTCCTGGTCGAACTGGCCGCCGTCCTTAAGGTTCGCGCGCGCTCCGACTGGAGCCCTTCCCAGCTCGTCGCCGCGATCCGCGCCGAGTCCCTGCAGGACAGTGCGCTTGACGGCACCACCGTCGGCGCGGAGGCTCGCGACCTTCTGGCGGAGATCCGCGAGCGTGTGGCCGAGGTTCTCGACCGGAGCGGCGGTGGCTACGCAACCGCCTACGGTCATCTCTCCGACGAGGAAAAGATCGCGACTGAGGAGGCGATGATCGCCGCCGGGCGTGTCGGCCTCGTCGGCCGTCTCGGCATGGACTCCGGGTTCGTCCATCACGTCCCCGCGCTGGCCTTGGTCCGGCTCGTCGAGGCGATGCCAGCCTCGTTCATGGACGGAGCCGTCTTCCGTGGCCCGTACGCCGGCGTGTCCTCGCCGTCCGGGAAGGCCCTGAGCCTGGCCCGGGTCACAGGCTGCCTCGCGGACGTCGCGACGCTCGGCACCTTCGCAGGGGAGGCCACCGCGCCGCAGCTGCGGCGCGCCCGCCTGAGCATCGCCCTTCTGCGTGACGAACTGGCGGGTGAGGAGTGAGTGCCGCGTTCTTGACGGCCGCCGAACTTCGCGACGGCGGCCCGGAGGGACTAACCAAGGCGCTCGAACGGACCTTGTGGCATTTGGGATTCCACGACGTCCGCGTCATAGACGGCGCCCACGACCATGGCGCCGACCTGCTGGCGGTCCGCGACCGCGAGCAGTGGGTGTTCCAGAGCAAGTGGAAGGCGCATGGCACGGCCGACCACGCGGGCGTCGACGACCTCGAACGCGCTCGCACCCACTACCGCGCCGACAAAGCCGTCCTGGTGACCAACACGAACATCACCGCGTCGGCCGAGACACGGCGCCGGGCACTAGCGGGGATCGGCGTCGACATCGCCCTGTGGCACGGAGCCACCCTGGACACCATCGGCCAGAGGATGCCTGACCACGTGCCCGCCCCGTACACGCTGCGGCCGTACCAGGAGCAGGCCGTGGCCGCGATCGAGCGGGACCTCGACGCCGAAGGGACGGCGCTGCTGGTGCTGGCGACGGGGCTGGGTAAGACGGTTGTCGGCGGCGAGGTCATCGGCGATCTCCTCGCCGCGCGTCCGGACGCGCGCGTCCTGGTCGTCGCGCACATGCGCGACCTGGTTGGCCAGCTGGAGAAGGCGCTGTGGCGGCATCTCCCGAAGAGCGTGCCCACCCGCCTTCTCACCGGTGAGAGCAAGCCCCGGGCCCTCGACGGCGTCGTCGTCGCGACGATCGAGTCGGCTCTCTCCGCCGTGCGGACGGGTTACGAACCCGACCTCATCATGATCGACGAGACTCATCACGTGGCCGAGACCGGCAGGTTTGCGAAACTCCTCGATCTGTGTGGGACTGCGGGGCGATTCGGTGTCACCGCCACCCCATGGCGTGGCGACAAGTTCGACATCACCGCCCGCTTCGGCCGCCCGAGCTTCAAGATGGGAATCGCCGAGGGCATGGCGGCGGGCTATCTGTCGGCCGTCGACTACAAGCTGTACGCGGACGGTGTCGACTGGGACTCCGTCCAGGACATCAGCCGTCACGGCTACTCCATCAAGGATCTGAACCGGCGCCTGTTCCTCCCCCAGCGGGACGAGGAGATCGTTGAACATCTGCGGACGGCCTGGCGGGAGACCGCCGAGCCCCGCGCCATCGTCTTCTGTCAGGCCATCGAGCACGCCGAGCACATGGCGGGCCTCCTCGCTGTCTCGGATCCAGCGTGGGCCAACACCTCCTACCTGCACAGTGGTCTGCCGAAGCGTCACCGTGACGTTCTGCTCAACGAGTTCCGCCTCGGCCGTGTCCCGGTAATCACCTGCGTTGACGTGTTCAACGAAGGTGTCGACGTACCCGACGTGAACCTAATCGCCTTCCTGCGCGTCACCCACAGCCGAAGAATCTTCGTGCAGCAGCTGGGCCGAGGACTGCGCCTGAGCCCCGGCAAGAAGGCCCTGAAGGTCCTCGACTTCGTGACCGACATCCGTCGCGCCGCCGCGGTGCTGAACCTGCGCCGGACGCTGGAAGCGGAGGAGACCGAGCACTTGGAACTCCCACATGTCTCCCGGATCGAGTTCCAAGACGAGACGGTCGGCTCCCTGATGGACATGTGGATCCAGGACGCCGCCGACCTCGAGACCGCGGCGGACGAGGTCCGCCTCCAGTTCCCCCTACCGAAAGGAATCCTGTGACCGACTACAAGATCCCGCCCGCCGTCGAGAAGGCCGTTGTCACGCGGATCTACACCCAGGCCGACAAGGCCCATTGGCCACACCTCCAGGACGCGGACCGCACCCGCCTGTACCAGGAGTGGACGGAGGACCCGGAGATCGGCGGCCGTCTTCTCGACTTCGTGGGGCAGCCGGCGAACGTCCGCCCGTGGCTGAAGGACTGTCCTATGAAGGAGTACGAGCGGGCACGGCGGGGGGAAGGCAAGTACGCCAAGTACGTGACGCGGCCAGCCGCGACGCTCGAGCAGATGGTCGCGGCGACCCTGGGCCCCGGCTGGGAGGTCATTCCAGGGACAACCCAGCAGAAGCCGATGCGCGCCAAGATTCGCGAGGTCGGCACGGAGGACGAAGAACAGCACTTCGTCGCCGGCTCGGCGGCGAATCTCAAGCATCTCATGTGGCCTGCAGTCCTCGACCGATCTACCGGGGAGACCTGGCCCTGGACGATCTGCGTCGTCGATCCGTTCCGCGCCCCCGTGCCGCCCGAGAAGAAGGAGGAACACCAGCACGTGGCCGAGTTCCTCGGCGTGCGGGTCGTCTATTTCAACGAGATGTAGAGGGAAACCGATGGGGGATGAGTGGCCGATGAGTGAGTGGCTGGTCAGGGCGTGGGAGACGGGGATCTTCGACGAGCGTGAGCGGGCCGTCGTCGCGGGCCGGGCCGAGGGTCGGACGTTGGACGAGGTCGGGGGAGTGTTCGGGCTGAGCCGCGAGCGCGCGCGCCAAATCCAGAACGGGGTGCGGAAGCAGCTTGTGGAGATGGCGAACATCGTCCAGGGCGATTGGCGGGAGACGGTCCGCGCCGCAGGCGCGGGGCCGGCCGCCCCGCGAGGAGCCTTCGCCGCCGCGCTTGGGGTCGTCGACCACATGGCGCTGGAGGAGCTGCTGATCGCTGCGGGGCTGGACGCGCCGCGCACTTGGGCGGGGCCCCTGCGCGGCTGGTGGAGTGCCGACCCCGGGGCGCTGGGCGGCGCCCTGAGTCGTCTCATCGACATCGCTCCCTTCCGTAGCGACGACCTTGACCGGGCGGCCTCCGAGGCCGGACTGCCCTTGGGTCTCCCCCTGGCCAGGCTTCTGAGCCACTCCGAGTCGCGGCTCGCCCCGAACTCCGACGGGCACTGGGTCCGCCGCAAGGCGCGAGGACGCGACGCCGCGTACCTGTGGCTGCTGGAGACTGGGCACCCCTGCCGGGCCGACGAACTGCTTGCCCCGATGGAGTCGACGACCGTCGCAGCCGTGCGGGAGGCTCTGCGCCGTGACGACCGGTTTCGACAGATCCGCCCCGAGGGCACTTGGGCCCTGGCCGAGTGGACGCACCTGCGCGCGTCCACGTACGCCTCTGCGGTGGAGGCGATGGTCGCGGTGGTCACCGAGATGGGCCCCCTAACTCGGGCGCAGCTGTTCGCCAGGGTGACGGAGCTGTACCCGGTCACCCCGTGGCGCCTGAAGCAGTGCCTGCTCAGTGACCAGCTCGGTGAAACCCCCGACGGCCTCGTCGACCTCGTCGCCCGCGGCGCCCACCCCTTCGAGGAGGAGGAGCCGGCCCAGCCGGACACGATGGCCGTCGAAGGCCAGGTGCTCGGCGTTCGGATCCCCGTGAACCAGGACATCCTGCGCGGCAGTGGCGTCAACGTACACACCTGGCTGACCTGGCGGCTCGGGCTGCGCCAAGCCCCAATGAGTCGCACGTTCACGCCGCCCGGTGACCACTCACCGCTCGTCGTCCGCCGCGGCACCAGCAGTGCCCAGATCTCCAGCCTGCGTCGCCACGCGCTTGAACTTGAGGTCGTTGATGGCTGCGTGCTCGCCGTCCTCCTCCGCCTCGACGACGGCACCGCGCGCGTCGGTCACGGCTGCGCGCCGGACACCTGCCCGGCGCGGCGGACGCGGGCCGCCGCGCCGCCGACGGTGAACGTCTGACGCGACGTCGGCGGCAGCGTTCGAAACCCAGACTAGGGGCCGCTTACGCATGGCCACCTGCGCCGGCCCTCCTACGGAATTGCAGGCTGCACTGGGGTGTTCGGGTTGCTGACAGGGAGTACATCTCAACGATCACGCTCGCATGTCCACGAACCGCAGGACCCTGGTTCCGCAGCGCCCAGTCCTCGAGCCAACCGCGTGGAAGGCCGGGGAGACCGGCGCTCGCCCGACCCGTTTGGCAGGGCGAGCGCCGGGGTGATGAGCTTTCGGAGCTACGGCGTGTGGTGTGCGGACATGGCGAGGAAGCCGTCGGGGCCAAAAAGGGCCGTGCGATTCAGGTAGCGATTGAAGTGGTCGCAAGCCGGTTCACCCAGATGCAAACATGCGGGGCAAGCGCCGCCGTTACGTTCACAGGCGGGATCCATTGCACACCGGGACTCGGCGCCGGCGATGCTCGCGAGCAGGATGTGCAGGTCGTTCTCAAATACAGCTTGCAGGCCACCAAGAACAAAATCACCTCGACTGGCTGCGAAGACGAAGAAGCCGTTGTGCCGAGGGATGAGGTATTCGCCCAATCCCTCGCGGTCGACACCCGCGAAGACAGCGAGTTGGCGAATGGCCCGGTGTGCGTAGGAGTGGATGAGGGTGAGAAGGTCCCGGCCGACGGGCGACGCGTCATCCGGGTCGCTGAAACGAAAAGGCGGGGTGACATGAGCGGCGAGAACGGTGCGGGCGGTGCGCGCGTCGTCTGCTGGCGGTAGTACATGCCCGCGTTGACGCAAGGAGGTGTGGACCAGGAGGGGGTCGAGGCGGAAAAACAGGGCCTCCGTGGATCGTAGGTCGGCATAGATCCGTCGTCCGCTTTTACCCGTGAACAGGCTCAGGCGGGAGGTACCGGGCTCACCGCCGCCTCGTGTGTACCCATATACGGCCTTGAGGACGGGGAAGTCTGTGAACAGGTCCACCCCAGCTAGTCCCGCGCGCTGCAGAGCGGCGGGATAGTGGACTTGGTAGCGGGTCTGAACAGCGGGCGGGGTAGCAACAGTGACGAGGTCGGCAACGCGCTGGCGGGAGCCCTTCTCGGTAGCCGCCAAGGCGACGTCTACGGCCTCCCGTTCAGCGGCTTCGATTTGCAGGCTGTGGGCATTAGCCAGCTCGCCGAGGTCTTCCTCGGCACCCAATTCTCCTGCTGCGCCGGCCACGGCAGCCATCTGCTCGGCAACCGCGCGGGTTAGCCCGGAAGCGACGAGCTGGTCGACCAGGGAGGTCTGGGTCTGGCGGCCTGCACCAGGCTCGGAGTCCTCAAAGCCGCTCAAGGCCCAAAGTAGAGCACGACGCGGTCCGCCAGACTCGGTGACGCGGCGCATCGCGGCGCGGCTGGCTGGGTTGATCTGTGTGAAGGTCTGGGGCGTGTAGACGCTGGCAGATCGGTGGACGTTGTAACGCAGGTACTCCGCGTTCTTGGCCTCTGAGTATCGGCGCCCGCAGGAACACTTACGCCATGCGAAGCCCTTCTGGATCTCCTTCTGGCATACCGGACACTCGAAACGGATGCGTGCGGCATCCATGCTTGACTGGTGAGGCATGCGGACCTGTCGGTGCTCCCTGCATAGAGGAATTGGGGGTTGTTCCAGCAGTCCGCAGTCATGGAACCCTACGAAGTGCAGCTGCCTCCAGTGGTTGCTCCCACACTGGCAGGTCTTGACGGCGCCGGTCTCCACACGTCGGCATCCGCGGCACACCCATACCAGGGGAAAGCGCTCGACGCGTACTCCTCGTTCGGGGTTAACCCCCACGACTTCGACCGGGCCTCCTGCGCGCAGATAATTCACGGCGGTGGCGTCCAGGCCGCGGCCTACCCAGCCTTCGAGTTCGGAGATCAGGCGACCCCTAATGATCGAATCCTCGACATCTACGGGGCGCGGGTCTTTCCACTCAGTGGTGCGCCAGATTCCGCCTTTGAGGTCAGCGGTCTGCTGTGGGAGGAAGCTGTAGAGGATCTGGGATCCGCTGCGCTCGTCCTTCATCGCTATGCCTTCCCTGGTTTGGTCAGTCGTCGCTGACGGGGATCTGGGCTTCGACATCACGCAGGGAACGCATGGGTGCGCGTGCGAGCAGTTGATTGGGCCACTTGGCTCCGTCTCCAGGGTTCTCCAGGCGCATGAAGTACGTCTCGAGCTGACGGGTCACGTCGGTGAAGGCCAGATGGTGTTCTTCATTCACGCCCAGGGCGGCGGTGCAGGCCCGCGCCTCCTCCTCAGCGGTCAAGCCCGTCTGGGCGGTGTACTTCCGGAGCAGGTCCACGGTGGTCAGCCGTCCGCCAGCCGAACGCGGTTCGTGGACGAAGAGACGGCGGGACTCGATTGCCGCGCTGGTGGTTAGCTCCAGCACACGACGGCTGGCGCGGGTGATGGGAATGGGTTCTACGAAGCGGTCGCCCTGCTCGATGAAGGGCCTGAACTGAGAGAAAACGGCGGAATCCCGTTCGCGGCCGATCTTGTGGATGACGTACACCAAGCCGGGATGGGCGCGCCCCACGCGGGCCGTGGCCTGAATGAACTCCGCAGTTGTCAGCGGCACGCCGAGCACAGTCATCACATTCAGCCTGTCGACGTCCACGCCGTGCGAGATCATCGAGGACGCGGTGATCACGTGCAGGCGGTCAAGGAAATTCGTCTCAGGACGCAAGAGGCGTTGCAGGGTCTCGCGGACTTCCTCGAATGGGGTCTGACCGGTGAGTTGGGCGGCGTTGAGAGGCGTCACGGGGACCTGTGTTCCGAGGGAGCGCCTGGCGGCCTCAACATCACGCACCGTGTTGCCGTACACCACATGAGTGCCATAGAGGTTCAGAAGCATGGGCACGTGGACGGGGTCAACGCCTGCCTCGGCGCATACGGCCTGGGGCTCGTCATGTAGACGGCGCACAGACTGCTGGAGGATGGTCGTGGTCCGGTCTGAGACCCACTCAAGTGTGACTCCGCGCGGCCACACTGCGACGAACCTGCGGAGCAGTCGATCCGTCTCACGAGACCAAAAGGACTCGCGAGCAGAGGGGCCAGGAACCGGAAATACCCGGCCGCGTCGGTTGTACAGAACCTCTACCTGACGCTCGAATCCCGTCAGAGTCGCCGACGAGGCAATAATTTTCGGGGCTCTACCGGTGAGCTCCGTCTGCAGGGCGTCCAGCAATGACTCGTAGTGGGAGTCCACCGCGCCCAGGGAGTCACGTAGCAGGTGCAGTTCGTCTTGCAGCCGGAAGGAGGGGGCGAATCGCGCGCGGTCCCTAGGTGCCAGCGGCGTGGTCTCGCCGGGGCAATCGGGGACCAGGCAGCCGGTTGGCCGCTTAGCGCGCTTCGCGTACGTGAACCCATGGCCGGGGCGTGAGCAGCGTCCGGCCGGTCCCTCGAAGAAGCCCCGCATGCCTCCCTGCATGGCAATCAGTGCGGCCTTGTCCAGAGTGCCGATAACGACGGTGGGCAGGAAGCGGTAGATCTCCTGGTCGACGACATACACCGGTAGCGGCTCGCCATCACTGGGGCACCCAGGTGCCGCGCACAGATGACGCAGGGTCCAGTCACCGCGGTGGAACTTCATGCGGATCTCCTTCGACCCGCAGAACGGGCAGGCGGTGAGAACCTGGTAGCGGTCCGCCATACGAGGCTCGTCCACGTCGATGGGGTTGTAATCGGTGGGCGCGATAGGAATTTCGTTGGGGGTCGCGCCCGCGCCGATGAAGTACCCCAAAGAAATCCGCTCCCCCCCAATCTCGTGTTCACGCCGCACCAGCTCGGCTGCGGCTAGGGCGTCTGCGAAGCGCTGGGTCTGTTGAAGGGACAGCATCCGTAGAGGGAATCGACTCCAGGCCGTGATGCCCGCGACCTTCCCGCGCAGTCGATCATAAAAGGCGGCTAGGACAAGCAGACCGAGATACGTCTCGGTCTTGCCGCCTCCGGTGGCGAACCACACGATCTCAACCTGCTGCCAATCTTCGCCCTCGTTCATCAAGGAGGGCAGCACTGAGAGAATGAAACCGATCTGGAACGGGCGCCAGCCCGCGTAGCGCCCGCGGACCGCGCGGCGCATGGCGCGATTCATGAGCTGGAAGGCTTGACGTAGATCGGCGTCCCGTTCCAGAACGGCCACGCCTGCACGTAGCCGCTGGAGTTCGGCCGTGTGCTCCGCAGCGGCTCCCACGGCTTCTTGGAGCATCTCCGGCTTCCAAGACTCCTCTGTGGCGCGGCGTTGCAAGGCTTCTGCGGACCAGTGCTCGAGTCCCCAAGCCTCATACGCCTCCACCAGCCGGGCGAGGGTGGCCACCGGCTCTTGGGCTAGATGCTCGAAGGTCAGCGGCAACACCCCGGCGCTGGTCCGCTCAAAGGTGTATTCAGGGCGATATCGATCGACAACCACCTGATCGGTGGTAACAAGTTCATTGGAGCCCCGGAGAGCAACACCACAGTTGATGCCGATGGCCGGCAAACGCCGGTCGTAGCGGAAGCTCTCGGGAAGGGATTCCAGTAGGAAAGGGGCGGTCCGCAGGTCCAGGACCGTCAGCTCTACTTCGAAGAGATGGCGCTCGCCTCGCTGACGCGAGCCCTCAGGCGTGGTGTTGACGAGTTCCACCACGAGCTCAGGGCTGCCGCGCCAAGACTCGTCCGTTACGCGCACCTCCGCGCACGAGCCCACCGCACCCGCCACGTCCAGGGCCTCGGCGATCTGACGCCTGCCGAAGGCCACTCCTGCGGCACCCAATGGGACTTCGATCGGCACCACTACGTCGATCGATGCCGTCTTCTCCCACTTCTCGCCTCGCCCCTCCGAACCGCGCACCTGGTTCCAGGCCAGCGCACGCAGGCGTGCCCGCAGTGTCCACGGCCCCTCGGCCTCGGGCCGCACTCGCAGGCCAATCGCGCACGGGTCCATGCGCCGCTCTCTGCGTACGGCGGCCGCTTCACTTTCCGGAGCCAGCCGGCCCAACCAGTACACCCCGGCCGGGTCCGCGTCCAAGACGTTGTCCCGGTCCCCCCGCCCTTCTGCGGTTACCTGGCTGTCGAGCCAGTCCACGAACCGGCTCTGCGCCTCCACCACGTCCTGCGTCACGCCGCCTCCATCGCCAAGAATTCCAGCGTTAGTTGCCTGAGGCGGCAGTTATCCCGCAGCCGCTCAAGCAACTTCTTCTCCAGTTGACGCACCCACTCGCGGGTGCAGCCAAACTCCTTGCCCAACGCGTCGAGCGTCATGGGATCCTCGCCATCCAGTCCGAAGCGGCCCTCCAACAACCGCGCCAGACGTGGATCGGTGCCGTCGAGCAGAGTGCTGATGGTCGTGAGGATCTGCTCCTTCAAGAGCCGGCGGATGATCTCGTCCTCCGGCCGTTCCGCCTTGGCGGCAAGCACCAGATCGCCGAGAGTGGCACAACCTTCCTCGTCCACTGGGATATCCAGGTGGATGATGGGGGCGGAGTAGTCCAACAGAGCTTTGATCTCCTCTCGCTTCTCACTCAGTCCCTCGGCCAGCTCCGCCACTGTCGCGGACCGTCCGTTGCGCTCCTCGAAACGGCGCGCGTACTGCTGCACACGCCGCAGGTCGTCGCGGACGTGCACCGGCAAGCGGACCGCAGAGCTAGTGTTCGCGATGGCCCGGCTTACCGATTGCCGCACCCACCAACTGGCGTACGTCGAGAACTTGTAGCCCCGCGTTGGATCGAACTTCTCCGCTGCACGGTTGAGCCCCAGGACTCCGTCCTGGATCAGGTCGTCAAGCTCCAGGTCGCCCGCGCTCGGCAAGTGCCGCCTCGCGATATCGATAGCCAGGCGCACGTTGTGCCGGACGAGCACCCTGCGAGCCGTCTCACCGTCACGTACCAGCTCAGCCACTTCATCCGACACCTCACCGCCCTCTGCGGACTCCGCTGCCCGTAGTCCCATCTGGATGCGTCGGCCCAGCGCCACTTCCTCCTCAGCCGCCAAGATGCGGTGGCGCCCGATCCGTCCCGGATAGGTATCTGACTGGTTGTCTCCGCTGAACGCCGTCGGCCCGGTGTCCGTCCTGATCCCACCGCGATCTGCACCCTCGCCCCCCGGTTCTTCGCTCAGCACCCCGTACTCGCGCAGCACCGTGATGACACGCCCCACCTGCTGCGGATCGATGCCTCGACGGCTCGCAACCTGAACCACGTGAGCACGCTCAAGCTGGCCCAGACGCTCGCTGTCCTCCATAAGCGCCTCGACGCAGGCTTCGACCACGTCTTCCACTTCGAAGACGCCTCCCCCTGGATTGAAATGTGAATTACCTGGACCTCGAGCGATGCCGTTGGCCTCCCCTCGATCCAGTGGAGAAAAGCTAGAACGGCAGATCAGCCAAGCGCAAGCGAAAGCCCGATTAATTGACATACGGAGCGGTAATCGATAAAGGCCGGAGATGCGACGCGCGAGCGTCAATTTGGGCACTAAGTCCGACTCGTTGACTCGCCACACTGTGGGCGCTAGGTTTGCCGCAGAGGCTAAAGCCCCAATCAGCGGCGGCGCAGCCGACTCCCGTGAGTCCTCTCCCATCCGGGAAAGTCGCCCTATGACCCTTCGGAGACCTTCCTGGCCACGGTCTGCAATGATTGACGAATATTGATGGCACGCTCGCCACGCGAGGCTCCTCGCTTTTGAGACATCGCGCGTAATACGACCAAGCCGGCAAAATGGAAAATCGAGGTGCTAATGAGGTGGTCGCGCGAGCGGGAAAAGCAGCTAGGGAGAGTTCCCAATGGGCTCAAGTTCGACGCCTCTCGGCCCTGAGTAACGCAGTCGATATTCTCTTAGGCCATGGTAGAAAATCCAGGTGCAGCAGCAACGAATTGGACGACTTACAGATTCAGATCCCGGTTGTCGACATCGCTCACGGAGATGCGAGGTACCGTGATGGCGGAGATACCTCGCACGGTGGGTGCCGTCGACTCCCGCCCATGCTTTCCCCGTCCCAAGACAGCAGGTCAGCTCTTCGCTGCGTACGCCCACCCGCCTTCCGGAGACAACCCACGACAAGACCCTGACCTGCATTGGCCAGCGCCCGGTCTGCTACGGGAGAACGGAGGCTGGTCGGCATCCAAAGGCGAACACGACATGGACTCTTTCGAGTTGGGGCGTTTGACGGACCATGATTTTGAGGTGGTCTGTCGTGATCTGTTCAGTGATGTCCTCGGCATACCGCTGGAAATTTTCCCGCGCGGCCGAGACCGCGGCATCGACCTGCGGCACACCGGTCCCGCCGGGACAACCGTCGTGCAGTGCAAGCACTGGCCGCGCGCGACCCAGAAGACGCTGATCGGACGCCTGATCAAGGATGAACTGCCCAAGGTTCGCGCACTTGCACCCGACCGCTACATCGTCGCCACGACGGTCGGTCTGACCGCCGGCGGCAAGGAAGAGCTCCGCAGTGCCTTCGCCCCATACGTGCGCAGCACCGGCGACCTGTACGGCGTGGACGAAATCGTCGCCGAGCTGCTGCGCCACCCGGACCTGGTCCGACGACACTTCCGGCTCTGGCTGAGCAGCACCGCCGTCCTCCAGACCGTGCTGAACCAGGACCAGTACCTGCGCTCGTCGTGGCTTGAGAAACGGCTGCCGGGCGTCGCCGACACCTTCGTCCCGCACGAGGGCTTCGAACGAGCCAAGCAGCTACTGGACACCCAGCGAGTCTGTGTCATCGCGGGCAGCCCCGGGGTGGGCAAGACGACAGTGGCGCTGATGCTCACGGCCTGGCTGATGGGTAACGGTTACGAGGTCCACGAAATCTCCCAGGACGTCGACGAGATCGGCACCGTGTGGCGCGACGACACCCGACAGGCGTTCCTCTACGACGACTTCCTGGGGAGTACGACCCTGGATGCGGCGTTGAACAAGAACGAGGACAACCGTCTGCTGTCGGTGATCCGGGAGATCAGAAGACGCCGGGTAAAGCGCTGGTGATGACGACCCGTGGCTACCTGCTGGAGCACGCCCGTCTCCGGCACGAGC
This sequence comes from Streptomyces griseiscabiei, assembly GCF_020010925.1. Taxonomy (NCBI): domain Bacteria; kingdom Bacillati; phylum Actinomycetota; class Actinomycetes; order Kitasatosporales; family Streptomycetaceae; genus Streptomyces; species Streptomyces griseiscabiei. The sequence goes on along the minus strand of NZ_JAGJBZ010000003.1, from coordinate 412,374 downwards.
GGCTGGCGGAGCCGGACGTGTCGGACGCAGCTAGCGTGATCCAGCTGACCGATCTGGATCTGCGTGTACGGGGCCAGATCCTTTACAACCACGTCCATCGTTCTTCCCTACCGGCGGACGACAAGCGCCGGTTCGCCGATCCGGCGGTCTGGCGCCCGGTAGTCCAGCACAAGAACTTCAATCCGCGACTGGTCGAGGAGACCCTCCGGTTGTCCGCACGCCGGGGGCAAGACGTCACCGCAGCGATGTTGGAAAACTTGGACGATCCGCGCCGCGTCTGGGAACGCATCGTGGAGAACGAGCTGACGGACGAGGCCGTCCACATGCTGGAGGTCCTGTTCACTTTCGGCGCCGCCGATCTGGAGGACCTAGAGGAGTCCTGGCGCTGGTATCGAGAGGGAATGGGACTAACGGTGGATGGCCGGACGTTCCGCAGGGCACTGCAGCTACTGGACGGCACGATGGTCTCCGTGGAACAAGGGCGAGTGGCGTTCCACAACCCCTCGATCGAGGACTACGTCCGCTTCCACCTCGACGCCGGTCGGACCTGCTTCCCGGAGTTGATCGGTGCCCTCATTCATGGGGAACAGCTGCACCGGCTCGTCGCAGCGGCCCGCTTGGCCGACGGCGCGGGGATCCTAGCCGGATTCCGGGAGAACGAGCCAGCCGTGACCGCCGCCGTCCGTGAGATGGAAGACGATCTGGAGGCCGGGCCGGCCTATGGAGACGAGAGCCTGTCGACCCATCTCGAGTGGGCGCTGGAGACGGCCGAGCTACTGGGCTCCCCTGCTCTGGCCGCCTACGTGACGAGGGGAACGCGTCTCCCGTTCATCCACCTCGTCCCCCTCGACCACCTGGTGCGCCTGGCCAACGCGCTCGACGCCAGCCCCCTGGTGCCGCAGGAGCACGCGGAGCGGTTCCGGGAAGGGGTTGCCGATGTGATCCACACCGATCTGCTGGAGAGCGCCGAAGCTGGCGACTGGTACCGGTGCATCGAGCTGAATCACCAACTGCACGCGATACCGTCCGCAGTGGTCCGTGAGCCGGTGACCCAAGTCCTCGTCCGATGTGCCCTGGACGAGCTGCGCCGACGAGCGGCCGAGCGAGAACCGCTCGACGCGTACCCGGATTCGATGGAGGAGCTGCTGGACTTCCTCTGGGAGCAGGGTGCCGAGGACGAGCTGCCGGAGGAGTTCGCCCTCGTACAGGAGCGGGCCGAGCGTGTGGCTGCGGCTCGGGCGGCTGAGCGAGACGAGCGGCTCCGGAAGGATCAGGAGCAGTGGAACTCCGCCGGGCGTTCTGACACGGCACGTGATCGCGCCCTGGTCACCGAACTGATGCGCAAGCTCGACGACGCACGCTGACCCTCCCCCGCTGGGAGCCATCTGGGAGCCAACCCGCTCCCCGAACCCGTTCGAGGCCACCCGAAACCAAAGCATCCCAACGCCCTGACCGGGGAAAACACCATCCATGCTGGCAAGATCAGCAACCGAACCTCATTCGGGACGAAGAGGTCGTGGGTTCAAATCCCGCCACCCCGACAGACGGAATGTCAGGTCAGGCCCGGTGCTGAGAGATCAGCACCGGGCCTGATTTGCTTTGCGACCCTGGCTTGGGAGCCAGCTGGGGGTGATCTTCGAGATCCGGCTCCCGGCGGCTCCCCGAGGAGCGATCTCCTGCCTCCTCTCGGTGCGGGCGTACGCATCGCGCCCGGGCTGAGTCACTGCACTGCTACAGCGGGCGAGCGAAGGGTGACTTCTTCCTCGGTGTGCTTCGGGTGACCGGTGAGGACGACACCGAGATCCACGGGGCAGGTCCACGGACGGGGAGTCGGTGATCAGGCGGTCGGCGTGCGAGCGGATCGTCTTCAGATACTCCTGGTCGATCTCGTACCAGTGGTCGTCCATCAGGAAGAACCGGTGGGAGGCGAGGGACACCGCCGCCTCGATCCACCGGAGGGCGCTGGACGTCCGGATCTCGTCGGCCCGGTCGGCGCGGCCGTGCCGATAGAGGATCACGGTCCCTTCCCGGAGCGCGGCTACGCGGCTGCCCGCACGCTGGACGCTGGCCCGGCAGAGGACGTAGCCGAGGTCGAAGTCGTCGGTCGACCGGCCCGCCGCGTCGCTGTTGACCCTGGCCCTGAACGCCTGGGCAGCCTCGTAGTCGTCCCAGTGGTCGGCGGGGACCGCGACGGTGGTCCTCCCGGCGGGCTCCTGGCCCAGGAGGTCGTCGAGGATGGCCTCCAGTCGGGTGAGGAGGCCGGGATCGTCGAGGGGTACCGCGTGCTCGACGAACTCCGGCTCCGGGCTGGGCTTGTCCTCGCGCAGCACACGGGCGACCGCACAGATGTCGGCGATGAGGTCGGTGCTCTCCACACCGAGCCGCAGGCGCAGGCCGGCACCGCCCTCGGGGCTGGTGACCTTCGTCGGATTGTCCCGGGAGATGGTGAGGGGGATGTCGTCCAGGGGGCCGCCGAGGCGGCGCACGATCTGGGCGTGCTCGGCGATGCCGAGGCTCCACACCGAGGCTCCGCCCGGGATCAGGGTCATGTCGGTTCGCCCTCCGCCCGGGGTGTGCGGCACCAGGCCCTGGTCGGAGCCTGGGCCGACTCGGGCTCGGACTCCGGCGGGGGGGCCTGGGCACTGGTCGTCTGGCGTCGGCCCGACCTCGTCGTGGTCGATGCCCGCAAGGCCATTCCCCTCTGGCGCCATTACCGGCTCACCGGGCTGGTGGGCCCCAGAGCCCTGGCCCCACAACGCAGCCTCGAATTCGCCGCTTCCGTACCCCACGACCCCCGCAACCAGCCTTTCGCACTGGCTCAACAATCCTGATGGACCTCGGACTGGCCGAACCTCGGCCAGCACACTGCGAGCCGTAGCCCGAGGTGAAGAGAGCGACGGGTACTGGTCGGCCGCCGAAGCGGCAACGGATCTGAAGGGCTCGACCGATCACCGCGTCGTTGTCGGTTCCCGGAGGATGCCGGCCTTCGCTGAGATGTCGCGCAGGAGCGCGTCCCGCAGGGTGTGCAGCGTCGCGATCTTGGCGACCAGGAGTCGCGACGCCGTGTGCAGGGGATCGGCCATAGCGTGGAACTCGGTGCGCGTGAACCGGTCCGGCCAGGTGACCTCCAGGCGCTTGAGGGCGCCGGCGGAGATTTCCCGCCCGTTCTGACCCTGCGCCAGCCGCGTGATGGCGCTGCTCCTGCTCCTGAGTTCGTGGAGCAGCCACCAACCGTCCTCGTCCTCAGCAGGTCGTACAGCCACAACGCCTCTGAGAGGTGTCACCGGTCGGCTCGGCACAGCGATGTGTGCACCGTCGGAGCGGGTGCTCAGCAACAAGGTGCCGGGAGGATGTACCTCGCCGTCGTTCGCTGGACTGCTCAGACGGAACCTCTGGACATGGGGCACGGGGAGGTCGTAGAGATCTTTAGGGGCCACTGCACCGGTTACGTCGGCGGTGGGTTCGGCGGGCGGCGGAGGAAGCGAACGCTCAGAACCTTTGCCCGTCCTCGACTTGGCGACTTTCGCGAGCGGCCGTGTCTCCCATGGCGGAATCGTCACCGCCCAGTCGTCGTGAAGGGCGTCGGCCAGTTCCACGGCCTTGCGTGCGGTCTCCTGGTAGAGGGCGGTCGTCTCCTCGATGAGGCCGAAGGCCTGGTGATACGCGTTGATGACGTCTGGTGGAGGCAGTGGAAACAGCATGCGGTGGAGGGTGTCGAGACTGACGGTGGGCTCGACATGTGCTGTCACGTCCTCGTCGATGCGAGCCTTCGCCGTCGGTGTCTGAAGCCAGATACGGAGCCACCGCACCAGGTGCGGCTCAGCGCGGATGATGCCGATGGACCTGGTCGCTGTACATCCGGCGTGCTCGGCGGTGACCAGCGCGGAATCGCCCACCCGTCGGACGAGTACGACGGCCAGGTCGCCTTCCTCGAGGATTGCCCGGCTGGGCGGGGATCCGCCGGGGCGACACTCCTTGGCCCTGGGCGAGAGGATCCTGCCGTTCTGGACGAACGTCGAGCTGACGACTCCCGCAGTCCGATCGGCAGGCACGTCGTCATCGAGGAAACCCGAAGTGGTGTAGATGCGCCCGTGGATCCGCTCATGCTTGATGGAGGTCGTCCGCCAAGCCCCTTTACCCGAGTCGACCTGGTCGGCATCGGCTTCCATCAGATCTCCTCCAAGGCGTCCAGCAGTCGGAGCTCCAAGGCGCGCATCTGCTCGAACTGATCGGTGAGTTCGAGCTTGAGCTGCTCGACCCGGCTCCGTGTGTCCCGCTCTGGACCGGGAGGCTCCACGGCGTACGAGGTCGGCATCAGGCTGGCCTCCCGGTCGGCGATCTCCTTGGTGGAGCAGCTTCGGGACCATCCGACCTCGTCGTTGTACGGCGAGGCCGCAGCACCGTTGTCGGAGAGGCCACGCCAGGCCGCCAGGGTGGTCAGGACCGATGCCGTGTTCTTCTCGCCCAGCCTCCGCGCTCTCGAATTCGGGACCGGTTCGAAGGCTCGCCGCGCGTTGATGAAGAGCACCTGCCGGCGGCGGTCCCTGACACCCCAGCCGGGGCGCGCGCCCTTGTCCTTGTTGAGCACCCACAGGCAGGCGGGGGCTTTGGTGTGACCGAACACGCGTGGTGGCAGAGCGATCACGCACTCGACGAGATCGTCACGCAGGAGGCGTTCGCGGAGCCTTCGGGTGACGGGCTGTCTGCTGTTGGCCACCCTGTCGGCCATCAGGAAGACGGCACGTCCGGCCGGAGCCATCGCGTGCGTGATGTGCTGAATCCACGCGGAGTCGGCGGACCCTCTGGACGGAGGCTCCTCCGGCCACCGGGGATCGACCGGGATCGGGGAAGGCGACCGGCGGGCGCCCTGCTCCGTGTTGTCCTCCGGTGCCCAGTCACGCTGGTTGAAGGGAAGGTTGGCCAGAATGATGTCGTGAAGCTCGGGTTCGGGCTCCGCGAGGCTGTCACCGGGTGGGAAGACGTGAGCCGTGATCCCACGTACCGCGAGGTTCATGCGGGCCACCTGTGAGGTGGGGGCGTGCTGCTCCTTTCCCTGCAAGGACATGGTCGGGTCCAGCCCGACGCTTTCGCGGACGTAGCGGTGACTCTCGACGAGCAGTCCGCCTGAACCGCAGACCGGGTCCAGCACTCTGTGCCTGTCACGGGGGACGGCCGCGCCGACCATGAGACGCGCCATGTCATCCGGCGTGAAGTAGTGGCTGCCCTCGGCCTGTTCCGCCGAGAGGTCACGGAGACACTGATCGAGCAGGGGCCCGACCCGCTGGATGGATCCGATGGCCTGGACGAGAGCGTGCAGGTGTCCTTCGGAACCAGCGGACGGAACAGGCATCAGGTTCCTCGTGCCCGCGTCAGCGCCCTGTTCGTCGATCGGGGGAAGCCAGTGGCTCAGACATGTGTTCACGGCGGCGCGGATTCCCGAGCCGCGCCCTGCCGGCTGCCCCGTCAACCACGCCCATGTCGGTACGCCGGAGCCGGGCTCGGCGTGCGCTTTCCGGCTCAGGTACAGCAACCCGAGGACGAGGCGGGTCGCGTCGTGAGCGTTCATCAGCCGCGAGAGATGCATGCGGTGTCGGCGCACCTTCGCGAGCACCTCGTCGAGCGAGGAGGCATTCTCGGTCTGCACGTGTCCCCCAAGGGCACTCATGTCGCTCACGAGCCCACCACCCCCAGGGCCCCCATGACCACCATAAGGAGCGTCAGGGAGCCGGCGAAGGTCCATGCTCCCGTCTTGAAGGCCGCCGTGGGACGACCTCCCTCGACGACGGTCACGAAACTGCCGACCAGCGCGGCGACAAGCGCCGCGAGGACCGCGATGATCACGTACATCAGCCTCAGCTGCACGACGTGGTTCCTTCCTGAGGTCGGGGGATGTCCCAGCGGACGAGTGAGCCGGTGATCCCTGGCTTCAGGAACGACAGTAGGAGACGTAGGCAACGCGGCATTGGGTGCACGCCATTTGGGATTTTCCTAGGCGCGCGCTAGGGGCTCAAGCACTATCTGCAAGTGCACGTTGTTTGGGATTTCAGACGGGGCATCGCCGACAGGGTCGACACCCCGGTCAAGCGATAGGCGGTCAGCCCACGGCGATGCCTCGTACCGGGTGTCGTAGATGCCGTCGGCGTGCAGTGGTCCGGAGCGGCGCACGAGACATGGGAAGCGAACGCGGAAGTTGGCGATGGAAGGGTCACCCATTCGGCGGGGTGGCGGCTTGCCGCAGCTCAGGGTGGACTCCAGGTCGGATGGAGTAAGTCGCGCATCACGTCCGGCCTTGCACCCGCCCGGGAACTGGCAGCCGCTGAGGCGAAGCTGACCCGTCAGCAGAAGAACACGTCACCGGGTCATGTCCCGGCCTCTCTTGCCATGGGTTGCCTGCCGGGAGCCCTCGGCTACGAGACGCTGACCGTCAGCTGCTTCGCGTTCGGACAGGGCGTAAGGAAGGGCCGCGCAGACAGTGGCGATCGCCGTGCCCAGGCCCACCAGGCAGCCGGCGGCCTTGGCCCTGGCATACAGCTCGATCTCTTGGTGCCGGTCAGAGAGTGAGGGGCAAGGCGGTGAGGCCGCGCAGTAGGCGGGTGTGGCGCCAGTGCAGGGGGGCCGTGGGGGGTGCCAGGCGGGCGTTGGGGAAGCGGGTGAGGAGGGCTTGGAGGGCGAGTTCGGCCTCGGCGCGGGCCAGGGGGGCTCCCAGGCAGCGGTGGATGCCGTGGCCGAAGGCGAGGTGGCCGGTGGCATCGCGGGAGAGGTCGAGCCGGTCGGGGTCGGGGAATCGGCCGGGGTCGCGGTTGGCGGCGCCGGGTGCGATGAGGACCGGGACGCCCTCGGGGATCTCGGTGCCGCCGAGCGTGAGCGCCTGCGTGCTGTAGCGGAACGTGGCGATCTGGACCGGTGGGTCGAGGCGCAGCAACTCGTCCAGCGCCCCGCCCAGCAGCTGCGGCTCGGCCCTCAGTCGCGCGAGTGCCTCGGGGTGCCGCAGCAGGGCCAGGGCCGCGTTGCCGATGAAGTTGGTCGTGGTCTCGTGGCCGGCGATGAGCAGGAGGACGGCGAGCGACACGAGTTCGTCCTCGGTCAGACGGTCCTCGCCGTCCCGTACGGCGATGAGGTCGTCGAGCAGGCTGGTGCCGGGCGAGGCGCGCTTGGTGGCGACGAGGTCGGTCATGTAGTCGCCGACGGCGTGTGAGGCGGCGTCGATCCGTCGGGGGTCTGCGGCGTCGAACAGGTCGCTCGACCAGGTGCGTACGGCTGCGCGGTCGGACTCGGGCACCCCCAGCATTTCGCAGATGACGGTGACGGGCAGGGGTACGGCGAGGTCCGCGACGAGGTCCACCGTTCCGTGGTCCGGCCAGGCGTCGAGCAACTCGTCGACCAGGGCGGCGATGCGAGGGCGCAGCCGGGCGACCGCCCCCGTGGTGAACGCCTTGGTCACCAGGGCCCTCAGTCGGGCGTGCCGCGGGGGGTCGGTGGCGAGCATGTTCCGGGAGAGCGCTGGGTGGAGGTCGCGCTGCGACGGCCGGCCGGCGAAGAACCGCGTGGTGTCCTTCGAGAGCCTGGGGTCGGCGAATGCCTCCCGGGCCTCGGCGTATCCCGTGATCAGGCAGCTGTGGCGGGCGCCCGAACCGGTGGGCACCATGCCCACCGGTGCCGCTTCGCGCAGGCGGGCGTAGGTCGGATAGGGGTCGGCGAAGAACCTCGGGTCCCGCAGGGGGTCGGTCACGCTCGGGGGTCCGTTCAGGAGGGTGTCAGTTCGTCGGGCCCGGCGGCCGAAGGCGTGACCCTGTCAGACCGGAGTGTTCCACGCCCAGCCTCTGGCCGGCCCCCTCGGTGTCCGGGCCGCGGCGGATCTCCCGACGGGTGGCCGGGTTCCACGGGGGTGGGCCCGGCCGCTCCGGAGAGGACTGCACCCCTCGGACATCGCTTCGTTCGGCACCGGTCCCTCCCCACGTGGGGACCGGTGCCGAACGTCGCGGTGGTGTCGACCCATGTCCGGGACAGGGATCGAGGTCGGTGCGGAGGTGCGCGGGGCGGGGCGTCGCGAGGGCCGGCCGGAGGTGTGCGGCATGATGGGGCGGATTTGCGGACGCTATGCCGGTGGCCCGGATCGGGTGGTGCACCGGCGTGGTCGGCTTGGGCCCGATCCTGCCAGCCGGGGGTGGCGGGGAGGAGGGTCCGGCCGTCCGGAGACGGTGTTTCCGCAGGTCAGAGCAGCAAGGTGAGTTTTCCGGTCCGGATGTCCAAGTCGTGGGGGAAGGTAAGGGGTGGATGCCTTGAGTCATGACTCAGGGGCACGCACGGCCTTCGCGGAACGTCTCGCGCTGCTGTACAAGGAAGCGGGCAATCCTCCTCTCAAGAGTGTTTCCGAGTCGGTCGTCCGGCTGCAGCGGGCCGATGAACGCGGGCGGCCCGTGCGGGTGTCCGCCCAGCGGATCAGTGACTGGCGGCGGGCCAGGAACGTGCCGGCGCAGTTCGCGGCCCTCGCCGCCGTGCTGCACGTACTGATTCCCGAGGCCCGGCGGGCACGGCCCGTTCCGGTGTCCAAGGGGCTGTACGACATGGCCCAGTGGCAGCGGCTGTGGGAGCGGGCGCTCGCCGATCCCGTCGGGGAACGCCCGGCGGACGCGGATTCCGTGTCCGTGTCCGGCACGGCGACGGCCGAGTCCCAGGGCGGCGAGCCCTCTCCCGGCGAGGGCCCGCCCCTTCCCGGTGGCGTCTGCCCCTACCGGGGGCTGGCCTCGTACCGGCAGCAGGACGCCCGCTGGTTCTTCGGACGCGAGCGGAGCACCGACGCGCTCGTCGAGCTGTTGCGCGCGGCGGGGCGCACGGGTGGGCTCGTGATGCTCGTGGGTGCTTCGGGCGCCGGGAAGTCCTCCCTGCTGAACGCCGGTCTGGTGCCCGCGGTGCGCGGCGGCGCCCTGGACGACGACGGCGGCGGCGACGGCCCGGTCCCGACGGCGGCCGAGCGGCCCGCGCGTGGGCAGGTGCTCCAGTTCGTGCCGGGCGCCGATCCGGTCGGGGAGCTGACCCGGCGGATACCGGAGCTGGGGCGGGTCGTGTCCGCCGCCTACGAGCCCGGTACGCCGATGTTCGCGGAAGCGGTACGGGAGGCCGTCGCGGCGTGGGCGCGCCGGGGCGCCGCCGCCCCCGAGGACGGCGGTGTCCCCTCCGCCGACGCCCCCGAAGGCGCAGCCGCACCCCGCCCCGTCCTGATCGTCGACCAGTTCGAAGAAGCGTTCACTCTCTCCTCCGACGAAGCCGACCGGCGGACCCTCGTGCAGCTGCTCACCGCGGCGTGCACGCCCGGGGAGGAGGGCGGGGCGGCGCCCCTGGTCGTGGTCCTCGGGGTGCGGGCGGACTTCTACGAGCAGTGCCTCGGGTATCCCGAACTGGCGGACGCGCTGCAGCACCGGCACATGGTGCTGGGGCCGTTGACGACGGCGGAGCTGCGGGAGGCGGTGACCGGTCCCGCCAAGGCCGTGGGGCTGGAGATGGAACCGGGGCTCGCGGAACTGATCGTGCGGGAGGTGAGCGCGGACGGTCCACGCGGGGCGCACGACGCGGGTGTGCTCCCCCTGCTCTCGCACGCCCTGCTGGTGACCTGGCAGCGGCGCAAGGCGGGGCGGCTGACACTGGCCGGCTACCGGGCGGCGGGCGGTATCCAGGGCGCGGTGGCGGCGACCGCCGAGCGGGCCTGGTCGGGGCTGGACCCGGCGGCCCGTACGGCGGCGCGCCTGGTGCTGCTGCGGCTGGTCCGGCTGAACGAGGACACGCAGGCCACCCGGCGCCGCGGCACCCGGCGGCAGCTCGCGGACGGGTCGGCGGACCCGGCGAAGACCGAGGAGTCGCTGGAGGCGATGGCCCGCGCCCGGCTGCTGACGCTCGACGCGGAGACCGTGGAGATCACCCACGAGGCGCTGCTGCACGCCTGGCCCCGCCTGCGCGGGTGGATCGACGAGGGCCGCAACGACCATCTGCTGCGGCAGCGCCTGGAGGAGGACGGCCGGGCCTGGGAGGACTCCGAGCGCGACTCCTCCCTGCTCTACCGGGGCTCGCGGCTCGAACAGGCGCACAGCTGGGCCAAGGCAACCAAGGACGCCGGGGACACCTTCCTGACCCGGAGCGCGGTGGAGTTCCTGGCCGCCTCGGTGCGTCTGCGCCGGCGTACGGTCCGGATCAGGCGGAGCGCGGTGGCGGCGCTGGTGGCGTTCGCGCTGGTGGCCGTGGGGTCGGCGGTGGTCGCCTGGCAGCAGCGCAACGACGCGGTGTTCGAACAGGTGGTGGCGCAGGCCGATCGTGTCCAGTACTCCGACCCCTCGCTCTCCGCCCAGCTCGACCTGGTCGCGCACGGCCTGCGGCCCGACGACGAGGGCACCAACAACCGGCTCGTCTCGATCGTCAACGCGCCCCTGGCCACCCCGGCGCTCGGCCACGGCGGCGCCGTCTACCTCACCTCGTTCAGCCCCGACGGGAAGCACCTGGCCACCGCCAGCTACGACCGGACCGTACGGCTCTGGGACGTGGCCGACCCGTCCCGGCCCGAGGCGCTGGGCAAGCCCCTGACCGGCCACGGCAGCTGGGTCAGCAGCGCGGTCTTCGCGCCGGACGGCCGTACGCTCGCCAGCGCCGGCGACGACGGCACGATCCGGCTGTGGGACGTGCGCGACCCGCGAGCGCCGCGCACCCTGGGCGCGCCGCTGACCGGGCACGACGGCACGATCTTCCTGATCGCGTTCAGCCCGGACGGCAGGACCCTGGCGTCCGTGGGCGAGGACCGGACCGTACGGCTGTGGGACGTGAGCGATCCGGCGCGCGCGACGGCGCTCGGCGCGCCGCTCACCGGGCACAGCGCGCCGGTGCGCGCCGTCGCGTTCAGCCCGGACGGGAAGACACTGGCCACCGGGGGCGACGACGACACCATCCGGTTGTGGGACGTGGCCGATCCACGTGATCCGGAGTCCCTCGGCACCGCCCTCAAGGGCCATACGAGCCTGGTGCACTCGCTGGCCTTCAGCCCGGACGGGCGGACGCTGGCCAGCGGCAGTTCGGACAACACGGTCCGGCTCTGGGACGTGGCCCGGCCACGGCGGGCGAGCGCGCTCGGGACGCCGCTGACCGGGCACACCGGCCCCGTCTGGTCCGTGGCCTTCAGCCCCGACGGGAGGCTGCTCGCCGCCGCCAGCGCGGACAGTACGGCGAGCCTGTGGAACGTCGCCGACCCGGCGTTCCCGTCCCAGGTCGGCGAGCCCCTTTCCGGGGCCAGCGGGGAGATGTTCGCCCTGGGGTTCAGCCCGGACGGGCGGACCCTCGCCACCGGGAGCGGGGACAGCAAGGTCCGGCTGTGGTCGGTGCCGACCGCCGACATGGTCGGGCGGGGCGGCGTGTTCCGGCCGGACGGACGGGTGCTGGCCACGGCCGGGCGCGACGGCCGGATCCGGCTGTGGAACGTGGCGCGGCCCGGCCGGCCCGTGCTGCTGGGGAAGCCGTTCACGCCGCGGGACCCCGGCAACCGCTCCCTGGCGTTCTCGCCCGACGGCCGCACCCTCTCCGTCGTGGCGGGAAACCGGGCCCTGTACCTGTGGGACGTCGGCGACCCCGCCCGCCCCGTCCTGCGGGGATCGCCCCTTCCGCTGCGCATCCGGTACACCGACGCCCAGGCCTACAGCCCCGACGGACGGGTCCTGGCCACCTCCTACGGCGACCACGACGTCCAGCTGTGGGACGTCAGCGACCCGTCCCGGCCCACGTCCCTCGGCAAGCCCCTCACCGGCCACAAGGGCTACATCCTCGCCCTCGTCTTCGGCCCCGACGGCAGGACGCTCGCCAGCGGCAGCGCCGACGGCACGATCCGGCTCTGGAATGTGGCCGATCCAGCCCGCTCCACCCGGCTCGACGGGCCCCTCACCGCGCACCGCGGCGCGGTCAGCGACCTCGTCTTCAGCCCGGACGGCAGGACGCTGGCCAGCGGGGGCGGTGACGACACGGTCCGGCTCTGGGACGTCTCCGACCCCGGCCGGACGGCCCCGCTGGGCTCCCCGCTCGTCGGCCACACGGAGTCGGTCGTGTCGCTGACCTTCAGCCCGGACGGCCGGACCCTGGCCAGCGGCGGCAACGACAGCACCGTCCATCTCTGGGACGTCGCCCGCCCCGCCGACGCCTCCCCCATCGGCCAGGCGATGAGCCCCAACGCCAAGACCGGGCAGTTCCTCTCCTTCAGCCCCGACAGCCACATGCTCGGGGTGTCCAGCGGCGCCGACACCGTACGGCTGTGGAATCTGGACGTCGACGACGCCGTACGGCACATCTGCTCGACGACGCGCGGGGTGCTCACACGGGAGAAGTGGGACGAGTATCTGCCGCGGCTGTCGTACGAGCCGCCGTGCGCGGGGGCCTGACGGAGGGGGTGCCCAACAGACGTTTGGGCGGCTCACGGCTGTGTCTGACAAACGTTTGGGCGGCCCACCGCGCCACCTAACGAACGTTTGGACGGCACCCCCACATCGCGTGATCCCGATCACAACTTGTCAACGCAGTCGAGCAGTCGGCTCCCGTCCTACGAGCAGCCTTGTTAGCCTTGGCCATAGCCCGGTCGCTGGTGCATCCCCCGTCGCCAGCGACCGGGCCCTTTCATGCCTCCGGCACACCCGCCCGGTCGCCGCCCGCCACGGTGAGCCAGTGGGCGATCCTGCGGACGGCCGTCTCGTCGAGTCCGTCCACGACGGCCCGGACGGCGGCCAGGTCGTCCGGCGCGAGATCGTAGAGCCCCGCCTTGCCCAGCCCCGCCATCAGCACCTGCTGCCGCCGGTCGGTCAGCCGCTCCTGGAACTTGCTGGGCGTGCCGCCGGGAGCCCCGGCCCCGCCGGACGGCGGTTGCGGCGCGGCGGCGGCCGGCGGGTCGTGCCGCTCCCACCCCCCTCCCCCGGGCCCCCCGCCCCCCGGACCCCAGAGCGTGACGGCCGGATCGGCGCCGCGGGCCCGCAGGGTCTGGGTCATCTCGCCCACCGCGTACGCCACGGGGAAGCGGTAGGGCGACTGGGCGCCCACCCGCCAGGAGGCCGAGGAGGGCTCGTAGAACATCGCGACCCAGCGCGGGGCGCCGGGCGGCTGCGGACTCTCGGGACGTGTCTGCACGGGGCTCATCCCTTCGGATACGGCGTTGCGGGCGACCATAACTGACGGACCGTCAGCTATCCAGGGCGCGCGGACGCCCGCCTCGGCGGTGCGGCGGCGGGGGTGCGCTCAGCCGTTCCAGGCCTCGTCGTACGGGTCCTGGGGAGCCTTGACCGGCCTGGTGGTGGTGACGTGGAGGTACGGGACGGCGGTGCCGTTGAGGGGGTCCTTCGTGCGCTTCGGGGTGTAGGTGCCGGTGACCTCGATCCAGGTGTCGGGCTGGAGGACGGCCGGGAGTTCGCCGGTGAGGGCGACCTTCACGGGCTGGGCGTCGGCGGCACAGCAGTTGAGGGCCATGCGGACGAGGTACGGGGTGCCGGAGCCGTCGAACGCGAGGAAGCCGGTGACCTTGAGCGGGCGGCCGGCGAGGGCGCGGCCCTTGTCGTAGACGGCGCGGCCGGCGTAGTCGGCGACGCTCAGGCGGAGGGGGCCGTCGGCGGGGAGGTCGGGGTAGCCCCAGGGCTGTTTCTGGAGGGCCGTGCCGGTGCGCATCGCGGTGTAGGAACCGGCGGCCGGCGGGGCGACCAGGACGAGGGCGAGGAGAGGGAGGACGAGGAGCCAGGAGACCCGGGGTTCGCGGTGGGCGTGCGGCTCGTCGGCGTGGGCGTACGGCTCGTCGGCGCCGGTGCGGGGCTCGCCGTCCTGAGTGTGCGGCTCGCCGTCCTGGGTGGGCCGCTCGGCGTCCTGGCGTCGCGCCCGGCGTTCGTACCAGAGCGTGGCGACGGCGGCGGCTATGAGGACGACGCCCGCGCCGATGAGGAGGGGGCGCAGCCCTGCCTTGACGTAGCGGAGGTACAGGTCGGTGAAGCCGGCGTGCAGGAGGGCGCCGCCGGTGAGGAAGAGGATGACGGTCTGGGCCTGGCGGTTCACAGGAGCACCGCCCCGACGAGGGCCGACACCAGGATCGCGAGGGCGAAGGTGGCGGGGGCGAAACGCAGCGCGAAGGCGCGGCCGAAGGTGGCGGTCTGCATGGCGAAGAGTTTCAGGTCGATCATCGGGCCGACGACCAGGAAGGCCAGCCGGGACGTCAGGGAGAACTGGGTGAGCGAGGCCGCCACGAACGCGTCCGCCTCCGAGCAGATCGACAGCAGGACGGCCAGGACGGCGAGGGCGAGGATGGCGACGACGGGGTTGTCGGCGGCGGCGTTCAGCCAGGTCGCCGGGACGACCGCCTTGAGCGTGGCCGCCGCCATCGCGCCGACGACCAGGAAGCCGCCGGCGTGCATCACATCGTGGCGGACCGAGCCCCAGAAGGCGGCGCCCTTGGTCTGCCCCTCGTAGGAGGGGCGCTCGGGAGGGCGCATCCACTCGCCGCGCCCCAGCCCCTGCCACAGCCAGCCCATCGCGCAGGCCACCAGCAGGCTCGCCACGAGCCGGGCCAGCACCATCTCGGGGTTGCCCGGGAAGGCCACGGCGGTCGCCGTCAGCACGATCGGGTTGATCGCGGGGGCGGAGAGGAGGAAGGCGAGCGCCGCCGCGGGCGTCACACCCCGGCGTACGAGGGCGCCCGCGACCGGTACCGAGGCGCACTCGCAGCCCGGCAGCACCACCCCGGCCACGCCCGCCGCAGGTACCGCGAGCGCGGGGCGCTTCGGCAGGGCGCGGGCGAAGAACGACGCGGGCACGAACACGGCGATGGCCGCGGACAGCAGCACCCCGATGACCAGGAAGGGCAGGGCCTGCACCACCACCGCCACGAAGACCGTCATCCAGCTCTGCGTCACGGGCGCGGACAGCAGACCGCGCAGCGGGCCCTGCGCGACCACCGCCAGCACGAGCACCATCGTGAGCAGCAGGGGCGGGTCGAGATGCCTCCCTCGCCGGGAGGCTTCTTCCTTGATTGTGGCCACGGGGGACGGTACCTCCGTAGGGAACGGCTGCGGCGAGCGGGCCTGTTCGACCCTTTCCTCCCATACGGCGCCCGGAGCGGGGTTGCTCACGGTCGCCGCCCTCAAAGGCGGGGCCATTTTTAGTAATGGGATCCATTTTCATGTAGCGTCCGGTCCATCACCCTGTGGACCCTGTGGAGGAGGACCCCATGGCCGTACCCAAGCGGAAGATGTCCCGCAGCAACACCCGTCACCGTCGCGCCCAGTGGAAGGCGAGCACCCCGGCGCTGGTGCCGTTCACCGTCGACGGCACCACCCATCTCGTACCGCAGCGGCTGCTGAAGGCGTACGAGCGCGGGCTGCTCCACCCCGAGGGCTGAGGCCGTGACCACCGCGGTCCCGGCACGGCTGCCCGTCACCGTCCTCTCCGGATTCCTCGGCGCGGGCAAGACCACCCTGCTCAACCATGTCCTCGCCAACCGCGAGGGGTTGCGGGTGGCGGTGATCGTCAACGACATGAGCGAGATCAACATCGACGCCGCGCTCGTGCGGGGCGGCGAGGCGGCGCTGTCCCGCACCGAGGAGCGGCTCGTCGAGATGACCAACGGGTGCATCTGCTGCACCCTGCGCGACGATCTGCTGGAGGAGGTGGACCGGCTGGCGCGGGAGGGGCGTTTCGACTATCTGCTGATCGAAAGCTCCGGGATCAGTGAACCCATGCCCGTCGCGGCCACGTTCGCCTTCGCGCGCGACGACGGGGCCACGCTAGGGGATCTCGCACGGCTCGACACCATGGTGACGGTGGTCGACGCGGTGAACTTCCTGCCGGAGCTGGCGGGCGGGGACGAGCTGGTGGAGCGGGGGCTCGACCAGTACGAGGACGACGAGCGCACGGTCAGCGATCTGCTCATGGACCAGGTGGAGTTCGCCGATGTGATCGTGCTGAACAAGCTCGACCTGGTGGACACGGCGGCCGCCGGGCGGCTCGCGGCGGCGCTGGCGCGGCTCAATCCGGCGGCGCGGATCGTGCCGGTGAGCCATGGGCGGGTGCCGGTGGCCGAGGTTCTCGGCACGGGGGCGTTCGACCTCGAACGGGCGCAGGGGGCGCCGGGGTGGGTGCGGGAGCTGAACGGGGAGCATGTGCCGGAGACCGAGGAGTACGGCATCTCGTCGATGGTCTTCCGCGCCGAAGCCCCCTTTCACCCCGGGCGGTTGTGGGATTTCGTGACCGAGGGGCTCGACAGCGGCGCGTTCGGGCAGGTGCTGCGGTCCAAGGGGTTCTTCACGCTCGCCGGTCGGCCGGGGGTCGTCGGGTTGTGGTCCCAGGCCGGGTCGGTGGCCCGGTTCGAGCCGACCGCCGCGCAGGATGAAGAGGCGCCGTTCGCGCAGGAGTTGGTGTTCATCGGGACGGGGTTGCGGGTGGACGCGCTGCGGGCGGCTCTGGACGGGTGCGTGGTGGCGGAGGCCGAGGGCGGGTGCGGGGTCTTTGACGACCCGTTTCCGGCGTGGGACGCGCAGGGGGTCGTCTGCGGGTGAGTCGCCTGCGGATGAGTGGGGCGGAGGGTGCGGTTCCCCGCGCCCCTGAAAAGCCGGGGCTGCACGCGAAGCCCCCCCGTCGGCCGGCAGCCGACCGGCGGCCCGACCGCCTACGCCCCCGCTCCCGCCCGCCTCCCCAGCAGCTCCGCCAGCCCCCGCCGCGTCGCCGCCAGGACCACGCGGTCCTCGGCGCGGAGCACGTATGTGGGCGGGAGGTCCCAGACGAGGCCCGAGGGCGGGCCCGGTTCTCCGGGGGTGGCCATGTCCAGGGCCAGGACCCGCCAGGCGCCGGGGCGGAAGGCCTCGGCGAGCGTGCGGCCCTCCAGACGGGCGTGGCCGCGGACCTCGACTGCGGCGAAGAGCAGGACGCGGCGTTCGACGGGGATCGCGCCCAGGATCTGGCGGCCCATCATCGCGCCGGCGAAGGCGGGGGCGGCGAGATGGGTGACGCTGCGGCTGCGGGTGAGCGCGCCCGGGTGCGCGGCGCGCAGGGTGCGGTAGACGGCGGTGGCGAAGTCGTCGTCGTACAGGCGCAGGACGACGCGCAGATCGGGGCGTACGGAACGGGCGTACAGGCCGGCTTCGAGGTTGGTCGTGTCGGAGCTGGTGACGGCGAGGAGGGCGTGGGCGCGGTGGATCTTGGCGGCCTCCAGGACGCCCTCCTGGGTCACGTCGCCGAGGATGACCGGCACCCGCAGCCGACGGGCCTCCGGGAGGCCGCGCGCCTCGGGGTCCTCCTCGACGCAGACGACCGGGATGTGGAGTTCGCGCAGCCGGGCGAGGACGCGGGTGCCGATCTTGCCCAGGCCGAGGAGGACGACATGTCCGGACAGGCCACGCGGCGGCTTGCGCAGGGCGGTGCCGCTGCGGAACGTGCCGAGCGCCTCCAGCACGGCGGCCAGCAGCACGGGCAGCAGGAGTAAGCCCATGAGGCCGGAGAGGAGTTGGAGGATCTGGCGGGAGTCGCTCTGGTCGGTGGCCGGGTCGGCGATCCCGAAGAGGTCGAGGAGGGTCGCGTACGTCGCCTGGAGCGGGTGTTCCCCGGTGATCAGGATCTGGGCGACGGCCAGGGCGAACACGCATCCGATCATCCCCGCGAGGGACCAGCGCAGCCGCCGGGAGAGCAGGGTCCCGAAGGCGCCCAGCGATCCGCCGCCCGCGCGGCCGGGCGGCAGCGCGGGTCCGGCGTAGCGCACGGTGTCGAGGACGACGGTGCCGCGTCCTGTCGCCTCGGCCACCGCCCGTTCGTCGGGCAGGAGTTGGGGGCCGCGCTCCCCGCTGCCCTCGGAACCCTCGGTTCCGGCGGGGTCGTTGGTGGTGGCCGACAGGAGCGCGAGCGTGCACAGGCCACCCGGGCTCTGACCGGCGCGGCCGGGCGGGCGTTCGACGGCCCGCAGCATCAGCCCGTCCGTCTGGACCACCTTGCTGGTACCGGCGACGGCGGTCGCGGCCAGCGCGGGCGCGGCCGTGTCGGCGTCGGAGAGGACGGTCGTCGAGGCGCCGAACCCGTCGACGCCGTCGGTGGCGTCACCGCCCGTCGCCAACGCCGAGGCCTGGTCGAGGAGTTCCTCGATGTGCTGCCCCAGCCGGCGGTTGTAGAGCCGCAGGACGAGCCGCAGCCGGGGGTTGAGGCGGCGGGCGGTGAGGGCCGCGCGGATGTTGGTCTCGTCGTCGTCGTACACGAGTGCCAGCGCGGCGGCGCGTTCCACCCCGGCCTCGGCGAGTACGGCCTCGGTGGCCTCGCCGGCCTCCAGGATCCGTTCGGTGGCTCCGGCGCGGTCGCCCTGGCCGCCTGCGGGGCCGTGTCCGCCGTGGCCGCCCGCGGGGCCGTGGCCGCCGCCGCGTGCGCCGCCGTCGGGGGTGGCCGGTTCGCCGGTCCGGTCGCCCGTCGCCGGATCGCCGTTGCCCGCCGCCCGGTTGACCACCGCCGTCACCCGGTCGAGGAGGGAGGCCGCGGTGCGGGCGCGGCCGACGACCGGCCGCTGCGCGATCCGGGCCGTGGGCGGTACGACGAGGGTGACCTGTTCCCGGTACACGGTCCGCAGTTCGGCGGCGAGCCGGTGCGCCAGCCCGTCGTCCCCGCAGACGACCATGTGCGCCCCGGCGTCGGCGGCCGGTCTGCCGCGCCCGCCGGGGACGGGCAGCCGGCCCACGCGGAGCGGACCGGACGGTGCGCCGGAACCGGACGGCGCGCCCGGACCGATACGGCTGTTGTGCTGCGACGGGGTCCCCACGAAGCAGAAGACTGCCTCATCAACGGGGCCGGTTCCCGCGTGATCCGGATCACAGTTGGCGGTGTGAGTGCGACGCCGGGTGGAAATCCGTACTCAAGAGGGACGGGATGACGACGGTGTCCGGATGCGAGGATGGGGCGCCATGACCGCAGGGTGGGGTTCGCGCACGACACGCGCCGCGATGTTCGCGGCCGTCTGTGTGCTGCTCGCCGCCCTGGGCCACGTGCTGATGTCCGGCCGGCATGTCCCCTGGTGGGCCCTGGCCGCCGGGGTCGTCGCGACCGGTGCCGTCGGCTGGTGCCTGGCCGGGCGTGAGCGCGGGCTCCCCCTGATCACGTCCGTCGTGGTGGCCGCCCAGACGGCCCTGCACTCGGGCTTCGAACTGACCCAGTCCTCGGCCGCGATGGCCCACAACGGCCTCATGGGCGCGATGAGTTCATCGGGTTCGATGGGGTCGACGGGTTCGACGGGTTCGGCGAAGCTCATGGACATGGGTTCCGCCCACATGATTCACACGGTCCCCACGGGCGCGGCCGGTCACCTGGACCATGTGGACCACACCGGGTACCTCCTGGACGGCTCGTCCGCGTCCTCCTCGTCGCTCCTGTCCTCGCTGCTGTCGTCGCTCGCGTCCATGTACGCGTCCTCGTCCGGCATGTTCGCCGCGCATCTGCTGGCCGCGCTGCTGTGCGGGCTGTGGCTGGCGTACGGCGAGCGCGCCGCCTTCGGGCTGCTGCGGGCCGTGGCCGGCTGGCTGGCCGCACCGCTGCGGCTGTCGCTCGCGCTGCCCGTCGCCGCGGAACGGCCGCGTCCCCGGGTGCGCCGGGGCCGCTCGGACCGTTCGCCGCGCCGGCTCCTTCTCGTCCATGCGATCACCTCTCGGGGTCCGCCCGCCGGGACCGCTGTCATCTGACGACAGCCGGTGACCCGACGCAGCCACCGCGGCTCGCGCTTCGGGCTACGGCCGTACGCCGCCGCCGCGCGAGCCGTACGGCCGCCCCCTTCCTCACCGGACCGCCGACGCGTTCCCGTGCACGGACGCCCACGCCCACCTGCCCGTCTGCCCGACTGCCCGTCCGTACGACCAGTGCGGCCGGTGCGGCGGTGTCCTGCGGCCGTGTGCGTCCGTGTGCCCATGGGGCCCCGTCGGTGGTCCGGATCCCCGGATGACCTTGAAGGACACCAGGTGATCACTCTTACTCCCCTGCCCTCGTCGGTCCCGTCGGCCCGGTCCGCGACCGACGAGTCGATAACCGCCTGGGCGCTCGCCGCCCGTGGCGGTGACCCGGAGGCCGTCGAACGGTTCGTCGGTGCGCTGCACCGCGATGTGCAGCGGTTCGTCGCCCATCTCTGCGCGGACCCCCAGGCGGTGGACGACCTCGCCCAGGACACGTTCCTGCGGGCGCTCGGCAGCCTGCACCGGTTCGAGGGGCGCTGCTCGGCCCGTACGTGGCTGCTGTCCATCGCCCGGCGGGCGGTGACCGACAGCTTCCGGTACGCGGCGGCCCGGCCCCGGCCCGCCGATGTACCGGACTGGCGGCTGGCCGTCGAGCACGCTCAGCCGCGCGGGCTGCCCGGCTTCGACGACGGTGTCGCGCTCACCGATCTGCTGGGGGCGCTGTCCGAGGAGCGGCGGGAGGCGTTCGTGCTCACGCAGATACGGGGGCTGTCCTATGAGGACGTGGCGGAACTGACGGGGTGCCCCATCGGCACCGTGCGGTCGCGGGTGGCTCGGGCCCGGGCCACGCTCGTGGGGTTGCTGGCGGCGGCGGAGGAAGGGGTTCGGGAGGGGGAGGTGTTGGCCACCGCCGCCTGACGGGGCCCGGTACGTGCGGGTCGGAGCGGGTCGGTGCGGGCTGGTCGCGCGGTTCCCCGCGCCCCTGGCGGGGCGCGGGGGGGTGTGTTTTGTCAGGTGGCCGCCGGGTTCAGGTGGCGTGCCGCGAAGTCCAGTTCCAGGCGGAGTTGCTTGATGCGCTCGTCGACCACGAGGGACCCGTGACCCGCCTCGTACCGGTACACCTCGTGGACGGCGGAACGGGCGGCCAGCCGGTCGACGTAGTTGTCGATCTGGCGGATGGGGCAGCGGGGGTCGTTGACACCGGCGGAGATGTAGACGGGGGCCTTCACCTCGTCGACGTACGTCAGCGGCGACGACGCCTCGAACCGCTCGGGCACCTCCTCGGGCGTCCCCCCGAGCAGGGTGCGGTCCATCGCCTTGAGGGCCTCCATCTCGTCGTGGTACGCGGTGACGTAGTCGGCGACGGGCACCGCGGCGATGCCGAGCGTCCACGCCTCCGGCTCGGTGCCGATGCCGAGGAGGGTGAGGTAGCCGCCCCAGGAGCCACCGGTGAGGATCAGCCGCTCGGGGTCGGCGAACCCGGAGGTCACCGCCCACTCCCGGACCGCCGCGATGTCCTCCAGCTCGATCAGCCCGACCCGGTGCTTGAGCGCGTCGGTCCAGGCCCTGCCGTACCCGGTGGAGCCCCGGTAGTTGATCCGGATCACCGCGTACCCGTGGTCCAGCCAGGCCGCCGGGCCCGCCGCGAAGGCGTCGCTGTCGTGCCAGGTCGGGCCGCCGTGGATGTCGAAGACGGTGGGGTACGGGCCGGGGACTCCCGCCGGGCGCTGGACGAGGGCGTGGACACGGCCGCCCGGGGTGTCCACCCAGACGTCCTCCACCGGCACCGAACCGGGGGACCTCAGGCCGGGCGGATCGAGGACGACCTCGCCGGTGGTGGAGCGGACGACCGGCGGCTCGGCGGCCGAGGACCACAGGTACTCCACGCTGCCGTCGGGGCGGGGCGTGGCCCCGGAGACCGTGCCGCGCGGGGTGTCCACCCGCTCCAGGGCCCGGGTCGCCAGGTCATAGCGGAACAGCTCGCTGCGGGCCTCGAAGCTGTGGGCGACGAGCAGGGCGGAGCCGTCCGGGTACCACTCGGCGCTCAGGTCGCCCTCCAGCCGGTCGGCGAGCCCGAGGTCGGTCTCCTCGCCGGAGACCACGTCCCAGACCAGAGGCTCCCAACGGCCGCCCCGCTGGTGGCCGATGAGCAGCCGGGTGTCGCCGTCGACGGGCGCGAAGCCCATCACCTCCAGGCCCAGCTCGATCGTGCCGCCCTTGGTGTCGTCCAGCTCGGCGACCGCCGTGCCGTCCGGGCGGACCACGCGCAGCGCCGAGTGCATCGCGTCGCCGTGCTCGGTGTGCTCGATCGCGATCAGCGAGCCGTCGTGCGAGAGGTCGCCGACGCCGGCCGACTCGCGGTGGCGGTAGATCTCGACGGGGGTCTCGCCCTGCCGGGACAGATGGATGGTGGAGCCGTCCTCGTCGGTGGAGCGGCCGACGACCGCCGTACGGCCGTCGCGGCCGAGGGCCAGGCCCGCCGGGTACGACGGCTCCAGGCCCGGTGCCCCCTCGTCGTCCGGGCCGCCCCCGAACGGCTGGCGGCGCCAGACGCCGAACTCGTCGCCGTCCTTGTCGTCGAACCACCAGATCCACTCGCCGTCGGGCGAGAGCACCCCGTCCGTCGTGCCGTTGGCCCGGTTCGTGGCCTGGCGCTGCTCGTCCGTGGCACGGTCCCACGCGTACAACTCGTAGGTCCCCGTGGCGTTGGAGACGAACAGCGAGCGGTGCGGCGCGTCCTCCGCCCAGTCCGGCAGGGACACCCTCGGTGCCCGGAACCTCTTCTCCCAGTCGGGCATGGACCCGCTCTGCTCCTGCGGGGTGGACCCGTTGCTCTCAGTCATGGCCCCATACTGCCCCTCCGGCACGACAATGTGCCGCCGAGGTCCCCAGCCTGTGGATAACTTCCGCCGCGGACGGCTCCGGCTGTGGACGGCACTGACCGCCGCGGGTCTCCGTCCGGGCCGATTGTCAGTGGCCGGGTGCAGACTCGCCGCATGACCTCAACGACCTCGGGCACCGATCTGCGCAAGACCGTCGAGAGTTTCTGGGCCACCGCCGAGAGCCGGGACTGGGCCGCGTTCGCCGAGACCCTGGCGGCGGACGTCGTGTACGACCTGCCGCAGACGCGGGAGCTGATCCGCGGCCGGGAGCGGTATCTGGAGTTCAACCGTGACTACCCGGCCGACTGGCACGCCCGGATCGAGCGGATCGTCGCCGAGCCGGGGCAGGTGGTCACCTGGATCCATGTCACCGTGGGGCTGGAGGAGATGTACGCGATCTCCTTCTTCACGGGGGACGAGGACGGCCGGATAGCCGCGATCACCGACTTCTGGCCCGAGCCGTACGAGCCGCCGGCCGGGCGGGAGCACCTCGTCGAGCGGTACTGAGCGGTACTGAGGGGGCGACCCCGGGGCCCGGGGCCCCGCGCGGGCCCCGTACGGTGGAAGGCGTGTACCGGTTTCTGCTGACGCCCCGATGGTGGGGGATCAACGTCTTCGTGCTGCTCGCCATCCCGTTCTGCGTGTTCATGGGGTCGTGGCAGCTGAGCCGGTTCGAGGACCGGATGCAGGACCATCGCGCGGCCACCGAGCGGATCGACCCGGCGGACCGTGCCCCGGCCCGCCCGCTGGCCGAGTTGCTGCCGGTGGACAAGGAGACCTCCGGTGAACTGGCCACGGTGACCGGACGGTACGGCGAGCAGCTCCTCGTGCCCAACCGCGAGGTGGACGGCAGGAGCGGCTTCTACGTACTGACGCTGCTGCGCACCGACGGGGGCAAGGCCCTGCCGGTCGTACGGGGCTGGTTGCCCGGCACCGCGGACGCCGGACGTGCCCCGGCGGCGCCCTCCGGCGAGGTCACCGTCACCGGTGCGCTCCAGTCGGCCGAGACCCCGGGGTCGAACGGCGTGCCCGTGCAGGGCGGGCTTCCGGCCGGGCAGACCTCGGCGATCAGCGCGGCCGCCCTGGTGAACCTCGTGCCGGACGACCTGTACGACGCCTGGATCACGCTGGACAAGGCCGACTCGGGCATGAAGGCCGTGCCCGCGACCGCCCCGCAGGACACCGGGCTCGACCTCAAGGCCTTCCAGAACCTCGGCTACACCGGCGAGTGGTTCGTCTTCGCCGGCTTCGTCGTCTTCATGTGGTTCCGCCTCGTCCGCCGCGAGATCGAGTTCATCCGCGACACGGAACTGGGCCTCGTCCCGGACACGGACCTCCCGGCCGAAGACCGGTCGGCGGACCAGTCCGCGGGCCCGTCGGCGGACCCGTCTGCCGAGCCCCGGTCCCGGGAGGCCGAGCCGGCGCAGTAGGACGGCGGACCGGCCGGCCGCCCGACGGATCGGCGGTCCTCCCCCGCCGGGCGCGCTGCGGCGCCCGGTCCGGCCGCCCGGTCAGACGCCCGTCATCAGCCCCGTGCGGTAGACCACGCCCGCGCAGGCGTTGCTGACGGCCGTGGTGAAGGTGGCGACACCGCCCTCCGCGGTGTGGGAGACCAGCACACTGCCGTCGACCGCGCCGTCCTCGGTGAAGAGCTGGGTGGAGACGGAGTTGGAGCCGTCGGTGGTGGTGCCGGGCGTCTCCTCCCCCGTGGGCGTCGGGTCCGGTGACGGGTCCGGGTCACCGGTGCCGCCGTCGGTCGTACCGCCGCTGGTGGTGGGACAGGGCTCGGACGGCACCCAGGCGAACTGCACCTCGTACGCCGACCCCGGCGCCAGCATCAGCTGGGTCAGGGACAGCGACGGATCGGGCAGTCCGGCCGCGACGTCGCCCGCGACATGGTTCAGCACGCTGATCTTCGACCCGTCCGCGGCGCCCAGCGGGGAGGCGCTCACCCCGCCCGCGCCGGTGACCGTACAGCTCGTGCCGGAGATGTTGGAGACGCGGAACGTGCCGTAGACGGCGCCGCTGGAGTCCGGTGCGCCGACACTGCCGCCGCCGCCGAGCTGGGCCGCCGTGCACAGGGCCGAGGCGGCGGTCGTGGGCGTCGCCTGGGCGCCGCCCGTGGAGCCGTTGCTCTCGCCCTTGCCCTTGTCGCCCTTGCCCTTGCCGGTGTCCTTGCCGGACTCCTTGGAGCCGCCGGAGGAACCGCCCGAGGTACCGCCCGCGCCGGTCTGCCCCTTGGACTGGCCGGCCGATTCCTGCGTCTGCGAACCGTTGCCCAGGAGCGAGGGGTTGACGTCGGAGCCGGTGGAGTTGGAGACGTGGACGAGGGCCGGGATCGCCGTGCCGATGAAGAGCGCGGCGGCGGCCATGCCGACGACGGCCTGCCGCTTGCGCGCCCGGCGCGCCGGTACCGCCCGCCGCAGATGCTCCAGCGTGCCGTCCCGGGGCTCGATCTCCGACACCGCCCGCTGCAGCAGATCGCGCAGCTCCGGCTCGTCCGACCCGGTTGCGGAGCCGTCGGAACGCGAGCCGTTGGAACGCGAGCCGTTCAGGCCCGCCGACGGCAGCGCGCTCAGGCGCAGGCTCTCGAAGACCGGCCGCTCGGCCGTGTCCGAGGGTCCCGGTCCCGCATCGGCGTCGTCCGCGTCACCGGCATCCTCGGGCGCGCCGTCCGTACGCGCGCCGTCCGTGCTCCGGCCGTCCGTGCTCGGGTCGTCCGCAGGCGGGGCGCTCGCGGGCAGGACGCTCGTGGGCGAGTCGTCGCCGTCCTCGCCGTCCGCATCCAAGTCGTCCGGAGCGCGGCCTTCGAGATCCTGGCCCTTGGGGTGGGGGCCTTGTTCTTCGGGGCCGTGATTCACAGTTCCGTTCCCAGCGTGCGATGGCGTTTCTTCGTGCTCTTCGGACCCGCGCCCCCCGGCGTGCCCGTCCTGCTCGTCCTCGTCCCGGCGTCCCCAGGAGGCGCGCCTCCTGGCTCCGGGGTCGTCCTTGCCGTTCGTGCCGTTCGTGCTCATGCCGGCGCCTCCATGGCGACCCGCAGTGCCGCGATGCCCCGGGAGCCGTACGCCTTGACCGAACCCAGCGATATCCCGAGCGTCTCGGCGACCTGGGCCTCGGTCATGTCGGCGAAGTAGCGCAGCACGAGAACCTCGCGCTGGCGCCGCTGGAGCCCCTTCATCGCCTTGATGAGGGAATCGCGTTCCAGCTGGTCGTACGCGCCCTCCTCCGCGCTCGCCATGTCGGGCATCGGCTTCGAGAGCAGCTTCAGACCGAGGATGCGGCGGCGCAGGGCGGAGCGCGAGAGGTTCACGACCGTCTGACGCAGATAGGCGAGCGTCTTCTCCGGGTCACGGACCCGCTTGCGCGCCGAGTGCACGCGGATGAACGCCTCCTGGACGACGTCCTCGCAGGAGGCCGTGTCGTCGAGGAGAAGCGCCGCGAGACCGAGGAGCGAGCGGTAGTGGGCCCGGTAGGTCTCGGTGAGATGGTCGACCGTCGTACCGGAGGCCGGCACCGTCGACGTGTCGTCCGCGCCGTCGCGCTGGTTGGGTATGCGGGTCGGCCGCGCCGCAGGCATCGGCGCGATCACCGGCATGCCGCCGGCCGAACCGGGCAAGCGGGGACGGCGGGGTGGACGAAGGGCGGTGCCCCTCGTCTGTACCGCGGTGAAATCGAGTACCTCTGCCACGCCTGTTGGACCCGCGTCCCCCCCTCGGGGTTGTACGCGCCAGGCATCTCTTTTGCGTCAGACCGCACACGTATCCGCATACGCATCCCCATACGTATCCGTGCACGTGTCCGTATGCCACATGCGCCGGTCGGTACGGCCCGCCGAACACCGGACAGCGCGTCGAACGCCCTCATGCGTACCAGCTCTTCCCCTGTGCCCCGAGTGTTGGCGCCCAGCCCCGCCGAAGGGCGCCCGTGAAAGACGCTCCCCGTCCGCCGCGCGGTTGCGGCGGACGGGGAGAAAAAATCCTCGATCACCGGGAGGCCTGAATCAACCCGGAAATCCGGCGACGGCCCGGCCGGAAATCCTCCGTCCGCCGAACCTCCGACTCGAAGAACTTACACGCCGATACGGACAGAGGCCCACGTTGATGTGTTCGGGGAGGGCGGGTACGTCTGCGACCGCAGGCCCGCCAGGGCCTGCGGCCCTCAAGGGGCGCGGGGAACTGCGCGAGCAACCCCCACCGGACCCGCGGTCGCAGACGATCCCGCACCCCGGAGGGCCTACGCCCCCTTGACCACCAACTCCGCCACCTGCGCCGCGTTCAGCGCGGCCCCCTTGCGGAGGTTGTCCCCGCAGACGAACAGCTCCAGCGCCGTCGGATCGTCGAGGGCCCGCCGCACCCGCCCCACCCAGGCCGGGTCGGTGCCCACCACATCCGCCGGGGTCGGGAACTCCCCCGCGCCGGGATCGTCGTAGAGGACGACGCCCGGCGCCGTGGCGAGGATCTCCCGCGCCTTGGCGACCGTGACCTCGCCCTCGAAGCGGGCGTGCAGCGTCAGGGAGTGCGCGGTGACCACCGGCACCCGGACGCAGGTCACGGCGACCGGCAGCTTCGGCAGTCCGAGGATCTTGCGGGTCTCGTCCCGGACCTTCATCTCCTCCGAGGACCAGCCGTCCGCGCGCAGCGACCCGGCCCACGGCACCACGTTCAGCGCCACCGGCTCCGGGAACGGCCCGGTGTTGTCGCCCACGGCCCGCCGTACGTCACCGGGGGTGGTCCCCAGCTCCGTACCGGCGACCAGGGCGATCTGCTGCCGCAGGGTCTCCACGCCGGCCCGGCCCGCGCCGCTGACCGCCTGGTACGAGGAGGCCACCAGCTCACGCAGCCCGAACTCGGCGTGCAGCGCGCCGAGCGCCACGATCATGGAGAGGGTCGTGCAGTTGGGGTTGGCGATGATCCCGCGCGGCCGGTTGCGGGCGGCGTGCGCGTTGACCTCGGGGACGACGAGGGGCACCTCCGGGTCCATCCGGAAGGCGCCCGAGTTGTCCACCACGACCGCGCCCTTGGCGGCGGCGATCGGTGCCCAGCGCGCCGCGACCTCGTCGGGTACGTCGAACAGCGCGACGTCGACCCCGTCGAAGATCTCCTCGGCGCCCTCTGTGCCCTCTGCCAGAGCCGTCACCTCGACCTGCTCCCCGCGCACGGCCAGCTTGCGGCCGGCCGAGCGGGGGGAGGCGATCAGACGGATCTCGCCCCAGATGTCCGCCCGGTGGGACAGGATCTGGAGCATGACGGTGCCGACGGCACCGGTGGCGCCCACGACGGCGAGCGTCGGCCTGCCGGTACGCCCGGCGTCGACGGCCATCAACGACCGGTGCCCCCGTAGACGACGGCCTCGTCGCTGTCGGAGTCGAGTCCGAAGGCGGAGTGCACGGCGCGCACGGCCTCGGGGACGTCGTCGGCGCGGGTGACGACCGAGATACGGATCTCGGAGGTCGAGATCAGCTCGATGTTCACGCCCGCGTCGGAGAGGGCCTCGAAGAAGGAGGCGGTGACGCCCGGGTTGGTCTTCATCCCGGCGCCGACCAGGGAGATCTTGCCGATCTGGTCGTCGTAGCGCAGGGAGTCGAAGCCGATGCCGGCCTTGTTCTTCTCCAGGGCGTCGATGGCCTTGCGGCCCTCGGTCTTGGGGAGGGTGAAGGAGATGTCCGTCAGCCCGGTCGTCACGGCGGAGACGTTCTGCACCACCATGTCGATGTTGACCTCGGCGTCCGCGATGGCGCGGAAGATCGCGGCGGCCTCGCCCGGCTTGTCCGGGACGCCGACGACCGTGACCTTGGCCTCGGAGACGTCGTGGGCGACTCCGGAGATGATGGCGTGCTCCACCTTGTGGTCCCCTTGCGACTCGGGCTTCTCGTTGCTGACCCAGGTGCCCGGCAGTCCGGAGAAGGACGAGCGGACGTGGATCGGGATGTTGTAGCGGCGGGCGTACTCGACACAGCGGTGGAGCAGCACCTTCGAACCGGACGCCGCCAGTTCGAGCATGTCCTCGGAGGAGATCCAGTCGATCTTCTTCGCCTTCTTCACGACCCGCGGGTCGGCGGTGAAGACGCCGTCGACGTCGGTGTAGATCTCACAGACCTCGGCCTCCAGCGCGGCGGCCAGCGCGACGGCGGTCGTGTCCGACCCGCCGCGGCCGAGGGTGGTGATGTCCTTCTTGTCGGCGCTGACACCCTGGAAACCGGCGACGATGGCGATGTTGCCCTCGTCCAGCGCGGTCCGGATGCGGCCGGGCGTGACGTCGATGATCCGGGCTTTGTTGTGGACCGAGTCGGTGATGACGCCGGCCTGGCTGCCGGTGAACGACTGGGCCTCGTGGCCCAGGTTTTTGATCGCCATGGCCAGCAGCGCCATGGAGATCCGCTCTCCGGCGGTCAGCAGCATGTCGAACTCACGCCCGGCGGGCATGGGTGACACCTGCTCGGCGAGATCGATCAGCTCGTCCGTCGTGTCGCCCATCGCGGAAACGACGACGACCACCTGGTGGCCGTTCTTCTTCGCTTCCACGATCCGCTTGGCGACGCGCTTGATGCCCTCGGCATCGGCTACGGAGGAGCCTCCGTACTTCTGCACGACAAGGCCCACGTGCGCTCCTCGCTCCGTTTCAGTCCCTTATCCGCTCATACGCACGTACAGACGCAGTTTCCTGCGCACTCGGACGTGCCGCGGCGGTCGGCTCAGTCTAACGAGCGGCCGAATATCCCTTCCCTGGTATCGCATGGTGAGATGTCCCGCTCACCCTTTGATCGCCTGGGTTTTCTCCGGACGGTCCACCGATTTCAACCGGCTTCTCGCCCCGAACCCTCGACCGCTCCGGGAACGTCTCTGCCCAGGCCGTCGCCGAACAGTCGGCGGGAACATGGAAAAGTGCCCGGCGTCACACCAGGGGCACAGCCGGACCGCCCTTGACGACGGAACGCCAACTTTCAAGCACTAGGGTCGTGCCGTGCGCGTACTTCTGGTGGAAGACGACGAGCCGGTCGCCGAGTCCCTGCGACGAGGGCTCCTGCGGTACGGCTTCGAGGTGGAGTGGGTCAACACGGGCGGGGCGGCGCTGTCGTACGACGGTCCGTACGACGTCGTCCTCCTCGATCTCGGCCTGCCCGACACCGACGGTCTCGACGTCTGCAAGGCCCTGCGGGGCCGCAGCCAGGTGCCGATCATCGTGATCAGCGCCCGCAGCGACGAGACGGACCGCGTGGTCGGCCTGGAGCTGGGCGCCGACGACTACGTCTCCAAGCCGTTCGGTGTCCGCGAGGTGATCGCCCGCATAAGGGCGGTGATGCGCCGCGTCCAGCCGCGCGCCGCCGACGCGCCCCCGGCCGGCCCCGACCGCTACGGCCCCCGCCTCACCGTGGACCGCAAGGCCGCGCGCGTGCGTCTGGACGGTACGGAGGTGGCGCTCGCGCCGAAGGAGTACGACCTCCTCGCCTTCCTCACCGAGGAGCCGGGCGCGCTGATGTCGCGCGAGCAGATCATGGAGGCGGTCTGGGACGCGAACTGGTTCGGGCCGACGAAGACGCTGGACGTCCATGTGGCGGCGCTGCGGCGGAAGCTGGCCGGGGCGATCACCATCGAGGCGGTCCGGGGTGTCGGCTTCCGGCTCATCGTCAGCGAGGAGACCGGGGCCGCCGGCGCTCCGCGTGAGGGCGACGGCACGTCATGATCCGTCAGCTCATCCGCAGCTATGTGCTCCTCGTGGCGGTGGCGATCGCCCTGTTCACGATCCCGGTGGCGTTCACGCTCACGGATCAGCTGCGGGACGACACGAGCGAGGCCGTGCGGCGCGAGGCCCAGACGATGGGCCGGCTGCTGGGCGTGGGGGACACCGCCTCCTGCGAGGCACTGGCGCAGTTGGCCGGGGCGTACCCGGCCAAGGAGGAGAAGGTCGAGGTCACCGCGACCGACCGGTGTGCGCCCGAGCGGCTGGGGGAGCCGAAGGCGGATGCGGCGCTCGCCAGGGCCTTGGAACGCGGTGAGATCACCGTCGACTGGGGTTCCGACGTCATCTGGGGCGAGAACCTGGTGGTCACCGTGCCCGCCTTCGAGCGCTCGCCGGACGGGCGGACGCAGACGGACGAGGTCGTCGGGGCCGTCCGGATCAAGTTCTCCACCGACCACCTCACGGCCCGGCTCTGGCAGATCTGGGGTTTCCGGGCCGGCCTCGCCGTACTCGTCCTCCTGGCCGCCGCAGGCATCGGCGTCTTCGCCGCCCGGCGCCTGACCGCGCCGCTGCGCCAGCTCAACGAGATGGCGAGCAAGATGAGCGACGGCGACCTGACGGCCCGCTCCCCCGTCACCGGCCCCCAGGAGACACAGACCCTGGCACGCACGCTCAACCAGGCGGGCGAACGGCTCGACACGCTGATCGCGTCGCAGCGGATCTTCGTCGCCGACGCCTCCCACCAGCTCCGTACGCCCCTCACCGCGCTGCGGCTGTCGCTGGACAACATCGCGGACGGCACGGACGACGAGTTCGTACGGGAGGACGTGGAGCAGGCCACCGCCGAGGTCGTCCGGATGAGCCGCCTGGTCAACGGCCTGCTGGTGCTGGCGCGGGCCGAGGCGAAGGTGACGGCGGCGGAACCGCTGTCCCTTCGGGAGGTCATCCGGGAACGTCTCGACGTGTGGAGACCGGCCGCCGACGAGCGCGGAGTCACCATCACGCTCAGGGGGAGTGCCGACGGCCGGCCGCTTGTGCTGGCCAGTCCCGGTCATCTGGACCAGGTCCTGGACAACGTGCTTTCGAACGCCCTGGAGGTCTCGCCGGACGGTGCGACCATCACGGTCTCGGTGGAGACCCGGGGCGACGAGGTGGTGCTGTCGGTGCTGGACCAGGGGCCCGGGATGTCGGACGCCGAGAAGTCCCGGGCCTTCGACCGCTTCTGGCGCGGTCAGGGCCTCACCGGTAAGGGCGGTTCGGGCCTCGGCCTCGCCGTCGTCAAGCAACTCGTCACCGACGACAACGGCACCGTGACCCTCAAGGACGCGCCCGGGGGAGGTCTGTGCGTCGCGCTCACCCTGCGGGCGGCGCGGCACGGGGGTGGCTGAGCCGGGCAGGGTGGCCCAGCCGCCCCCGGACGACCGGGCCGGGAGAGGTGGCCCGGCCGGCCCCGGTGGCCGAGCCGGGGGGTGGCAGGCTCAGCCACGGTCGGGGAGGTCCGGTGATCAGCCCTCGGGCATCGCGGACGAGTGGTGGTTGACGATCTTCCACACGCCGTTCCGCTTCTCGTACTCGTAGGTGTAGCGGGCGTCGACGCGCTTCTTCTCGCCGGTCTTCGGGTCGGTGAGGATGAAGTAGTACGAGCCGGTGTCGATGGCCGAGTTGGCGTCCAGGACGTTGATGATCGTCTTGGTCTTCTTGCCGACCGGCTTGTTCTCCAGGAAGTGGTTGAAGTAGTCGACGATGCCGGCGCGGTCGGTGCGGATCTTGTTCGACACCGTCGGCAGGAGCACCGCGTCCTTCGCGTAGCGGTCCGCCACCTTCTTGCTGCTGCCCGTCTGGAGCGTCTTGTTCCAGCCGTCGAAGAGCGCCGCGATCTCCTTCTTGGAGGGCTTCTTCGGCGCGGCCTCGGCCCCGGCGGTGCTGACTCCGGCGGTGACCGTACCTGCGGTGACGAGTGCGGCGGCCGTGACGATGGCGGCGCGTATGCGGTTCTTCCTGGTCATCGCGATCTCCCGTATGAGGTGGGGGTGTTACTGCCTCCGCTTCTTGTGCGGTGGAAGTGACTCAAGATTCGCGTGACGGCGGTTAGGGGCTGGGCAGGGGAGATACAGCGGGGGGACAAGGGTCGTACAAAGCACGGAAGGTGAGGGTCTGATCACTCTTCGTCGGGGGCGGACCGGCCGGAGAGCCGCTCGATCAGGGCGAGGACCCAGCTCATCTGGCTACGGGTCCCCGGGATGTCGTCGACGCGCTGTTCCAGGTCGGCGAGCAGAGGGAGCAGCAGTCCCATGACGCGGGCCGTCTCGCCCAGGTCGGCCAGCAGACGGACGTGACGCAGGCGGAAGTTCAGGGTCAGCGCATCGGTGTCGCCGAGGATGGCCCGGCTCCGTTCGACCACCCTCTCCGCCAGCGCCGCCGCCTTGTCCAGTTCCCCGGCCTCGGCCAACGCGTCGACGAGATCGTTCTCCACACCGATGTTCTCCATGTCGCCCTCGCCGAACAGCCCGTGCGCCCTCCTGAGCCGGGATTCCAGGGTGGGCAGGTCCGGGCGCCGCTCCGTGATGTCACGCAGGGCCGCCTCGGCGTTGAACGTCAGCCGGTGCTCCGCCCCCAGTGCGCCGGACGCCGTCTCGACCGCCTGTTCGGCCAGGGCCAGGGCCCGTTGGGGGTCGGTGTGTCGTATGGCCCTCGCAAGCGAGATGAGGGCGGTGATGGTCTGTGGGTGCGCGTCACCCAACGTGCTTTGCCTGACCGTGAACTGCCGCTCGGCCAACGGGATTCCACGAGCCCGTTCGCCGTTGAGGACATAGAGCGCGAGCAGCGCGTCGTAGGTACTGTCCGCGCTCCCCCATTCCGGATGGCGTGCGAGGGATCTGGAGACTCGGTCGGCCAGTTCGACGCTGCGCCGGGGATGTTCCCGCGCGAAACCGGCCCCCGCCCGCACGAGCAGGATCGTCAGCAGTTCTGTGTCGTGCTCCTCCCCCAGGCAGCCGCCGAGCGCCTCGGTGTGGGTCGCCCACAGCCGTGCGGCGGCGTCGGCGATGATCGCCTTCGGCTGATGCCCGACCAGCACCGCCACCGCCTCGTCCCGCGCCGCGTCCACCTCCTCCGGCCCGCCCGCCCGGCTCACCGCCTGCACCAGCCGGTGCACCGACAGCGCATCCCCGCTCACCTTGATCATGCTGTGGGCCGCCAGCCGCCGTACGGCCTCGGTCACCTCCAGCGGGGTGCCGATCTCCGTCAGGTACGACCGTGGGATGTCGTCCGGCGCCCACCAGGCGATGAGCCGCAGGATCGCGGCGGCGGCCGGGGTGTCCGTGAGCGCGTCCAGGGTCACCTGCCACAGCCGGGCGACCGTCCGCTGCGCGTCCTCGCCCTCCGCCGTGGCCGCGTACATGTCGGCCGGGTAGCGGGCGAGGAGGTCGAGGTACGCGCGCGGGGTGACCCCGGCCTCGCGGCAGTACGCGGCGGCCTGGTCCACGGCCAGCGGCAGGTGCCCCAGCTCGGCGCACAGCTCCTCGACCCCGTCGGCGGGGCCGTCGTAGGTGCCGGTGAACAGCTCGACGGCCTCGTCCGGCGCGAGGACGTCCAGGTCCAGGGTGCGGGCGAGGCCCCGCCAACTCACGGGCCCCCGGCGGGTGGTGACGAGGAACCGGCCGCGCGAGGCCCGTGCCAGCAGGGGTTTGATGACGGCCGGGTCGGAGACGTTGTCGAGGACGATCAGCCACCCGTCGTTCGACGCGAGCCACTGGACCGTACGTTCGCGGAGGGCCTCCTCCGTGAGGATGCCGACCAGGGCGGGCTGGAGGGCCCGCCCCAGTGCGGAGAGACCGGCGTCGAGGTCGGTCGCCGTCTCCGCGGTGATCCACCAGACGGGGTTGAAGTCGGCCGCGTGGGCGCCGGCCCAGCGCGCGGCGAGCGTCGACTTGCCGATGCCGCCGAGCCCGTGGACGGCGTGGACGACGACACCGCCCGCCTTCCCGAACGTCTCGTCGAGCAACCGGAGTTCACGTTCGCGGCCGACGAACTGCCCCGGCCGGTCGGGCAGATGACGCATCCCGGGCGGGCAGGGGCCGAGCGAGAACGCCTCCGCCGGAAGCACCGTGGCCCGCGCGATCTGGGTGACGAAGTCACCGGTGGCCGCGTTGCCGATGTCCCGCCCGGCAGCCACGGCCCGCTCTCCCGACGCCTCCGTCGCCCCGTCGCTCATGGGGGACATCATGACGTGCGTGACCCCTTGCCGGGGCGGCTCAGGTCACGTACCCGCGGAGACGAAGGCGACCCAGGCCGGGGCGGTGAGGGTGAGGGTGGGGCCGGTGGGGTTCTTGGAGTCGCGTACGTGGACCGTCAACCGAGCGTCGGGGACGGCGACTTCTACGCAGTCGCCACCCTCGTTGTCGCTGTAGCTCGACTTGAACCACGCCAGCTGATCACTCATCACTCGTTCACCATCCGCTCGATGAAACGGGCCGATTCAGCGGGGCTGAGGGCCTGCGCGCGGATCATGCTAAGCCGCTCACTCACGCGACTGACAATGCTGGGATCGGCCGACAGTTCGCTGACGAACGGGCCTTCCGTGAAGGCGAATCGCTCGTGCTCGCGGGTCTCCAGCAGCACCATCGGCCCCATGAGGGCGTCGCTGATGACGCGCTCGAAGGGCAGCACCTGCAACCCGACGTTGCGCAGGCGGGACGCTTCCAAGAGCCGGTGCAGCTGCTCCGTACCCACCTGCGGAGTACGCAGAACCGCCTCGTAGAGCACGAAGCTGAAGGCCACCGGCGGCTTGCGCTCCGTGAGGATGGCGTGCCGCTCCATCCGGGCCGCGATCCTCTCCTCCACGGTCTCCTCGTCCAGGGGCGGCAGCCGGTTCTCGATCAGCGCTCGCGCATACGCCCTGGTCTGCAACAGACCCGGCACCAGCGCCACCTCGTACGACCACCGGCTGATCGCTTCCCTCTCCCGCTCCATGAAGTGCTGGGCCCGCGCCGGAAACTTCTCCCTCTGCAAGTACTCCTTCGCCGAACTCAGCAACCCCTGCGCCCCGCACAGCTCATCAGCCACATCCAGCACCCTCGGGGTCGGCATCCGTACCCCCTGCTCCATGGACTTGATGGTGTCCGGTGAGTAGTTCGCGGCCTCGGCCAGCTCCTCACGGGTCACGTTCGCCTTCGTGCGCCAGCGTTTCATCTGGTTGCCGCCGTAGCGCCAAGCCACCGGCGAAGGGGAGTTGTACTGGGCTGACACCGCGCGCACCTCCGACCGATACACACCGGCGTGTATCACCTCAGTCACTACCGAGCGTAGCCCCGCCCTCGCCACCGTGTGACCATGACGAACGCAATTCACCGGCCCCCGTGGGTACCCGTGGCGGGACACCGGCTGCGGGTGATCGGTGTGCACTTCGACGCCGTACGGATCGAGGGCGGGCGCGGGGAACTGGTCGCGCGGGAGTTGGTCGCGCGGGCCGACGGGGACGCCGGGCCGGTCGTGCTCGAACAGGCCGGGTTCCGGTGGATGTACTTCCTGCTGCGGCCGGGGACGGTGCACAGATACGCGTGGCTGCCGGGTGTGCAGCGGTTCGGGCCGAGTACGGGGAACATGCGGACGGTGACCTACGTCGGCATCCCGGCCCTGGACGGCAACACCTTCCCGCTGCGCTGGTTCTCGGAGCCGACCCCCGAAACAACTTACGTCGATCCGGAGTTGCTCCTCGCAGCGGTGACCGCCGTACCGAGAGGAGCAGCACGGCCATGAGCGAAGTGCGACTGAGCGAGACCTTCCGCAGTGCGTCGGGGGATGTGCGGTGGGGCCGGGCCGGGGAGCCCGGACGGCGACCGGTGGTGCTGCTGCACGGCACCCCCTTCTCCTCCTACGTCTGGCGTGGCGTCGCCCGCGCGCTGGCCGGGACCGGGAGGTACGAGGTGTTCGTGTGGGACATGCCCGGCTACGGGGAGTCGGAGAAGTACGCCGGGCAGGACGTGTCCCTGGCCGCGCAGGGGCGGGTGTTCGGCGAGCTGCTGGCGCACTGGGGGCTGGACGAGCCGCTGGTCGTGGCGCACGACTTCGGCGGGGCCGTGTCGCTGCGGGCGCATCTGCTGCACGGGGCGCGATACCGGGCGCTCGCGCTCGTCGATCCGGTGGCGCTGGCCCCCTGGGGCTCGCCGTCCTTCCGGCTGCTCGGCCGCCATGCCGAGGTCTTCGAGCAGCTGCCGCCCTCGCTGCACCGGGCTCTCGTGCGGGAGTACGTGAGTTCGGCGAGCGGTCCCGGGCTGCATCCGGCGGTCCTCGACCGGCTCGTGGAGCCCTGGCTCGGCGAGGACGGGCAGCCCGCCTTCTACCGGCAGATCGCCCAGGCGGACCAGGCCCACACGGACGAGATCGAGGGGCGGTACGGGGAGATCGGCATCCCGGCGCTGGTGTGCTGGGGCGAGGCGGACGGCTGGATCCCGGTCGCCAGGGGGCGGGAGCTGGCCGACCGGATTCCGGGGGCGCGGTTCGTGCCGATCGCCGGGGCGGGGCACCTCGTCCAGGAGGACGCGCCCGCCGAACTCACGGGCGCCCTGCTGGAGTTCCTCGGCGGCGACGGACTTTAGAGCGTGCCCAGCGCCGGGGCGAACGCGATCAGCAGCGGGAGCAGGGCCAGGAGCGCGGCGGCCGTCGTGGTGGCCGCGCGGTGGGTCCGGTCGAGGCGGGGCGGGGGCTCCAGCAGCCGCTCCACCCGGTCGCCCAGCAGACGGCGGGTGTTGGAGCAGCTCAACACGCCCCGGTGCTGGTTGAGTTCGATGAGGGCGAGGGCGGTGGTGAGGTGGCCGCAGCGGCGGGAGGCCGTGTCGTCGGCGGCGAGTTCGACCAGGCGGTGGGTCTGGTCGGCGAAGTGGGCGAAGAGGGGGATGCGCGGGAAGCCCGTGGCGAGGGCGGTGGAGAGGTGGAGCAGCCAGTCGTGGCGGGCGCGGGCGTGGCCGAGTTCATGGGCGAGCACGGCGTTCAGCTGACGGTCGCTCAGCTTGCCCAAGGCGCCGGTGGTGACGACCAGTTGGGGCGGCGCGCCCGGCATGAGCCAGGCGTCGGGGTACTCGTCCTCCAGCACCAGCAGCGGCCCCTTCGGCTGCGGCAGGCCCGCCGGGAGGTCGGGCGCGCGCTCCCGCAGGTGCTCCCGGCGCAGCCGGCGCCGGCGCCGGGCCTCGACCAGCTCGCGGGCCAGCATCGCACCGCTCCACGCCGCCCCGAGGGCCAGCGCCAGCGTCAGGACTGCCGTCCAGGGCGGCGCGGCCGTGAGGTCGTACGCGGCGGTCACGGCCGGGGGCGCGGGCGCGAAGGCGTGCGTCCGTACCGTCTCGAACACCGCCGCCGCCCCGAGCACGAGCGCCGCGAGACAGCTCAGCAGCGCCGCCGCCACCAGGCACTGCCACGTCCACAGCGCGACCACGGGTTCCCGCTCGGGCCACACCGCCTTCACCAGGGCACGGGGGCCGAGCACGGCGGCGGTCAGCGCCACGGCGGCGAGGAGGAGCAGGAGAACGGTCACGTCATTGGTCCGGTTCCTGGTCGGGGGCGGGCGGGCCGTGCGCGAGGGACCGGGCGGGTGGGGCTGGTGGGTGGGACTCACCCATGGGTGCCGCGGCCTCGACGGCCGGGTGACACGCTACCGGTGAACGGCACGGACGCCATCACCCACGCGTCCCGGACCCCCGACGGCCAAGCGGACGATCAGGCGGGTGATCAGGTGGGTGATCAGGTGGGTGATCAAGTGCCTGTCGACGCCGATCCGATGTCGCCGCCCGCCGCGATGGACCCATGACCGGAGGCGGTCACGCTCGTGCTCGGGCCGGGGGCCGCGCCGGAGGAGGGCGGGGTGGCGGGCGGGGTGGCGGGCGGATTGCCCTGGGGCGGCGGGGCCGTACCACCCGTGGAGGCCGAGCCGATGCTGCCTCCGGCGGCGATCGCGCCGGTACCGGACGCCTCGACGCCGCGCGGCCGAGGCGCGGGAGCGGGCGGGACCGGAGGGG
This sequence comes from Streptomyces griseiscabiei, assembly GCF_020010925.1. Taxonomy (NCBI): domain Bacteria; kingdom Bacillati; phylum Actinomycetota; class Actinomycetes; order Kitasatosporales; family Streptomycetaceae; genus Streptomyces; species Streptomyces griseiscabiei. Next base: position 374,133 of record NZ_JAGJBZ010000003.1, on the reverse strand, counting down.
CGGACGAGCCGCCGAACTGCGCGATGGCGGCGAGGACGAGGCCGATCACGCCCACGGAACCACCGGCCACGCTCGCGATCTGATCGGCCGCCCCCAGATCGACGAAGGCGAACCCGACCAGCGTGACCACGCCCGCCCCCGCGATCCCCAGACCGGCCCATGCCCACGGCTTCAGTGTCATGGGGGCATTGTCGCGAACGGCTGTCCCCACGGGGAGAGTTACCGCCGGGCACGGATCACCGGCCCGGGATCGGTTCCCGGTGTTCCACCGGGCGGGGCGCACCCGGCAGGATGCCCCTTCGTGACAGATGGGTGGGCGGCGAACGTACCGCTGGTGCTGATCGTGCTGCTCGGCTCCTCCGTGCAGTGGCTGACCGGGATGGGGTTCGCGCTGGTCGCGGTGCCCGCGCTCGTGCTGCTGCTCGGGCCCGCCGAGGGGGTCGTGCTGGCCAACTGCGCGGCCGGGGTGATCTGCGCGGTCGGGCTGGCCGACGGATGGCGGCAGGTGCGGACGAGGACGATGGTGCCGTTGTGCGTCGCGGCCGTGTGCACCGTGCCCGTCGGGACCTGGGTGGCCCGGCGGCTGTCCGCGCCCTGGCTGCTGACCGGGACGGGCGCCCTCGTCGTCGTGGCCGTCGTCGTGGTGATGTGCGGGGTCCGGGTGCGTGCGCTGCGCGGGTCCGGGGGCGCTGTCACCGCCGGTGCGCTCGGCGGGTTCATGAACGCGGCGGCGGCCGTCGGCGGACCACCGGTCTCCCTCTACGCCGTCAACGCGGGCTGGAGCGTACGGGAGTTCGTGCCCAACGCGCAGTTCTACGGGGTCGTCGTCAACGCCGTGTCCGTGGCGTCGAACGGGGTGCCCCGGCTCGGCCCGTCCGTGTGGGCGCTCGTGGCCGGCGCCATGGCGGTGGGCGCGCTGCTGGGGCGGGAACTGGCCGGACGCGTGCCGGAGAAGGGGGCGCGGTTCCTCGTACTGGCGCTGGCGCTCGGGGGCGGGGCGAGCGCCCTCGTGAAAGGGGTCCAGGGTCTGTGACGCGGACGGACCCCACCGCGTCGGACGGGGCCCGGTCCCGGACCGGCCGGCTGCCGAACAGCCGGCCCGGACGGCTAAGTGACCTTCCTGCCCAGCCCCAGCGGTCCCGCGATCTCCTCGGCCATGACCTGGCCCGCCTCGAACTCCAGGGTCTCGTCGCCCATGAGTTCCTGGTCGGTGTCGAGACCGTCCAGTTCGGCGAGGGGCTGGTTGAGGCGGACGTGCGCGACCAGGGACTGCAGGGCGCGGAGGGTGGCCGAGGCGGTGGAGCCCCAGTTGGAGAAGTAGGAGAACTGCCACCACCACAGGGCCTCGGTGGTGCGGCCCGCGCGGTAGTGGACCATGCCGTGGCGGAGGTCGGCGATGACGTCGGCGAGGTCGTCGGAGATACGGGCCGGGACCGGCGCCTTGCGGGGCTCGTAGGGGTCGAAGACCTCGGAGTAGACGTCGACCGGGTCGAGCATCAGGGCCAGGCGTTCGCGCAACTCGTCCACGTCCGGTTCGAAACCCGGGTCGGGCTCGTAGCGCTCGTCCGGCACGATGTCCTCGTGCGCGCCGAGGCGCCCGCCGGCCAGGAGCAGCTGGGACACCTCCAGGAGGAGGAAGGGGACGGCCGAGTCCGGCTCGTCGCCCTTGGCCACCTCGGTGACGGCGACCAGGAAGCTCTCGATCTGGTCCGCGATCTGGACCGCGAAGTCGTCCGGGTTCAGGTCCGTCGCGTGCAGCGTGGCGTCAGACATCCAGCAATCGTCTCCCCTCGAAGGCGCGGCCGAGAGTCACCTCGTCCGCGTATTCCAGGTCGCCACCCACCGGGAGGCCGCTGGCCAGGCGGGTGACCTTGAGGCCCATGGGTTTGATCATGCGGGCGAGGTACGTGGCCGTGGCCTCGCCTTCCAGATTGGGGTCCGTGGCCAGGATCAGCTCGGTGACCGTCCCGTCGGCCAGCCGGGTCAGCAGCTCCCGTATGCGCAGATCGTCGGGGCCGACGCCCTCGATGGGGCTGATCGCGCCGCCGAGCACGTGGTACCGGCCCCGGAATTCGCGCGTGCGTTCGATCGCGACGACGTCCTTCGGTTCCTCCACGACACAGATGACCGAGACGTCCCGGCGCGGGTCGCGGCAGATGCCGCACAGCTCCTCCTGCGCCACATTTCCGCAGGTCGCGCAGAAACGGACTTTCGCCTTCACTTCGAGGAGGGCCTGCGCGAGGCGCCGTACGTCCGTCGGCTCCGCCTGCAGGATGTGGAAGGCGATCCGCTGCGCGCTCTTGGGACCGACGCCGGGCAGCCGCCCCAACTCGTCGATGAGGTCCTGGACCACGCCTTCGTACACGGACTGCCGTCCTTCCTGGTGTCTTTCCGTACGTACCGTAGTCGGCCGCCGCCGCTCCGAGGAAGGCGGTACGGGGCACGGATGGGCTCAGAGGGGGGTCGCGGAGGTGCTCAGAACGGCAGGCCGGGAATGCCCGCGCCGCCGCCGAGACCCTGGGCGAGGGGGCCCAGCTTCTGCTGCTGGAGGGTCTGGGCGTTCTCGTTGGCCGCCTGGACGGCCGCGACGATCAGGTCGGCGAGGGTCTCGGTGTCCTCCGGGTCCACCGCCTTGGGGTCGATCTTCAGACCGCGCAGCTCGCCGGAGCCGTTGACCGTGGCCCTCACCAGGCCGCCGCCCGCCTGCCCGTCGACCTCCGTCCGCGCGAGCTCCTCCTGTGCCCTCGCCAGGTCCTGCTGCATCTTCTGGGCCTGCTGGAGCAGCTGCTGCATGTTGGGCTGGCCACCACCGGGGATCACGTTCGGCTCCTCGTGAGTACGGATATGTCTGCGGGTACGTCTGGGGGTACGTCTGTACTTCACTTCTCTATTCCGGTCGCCACGAGCCTACGTGGTCGGCCCGGCCCGCGCCGGGCCACTCTTTCGAGTGAGTCGGCCGGGGATTCGTATACCTGATCAAGGGCATCTTCCAGGGGAAAAGCGGTGAAAACACCATCTTCGCCACCCATTGGGCGGTAGGAAGGGTCCGGCCGCGTCAGGGTGGTGCGTGAGCGCCGTACGTACGTAGGGAGTGCCGGGTGAGCCAGCCGGAGATGCAGCCCGAGGGGGGACCCCAGGACGGGCGGGGTGAGGGGTCCGGGCTGTGGGCGGAGCCATGGGTGCCGGGGACCGGGCCGTGGGTGGGGGACCTGACCGGGCGGCCGTTTCCGCAAGGGGACTGGGGGGCGCCGGCCGAGCGGCTGGAGGAGCTGTACCACTGGGTCGAGCGGGCGGCCCTGGAGACCGCCGCGTGGTATCTCGCGGACCGGGTGTGGAAACGGACGGTGGCGCGCGTGCTGCGGATCGGGGCGGCGGCGGGGGCGCTCGCCGGGGCGGCACTGCCGTTGCTCGACCTCACCGGGGCGGTGGGCGGGGTGGCGCCCTGGGGGTACCTCGCGCTGCTGTCCTGTGCCGCCTGTGTCGCGGTGGATCGGTTCTTCGGGGTCACGTCCGGATGGATGCGGGATGTCGCCACGGCCCAGGCGGTGCAGCGGCGGCTGCAGGTCCTGCGGTTCGACTGGGCGTCCGAGAGCGCGCGGGAGGTGCTGGGCCCTGCGGAGGGGACGGCCGGGGAGGCGGCTGAGCGGTGCCTCGGCGTCCTGCGGAGGTTCTCCGAGGACGTGACGGAATTGGTGCGGGCGGAGACGGCGGACTGGATGGTCGAGTTCCGGGCGGGTCCCGCGCCGCTGGGGGTGCAGGTGGGGGGTGTGGTCGCCCGGCCAGAGGTGGGGATGAACGGACGGATCCCGCTGCCGCCGGGGGCTCGGCCGAACATGCCCCGGCAGCGGCCGCCGGAGGCTAGGTAGCGGGCTCGGTAGGGGGCTCGGTAGCGGTCGGGGGTGCGGGATTCGTCGGAGGGTGCGGGTGGGTGGGGGCTGGTCGCGCAGTTCCCCGCACCCCTGAAAAGCAGGGCTGAGCTTCTGAGGGACGCGAGGGACCGCGCGAGCGACCACGGCGCGCCCGCTGCCCGCCGACGAACCCCGCGCCCCCGGAGGTCAGTCGGTCTTCGTGTACGTCACCGACTTCCCCGCCGTGTCGACGCGCCGCAGTTGCCCGTCGGGCAGGAGGGTGACGGTGGTGGCGGCGCCGGGGGAGCAGGAGGCGGCCGGTTCGCCGGTGGTGACGGTCGAGGGGCCGATCTCCAACGGGCCGTCGTCGTCCGGTTCGTCCGTCAGCGCGGCCTCGAACACGCAGTGGTACGTCCCGCCGCCGTCGAGCGGGCCGTCCGCCGTGAGGGAGAGCACGGTGTCGCCGACCTCGCCCTGCTGGATGACGAGTTGACGGGTGTTCCCGCCGCCGGAGCCGTCGAGGGTGGCGTCCCAGGTGCCGAGGAAGTCCGCCGGGATCGGGCCCGCGTCGGGCGACTCGGTGGTGGGGTCCGGCGAGGTCTCCGGATCCGTCGGCTGTTCGCCGGTCGGTTCCAGGGTCCGCGGCGCGCTGGTCGCCCTACCGCCCTTCGCGTCGTCCTCCTTCCCTCCGTCGCCCCCCTTCTTCATCAACGCGTACACCGTGCCGCCGGCGCCGAGCGCGACCACCAGCGCGACGACGACGAGCAGCGCGGAGGAGCGGCGGTTGCCGCGCGCGGGTTCGGGGCCCGCCCCGGGCCCGTAGTTCGGGTCGGGTCCGTAGACAGGTTCGGGGCCGTACGGCGGGGTCGCTCCCAGCCCCGTCCCGGTGGCTCCTCCGGGGCCCGGCCCACCGCCGTAGGGCCCCTGCCCGTACGGCGCCTGCGGCGCGCTGTACGGGTAGCCGTAGCCGGGGGCGGTGCCGCCGGGGTGCTGCGGGTAGCCGGAGGCGGGGGGCTGCTGCCCGTATCCGCCACCGGCCGGCTGCTGGGTGTACGGCGGAGGGAAGCCGTACCCGGCGGGCGCGGCACCGGGTCCGCCGGGTACGGGCCCCGGCGGAGCGGTGGGCGGCGGCGGCGCTCCCTCCGCCCCGACGACCTGCGTCGGCATCCGGTCGAGCGACGAGGCCCCGGGCGCTCCCGGCGGCGGCGGTCCGGCCCCCTCGGGCGCGGCGGCCGGGTGCTCGGACGGGGGCGCGGCACCGCCGGGAGGGGCACCCGCCCCACCCGCCTGCGATGCACCGGCCGGTGCCCCCGAACCACCGTACGGAGAACTGGGATCGCCCAGCGGATACACGGGCGGGGTCGACGGCGGCGGCCCGGCGGGAACGGGCGGCATCGCAGAAGCGGAAGCGGATGCGGGCGTGGGTGCGGGCGTGGGTGCGGGCGTGGACGGGGACGGGGTGCCGGAGGCAGGACCGGCCGGGTCCACGGAAGCCGACGGTGACGGGCTCGCGTCACCCGAAGCCGCCGCCGGACCACCCGCGGCGGCGACACCCGCGGCGCCCGCCGGCTCCCCCGATCCGCCGGGCTCCCCCGGCCCCCCGGACTCCTCCGGATCCTCCACCTCCAGCAACTGCACGGCGTGCCGCCCCAGTTGGGCCACCAGCGCGCTCGGCAGCCAGGGGTCGCGGGAGCGGCCCGCGAAGACCGTGTCCTCGGCGCCGGTGCGCTGGAGGATCTGGGCGAGGGTGGGACGGGCGGCGGGGTCCTTGCGGAGGCAGTCGCGGACGATGTCGTACAGGCCCTCCGGCAGCCCCTCCAGGTCCGGTTCCTCCTCGGCGATGCGGAACATCAGGGCGTGGACACCGGAGTTGGCGGCGCCGAAGGGGAGGTTGCCGGTGGCGGCGTAGGAGAGGACCGAGCCGAGGCAGAAGACGTCGCAGGCGGAGGTGATCCGGTCGCCGCGCACCTGCTCGGGTGCCATGAAGCCCGGCGAACCGACGAGCGCGCCGGTCCGGGTGAGCCCGCCGTCCGTGACGGTCTCCAGCGCCCGCGCGATCCCGAAGTCGATGACGCGCGGCCCGTCGATGGTCACCAGCACATTGGACGGCTTGAGGTCCCGGTGGATGAGTCCGGCCGCGTGGATGTCCTCCAGCGCGTGCGCGAGCCCCGCCGCGAGGATGCGTACGGACCGCTCGGGCAGCGCCCCGTGGTCCCGGCCGACGACGGCCTGGAGGGAGGGCCCGGCGACGTATCCGGTGGCGACCCACGGGATGCCCGCCTCGGTGTCCGCGTCCAGCACGGGCGCGGTCCAGTACCCGCCCACCTGCCGCGCGGCCCGCACCTCCTGCCGGAACCGCGCCCGGAACTCCTCCTGCTCCGCCAGTTCCTGACGCACCAGCTTCACGGCGACGGTACGGCCGCGCTCGGAGCGGGCCAGGTACACGTTGCCCATCCCGCCGGCCCCCAGCCGCGCGAGCAGCCGGTACGCCCCGATCCTCTGTGGATCCCCGGCCCCGAGCTTCTCCATCGCCACGCCCCCGTCTTCCCCGCGCCACCCCTGCGCACGACACGACACGATCCGTATGTGTACGCGTACGTACGGGTACGTCGTGTACGTGCGCAACGGACCGATCGTAGTGCGGCCGTGAGAAGAGGCGGATGGACCGGTGTCTACGGTTCCGTAACAGCGGCGGGCGCCCCGCCGTCCCCCTGTGCCGCCGCGAGACCGTCCAGGGCGCCCGACAGCCGTTCGAACGCCTGTACGGCCGCCGCGAACCCCTCCTCCCCCAGCGCCTCCGTCAGCCGGGCGGCCAGGGCGGCGTGGCCGGGCTCGATCTCCGCGATCGCGGCGCGCCCGGCGGGGGTCGGGGCGAGGAGCTTGGCGCGGCGGTGGGCCGGGTTCGGCACGTACACGGCGAGCCCCTTGCCGACGAGGAGGTCGGCGACCCGCTGCACGCTCTGCCGGGTGATGCCCATGACCCGGGCCACCCCGGCGACGGGCAGCGGCTCGGGCAGCACCGCGCCCAGCACCTGCCACCAGGCGGCGGTCAGGCCCGCCGGACGCGCCAACTCGTCGGCCACGGAAAGGAACTGCCCGTTCAGCCGGAACACCCCGAGCGCGGCCCGGCTGAGAAGATCCTGCTGCTTCTGCCGCTCCTGCTGCTGTTGCTCCCGCTGTTCCTGCTTCTCCCGGCTCACTGTCCCGCCGCCTCCAGCACGGCGTACGCCTCCGCGTCCGAGTCGTGGAAGAGCCGGTACCAGGCGTCGAGAACCTCTCCCTCGTACACACCGAGCAGCCGGAAGACCTCACGGGCGAGGGCGACGGGTTCGGTGGGCCCGGCGGTGACGAGCAGCCCGGACGCGTCGGTCACGGCGTCCGCGTCCATGTACCGCTCACCGCCCGCGTATCCGGTGGCGGCGAGATAGAAGGGGGCCGCGCTGGTGTGCTCCCGGTCGTCCAGCAGCCCCTCCCGCGCGAGCCCGGCGGTCGCCCCGCAGATCGCGGCGACGGGCACGCCGGCGGCCAGGAACTCGCGCGCCTTCCTGGCGAACGGTGCGAGGTCGTCACCCGCGTCCCACAGATCCGCCCCCGTGAGGATCAGCAGCGAGCTCTCCTCGGGCCGCAGCGCCGCGAGCGTGTCGTCCGGCAGGATGCGCATCCCCGCGAGGGTGCGCACACCGTCCGGGCCCGCCCCGACCGTCCGGACGTCGTAGCCGTTCCGCGCGAGCCATGCGGTCGTGTGCCCCGTCTCCCAGTCCGCGTAGGTGTCGTAGACGGCGAGATGCACGGGCTTGTGGTCGCTCATGGTTCCTCCTGCGGTTTCCGCCGATCCTTATGACAGCAGACTGCCATCTCGACAGCATGCTGTCAATAGAGTGAGGGGGTCGGTCGTCCGCGGGTCCGGTGGGGGCTTCTCGCGCAGTTCCCCGCGCCCCTCAAGGGCCTACGGCCCTTTCGGGCCGAAAAGCAGGGGCGCAGCCCCGCTTTTCAGGGGCGCGGGGAACTGCGCGACCAGCCCCCACCGGACCCGCACCCGACATCGCACCCCCCACGGGGGCGACACACTGTCGCGCCCGAGCAGCCGCACGCTGACAAACCGCCGATATCCGCCCCCCGCACCCCACCCCTAGCCTCACCCCATGACCCCTCACCCGGCCCCCAGCCCTGCCACCGGCGCCACCGTGAAGGCCACCGACCGCGCCCACGTCTTCCACTCCTGGTCCGCCCAGGACCTCATCGACCCCCTCCCCGTCGCCGGCGCCGAGGGCTCGTACTTCTGGGACTACGACGGCAACCGCTACCTCGACTTCACCAGCGGCCTCGTCTACACGAACATCGGCTACCAGCACCCGAAGGTCGTCGCGGCCATCCAGGAGCAGGCCGCCACGATGACGACCTTCGCCCCGGCGTTCGCGATCGAGGCCCGCTCGGAGGCGGCCCGGCTCATCGCGGAACGCACTCCCGGCGACCTCGACAAGATCTTCTTCACCAACGGCGGCGCCGACGCGGTCGAGCACGCCACCCGCATGGCCCGGCTGCACACCGGCCGCCCCAAGGTCCTCGCCGCGTACCGCTCGTACCACGGCGGCACCCAGCAGGCCGTGAACCTCACGGGCGACCCGCGCCGCTGGGCCTCGGACACCGGCACGGCGGGGGTCGTGCACTTCTGGGCGCCGTTCCTCTACCGCACCCGTTTCCACGCGGAGACGGAGGAACAGGAGTGCGCCCGCGCGCTGGAGCACCTGGAGACGACGATCGTCTTCGAGGGGCCGCAGACGATCGCCGCGATCATCCTGGAGACCGTCCCGGGCACCGCCGGGATCATGGTCCCGCCGCCGGGCTATCTGGCCGGCGTCCGGGAGCTGTGCGACAAGTACGGAATCGTGTTCGTGCTGGACGAGGTGATGGCGGGCTTCGGCCGGACCGGCACCTGGTTCGCCGCCGACCTCTTCGACGTCGTACCCGATCTGATGACCTTCGCCAAGGGTGTGAACTCCGGCTATGTCCCCCTCGGCGGTGTCGCCATCTCCCCCGCGATCGCCGAGACCTTCGCCCGCCGCCCCTACCCCGGCGGTCTGACGTACTCCGGCCACCCGCTGGCCTGCGCCGCCGCCGTGGCGACGATCGAGGTCATGGCGGAGGAGGGGGTCGTCACCCACGCCGCCTCCCTCGGCGCCTCCCTCGTCGGGCCCGCCCTCCATGACCTCGCCGCCCGGCACCCCTGCGTCGGCGAGGTGCGCGGCACCGGCATGTTCTGGGCCCTGGAGCTGGTGCGGAACAAGGAGACCCGCGAACCCCTCGTCCCCTACAACGCGACCGGCGAGGCAGGCGCCCCCATGCTCGCCTTCGGCGCCGCCGCCAGGGCGAACGGTCTGTGGCCCTTCATCAACATGAACCGCACCCATGTCGTCCCCCCGTGCAACATCACCGAAGCCGAGGCCAAGGAGGGCCTCGCCGCCCTGGACGCGGCCCTGTCCGTGGCGGACGAACACACGGTGTAGACCCGGGTGCGGACCCGGAAGTCCGCGGTGCCGAGCGGTAAGGGCGAAAACTCCTCCCCGAAACCCGAACGCGTAAGGTGACGTGCTCGTAAGAGAACTCAGAGAGCACACACAGGACGCGTACGCGTTACGCGGATGGGGGACCCAGACCACGATGCCCGGCACCGGCGGCGGCAATGGCGCCGTGACCCGCAGCACCCTGCGGCAGCAGCTCGCGGACGCGCTCCGTGACGAGGTGCTGGCCGGCAGACTCAAGCCGGGGCAGGAGTTCACGGTCAAGGAGATCGCCGAGCAGTACGGCGTCTCGGCGACACCCGTGCGCGAGGCCCTGGTGGACCTGTCGGCGCAGGGGCTGCTGGACGCCGTGCAGCACCGGGGTTTCGAGGTCCACGCGTACTCGGTGGCCGACTACCGGAACATGGTCGAGGCCCGCATCCTGGTCACCGACGGCATGTTCCGGCGGCTCGGGGACCGCAAGGTCGATCCGCGGACGGCCGCCGCGCTCGCCGGGGTGCGGCGGCGCGGCGAGGAGGCGCGGCGGGCCGCGACCGCCGGGGACCTGGACATCCTGATCGGCTACGACCTGCGGTTCTGGCGCGAGCTGAGCGCCCTGTTCGGCAACCCGTACCTCACCGACTTCCTGCACCGGCTGCGCGTCCAGGCCTGGGTGTGCGCGGTGCAGCACCTCCGCCAGGGCGACGACGGCGCGGCCGGGACGGTCGGCACGGCCGGCACGGACGATCTCAAGGGCCGGCTGTGGGCCGACCACACCGACCTCGTCGACGCGCTCACCCGCCGGGACGCCCAGAGCGCCCAGGAGATCATCGCCGGGTACGACGAGCAGTCCCTGACCCTGGTGGAACGGCTGGCGGACGGATGAGCACCACCTCGCAGCCGGGCGGCGGCGGACAGGTGAGCGTCGACCTCTCGGTCGTGGTCCCCGCCTACAACGAGGAGGCCCGCCTCGCCCCCAGCCTCGACGCGATCATCGCCCACCTCACGGCGACCGAGGCCGCCGCCCGCTGGGAGATCATCGTCGTCGACGACGGGTCGAGCGACGGCACCGCCGAGGTCGTGTCCGCCGTCACCGCGCGCGACGCCCGCGTCCAGCTGGTCTCCGGCGGGCCCCGCAACCGGGGCAAGGGCCACGCCCTGCGCCTCGGGGTGCTCGCCTCGCACGGCCGCCGGGTGCTGCTGACGGACGCCGATCTCTCCGCGCCCATCGACGAGCTGGAGCGCCTGGACAAGGCGCTCTCCGACGGGCACACGGCCGCGATCGGCTCCCGCGAGGCGCCCGGCGCGCACATCGAGCGCCATCAGCACCGGCTGCGCGAGACGCTGGGCCGGGCCGGGAACCTCCTCATACGCGGGGTCGCGGTGCCCGGCATCCGCGACACCCAGTGCGGTTTCAAGCTGTTCGACGGCGACCGCGCCCGCGAGGCGTTCGCCGCGTCCCGGCTCGACGGGTTCGGCATCGACGTGGAGATCCTGCGGTTCTTCCGCCGCAGCGGCTGGCCCGTCGCCGAGGTCCCCGTCCGCTGGTCCCACCAGCCCGGCTCGAAGATCCGGCCGCGGGACTACGCCCGCGTCCTCGGCGAACTCGCCGCCCTGCGGGCCCGTTCCGTGCGCCGCGCCGACGTCCTCGCGGTCCTCGGCTTCCTCCTGATGGCGGTGGCGCTCTACAGCGGCCGCTGGCTCGACCCGAACGGCCGCTACCTCCCGGACTCGCTCCAGGACCAGAACCAGTGGGAGTGGTTCTTCGCGGTCACGGCCGACAACCTCGTCCACCTCCGCAACCCGCTCTTCACCACCTTCCAGGGCTTCCCCGACGGCGTGAACCTGATGGCCAACACGGTCATGCTGGGCCTGTCCGTCCCCTTCGCGCCGGTCACCCTCCTGCTGGGCCCGGCCGTCACGCTCGCCCTGGTGATGACCCTGGGCCTCGCCGCCACCGGCGCCGCCTGGTACTGGCTGATGGTCAAACGGGTCGTACGGCACCGGGGCGCGGCCTTCGCCGGAGCGGCCCTCGCCGCGTTCGCGCCGCCGATGGTCAGCCACGCCAACGCGCACCCGAACTTCGTCGTCCTGTTCATGATCCCGCTGATCGTCGACCGGGCGCTGCGCCTGTGCACGGGCGCCCGCACCCGGCACGACGGGATCGTCCTCGGTCTGATGGCGGCCTACCAGATCTTCCTCGGCGAGGAACCCCTCCTCCTCGCCGCCATGGGCATGCTGCTCTTCGCCGCCGCGTACGGCGCCGCCCGCCCGGACGTGGCCCGCGAGGCGTGGCGCCCGCTCCTGAAGGGCCTCGGCGTCGCGGCCCTCGTCACGCTCCCGCTGGTCGCCTTCCCGCTCTCCTGGCAGTTCTTCGGCCCGCAGAGCTACGGCAACATCGCGCACGGCGACAACGCCGGCAACAGCCCGCTCGCCCTCCTCTCCTTCGCCGAACGCTCCCTCCTCGCGGGCGACCGCGAGCGCGCGGACGCCCTCTCCCTCAACATCACCGAGCAGAACGCCTTCTACGGCTGGCCCCTGGTCCTGCTGGCCGTCGGCATCGTCGTACGGCTGTGGGAGCGGGCCCTGGTGAAGGCGCTGGCCTGCACGGCGGTCGCGGCGGCCGTCCTCTCCCTCGGCAAGGAGTTCCGGCTGCCGCAGACGGACCTCGTGCTGCCCGGCCCGTGGGCGCTGCTCGCCGAGAGGCCGCTGTTCGAGTCGGTCATCGAGGGCCGGGTGGCGATGATCTGCGCCCCGGTCCTCGGCATGCTGCTGGCGATCGCCTGCGAACGGCTCGCGGCGGCCCCCGGCCTCGGCACCCGCTATCTCGGCTTCCTGGCCGTGAGCCTCGCCCTCCTCCCGATCGTCCCGGCCCCGCTGAGATCCGTGGAGCGCGCCGAGGTCCCGGCGTTCATCGCGGACGGCGCCTGGCGGTCGTACGTCGACACGGCGGCCGGCGAGACGCTGATGCCCGTGCCGCTGCCGGACCCGGGCAACGCGGAGGCGCTGCGCTGGCAGACCGCGGCGGACTTCGGGTTCCGGATGCCCGGCGGCTACTTCAACGGCCCGTTCGGCGAGGACCGCGTCGGCATCTACGGCGCCGTCCCCCGCCACACCTCCAATCTGCTGCGTGACGTCCGCTACACCGGCAAGGTCCCGGTGATCGGCGTGAACTGGCGGGCACAGGCCCGCAAGGACTTCGCGTACTGGCACGCGGGCGCCCTGGTCCTGCGCCCGCAGCCCTACGACGAGCAGCTGCGGGAGACCGTGGAGAAGCTGGTCGGGCGACCCGGTAGGTGGGTGGGCGGTGTGTGGGTATGGGACCTGCACGACGGGGACTGAAGCCGCGTTCAGCGACTACGCTTCCCTGACCACTGTGTGCCGTACGCGAACGTAGCCCTACCGTGCGTGTGCGTACGGCCGGACGACCGAGGAGTTCTCCTTTGGCCTGTGACCTCTGGCTGGTCCCGCTCGTCGACGTGCTGTGCCACACGCCCGACAACCCCTTCGCCGACGAACTCGCGCTCTACAACAAGCTGCTGGGTGAGGCCGGGCTGCCACCGGTTCCGGTGTACCAGTACATGCCGGGTCTGACCGGTGAGGTCGCCCCGGTCGCGGGCTTCGACTACGACGCGCTGCACTTCCTGCGCCGGGCCTATCTGCTGCAGGTGTGCGGCCTGGAGGTGGCCCCGGTGGACGCGCTGGGCGGGGACTACGAGCAGCTGCTGGAGATGTTCGAGGGCACGGCCCAGCAGTCGCATCTGGTCTGGCACTACGACCACGCGGGCGCCTATGTGCCGGTCGACTTCCCGCAGCCCCTCTCCAGCGACGAACTCCTCGCCGGGGGCGGCCCCCTGGGTTCCGCCCAGGGCCTGCTGCGGGAACTGGAGTTCGTGGCCCCGGCCATCGGCATCGACCCGGCGAACCCGCCCTCCCCTCCCGAAGCGCCGCTCACGCCCACGGAGTTGGAGGAACCGGCCGTCCCGGCGCCCTACGACCCGAGCCCCTTCGCCCGCGAGCGGCACGTCTGGCTGGGCCTGCACGCCGCGGCGACCCGCAGCCTGGCCCAGGGCTCGATGATCGTCTTCAGCTGAGGACCGACGGTCCCGAAGCCCCACGCTCCCGAGGCTCAGCGCCCCAGTGCCGCGAGGCCCTTCTGCATGTCCTCCGGGTTCATGACCGGGGTGTACGTGACGTCCGCGCCCAGTTCGAGGAAGAACGGCTCGGCGATCGCCGGCATCTGGGAGCTGTCCTGCATGTCGAAGACCATGTAGCAGGTGCGGTGCCCCTCGTCGGTGGTGAAGTAGGCCGCCTCCGGCTTGACCTGCTCCAGGGAGGCCTGCATCAGCTTCCCCAGCGTGCCGTTGCGGATGGCGTCGTTCGACTTCTCGGTGTCGAAACGTGCCTTGAAGAGAACGCGCATCGCACTCACTTCCTCCGGTCGCCCGATATGCGTAAGTCTGCGCACTTTCCAGAATAGGCCCGGCCGGGCACGCCTGCGCGTGCCCGGCCGGTGTCCGCCCAGAGCGAGCGGGGTGGGGCTAGATGAACGAGTTGATCTCGATCGTCTCGTCGCGGCCCGGGCCGACACCGATCGCGGAGATCGGGGCGCCGGACATCTCCTCCAGCGCCTTGACGTACGCCTGGGCGTTCTTCGGCAGGTCGGAGAAGGACTTCGCCGACGTGATGTCCTCGGACCAGCCCGGCAGGGTCTCGTAGATCGGCTTCGCGTGGTGGAAGTCGGACTGCGAGTACGGGAGTTCCTCGACGCGCTTGCCGTCGATCTCGTAGGCGACGCAGACGGGGATCTGCTCCCAGCCGGTGAGGACGTCGAGCTTGGTGAGGAAGAAGTCCGTCAGGCCGTTCACCCGGGTCGCGTAGCGGGCGATGACCGCGTCGAACCAGCCGCAGCGGCGGTCGCGGCCCGTGGTCACACCCCGCTCGTGACCGATGCGGCGCAGCGCCTCGCCGTCCTCGTCGAACAGCTCGGTCGGGAACGGGCCCGCGCCGACCCGGGTCGTGTAGGCCTTGAGGATGCCGATGACCCGGCTGATCTTCGTCGGTCCGACGCCCGTGCCCGTGCAGGCACCGCCCGCGGTGGGGTTGGAGGAGGTGACGAAGGGATAGGTGCCGTGGTCGATGTCGAGGAGCGTGCCCTGACCGCCCTCGAAGAGGACCACCTTGCCGTCGTCGAGGGCCTGGTTGAGGACCAGGACCGTGTCGGTGACGTAGGGCGCGAGCTTGTCCGCGTAGACGAGCAGCTCCTCGACGACCTGGTCCACGGCGATCGCGCGGCGGTTGTAGAGCTTGGTGAGGAGCTGGTTCTTGACGTCGAGGGCCGCCTCGACCTTCTGCGTCAGGATCGACTCGTCGTACAGGTCCTGGACGCGGATGCCGACCCGGTTGATCTTGTCGGCGTAGGTCGGACCGATGCCTCGGCCGGTCGTCCCGATCTTCCGCTTCCCGAGGAAGCGCTCGGTGACCTTGTCCACCGTCACGTTGTAGGGCGTGATGATGTGGGCGTTTCCGCTGAGCAGGAGCTTGGACGTGTCGACGCCGCGCTCGTTCAGACCGCTCAGCTCGGAGAGCAGGACCGACGGGTCGACGACGACACCGTTACCGATGACCGGAGTGCACTCCGGAGTGAGGATCCCGGAAGGGAGAAGGTGGAGGGCGTACTTCTGGTCACCCACGACTACCGTGTGGCCGGCGTTGTTGCCGCCCTGGTAGCGCACCACATAGTCGACGGACCCACCTAGCAGGTCCGTCGCCTTTCCCTTGCCTTCGTCACCCCACTGAGCACCGAGCAGCACAAGTGCGGGCACGCGCGTACACCCCTTCCGGGCGGGGCATGTCCAAGGTCGGGGGCGTACGCGATGGCTCATTACCGTCGCGTGCGCCGCGACCGCCGTTGGTCGCACCTGTCGGACCCGGATGCCCCGGAATAGACGAAGCCCCTGGCGCAATAGCGCAAGGGGCTCTTGCACAAAGATGCTACCCGAGGAAGCGAGGCAGGACCGAGGTGGCGACTGACGACCAGCTCCTCGTGGTCATCGACCCCCTCGCCCGTCGCACGGACGGCGAGGCCGTACGGATCGCGAAAGACGTGCTCAGCGCGGGTGCGGCGAGTACGAAGGTGTGCCTTCCGGAGGGCCCCGAGGAATTCGCGCGGGCGCTCGTCCGACGCGGTTCACGGCGCCCGGTGGTGGTCGGCGACGACCGCGCGCTGCTGCGGACGGTGGCTCTTCTGCATCGGCGGCGGGAGCTGGGGGCGTGCGCCCTCTCCCTGATCCCCGTGGGCTCCGCCCTGGGCCTCGCCCACTCCCTCGGCGTGCCCACGGGCGCGGTCGCGGCGGCCCGCGCCGCCCTCGACGGCGTCGAGCGCCGGCTCGATCTGCTCGTCGACGACAGCGACGGGGTGGTGCTGGGCACCCTCCGCATCCCGGTCCTGCCGGGCACACCCCTCTCACCGGACCACGTGGACGGCCTCGGCGGCACGGACGGCACGGGGCCGGGGACGGAGGCGGGCCAGGGGACGGCCGACGGCACGGGCCCGGCGTTCGGACTGGGCCTCGGGCTGGGACTGGGGCTGGGCAGAGGGAAGAGCCCGGCGGCAGGACCGGGGGCGAACCCCGGGACGGGAGCAGGCACGGGGAGAGGTGCGGGGAGGGGCCCGGGGACGGAGACGGGAGCAGGAACGGGTGATGGCTCCGGCACGGGAAACGGCTCCGGCGCGGGCGGTGGCCCGGGGGCGGGCCACGGGGCCGGGGCCGGGGCGGGAGCCGGGGACGCGGCCGAGGAGCACGGCTCGTCGTCCGGCCAGCACTCCTGGCTGCGCGCCTGGCCGCAGTCCCTCGCCCGTACGCTGTCGACGCGCCCGGTGCGGCCCGCCCGGATGTCCCGTCCGCTGCGGCCCTCGCGCATACGGGTCTCCGCGGGCGGCGGTGCCGGGCCGGCGCGGCTGCGGGTGGAGGTGGACGGGGTGATGCTCGTCGACCTCGACCAGCCCGTGGAGGCCGTGTCGATCACCCCCGGCGTCGACGGCGGCGCCGACGTGGAGATCCGGCCGGTGTCCCTCGGCGCCGAGGCGTCCCCGCTGCACGCGACCGGCCACCGGGTGACGGTCTCCGGCGCGGACTTCCGCTACCGGGCGGACTCCCTGGTGGCCGGACCCGTACGGACACGGACGTGGACGGTACGGGAGGGGGCGTGGGGGCTGACGCTGCCGGGGTGAGGGCGGCGCGGAGGGCGCGGAGGGCGCGGAGGGCGCGGAGGGCGCGGAGGGCGCGGAGGGCGCGGAGGGCGCGGAGGGCGCGGAGGGCGCGGAGGGCGCGGAGGGCGCGGAGGGCCGATCACGATAGGCGCGAAGGAGCACGGAAAAGCGCGCGACACGCCGCTGCCGCGCATTTCTCGGCGCGGAATTCACGCGGGGGGCCGCATCGCGTATTCATCTCGCCCTGAGGCTTCTTGAGACGCCGTCAGCTGCGCGCGGCAAGGAGCGACCTGACGAGCACTCAGGAGGAAGGGTGCTCACAGCACGTCCAAGAGAGTGACGACGCGTCAGCGCGCTCCGAACAGACACTCCCGTCAGATCAAAGTGCCAGCTCATTGCCATATTTTGATGAGACGTCAGGCGCGCCGACCGTCACCCTCCGGGGCGACATTTCACACGGCCGTTCAGCCCTATTTTCACACTTCTCCGAGCCCGCTCGAAATGACAGCCGAATTGGCCGTCATTACGTTCGTTCTCGTCGGCAGGTCCTGTCGACGAGAACGAAGAGAAGGGGAAGTGCATTGCGCACTCGTAAAGTCACAGTGATCGCCGCCTCCGTCGGCGTGGCAGTCGCGGCCGCCACCGGTGTCACCTACGCCAGCTCCGCCCTGGAGTCCGCTCCCCGGTCGACCTCGATGGTCCAGGACGCCGCCCCCGCCCCGGCTCCGCGCGGCGGCAACGGCACCGGCACCGAGGCCGGCTCGAACGCCGCGTCCGACTCCGGAGGGAAGGAGAACTGGAGCGGCAAGCGGGGCGAGGGCCGCGGCGAGCGGGGTGACAACCGCGAAGAGGGCCGGATCTACATCAACGAGCGGTCGTACTCGGCCGACCCGGGGTCCTGCATCGTCGTGGTCAACGTGAACAGCCAGATCGTCCCCGGGGTGAA
This sequence comes from Streptomyces griseiscabiei, assembly GCF_020010925.1. Taxonomy (NCBI): domain Bacteria; kingdom Bacillati; phylum Actinomycetota; class Actinomycetes; order Kitasatosporales; family Streptomycetaceae; genus Streptomyces; species Streptomyces griseiscabiei. The sequence continues at coordinate 356,628 of NZ_JAGJBZ010000003.1, read as the reverse complement.
CACCAACAGCTTCAACATCCGGAACGAAAGCGACCGGACCGTCGAGTTCTACAACGGGGTCACCTGTGACAACGGCGCTCCCGTCGCCACGGTCGGCCCGCGCAGCTCCAGCCACTCGGTCGCCGCGCAGCAGCCGCTTCAGCCCCTGGCGGTCGTGGGCAGCTTCCGCGTGATCAACAACGGACACCACTGATCCTGACATCTGAACAACGGAGCCCGAAAGGCTTCGTCGCACCACTGGAAACCCCGGCTCGCCGTAATCGAGCCGGGGTTCCGGCATGCATGTTAGTCAGTGCGAGATGCCTGGACGGCCGGGGCCCGGGCCGCGAGTGCGCCGAGCGGCTCGCCACTGAGGCGGCACACTCTCCATTCGTCGAGGAATTCGACGTCCAGCGACTTGTAGAAGTCGATCGTCGGCTCGTTCCAGGCCAGCACCCACCATTCGAAGCGTTCGTAGCCATTGCGCTCACAGAGCGCGGCGAGGGTCGCGAGCAGGGCCTTGCCATGCCCTCCACCCCGTGCGTCCGGACGTACGTAGAGGTCCTCCAGGTGCATGCCGCGCGTGCCGGTCCAGGTCGAGAAGAGCGGGAACCACAGGGCGTAGCCCACCGGTTCGCCCGTGTCGTCGTCCTGCGCGATCAGCGCGTACGCCGCCGGGTGCTCGCCGAACAGCGCCTCGCGGAGCTGCTCCTCGGTGGCCCGGGCCTGGTCGACGGCCTTCTCGTAGGCGGCCAGTTCACGGATCATCACGATGATCTCCGCGACGTCGTGCACGGTGGCGGTACGAATCATGCGGGGATCATCCGTCACCTCGTCGAACCGCGTCCACTGGCCGATTCCGTACGCCCGTACATCCCCACGCCCGTAAGTCCGTTGAGACCGCGGGAAGGACCGGAGAGGCTTCGGGCATGGAGTTCTTCTGCTTTCACCGTGACCGCGCCGGCACCCTCGACCTCCGTGAGGGGCTGGTGGAGGCGCACTGGTCGTACATGGACGGGTACGAGAAGGAGCTGATCGCCCGCGGCCCGACCTTCGCGGCGGACGGGGAGACGCCCACCGGGAGCGTGCACATCGTCGACCTGCCGGACCCCGCCACGGCCCGCGCGTTCGCCTTCGACGAGCCCAACCACCAGGCCGGTGTGTTCCGGGACGTGCTGCTGCGCCGCTGGCGGAACCTGCTGGGCCGCACGATGTGGGAGTTCCCGGGCGGACGCACCGGCGGCGGCCGCCGCTACCTGGTGCTCGGCCTCGGACCGGACCCCGACATCAGCTCCGGGGTCGCCGTACCGGCCGCGTGGCGGGACGAGTTGATCGCGTACGGGCCGCTGCTGTCCGACGACGGCACGGCCTGGCTGGGCACGGCGGCACTGGTCCGCGCCTCGGACGGGGACGCGGCGAGCGCCGTACTGGCGGGGGAACGGTACGCCGAGATCGAGGTACGGGAGTGGGAGTTCGGCGGACGACGATGACCCGGACGCCACGACAGGACGCGAGGCAGGCAAGGAGCAATAACTCGTTGACAACAGAATGTTTGCATTTCACGCTGGACGCATGACGTCACCCACCGATCCGTTCACGCCCCCGAGCGCGGACGAGGCGCGCGCCCAGCGGGTCCCCACGTCCCTGTTCCGTATCGCCGAGCGGCACGCGGGCACGGCCGAGCGGCGGAACCGCCAGGTGCACCCGTACGTCCTCGGTCCGCATGAGGCGATCCGGCTGGTCTCGTACCTGCTCAGCGGCGCCGCGCTCCTCGGCGACGGCGAGGAGGAGGTCGATCGCGCCGACATCACCGCCGCCCTGACCCTGATCCCCCTCGCGCGGGGCGAGATGGACGAACTGGAGGTCGGCCTCCTCGACATGGCCCGGGGCCGTGGCATGACCTGGCCGGAGATCGCCTTCGGCCTCGGCCTCCAGACCCCTCAGGCGGCACGCCAGCGCCACGAACGCCTGACGAGCCGTACGGAGAAGACCGACCGATAGCCCCGCCAACAGCCCCGAAGCCCGCCGCCGGACTTCGACCGGCCATGCACTCCGGCCGGGTGTCAGCCCCGGCCGAACAACTCCTCGCGGCGTACGCGCCAGCGGCCCATCATCTCCTCGACCTCGGTCTCGACGAACTCGAAGAAGGCTAGGGTCTCGGCGAGCCGACGGCCCGCCGGGCTGTCGGCGCCCAGGCTGACGACGCCCTCGCCCAGCGCCTCCTCCCAGCGCTTCATGATGGCCTCGCGGTTGGTGAGGGCCTCGTACCACTGGTCGCTGTGGACGCGGTAGCGCTCGCGGCGCGAACCCGGCTCGCGCTCGCGTGACACCAGGTGCACCTGGGCGAGGTAGCGGACCCCGCCGGAGACGGCGGCCGGGCTGATCTTCAGCTGTTCGCCCAGTTCGGCGGAGGTCAGCGCGCCGGTGTCGGAGGCGAGGAGCGCGGCGAAGATCCGGGCCGCCATGCGCGGCATCCCGGCCTCGACGAGCTGCGCCGCGAAGTGCTCGACGAAACGGGAGACCGACTCGGGATCACGCCCCCCGGTCGCCACCTCAGCCTCGGCCTCCACCTCGGCCTCCACCTCGGTCGCCGACCCGGCCTCCGCCCTGGCCTTCGAATCCGCCATCCCTGGATCAACTCCCTCGGTATCCCCTCGATACCCCCTGGTCAGACACCATGGCCAGCCTACCGTTGATTCATACGCTTCCTTAACTTCACAAATTTCTGAAGTAAGCGTACGTTCTGAAACATGACGAAGGCCATCACCGTCGCCGGACTGCACAAGTCCTTCGGACGGACCCCTGCGCTGGACGGCCTCGACCTCACCGTCGAGACCGGCGAGGTCCACGGCTTCCTCGGCCCCAACGGCGCCGGAAAGTCCACCACCATCCGCGTCCTGCTCGGCCTGCTGCGCGCCGACTCCGGTGCCGCGCAGGTCCTGGGCCGCGACCCGTGGACGGACGCGGTGGAGGTGCACCGCCGGATCGCGTACGTCCCCGGCGACGTGACCCTGTGGCGGAACCTCTCCGGCGGCGAGGTCATCGACCTGTACGGCCGGCTGCGGGGCGGCCTGGACACCGGGCGCCGCGCGGAACTCGTCGAACGCTTCGAACTGGACCCCGCCAAGAAGGGCCGCACCTACTCCAAGGGCAACCGCCAGAAGGTCGCCCTCGTCGCCGCCTTCGCCTCCGACGTCGACCTCCTCATCCTCGACGAGCCGACCTCGGGCCTGGACCCGCTGATGGAGGAGGTCTTCCAGCGCTGTGTACGGGAGGAGCGCGACCGGGGCCGTACGGTCCTGCTCTCGTCCCACATCCTCAGCGAGGTCGAGGAGTTGTGCGACCGGGTGAGCATCATCCGCAACGGCGTCACCGTCGAGAGCGGCTCCCTCGCCGACCTGCGCCATCTGACCCGCACCACGGTCACGGCGGAACTCGCCGGTCCGCCGAACGGGCTGGCCCGCCTCCCCGGCGTCCACGGCCTCGACGTCCGGGGCCACCGGGTGCACCTCCAGGTCGACACCGACAAGCTCGACGCCGTCCTCCGCTCCCTGACCGACACCGGCGTACGGTCCCTGACGTCCACTCCCCCGACCCTGGAGGAACTGTTCCTGCGGCACTACCAGGTGGGAGACCATGCGGGAGGCCAGCCGGGCGACCAGGCGGGACTGACAGAGGTGAGCGCGCGATGACCGCCACCGCGACCGCGGCCGACCCGCTCGCCGTACGGTCCGGCGGGACCCGCGAACTGGCCGGTACGGGGACCCTGTTGAGGTTCGCCCTGCGCCGCGACCGGGTGATGGTGCCGGTCTGGGTGCTGGTGACGGCCCTGATGGTCCTCTCCATGCCGAACAGCCTGGAGAGCCTGTACGGCACCGCCGCCGAACGCGCCGACCTCATGCGCCAGATGACCACCAACTCCTCGCTGCGCGCCCTGGTCGGCCCCGTCTTCGACGACTCCCTCGGCGCCCTGACCGCCTGGCGCGTCGGCGTCTACGCCGGTCTCCTCGCCGCCGTCATGAGCCTCCTCGTCGTCATCCGCCACACCCGCGACGAGGAGGAGAGCGGGCGCCAGGAACTGATCGCCTCCGGCATGGTCGGGCGCCGGGCTCCCCTGACCGCCGCCCTGCTCACGGCCGCCGTCGCCAACGGCGGACTGGCGCTCCTCGTCACCCTCGGTCTGGCCGGGCACGGCACGGCGGGCGCGCTCGCCTTCGGGCTGGGGATCGCGGGCGTCGGGATGGTGTTCGCGACGATGGCTGCGGTCGTGGCCCAACTGACGGAGAGCGCGCGGCTGGCACGAGGGCTCACGGCGGGGGTGCTGGGCGCGGCGTTCGTACTGCGGGCGGCGGGCGACGCCTCCGAGAACGAAGGTTCGTCTTTCTGGACGTGGGTGTCGCCGCTGGGGTGGCTCGAAAACGAGCGTTCGTTCGCGGACGAGCGGTGGTGGGTGCTGCTGCTGTTCGTGGCCGCGGCGGCGCTCCAGGGCGCGGTGGCGTACTCCCTCGCCGGCCGCCGTGACGTCGGCATGAGCTTCCTGCCGACCCGGCCGGGCCCGGCGGCCGGACGACTGGGTACGGCCGGCGCGCTGGCCTGGCGGCTGCAACGCGGCAACGTCCTCGGCTGGAGCATCGGCTTCTTCCTCACCGGCCTCGTCTACGGCGGGCTGACCGAGGGCACGGCCGACTTCGTCGGCGACAACAAGGGCGCCCGCGAGATCTTCGAGCGCATGGGCGGCCGGTCCGGCCTCACCGACGCCTTTCTCGCCTCGATGATCGGCATGCTCGGCCTGATCGCCGCGCTCTACGTCGTCGGCGCCGTGCTGCGTCTGCACGGCGAGGAGACCTCCGGGCGCGCCGAACCGCTCCTCGCGGGCGCGGTGGGCCGGCTCCGCTGGGTCGCCGGGCATCTGGCCGTCGCCTTCGGCGGAACCGTGTGGATCATGCTCCTCGCCGGCGTCGGCTTCGCCCTCGGCTACGGCAAGGAGGCCGGCCCGATCCTGGGCGCCTGTCTGGTCCAGGTCGCCGGGGTCTGGGTCGTCGGCGGCGCGGCCGTCCTGTGCTACGGGCTCGCCCCCCGAGCCGCTCCGGCCGCCTGGGGTCTGGCCGGAGCCGTCCTCCTCGTCGGCTGGATCGGCCCCGTGCTCGACGCCCCCCAGCTGATCCTCGACCTCTCCCCCTTCGGCCACCTCCCGAAGCTGCCGGGCGCCGGGATGCGGTGGACTCCGGTCCTGGCCCTGACCGGGATCGCGGCGGTGCTGGTGGCGGGCGGTCTGGCCGGGCTGCGTCGCCGGGATCTGACCAGCTGAGGGCAGGGCCCCTCCGGAGGACCAAGAACCACCGCCGAACACGACGCGTCCCTCCGGTCATGGACCGAACAGGACCGGAGGACCGCGGGCCGGAGCGGCAGAGTGTGTGGGGGTGCGGGGGGTGTGTGCTGTCGGTGGTGGGGGCGTTGGCCGCGACGCTCGTCTGGAGCACCTCGGACCGCACCCGCCGCCATCTCCGGGGCGGCTTCGAGGGCGAGGACATGGACTACACCGTCCTCGCCACCGAGCTTCCGTTCGTGGTCCTCGTCGGGGCCGCCCTCCCGGCCGCCGTCTGCCTGGCGATCGCGCTGGTAACGACCCGGCGAAGGGGGCCGGGGGCAAGCCGTGGGGGTTCCTCAGGTCCGGACGGATAGGCCGTCCAGGCCCCGGATCACGAAGTTCGGCTTGCGGGTCGGTTCCGAGGCGAGCGCGAGGGTCGGCGCCTTCTCCAGGAGAGCCGTCATCGAGGCCGCCAGTTCGATACGGGCCAGGGGTGCGCCGATGCAGTAGTGGATGCCCGCGCTGAACGAGATGTGCGGGTTCTCCCTGCGGGTGAGGTCCAGCTTCCCTGGGGCGGCGAACACCGCCGGGTCGTGGTTGGCCGAGCCGAACAGCATCGCGATCTCCGCGCCCCGGGGCACCGTCGTCCCGTCGATCTCGATGTCGTCCAGCACCCACCGCTCGAACAGCTGCAGCGGGGTGTCGTACCGCATCAGCTCCTCCACCGCCGCCGGCACCAGAGTGTGGTCCGCCCGCAGGGCCGCCAGCTGCTCCGGGTTGCGGAACAGCGCCCACCAGCCGTTCACCGTGGCGTTCACCGTCGCCTCGTGCCCCGCGTTCAGCAGCAGCACACAGGTCGAGATCATCTCCTGCTCGGTGAGCCGGTCCCCCTCGTCGTAGGCGGCGATCAGGCCCGAGATCAGGTCCTCGCCGGGCTCGGCCCGCCGGTGCGCGATCAGCTCCCGGAGATACTCCGAGAACTCCACCGACGCCCGCACCGCCCGCTTCGCCGTCTCCTGCGAGGGGCTCAGCTCGTACATCCCGCAGATGTCCGCCGACCAGGGCCGCAGCTGCGCCCGGTCCGACTCGGGGATCCCGAGCATCTCGGCGATCACCGCCACCGGCAGCGGCTCCGCGACATCCGTCAGCAGGTCGCCCCCGCCGGCCTCCACCAGCCCGGCCACCAGCTCACCGGCCAGCTCCTCCACATACGGCTTCAGCCGCTCCACCGTGCGCGGCGTGAACGCCTTCGACACCAGCCGCCTGATCCGCGTGTGGTCCGGCGGCTCCAGGTCCAGCATCCCGTGGTCGTTCAGCGTGTGGAACGGCTCGTGCTCCGCCGGCGGCGCCGTCCGCCCGAAGTCCTCGTGCGTGAACCGGTGCTGATACGTCCGCCCGAGCCGCCGGTCCCGCAGCAGCGCCGAGACGTCCGCGTGGTGCGGGACGAGCCACTGGTTCGTGGGCTCGAAGTACCGCACCCGGCCCTTGGCCCGCAGCTCCTCGTACGCCGGGTACGGGTCGGCCACGAAGTCGGGGTCCCACGGGTCGAAAGCGAGGTCGAGAGCAGCTGCCATGGAGCGACGCTAGCCCGGTTCCCCCGTTCTGACCAGGGGTGTCCTGCCGGTGCGGGCCATCCTGCCGCCCGGGACCGGCTCCGCCCGCCGCGACCGGTCAGCCCGGGGTGACCAGTCTCGCCTCGTACGCGAACACCGCCGCCTGCGTACGGTCGCGCAGGCCCAGCTTCACCAGGACACGGCTCACATGGGTCTTGATCGTGGACTCGGCGACCACCAGACGCTCGGCTATCTCCGAGTTGGACAGGCCCTGCGCGATGAGGACCAGGACCTCGGTCTCGCGGTCGGTGAGCTCGCCGTACGCCAGCTGGGAGGCCGCCGAGGGGCGGGGGGCCTGGGCCAGCTTGGAGAACTCCGTGATCAGACGCTTGGTGACGGACGGCGCGAGCAGTGCCTCACCGGCGGCCACCACCCGGACCCCGTCGGCCAGCTGCCGGGCGGAGGCGTCCTTGAGGAGGAAGCCGGAGGCCCCCGCGCGCAGCGCCTGGTACACGTACTCGTCGAGGTCGAACGTGGTCAGCACCAGCACTCTCGCCCCGCCGTCCGACGCCACGATCTCCCGGGTGGCCTCGATGCCGTTCAGCTCGGGCATCCGGATGTCCATCAGGACGACGTCCGGTGACAGCTCCCGGACCCGGTCGACCGCGTCCCGGCCGTTCACCGCCTCGCCGACCACCTCGATGTCCGGCATCGCACCGAGCAGGACGGAGAAGCCCTCGCGGACCATCATCTGGTCGTCGGCGATCAGTACGCGGATCGTCATGCGTCGGCCTCGCTCGCACTGGACACCGGCAGGAACACCGTCACCTCGTAGCCCCCGTCCTCCGTCTCGCCCGTCGTCATCTCGCCGTTCAGCATCGCGACCCGCTCGCTCATTCCGGTGAGGCCGTGGCCCGTGCCGTGGGTGGACTTCACCAGGGTCACCTCCGGCGACGGGCCGTTGACTATGCGCAGCCCCAGTCCGCCCAGGACGTAGCCGATCTCCACACGGGCGGTCGCGCCGGGCGCGTGCCGCAGGGTGTTGCTCAGGGCCTCCTGCACGATGCGGTACGCCGACAGCTCCACGCCCTGCGGGAGTTCACGGACCGCTCCGGTGACCACCTTGTCGACCGGGAGGCCGGCCTCGCGCACATTGGCGAGCAGGCCGTCGAGGTCGGCGAGGGTGGGCTGCGGGGCGTCCGGGGCCTCGTAGTCCTCGGCGCGGACCACGCCGAGGACGCGGCGCAGCTCGGTGAGCGCGGCGACCGCGTTCTCCCGGATCGTGGCGAAGGCCTGCTCCAGCTCCGGCGGCGGGTTCTCCACGCGGTAGGGCGCGGCCTCGGCCTGGATGGCGACCACCGACATGTGGTGGGCCACCACGTCGTGCAGCTCGCGGGCGATGGTGGTGCGCTCTTCCAGGAGGGTGCGCTTGGAGCGCTCGTGCTCGGTCACCGTCTGCTGCGCGGTCACCTCGCGCTGGGCGGTGCGGCGTATGGTCAGCGCGGAGGCGGCCAGCAGGGACATCGCTGAGACGACCAGCAGCGCGCCCGTGTTGGACCCGTAGTGCCCGGCGCCGAGGACGCCCTCGATGACGATTCCGTAGGCCGCGGTCAGTCCCCACATCCAGGCGGCTATGCGCGGCCGGGTGCGCAGTGCCACGACCGTCATCACCACGAGCTGGGCCGCGAAGCTGCCGGGCGCCCACGGCCAGTCGCTCCACATGCTGGCGAACGCGGCGGTGACCGGTGTCGCCGCCATGGACACCCAGAACGCGCCCACGGGCCGGACCAGTGTCAGCAGGACCGGGCCGAGCGCGAGGACCGCGACCAGCAGCACACCGAGGTCCCCGGCGCTGTGGCTGGAGGAGGACGCGATGATCGCCGTGAGCAGGCCGGCCGCCACCACCGTCGCGTGCGGGGTCCAGGCCCCGTACTCGCGGAGGCGGCCGGAGAGACGGCGGGTGAACAGGCCGTCCATCTTCAGGGGCGGCAGTGGTCGGTAGGCGAACGCGTCGTGGAACAGGTCCTGTCGCAGCCTGCGCCACGCGTCCATCGCCACCTGGAACTCCGGGCTGCTTGTCCTGCCCCCGCCGCGCGAGGGCATCGTCTGCGTCTGGGTCGTCTCGGTCACAGGTAAAACGGTAGGCGGAGGGCGGGGTCGGCGTCGTCACCAGTGAGGAGGGTCTGTCCGGGTCCGTCTCAGGTACTACGGGTACGGCGGGTACGGGTAAGGGGTACGCGGGTGGCTGTTCCTCAGTAGCCCGTGGGGCGGACGAGGCCCGACTCGTAGGCGAAGACGGCCGCCTGGGTGCGGTCGCGCAGGCCCAGTTTGACCAGGATGCGGCCCACGTGGGTCTTCACGGTCTGTTCGGCGACGACGAGGCGCTGGGCGATCTCGGCATTGGACAGGCCCTGCGCGATCAGGCCGAGCACCTCCGTCTCCCGCTCGGTCAGATCGCCGACGCGGTCCTTGAGCGGGGCGCGGGGCGCGGTGCCGAGGCGGGAGAACTCGGCGATGAGACGGCGGGTGATCCCGGGTGCGAGCAGGGCGTCGCCCGCCGCGACGACCCGTACCGCCTCGGCCAGCTGGTCGGCGGAGGCGTCCTTGAGGAGGAAGCCGGACGCGCCCGCGCGCAGCGCCTCGTACACGTACTCGTCGAGGTCGAAGGTGGTGAGCACGAGGACTCTGATGTGCGGGTGCTCGGTGGTGATGCGCCGGGTGGCCTCGATCCCGCCCAGCTCGGGCATGCGGATGTCCATCAGCACGACGTCCGGGGCGAGCTCGGTGACCTTGTCGATCGCGTCGAGGCCGTGCACCGCCTGGCCGACGACGTCGATGTCGGGCTGGGTGTTGAGCAGCACCGAGAAGCCCTGCCGGACCATCTGCTGGTCGTCGGCGATCACTACACGGATGGCGCTGCGGGTCATGGAGTCGTCTCTCCTGTCGTGTCCGGTGCGCGTTCCAGGGGTTCGCCACCGGGGTCGCCGTTGCGGGGAAGGAAGGCCACGACGGCGAAGCCGCCGTGGGAGGTCTCGGTCGCCATGAGCGTGCCACCGAGCATGGCGACCCGCTCACGCATGCCGAGCAGCCCATGGCCGGCGCCGGGCGACGGCGGGGCCCGGTGCGCGGGACGGGAGTTGATCACCCGCACCTGCAGGCCGCGCGGGAAGTGGGTCAGCTCCACCCGAACGGTCGACCCGGGTGCGTGCCGCAGCGCGTTGCTGAGGGCCTCCTGCACTATCCGGTACGCCGACAGCTCCACGCCCGGCGGCAGCGGTCTCACCTCCCCGTCGATCTCGGTGACGACCGTCAGGCCGGCCGCGCGGGTGTTGTCGATGAGCGCGTCGAGCCGGTCCAGGGTGGGCTGCGGGGCGTGCCGGGCGGTGCCCTCGGCGGTCGTGCCGGGCGGGTCGTCGGGGCCGGTGTCCGACGGGTTCTCGGAGCGCAGGACGCCGAGGACACGGCGGAGTTCGGTGAGGGCCTCCAGCGCGTTCTGCCGGATGCCGTGGAGGTTCTCCCGTAGCTCCTCGGAGGGGTTCTCCACGAGGTGCGGGGCGACCTGGGCCTGGATCGAGATCACCGACATGTGGTGGGCGACCACGTCGTGCAGCTCGCGCGCGATACGGCTGCGCTCCTCCAGGAGGGTGCGGCGGGCGCGCTCCTCGGCGGTGATGCTCGTCTGCTCGACGAGCTGGGAGCGGGCCTCGCGACGGCCGCGCATGGCACTGCCGAGCAGTGCGGCACCGACGAACAGGGCCAGCGCCAGCGGGCTCGTCGACGCGTACGCGTGGGAGCCGGCGAGGCTCTGGAGGGCGAAGGTGCCCAGTGTGGTCAGCACCAGCACCTCGATCACCACGCGGTTGGGCAGGCGCAGCGCGAGGAGGAAGAGGATGAGCGCGTGCGCGACCAGCCCCATCGGGCTCCATGGCCACGGCACGTCGTGGTCGACCGCGCCCTGGGGAAGCGGACCGGTGAGTCCCGTGCCGGCGTCGGGGGCGTCGGGCCGCTCGAAGCGTGAGCCGGGGTCGGTCTGTTCGGCGAAGAGCCTGGCCCGGACACCGAGGGCGACCACAGTCGTGACGACCATGGAGGACCACCACGCGGGAACCGGCCACCAGAGCGCGAGCACCACGGCCACCGCCTGCGCCAGCGAGCACAACAGCGTGTATTCGCCGCCCAGTTGGTAGCGGTCGTCCATCTGGTCGATGTTGCCGAGCATCGTGATGAACGCGAACACGGCGACCATGCCGTGCGGAAGCCGGCGCAGCCGGGCGGAGGGGGGCAACGGGTGCGGCTTGGCGCTCCACAGGTCCTCGCGCAGCAGCCGTAGCCCTCCGGTCAGCCGCTCCTCCACCGCCCTCATCCCCCACACCCTAGGCATGGCGCACCGCTCGGGACGGTGGGTTCTGCGGTTGGGGGGTGGTGGGAGATGAGGTGGAGCGGGGTCGGGTCGTGCGGGACGTCCCGCGCGGGCGGCGGTTCTCGTAGCCGTGGAACGCGGACCGGCAGAGGAGGAGGACGAGGGTGAACACCGGCAGCCAGGCCAGGCGGGCCGCCACCCACGTCAGGTCGTCGGGCAGGGTGTGCAGGCCGGGGAGGCGTCCCGCCGCCAGGCCTGTCGCGGTCGTCGCCATCATCGCCGTCTGGTGCCAGAGGAACACGGTCATCGCGGAGAGGTTGACCATCGCCACCGCCGCCCAGGCCGCCGGGCGGCGGCGCAGCGTACGGCGGAGGGGGTCGCGCAGGAGGAGGGCCAGGCCGCACTGGGCCAGGCCGAAGGTGACGGCGGCCAGGGTGGGTGGGTTCAGGTTGGAGACCGGGGCACCGGGGACGCCGACCATCGACGCCGGGTAGCCCGCCCAGAGGATCAGGCCCGCCGTCGCCGCCGTGCCGGACAGCAGCAGGGTCCAGCCGGCGCGCGGGCGTTCCAGTTCACCTCGGGTCCAGGCCGCGCCCAGGGTGTACGGGACCAGCCAGCCCGCCGCCAGGTTGAGCCAGCCGACGGCCTGGGGGCCGCCCAGACCGAAGCGGACGAGGTCGACGTGGAGGACCACGGCCAGGGGCCAGAGCGGGTTGAGGCGGGTCAGGAGAGGGGTGGCCGCCGTCAGTGCCGCGAAGACCAGGAGGAACCACAGCGGGGACAGCGCCAGCTTCAGGAGGGTGTGGACCGTCTCCATACGGGTGCCGGTGGCCAGGAGGGTGAGTGTGATCGCCGTCCAGAGGGTCAGGAGAGCGGCGACCGGGAGGAACAAGCGGGTCAGGCGGGTGCGGAGCCAGTGGGTGTACGGGGTGCCCCGGGTCTGGGCGGAGGTGTAGCTCCTCGTGGCCACGTGGCCGCCCACCAGGAAGAAGACGGCGAGGGTCTGGAACAGCCAGGAGATGGGGGCCAGGTGCGGCAGGTACTGGAGGGGGCTGGTGGTGTGGAGGGCGGTGCCGTCGGCGACCAGGGCGGTGACCAGCCAGTGGCCCAGGATTATGCCGAGTATGGCGAGGGCGCGGAGGGCGTCCACGGCGCGGTCTCGGTGGGGTGGGGTGGCGGTGTCGATGCGGTGGACGGCTCGGTGGATGGGGGTGAGGGCGGGGCGGCGGCGGGGTGGGAGTGACGTCGGTAGTGGGGTGGGTGCGAGTGGCCCCTGTGGGGGTTGAGCGCCATCGGCGCCTGCGGCTTCGGTTCCGTTGTTCGTCGCGGTTTCGCGTGGGTTGGCCCCTGTCGGGCGTCGGTGGGCTGTAGCCGTTGGCGTCGGTGCGTGGTGGTTACGCATGGGCGGGCTCCGGGAGGGTGCCTCGGGCTATGTGGGCGAGGCTTTCCAGGGAGGTGGAGTCGGGGGTGAAGTAGTCGCTGTGGCCGGCGGGGCCCGACGGGAAGACGTGGGCGCCGAAGGAGGGGGAGGTGGGGTCGGGGCCGAAGCCGATGGTGGTGCCGAAGAGGTCGGCGCGGGTGTGGGGGACCATGGCGATCCAGTCGTCCGTGCCTCGGGTCGCCCAGACGCGGGCCGAGGTGTGCAGGGCCGCCGCGCTGTCCACGCCCGTGCCGGGGCTGCCGATCAGGGCCAGGTCGTCGATGTCGTCGAGACCGGTGGCCGCCCGGGCGCAGACGACCGAGCCGTAGGAGTGGCAGAGCAGGGCGACGCCGGTCGAGTCGCCCACCAGGCCCCGTAGTTCGCGGACGAACGCGCGCAGGTGGGGCGATGCCCGGTCGGCTCGGGCGGGGGTGAGGACCGTCGTGCTGATCGTGCCCGGCGTCTCGTAGCCGAGCCAGGCGATCACCGCTGTGTCCGGGCCCGTGCGGTCGTGCAGGGCGGCGGCGGCCTCGTGGAAACGGTCGTACGTGTCCAGGCTGGTGTCCGAGCCCGGGACCAGGATCGCTATGTGGTCGGCCGTCAGCAGGTCGCCCAGGACCTCCACGGCCCGGCCGGGGCCCCGGCCGTCGAACGTCAGAAGCTGTCGGGCGGGTGAGGCCAGCCAGCGGTCCGTCGCGGCCCGGCTCCGGTCGCCGTGGGCGTCGGCCCTACGGGACGCCTCTTCGGCGTTCGCGCGGTTGGCCTCGTACGTCGACCGGAGCGTCGTCGGGGTCGGTGGGGCGAGCGGCGCCGGGGGCGGGGCGGGGATATGGGGGCGGGCCGCGGCGGAGACCGGGACGATCACGGCCGTGGCCACGAGGAGGGCGAGGAACGTCCGGCGTAGACGCGCCGGCCAGGAGGTGCGGGCTGCGAGCGCCCGTGGTGGTGCCGAACCGCTCGGTTCCGTGGGTGGTCGGAGCTCCGCCTCCGGCCATGTCGCGACCCTCATGTCACCCGCCCCTTCCCCCTCCGCGCCGCCCGTCCGCCGGGCCGCTCCGAGAAGGAAGTTATGGATCGGAAGGCATCGTCGGCGTCCCGCCAGGGAGCTCACCTCGGAGGTAGCTCCCAGGTACTACGGGTATCGGCGGGGGTGGCTCAGGGGCATGGCTCAGGGGCGTAACTCAGGGGCGTGGCTCAGGCTCTGTTCACCAGGCCAGTTGTGCGATCTCCTCCACCACGACCGCGCACGCGTCCGCCGCCGGGTCGATCAGGGGGAAGTGCCCGACGTCCTCCAGCAGGGTCAGGCCCACGACCTCGCCCGCCTTGGCCGCGGCGTCGGCGTACGCCTCGGCGACGGTCTGGGGCACGACGATGTCCGAGCGGCCCTGTACGAGGGTGGTGGCGATGCCGGTCGGGAGCAGGAGCGCGGGGTCGGCGTAGGGGCGGCGGTCCGCGAACTTGGCCTGCCCGCCGAGGAGTTGGACGGCCGCGCCGCCGCAGACGTCCAGCTTCTCCGCCACGGCGAGGTCGGCGATGGGGGCGAGGGCGACGACGCCGCGGAGAGGGGTGGGGCGGGGGGTGCGCCACGGGGAGTCGGACGGGAGCACATGGCGGGCGGCGGCCCACAGGGCGAGGTGGCCGCCGGCGGAGTGGCCGGTGAGGACGGTGCGGCGGGGGTCCGCCTGGGGCAGGGCCCGGCGTACGAGGTCCGGCAGGGCGTCCAGGGCGGCGGCGATGTCGTCGAACGTCTCCGGCCAGCGGCCCGCGACCGGGGCGGGGGTGCCGGTGGGGCCGGACTGGGCGGGGAGGGAACTCCCCCGCCGGTACTCGATGTTGGCCACCGCGAAGCCGTGGCGGGCGAGGAAGTCGGCGAAGGGGGTGATGTGGTGACGGTCGTGGGGGGTGCGCCAGGCGCCGCCGTGCAGGACCGCGACGACAGGGGCCGTGCCCGTGCCCTCAGCCGGGTCTGGGGTGCGCGGGGCGTAGAAGTCGATCACCTGGTCGGGGTGGTCGCCGTAGGCGGCCGTGGAGTCGGGGGTGACCGGTGGGTGGGAGAAGGCGGATGCCTCTTCGGCGGCATCGCGGAGTGCGGCGTCGTCGTCGGGCATGCGCCAACCTCTCGGGGAAACGGATTTGGAAGGGTTTGGGTGGGCGGGCGCCTGGGAAAGGGGCGCCTGCCGTTGGCGGGGACGGTATCAGGCCCGTGACGTGCGCTGACACGGGGATGTGACGCCGGGTCAGGGGCTGGGGTGCAGGGGTCAGGGAGCGGGGCTCGGCGGCCAACGCCCGCCGGGCGGAGGGCGGTTGCGCTCACCGGCGCTCGCCGGGTGCCGCCGCGCCCACCCGCGCAGCCCCGGCGGCACGACTGCCCGCAGTCAGAACGGGCCGGGGAGGCGCGACGATTGCCCGCAGTCAGGACGGGCCCGGGGGCGTGGCGGCCGCCCCCGCCGAGGCAAACCGAACCACCACCACCGCCCCCGGCCCCGGCCCCGGCCCCAGCCCCAGCCCCGGCCCCAGCCCCAGCCCCAGCCCCAGCCCCAGCGGACCGGACAACCGCTAGCCCGTCGGGTTCAACGTCTCCCCCAGTACTCGCGCCGCTCGTTCCACGTCGGCGAAGCCGACGTAAAGAGGGGTGAAGCCGAAGCGGAGGACGTCGGGGTGGCGGAAGTCGCCGACGATGCCCTGGTGGACGAGGCGTTTCATGACCTCGCCGGCGTCGTCGCAGCGGAGAGCGACCTGGCTGCCGCGTTCCGCGTGGGCGGTCGGGGTCAGGGACTCGACCCGGCCCTCGGGGACGTACGCCGCGACACAGCGCAGGAAGAAGTCCGTCAGGGCGAGGGACTTGGCGCGGACCGACTCGATCGTCACCGCGGGCCGGGAGGCGGCCCCGTCGGCGGAGTCGCCGTCCCGTCCCCCGTACCAGACGTCGAGCGCCGCCTCCAGCGCCAGCATCGACAGGATGTCCGGGGTGCCGACCCGGCCGCGCACCGCGCCCGGTGCGGGAGCGTACGCCGGCCGCATGGCGAAGGGCTCGGCGTGGGAGGTCCAGCCCGGGAGGGGTGAGTCGAAGCGGGGCTGGAGGTCGCGGCGTACGTAGAGGTACGCCGGGGAGCCGGGGCCGCCGTTGAGGTACTTGTAGGTGCAGCCGACCGCCAGGTCCACCCCGTGTTCGTCGAGGCCGACCGGGAGGGCGCCCGCGCTGTGGCAGAGGTCCCAGACGGCGTACGCCCCGGCCTCGTGGATCGCCGCGGTCAGGCCGGGCAGGTCGTGGAGGCGGCCCGTGCGGTAGTCGACGTGGTTGAGGAGGACGGCGGCCGTACGGTCGCTCAGGGCGGCCGGGACCTCGGACGGGGTCACGGGGCGGATCGTGCGGCCGGTCATACGGGCCGCGGACTCCGCGATGTAACCGTCCGTGGGGAACGTCGTCGCGTCGACCAGGATCTCGTCGCGACGGCCGGCACCCCGGCCTTCCGTCTTCCCTGCCTTCCCCGCCTGCTCCGCCTCCCCCTCCTCCTCCGCCTGCTCCGCCATACGGACCGCCGCCACGACCGCCTTGAAGACGTTGACGCTCGTGGAGTCGCCGACCACGATCTGGCCGGGGGCCGCGCCCACCAGCGGGGCGATACGGTCGCCGATCCGCTCGGGCGCGCTCCACCAGCCGCTCTCGTCCCAGGAACGGATGCGCAGTTCGCCCCACTCGCGGTACACGACGTCCGTGAGGCGGCCGGGGACCGACACCGGCAGGGCGCCGAGGGAGTTGCCGTCGAGGTACACGGCGTCGTCGAGAACGAAACGCGTACGCAGACCGGACAGTTCGTCGACCGCGTCCAGCTCTCTCGCGAGGGAGGCCAGCGCGGTACTCATCACGGTGGGCTCAGACATGGGAGCGCGCCGTCCACAGCTCGGGGAAGACGTTCTTGCGGGCGCGCTTCTCCAGCCAGGCCACGCCGGCGGAGCCGCCCGTGCCGGCCTTGGCGCCCATCGCGCGCCGGGTGGCGACGAGGTGGTCGTTGCGCCAGCGCCAGACGAGCTCGGCGACATCGGTCAACGCCTCGCCGAGGCGGGCGAGTTCGTGGTCCGGGTCGCCGGAGTACAGCTCGGTCCACACCTCCTCGACCTCCGGGGAGGGCTCGTAGCGCTGGGAGACGTCACGGCGTACGACGGACTCGGGGATCGCGTGGCCGCGGCGGGCCAGGAGCCGCAGGACCTCGTCGTAGAGGCTCGGCTCGTGCAGCGCCTTCTCCAGCTCGGCGTGGACGCGCGGGGCGCCCCGGTGCGGGACGAGCATGGAGGCGGACTTCTCGCCGAGCAGGAACTCCATCCGGCGGTACATCGCCGACTGGAAGCCGGAGCCCTCGCCGAGGGCGGCGCGGTAGGAGTTGAACTGCGCGGGCGTGAGCTGGGCGAGCGGGCGCCAGGAGGCGTTGAGGGCCTCCAGCTCGCGGACGGAACGCTTCAGCGCGTCCTTCGCCGTCGCGACGTCGTCGTTGCGCACGGCCGCGGTCGCGGTCTCCCACTCGTGGACGATGACGGTGAACCACAACTCCATGACCTGGGTCGTCACCAGGAAGACCATCTCGCCGGGGTCGTCGGAGAGGGGGTGCTGGAGGTGGGTGAGGACGTCCGCCTGGACGTAGTCCTCGTACGGGGTCGTGCCCTGGAAGTCGAGATGCGGGGTCTCGGGCTCCGAAGCCTCGTGGGGCTGAGCCGGAAGGGACATCGCTGTCTCCTGTTTGTACTCCGGGTAGCGGTCCGCCCCTGCCGAATTCCGACACGGGGGCCCCGGTCCCCACCGGAATGGTCGGTGATACCACCCCCGCACCGCAAGGTCCGCCCGGTCACACCAGGCGGACCCGCACGAACAAACCTTCGATCAGCTCAGCGTCTGGGCCGCCGTCGGGGAGGAGTCCTTCAGGAACTGGGAGCAGCGCTCGTACTCCTCCTGCTCACCGATGTCCCCCGCGGCGCGCGCGAGGGCGTGCAGGGCGCGCAGGAAGCCGCGGTTCGGCTCGTGCTCCCAGGGGACCGGGCCGTGGCCCTTCCAGCCGCTGCGGCGCAGCGCGTCGAGGCCGCGGTGGTAGCCCGTACGGGCGTAGGCGTACGACTCCACGACGCTGCCCCGCTCATAGGCCTCGTCGGCGAGCTGGGCCCAGGCGAGGGAGGAGGTGGGGTACTTGGCGGCGACGTCGGAGGGGGCGGTGCCGTTCGCGAGGAGTTCGCGGGGCTCCGGGTCGTCGGGGAGGTGCGTCGGGGGCGGGCCCCCGAGGAGGTTCTCGTGAATCGTCATGGGTTCCAGTCTGGCGCATGGACGCGGGTGCGGGTGCGGCGTGGGTGGGTGGGCGCGGGTCCGGTGGGGGCTGGTCGCTCAGTTCCCCGCGCCCCTTGAGTGCCTACGGCCCTCCAGCCCCCACGCACCGCCGGCCGACTACGCGCCCCTCGGCTGCTCTCCCCTCGGCTGCTCCCCCCGTGGCTGCTCCCCCTCCAGCGGCGGAGCCGTCACGCAGCCGTGGGTGCGGCATTCGGGGTGGCTGCAGTCGGGGGCGGGGCGGCGGACCGTGGCGTAGGCGACGGCGGAGGCGGCAAGGAGGACGACCGCGCAGACGATCATGGCCGTGTTGAAGGCACTGTCGAACTGGGTGGCCGAACGGTACGCCTCCGGGCCCATGCCCGCGATGAGCGGGAGCGCGGCCACCGCCAGGAGGCCCGCCGCGCGGGCGGCGGCGTTGTTGATACCGCTGGCGAGCCCCGCGTGGTCGGTGGTGACGGAGGCGAGGACCGTGGCGGTCAGGGGCGCGACCAGGGTGACCATGCCGAGGCCCATGACCAGCAGGGCGGGGAGGACGTCCGTGAGGTACGAGGCGTCCTGGCCCACGCGGAGCATCAGCAGGACGCCCGCCGCGCACAGCAGGGGGCCGACGGTGAGGGGGATGCGCGGGCCGACGCGTTCGCCGAGGGCACCGGCGCGGGCGGAGAGGAGCAGCATCAGGACGGTGATGGGCAGCAGGGCCGCACCGGCGCCGAGGGCGGAGTAGCCGGAGACCACCTGGAGCTGGAGTGCGGCGAGGAAGAAGAAGCCGCCGAAGGCGGCGTACACGAACAGGGTGACGATGTTGACCGCCGTGAACTGGCGGGACGCGAAGATCTCCGGCGGCATCATCGGGTCGGCGCGGTGGCGTTCGACGTACACGAAGGCCACGGCGGCCGCCACTCCGGCGAGCGCGGTGACCGCGACCGCGAGGGTGCCCGTCCGGGCCTCGATCAGCGCGTACGTGATGAACGCGAGGGACGCGGCGCCGAGCACCGCGCCCAGGATGTCGAAGCCGCGGTCATGGCTACGACCTCCCCCGCTCTCGGCTTCGCTCGAGCGGGAGGTGCCCCCAGCGGACTCGGGTACGTGCCGCAGGGCGATGGGGACGCAGAGGAGGGCCAGGGGGACGTTCAGCAGGAAGACCCAGCGCCAGCCGGGGCCGTCCACCAGCCAGCCGCCCAGGAACGGGCCGACAGCCGCGCCTATGCCGCCGAAGCCGGACCAGAGGCCCACCGCCCTCGCCCGGTCGTCGGGGTGGAACGAGGCCTGGATGAGGGCGAGGGAGCCAGGGGTGAGGAGCGCGCCGCCGACGCCCTGCAGGGCCCGGGCGGCGATCAGTACGCCCCCGTTGGGGGCGATGCCGCAGAGCAGGGAGGCGGCGGCGAACCACACCACACCGACGACGAACACCTTGCGGCGCCCGAAGCGGTCGCCGAGCGCGCCACCGAGGAGGATCAGGCCGGCGAGGGTGAGGGTGTACGCGTTGACGATCCACTGGAGGCTCGCGAGATCGGCGTCCAGGTCGAGGCCGATGCGAGGGAGGGCGACGTTGACGACGGTCGAGTCCAGCATCGCCATGCTGGAGCCGAGGATCGTGGTCAGCAGGATCCATCTGCCCCGGGGGGAGGAGAGGCGTACGTCGGGCATGGACGGATCATCCCGCGCCGGAGGTGTCAGGGCCAGGTGTGCGGTGGGGTGGTCGAGCGGAGTCCCGGGACCCGGGGCTGTGAGGCCGAGCGGTGCGCGCGCGGGTCCACCGCACATGCGGCTGCCCGCGGCCGAACAGAGTCGGTCGCGGGCAGTCGCGTCGTGCCGTGCCGGTTACTTGATCTTCGTGCCCGCCGAGCGCAGGTTGCCGCAGGCCTCGACGACGCGGGCCGCCATCGACGCCTCCGCGAGCTTGCCCCAGGTGCGGGGGTCGTAGGTCTTCTTGTCGCCGACCTCGCCGTCGACCTTCAGGACGCCGTCGTAGTTCTGGAACATGTGGGCCGCGACGGGGCGCGTGAAGGCGTACTGGGTGTCGGTGTCGATGTTCATCTTGACGACGCCGTTCTCCAGGGCCGTACGGATCTCGTCCTCCGTCGAACCCGAACCGCCGTGGAAGACGAAGTCGAACGGGGACTCCTTGCCGAAGCGGGAGGCCACGCCCTCGTTCAGCTCCTTGAGGAGGTCGGGGCGCAGGACGACGTTGCCCGGCTTGTAGACGCCGTGGACGTTGCCGAAGGACGCGGCGAGCAGGTAGCGGCCCTTCTCGCCGAGGCCCAGCGCCTCGGCCGTGCGGATCGCGTCGTCGACCGTCGTGTAGAGGGAGTCGTTGATCTCGTGCGAGACGCCGTCCTCCTCACCGCCGGTCGGGGTGATCTCGACCTCAAGGATGATCTTCGCGGCGGCGGCGCGGGCGAGGAGCTCCTCGGCGATGGAGAGGTTGTCGGCGAGGGTCTCGGCCGAGCCGTCCCACATGTGGGACTGGAAGAGGGGGTTGCGACCGGCCTTGACCCGCTCCTCCGACACCGCGATCAGCGGACGTACGTAGCCGTCCAGCTTGTCCTTCGGGCAGTGGTCGGTGTGCAGCGCGACCGTGACGGGGTACTTCTCGGCCACGATGTGCGCGAACTCGGCCAGGGCGACGGAGCCCGTCACCATGTCCTTGCTGTACTGGCCGCCCAGGAACTCGGCACCGCCGGTCGAGATCTGGACGATGCCGTCGCTCTCCGCCTCCGCGAAGCCCCGCAGCGCGGCGTGCAGCGTCTGGGTCGAGGTCACATTGATGGCCGGGTAGGCGAACTTGCCTGCCTTCGCCCGGTCGAGCATCTCGTTGTAGACCTCGGGGGTTGCGATGGGCATGGTCCGCTCCTTGTATGTGCGGGTGGCGTTGTGCTTACGGTCCCTGACCTAGGGTCGCGACATCATCGTCGGCCCCATCCTTCCAGACGGGACCCGATGCTCCGGCCAGGGTGTCCGGAACTGTTCGGTAACCCCTGACCTTGGTGTTCTTGTCCGCTGATCGACTGATCGACCTCAGTCGAGGCCCAGTTCGTCCTTCGAGAACGCGAACCGGTACGGGACCCCGGCGCCCTGCTCGATCTTCTCGGCGGCGCCGGTCGCCCGGTCGACGATGGTGGCGACGGCGACGACCTCGGCCCCGGCCTCGCGCACGGCCTCGACGGCGGCCAGCGGGGACCCGCCGGTGGTGGAGGTGTCCTCGACGACGACGACGCGGCGGCCCGCGATGTCCGGCCCCTCCACCTGCCGCTGCATACCGTGGGCCTTGGCCGCCTTGCGGACGACGAACGCGTCGAGCCGCCTGCCCCGGGCGGCGGCGGCGTGCAGCATCGAGGCGGCCACGGGGTCGGCGCCCATCGTGAGACCGCCGACCGCGTCGAACTCCAGATCGGCGGTCAGGTCGAGCAGCACCTGTCCGACCAGCGGGGCGGCCTCGCCGTCGAGGGTGACGCGGCGCAGGTCGACGTAGTAGTCCGCCTCCAGACCCGACGACAGGGTCACCTTGCCGTGCACCACGGCCTTGTCCTTGATCTGCTGCAGCAAAGATCCACGTACGTCCACGTCAGTCATGGCAGCCAGCTTAAGGGGGCCCTTATGTCCGCTTACAGGCGACGCCAGGTCCAGGTCGTGGCCGCCTCCAGCGGGTCGATGGGGGTGACGAGGCGGGGGTGGGTGTTGAGGCCGTTGGGCGGCCCGGTCTGCGGTTCGACGCAGACGGCCTCCGTCTGCTCGTCGTAGACCACGACCCACTCCTGGCGGGAGGCGACCTTCAGCTCCAGCCGTTCCGGCCAGGTGAGGGTGACGTCGACGCCGTCGGGCATGCCGAAGCAGTCGTCCCAGGGGCCGGGCTTCGGGTCGACGCGGTTGCCGGTGGGGAGGTGGTCGGCGCCGCGCTCCTCCTGCCAGGCGGGCGTGAAATCGATCCGTACGTCCTCGCCGCCGCCGGTGAGGCTCCGGTTGAACCAGGGGTGCCAGCCGATCTGGGCCGGGAACGAGGAGTCGTACGCCTCCACGGCCATGGCGAGGGTGAGGCTGTCCGGGGTGAGGGTGAACACCTGGGTGACGCGGCCGGGGTAGGGCCAGGGCGCGACCAGGTCGTACGTGAGGACCGCCTCGGTGGCGCCGTGGCTCGCGACGCGCCAGGCGCTCTCGCGGGTGGTGCCGTGGATGGCGTGGGGCGGGGCGTTCAGGGGCAGTTGCCGGACGCTGCCGCCGTCGCGGAACCGGCCGTCCCGGACCCGGCCGCACCAGGGCACCATCGGGAAGCAGCCGAACCGCTCGCCCTGGCGCAGCAGTTCGACCCCACCGATCCGGAGTCCCGCCACCCGGCCGCCGTTCCCCGGCGCCAGGACCACCTCCGCGTCACCCGCGGCCAACCTGATCTCTTCGCTACTCACCCCTCGACCCTACTGGCCGCCACGGCGGGGCAGTTGCCGAACACCACGGCGCGGGACGGGTGCGCCCGGTCCGGGCCCGGCCGGACCCCTCAGCGGCGTTTGCGCAGGGCGCGGCTCACGATGATGGCCGAGGCGACGGCGAGGGCGGCGGCGGGGGCCGCCCAGCGGAGCGTGGCGCTCGCGGAGACGGCTTCGGGGGCCGGGACCGGGGCGTACCGGCCGCGCGGCGGGGCGTGGTCCACCTCCTCCGCGCTGCGGCCGATCATCGTCCGCCGTGCGTGCGCGGCCTCGGCGGGCGGCTCACCTCCGGCGACGAAGTCCCCCTCGGCATAAGGGTCCAGCGCGGACGGCGGGACGTCCGTCTCGAAGAGGGAGGCCGAGGGCTCGTCCTGCTCCTCCGGCTCGCCGGCGGCTTCCACGGCCTCAGCGGCGCCGGCCTCCGCCTTCGGCGTCTCCTCGGGCCTGGGCCCGGGCTCGGGCGCGGGCTCGGCAGGTGTCGCCAGGTTCTCCGTGAACCTGGTCAGCAGCCGGGTCAGTGCCGAGGCCACCGCGTCGGAGGGCAGCTCGGTGATGCGGCCGTCGGCGGTGGAGGTGGCGGTACCGGTGTACGTGAGGGTGGTGCCGTCATCGGGTGCCGGGGCGAGGCGGAGCGTGAGGGCGAGGGTCACCGTACCAGTGCCGCGGACCTCGGCGGCGTCGCCCTCCATCGCGTACGTGCCGTCGTCCCGGGCGGTGACGCGGAGGGTGCCGCGGTAGGTGATGGTGTGACCGGCGGCCCGTACTTTCAGGCGCCCCGCGACGGGTGGGGTGCCCGCCTCCTGCTGGAGCCCGGGTACCGCTCGGGCCACCCGCTCGGGGTCGGACAGCGCCTCCCGGAGGCGGCCGACGGGAACCGGAACGAACACCTCATGCTCCATGGAATCCGAGCCTACCCAGGTGACGCCGCCGCGCACCCGCACATACGCGTTCTTGCTCGTATTCCGCCCCTCCCGCCCACTCTCGTCCCCTCTCGTCCCTGCCTCTCCTCCCACCCCACGCGGACTCGGCTCAGCCGGTGTACCTGGGGTGCACCAGAGTCGACGCCGGCAGGTCCCGCATCCCGTCCGGGGCGACGAGGCCGGTACCGGCGCCGGGGGGCGGCGGGGAGCCGGGGCCGGCCCCGGTCCCGGGGCGGGTGGCGAGGACGAAGCCCCAGTCGTGGGGGGCGCGGGAGGTGTGGGCCGTACGGTCGGGGCCGGTGACGAAGCCGGGGTCGGCGGCGGTCACCCGGTAGGGCGTGGTGTCCAGTCCCGTGGCACGGACGGTCGCGTCGACCGTCCAGAACACCTGCCGCCGCGACGCCACGGGCCCCGCGTGCACGACCATGCGCCCGTCGGGGGCAAGTACCTCCCGGGCCAGACCGTAGAACTCCTGCGAGTAGAGCTTGGTGCTCGCCGTGATCCCGGGGTCGGGCAGGTCCGAGATCACGACGTCGTACGGCTGTGCGGGGTGGGCGCCGCGCAGCCAGGCGAAGGAGTCCTCCGTGTGGACGCGGATCCGGTCGTCGGCGTAGGCGTGGCCGTTGAGCGCGGAGAGCGCGGGGTCCGTGCGGGCCAGGCGCACCACGCCCGGGTCGATCTCGACGACGTCCACCCGGCGTACGTCGTCGTGGCGGAGCACCTCGCGGGCGGCGAGGCCGTCGCCGCCGCCGAGGACGAGGACGCGGGCGTGCGGGCCCGCGTTCATGGCGGGGTGGACGAGGGCCCGGTGGTAGCGCCCCTCGTTGTGGCCGCTGATGCGCAGCCGGCCGTCGAGGAAGAGGGAGAGCGGGCGTCCGTCCCGGCCCCCGGTGAGGACGACCTCCTGGACGCCGGTCTGCAGCGCGACCCGGACGTCCTTGCCGTACACCGCGCGCCGGGCCGCGCGCTCGAAGTCGTCGACGTGGACGGCGGCGGTGGCGAGGAGGCCGAGGACGGCGAGGTTGGTGGTGACCAGCAGCCAGCGGGCGCGGCGGCTCAGGTCGTGGCGGAAGAGGCCGAGGACGAGGGCGCCGCCGACGAGGGCGTTGACCGTGCCGGTGAGCAGGGCGCCGGTCAGCTGGCCCAGCCAGGGCAGGAGGAGGAAGGGGAAGGCGAGGCCGCCGACCAGCGCGCCCACGTAGTCGGCGGCGAACAGGTCGGCGACCGCGCCGCCCGCGTCCTGGCGGCGGATGCGCTGGATCAGCTCCATCAGCAGGGGGACCTCGGCGCCGATGAGCAGACCGATGGCCAGGGAGAACGCGACGAGGAGATAGCGGGAGCCGCTCGCCCACATCCCGCCCCAGTCGCCGGTCCAGGCGAACGCCGCGTACAGCGCGAGGGCGCTGCAGCCGCCGACCAGGGCGAGGGCGGCCTCGATGGCGCCGAAGCCGAGGGCCGCGCGGGGGCTGAGGCGTTTGGCGGCGAGGGAGCCGATGCCCATCGCGAAGACCATGACGGAGAGGACGACCGAGGCCTGGGTGACGGAGTCGCCGATCAAGTACGAGGCGAGGGCGACGAGTTCGAGTTCGTACACGAGTCCGCAGGCGGCGCAGACGAACACGCCGGCGAGGACGAGGAAGCGGCCGATGCCCGGGCGGACCGGCAGCCACGCCTGGGTGCCGCCCGGGCCGCCGTGGCCCCGCCAGGGGGGAGGGGCGCCGGGGGGTGCGGGGGCGTGCGGCTCGATCACTCCTCGCACGCTACCGTCACGGTCACGCTCTGTTGGGTCACCCACACGGGTGGTCTGCGACGCTGGGGCGGGCGCCTAATAGCTCGGGGGTTCGGGTGCGTGGGCGGGTGCGGGCCCGGTGGGGGCTTCTCGCGCAGTTCCCCGCGCCCCTGGAAAGCAGGGGCTGCGCCCCTTGCTTTTCCCCGCTTCCAGGCCCGCAGGGGCCTGGTCTTTCAGGGGCGCGGGGAACTGCGCGAGAAGCC
Source organism: Streptomyces griseiscabiei (assembly GCF_020010925.1). NCBI lineage: Bacteria > Bacillati > Actinomycetota > Actinomycetes > Kitasatosporales > Streptomycetaceae > Streptomyces > Streptomyces griseiscabiei. The sequence continues at coordinate 331,370 of NZ_JAGJBZ010000003.1, read as the reverse complement.
CCACTCACCCGCACCCGCCCACGCACCCGAACCCCCGAGCCACTAGGCGCCCCTCACAACGCCACAGCCACTCTCGCCCCCACTCTCGTTCTCGTGGCGACCAGCTGCCCGTCCTGGGGGTACGCGTGCCAGGTGCGCCAGTGCACCTGCCCCTCGTGCCGCTGCGCGAGCATCGCCGTGAACGCGTGCGGGCTGCCGGGGAAGACACCGGCCAGACCGTGGGGATGGTCGGAGACGAGGGCCAGCAGCTCCTGCGCACGGCCGGCGAAGGACCCCGGGGACAGGACCTCGACGCGCGCGGCGAACTCGTACTCCCAGTCGCCCACGCGTTTGGCCACACCGAGCGGCAGGGGCGTGCTGGACCCCGGGATACAGGCGACCGTCTCCGAACAGTGGCCGCCCCGCTCCTCCTCCAGGAGTACCTGGTGGGACGCGCCGAGCAGTCTCAACTGCAGCTTCGCGCCCGTGAGTTCGAGGTCGAGCGTGGCGAGCGCGGGCAGCGGTTCACGCCCCAGGGCCCAGGCGAGGTCTGCCGCGCGCGTGTCGGTGTAGGCGGTGTTCAGGGTCGTGAGCATGGGTCGGCTCCGCAGCGACGCAAAGAGAAGAGGAGTGGGTCCGGCGCACCCCGGTCGGCACCGGGAGACAGGGTCCGGTCAGCCAGGTCGGGTGAGGACGACGTCCCAGTCGGTCCGGTCAGCCGTGTCAGGCCTGCCGGGAGGGACGTCCGGGGGCTGCGTTGGCGATTTATAGGGAATCATGAACTGTGGCACCACCACAGCGTTTTTACCCAACTTGACGTGCTTTCCATCCCCCCGAGGGCAGCCCAGCTCAACTGTTCAACCAGGCGTACGCCCCACCGGCCGACACGCTCCCCACGCGCCCGTCGCGCCAGGCGCGCGGACTCCGGGGAGCGCCCGCCGGACAACCGGGACCACCCGGCGTACTCAGGCGTGAACAACAGCCACACCCGTGCGCCTGCCCGATCCGCGGAGCACCACACACGCGAGCGCCCGCCGGGAAGTCGGGCTTCCCGGCGGGCGCTCGTGTCGTGAAGCTCAGCTGCCCCGTGTCAGCTGCCTCCACCGCATCCGCCCCCGCCACCGCCACCGCAGGAGGACCCGCCGCCGCAGGACGAGCCGCTGCTGCTGCCGCACGACGAGGAGCCGCCGCTGCCGCAGGACGAGCCGCCGCCCCCCGACGACGAACCCCGGTCGTCGTTCGACGACGAGTGGGAGGAGCCGCTGTCGCCGACACCGGCCGCCGCCCCGAGCACCCACCAGCTGCTGTCGGAACCGCTGTTGTCGGAACCGCTGTTGTCGGAACCGCTGTGGCCTCGGGTGCCGCGGTACGCGCTGCCGCCCCCGCGGCCGCCCGTCGAGCGGCGGCGAGCGGCCGCCCGCGCCGCGGCCCTCCTGCGGCTGCCGACGACTCCGATCACCGTCGTCAGCCCGACGACCGTCACCAGGACGAAGCCGATCACCACGGGTGCGTTCATGACGTCACCCTCCCCTCTTTCTTGCTGTGTCCCCCGAAGCGACCCCCCATGGGCGCCCCGCTCACTTGCCACTGCCCGTGTGTGCGTGCGCGGTCAGCTGCCGCCGCCGCACCCGCCTCCGCCGCCTCCGCCGCCGCCTCCGCCTCCGCCTCCGCAGGAGGACCCGCCCCCGCAGGACGAGCCACCCCCGCACGACGTGCTCCCGGACGACGATCCCCCGGACGAGCCCCCGCCCGCCCACCAGCTGCCGCGCCGTCCGCGCCGCCTGGAGTTCCTGACGACCCCGATGACGATGGCCAGACCGATGACGCCGAGCACCAGGATGATCCCGACTTCCGCCATGGCCCACCCTCCCCTCTTCCTTGCCTGTGTCCCCCGAAGCGACCCCCCGTCGGGCGCCTCGCTCACCTGCGTGTCGCGGGGATGCCCCCGCCGGTGACCGCTCAAAGCCGAGTTGAGCAAGTCCAGAGCTTGTGTCGCCGGTTTCGCCGTCGCGGTCAGCTGCCGCCGCCGCACCCGCCTCCGCCGCCGCAGGAGGACCCACCGCCGCAGGACGAGCCGCTCCCGCAGGACGCGCCCCCGCCGCCCCCGTGGGACGATCCGCTGTCGGCCCACCAGCTGTGCGAGCGGCGACGGCCCCGCCGCGCACCGCGGCCCCCCGAGACGATGCCGATCAGAGCGACCGCGCCCACGAAGAGGAAGAAGAAGATCTCCATCGCGGCACCTGCCTTTCGTTCCCCCTTGCAGACCCCCCGTGGGTCGTGCGTGACCTGGGAATGCCCCCGCGTCTCATCCGTCAAAGCGAAGTTGAGGAAGTCCAGAGGTTCGGCGCAGGATGACGGCCATGACCTCCAGCGCAAGCCCCGCCCAGCCCCCTCGGACCCCGCGGCCTCCGCTCAACCGGCGGCTCGCCGAGTTCGGGACGACGATCTTCGCCGAGATGTCGGCGCTCGCCCTGAAGACCGGGTCGATCAACCTGGGCCAGGGCTTCCCCGACACCGACGGCCCCGAGGAGATCCGCGAGGCCGCCGTACGGGCGCTGCGGGACGGCCGGGGCAACCAGTACCCGCCGGGTCCGGGCGTCCCCGAGCTGCGCGCCGCGATCGTCGACCATCAGCGGCGGCGGTACGGGCTGACGTTCGACCCGGACACGGAGGTGCTGGTCACGGCGGGGGCGACGGAGGCCATCGCCGCGGCACTGCTCGGTCTGCTGGAGCCCGGCGACGAGGTGGTGGCCCTGGAGCCGTACTACGACTCGTACGCGGCCTGTATCGCGATGGCGGGCGGGACGCGCGTACCGGTGACGCTGCGGCCGTCCGAGGGACGTTTCCGGCTGGACCTCGACGAGCTACGGGACGCCGTCACCGACCGGACCCGGCTGCTGCTGATCAACACCCCGCACAACCCGACCGGGACCGTCCTCACCCGCGAGGAGCTGACGGCGATCGCCGAGCTGGCGGTGGAGCGGGATCTGCTGGTGGTGACGGACGAGGTGTACGAGCACCTGGTCTTCGACGACGCCGAACATCTGCCGCTGGCGTCCTTCCCCGGGATGCGGGAGCGCACGGTGACCATCGGGTCGGCGGGCAAGACGTTCTCGTTCACCGGGTGGAAGGTGGGCTGGGTGACGGCCGCGCCCGCGCTGGTGACGGCGGTGCGCTCGGCGAAGCAGTACCTCACCTATGTGGCGTCGGGGCCGTTCCAGTACGCCGTCGCCGAGGCGCTCGCGCTGCCGGACGACTACTTCGACGGGTTCCGCGCCGACATGCTGGCCAAGCGCGATCTGCTGGCGGCGGGGCTGACGGACGCCGGCTTCGGGGTGTTCCACACCGCCGGCACGTACTTCATCACCACCGACATCCGCCCCCTCGGCGAGAGGGACGGCTTCGCCTTCTGCCGCGCCCTGCCCGAACGCGCGGGCGTGGTGGCCATCCCGAACGCGGTCTTCTACGACCACCACGAGGCGGGCGCGCCGTTCGTACGGTTCGCGTTCTGCAAGCGCGCGGAGGTGCTGGAGGAGGCGGCGAAGCGCCTGAAGGCGGCGTTCTGACGCTCTCCGCGCGGCCACCGGGGGCGGACGACCGGCCGGTGGCCACGGAGGTGTGCGGGGCGGTTACTCGTCGCCCTCGTCGTCCTTCTCGTCCTTGGGCTTGTCGGCCTCGTCGACGTCCTCGGCCAGGCCGAGCTGCTCGACGAGCCACTTGTCGAACTCGATGGCGGCGCGCACCCAGCTCACCGTCGACGAGACGAAGTGCTCCAGGCTGACGCCGGTGCCGATCAGCAGCTGGGCCTCGCCGATGAGACGGACCGTGCCGTCGTCGTGGGTGTGGCTGTAGACCTTGGGCCACAGGGTGCGGCGGTTCCAGTCGTCGATGGTCTCCAGCAGGGCCGGCTTCTCGTCGATCTGGTGCGGGCGGTCGTAGAACGTGCGCACCGAGAAGACCTGCTGGTCACCCTCGCCACGGAACATGAAGTACGTACGGAATTCCTCCCACGGCGCCGCGAGGTCACCCTCGTCGTCGACGACGTACTTCAGCTCCATCTGGTCCAGGAGCTGCTTCACGAGGTCCTGATCCGGGACGACGGGGCCCGCCGGCCCTTGGGGCTGCGGCTCGGGCTGGCCCCCGAAGTTCGGAATCGAGGACGGGTCGATGCTCACCGTGATTTTCCCTTCGTACGGATTCCGCCATCCTCCCCCATGCGGGGCGGGGGGTGGCAACCCCTGCCCCGCGTGGTTCGTCGCCCTTGGCCGGATCCGGAACGGGATTCAGCTACGAGCGTGGCGGGGAACCTTTCGGGTACCCCGGATCACGCCTTCTTCTCCATCGACGGGCCCGTCACGGGCCCCACGATCAGGCCCTCTCCCTCGCCGAACGTGTCCACCCGGACCGTGTCGCCGTCCTTGACCTCACCGGAGAGGATCTCCTTGGCGAGGCGGTCGCCGATGGCGGTCTGGACGAGGCGGCGCAGGGGGCGGGCGCCGTAGGCCGGATCGTTGCCCTCCTCGGCGAGCCAGGCGAGGGCGGCGGGGGTGACGTCCAGCGTGAGGCGGCGTTCGGCGAGGCGGCGCGCGAGGCGGTCGAGCTGGAGCCCGGCGATCCGCTCCAGCTCCGCCTTGTCCAGGGCGGAGAAGACCACCAGGTCGTCCAGGCGGTTGAGGAACTCCGGCTTGAAGGAGGCCCGCACCACGTCCATGACCTGCCGCTTCTTCTCCTCCTCGCTGGTGACCGGGTCGACCAGGTACTGGCTGCCCAGGTTCGAGGTGAGGATCAGGATCGTGTTGCGGAAGTCGACCGTACGGCCCTGTCCGTCGGTGAGCCGGCCGTCGTCCAGCACCTGCAGCAGGATGTCGAAGACCTCCGGGTGGGCCTTCTCCACCTCGTCGAGCAGGACCACCGAGTACGGGCGGCGGCGGACGGACTCCGTGAGCTGGCCGCCCTCCTCGTAGCCGATGTAGCCGGGAGGCGCGCCGACGAGGCGGGCCACGCTGTGCTTCTCGCTGTACTCCGACATGTCGATGCGGATCATGGCCCGCTCGTCGTCGAAGAGGAAGTCGGCGAGAGCCTTGGCCAGCTCCGTCTTGCCGACGCCCGTCGGGCCGAGGAAGAGGAAGGAGCCGGTGGGGCGGTCCGGGTCGGCGATGCCCGCGCGGGAGCGTCGTACGGCGTCCGACACCGCGCGTACGGCCTCGGTCTGGCCGATGAGGCGGCGGCCCAGCTCGTCCTCCATGCGGAGCAGCTTCTGGGTCTCGCCCTCCAGCAGACGGCCGGCCGGGATGCCGGTCCAGGAGGCCACGACGTCGGCGATGTCGTCGGAGCCGACCTCGTCCTTGACCATGGTGTTCTTGGAGTGCTTGGACGCGGCGGCCTCCTCCTCCGCCTCGGAGGCCTCCTCCAGCGCCCGCTCCAGGGTGGGGATCTCGCCGTAGAGGAGCTTGGAGGCGGTGTCGAAGTCGCCGTCGCGCTGGGCGCGTTCGGCCTGGCCGCGCAGTTCGTCGAGCTTCTCCTTCAGCTCACCGACGGCGTTGAGGGACTGCTTCTCCTTCTCCCAGCGGGCGGTGAGGCCCCGCAGCTCCTCCTCCCGGTCGGCGAGGTCGCGGCGCAGCTTCTCCAGGCGCTCGCGGGAGGCGGCGTCGGTCTCCTTGTCGAGGGCCATCTCCTCCATGCGCAGCCGGTCCACGGACCGCTGCAGCTCGTCGATCTCGACGGGCGAGGAGTCGATCTCCATGCGGAGCCGGGAGGCGGACTCGTCGACCAGGTCGATGGCCTTGTCGGGCAGGAAGCGGGAGGTGATGTACCGGTCGGAGAGGGTGGCGGCGGCGACCAGCGCCGCGTCCGCGATCACCACCTTGTGGTGGGCCTCGTAGCGGCCCTTGAGTCCGCGCAGGATCGCGATGGTGTCCTCGACGGTCGGCTCGGCGACCAGCACCTGCTGGAAGCGGCGCTCCAGCGCCGGGTCCTTCTCGATGCGCTCGCGGTACTCGTCGAGGGTGGTCGCGCCTACCATGCGCAGTTCGCCGCGGGCCAGCATCGGCTTCAACATGTTGCCTGCGTCCATGGCGGAGTCGCCGCCGGCGCCGGCGCCCACGACGGTGTGCAGCTCGTCGATGAAGGTGATGATCTGCCCGTCGGAGTCCTTGATCTCCGCGAGGACCGTCTTCAGCCGCTCCTCGAACTCGCCCCGGTACTTCGCGCCGGCGACCATCGCGCCGAGGTCGAGCGAGACCAGCCGCTTGTTCTTGAGGGACTCGGGCACATCGCCCTTGACGATCCGCTGGGCGAGCCCCTCGACGACGGCGGTCTTGCCGACGCCCGGCTCACCGATCAGCACGGGGTTGTTCTTCGTACGGCGGCTGAGCACCTGTACGACCCGCCGGATCTCCTGGTCCCGGCCGATGACGGGATCGAGCTTCCCCTCCCGCGCGGCGGCGGTGAAGTCGGTCCCGAACTTCTCCAGGGCCTTGTACTGGCCCTCCGGATCGGCTGTGGTCACCCGGCGTCCTCCCCTTGCCTGCTGGAACGCCTCCTGCAACTTCCTGGCGTTCGCCCCCTGCCGGGAGAGTACGTCCCCGGCCTGGCCGCCCTTCTCGGCGATCCCGATCAGCAGGTGCTCGGTGGAGACGTACTCGTCGCCCAGCTCCTTCGCCTTGGCCTGGGCGGCGGCGACCACGCCGAGCAGTTCGCGGTTGGGCTGGGGCGGCGAGACGGTGGCGCCGGTCACGCTGGGCAGGCCGGAGAGGATCTTCTCCGCGCCGGCGCGTACGGCGGCCTGGTCGGCCTCGACGGCGGCGAGCAGATCGATGATGTTCTCGTTGTCCTGCCCCTGGAGCAGAGCCAGCAGCAGGTGGGCGGCGGTGAAGTCGGCGTGTCCCTCGGACACGGCCCGGTTGCTGGCCGCGTTGATCGCGTCCCGGCTCCTGTTGGTCAGCTCGGCGTCCACGTTCGCGTTTCCCTCCTTGCGTCAGCCGTCAGTCAGCGGCCGTCGGCCGTCGGTCATCAGCCGTCGTAACAGTGACTTGGGCAACGTACACAAAGTTGAGTCTATTCCACTCAAGGTGGAGCGGGGAGTCTTCCCGCTAGATTCCAGGACCGTGAGCATCTATCGAGTGGACCCCGGTGAGCCCGACGCCGCGTATCTCGCCTTCTGGCGGGAGCGCCACCTCTGCACCCTGACCACCCTCCGCGCCGACGGCAGCCCGCATGTCGTGCCCGTCGGTGTCACATACGAACCGGAAGCCCGGCTCGCTCGGGTGATCACCCGCACAGGGAGCGCGAAGGCACGGCATGTGCGCGCCGCGGGCGACGCGGGCGCCCGCGTCGCGGTGTGCCAGATGGAGGGGCCGCGCTGGGCCACGCTGGAAGGGCTCGCCCGGGTGTACGAGGACCGGGAGCGGGTCGCCGAGGCGGAGCGGCGCTACGCGGAGCGGTACGGCCGGCAGCCGGAGCCCAATCCGCTCCGCGTGGTGATCGAGATCGAACTCACCGGGGCACTGGGGCGCGGCTGACCGGCAGGGCGGATCGGAGGGGCGGACGGTGACCGCCCGGTTCCGGTTGACCTTTTTTCGGACAGATGAACGGGCGGGGGCCCGTGCCGATACCGGTGGGCATCCTGAAATGTCCCCCGAACCTGCAGCGGCGTCACCGTGTTCAGGTCACGGTGACGCCGCTGCTGGGGGGAAGCGCCTGAGCGATTTGAAACGACGGGGGAATCGCTTCAGGCACTGCGGGGGGTGGCTGAGACGGCCGTGGAGGCCGTGGTCTCCGGCTCGGCGAGCCGGTGGTCGCGCTGGTCGAGATTGACGAAGACCATCCCGTACCGAACGGCACACCGCACTGGCTGCGGCGCGCCGCGCGGTCGCCGCAGACACCGGTACGCCCGGATGTCCTCGTCCTCGTCCCGCGTCACCACCACCGGTTCGCCGAACACGGTCACCATCAACGAGTCACCGCTGTGGGGGATGGCGGTGGCCAGGTCGATGAAGTGCCAACCGGAGCGATAGGCGGTGGCCATCTCGCGGCGGAAGGAACGGTCGTCGGGAGGAGTCGTCATGTCATGCCTGCACAGTCTCGTCCGAACCCTGTGGCGCCAATGGCCAGATACTGTCGCCGGGCACGACGGTGTCCATCTGCACCACCGCCCCACCCCAATAGCTGTCCGCAGGCGCGTCGCTCTTCGCAGCGGAGTGCACACTCACCACTCCGAAGGCCATAACGGCGGAGAAGGCGGCGACAAGCACCGAGCGAAGCAATCCCTTACGCATAGTCGGCTTCGTCCTCACTTGAAGGTCCCCTCTTCCCCCGTCGTGTACGACGATGGCTCATTCGGGCACGTCATGGCCACATAATCGGTGCATCATGTTCCTGCATGTTCAGGACCCTGGGGGGTGGAGATTTGGCAACAAGCTGGACCAAAGGGACACATCCTCACACGGTGACCGAACTGTGCGAGGACGGCAGCCGTCTCTATGCGAATGCTCTTCGCGCGGGACGTATCGACCGTGCGGATGTGGAGACGGCTCCATGTCTGATGGAGTTCGGCCTGCTTCAGCCAGATCTCGACGATGCGAACTGGCTGCGCCCCATTCCTCCGTCGGCCGCCTTGGCTCAGCGGCTGCACCCGCTGGAACGTGAGATCACCGAGCGTCGGCGGCTGACCACCGAACTGGCGGAGACCTTCGAGCCGTTCATGGCCCTCAGCGCCCGGGTGGCCAGCGACACCCATTCGATCACCGTGCTGGAGGGAAGCGACCGGATCAACGCGGCACTCGACCTGGCCACGTCCCAGTGCCAGAGCCAGATGCTCACGGTCCAGCCGAGCACCAACCGCCCCGAGCGCAGGATCGTCCAGGGGCTGGAGCGGGACCGACCGCTGCTCGAACGCGGCGTCAGCATCCGGACGCTCTACCAGCACACCGCCCGCTACAGTCCCGCCAATCTGGCGTACGTGGATCAGGTGGCCGGCAAGGTGGAGATACGCACCATCGACGAGCTGGTCGAACGCCTCATCGTGTGCGACGAGACGGTGGCCTTCATCCCCACCCGCGACGACCGGCAGGTCGCTCTGGAACTCCGCCACCCCGGTCTGGTCCGCTACCTGATCAAGGTGTTCGAGTTCATGTGGTCCCGCGCCGTCCCCCTCACCGCCGGCGCCCCCTACGAAACCGCCCCCGACGGCATCACCGACATCCAGCACTCCATAGCCAAGCTGCTCGTCGAGGGCCACGTCGACGAGGCCATCGCCCGCCGCCTCGGGATGAACGTCCGCACCTGCCGCGCCCATATAGCGAAGCTGGCGACCGCGCTGGGCAGCGGCAGCAGGGCGCAGCTCGGCTATCTCATCGCCCAGTCGGGGCTGCTGGAGCAGGAAGCCGACTGATGTGGGAAGCGAGCCACAGGTGACCGCTGAGCCCCACGGGCACGCGGCCGACGAGCTGTGTGAGGCCGGCGCGGCGCTCTACGCACGGGCGCTGCGGGAAGGCGGCGTAGCCGCCGAGGAAACCGCCGCCGCGCCTTGCCTGATCGACATCGGTCTGCTGCACCCGGCCATCGGGACCCCGCACCGGCTGGAGCCGGCCGCCCCCGTGACCGCCCTGCACCGGCTGCTGCGCGGCATCGAGGACCGGGTCGCCGAGGAGCGGCGCCGGGAGGAACGGCTGACGGCGGCCTTCGAGCCGCTGCTGCGGCTGGCGGACACGCACACGGCAGTGTCCGACACCGGTACCCCTGCGGTCACCCTGCTCAGTGGCGTCGGGCAGATCAACGCCGCCATCACCGAAGCCATGGCCGAGGCGACTCGGGAAATGTTCTGCATCCAGCCACACACCCACCAACACGGCCGACGCGGCCAAGATGGCCAGGCCGGTTCCCTCGGACGCGACCAAGCCATGCTGTCCCGGGGCTGCCGCATCCGTGCTCTCTACCCACACACTCTCCGGCACTCCCCGCTCATCGCGACCCGCTACGAACAACTGCGTGGCGACGCCGAGGCACGCACCCTGGACCAGGTCACCGACCGCCTCATCCTCCTCGACCGCACGGTGGCCTTCATACCGGCGGACACCGAGCGGACCTTGGCCCTGGAGGTCCGCCACCCCACGCTGATCTCGTTCTTCGCCACGACCTTCGACCGCTTCTGGCACCTGGCGACGCCCATGTACCCCGACGCGGTCCAGCTCCCTGTCATCGACGGCGTCACCCCCCGCCAACGCGCCATAGCCACCCTCCTCGTCGAAGGCCACACCGACGCCGTCATAGCCGACCGCCTCGGCCTCAACATCCGCACCGCCCGCGTCCACATCGCCAAACTCGCCTCACTGCTCGGCAGTGAGAGCCGGGCCCAGCTCGGCTACCTCATCGGGCGGTCGGGGATTCTGGAGCGGGGACCGGGAGCGTAGGGGAGGGAAGGGCGGGGAGGTCGTCCGGTGGGGTGGTGCGGGGCGGGCCTTCGAGGCCGGCCTCGGCTATGCGGACGCCGAGCTGGGTGCGGCTGGCCGCGCCGAGGCGTTCGGAGAGGCGGGCGATGTGGGCCCGGCAGGTGCGGACGCTGATGCCGAGGCGCTCGGCGACCACCGCGTCCTGATGCCCCTCCGCGAGCAGCGCGGCGATGGACCGCTCCCGGTGGGTGATGCCCGCGACGCCGGTCGAGGGGAGGGACGCGGCCAGCGGGACGGCGAGGCGCCAGAGGCGTTCGAAGACCGTGACCAGGTACTCCACCAGCGCGGGGTGACGGATCTCCAGGGCCATGGTGCGGTCGCTGTTGGCGGGGATGAAGGCCACCGTACGGTCGAAGACGATGAGGCGCTCCACGACCTCGTCCAGGGTGCGGGCCTCCGCCGACTCCCCCATCAGCTCCATGTAGTTGTGCAGGCCCTGCCCGTGCCGGGCCACATGCGTGTACAGGTCCCGCATCCGCACGCCCCGCCGGCACATCGCCAGCGCCCGGTGCAGCCCCTCACGCAGCTCGTCCTCGCGCCGGATGCCGCCCGGCTGCACGGTCAGCACCTCGGTCGCACAGCGGTCGGTGGCCTCGTCGATCGCCGCGCGGATCCGGGCCAGCCCGTCGAGCACCCGGATCGCGCTGCTCTCCCCCGGCTGCCGGGCCCGGGAGCTGCCGAGGCCCGCGTACCACTCGACGGCGTCCACCGCCGCGCCCATCCGGGCCTGGCTGGCGCTGACCTCCGCGTGGACGCCGCGCAGCAGCCGGGTCATGACCTCCTGCGGGGAGGTCGGGATCAGCCAGCCCATGTCGTCGGGGTCGGGGTGCAGCAGGGCGAGTTCGAGGAGGCAGGGCACGGCGTCGGCGTCCTCGCGCGGGACGCGGCCCCGCCGTACCGCTCTGGAGTACACACGGTCCCCGGCCGCGCAGAGCCGGTCGGCACCATGCGGATGCTTTTCGGTCGTGTGCCCGGCCATCGCCCAATTCACCCCCGGTTCCGACCTGTTCGCAGCGCAACTATGCGCGGCCCGCACCGGCACCGCAACACGGCGGATCCATCACAATGACCTGATACCGGATGGTATTCGCCGTTAGATCCACCCCTCAGGCAGTTCGCCCTGCAACAAGCTGAAGATAGCGGTGAGGTGTACATGCCGTGCAGGGTGAGTGAACTCATGGAGACCGAACGCCCGGTGAGGTATGCGCGTGCGCACCCCTCCGCGGGAGGGCCTTGTGACGTCCAGGACGTCGGCGAGCGACTGGTCGGACGGCGGCTCCGCGTCAGGCAGGTTCTCCAGATGCCGCGAAATCGAGGGGGACGAACATGCTGCATGTGGGAGTGATCGGGCGTGTGTCACTGGAACGGGCGGGAGTTCGGCGCGTTCTGGAGGAGGACGAGCGCATCCGGGTCGTCGGCGAGGGACCGGCCGACCAGTCGTCGCTCCTGGTACGGACGTCCAGGCCGAACCTGCTCGTCACCATCCACGACAGCCCGAGCGAGGCACTGAGCATGCTGCGCGCGACGGCCCCGGCCCTGCCGAGCATCGTGCTGGTCAGTCATCTGACGGAACAGACCACCAGGATGCTGCTGCGCCGCGGCGCCAACGGAATCCTCCTCCGCGAGGACTCCGTCAGCCATCTGCACTGGGCGGTGCGGGCCGCCGCCGCGGGCGGTCTCGCGCTCGCGCCCACTGCCGCGGCATTCGTGACCGCCCGCCTCACGAGGCCCGACCGGCCGGCCGAGGAAACGGTCACCGCGCTGAAGCTGGTGGCCTTACTCAGCCCTCGTGAGAGGGAGATCCTGCGATTCCTGGAGAAGGGCGTCGCGAACGCGGAGACAGCCGACACGCTGAACATCAGCGGACACACCGTCAAGGACCACATCCGTGCCATCTACGCGAAACTGGGGGTCGACAACCGCGTCCAAGCCGCCCGTATCGCCTGGCAGGCGGACAGCGGCTGTTCCACCGGAACGGATGCCCAGGCAGGCATCTCCGCCGAACCCGGTGCCCGAGTCGGCGCGAGCGCCACAGCCGACGCGGAGGCCCGGGCCGGCCTTTCCCACACGGCCGCCAGCAGGGGAACCGGATTCCGGCCGAGCGGCGCGGCGATGCCTCATCCGTACCGACGATGAGAGCTGAGGGCCCTGCCCAACAAGCGCGGGACCTCAGCCCACGGCTGCGATGTCAGTCGTTGCGCGGGCGCCAGACAGAGCCTGTGGCCGCCGCCGTACGGGCACCCCACCACGCCATCGCCGCGGCGCAGAGCAGTCCCGCGCCACCCACCGCGGACAGCGCGGACAGCCGACTCGCCGAGCCGGCCATGAGAGGCGTGGTCACGAACCAGGTCACGGCGACCGCCGCACACACCGCGAAGACGACGGGTGCCAGCAGGGACCACACAGAGACCGCGTAGTACACCCGGCTGTCACCGGTCAGCACGGAGACCGGCCCCAACTCACGTCCCGCACGCACGAATTGGGCGACGGACCCGATGCCCGCCACCACCACGATGACCAGCACCCCGGCAACGGAGAGCAGTTCGAGCCACTGCCGCGCGGCTACTCCCTCGCCGCTCCCACCGAGCGTGCCGGCCGCGGCGAAGACGGTCACCTTCGTCGCCATCGCCAGATACTCGTTCGCGGCCCGGTGCACCCCTGCCGTCGACAACTCCCGGCCATCGTCGGCGAGAACCATCAGGATCGGGTCCTCGGTCGTCCGTACGGCCTCGCCGGCGTCCCCCGTCACGGCGTACAGCCTCACCCCCACCGACCTCTCCAGCTCCACGGCTTGCGCGAGGCCGGGGTGCCGTGCGGTGCGCAGCTCGGTGGCCGTCTCGGGGCAGGGGAGATCCAGCCCTCGCCACACCACGCAGGGGGCCACGAGATCCATCCGGCCCTTGTGCAGGTCCTGCCGTACGGCGAACACTCCGGTCCCTGAGCCCAGCTCACGCTCGAAGGCGGTCATGTCCGCCGATCGCGTGTCCATCGTGGTCGAGACCCGCAGCACGCTGGTGCCCAGGTGGTTCTCCATGGCGTCGACGCGGTCGCTCATCTCCGTGAAGAGGCTGATGGCGATCTGTCCCTGGGCAGCCAGCCCGATCGCGATCACCACCGCGGCGACCAGTCGCGCGACCGGGCGCGCCCCGGCCGCGAGTCGGCGCCCGGAGATCAGCATGCCGATCCGGCCGCGCGCCGCCCCGACCCGCGCCATCGCCGGGCCGGTCGCCGCAACCACCGCCCCGACCACTCCGGGAAGCAGCGCGATGGTGATGACGGATCCGGTCGCCAGCACGGGCAGCCGCAGGTCGTACGGGGCCAGGCCGGTGCCCTGGACCGTGCCGAACAGGGCGATGGGGAACAGCCACAGCGTCCATTCCCGACGCCGTCGCGCCACGGCCGGCCGGGTCGACCGGCCGGGCCGGTAGGGCGGCTGGAGCAGCACCACGGCGGCCAGCACCGCGAACGGAACCGCGAGGGCGGCAACGGCCAGGGCACCGAACGCGGCACGGGCATCGGGTCGGTGGAGCACGAAGTCGACCAGGGGCAACGGAATGTCGACAGCGAGCACGGGGGCGACCGCCAGGACCCCCAGCAGTCCACCGAGAGTGACGGGAACGACGGCCTCTCCCACGGTGAACCAGGCACGCGCACCGGTGGACGCTCCGAGAGCAGTGAGAACCGCGGTACGCCGGTCACGCGCCGCAGCGCCCACCCGGGCCGCGATCACGACGAACAGCGCGGCGGGCAGGCCGAACAGCGCCAAATAGGCCCAACGGAACTCTCCGGGACCAAAGTTGTACAGATGCTCACCGAGAGGTGGCGACCAGGTCACGCCGAAACCCGTCACCTCGGCCATCGATGCGGGGTCGAGGCGCTCGGCGGACGGTCGCACGTAGACGAAGTACTCGCCGGGCGCCTCCAGTCCGGCGACAGCGATCGTTCCCACGGGTTCGCCGTACTCGTGTCGTACCTCGGGATGGGCGGCCATGAGCGCCGGTGAGAGGACGGCCTCGCCGGGCCGGGGCCATCGGTCAAGGCCGGGCGGCAGCGGAGCGTCGGCGGTACGGGGCTCGATGTAGACCACGTCGTACTGCCGGTCGGTGACGGTCGCGACCGTCGCCTTCCACAGCAGTTCGCCCGTTCCGGTCTCGGTGACCTGAGGCCACCGGGCCGCACTGCGCTCGGCCCGGCCGTCGAAAGAGGCAGAAGCGAGGAGGTGTCCGCAGACAGCGAGAACCGCCACCGCGGTCGCCGCGAACAACGCGAAGAAGCGGATCCGGCCCGCCTCGGCGGTCCAGGAGGCGGCCCGGCCCATGCGCAGCAGCTGCCGACGCAGCCCACCCCCGCTCACCGGACCTCCTCAGCCGGGACCAGTCGGCCTTCGTCGAGATGCAGTCGCATGTCCGCGCGGCTCGCCACCACCGGATCGTGCGTGACCACGACCAGGGCACATCCGTGGTCACGGGGCGTCCTGAACAACAGGTCCGCGACGGCCCCCCGGTGGTCCCCGTCGAGGGAGCCGGTCGGCTCGTCCGCCAACAGCAGTTCCGGAGTGTTCACCAGGGCACGGGCGACGGCGACGCGCTGGCGCTCGCCCCCGGAGAGATCCTGGGTGGCCGTGCCCAGCGGTACTCCCAGGCCGTCGAGGAGTTCCTCTGCGCGGGAGCGGGCGGCGGTGACCGGATCCCCGGACAGCAGGCTCGCGATCATCACGTTCTCCACCGGCGTGAGTTCGGGCAGTAACTCCCCGAACTGGAACACCATGCCGATGTGCCGACGCCGGTGCGTGGCCAGGGCCCGGGACGACATCCGGGCGAGGTCCTCGCCCATGACCTCGACCAGGCCCGACTCGGGACGTATCAGTCCCATGAGGCACATCAGCAGCGTGGACTTCCCACTGCCGGACGGCCCCATCACGGAAACGGAGCGGCCGGCCGGCACGGTGAGATCGGCGCCCGCGAGCAGTCGTCGTTCGGATACCCCGTAGACGACGTCACTCAGACGCAGGACGGGCTGGGTGGAGGGTGGGGTCACACGAGGCTCCCTCGATCGAAGGGCAGAAGGGGGAAAAGTGACAGGGCGGCGCGGACGGCGAACACGTCTGACCGAGAGGCACTGTCGGCCTCTCGGTCAGATCGGACTCGAGGAATCAGAATCGCCGGGACCGATCCCTCGTCCCGCGCGTCACGGGGTCAGTCCGTGAACCACGAGGTGTGATAGTCGGGCAGGTTGTTGCGCGACACCGTGCCCCGCGCCTTGAAGATCTCGGAGTGCTCGCCGCTCTCCACCGTGCCCCGGTTGCCGTCGTTGTCGGCCGGGCCGTTCGGGCCGTCCTTGTTCCACAGGGTGAGCTTGTCGTCCGCGTGAGCCACACGGTAGTACTCCGCCTTGACCCAGTGGTCCTCACCCGTGTCCTTGATGTTCATGATGCCGCGGTCCGGGGTGCCCTCGGTCCAGAACCTGAGCTCGCCGTCGTACGCGTGCGGCCCGATCTCGTAGGCCATGGCCGGCGCGGCCGTGCCGAACGCCAGGGCGGCGACGATGCCGACTCCCAGACGCCTTGCGATGGTGACGTTCACAGAATCTTTCCTCTCTCCGGATGCTCCGGCCGCCCCCGCGGTGGACGAGACAGAGCCGTCCGCACGGCTCGTTCCGTGCGATCCCTGCGGACATCACTCTGCCCGCCGGTGATCTCCACGAGAATCCACCCGGCGGGGGGTCTCCCACCCGATCGCGGGGTGGCGGATGCCGTCGTTCCCTCACGGTCGTCCCGCAAGGTGTCGGAAAGTTACTGATGATCAGGGAGATGCCTGAGCGGCCTGGTGAGGTCAGGACCTCCCGTGCGCCGGTACGGCCGACGCTGCGGCCCATGGAACGGGCGCATTGCGGTTCAGGGCGGACCAGACCTGGTGCGGCGTATCTCGCGGACGCGTGCAGGTCGTGCCGGTCCTTCGAGGACAGGGCCGGTGCTGGAGCGCGACGTCCGGTTGCCGTCCTGAGCGTTCGTGTGTCATCGAGAACCGGTGGGCGACGGCGACCCAGGGCTTGCCTTCCCTCTTCGCCCGCTCACCGCCTTCCGGGCCCCGCACCCGGCGGCATCCGCGCACCCGGGCGCGCGAGAACCGCTCCGACTGCCGCCTGGGTACTGTGACTTCGTATGACCGACACCGAGATCGAGATCACCGCCGGCCTGGTCCGCGACCTGCTGCGGGAACAGCATCCGGACCTCGCGGGGCTGGCCGTCCGTGAGGTGGCGGGCGGGTGGGGCAACCAGATGTGGCGTCTCGGGGACGAGTTGGCCGTACGCATGCAGCGGATGGACCCGACCCCGGAGCTCCAGCTCAACGAGCGGCGGTGGCTCCCCGTGCTGGCTCCGCGCCTTCCCCTCCCGGTGCCGACCCCGGTGCGGTGCGGCGAGCCGTCCGCGCGCTTCCCCAAGCACTGGACCGTGATGACATGGGTCCCCGGCGAGCCGCTGGACCACGGCTCGATCAGCCGCGGCGACCACGCGGCCGACACGCTGGCGGGTTTCCTGCGGGCGCTCCATGTGGAGGCGCCCGCCGACGCGCCGGTCGCCCGGGACCGCGGTGCCCATCCCAAGGAGTGCACGGAGGGCTT
This sequence comes from Streptomyces griseiscabiei, assembly GCF_020010925.1. Classification (NCBI taxonomy): domain Bacteria; kingdom Bacillati; phylum Actinomycetota; class Actinomycetes; order Kitasatosporales; family Streptomycetaceae; genus Streptomyces; species Streptomyces griseiscabiei. The sequence goes on along the minus strand of NZ_JAGJBZ010000003.1, from coordinate 314,322 downwards.
CGAGCGCTTCATGGGAGCCGTGGACCCCGGCGCCGTCCCGGCCGGGGTCCGGGCCGTCTGGGACGACGCCGTCGCGGCCCCCGCGTGGGAGGGACCGGCGGTGTGGGTGCACGGCGACCTCCACCCCGCGAACGTCGTCGTCTCGGACGGGACGCTCTCCGGCGTCGTCGACTTCGGCGACATCTTCGCGGGCGACCCGGCGTGGGACCTCGCCGCCGCATGGGTGCTGCTCCCCGCGGGGACGGCCGCGCGGTTCTTCGACGTGTACGCGCACGCGGACGGGGCGGCGATCCGGCGCGCCCGGGGGCTGGCCGCCATGAAGTGCCTCTTCCTGATGCTCATGGGGCAGAACGGAGACCGGGGCCTGCCCGGCGGCAAGCCGCACTGGGGGCCCTTGGGCCGGGCGGCACTCGACCGTGTCCTGAAGGGCGTCCGGCCTGGTCCCTAGGGCTGCCCGACGATTCCCTCCGTCGCCCGGAGGGCTGCCTCGCGGCCCGCCCTCCGGGCGGACGACGGGACTTCGCGGACACGGCCTGGTGGAGGCCTGGTGGAGGCCTAGTAGTTCTCCTCCTCGTCCTGCCGGGCGTAGTCCGTGAGGACGCAGCCCGCCTCGCCCTCGTCCTGCCGGTAGGTGCTCGGTATGTCCACGCCCGGGTCGCAGACGAGGTAGAGGAGGCCGGCGTCGAGGAGGGCCTCGGCGGCCTTGTCGTCGTCGGCGTCGACGGCGAAGGTCATGCCGACCATCAGGCCGGTGTCGTCGACGATCTCGGAGTTCACCACGTCCTTCTGGAAGTCACCCAGCCTGGAGAAGTGCACGAAGTCCATGTCGGTGTTCTCGCTGACGTCGCACTCACCGGCGCTGTCGACCGCGTAGCTGATCTCGGCGCGGAACTCCTGCAGATCGTCGCCCACGTAGTAGTCGGTGTCCTGGCATCCGACGTGCTCGTCCAGGAAGAGGGCGACCGCCTTCGCGTCCTTGGCCAAGGGCAGCATCCCACCGTCGTCGTCGCCGCAGGCGGAGACGGTGAGGGCGAGCAGCAGGGCGCAGGCGGACGAGGTGAGGGCGGCGGGCATGCGGCGACGGTGGCGGGGCCGGTCCGGCCGGGCGGGGGTGCGCAAGGAGGGTTCCTCTGGGATCTCGGCGAGCGGAAGGGCACGACGCACTACGCGACTACCTCGCGTACGGCTGTCCCAACTGCTCCGAGACAAGCGACAGTCGTCCCCCGTGATCACGACATGACAAACAGTCACCCTAGACCATGGAGAAACGGTTCGGCCCGGCAGGGTGGGCCGCCGGGCCGAGGTCCGGTCCGGCGGTGGCCCTGCCGGGCCGAGGGGGCGTGGAGGCGGGGGCCGGGGGTCAGTCCAGCTTGGCCGCGTCGCAGGCGGACTTGAAGTCGGCGGTGCAGATCTGCTTGACGGTGTAGATGCCGTCGGCGACGACCGTGTCCTTGATGTTGGACTTGGTCAGCGCGACCGGGGGCACCAGCTGGGCCGGGATCTTCTTGGTGGTCGGCGAGTCGATGCTGTCCTTGGCCAGGGCGTCGAACTCGATCGAGCGGCCCTGGACCTTGGCGACGGCCATCTCGGCGGCCGCGGCGGCCTGCGTCGGGAAGGACTTGTACACGGTCATGTACTGGTCGCCCGTGAGGATCCGCTGCACGGCGTCCAGGTCGGCGTCCTGCCCGGTGACCGGCGGCACCTTGGAGACACCGGCGGTCTTCAGCACGTCGATGACCGCGCCGGCGATACCGTCGTTCGCCGCGTAGACGGCGTCGATGTTGTCGGCGCCCAGCTTGGCGACGGCGTCCTCCATGTTGACCTTGGCGACCTTGGGGTCCCAGTCCTTGGTGTCGAACGACTCGGAGATCGTCACCTTGTCCTGCAGCTCGGAGAGCGCGCCCTCCTTGAACATCGCGGCGTTCGGGTCGGAGAGCGACCCGTTCATCATGACGATCTTGTTGGCGGCGCTGTCGCCCAGGTCCTCCACCAGCGAGCGGCCCTGCACCTGTCCGACCAGCTCGTTGTCGAAGGAGACATAGCCGTCGATCGGGCCCTCGGCCAGCCGGTCGTACGCGATGACCGGGATACCCGCGTCGTCCGCGGTCTGCACGGCGGGGGCGATCTTCTTGGAGTCGACGGCGTCCACGATGATGATGTCGACCTTGTCGGCCACCATCTGTTCCATCTGGGTGTTCTGGGTCTCCGGGTCCTTCTCCGCGTTGGCGTACTTGGTGACGCCCTTGTTGTCCGTGAGCTCGGCGATCTTCTTCTTGATGTTGGGGTAGTCGAACTGCTCGTAGCGCTTGGTGTCCTTGTCGGGGAACAGCACGCCCACCGTGATGTCGTCGCCCTTCGTGGGGCTCGCCTCCGCGCTGTCGCCGACGTCCACGACCCCGCAGGAGGCGAGGGAGACGGCCGCGGCCGAGGCGGCGAGGGCGGTGGCGGTCCGGCGCAGAGCGGTGGTGCGACGACGTATACGAGTGCTGGGGGTGGTGCGGGTGGTACGGGCGTTCACATCAAGGGCCTTCCGGGCGTGGGTGCAGCAACTGCGACCCAGGTGGCTGAAAGCCAACGCGGTGATCACCTCAGCGTCAAGGACTAATCACTTAACGAGATGACAACAGCCTTGTGTGGTCTCGGTGTGAAGAGGGTAAAGCAAAGGGCCCCCGCTGTCGCCGCTCGGCCTTCACGGAACGGGGGCCGGCGGCTGTCGCCGACTCCGCCGCGTCATCAAGGGGTGCCGTACGGGCGGGGGTTGAGGACGAAGGGGGTTCGTAGTGGTGCGGGCGGAAGTCCTGGAGGTGCGGGCCGCAGGTCAGCGGGGTGGCCGATCGCCGACGGGTCGGACATGGCCAGGGCGAGGGCCGGGCTCGACGGCGTCCGGGATCAGCGCCGTCCCCACGGTGTCGGTCAGCACCACCGCTCGACGGGACGTACGCGCCGGGTGGCGGACCTCACGTGAACGCGGACCTCATGCGGGGCCCGGTCCTCGATGAGCGGCAGCCGCCCACGCTCCTCGACCAGCCGCCCCCGCACGGCACGCGCCGGCTCGCGGCTCAGTCCCCGGTCGCCCACGTCCGCAGCAGGGCCTCCCGCACCTCGCGCCGCGGGGTCCCCTCGGCGGCGTGGACGCGGCCCCACTCCGCGAGGGTGTCGACCTCCGCCGTACCCGCCGCCAGGCGCTCCAGCAGGGCGACGGAGAGGTCGTACTCGGACTGGACGTAGCCGCCGAGGGAAGCGGCCAGCTGTGCGTTCAGCTCGACGGTCCTGTCGGCGGTCTCCAGGTGCACCTCGAACGCAGCCGCGGCGTCACCACCCCCCGCGACGGCGTTGAGGGCGAGGTCGACGGCCGTGGTGGCGAGCAGCCTGGCGCCGGACCTGATCCGTACGTACCGCACGGCGACCGACCGGATCTCCGACCAGCCCCACACGGCGCTCTGGTCGGTCCCGAGCGCCTCCACCCAGTCCCGCGTCAGCCGCACCCCGTACCCGTACCCCTCCGGCCGCGCCCCGACGTACACCCCGCCGTCCTCGGCGATCCAGAACAGTCCGACCATGGCCATGTGCGCCTCCCCGACACCGATGTACGCGTTTCCCCTGGTGAGACGCTGTCCCCGGCCCCTTGGTTCAGCGACCCGGCGCCGACCACGGGGCACCTTCCCGATCGGCCCCGCGACCCGGCCGGTGATCATGGCCACGTCATGCGTCGGGTGTCTCCGGGGAGGTGGAATCCTCGGGCACAGTGATCGAGACGGCTACGTCTGCGGGACCGCCACGGCCGCCCACCTGCCGTCGGCGAAGTGCGTGACGTCCATCAAGCGCCAGGTCTCCGAGCCCACGGGGAAGGTGTCGTCCAGCCCCAGGCGCTCCTTGTGTTCCGTGCCGTCGGCGTCGACAACCGCCAGCTTCACGCGGGCAGGTCGCGACTCGGTGGCCGATGCGCTGCTCACCCCTCCGACTTTTCCCTCTTCGGTCCTCGTGAGCTGCCCGGAGCGGATCACCAACTTGTCCCGTGTCATACGAATCTCCTCTCCACATACTCCGAGCGGGAGTGTTTTCCGGGTTGTCCGCATGCCCTGGCCGCCCTTCACCGATCACCGGCCAAGATCGTTCTGCTGTCCGCGAGCTGCCGCCGCAGGTGCACCTCCAGCGCGGGGACGGCGTTCTCGATGGCTTCGGAGCGGTGCCCCGCGGGAGCAGTGTCACCTCGCCAGTTCCGCGTCCGCCTCCCGGTTTCCCACCAGGATCGGCATTCCGTCGTCCGGCTGATGTGTGACAGGTGTGCAGATCACCTGAAGTCGGACCGGTCCCGCGCCGTCGAACCGCCTCGGCTCATGCGTCGGGGAGAGCCGAAACCGCCGGTACGGCCACGACCGCCCACTGCCCGGCACTCGAGTACCGGATGTCCGTGAGGCGCCATGCCTCGCCGTCCACCTCGAAGGTGTCGCCCACGTGAAGCTGCTCATATCGTTCCGTGCCGTCCACCTCACTGATGGCGAGCCTCGCCTCGGCCCGTTCCGATCCGGTGGGGGGAGCACTGCTCAACCCACCGATACGGCCACCTCCGACTGTGGTGGTGACCTGTCCGGAGTGAATGACCAACTCGTCCTGCATCTCTTCTTTCCCTCTCTCCGTGCGCTGGATACTTCCGCATGTTCCGGTACGTCCGGATACGCCCTTGTTCGCCAAGGTGAGTTACGCGAGCGTGGCGTAGTAGCCCCACCCTTTGTAGCTGCAGCTCTCGATGAACTCCTCGGCCTTCACCGGCTCCGGGTGAGCCATGTTCCACGGGTTCCGCAGACGCACGAAGCCGTCCTCCGCACCGACCACCTCGTACACGTGCCCGGCGACCAGATTGTTCGGCAGTGCCTGCTCCCCCGCCTCCGTGTCGAGCGGACGCGTTGCGGCCAGGATCGGCTTGCCGTCCGCGAGTCGCTGCCGTAGCTGGCTCTCCAGCGCGGTGTCTGCGTCCGCGCCCTGGGGGAATCGGTACACGGCGCTGTCCTTGCCCGTGAGCTGAGTGAGTATCTCGGCCTGGCCCCACTGGTCGAGGCCCTGGTTGAGCCGCTCGTAGCCGGCCGGGATGGGGCCGTCGGAGGCTCCGGACTTGGGGTTCGCCTGCCAGATCGTCTCCCATCCGCTCCTGCGACCGTCTTCCCATGTCTGGTCGACACCGGCCATCGACTTCTCCAGTACCGCGCCCCACGCGGAACCTCTCAACGCCGCGAAGACCGGCGTGCTCGGGTTGCCCTCGACAATGGGCAGGTCGGGCTTGACGAGAAGTTCGATCCGTCGTTCCGTGGCTCGGCAGATGCCGTCCGCGCCGAAAGCCGCGCCGTACAGCGAGACCGTGTAGGTGCCATCGGAATTTTCCTGAACAGCGTTCGTGATCACCTCGGGTCTGTGGCCGGCCACGGCTCCGATCGACGCGATGACACCGCAGTCGCCCAACCGGCCTTGTGCGGTCTGCTCCCGCGTGGGCGGTCCGTCGAAGAGCGGCACCTTGCCCGCGGGGTTCTCGTTGATCGGGTCCCCATATGTCAGGCCCTTGATCTCAAAGCCCTTGTCGAAACGCATGTTCGCGAGGGGAGGTCGATCGACGGTCTCCTGAATGGTGTCACCGGAGTCGCTGGGCTCCACCGAGCCGCCCTCTTCGGTGTCCTCCGTCCCCTGCTCACCGTCCGGGGAATCGGCCGACTCCGGCTCTCCGTCCACTGAGGCGAGCCCGTCTGCATCGTCAGCGGCGTCATCACCGTCAGCGGCGTCATGCTCCGTGTGTTCCTCCGGCTCCGGCTCCGAAGGGCCTTCCGCCTCCAGTTCCTCAGGCTCCTCTGGGACTGCGAACTCCTCCGGGTCCTCCGAGTTCTCCGTGTTCTCCGACTCCCCGGGAACTTCCGGCTCCTCGAAGCCCTGTGGCTCCTCCGGATCTGCCAGGTCCTCAGGTTCCGCGGGCTCCTCCGGATCTGCGAACTCCTCCGTCGCCTCCGGCTCTTCAAGATCCTCCGAGTCTTCGGACTCTTTGGGGCCCTCCGGCTCCTCCTGATCCTTCTGATCGTTCTGATCGTTCTGATCGTTCTGATCGTTAGAAGCCTCAGGCCCGTTGGGCTCCGCCGGCTCTGCGGACTGCGTCGACTCCTCTGGCTCCTCTGGCTCCTCTGGCTCCTCCGAAGCCTCAGGCCCGTTGGGCTCCGACGGCTCTGCAGACTCCGTCGACTCCTCCGGCTGCCCCCACTCCGCAGGTTCCCAGGGCTCCGCGGGCTCCTCCGGTTCAGCGGGTTCGCCTGGTTCCAGTGGCTGGCCACCAAGCGTGTCGTCACCCGAGTCGGGGAAGGACTCCGCGGTCTCCGGTTCCGGCGGTGCGGCGGTGTCCGCCGACTCCCACGGCCGGGGGGCCGCCTCCGGCGCGGGCGAACGGTCGGCCCCTTGAAGCTCACTCACGCCCCGGACCCCTTGATGTCGACGGTCACTTCGTGCCCCCTGCTCATGACCGGCCGGTCACCCCGCGTCCGCCTCGGTACCCGTTCGAAGCAGGTGAGGACTCGGGAGAACTGCTCGGACCACCTCTCCGAAGGATCCGCACACCCGACGATCCGTTCCAGCACGGACGGCGTCGCGAGGCGTCCGTGGTAGTAGGCCCTGGTGCCCGTACCCTTCGCCGCCTTGAATCGCGGCTCCGCCACCGGACATGGATCCTGTCCGTCGAGTTGGGCGCGCATCATCGCGGCCACGTGTTCGGCCAGTGCCTCCGGGGCCGCGGGCGCGCCCACTCGGCTGTGTACGGCGCGGTCGACGGCCTGGCCGATCGCGCAGTCCAGGAGACGGCCCCGGTGCGGCTCCAGGGCCCGCCGCACAACCTCGCCCGGCAGTGGCGTGGTCCACCCGAGCAGATGCGCCGCGACCGCCATCTCCGCCCACAACGCGATCCGGAGTTCGGGCTGGTCCATCAGCCGCTGGGCCCTGCGCAGATCACGCAGGGTGCACGGATCCGGTGTGCAGCAGGGGCCGCACGTGCGGCTGCGATCGCCCGTCAGTGTGGCCGCCGACGCCGGGCGGATCGCGCCCGCGTCCTCGCGGGCCGTCCCGTCCCGCATACGCACCAGCAGCGGGTAGTCCATGCCGTCCGTGAAGACCGCCGCCTCGCCCGGCCGAAGGGTGACCAGGTACTCGGACTGGGCCGGCGTGATGTTCATGGTCGCGCCGACCGCCTCGCGGTCGTCCTGGGCGGGGAGGCGGTGGACGACCTTGGCCGCGGTGTTCTTGATGACGTCGGGAAGGAGCTTGGAGGGGATCTGGTCGGCGATGATCAACCCTTCGCCGTATGCCCGGATCTCGGCCAGCAGACCCGCGAACATCTCCACGGCGTGCGCACCCGCGCCGCCCTCCTCCACGCGGCGGAGCAGCCGGTGCGCCTCCTCGAAGACGCTCAAGTGGCGCAGGGGAAAGGAGAGTCGGCGCGTGACGCGCTGTTCCATGCGCAGGTACTCGACGAGGCGGATGAGGATCGTGCCCATCAGGAACGCCTTGTCCTTGTCGTCACCGACGTCCTCGATCTCGAAGACGACGTTGCGGCGCAGCAGTTCACCGAAGTCGAGCGGACGGCCTCCCTCCAGGAAGCGCCCCGTCGTGCCGAGCCGCAGGCTGGCGAGGCGGATCTTGATGAAGCCCTGGACGTTGTCGGCGACCTCCTTGCCGTAGCCGATGTCCGTCACGACGCGCAGGGCCATGTGCTCCAGGTCCTCCAACGTGGGATAGCGCGGTTCGGTGCCGGGGACGAGCGGTTCGCCGAGGGTGAGGTCCCAGCCCAGGTCCTCGTAGCAGCGGGTCAGTGCGGCACTGAGGACCTGCGGGAACGGCTCCTGCGGGTCGAAGGAGGCCAGGAACAGCGCGCGCACCATGTCGAGATGCGTCTGGAGGGGGAAGCGCTCGCCGTTCGCGTACGCCGAGGGCTCCAGGGGGTTCAGGCCGGCCGGTAGCGCGTCGGGGTCGCCGGGTTTGATGACGACGACCTCGCTCGTGTCGCCGAGCCGGGCCGACATGAACCGGTACTCGGCCTTGGCCGGCTCCACCACCAGCCAGGGGATGCCCACCTGAGTGGCCGCCTCCAACAGACCCCGCACGGTCTGGGACTTGCCGCCGCCGGTCGCCCCGCACACGAAGGTGTGCCGGTTGAGGGTGGAACGGGTCAGCTCCAGGTCGCCCACGGGCCTGCGGTTGCGGTCGAGCACCGAGCCGAGGCTGACCGGCGCCGGAGCGTCGGGGGCAGCGGGTCGCCCGGTGGTCTCCGGAGTGACGTCGAACTCCGGCCGCAGGGCGAACCGTACGCCGGGTATCTCCTGGGCGGGCGGCCGGGCCAGTGTCGCGAGCAGGTCGGAACCGGCGTGGAAGGGGTACTGCTCGGGAGCGGGGAGGACTCCGCCGAGCGCCGAGGCCAGGTCCGCGACCCGTCCGGTCGGGCGGAGCGCGTACGGCAGGCCCTCCAGGTCCGCCGATGCGCAGACCAGCGCGGCCACCCGGGTCGCCTCCTCCGCCGTACGTCCTCCCGCCAGCAGCCGGATGCTCCACAGTCCGGTGGCCGACGCCTTGGCGAGTTCCTTGTGCCGGCGTTCCAACCGGGCCGCCGCGATGGCGTACTCGGGCGAACCGTCCGCCTTGGACTGGGCCCTGCGCTGCTCGTCGGCGACATCACCGGTGAGTTCATGGAGATCGGCGTCGGCCACCGGCTCGGCGAACACCAGCCAGGCGAAGGGTTCCTGCCATACCCCGAGGAGACAGTCCTCCAGGGTGGGCCGCAGGCGGGCGGCACCCGGCCCCGTGGCGTTGGCCGCTCCCGTGGCATTGACCGCGTCGTCCACGAGAAGCCCGTCGGTCACGCCCTCGACGACGCTCCAGTGGGGGAACTCCGCGAGCAGGGAGGCCGCCGCCCCCGTCGGCACGACGAGTCCGCGCGCTCCGGCGGGGAGCCGCAGGAGAGCCGTATCGCCGCCGTCCGCGTCCGCCCGGCCGCCGAGCAGCGCGCTCCCCCCGATCAGGACGTCGATCGGCCGGTCCACCGCCCGGCGTGCCCACCCGACGAACACCGCGCCGCCTGCCGGGTCATGGAACCGCCGTGTGTGATGGGCGGAGATCAGCGCGGCGAGCCGCTGCGCGTGCAGGTCGTCGCCGGACCCGGGGGCCCGGTCCTCGGCAGGCCGCCCGCGAGGGACCTCGCGCAGCAGACAGGTCTCCATGCCGGCGAAACGCTGCCACGTGCCGCCGGAAGCCGTGTGGTCCATGGGATCAGACCCCTCCCGCCCGCTGCCCGCGGATCGCGTAGCAGCAGTAACGGGTCGGGCGTACGGGACGCGCATACGCGGGCCCGCTTCCGTACGGCTTGAAGTCGCTGCCGGAGATGTCCGGCAGCGCGAAAGAAAGGGCGGGATCCTTCAGTTGGGCAGGCTCGTGCACGAGCGGCTTTGTTGGCAACTTCCCCCCCTGTTGTCGATCTTGCGCCTACACCTTAGAGTCGCGCGCGCCGAGGGCCAAGCCTTGCAACTGTGACGTCGCTCCGGGCACCATCGCTGGACTGGGAACGTGCTTTCGTGCAGCATGTCCCGGCTGTGGATCATCAGCTGGCTCTCCGCTTCGGCGGGCATGGAGGCGAGTTCAATCAACACAGGCGTATCTTCTGCCGCCCTCGCCCGATGAGGGTGTCCCGGCCGGGCTCATGTCCACGCATCCACTGTTCCATTGGCGCCTGCGCGCCCGAGACCTCTGTCGCCTGACCGGCCGGGAGCCCCACTCATGACCGTCGTAAGCACCGAGTCGGGACCTCTCGGCCGTTATCAGCGCCTCTTCGACCCCGGCCAGCGCCTCGGCTGGATCCACCGCGACCCCGAGTCGTTGCGTCAGCCCTTCGTCGAGCCCGAGCCCGAGCGTGAGGAGTTGCCTGCCGAGTACGACACCCGCGTGGAGGCCGCCCGGCTCAGCCGCAAGGCCCGCCTGCGGTCCGCGCTCGCCTTCGGTGTCAGTGCCGCGGTGGTGTGCTATCTGCTGAGCCTCCTTGTCGGCCCCGCCGTGAACGCGATCAGTGCGGCCGTGATCGCCTTCGGGGCCGCTCACCTGGCCTACGCCTCATGGCAGTTGCGCTCCGCCACCCGCGCCCGCGCGGCGCAGAAGACCACACAGGAACAGCGTTTCCAGCACGCGTGGCAGTCCTGGCACCAGCGTCGGCAGTTCCACGAGAGCCATCAGCAGCAGTGGATCGGCGGCATGGACGCCTGGGGCACACTCCCCTACGACCCGGACACCCGGCGGCTGGACATCTTCGGGGGCAGCCAGCGCGGCCGCGAGGGCTTCCTCTCGGTCTTCGGCACCTCGACTCTGCGCCACCGGCCGTTGATCGTGCTGGACCTGACACAGGCCCTGATCTGCCGCGAGCTGTCCGTGCTCGCCGAAGTCTGCGGTCTGCCCGTGGATGTGCAGTTGCTGCCCAGCCGGATGGCGGAAAGCGGCATCGTCAGCGCCCTCGCACCGCACGAGCTGGTGCAGGCCCTGGTCGAGGCCATGAACGGTGACAACGCCGAGTCCGGCCGGGCCGAGCGGGCCGTCTACGCCCGGGTTCTCACGCAGGTGTGCGGCGTGCTGGGCGCCGACGTCTCCCTGGCCCGGCTGGGCGCCGGGCTGCGTGTGCTGATCGGTGAGGACGACGACACCAAGGTGCTGAGCAGGGACGAGCGCAACATCATCGCGGACGACCTGTTCAGCGACAAGAACAAGGACCAGATACGGGACAGCCTGTTCCGGCTGGTGTCCTTCGTGGATCCACTGGTGGAACTGGGCACGGCGCGCGGGGGGCGCGGTCCGGGATATCTCACCTGTGTCGCTCTCGACCCCGGGGCCGGCTCGGCGAGCACGGAGCTGCTGGCCGACCTGGCCGTGCAGAGCGTGATGCGGAGGCTGTCCTCCTTCGAGGAGGCCGCCCCGTCCGTGATCGTGGCTCTCGGTGAGCAGGGTCTGCAGCGGCGCCATCTCGAACAGCTGGCTCAGGTCTGCGAGCGGCACGGCGCTCAACTCACCTTTGTGCACGCACACTTGAGGGACGCGGGAGAGCAGCTGATCGGCGGTGGCACAGTCGGCTTCATGCGGCTCGGAAACCATCAGGAGGCCATGATCGCCGCCGACTTCATGGGCCGTCACCACTCCTTCGTCCTGCACACCCTGACGGACACGGAAGGGCGGACCGTCAACACGTCCATCGCCAGCACGCTCGGCTCGTCCACGAGCAGGGGCACGACCCAGAGCAGTTCCGTCACCCGGGGCCGGAACAGCTCCTCCACCTATCAGGGCGCCTTCAACCCGCTCTCGGTGGCGAGTTCCACCAACTCCGGCCGCAGTCACAGCACGACGTCCGGCGTCTCCACCACCGTCACGCACGGCACGAACGAGTCCACGACCCGCACAACGGGTGAGAGCGACAGCACCAGCCTGGCCACCGGGCGGCAGCGCGTCTACGAGTACGCCCTCGAACCCACACAGCTCCAGGCTCTCGCCGAGTTCAGCCTGCTGGTGGTGGAGCGACAGGCGGGCGGGGCCGTGCAGGTGCACGCCGGGGACTGCAACCCGAACATCGTCCTGCTCGACCGGGTCAGTACCCAGCCGTTTCCCCAAGTCGACACACCCCCGCAGCAGCACAGCCCCGCCCCCGCCGAGCGAGCGTCCGTACCGCAGCATCAGCCGCACACGTCCATCCAGCCCCCGGTGACACCCCAGCAGCCGTACCCGCCCACGCCTCACCAGCCCGCGTGGCCGTCCCCGCCACCTCAGTCGCAGCCTCCGGCCGGCCGGACCCCGGTCACTCCGCCGAACCAGCCCGGACACCAGGGCGGCGGCTTTCGGTGACGGACCGCGAGGAACGCTGAATCGGATCAGGAGGGCTGGTCGTTTCAGCTACGCGCGGGGCCCGGAGGTTCAGGTGAACCTCCGGGCCCCGCGCGTACTTCGGACGTTCGGGCGGTCAGTCCGCGGTTGGCTGCCGCCCCTTCGGCCGCCACACCACCAACGCGCTGCTCTGCTGCACTTCCTGATACGGCACCAGGTCACGCCGGTAGGAGGCGTGGACCGCGGCCTCGCGCTGGCGCATGGCCGCGGCGGCGCCGTCGAGGGCGGCCTCCATCTCGGCGACCCGGGACTGGAGCGCGGCGACCTGGTTCTCCAGCTCGATGATGCGCTTGATGCCGGCCAGGTTGATGCCCTCGTCCTGCGACAACTGCTGGACGGTGCGCAGCAGTTCGATGTCACGGGCCGAGTAGCGACGGCCGCGCCCGGCGGTGCGGTCCGGGGAGACCAGGCCGAGACGGTCGTACTGGCGCAGGGTCTGCGGGTGCAGACCGGAGAGCTGGGCGGCCACCGAGATGACGTACACCGGTGTCTCTTCCGTCAGCTCGTACGCCCGACCCAGTGGATTCTGTCTACGGCGGCCGTCCATCACATTCATGCTCCCTTCGCGGCCTGGAACAGCTCCGCTCGCGGGTCCTCGCCCGCGGTCGCCTCGCGATACGCCTCCAGCGCGTCACGAGCCTTCCCCGACAGGTCCTGCGGGACACTCACCTCGACCGTGATCAGCAGGTCCCCGCGGGTGCCGTCCTTGCGGAAGGCGCCCTTGCCCCGGGCCCGCATCGTACGGCCGTTGGGGGTGCCCGGAGGCAGTTTCAGGGTGACCGGCGGTCCGCCCAGGGTCGGGACCCGGACCTCTCCGCCGAGGGCCGCCTCGGGATAGGTCACCGGGACGGTCACCGTGAGGTTGTCGTCCTTGCGGCCGAACACCGGGTGCGGGTCGACATGGACGACGACGTACAGGTCGCCCGCCGGGCCGCCCCGTTCACCGGGGGCGCCCTTGCCGCGCAGCCGGATCCGCTGGCCGTCGGAGACGCCCGCCGGGATCCTGACCTGCATGGTGCGGGAGGACTTGGCGCGGCCCGAGCCCTTGCAGATGTCGCAGGCGTGCTCGGCGATCAGTCCGCGGCCCTTGCAGTCCGGGCAGGGGTCGGTCAGGGAGAAACCGCCGCCGGAGCCCCGCGCGACCTGCCCGGTGCCGACGCACGTCGGGCACACCCGGGGGGTGCCGTTGGCGTCGCCGGTGCCCGAACAGGCCTTGCAGGGCGACTGCGAGGACATCCGCAGGGGCACGGTGGCGCCCTCGATGGCCTCGGTGAAGCTCAGCGTGACCTCGGACTCGATGTCCTGGCCGCGCCGGGGCTGCACCCGGGTGGTGCCGGAGCTGCCCCGGTTGAACAGGCCGCCGAAGACATCGCCGATGCCCCCGCCGAAGCCGCCCGCGCCCTGCTGGCCCTGGGCGCCGCCGCCGAAGAGGTCGCCCAGGTCGAAGTTGAACGAGCCGCCGCCGGCGCCGGGTCCGGGGCGGAAGCCGCCGTTGCCGAAGAGGGCGCGGGCCTCGTCGTACTCCTTGCGCTTCTTGGGGTCACCGAGGATGTCGTTGGCCTCGGAGATCTCCTTGAAGCGCTCCTCGGCCTTGGTGTTCCCCTTGTTGGCGTCCGGGTGGAACTCGCGGGCGAGCTTGCGGTACGCCTTCTTGATCTCGGCCTCGGTGGCGTCCTTGGGGACGCCGAGGACCTTGTAGTAGTCCTTCTCGATGAAGTCCTTGGTACTCATCCGCGACGTCCCTCCTTCCACTCACCGTGCACGCCACCGTGTACGCCGTCGGCGTCAGCCCTCGTCCGGGCCACCGCTCTCCTTGTCGTCGGCCGCCGCCGTCTGCTCCTCGGAGCCCTCGGCCTTGACGGTCTGCGCCCCCGGCTGCGGCTCGGCCACGGCCACCCGCGCGGGGCGGATGGTGCGCTCGCCGATGCGATACCCCGGCTGGAGAATCGCCACGCACGTCGTCTCGGTGACGTCGGGCGCGTAGCTGTGCATCAGGGCCTCGTGGATCGTCGGGTCGAAGGGCTCGCCCTCCTTGCCGAACTGCATGAGTCCCATCTTCGCCGCGACGGTCTCCAGCGACTCCGCGACGGACTTGAAGCCGCCGACCAGTTCGCTGTGCTCCCGCGCGCGGCCGATGTCGTCGAGTACGGGCAGGAGTTCGGTCAGGAGGTTCGCGATGGCGATCTCCTTGACCGTGATCCGGTCGCGCTCCACCCGGCGACGGTAGTTCTGGTACTCGGCCTGGAGGCGCTGGAGGTCCGTCGTGCGCTCACCGAGCGCCGTACGCACCTGGTCCAGCTGTGCCGTCAGACCGGCCACCTGGGCCGCCGCTGCCGCGTCCCCGGCCGGGGCCGCCCCCTCCTGGGGGGCGGCCTTCGGCTCGGCGTCGTTCGAGCCGGAGGGGACATCAGGCTGCTGCGGCTGAGCCGACTGCGGCTGCTGCTCGTCGAAGCCCGGGGTCTCCTCCGTCACGCGGCACCGTCCTTGCGGTCACGGTCCTCGTCGACGATCTCGGCGTCGACGACGTCGTCGTCCGCCTTGGCGTCACCGGCGCCGGGGCCGGCCTCGCCGCCCGCGGCCTGCGCGGCCTGGGCGTCGGCGTACAGGGCCTGGCCGAGCTTCTGCGAGACGGCCGCGACCTTCTCGGTGGCGGTGCGGATCTCGGCGGTGTCCTCGCCCTTGAGCACGTCCTTCAGCTCGGCGACGGACGCCTCGACCTCGGTCTTGATGTCACCGGGGACCTTGTCCTCGTTGTCCTTGAGGAACTTCTCGGTCTGGTAGACCAGCTGCTCGCCCTGGTTGCGGGTCTCGGCGGCCTCGCGGCGGGCGTGGTCCTCCTCCGCGTACTTCTCGGCCTCCTGGCGCATCCGGTCGACCTCGTCCTTCGGCAGCGAGGAGCCGCCGGTGACGGTCATCTTCTGCTCCTTGCCCGTGCCCAGGTCCTTCGCGGTCACGTGCATGATGCCGTTGGCGTCGATGTCGAAGGCGACCTCGATCTGCGGGACACCGCGCGGGGCGGGCGGCAGACCGGTCAGCTCGAACATCCCGAGCTTCTTGTTGTACGCCGCGATCTCGCGCTCGCCCTGGTAGACCTGGATCTGCACGGACGGCTGGTTGTCCTCGGCGGTGGTGAAGATCTCGGACCGCTTGGTCGGGATCGTCGTGTTCCGCTCGATGAGCTTGGTCATGATGCCGCCCTTGGTCTCGATACCGAGGGACAGCGGGGTGACGTCGAGGAGCAGGACGTCCTTGACCTCACCCTTGAGGACACCGGCCTGGAGGGCGGCGCCGATGGCGACGACCTCGTCCGGGTTGACGCCCTTGTTGGCCTCGTTGCCGCCGGTCAGTTCCTTGACCAGTTCGGCGACGGCGGGCATACGGGTGGAGCCGCCGACGAGAACGACGTGGTCGATCTCGGAGAGGGCGATCCCGGCGTCCTTGATGACGTTGTGGAACGGCGTCTTGCAGCGCTCCAGCAGGTCGGCCGTCAGCTGCTGGAACTGGGCGCGGGTGAGCTTCTCGTCCAGGTGCAGCGGGCCCTCGGCGGAGGCCGTGATGTAGGGCAGGTTGATCGAGGTCTCGGTGGACGAGGACAGCTCGATCTTGGCCTTCTCGGCGGCCTCGCGGAGGCGCTGGAGGGCCATCTTGTCCTTGGCGAGGTCCACACCGTGGCCGGCGCGGAACTGCTGCACCAGGTAGTCGACGACACGCTGGTCCCAGTCGTCACCACCGAGGTGGTTGTCGCCGTTGGTGGCCTTCACCTCGACGACGCCGTCACCGATCTCCAGGAGCGACACGTCGAAGGTGCCGCCACCGAGGTCGAAGACGAGGATCGTCTGGTCGTCCTTGTCCAGGCCGTAGGCGAGGGCGGCGGCGGTGGGCTCGTTGACG
Organism: Streptomyces griseiscabiei; assembly: GCF_020010925.1. Taxonomy (NCBI): domain Bacteria; kingdom Bacillati; phylum Actinomycetota; class Actinomycetes; order Kitasatosporales; family Streptomycetaceae; genus Streptomyces; species Streptomyces griseiscabiei. The sequence goes on along the minus strand of NZ_JAGJBZ010000003.1, from coordinate 298,512 downwards.
ATGCGCAGGACGTTGAGGCCCGCGATCTCACCGGCCTCCTTGGTGGCCTGCCGCTCCGAGTCGTTGAAGTACGCCGGGACGGTGATGACCGCGTCCGCGACCTTCTCGCCCAGGTAGGCCTCGGCGTCGCGCTTCAGCTTCTGCAGGATGAAGGCGCTCATCTGCTGCGGGTTGAAGTGCTTCCCGTCGAGCTCGATCTTCCAGTCCGTACCCATGTGACGCTTGACCGACCGGATGGTCCGGTCCACGTTCGTGACCGCCTGGCGCTTGGCGACCTCGCCGACGAGCACCTCGCCGTTCTTGGCGAAGGCGACGACGGACGGCGTGGTCCTGGCGCCCTCTGCGTTGGTGATGACGGTGGGCTCGCCGCCTTCAAGAACGCTGACGACGGAGTTAGTCGTGCCCAGGTCGATGCCGACCGCACGTGCCATTTCAATTCCTCCAGCAATGACTTGAGTGGAACGGACTCAAGTGTGCATGACGCCCCCCGATGGGTCAACAGAGCTGAGTCGAGGAGGCTCAACTCTTATGTTTTGCTTATACGCAACCGAGGGCTGACCTGGGGAAATGAGAGTACGAGGGTGGGTGTCGCCCTACCCCACCCACCCCCTCCGCCCCAGTTCCGCCGCCTCCTGCTCGCGGAACCGCCGGGGCCGGGACGACGGAGCGGGCGCCCGCCCGCTCGGAATGGGCCGGGCACGATGGACCCCCGTGGGGACGGGCCGGGCGGCCGTGGCCGGCGGACGGCGGACCTCGGTCGCGGCGGCCGGGACCGAGCGGCCGGCCCGGGTCGCGGGGGCCGCGGGCGCCGGCCGGGGCGCACCGGTCGGCACGAAGAGCATCCCCAGGACCACCACCCCGGTCGCCCCCGCCACCCACCAGGCGAACCGCGGCTCCGTCCACAGCATGTGGATGGCGAGCCCGACCCCCGTGGAACCCGCCGCGCACACCCCGAGCACGACCACCGCCCCCGGCGGCGTGAGCCCGATCCGCCGCAGCCGGTGCGCGAGATGGTCCGGCCCGCCCCGCCACAGCTCCCGTCCCGCCCGTTTCCGCGAGACCAGCGCGAGGACCACGTCGGCGGTGGCCACGGCGGTGAGGGCGAAGGGCGCCCCGACGCCGGCGCCGTACCCGACGGCGTACACCTGCAGAACGCCCCCCGCGAGCACGAACCCCACGAACAGCGCCCCGCAGGTGCCGAGCACGACGCGCGCGGGCGGCCAGTTGTGCATCAGGAACCCGGTGAGCGCGGCGGCCAGCACACTGAAGAGGGTGGCCAGACCGTCCATGACCTCGGCCGCCGCGCACCCGCTCAGCGCGAACGCGGTGACCGCTCCGACCACGCCGAGCACCCCGTCCGACCGGGCCATCCCCTTGAACCCGTGCACCACGAGAGCGATCCAGCAGACCCCGGCCATCCCGCCCAGGACCCCCAGATCGCGGTACGGCACCACCAGCGCGGCGGCGACGACCACCCCCGCCGCCCCCACCACCGCCGGCAGCCGCCACACATCACCGACCAGCCCGAGCAGCCCGAGCCCGGCCCCCACGACGATCAGCCGCCCGGCCTCCTGGCCCAGCGGGGCGACCCCGCTCCACTCCCCCACCCAGGCCACGGCCCCCACCCCGGCCATCACCGCGACACCGCCGAGCAGCGGCACCCGCCGCCCCCGGCGCCGCTCGGCGATCCCCAGCCGCAGCGCGGGCAGACGGACGGCCGCCGAGAGCACGGCGGTCAGCAACAGGGCGGAGGCGGCGGCGAGGATTCCGTACAGCACGGATCCAAGTTAGGCGCGAATGTCACAATTTCGCATGAATAACACGATCGTTTTGAAATAACACGATCGCCCCGAAGTCGCCCCACGGCCGCCCCGGGGTATGACGGGGCCGCACTCAGGCAACCCTCAGCGACGCAGATCACCGCCCCCCTGGCTACAGTGCGGCAGGAGAACTGGGTAGTCTCAGACGGACTGCATAAGTTACCGCTTAGTAATGACTCCCCTCGCAGGCCCGAGGAGCCCCGAAATGCAACTCGCCGCGATCATCGTGTCGCTGGTCCTGACCGTGGTCGGCGTCGCGCTGATCTCGCGGGCCGTGGCGCAGATCTACCGGTTCGTGAAGCTCGGTCAGCCGGTACCGGCGGGCAGCCGGACGGACGACCCGAAGGCGCGCACGATCACCCTGGCCCGGGAGTTCCTCGGCCACACCCGGATGAACCGGTGGGGGATCGTGGGCTTCGCCCACTGGTTCGTCGCGATCGGCTTCCTGACGCTGCCGCCCACCCTCGCCCAGGCGTACGGCCAGCTGTTCCAGGCCGACTGGACGCTGCCGGTGATCGGCGGCTTCCTGCCGTTCGAGATGTACATCGAGTTCATCGGTGTGATGACGATCCTCGGCATCCTCGTGCTGATCGCCATCCGGCTGCTGAACCTGCCCTCCCGGGCCGGCCGCAAGTCGCGTTTCGCGGGCTCCAAGGCCTGGCAGGCGTACTTCGTCGAGTACGTCATCCTCACCATCGGCCTCGCCATCTACACCCTGCGCGGTCTCGAGGGCGCCATCCACCACGTGGAGCACTACGAGGCCGGGTACTTCGCCTCGTACCCGCTGGTCGTGGCCTTCCGGGACCTGGACCCGAGCACCCTGCAGAACCTGGTGTACCTCACCGCGATGATCAAGATCGGTGTCTCGCTGATCTGGATGATCACGGTCTCGCTGAACACCAACATGGGCGTCGCCTGGCACCGCTTCCTCGGCTTCCCGAACATCTGGTTCAAGCGCAACGCCGACGGCGCCACGGCGCTGGGCGGTCTGCAGCCGATGACCTCGGGCGGCAAGCCGATCGACTTCACCGACCCCGGTGACGACGACGTCTTCGGTGTCTCCCAGGTCGAGCAGTTCTCCTGGAAGGGCATCCTCGACTTCTCCACCTGTACCGAGTGCGGCCGCTGCCAGTCGCAGTGCCCCGCCTGGAACACCGGCAAGCCGCTCTCCCCGAAGCTGCTGATCATGTCGCTGCGCGACCACGCGCACGCCAAGGCCCCGTATCTGCTGGCCGGTGGCGGCAAGTCGATGGAGGGCGAGGAGAAGGCGTCCGAGGAGCAGCTGGCGGGCGTGCCCGCCGCGGCCCTGGCCGAGGCCGAGCGCCCGCTGATCGGGACCGTCGAGGAGAACGGCGTCATCGACCCGGACGTCCTGTGGTCCTGCACCACCTGCGGCGCCTGTGTCGAGCAGTGCCCGGTCGACATCGAGCACGTCGACCACATCGTCGACATGCGCCGCTACCAGGTGATGATCGAGTCCGCGTTCCCGTCCGAGGCGGGCACGATGCTCAAGAACCTGGAGAAGAAGGGCAACCCCTGGGGCCTGGCGAAGAAGCAGCGCCTGGAGTGGCTCAAGGAGCTGGACTTCGAGGTCCCGGTCGTCGGCAAGGACATCGAGGACCTCTCCGAGGTCGAGTACCTCTACTGGGTCGGCTGCGCCGGCGCCCTGGAGGACCGCGCCAAGAAGACCACCAAGGCCTTCGCGGAGCTGCTCCACATGGCGGGCGTCACGTTCGCGATCATGGGCGGCGACGAGAAGTGCACCGGCGACTCCGCCCGCCGTCTCGGCAACGAGCCCCTGTTCCAGGAACTCGGCATGGAGAACGTCGCCGCGCTGAACATGGCCTTCGGCGAGGACGACGAGGACGAGTCGACGAAGAAGCCGAAGTCGGCGAAGAAGATCGTCGCCACCTGCCCGCACTGCCTCAACACCCTCGGCAACGAGTACCCGCAGCTCGGCGGCGACTACGAGGTCATCCACCACACCCAGCTGCTCCAGCACCTCATCGACGAGGGCAAGCTGCTGCCGGTGACCCCGGTCGAGGGTCTGATCACCTACCACGACCCCTGCTACCTGGGCCGCCACAACAAGATCTACACGCCCCCGCGCGAGATCATGTCGGCCGTCCCGGGCCTGCGCCAGCAGGAGATGCACCGCCACAAGGAGCGCGGCTTCTGCTGCGGCGCCGGCGGCGCCCGGATGTGGATGGAGGAGCGGATCGGCAAGCGCATCAACAACGAGCGCGTCGACGAGGCCCTCTCCCTCAACCCCGACATCGTCTCGACGGCCTGCCCGTTCTGCCTCGTCATGCTCACGGACTCCGTGAACGGCAAGAAGAACGACGGCAAGGCCAAGGAGTCCATCACGGTCGTCGACGTCGCCCAGCTGCTGCTGGAGTCCGTCAAGACCCCGGTCCCGGACGACGAGCCCCCGGCGGGCGAGGCGGAGACGGAGAGCGAGCCGGAGCCGCAGCCGGTGAAGTAGGCGCCGCGCACGCGCACGGCAGTCGGTACGACGACGCCCCCGGTCCCCTCGGACCGGGGGCGTCGTCGTGGCACTCGCGCGGGCCACCGCGCCGACGGCCCGGCCGGCTCACCGCCCATCGATCGCCAGCAACTCCTCGACCTCGGGCGGCAGGTCGTCGCCCGAGCGCACCATGAAGTGGGGCTCCTCGTCCGCCGAGGAGCGGATGGCTATGGCATCGGCCGGGTCCAGCCCCTTGATCGTGTACGCCTGGAACAGCGCCGGCTCGGCCGAGGGGTCGGCCTCGCCGGGAGTGTCGTCGCACGGCACCGCGCGGGCCTTCCCGGCCTTGGCCCCCAGCTCGATCTTCGCGTCGCCCCGGTCGAGGTAGCTGTCGCCGCCGTAGTCCACGACGAACACACACTTCGCCGGAACCGGGCCGCTGCCGCTGTGGCCGCTGCCGGGACCGCCGTCACCGCCATCGTCCTCGGGCACCTCGTCGAGGGCGGTCGCGTCGTCACCCTCTCCGGCGACGTCACCCTCGCCGCCCCGCCCGTCCTTCCCAAAGAGGCGCTCGGCCGCCGCGTTCGTGCTTTCGTCCTCGGTGATGTGGACCAGGACGCGCACCTCGCCCCCCGGTGACTCACGGACCGCGATCGCGTCCTCGGTGTCCACGCCCTTGATGGCGTAGGCCGCGTAGACGGTCAGGTCCCCGGCCGCCACCCGGTCCTCCTCGCCGCCGCCCTGGTCCTCGCAGACCGAGTCCCGTGCGGTGCCCGCCTTCGCGCCGAGGACGACGTCGACCTCGCCCACCTCGACGTACTGCCGGTCGTCGTGGTCCACGGCGAACACGCACGAGGCCGAACTCGTGCCCCCTGTGTCCAGTGCCGCGCACCCGACGGCCGACGGGATCGTCGCCAGGACGGCCAGGGCGATTCGTACACGGGTACCGCTCAGCATCTCGTCTCCCACCGGTTCGACGGCCTGTCTGTCGTTGCCTCGCACCGCAGACGCGCCAGCGCGGCGGAACGTTCGGACCGCGCGACCCGCAGAACTTTCTCGAACTGCCGTACAACCCTCCCGCCACTCCACCGGTCTCCTGTTCGCCAACTTCCCGTGAACCCCGTACCAACTCCGGGCGAACACGGACAGGAAGGGCACCCCATTGACTGCGGACGTCTGCCAGGCGTCCCGCATGCAGCAGGAGATTCCCGCATGCACAAGCATCTGCGACTCGCCCTCGCGACGGCCTCCGCGGTCGCGCTGACGGGCGGTCTGCTCACGTTCTCGGCCGCTACGGCGACGGCGGCCGACTCGGTCCACCACCCTGTGGCGGACTTCAACAACGACGGGTTCGGTGACGTCGCGTACGCGGCAGGGTCCGCCACCGTCGGCGGCAAGAAGGGCGCCGGACAGATCGTCGCCCTCTACGGCTCGGCGAGCGGTGTGACCTCCGCCAAGCGCACCACGATCAGCCAGAACACGACCGGTGTGCCCGGCAGCGCCGAGACGAACGACGCGTTCGGCTGGGTCAGCGCGTACGGCGACTTCAACGGCGACGGCTACGACGACCTCGCCGTCTCCGCGTACCTGGAGGATGTCTCCGGCGACGCGGACGGTGGCACGGTCGCGATCGTGTGGGGCTCGTCGAAGGGCCTGTCAGGCGCCACGACGATCGCTGACCCGACGCCCTCCGCCCACGACAGGTGGGGCAAGTCCCTGGCGGCCGGCGACTTCGACGGCGACGGGACGGAGGACCTCGCGGTCGGGGCCACATCGAGCACGATCCACGTCTTCAAGGCCGGCATCAGCAAGTCCGGTACGGCGGGCGCCCGTTACACCGTCAAGCCGCCCATCATGTCGGGCGACGGCACCGGCCCGCTCAACCTCACGGCGGGCGACGTCAACGGGGACAAGCGGACCGACCTGATCGTCGACGGCTTCGAGACGGACAGCGCGTACAACTGGAACGCCAACTACTACGTGCCCGGCACGACCACCGGCCTGAAGGCCGCGTCCGCGCAGAAGCTGAAGCCCGGCATCATCACCGGCATCGGTGACGTCAACGGCGACGGTTACGGCGACATCGTGACCGGCTCCGAGTGGGACCCGTCCAAGGACGGCAGCGAGCCCTCCGTGCCCGAGTCCGCCACCGGTGGCAAGGTCCACATCGTCTACGGCTCGGCCTCCGGCCCGGCCGGCGCCACCTCGGTCACCCAGAACACCGGCAACGTCCCCGGCTCCTCCGAGCGCGGCGACTTCTTCGGCAACGAGATCTCGCTCGGCGACATCAACGGCGACGGCTTCCAGGACCTCGTGGTGGGCGCGGCCGGCGAGAACCTGAACGGCGTAGTCAACGCGGGCGCGGTGACGGTCCTCTACGGCTCGGCCTCCGGCGTCGACACGACCTCCGGTTACCAGTACCTCGCCCAGTCCACGGCGGGCGTCCCCGGCTCGGACGAGGGGGACGACTTCTTCGGCTCCGAGGTCAAGCTCACCGACGTCACGGGTGACGGCAGGGCGGACCTGACGGTCGGCGCGTACGGCGAGAACAGCGGCAACGGCTCGGTCGTCTACCTGCCCTCCAACGGCTCGAAGATCACCACGACCGGCTCGCGGTCTCTGTCGACGTCCTCGGTCGGCGTCTCGACGGACGCGTCCCCGCTGTTCGGCGGCAACGCGGCCAACTGACGTCTTCCGTCCACCGATCGGGCCCGCGCCCCCAAGGGTGCGGGCCCTCTCCCACCTCGTTCCGGAGCCCTCCCTTTGCGCACCCGCCCCTTCCTCCTGGCCGCAGGCCTCCTCGTCTCCGGCCTGACCCCACTCGCCCTGGCCACGCCCGCAGCCGCCGCCCCCGCCAAGTACGCCGACGACTTCAACGGCGACGGCCACCGCGACTACGCGGTCTACTCCCACGGCCCGGACTTCGCCAGCGAGGGCGGCGGAATCCTGGTCACCTTCGGCACGGCGGGCGGCGGGCCCGGTACGAAGACGCAGTTCATCGACCAGGCGAGCGCGGGCGTCCCCGGCGCCGACGAGAGGGACGACTTCTTCGGCGAGATCCGCACGGCCGCGGACTTCGACAAGGACGGCTACGGCGACCTCGCGGTCTCCGCCAACGGCGAGAACGTCGGCGCGCACAAGGACAACGGCACCGTCACCGTCCTGTGGGGCGGCAAGAAGGGCCTGTCCGGCGGCACGACCGTCCCGTTCAAGGGCCCGAAGGGCGTATCCGGCCGGGCGGCCGACCTCGCCACCGGTGACTTCGACGGCGACGGCCACCAGGACCTGGCCCTGGTCCGCGACAGCAGGACGTACGTCTACCGGGGCGCGATCACCAGGTCGGGGGTGAAGGGTTCGGTCACCGTCCTGGACAAGGAGAACACCTCCTTCTGGGCCACCGCCCTGGTCTCCGGCAAGGTCGACAAGGACGGCAGGACCGACCTGGTCGTCATCGGCGACGTGGTCACCGACACGTACATCGCCTCGGACGCCTGGTTCGTCAAGGGCGGCAAGACGAAGCTGTACCCCGGCAAGACCCTCCGCCTGGAGCGCCTGAACGGCGACGGCGGCCAGGCGGGGCGCGGCGGCGACGGCGTCATCGCCGACTTCGACAAGGACGGCTACGGCGACATCGCCATCGGCACACAGATCCACGACAAGGGCAAGGGCCGCGTGTCGGTCTGGTACGGCGCCTCGTCCGGCCCGTCGAAGAGCGCCCGCTTCACCCAGGACACCGCCGGGATCGCGGGCGGCGCCGAGCGCGGCGACCGGTTCGGCGCCTCGGTCTCCGCCGGTGACGTGAACGGCGACGGCTACCGCGACCTGGCGATCGGCGCGTACGGCGAGAAGATCGGCGACCAGGAGTACGCGGGCGGCGTCCATGTCCTGCACGGCTCCAGGTCCGGCCTGACGGGCAAGGGTTCGCAGTGGTTCGCCCGCAACAGCCCCGGCGTTCCCGGCGCCGTGGCCGACGAGTCCTTCGGCGGCACGGTCCGCCTCCGCGACACCGACCGCGACGGCAGGGCCGACCTGTACATCGCGGCGGGCAACGGCTCGCTGCTGCTGCGGGGTTCGGCGAAGGGCGTGACGACCGCCGGGGCGACCGTGGTGGGCGGCGACACCGTCGAGGGCATGCTGCAGTGACCCGGTGGCGGGCGGCCGACGGCGACACGGCCGCCGGCCGCCCGGCCGCCGCCGGTGCGGCAGACCGCCGCGGGCAGCCGCTGTCACCACTCGGCCCCTCCCTCCGGCACCGGGCCCGCCGCCGCGCCCCCGGCCCGCCGCCCCCGCGCGCTCACCATCGGATACGAGTTCACGACGAACCCCGGGTCGTCCAGCAGCTCCAGGAACCGGCGCAGTTCGCCGTCCCCGAACCAGGTCCCGCCGATGCGCGTGGCGCCGACCCGGGCCTCCGCCTCGCCGGTCCGCTCGACCGCCCGCTCGATGTTGGCTCGGTGCAGCCGGATGCCCTCGCCGCCCCCGGCCCAGGCCTCGGCGTACGTCGTCGCCGTCACCCCCCGCAGCCCCGCCCGTATCATCGCGCCGACCACCTGACGCCCCCACAGCGGCTGGGCGCCCACCATCTCCAGCGCCTGCAGCAGCGCCCGGTGCACCCGCTCGAAGAGCACCCCCGCCTCGTCCTCCGGCGCGGCCAGCACCGGCGTCCAGCCGCAGTCGAACTCCTCCAGCACCAGCCACCCGCCCGGCCGCAGCGCCTCCACCAGCCGCTCCAGCACCCGTAACCGCTGCGGCAGCCGGAGCAGCACCAGCCGGGCGTGCACCAGGTCGAACCCGTCCCCGGGGAGGGTGCCGCCGGTGATGTCGTGCGCCGACAGCCGTACCTGCGGGGGCAGTCTCCTCCGCACGGCCCGGCGGGGATCGACGCCGGTGACGACGACCTCCCCGCCCGGCCCCACCCGCTCCCCCAGCCAGCGCCCGAGGGTGCCCTCGCCGCCCCCGACCGCCAGGCATCTCCAGCCCGGCCCCACCCCGGTGCTCTCCAACGCCTTGCGCGACCCGTGGTCGTACCGCGCCTCCAGGACGGGGAGCCGCGCCCGCGCCCGGCCGTCCGCGTCGTCGAACAGGTAGAGCGACATGACACCTCCCACTCCTCTCATGGACACACGGTCACGAAAGCCCCACAGGAAATACTCACACCTCGCACGCGATCACTTACAGAGCGTAATGACTCGCTCGTGACGACCAGGTGGTGCGCCCCCGGCGCACACGCGAGCGCTCGCGAAGCCCCAGGTACGCGACGAGAATTGCCCCTACAGGCAGCAACCACCATGAGCAGCGGAAAGCCGGCGATCCCCATGGCCGAACACCCGAACGCAGCGCTCGTCCGCAAGGGCTACGAAGCCTTCACCAGGGGCGACATGGACACCCTCCGGGGCCTGATGGCCTCGGACTGCACGCACCACGTCCCCGGCAGCCACCTCCTGTCGGGCGACTACAAGGGGCAGGACGCGATCATCGGTCTCTACCAGCGGCTCTTCGAGGAGACCGCCGGAACGTTCAGCGTCGAGCTGAGTCACATCTGCGTGGACGGCCGGGGCCACGCGGTCTCCGTGCACCGCTACACCGCCGAGCGCGGCGGCAGGCGGATCGAGCAGAACGGCTGTCTCGTCTTCCGGATCGTCGGCGACAGGATGACGGACATCGACGAGTGCCAGGAGGACCTGGACAAGGAGAGCGAGTTCTGGGCGTAGCCCCGCCCCGGATCCGAGCCGTGGACCCGAGCCGTCGGCCCGAACCCTGGTCCCGAGCCCTCGGCCCGAGCCCGTGACCCCGCCCGCACAACCCCACGCGGCCTCCAGGTGTCACACAGGTGAACCAGCCACCACCCCACCCCGATATCCGGCCATCACCTGGAGCCCCCCGTGCACAGACGGACGTACGCCCTGGCCGCCACCACCGCGGCCACGGCAGCACTCGCGCTGGCCCTCGTCCCGTACCCGGCGACCGCCGCGCCCGCCCCCGCCTCCTCCCCCCTGACCAGCGACTTCAACGGCGACGGCTACGCGGACCTGGCCGTCGGCGTGCCCACCGGAACCGTGAGCGGCAAGGCGGCGGCCGGCTATGTGAACCTCGTCTGGGGCGGCCCGAAGGGCCTGGGCCGGTACGGGAGCATCCGGGTCAGCCAGGCCACCGCCGAGGTCCCCGGCAGCCCGGAGGCGGGCGACCGCTTCGGCGCGTCCGTCCTGCTGCGGGACCTGAGCGGCGACGGCCTCGCGGAGCTGATCGTCGGCGCGCCCGGCGAGGACGTCTCCGGCCGCGGCGCGGACGCGGGCGCGGTCGTCGTCGTCGGCGGCTCGGAGCGCGGCACCGGCCCGGGGTCCAACGCCCTGCTCGGCCCGTCGGCGAAGTCGGCGTACGGCTGGTCGGTCGCGGCGGCCGATCTGACCGGCGACGGCGGCCGGGATCTCGTCGTCGGCGGCCGGGACAAGGTCGTGATGCGGGCCGCCGTGGACAACGGCGAGAACCTCGTCGTCACCACCGTCCTCGCCACCCCGATGGGCGGTCGCGCCCCGCTCCTGGCCACCGGCGACTTCACCGCCGACGGCACGGACGACCTCGCCCTCGCCTACCACACGATCGACGTCCCCTTCACCCAGTCGCACGTCCGGCTGTGGACGTGGGACGAGGCGGAGCGCCAGATGACCAACACCTGGAACTCCGACAACGGCGCCGCCTCCGCGCTCGCCGCCGGCGACTTCGACGGCGACGGCCTGGACGACCTGGCCCTCGGCGAGTGCCGCGAGATCGCCGACGAGAACATCGACGACCCGTGCGGCCCGGAGTCGTACGCCAAGGGCGGCGGCATCCACATCGAGTACGGCGACGCGAAGGGCTCCTTCGGTCTGCGCTCCCAGACCCTCAACCAGGACACGGTCGGCGTGTACGGCGTCGCCGAGGCCGGTGACCGCTTCGGCGCCTCCCTCGCCGTGCTGGACGTCAACCGCGACGGCCGCGACGACCTGGTGGCGGGCGCCCCCGGCGAGGCCATCGGGAGCCGCAAGGCGGCCGGCGCGGCCACGCTGCTGCTGGGGCACGCCGGCGGCATCGTCGACAGGTTCGGCGAGGCGACCTCCGTGCCCTACCACCAGGACCGCCCCCACGTCCCCGGCGTGGCGGAGGCGAACGACGCCTTCGGCACCGCCGTCGCGACGGGCGACTACGACAAGGACGGCGTCCCGGACACGGCCGTCGGCGCCCCGGGGGAGAACGCGAAGTCCGGCGGCGTCTGGGTCTTCCCGAAGACCTCCGTCACGAACTCCCGCGCCCTCACCCCGAAGAACCTGGGCCTGCCGTCCCCCGCGTCGGCCCTGTCGTACGGCACGTACATGAGCAGCCACTGAGGCCGCGCGGGCCTGCGGGAACGCCTCCTCCGACCCACCCCGCACCCGCCTCCCGGGCATCCCCGGGCCTCCCTGACGGCTCCCTGATGCCTCCCTGACGACCCCTTAGGGGATGTCACAGCTCGGCCGCAAAGCCGGGCCGGTTGGCCCCGGCCCGGCACGCGGCCGCCCGGGACCAGGTACGTTCGATGACGTGGCTGGATTCAGGATCGGACGCGGCCGGGACAACGGCGCTCCTCAAACGCGACCGCACAACCCTCCGTACGGACAGCAGGCCCCGCAGGCCGGCGGCCCGTCGTACGGCTACCCCCAGACGCCCCCGGGGCCGCCGTACGGCGGTGGCCGGGGCGGCGCCCAGGGCGGCTGGCCGCAGACGCACGGCGGGCAGCGCGGCGGTTACGGGGCTCAGGGCAACCACGGGGGTCACCCGGGCCCGGGCAACCACGGCGAGCCGGAGTACTTCGGCGACGACGGCGGGCACCCGCACGGCGGCGGCGTGGACCCCTACGCGGCCAACAACCCGGGACACACCCAGATGTTCTCCGTCGGCGAGGACCCGTACCAGCAGGGCGACACCTACCGCGCGGGCAACGCCCCGGCGGCCCCACTCGGCCCGCGCCTGCCCTGGAAGGCCCTGCTGAAGGGCATCGTCACCAGCCCGAGCCAGACGTTCCTGGTGATGCGCGACTACGCGGTCTGGGGCCCCGCCCTCGTCGTGACGTTCCTGTACGGCCTGCTGGCGGTCTTCGGCTTCGACGGTGCCCGCGAGGACGCGATCAACGCGACCCTCTCGAACGCCGTGCCGATCGTCCTCGTCACCGCCGTGACGATGGTGGTGAGCACCTTCGTACTGGGCGTGGTCACCCACACCCTGGCCCGCCAGCTCGGCGGCGACGGCGCCTGGCAGCCCACGGTCGGCCTCTCCATGCTGATCATGTCCCTCACGGACGCGCCCCGTCTGATCGTCGCGATGTTCGCGGGCGGCGACGCCTCCTTCGTCCAGATCCTCGGCTGGATCACCTGGGTCGCGGCGGGCGCCCTGCTGACCGTGATGGTCTCCAAGTCCCACGACCTCCCGTGGCCGAAGGCGCTGGGCGCCTCGGCGATCCAGCTGGTGGCGATCCTGTCCCTGATCAAGCTGGGCACGTTCTAGAAGCCGGAGGAGGAACACCTCCGCCCCTCGTAACGGCAGGGCCCCGACGCAGTCGCTGCGTCGGGGCCCTGCCGTATGCCAGCAAACGAACGAAATGCCCCTCCACCCCATAAATCATCATCATTTATTCACATATCGTCAGATAACGTGACCGAGTCCTGAACCCTGAACACCTCCACAAGGAGTGCGTGTGAAAGCTCGATTTGGCGTCCGCCGGGGAACGGTGCTCCTGGCCACGCTGCTTGTCGCCCTGTCCGCGGCGGTACTCCCCGGAAGCGCGTCGGCCGACGGCCACGGGGGCGAGAACGGAAACGGAGACGGAAACGGAGGCGGCCACCAGGGCCGCTCGGACCACTGGGGGGTGATCACCCGCAACACGATCGGTTCCCCCGTGGCCCAACTGCGCAACGGCCCCTTCGGCTCGTTCGGCGTCCTGGGCCCGGAGGGGCGGCCCCCGTACGGCCGGGGCAGTCTCGGCATCGAGGTGGCGAACGACTCCACCACCCTCACCCCCACCAGCGAGAAGGTCGACTTCGGCAATGAGGTCGACTTCTTCAGCAAGCCGGTGTCGGGCCTGACCCAGGTCGGCTTCCATGTGTTCCAGACGGGCGAGAACGTCGGCTACGGCGGGGGCGCGCCGAACATGCCGAACATCAGGTTCGAGATCGACCCGAACCTGGCCGCCCCCAACCACAACATCAACTACTCCACGCTGGTGTGGGTACCGGACGCCGCCCCGGTGACGAACCGCTGGACCGACTACCTCGACGCCACCAAGACCGGCACCTGGTATCTCACGGGCGCCGCAGGCCCCGCGACCAACTGCGAACAGTCGGACCTGTGCGACTTCGCCACGGTGAAGGCCGCGCTCCAGGACGCCGGCGACCCGGCGACCATCCTCACCGCCGCCGTCGGCAAGGGCCGCGACTTCATGTGGATCGGCGCGGTCGACGGCTTCCGCATCAACGAGACCGTCTACGACTTCGAACAGTGGGGAGTCCGCGCCCGCCCGGCCGACTGACGACGCCTCACGGACGGACCACGACCGGCCCCTCGGGGAGGGGCCGGTCGCGTCAAAGGGCCTGATGCCGCACATCCTCAGCACACCGGACGCCCAACACCGTGAACCCGTCCGAGAGTTCGAAGCGCCCGGTCGGTTCAGGGCCTCTCGCCGTCCCGGTCGACGAGGGACTGGGTCGTCTTCATCTCGCAGAAGGTGACCTCGCCCTTCTTGTACGAGAGCCCGGCCGACGAGCCGTCCTCGTACGTCACCTCGTAGTCGCGCACCGCGATGGTCTGCCGTCCCCGGTACTGGAAGGTGTCGGGGTCGAGGAGGTACTCCTGGCGCTGAACGGCCTTGCTGCCGCGGTCCGGGTACACGGCGATGGCGTCATGCCCCATGGGGTCCTTCACCAGGTGCGGGACCACCTCGATCCCGGGGTCCGCGGCCAGGGCACGGAAGAGCCTGGCCATCCCCCGCGGAGGCACGGGATAGGCCTCGTCGAGGGTCGCCAGGAGCGCGAAGGTCTCGCGCTGCTCACCCGTCAGGCCGCTGTCCTTGCCCATGGGGAACATCTCCGCCGCCCGCTTCCGGATCTCGGCGGGGTCGTCCGGCAGCGAGGCGAGCAGGCGATACAGCCGCCGCTGCGAGGGCTCGGTGTCGCCGTCCTTGTCGTCCTCCCGCACGGGGCTGTCGTACTGGACCCACTCCTCGCTCACCTCGGGCTTGTCATCGGGCGCCGCGTCCGACGCGCCGTCTTGGCACCGCGCGGTCTCCAGATAGACCCACTGGCCGTCGCGCGGATGCGGATCCGGCTGCCGCGACACCACTTCCGCCGCCCGCTCCAGGAGTGCCGTCGCGGACGTCAGGTCCGGGCCGGCAGGCTGCACGCCGCGCTCGGGTCGGTCGCCACCGACGAGCATGGTCACCAGCACCGCGATGGTGACCACCGTCGCGACGCCCCCCGCGGCCATCACGCGCCAGTCCAGCCGCACCCTGCGGGCGGATCCCTGCCGCGCCGCTCCCAGCAGCTTCTGGCGGCCGGGAAGCAGCCGCACCCGGTCCGGCGTCGGCGCGTCGGCGCGCAGCTCGTGCACCTTGGTCATGTCATCCATGGGTTACCGCCCCGTGGTGGTCGCTTACGAGGGTGGGGTCGGCGCCGAGCGCCGTGCGCATCCTGCGCCGTGCCCGGCTCAGCCGGGAGCGGACCGTGCCGACCGGCACCCCGAGGGCGTCGGCACACTCCTGGTAGGTCAGGTCCGCCCAGGCGACCAGCAGCAGTACATGCCGGTCCTTCGCGGGCAGGGACGCGATCGCCCCGGCCAGCGCCTGCTGCGAGGCCTCGGCCGTCACCCGCTCGTCGGCCCGTTCCGACCAGGACTCGGCCACCGGGTCGACGCCGGTACGGGCCAGCGCCCGCAGCGCCCGCACCTCGGAACGGCGGTGGCTGCCGATGAGGTTGCTGGCGATGCCGTAGAGCCACGGCCGGGCGCTGGCGCGCGCGACGTCGTAGCGGGCGCGGTTGCGGAAGGCGATGAGGAAGGTCTGCGCCGTGATGTCGTCGGCGTGGCTGTCGCCCAGCCGGCGCATCACATACCGGTGGATCTCGGCGGCGTGTCTGTCGTAGAGCGTGGCGAAGATCTCCGGCCGCTCCAGGGATTCCTGGACGACCAGCGCGTCGTCGGTGGGTGGGTCCCCCACGAGGCCCTCGCTTCTTCGTGCAGTAGGAGTGGAGTGCGTTCCACCCCCTGTTGTCCGAAGCGGCCGGAAGGGTTCACGGGCGGGGGGCCCGAAGAGCTTTCCCGACTACCCGAAGGAACGCCGGGTCAAAGGGCTTCCTTCGACGGGGTGACCGGCTCCCCCGACTTCCGCACCACGGGCAGAACACTCCAGGGGAAGTTGATCCAGTCGTCCGTCCGCTTCCACACGTACTCGCACTTCACGAGGGAGTGGGACTTCTCATAGATCACGGCCGACCGGACCTCGGCCACCGCGTCGAGGCAGAAGTCGTGGACGAGCTTGAGCGTCTTGCCCGTGTCGGCGACATCGTCCGTGATCAGGACCTTCTTGTCGGAGAAGTCGATCGCGTTCGGGACGGGGGCGAGCATGACGGGCATGTCGAGGGTCGTGCCGACGCCGGTGTAGAACTCGACGTTCACGAGGTGGATGTTCTTGCAGTCGAGGGCGTACGCGAGCCCGCCGGCGACGAAGACCCCGCCGCGGGCGATGCTGAGCACGATGTCGGGCTCGTACCCGTCGTCGGCGATGGTCTGGGCGAGTTCGCGTACGGCGGTGCCGAAGGCCTCGTAGGTGAGGTTCTCGCGGGCGGCCGGGGCGGCGCTCATACCTGGGTCCGGTGGAAGTTGAGGAAGGACCGGGAGGCGGTCGGCCCGCGCTGCCCCTGGTAGCGGGAGCCGTACCGCTCGCTGCCGTACGGGAACTCGGCCGGCGAACTGAGCCGGAACAGACACAGCTGACCGATCTTCATACCGGGCCAGAGCTTGATGGGGAGCGTCGCGAGATTGGACAGCTCCAGGGTCACGTGCCCGGAGAAGCCGGGGTCGATGAACCCGGCGGTGGAGTGGGTGACGAGACCGAGACGGCCGAGGGAACTCTTCCCCTCCAGCCGCGAGGCGAGATCGTCGGGGAGCGAGATGACCTCGTAGGTGCTCGCGAGCACGAACTCACCGGGGTGGAGGATGAAGGGCTCGTCGCCCTCGGGTTCGACGAGCCGGGTGAGATCCGACTGCTCGACGGAGGGGTCGATGTGCGGATACCGGTGGTTCTCGAACACCCGGAAGAAGCGGTCGAGACGCACGTCGACGCTCGACGGCTGCACCATGGTTTCGTCGTACGGATCGATCCGCACCCGACCGGCGTCGATCTCGGCCCGGATGTCCTTGTCTGAGAGAAGCACGCCCCGAGGATACGCAAGACGCGCGGGCCGCCCACCATCAGGACGGACTCCGCGCGCCTTCACGACGGACAGCCGTGGGCGTCCGTGGTCGTGGTTACCGCTTCTCCAACGCCACCGGCACGACGCTGCGCAAGCGCGCGCAGCGTGGGCAGCGCATGAGCCGACCAGGACCGAGGCGTTCGGCCTGCTGCATCGGGAACGAAGCGGTGCTGAACACGTGCCCATCGGCACAGCGGACGACGGTGCGCTCCATCAAGTCCAAGAGTCCCTTCCCCAAGAGCCGCGTCTGGCTGTCGACCTACCTACGTCGACCTGACGACGAGCCGCCACATTACGGGATGATTGGGACGGCCCTCCAGGCGGCACTCCGATCCCGCCGAGCCCCACCCGGACCCTCTTCCGCGCCCCCACCGTACGCCCCAACTCCCGCGCCCCGCAGCCCCGTCCCCACCCCGGAAACACCACCGGGCCCCACGCCTTCAGCACGTGGGGCCCGACATGAGGTAAAGTGACGACGCGTTCCGACACCGGCACCGACCGGCGTCTTACGCGGGTGTAGTTTAATGGTAGAACATCAGCTTCCCAAGCTGAGAGCGCGAGTTCGATTCTCGTCACCCGCTCCACGATGAAACCCCAGGTCAGCGGCCTGGGGTTTGTTTGTTGTCTAGTCCAATTTGGGGGTTGCGTGCCCTTTGCGTGCCCTAAGTCCCGCCAGCGTGCCCCCAAGGTGCACATCAAGGGGTGACTCCTGATGGTGCGTCAGCCGAATATCTCGAATGGTGAGACGCACTTTCTGTGACCTGCGCCACTTCTGGCTAGTGAGACCGTGAAGTCGCTAATGCAAAACGTCAGTTCGCGCTGGCGGATGAGGAACTCTGGCGGCGGCCCGGTCGGCGAGGTCGTGGAGGACGCGTTCACGGCCTCGCGCACGGTGCCTACCGCGCAAGGAGACCGCCCCACCCGCGGCAGGGGTGCTGGTGGCTGCATGTCGTCGCTGCCGGTGCGACAAGTACGTCCTCGCTGCCCGCAACATCGCGGCCGCTCAGAATCTGAGCGACCCCCCCGTTCAGATTCTGAGCGGCGCTCCCGGTTCAGGATCTGAACAGGCAGTCCGAGCGTTTCCGACGCAGGGCTGCGAACTGAAGCCTCGTGTGACCAGCACCGGGATGCCGAGGGCTAGCCAGTCGGGGTCGCAGGGTGTCCTACGGGCGTCGAAGGGGCGGTACGGGGCTCTGATGCTGGTCAGTGGAACCTCAGCCCGTGACCAGACAGGAGCGGCATACAGGACCAGACGTCGCCGCGCCCCCGTGTCGTCTTGGTGCAGGAGACCGGTTCTTTGCGCGGGCCAGGCAAGTGTGGATGTGCCGGCAGTTTCCTCGGCCAGTCACATGCCGAGCACCCGTCGGGTCTCGGCGGCGATCTGCTGTGTCTCGCCGGTTGCGACCACGAGGACCGGGACACCTCCCGCCGCCTGATCGATGCGTCGGAGGCCTTCCCGCATCAAATCCTCCAGCTCGGGGACGAGCAGCCCGCCTCGTACACCGAGCACAGTCAGGGCCGAGCAGATCTCCTCGCGTACCTCGGGTTGGTCTTCGCCGATCTCCCCGGTGAAGACCAGCGCGTCCAGCCGGTCCAGCGAGGCGGCCACCGAGGCAATGCCCCTGCGGCAGCTGAGTGTGAAGGTCGCCAGCGCCAACGCGGCCGCGGCATCACCCTCCGCGCGGGCACGCACCAGGTCCCGGGTGTCTCCCGAAGTACCGGAGAGGCCGAGCAGTCCGGAATTCCGGTGGAGTATGTCATCCAATTCGTCCGTGCTCAGACCCTGCCGCCGCTGCAGCCACAGCAGCGCGCCGGGGTCGAGGCTGCCGCTGCGCCGGCTCATCACCAGGCCTTCCAGCGGAGTGAGGCCCATGGTGGTGTCCACGCTGCGTCCGTTCCGGACGGCGCAGGCCGAGCAGCCGCCGCCCAAGTGCACGAGCACGACCTGGAGGTCGTCGACGGGTCGGCCCAGGGCCTGCGCCGTCCTCTGCAGTGCCCACGAGTAGGAAAGCCCGTGGAAGCCGTACCGGCGCAGCCCGTATTCGGCTCGCCATCGCTCCGGCACGGCGTACGTGCGCGCCTCTGTCGGCAGATCCTTGTGAAAGACGGTGTCGAAGCAGGCGACATGAGGAACGTCGGGCAGGAGTTCTCGTGCGGCATCGACCACACTCAGGGCAGGCGTCACGTGCAGTGGTGTGAGATCGGCGACGTCCGCCAGCAGAGCCCGTACGCGTGCGTCGATCAGCGTATGTCCGGTCAGGTGCGGACCGCTATGGACGATGCGGTGACCCACCGACGCAGGAGTGGGCACCTCGCTGAGGAAGTTCCGCAGTTCCACCGCCGCAGCAGGCCCCGGAGGCTCCGAGGCGTCTCGATCCGCCACCCGTTCGCCGTCCGCCGCGAACAGTGCGATGTGAAGGCTCGAAGAGCCGGCATCAAGGACCAGTACGTGACCACCAAGGCTCTCGTGGGAGCTGTCGGCACTCATCACACACTCCAGTGCTTTCGCGTCCTCCGGCACGGTCCGCCCGCCACGCGGCAACGGGCCCAGTACAGGTTCCCCGCCATCGCTTCGCGCGACTCCGGCAACGCAGAGTCTCGCTATCGCTTGCGGATCGGTAAGAACTCGGCAGATTGCGGACGTCCAGGGACTCACCCTTGTCCTGCCGCCGGGTAGGCCTCGGTGATGTCGCGCCTCGCCGCTTCCCTCAGGCTGCCACCACAGAGAGGGATCCGCTCGTTCACCCGTTCGGCAGCACGCCGCGCCTGCGGGCCGGGGCACCCCTAGCATCTGACTGTGCGACCCATTCTCCCGAAGATCGAGGGCGGCCGGGTACAGGGCCTCCTGCAGCTCATCGAGGACGGCATCCACCTCGTCGTCGCTGGGCTCCTCGTACTGCTCGCGGGGCTTCTGACCGTCGGTGTGGTCCGAGACGTCATCAGGTCGATCCAGGGGCCGTACCGCGAGGAGGCGGTCGTTCTCTCCGCGCTGGACAACGGCCTTGTGCTGTTCATCGTGGCCGAGCTGCTCCACACCGTCCGACTCACCATCAGGAACCAGACCCTCGACGCGGAGCCGTTCCTCGTCGTCGGCCTGATTGCCGGCATCCGCAAGGTGCTCATCGTGACGGCCGAGGCGGAGAAGTCTTTCCGGTGGAACACCGAGGGGATCGAACTGCTCATCCTGGCGGGGCTGATTCTCGTGATGGCGACAGCGGTGTACGTGTGGCGGCGCTCAACGCGGCCCGCGGACTACTTCCCGCTCCAGGAGATGCGGCGCTCCCCGTCTCCGGAGCCGTCACCCACCCCGGCGCGCGGGTCCTGATCCGTCACCTTCCGCAGCCGCGGCTCCCCGTACCCGTTGCTCCTCGAGAGCGGATCCGACGTCACGTTCCAGGGGGGTGCGGCTTACGGCCGTCGTGAGGTCCTCCAGGGCCCGCTTCTGCAATTCCGCCCCGCGTCGTAGCACCGGGCTCCGTTCCCGGGCGGCGCCCCCCTCCCAGGCGTGGAGCGCCTCCGCCACGCGCGCCCAGTCCGGATTCCGGTGCTCGCGGACGTCGACTGCCGCCTGCGCGGTGTCCTCCTCCAGGGCCTCGGCGAACCGATCCGCCTCGGGGACTGAACGGCTGACGTCCCGCGGGACGTGGCTCTCCATGAGCATCGCCGCCCGGCCGAACCCCTGGAGCGCCTCTTGCGCCTCCTCCGCCTCACGCGACGTCAGACCCCTGGGACGGACCGGTTCATGCTTTGCCTGGTCGTAGGCCTCCTGCCAGGCGGCACGTGCCTCCCTGCTTGCCAGCAGTGCCCTGCGCATGTCGGCGCGATGCTCCCGGGTCGGTTCGGCGTAGCTGCGGAGCACGGCGGCCGCGTAACGGCCGTTGGCGGCGAGCCAGTCCGCAAGCCGGCCCGGCAGCCGGAGTGTCTCCCATGCGGGGAACACCACGTACGCCAGCATTGCCAGGGCCCCGCCCAACAGGGTGAGCACCACCCGTTCCGGGACCGTCTGCTCCCATGCCTGGCCGCCCATGCCGAGCAGGAAGACGACGTACGCGGCAGTGAAGCACTGGGAGTAGGCGTAGCCGGTACGGATCAGCGTGTACGACAGGCCCGCCGAGACCACCGCCAGCACGCCGAACACGTGGGCGTCCGGGCCCAGGGCCCGCACCATCGCGGTGGCGAACGCGACCCCCGCCAGGGTTCCGGCGAAACGGGCCACCGCACGCGCGTACGTCTGGTGGAAGTCCGGCCGCATCACCATCACTGAGGCGATGGGCGCCCAGTAGCCGTGGCCGAGGGGTAGCCGGGAGGCGATCAGATAGCCCAGCACGGCCACCACCGCCAGGCGGACGGCGTGCCGGAATACGGGCGAGTCCGGGCGGAGCTCACGGCGGACCGCTCGAAGGACGACCGGGACCAGCCGGAACATGGTCGGGCGCACCCGGAACTGGCCGCTCGCGGGGCCGGGCGGCGTGGGCGCCTTCCCGCGCACACCGCCGCTCCCGGCGACTTCCAACGCCTCGCCGAGCAGTTCCACGAGCCGCTCGGCGGCCTGCCGCGCGGGACCCTCCAGCACCTCATGCTCCTCGTCGACGCGCAGGACGTCCGCGCTCCCGGACGGCACCTCGGCGGGAATGCCGCGGCGGATCGAACGGGCAGCCGCGTCCAGCACGTCGGCGGCCGCGTCGAGCAGCTCCCGTGCGCGGTCCCGCCCGGGTCCCTCCGCCGGGGCGCCGATGTCCGGGTCGGCGAGCGCTGCGACGACCGGCCGAATGCGCTCGGCGAGGCCCCGGGGGCCGTGGAGGACGGGGGGACGGGTGCGGGCCTGTGACGGCGTCACGGCCGCCGCGTCCCGGGCCGTCATCAACGGCTCCGGGTCGAACGGGGCGGTCGGTTCGTGTCGCAGTCGGCGGGCGTAGTCCGCCATGGCGGCCAGGGCGTCGGCGAGCGCGTCACGGTGCGCCCCCCAACGGCGGATCGGGAACAGCAAGATCAGCACGGCCTGCGCCACGCCTCCCAGCGCGATGATCGCGGCGTGCTCCAGGGCTCGCTCGACGCTCGTCGGCAGGGTGATGGTCACCAGCATGCTGCCGACGGTCGTCGCTGCGACGATTCCAGCGGTCGATCCGACGGCCCACGCCATCCCCGCGGCAAAGGCCCATACGGCCAGCAGCGGGAGGAACGTCACGAGTCGCCCTGCCGCCAGGTAGCCCACGAAGGTGCTGAGCGCCAGACCCGCGCCCGCGCCGAGCGCGATCACCTTGCGTGGCCGCCAGGTGCGCTGGAAGGTGGCCGCACCCGCGGAGTAGGCACCGAGGGCGGCCGATGCGGCGTACGCGGGGGAGACCAGCCACAGGGCCGGTCCGATGACGATCGCCACCCCAGCGGCCGTGCGCAGCGCGAGCAAGGGCTCCAGCCGCGTCTCCTCGATCGTGAGCCCGGATCGCATGACCTCCCTGAAGGCCCGCAGCCACGTCACGGGTGTGAGCCTAGCCGGAGCGTTCCGCCAGGTCGCGTCGACCGCGCCGCCGCTGTAGGAGCCATGTGCGCTGGTGGCGGTTCACTTCGAGGGCTGGTCAGCGTGGTCGTCCTGGAGCATGTGGCGACGTTCCTGTTCGCGCTTGGAGTAGGCGGCCGCCCGGATCGCCTCGTCGCTCTCCAAGCCTGATCCCAACGCGCCGCCCACGGTGGCGACCGAAGCGACGAACCAGGCCAGCGTCAGGTACTCCCCGGCGTGCAACGGGGTTCGCGTCATGGAGGCGAACACCTGATCGTTGAGGATGAACAGCGCCCACACCCAGTTGGTGACCATCAGACCCACGTAGCAGACGAGCACCCCGATACCCACGGTCGCGACCGTCGAGGCGTTGTACAACCACGCCCTCTGCCTCGCCTCCGGCGAGCTCTGCGCCGATCGATGCCACAGCTCCGCGTCTATGATCAGCCAGCCGATCATGATCGCGACAGATCCGACCGCGGCGATGACGAGGCGTGGCGTGCTGAGGGACGCGGCCAGGTTCCAGACGGTGGAGTTCACGGTGGCGACCGCCCCTGTGGCGAGCGCCGCCGCCAGGGCTTTCGACAAGCCCGGCACCAGCCGCCACGGCCGGTTGGCGCGGACCATACCGGCGAGCACCCGCAGGTAACCGCGCGGCCCGTTGACGACGTACCGAAGGTCGTCGGTCTCCTTCTCAGCGGTTCGGCCGGGATGAACAGGCTCCAGGTGATCGGCGGAGGGCCCCGACAGCGGCTGACTTCGCGGAGGTCCTGCAGCCCCGGTGGTTTGCGGACCCACCATGCCCAGCACGGCTTCTTCGACGGCCCGCCGGGCCCTCGTCTGCAGTCGCATGCCTCCCAGGGAGGGTAGAGAGAGCAGCGCCAGGCCGTGTGCGTGATTCACATTCACAGCGAGCCTGCGCCCGTGTGAGTGCAGCGGAAGGTCGGTGAGGGCCACGACGATGTCCCAGTTCTCCGTACTCCCACGGTCCATGATCCGGCGCATCAAGGTGGGCGGGTCTTCCGTCCCCGCGGTGAAGGGCTCACTGACCACCTCGACGTCGAACCGTCGCGCCTGGCCCGATCTGTCGGCGAGCCGAGCAGAAAGGGTCCGGGCCATGCGCCGCGCGATCTCCGTCGGCGCGTCCGGATCCGCCAGGAGAGCCACGACCGTAACGCCCCGCGACGACACCTGCATGGCTGCACCCTCCTCATCGGCCGCCTCTGCCGCTCCTAAGTGCCCACAGACGCCGCCGAGGTAACGTCGACGCCGCGTGACACGCTGTCCCCCGCCTTCAGCCAGAGTCCGCAAAGCCCAGCTATACGGGAAATCCACAACGCCTGCGAGGCACGGCGCGCCATGTCCTCCCCGGCGTCGGGAAACGGCTGGCGGACGGTATGGGCCGCGTCATCCGGATCGGGCTCCTGCGCACCGGCCTCTCCCGAGCGCTCTCCGGCCCTGCCGTCGGTCCGCACGCCCGTCCGACGACCCGGGCAGTCGGACGCCTGGGCCTGGCAGGGCAATACGGGGAGGCCGATTGAGCCCGGCATGCGCATGCGTTCGCGCGCCTCCGCAGGCCAGGCTGGCTGGAAAGCCCAGGGGCCGGAACCCACCCCGACCCCCGCAGCCGGAGGTTGCCGTCATGACCGTGATGTCCATCGCCAGGTTCGAAAGGTTCTTCCGGGCCGCCGCGGGGCTGGACGTCGACAAGAACGATCTCAAGCGCTACAGCGACTTCGTCGACGCCAAGCTCTACGATCTGCTGACCGTCGCCCAGGCCACTGCCAAGGCCAACGGGCGCGACATCATCCGGACCAGTGACCTGCCGATCACGAAAGGCCTGCAGGAGAGCATTCACCACTTCCGGAAGATCGACCAGGAGGTGGACCTCAAGCCAATCCTGGAACAGCTCGCCGCCCATCCCGCTCTGGACCGCACGCCCGACGAGGAGACCGAGGCGGCCTACCCGGACATCATCGGCGGCCTCAGCCTGGCCCTTGCCCAGAGCTTCAAGATCCTCCACCCCGACCTGAAGAACCCTCGAACCCAGCACTGGGACGAGGCCCGAGCCGTCTTCGACCTCCTGCTGTGAGCGGCAACCGGGCCAGACGGTGCAGGCCAGGGCCCAACGGCATCAGAGTGCTCTGCCTCCTCGACTGCCGCAACGATCCCGCCGGCCCGTCGCAGGGCATCGTCCACGTCCGAGTCCAAACACCGGCACCCCAGGCTGATCGGCCCGCATCTCGGCTGTCCCGGACTCGGATGGTGGGTCACGTCCGCTGGACCCCCTGGCTGATCACCTCCCGAGCACGGCCGTTACGGTCCGCACACCCGAGGTGTCACAACTCCAGGGAGGCGTCATGGACGCCCATGTCACCAGCCAGGGAAGCCCCATCGCCACGGTCAACCCGTACAACGGCGAGCGAGTTCGGGAGTTCCCGGCCCTGAGCGCGGAGGACGTAGGTCGCGCGATCGACGCGGCGCACCGTGGCTTTCCCCACTGGCGTGCCCGGTCTACGGCCGACCGGGGGGCCCTCGTACAACGCGCCGGCCGGCTCATGAGGGAGCGCAAGGAGGAACTGGCTCACCTCCTGACCCTTGAGGTCGGCAAGCTGATCGACTCCAGCCGTGCGGAGGTCGACCTCGCGGCCGACATCCTCACCTACTACGGCGACCACGGCCCCGACCTGCTGGAAGAGCGCCCCCTGCCGGTGGCCAAGGGCACGGCCGTGCTGGTGAACGAGCCGCTCGGTGTCCTTCTCGGTGTGATGCCGTGGAACTTCCCCCTGTATCAGGTGGTCCGATTCGCGGGGCCGAACCTCGTCCTCGGCAACACGATCCTGCTCAAGCACGCGAGTAACTGCCCCCAGTCCGCACTGGCACTCGAGCAACTGTTCATGGATGCGGGTGTCCCGACCGGGGTCTACACCAATCTTTTCGTGCGGGGCAGAGACGTCGGGAAGATCATCGATGACCCTCGTGTGCAGGGAGCGTCACTGACCGGAAGCGAGCGGGCGGGCGTGAGCGTGGGCGAGATCGCCGGCCGCAACATCACCAAGTCCGTCCTCGAACTGGGTGGCAGCGATCCCTTCGTCGTACTGGACGGTCACCACCTCGAACGCACCGTGTACGCCGCGTTCCTCGGCCGGATGGGCAACACCGGGCAGTGCTGCGTGGCGGCCAAGCGATTCATCGTCCTTGCCGACGTCTACGACGCCTTCCTCGGCGGGCTGCGCGACCGGATGAGCGAGGTGAAACCGGGAGATCCTTTCGACCCCGCCACCACGCTCGGCCCGCTGTCCTCGGAGGCCGCTGCCGAACTCCTGATGGAGCAGGTTCGTGACGCGGTGGACAAGGGAGCCACGGTAGTGCTGGGCGGCGGGCGGCCCGCCCTGCCGGGCGCCTTCGTCGAGCCGACCCTTCTCACCGACGTCACACCGGACATGCGGGCCTACCAGGAAGAGCTCTTCGGCCCCGTCGCCGCGGTCTACCGGGTGGCGGACGAGGACGAGGCCGTGGCACTGGCCAACACCTCCCCCTACGGCCTGGGAGGCGCCGTCTTCGCCGCCGACCCGGAACGTGCTCGCGGGGTCGCGGACCGGCTGGAGACGGGCATGGTGTGGATCAACCACCCGACGGCGTCCCGACCGGAGCTGCCCTTCGGCGGCATCAAGCGCTCCGGATACGGGCGCGAACTCGGTGACGTGGGCATCGTGGAATTCGCGAACCGCAAGCTCGTGCGCTACGTGGATGCCGACGCCCCGATCGAAGAAGTGCTGGGCTGATCTACGAGTCGGTCGACCGCGCTCTCCATGGCGAGCTGGTGGTGCGGGAACCGGACTGGTCGGCGCTTGAGCGGCTTCAGCAGCGGCTCACCGGACACGGGACGACTGCCCCGCCGAAGCTGCGAGCGGTGCCGCCGACCGTTGCCCGCGAAGCGGGCTGCCTGGTCGCCCGCCTGCCCGGACCCGCGACGCGCCGGATCGCCGACCTCCACCCGGGCGAGGCGAAGACCGACGCCAGGGACGCCGCGGTGATCCCGGACGCCGCCCGCGCCATGCCGCACACGCTGCGCTCCCGTCGCGGACTCGTCGCACTGATCCGCCCCAAGGCCCCCGCGCATGGCCACCCGGCTGATCGACGACGTCTTCGACGCGCTCGACGAACGGACCGCCGTCCATCGGGGCACCGGCACCGGCTTCCCCACCGCCGCCCACCTCGCCCCCTACGCCGGCCTTGCCCCGACGACCGGCAGTCGGGCACATCCATCCATGGCGAACACGCGCCCAGAGACCCAGAGGCGGCAAGCGGCAAGCTGTCCCTCAGCCTGCGGACCACCGAGTCGGCCTCGCTGCGCAGCGCCTTTCGAAGCGCCCGGGTGTGAGTCACGACCCGCACCCGGGCGAGGGCGGAGTGCGGCGTCAGCCGCCGGCCACGGCGCGCACCGCCTCCTCGACCGGGGTGGACCCGCTGATCAGCTCAAGGATGTGCCCGGCGGTCCTGGGCTCGTGGAACAGGGCCGCGAGCACCGCGGCCACGTCATCGCGCGGCACTTGGCCGCGGTCGGTGTGCTCAGCGAGCGTGACGCGTCCGCTACCGGGGTCGTCCGTCAGCATCCCCGGGCGCAGAATCGTCCAGTCCAGTCCCGGACGGGAGGCGATGTCGGCGTCCGCCTCGCCCTTGGCCTTCAGGTAGGCGGCGAACACCGGGTCGGTGCCGGGCGGCGGCGGGCTGTCCACACCCATCGAGGAGATCACCAGGAAGCGGCGCGTCCCGGCGCGCTCGGCCGCGTCGGCGAGGAGGACGGCCGCGTTCCGGTCCACCGTCCGCTTGCGGGCCGCGCCGCTGCCCGGTCCGGCGCCCGCGGCGAACAGTGCCGCGTCGGCGCCGCCGAGGTGGCCGGCCACCTCGTCCACCGAGGCGTGCTCCAGATCGCACACCACCGGTTCCGCGCCGTCCGCGCGCAGGTCGTCGGCGTGGTCCGGATTGCGGATCAGCCCTGTGACGTTGTCGCCGCGCGCCGAGAGCAGCCGGGTCAGCCGGCGCGCGATCTTTCCGTGGCCACCCGCGATCACCATGTGCATGGGGCCATTCTTGCCACACGCGACCGCTCACACCGGTCAAGCGGGGCTGCCGCGGCAGGTCCGGTCCCGCGGTTGCCGTCAGTCGGCGTACGCGCGCACGGCGCTGGTGCGCGCGACCACCCGGCCACCAGGTCGCGCCCGCGGGGAGGGGCAGCGCCGCCGCCGGCTCGTGGAGCAGGCAGAGCGTGCGCCCGCGGCGGACTCGCTGCAGTTCGGTGGCCGATCGGTGGCCAAGGTGATGCGTCGCGCCTCACCGCCGCCGAGTTCCGTCGCGGGCCGGCCCAGCGGCCGTTGTTCTCACCGGCACGGCCGTGCTGCTGTTCGCCGCGTTCTTCCTCGTCGCCGGCGAAGGAGCTGGCCGAGGGCCACCCGACGGACGCCCGACCACGGCACTGACCGCGGCCGCAACACGTCGTATCCGGCCGCGCAGACCAAGAACTGACACCGACGCATCGTGCGGACCGCGGCTACGACCACGACAAGTGCCGCACGGCTCCGGCCTGGACACCTCCACCTCACACGGAGGCCTTCGCCATGGTCAAGCCCGCCCAGCGTTGACAACGCTCATGGTTAATACATCTGGGACCAGTCAGTCCGCGAGGTCGGCCTTGCCGAACAGGACCGCGTAACTGGAGGGGAGTTGGCTGATGATCTGGTTCAGTTCACCGCCGGTGACGGCGTCGGCGACGGTGGTCAGGACCGCGCTGGCGTCCCACTGCGCCGTCCGCGGCCGGGCATTGGTGCGCTCGGCGACCCGGCGGTAGAACTCTTCGATCCCAAAGCTCTGGGCCTGCTGCGGCGTGGCACGGTCCAGAACTTGTCGCAGCGGGCCGGGCAGCTGGGATGCGAGGTCCTTGACCTCTCCCGGGCTGATCCGTTGGGCCAGTACTTCCAGCACGGCGTTGGTGACGTCCGCGGCTTCGTCCTGGTCGTTGTATTCGCCTCGCTCGCGTACGCGGGCGAGGAATCCGTCGTACTTCATCGCTGCCTCCTTCTGTCCCGGTCACCGCTGGTCGTGGCGGTCGCGCGGTGGGCTGTCGGGCCGTGCGGGTCCGTCCGTCGGCGCGTAGCCGCCGTCCGCGAGGCCCTTGGCCCGGGACTCCCGCTCGGATTCACGCAGGGCACGGTGGAAGCGTCCGGGGCCCCAGGTACGGCCGCCCACGGCCTGTTCGAGTCGGTCGCGGCTCGTCGGGCCGGCTTCTTGGAGCGCGTGGGTGATCTGTTCGATCTCGTCGTCGAGGCGTTGTTCAGCCATGGCGGACGTACGGCTTGCCGTGCCCGCGGTACCGACCATCCCCGGCGAGTACAGGGTGCTGCCCGGTCCGGTTCCCGGGCGGTAACGGCGGGCTCCGGCGCGCTCCCGCTCCCGGCGGCGGGCGGTGCGGTCGGCCATCCGCAGCTCCCGCTCGTGCTCGGCCTGTCGGACGTGCGCGGGCCGGAGGCGGTCTCGTGCGTCCTGTGGGGCGGGCTCGTTGCGCCAGTCCGCCTCGGCTTCCTCAGCGGTGAGCGGGCGGGCGATGTTCTCCAGGGACTGTTGTTCGGCCCGGACACCGAAGAAGACCTCGGCCAGCCCGCCCAGCGCCATGGCTGCCGCTCCGACGAGGAAGCCGATGGCCACCAGGTCGGCATCGCCCGTGTGAATCAAGTGGCCGAACAGCAGGGGGCCGGTGATTCCGCCCACGGCCGTACCGATCGCGAAGAACAGCGAGATGGACAGGGCTCGGGTCTCCATGGGGAAGACCTCGCTCACCGTCAGGTAGGCCGAGCTCGCTCCCGCGGACGCCACGAAGAAGGTCAGCGAGACCAGTAGGAAGAACCACCATGCGGTGAGGGAGCCGTTGATCAGCAGGACGGCGAGGACGGCTGCCACGACCGCCGAGCCGAAGTAGGTGCCCGCGATCATCGGTTTTCTGCCGACGGTGTCGAACAGTCGGCCGAGAAGGAGTGGTCCGAGGAAGTTGGCGAACGCGAAGATGGCAAGGAAGTAGGGGATCGAGCCGGAGCCGATGTCGAAGAAGCCGTTCAGGATCGTGCCCAGGTCGAAGACGATCGCGTTGTACAGGAACGCCTGTCCGACGAAGAGCGCCAGACCGAGAATGGCGCGACGCCGGTACCGCCGCAGAGCCACGCCGGCGATCTCCCTGAACGGGATGACGTCGCGCTGTCGTACGGTGACCGCCTCGCCCGGTTCCGGCAGCTCGCGGCCGGTCTCTTGGCGCACCTCGGCCTCGATCCGGTCGACGATGCGTTCAGCCTCGTCCTCATGCCCGTGGATGAACAGCCAGCGCGGACTCTCCGGCACATGGCGGCGTACCAGCATGATGCCCAGGCCCAGAATGCCGCCCAGGCCGAAGGCCAGCCGCCAGCCGAGGTCGGCCGCCAGCAGACTCTCGTTGAGAAGCAGCACGGCGACCAGGCTGCCGAGCGCCGCACCGATCCAGTAGCTGCCGTTGATGGCCAGATCCACCTGCCCGCGGTTGCGGGCCGGAATCAGCTCGTCGATGGCCGAGTTGATCGCGGCATACTCTCCGCCGATGCCCATACCGGTGATGAAGCGGGCGAGGTAGAGGTACCAGGCGTCGTGGGCGAACGCGGTCGCGACGGTGGCGAGGATGTAGATGCCGAGCGTGAGCATGAACAGCTTCTTGCGCCCGTACCGGTCGGTCAGCCTCCCGAACAGGAGAGCGCCCGCACATGCGCCTGCCACGTAGATGGCGGCGGCAGTGCCTATGTCGGCGCTGGTCAGGTTGATGCCGCTGCCCGGCTCGGTCATACGGGCGGCAACCGCCCCGACGATCGTCACTTCGAGTCCGTCCAGAATCCAGACGGTTCCCAGACCGATGACGATCCGCCAGTGGAATCGGGACCACGGCAGCCGGTCGAGCCGGGCGGGGACCTTGGTCGTGACGACACCGAGTTCGGCGGTGCTGGTCATCCCATGCCTCCTCGTTCAGGGCCACGGGCTGTTGCCTTTGGAGGGACAGAACAGGCCGGTACGGACCGGTCCGCATAGGGTGGTCTTCTGTGCTGCGCTGCCACCTTCTGGGACACCGTTTTCGCTTTCTCCATGAGGGCGACACGATGCTCTGGCGCTGCGCGCGTGGGTGCGGAGCGGAGGGAAGCAAGCGATACCCGACCGCACAGGACGCCGCGCGTTACGCACGGGCATTCGACCGCGAGGACCAAGCGGACATGGGCCGGCGAGCACCGCTGGGTCTGCTCCCCCTTCGGCTGCTGCGTGCCTGGCGTCTGCGGCGCCGAAAGGAAGCCGGTGGGGAGCCGCGCGCCGGGTCGCCGCCGCCGTGAGGGGTTGTCATACGAGATGTCGTTCATGAGTCACCTCGGGGGTCGAAGCCTCGCCGGCCCGGCCGCGGTGCCGGATGGGTGCCCGGAACCGCGGCGTTCGCGTCTCAGGCCTTGTTCTCGGTGCCTTCACTCGTCTCGCTGATCTCGATGCGCCGGGGCTTCGCGACCTCGGCCTTGGGGACGGTGATGTTGAGCACCCCGTCCGACATCCGCGCATTGATCCTTTCGGTGTCGACCTCTCCGGGCAGCCGCAGCCGGTACTCGAAGGATCCGATACGGCGGGTGCTCCGGCGCAGGACGCCTTTGCTTTCCTTCTCCTTGATCTCTCCGGTGACCACCAGCTCCTGGCCGTTCGCGTCGACGTTGATGTCCTTGCTCTTGACGCCGGGGAGTTCGATCTCGATGTGGAAGGCGTCGTCGGACTCCGTGACATCCGCCAGGGGTGTCCACGCGACTGCGGGCGCCGTGCCTCCCACCGTGGATTCGATCAGTCCGCTCATCTCGCCGAGCAGCTGGTCGAACTCCGTCAGCGGATTGCGTGCCCAGCCAAGGGGCCTGTCCTGCATCGCGCCACCGCGGTGGCGCCGGACGGGCGTGGCCATCTCCATCGCCTCCTTCTCCTTCTCGTGATCTCGTCGCCCGCTGGGTGTCATGCGAGCCAAGCGGACTCCTTCGGACGGGTGTGCGGTGAGCTGTCGGTGCCGCCGGGCGCGGCCGTGTGGTTCAGGTAGCGGTGCACGAAGTGGATGCACATCGAGCCTTCGCCGACCGCGGAGGCCACGCGTTTCACCGAGCCGCTGCGGACGTCGCCGGCGGCGAAGACGCCGGGCAGGCTCGTTTCCAAGGTCAGGCAGTCGCGGCCCTGGCTCTGCCACAGCCCGGGGACGGAGCAGGCCTGCGCCTCCGCGCCGGTGAGCACGAAGCCGCGCGCGTCGAGGGCGAGCGCGCCGGACAGCCACTGGGTGTGGGGTTCGGCGCCGGTGAAGACGAACAGGGCCCGCAGCGCGAGCCGGCGGTGCTCGCCCGTACGGTGGTCGACCACGGTGACCGCCTCCAGCGCCTTGTCGCCGAGTGCCTCGGTCATCTCGGTGTGCAGCAGCACGCGGACCCGCGGGTGGCGCTCGATCTGATCGATCAGGTAGCGGGACATGTGCGCCGTGAGGCTCGGCCCACGGACGAGCAGATACACCTGCGGGGCGTACCCGGCCAGGAAGAGCACGGCCTGACCCGCGGAGTTGCCGCCGCCGACCACCCCCACCGGGTCGGTACGGCACTGCTGAGCCTCGTAGACGGTCGCCGAGTAGTGGACGCTCGTGCCCTCCAACGCCTCGATGCCGGGCACCTGGAGCCGGCGGTAGTGGGCGCCGGTGGCCAGGACGACGGTACGGGCGGTGATTTCGCTGCCGTCGGCGAACCCGACGGCGTAGTGCCCGTCGCGCTGTTCGAGCCGAGCCGCCTCCGCCGGGACGCTGATCCTGGCGCCGAACTTGTCGGCCTGGAGCACGGCGCGTTCGGTGAGTTCGGCGCCGGAGATCCCGGAGGGGAAACCGAGCAGATTCTCGATGCGGGACGACGTGGCGGCCTGGCCGCCGCTGGCCATGGCCTCGACCACGGTCGTGTCGAGGCCCTCCGAGGCGGCGTTCACCGCGGCGGCGAGGCCGGCGGGTCCGGAGCCGACGATCAGGAGATCGCCGTGATGGTTTCCGGCAGGCAGCGAGGGCAGGCCCATGAGCCGGGCCAGTTCCGCGTTGCTGGGGTTGCGCAACAGCGTGGTGTTCCGCCAGATGACGAGCGGTGTCTCCTCGGGGCCGACGCCGAAGCGGCGCAGCAGCTCCTCGGCCTCCTCGTCGGTCTCCAGGTCGATCCAGCGGTGCGGCAGCCGGTTGCGGGCGGCGAACTCGCGCAGCCGCCGGGTGTCGGGCGAATAGCGCGAGCCGATGATGCGGAAACCGGCGCCCTGCCCGACGAGCAGGGCACGGCGGCCCAGGCAGGCGCGCAGCACCACATCACCGAGGACGGAGTCGCGGGTCACCAGGTCACGCAGCTGGTCCATGGACAGGGCGAGGACCTCGCCGGGGGCCCTGACCAGGGCGGTGTAGAAGGCCACCTGCCCGTTCAGGAGGCCGAGTTCACCGATGAAGCGGCCGGGGCCGTGCACACGCAGCAGACGTTCGTCGGCCGTGCCGTAGCCCTCGACGATGGCGACCGAGCCGCTGAGGACGATGTAGAACGTCTCGCACCGCTCCCCCTCCCGGATCAGCACGTCACCGGCGTCGACCGCGCGCCGCCGGCCATGCCGCGCCAGGCGGGCCATCTGGTCGTCCGGCAGGCGGGGATAGGCGCCGTAGATGTCGGCGGTCTCGAAGGGAACGCTCCCCTCCGTCTCGTCCGGCACGGGCGCCGGGCTCGGCCGCGTCTCGTCGCGGGGCATCACACGAACGCCTCGTGGACGAAACACCACCGCCAGTCCTCGCCGGGCTGGAACGACCGCACGATCGGATGGCCGTCGGCGGCGGCGTGAAGGCGGGCGTGCCGGTTCGGCGAGGAATCGCAGCAGCCGACGTGGCCGCAGGTCAGGCAGAGCCTGAGGTGGACCCACGGGGAGCCGAGCAGCAGACACTCCTGACACCCTTCGGGGGTCAGTGGCTGGACCGGCCGGACGAGCGCGAGGTGGGGATCGGTTCGTACGGTCATGGCTGATCAACCTTTCCCGGCCGGTTCGTGGCCCGCGATCGACTGCTCCACCCACTGCCGCAGGGCAGGGGCAGGTGCGGCACCCGCCTGTCGGGCGATGGTCCGGCCCTTGTCGAGGACCAGCAGCGTCGGTACCGCCTGGACCTCGAACCGCTGCGCCAGGCGAGGGTTCTTGTCGATGTCGACCTTGACCAGCTTGATCTTCCCCGCGAGATCGGCGGCGACCTTCTCCAGCGCGGGGCTCACCATGCGGCAGGGGCCGCACCAGGTGGCCCACAGGTCCACGACGACGGGCACGGTGGCCTGCTCGACCACCTTGGCGAAGTCGTCGTCGCCCGCGTCGGCCGTCCACGGCAGAGGCTGCTTGCAGTTGCCGCACCTGGGGTGGCCCTCTGCGGCCACGGGTACCCGGTTGGTGCGCCCGCAGTGCGGGCAGGTGACGTTGGTGGCCTGCACGGTACTCATGCCGCCCTCGCCCCCTTCACGTCCTCGGGCTGGTCGTAGGTGACCGCCAGCTCTCCGTGCTGGGCGTCGACGCGCACCGTCGCGCCGTCCTGGACGTCGCCGCGCAGCAGGGCGCGCCCGACCAGCGTCTCGACCTCGTGCGAGATGTAGCGCCGCAGCGGCCGGGCCCCGTACACCGGGTCGTAGCCCTGGTGGGCGATCAACTCCCGTGCGGCGTCGGTGAGTTCGACGGCGATGCGGCGTTCGGCGAGGCGGCGGCGCAGTTCGTCGAACTGCAGCTCCACGATCCGCTCGATCTGGCGCTCGCCGAGGGGCTTGAACAGCACGATGTCGTCGACGCGGTTGAGGAACTCCGGGCGGAAGTGCCCGCGCAGTTCGCCCATCACCAGGGCGCGTGCGTCCGGCTTGATCTCACCCTCGGCGGTGGCGCCGTCGAGAAGGTGCTCGGAGCCGATGTTGGACGTCATGATGATCACGGTGTTGCGGAAGTCGACCGTACGGCCCTGAGCATCGGTGATGCGTCCGTCGTCGAGGACCTGCAGCAGGGTGTTGAAGACATCGGTGTGCGCCTTCTCGACCTCGTCGAACAGCACGACCGAGTACGGCTTGCGGCGTACCGCCTCCGTGAGCTGGCCGCCTTCCTCGTAGCCGACGTATCCGGGCGGCGCGCCCACGAGCCGGCTGACGGTGTGCCGCTCCTGGTACTCGCTCATGTCGAGGCGGACCATGTTCTCCTCGGAGTCGAACAGGGCCCGGGCGAGGGTCTTGGCCAGCTCGGTCTTCCCGACGCCGGTGGGGCCGAGGAAGATGAACGAGCCGATGGGGCGGCGGGGGTCGCGGATGCCGGAGCGGGCGCGGATGATGGCGTCGGCCACCAGCTTGACGGCCTCGTCCTGGCCGATGACCCGCTCGCGCAGGATGTCGTCCAGGCGCAGCAGCTTCTCGCGTTCGCCCTCCTGGAGGCGGGAGACGGGGACGCCGGTCCAGGCGGCGACGATCTCGGCGATCTCCTCCTCGGTGACGACCTCGCGCAGCAGCCGGTTCTGCCCTTGTTTGGAGGCCAGTTGTTCCTCCTCCGCGGTGAGTCGGTGCTCAAGGTCCTGGAGGCGGCCGTAGCGGAGTTCGGCGGCGCGGTTGAGGTCGTAGGCGCGTTCGGCCTCCTCCGCCTCGTGACGGACCTGCTCCAGTTCCTGGCGCAGTTCCTGCACGCGGCGGATCGCCTGCCGTTCGGCCTCCCACTGGGCGCGTTTGGCGTCGGCCTCGCCGCGCAGGTCTGCCAGTTCCCTGCGCAGTTCCTCCAGGCGGGCTTTGCTGGCGGGGTCGGTCTCCTTGGACAGGGCCGCCTCCTCGATCTCCAGGCGGGTCACCCGGCGGGTGAGCTCGTCGAGTTCGGCGGGCATCGAGTCGATCTCGGTACGCAGCCGGGCGCATGCCTCGTCGACAAGGTCGATGGCCTTGTCGGGCAGGAAACGGTCGGTGATGTAGCGGTGGCTGAGGGTGGCCGCGGCGACCAGTGAGGTGTCCTGGATCTTCACGCCGTGGAAGATTTCCAGGCGCTCGCGCAGCCCGCGCAGGATGGAGATGGTGTCCTCCACGCTCGGCTCCTCGACCAGGACCTGCTGGAAGCGGCGTTCGAGGGCGGCGTCCTTCTCGATGTGCTTGCGGTACTCGTCCAGGGTGGTCGCGCCGATCATGTGCAACTCGCCGCGGGCCAGCATGGGCTTGAGCATGTTGCCCGCGTCCATGGCCCCTTCGGCGGCGCCCGCGCCGACGACCGTGTGCAACTCGTCGACGAAGAGCAGGATCCGCCCCTCGGCGGCCTTGACCTCGCTCAGCACGGCCTTGAGGCGCTCCTCGAACTCGCCGCGGTACTTGGCGCCCGCCACGAGCGAGCCCATGTCGAGGGCGAACACCGTCCGGTCGCGCAGTCCTTCGGGCACGTCACCGCGCACGACGCGCTGGGCCAGACCCTCCACGATGGCGGTCTTGCCGACGCCGGGGTCGCCGATCAGGACGGGGTTGTTCTTGCTCTTGCGGCTGAGGATCTGGGTGACGCGGCGGATCTCGGCGTCCCGTCCGATGACGGGGTCGAGCCGCCCGGCCCTGGCCTCGGCGACCAGGTCACGGCCGTACTTCTCCAGAGCCTCGTAGGCCACCTCGGGGTTGGCGGAGGTCACGCGCTGATTGCCGCGGACCTGGGTGAGCGCGCCGAGGAAGGAGTCCCGGGTCACGCCCCGCTCCTTCAGCAGGCGTCCGACGGCGGTCGCCGAGCCCTCCTCGGCCAGCGCCAGCAGCAGGTGTTCCACGGACACGTACTCGTCCTTGAGGCGTTTGGCCTCCCGCTCCGCCGCGTCCAGCAGCCGGGCCAGGCGCTGGGTGACGAAGACCTGACCCGGCGCCGCGCCCGGGCCGGTCACCTTGGGCCGACGGGAGAGCTCCTCGCGTACGGCCGCGCGCAACTCCTCCGGGTCGGTGCCCGACTGCTGCAGCAGCCGCGGGATCAGTCCCTCCTCCTGGTCGAGGAGGGCGAGCAGCAGATGTTCGCCGTCGACCTCGGTGTGGCCCAGGCGGCCGGCGGCGCTCTGGGCCTCCTGGAGGGCTTCCTGTGACTTCTGGGTCAGGCGGTTCATGTCCATGGTGGTAGATCACTCCTCATGCCTGCACGCCGCAGCGCGGCTTCGAGCAAACTGATGCGGTCGAGCAGGTCGAGCACCAGACCGAGGGACGCGTAGTTCAGGCACAGCCCGGTGCGCAACCGCTGAACGCGGGCCAGGGCGGCCGGGGCCGTGGGGGCGAACACCAGCCGTCCGGAGGCGTCAGGACCGGCGTCCACCAGTCCGAGGGCGACGAACCGACGGATCAGGTCGGGATGGAGGCCTGAGCGGCGGGCCACGGTCTCCAGGGAGAGCCTGGGCACGGGCACGATCGCGTAGTAGTGCACGCCCGCCTCGTGCGTGTGTGCCTGGGACGGGCGGGCCTCGGGCGGTCGGTCGGTCATCACGTCCTCCTGGGGTCGAACGAGGAGACGGCGGCAAGTTCCTCCATCAGCTCGCGCTCCCGGTCGCCCAGCCGGGGCGGCACCATGATCCGAAGCTCCGCGTACAGGTCTCCGTTCTCGCCGCGAGGGCTCGGCATGCCCTCGCCGCGCAGCCGCAGGCGCCGTCCGCTGGAGGACCCGGCGGGCACGGTCACCTTCGCCGTGGCACCGCTCGGGGTGCGCACCGGCACGGTCGCGCCCAGCGCGGCCTCCCACGGGGCGACGGGAAGCTTCACGTGGACGTCCCGGCCGTCGAGGCGGAACTCGGGGTGCGGCTGGATCCGCACCCTCAGGTACAGGTCCCCGGCGGGAGCGTCGTCGCCGCTGCCGCGCCCGCCTTCCCCGGCCAGCCTGATGCGCTGCCCGTCGGTGGCGCCGGGAGGCACGTCGACCTGGTAGCGCCGCTGCCCGGCCGGGCCGGCGAGGGTGACCGTACGGCGGCCGCCCCGATAGGCCTCCTCGACGGTGAGCGGCAGTTCGGCCTCCTGGTCGGCGCCGGGCACGCGCATCCGGCCGGCGCCGCCGAACAGCGAGCCGAACAGATCCTCGACATCGACCCCCTCGCCGCCGAAGCCCGCCGTGGAGTACCGCACCCTTGGACCGCCGCCGGTGGTCCCCCGGAAGCCGCTGCCGGCGCCGGCGGCGACCCGCTCCTCCCAGTCCTCCGGGATCTTCCGGAAGTCCCCGCCGAAGCGGTCGTACCGGGCTCGCTGCTCCGGATCGGACAGGACACTGAAGGCCTCATTGACCTCCTTGAACCGTTCCTCCGCCTGGGGGTCCTTGTTGACGTCGGGGTGGTATGTGCGGGCAAGGGTGCGGTAGGCCCGCTGGATCTCGTCCCGGTCGGCGGTGCGCGGAACGCCGAGCACCTCGTAGAAGTCGCGTGCCATGGACGGTCACTCCCGCTTGGCGACGGTCACGGCGGCAGGTCGCAGCTGCCGCTCGGCCTCTCCGTAACCGGGTCGCAGCACCTGGACCACGGTGTTCGGATCGGCGTCGGGATCCTGGACCACGCCGACCACCTCGTGCCGGGCCGGGTCGAACGGCACGCCGCTCTCCGCGTGGCGCGGGTAGCCCAGCCGCTCCAGGACGTTCACGGCCTGGTCACGCACGGCCCGGACACCTTCGACAATCGCGTCGGGGTCGGCGGTCGCGTGGCTCAGGGCGAGTTCCAGGTTGTCGATGACGGGCAGGAAGGCCGCTGCCGTACGGGCGCGTTCGGACGCGGCCACCCGCTCCAGCTCCCTGGCATGGCGTTTGCGCTGGTTGTCGAGGTCAGCCAGGGCGCGTCGCCAGCGGTCCTCGGCCTCTCGCAGCGTGGCCGCGTGTGCGTCGTCAGGTGCGGCGGTTCCGGTGGCGGCGTCGGGTTCGGGCTCGGCCTCTCCGGTCCGCGGTCCAGGCTGCGTCAGGTCTCCGCGCGGCGGCTGTACGGCGCCTTGCGGCGGCGGGTCGGGCTCTCGGTCCCGGGGTGGGATGGGCATGGCGGGCACCTCAGCCCTTGTCGAACTCGGCGTCGATCACATCGTCGTCGCCCCCGGCGCCGTCCGGCGTGGCCCCTCCGGGGCCGGATCCGTCCGGTGAGCCGGTGTCCGCGGAACTGGCCGCGGCGGCTCCCGCCTGGTGGGCCGAGAGGCCCGCGAAGACCTGCTGGAGCTCGGATGCCAACGGTCGGACCTTGTCCACGCCGGCCTCGTTCTTGACCGCATCGCGGGCCTCCGCCACCAGCATCTCGGCGCGGGCCTTCTCGTGCGCGGGCGCGGCGTCGCCCAGCTCGCCGAGGCGCTTTTCGACCTGGTAGGCGATGGCGTCCAGTTCGTTGCGGGCGTCGACCGCCTCGCGCAGGGCCTGGTCCTGTCCGCGATTGCTCTCGGCCTCCTGGACCATCCGCTCGACTTCACTGCTGTCGAGGTTGGAGCTCTCGCTGATGGTGATGCTCTGTTCCTTTCCGGTGTCCTTGTCCCGCGCGGTGACGTTGAGGATGCCGTTGGCGTCGACGTCGAAGATGACCTCGATCTGCGGCTCGCCGCGCGGCGCGGGGCGGATGTCGGTGAGCTGGAAGCGGCCCAGGACCCGGTTGTCGGCAGCCAGCTCACGCTCGCCCTGCAGGACGACGACGTCGACGGCGGGCTGGTTGTCCTCGGCGGTGGAGAAGGTCTCGGTGCGGCGCACCGGGATGGTGGTGTTCCGCTCGATGATCTTCGTCATCACGCCGCCGCGTGTCTCCACGCCCAGCGACAGGGGGGTGACGTCGAGCAGCAGGACATCCTTGACCTCGCCCTTGAGGACCCCGGCCTGGATCGCGGCGCCCTTCGCCACGACCTCGTCGGGGTTGACGCTCATGTTGGGGTCCTTGCCCCCGGTCAGCCTGCGCACCAGGCTCTGGACGGCGGGGATGCGGGTGGAGCCGCCGACGAGGATGACCTCGTCGATGTCGTTGTCACTGACCTTGGCGTCGTCCATGGCCTGCCGCACCGGGCCGAGGCAGCGCTCCACCAGGTCGCCGGTGATCTGTTCGAACGTGGATCGCATGATCGTCGTGGTCAGATGTTTGGGCCCGGAGGCGTCGGCCGTGATGAACGGCAGGCTGACCTGCGTCTGGGTCACCGAGCTGAGCTCGGTCTTCGCCTTCTCGGCGGCCTCGAACAGGCGTTGCAGGGCCTGGGGGTCCTGGCGCAGGTCGATGCCGTTCTCCTTCTGGAAGCCGTCGGCGAGCTGGTCGACCAGCCGGCGGTCGAAGTCGTCGCCGCCCAGATGGCTGTCGCCGGCCGTGGACCGTACCTCCACCACGCCGTCGCCTACGTCGAGGATGCTGACGTCGAAGGTGCCGCCGCCCAGGTCGAAGACGAGCACCGTCTCGTGCTGCTTCTTGTCCATGCCGTAGGCGAGGGCGGCCGCGGTCGGTTCGTTGATGATCCGCAGCACTTCCAGGCCGGCGATCCGTCCGGCGTCCTTGGTGGCGGTGCGCTGGGCGTCGTTGAAGTAGGCGGGCACCGTGATGACCGCCTCCGTGACCTTCTCGCCCAGCTGCTTGGAGGCGTCGTCGGCGAGCTTGCGCAGCACCTGCGCGCTGATCTCCTCGGGAGCGTAGAGCTTGTCGCGCACCTTGAAGCGGGCGGCGCCGCCGTCTCCCTCGACCACGTCGTACGCGACGGCCTTGGCCTCTTCGGAGATCTCGTCGAAGTGCCGGCCGATGAACCGCTTGGCCGAGTAGATGGTGCCCTTGGGGTTGAGGATCGCCTGGCGGCGGGCCAACTGGCCCACCAGGCGCTCGCCGGTGTCGGTGAAGGCCACCACGGACGGTGTAGTGCGGTTGCCCTCGCTGTTGGGAACGACCGCCGGCTCGCCGCCCTCCCAGACGGCGATCACCGAGTTCGTGGTGCCCAGGTCGATGCCTACTGCCTTGGCCATGAGGAACTCCTTTCGCGACAGGCGGCCCCGTTGGCCTCGGAGTCGCGCCCGGTCTTCCGCACTCGCTCAGGTGACGGCGGGACCGCTCCGCGGGCGCCTGCTCTTCCCGGCCCCGCTGCTTGTGCCGGTGCCGGTCCCGCTGGGCAGCTCGGCAAGCAGCCGCACCGCCTCCTCCGCGACCGCGTCGTCGGCGACGACGTCGTATCGGCTGGGCTGCATGAAGCTCACCGAGGCGAAGTCCCGGCGGCCACGCTGGGCCGCGTGCACCAGCAGGCCGAGCAGAGCGCCGACGAGTGCTCCGAAGATCAGCCCGTACAAGGCGAGGAGCAGTCCCGACACGACCGGGTCCAGCCAGTTCAGCAGCCCGAAGATCCACCCGATCAGTGCGCCGGGCAGGGCACCGCTCGCCGCACCCTGGAGGGCGGCCCCGCTGAGCCCCATGCGGCCGGTCACCTGCTCGACCAGGCGCACATCCTGTCCGACGATGGCCACCGTCTCGACGGGAAAACCCCGATCGGACAGGTGATCGACGGCGCGTTCCGCCTCCTGGTAGGTCGTGTACGAGGCGATGGTCCTGCGGGCACGCTCATTCATCAGCCACTCCTTCCCGCCACGGCCAAGCGCGCCGGGCGATCCCTGACAAGCCCAGAGTTGCAGGAGAGCAGCGCGCTCCGCCTGCACCCGACAGGTCAGAAATCGCCGCGCCCGGTCGGTCCACGAGAACGAGGCTCAAATTCGCACAAGTCGGTTTTCCTTGCCTAGGCTGGGTGCTCAGGACACGCCCAGGCGTGGCTCCCACGACTCGCTCGATCGCCTCCGGTGATCAGAGGAGAACGGAGTGACCATGGCCTCCCATCCATCACGGAGGCTCTTCCCGCACGTCTCCGGCCAGAAGGTGACCCGCCACCCGGGCGAAACCACCGGCACCGGACGGCACGACCCCCGTCCGCTCGCGGCGCTGGACCCGCACGGGCTGCTGATGCTCTCCCACACCCTGTTCACCTGCGCGGAGCAGAGTGAGATCGTGCGGTTGGCCATGCGGCACGTCAGTGCCCTCGGTCCCTACCACGCCGAGGCCGGCTACCTCGCGACGAACGACGGTTTGTCCCGTGTCCCCGGCCACGACGCGGGAGCACCCACGGTTGACGACACGGGGATGAGGGAGCTGGGCGACGCCGACGGCTCCGTATCCCTTCCGGAGCGGTCCTGGAACTGGGCGTTCGGCCTGCGCGAGTCCGGCGTTCTGCTCGGCTACATCGTGGTCTCCTCCCGGTCCGAGCCCGATGAGCATGGGGACTTCCTCCTCGCGACCCTCGTGAGGCTCACATCGGCGGCCCTGTCACTGACAGTCATGAGCCGCCTCCGCACCGAACGGGACGCCGCACTGCGGCAGTTGGACACAGTGCGCTCCGAGCTGCACCTGCAGAAGACCGTGCACGAGACCCTCGCCCGCGTCGCTGCCCGCGGCGGCGGCGAGGACGCCATCACCCAAGCGCTGTACGAGCTCACCGGGCTGTCGGCGCTCATCGAGGACCGGTTCGGCAACCTGAGGTCCTGGGCCGGTCCCGACCGGCCCGACCCCTATCCGGTGCGGTCCTCGACCTCCCAGGAAGAGATGCTGAGCCAGGTCGCGCGGGAGGCGGGACCGGTCAGAGTCAAGGACCGGCTGATCGCCCTGGCCCGGCCACGCGGCGACGTCCTCGGCGTACTCGCCATCGAGGACCCCGAGGCGACGGCCGACGAGCAGACCATGATCGCCCTGGATCACGCCCAGCAGTCGCTTGCCCAGGAGCTCGTGCATATGCGCGAACTCACCGAGGTCGAACTGCGGCTGCGCCGCCGGCTGATCGACGACCTGTTGGAGGGCACTGACGAGACGAGTGCCTACGCCCGGGCCGAAGCCGTCGGCCACGACCTGCAACGCACTCACTACGTGGTCGTGGTGCGCTGGCCGGGCAACCCCACGAACAGCTCCTTCACCCGTGCCGTCGAGCAGGCGACGGCCACCATGGCGACCCGTCCGCTGATCACCCGTCGCGGCGACCGGATGGTCCTGCTGACCGAAGCGAGGCCCGACGACGATGCCGTCCACGCGGCGCTGGCCCATGAGCTGGGGACGCCCGACGGAGCGATCGGGGTGAGCACCCGCTGTGACTCCCCGGACGGCATTCCCCGCTGTTATCAGGAGGCACTGCGGGCCCTGGACGTGCGGCAGAACTCCCGCCAGCGCAGCG
This sequence comes from Streptomyces griseiscabiei, assembly GCF_020010925.1. Lineage (NCBI taxonomy): Bacteria > Bacillati > Actinomycetota > Actinomycetes > Kitasatosporales > Streptomycetaceae > Streptomyces > Streptomyces griseiscabiei. The sequence continues at coordinate 256,033 of NZ_JAGJBZ010000003.1, read as the reverse complement.
GGACGACGTTCTTCGACGACCTCGGGCTGTACCGGATCCTGGGGCCCGGAAACGATCTCCGGGAGCTCAACGGCTTCGTGCGAGAGTGGCTCGGCCGGCTGATCGACTACGACGCGGGGCACGACACGGAATTGGTGGAGACGCTCTCGCGCTACTTCGACTGCGGAGGCAACTACGACGATACGGCCGCCGCGCTGACCGTCCACCGCAGCACCTTGCGCTACCGCCTGCAGCGCATCCGTGAGATCAGCGACCGCGACCTGGCGGATGTGGACACCCGGCTCAATCTGCAGGTGGCCACGCGCGTCTGGAAGATCATCCTGGGCGGGCGGCGCTGACCGCGGGCGCCCGGGGTCAGCGTGCGGGTCAGCCGGCATTCGAACAGGTCGCCTGTGAGTCAAAGTGGAAGTTGCGGCCTGATCGCCTGCCACCCAACCCCTTCGAGCTGCGGAAACTGCCCTGAGGTGTGCTGGTGCCGCCCCACGGGACGCATCAGCACCGACGTGGGTAGGCCAGGCCTGCGCTCACACGTCGGGCCTCACCCTTTTCTCACGGCCTCTCCGCATGTCGACACCGGAAGGCGGACGATCTGGCCACCGACCCCACCGGGCCTGGGCAACGGCCCTCGCAACGCAGCCCCCGCCGCCACCGAAACCACATCACCGCCCGCCGCCATGCGGATGCTCGCCGACGGTGCTGCTGTGGATCTCGCCCGCGCTGTCGGGCCGCACCCATGACCTGACCGCGGCCCGCGGCCACCGGATCAGCCAGATCTGCGAGCCACAGGGAGTCCCCATCCTGGCCGACCGTTCCTACCAGGGCGCTGGCCCCTGGGTCACGACCGGCCTCAAACGACCACCCGGAGGCGAACTCACCCCCACACAGCACACCGTCAACCGCGCCCTCGCCGGCGCCGAGGTCCCGTCGAACGCGGCATGGCACGGCTGAAGTCCTGGCAGATCTACCGCAGGGCCCGCATCAGCCCCAACCGCATGACCGTCATCACCAAGGCCGTCCTCACCCTGGAGAGGCAACGCTGAAAAGGCTCACCGAGTGAACAGCTCGGCTACGGTGGCCCCGGCGGTCGCAGCGCCTCGAAACCGCGGCGGTGACGTAGCAGCCGACAGCGACGGCACGATGGCGGACCGGGACGCCGCGCTTGCCGACCCACTCACGGATCGCCTGCAGGATGCCGACGGTCTACGCCTCGCGTGCTTGCTGCCGCGCCGCACTCGACTCGCGCAACTGCTGGCGCACCTCCACGTCGATACCGTGGGCCAACTTTCGCTGGTGCTTCGCCGTCGAGTGCTGATAGATCAGCTGGGCACGCTCCGACGACTGGCCGGCGCGGACCATGAGGTCCTTCAGCTTGGCACCAGTGTCGGCGGCCAACGTGTTGCCGGTGTGGCGGAGGTCGTAGAAGCGGAAGTTCTCCGGCATGCCGACCTTGGTCCTCGCCTTGCGCCACTTGCGACCGAAGGTCGAGCGGCGGAAGGGAGCGCCCTTCTCGCCGACGAAGAGGAGGCCGTCGCGCTCCTTCTCGGCGAACCACTGAAGGTGGCGACGCAACTCCGGGAGCATGAAGTCGGGCAGGTACACGGTGCGTTTGCCCGCCCGGGTCTTGGGGTCGCCGGTGACACGCCTGCCGTTGGTCAGCTCGGGGGAGGCGAGCGTGATCCGCAGGGAGCATTCGTCGAGATCGACACTGCGACGGCGCAGTTCGGCCAGTTCCTCCGGGCGGAGGGAGGCGAAGGCGCCGAGCAGGACCATGAGGCGCCAGCGCGGACCCATGGCGTCGGCGAGGTCGAAGACCTGCTCGATGGTCGCGGTGGGACGCTCGTCCGCCTCCTCCTTGCCTGCCCCCTTGATCCGGCACGGGTTGGTGCGCAGGAGTTCGTCGTCGACCGCCGTCTGCAGGATCGCCTTCAGGAGGCGGTACGACTTGGCGACGGTGGTGGCGCCGGTCGCCTTGAGGCGTTCGGCGCGCCACGTGCGGACCGAGGGCGAGGTGACCTCGTCCAGGTTCCTGCCCCCGAAGGCCGGCAGGATGTGGAGGCGGAGGAGGCCGTCATAGCGGTCGAGGGTGGTAGGAGCCAGGCCCCGTTCCTCCATCCAACGGACTGCGTACTTCTCGAAGTTCACGGCTCCGGCGTCGGGGTCGCGCCAGTGGTCGCGCTCGATGTCGGCGCGGGTGAGGTTGAGCCACTCCTGCGCGTCGGTCTTGGTGTCGAACGTCTCCGGCGCGGTGTATCGCCGGCTGTCGGGGCCGACGTAGCGGGCCTGCCAGCGGCCGGACGACAGCTTCCGCGTCGTTCCGAACTCGCGCCGCCGCTGTGGCTTGCGCCCTGCCATCAAGCCGCCTTCCCGTAGCGGACGCGGACGCGGCGGACCGGCTCGACGGTGCGCGCCTCGACGTACTCGGTGATCGCGCTCTCGGGGATGCGGACCGGGCGGCCGAGTTTGACATAGCGGATGCGGCGTTCGGCGATGAGGCGGCGGACGAAGCGCTCGCCCGTGCCGAGCAGTTCGCCGGCCTCGGCGACGGTCAGGAGGCGGTCAGGCATCGGCGTTCACCTCCGGCTCGGTGCGCTGGGAGTGGTCGAGGCCAGGGGGTATTGCGAGGTGGTGCAAGGGCGGTGGGTCCTTTGCTCTGCGGCGTCCGGGCGTCCGGGCGTCCGGGCGTCGGGGCGTCGGGGCGTCGGGGCGTCGGGGCGTCGGGGCGTCGGGGCGTCGGGGCGTCGGGGCGTCGGGGCGTCGGGGCAGCAACGATCCGGTTCGGTCCGAGGTGGGCGGCCTAGTAGGACCGGCTCCCTGTGAGGAGAGCCAGCGGCGAGACGCGGAGGGCCTGGGCCAGGGCGACGAGGTCGTCGATGTCGCATCGGCGTTGGGCGCGTTCGATGCGGGACAGCATCGTGTTGGACATCGGGCGGCCGAGGGCGGTGACGCGAGCGGCCAGCTCACGTTGGGCGAGACCGCGTTCGGTGCGGAGGATTTCGATGGTGCGGGCGGTCCTTATTCCGGCCGGACCGATTTCCAGGGATCGTGCTGCCATGGCTCCATTGGTAACTCGCATTCGCCGGTTTGGTTAACCGGCGATCGTCGGCTATGTTTCGCCCGGCCGCACGACGGGAGGGGCCGTCGCACGTAGATCCGGGGCATCGGGCGAGGGGCGACTGGGGTCGCCGGACAGGTGCTTTGACGTGGGGTGTTGTGTTGTAGCTTGCGCCCCGACGGAGGTCAACGGCTTCCCGATGTGATCCTTCTGGCTCGCCCTCATGGGCAACCGATTTCGGCAACGGCCATTCTGGGATTACCATTTTCGGAATGCCTCGGAGTGAGCGTTCGCCGTCAGCTGTCTGATTTCTCGGCGGAATGCTGGACTTCTGCGGCGTCGATGTGGCTGTCTTGGCCAGGCGAAGCCACCAGCCTTCCTCCCGGCAGTCCCTCGGCCCTCCGGGGCGAGGCCGCGTCGCCCCCTCCCCACCGCGCACGGCCTGACACGGGCCCGCGCCCCCTGCCCGCCCCGACCTAGGAGCCGCCGCCCCATGAGCTACGACGCCCGCGAGTGGGTGTGGGACCACAGCCGAAGCAAGGGCACCGCCCGCATGGTGCTCGCGTTGATCGCCGACCGCTGCCTCGACGGACGCTGCATCGCGTACGCATCCGTGCCCACCCTCATGAAGCGGGCGAACGCCTCCCGTACCGCCGTACGTGACGCCCTGGCCAAGTTGGTCGCCGACGGCGAGCTGGTCCAGCTCGCCGATCGGAAAGGGCCACGCGGAGAGACGTACTACCACCTCCCGCGCGCCGCTCGGTTCCTCGCCGAACAGAGCGTCGAGGGGGACCGGAATCCGGCCCGCGAGGGGTCGGAATCCGACCCTGTCGGCCCCGCCACGCGGGGGCCGGAACCCGACCCCGGGGAGCGGAATCCGACCCCGGGAGGGTACGGAATCCGACCCGGCGGGGGCACGGAATCCGACCCCCAGAACGGTAGAGAACCGAAGGTGAACGGTAAGAGCAGCAGCTCTGCTCAGCACGTCACCGCCGACCAGTGGCAGATCGACGACAGCGCTCGGGCCTGGCTCCAGCAGCACGGCCACCTCGACCGCCTCGGCGAGCCGGCCCTGCAGACCGCCCACGAGAAGTGGAGAACCTACCGGGCGACCTACCCGCCCCGTACCGCAGCCGCCTGGGCCGCCGACTGGCGCGCCTGGATCACCCGCGAGCGCGCCCCCGCTCCAGGCCGCCCGAACCTCTACGCGGTGCCCGGCGGCACATCCGATGCCGCCCCCACCGCCGGCATGACGCGCTCCGAGGCGCACATGGCCGCCCTCCTCGCCGCCCTCGACGAACCGACCGGATCGGAGTAACCCGCCCTTGGACCGACGCGAAGTAGCCGCCGTCCTGGCCTACATCGGCCGCCTCGACCCCCGCACCATCCGCAGCGGCACGGACGAAGCCCGTGACCAGATCGCCCAGTGGCAGGAACTGCTCGGCGACGTGCCGTTCGCCACCGACCACGGCTGGGACGTCCGCGAGGCGGTACGGAATCACGTCCTGGACTCGCCGTACCCGATCCTCCCCGTGGACGTCGCCCGCACATGGCGGGCCCACCGACGTGCCCGCCTCGACCGGCACACCGACCCCACGCCGGCTGCCGACCCGGACGATCCGGTCGCCTGGCGAGCCGAGTTGCTCCACGCGCGGCGCGCGGTCGCCGTCGGGGCCGCCGCCCCTTCGACGCACCGGCAGATCACCAGCAGTGGCTCTCGCCGCGACATCGAGGGACGTCTGCGTGAGATCGGGTCGTGTATCCCGCCGACAGTGCGCGCTGAGTTGGCCCGCTACCGGCCGACCCGCGCCGCGCGCGAGGCCGCCGTCGCCGAGGGTGTCCCCGACACACTGAGCGTCCGGTGCGAGTGGTGCTACGCGCCTGTGGGCGCACCATGCCGTCAACGACGGGCGAGTCCCGAAGGCGCTGCGAGAGGAAATGCCGTACGTGCGACTCCGCATCCGTCGCGCATTGATCTCGCCACTGCCCGACTCGATCGCCGGCGGGTCGCGTGACGGAGCCTGGTCCGGCTCCCCATCACGGCTGCACGGTCCTGCCACCGCCCGGTCCCGGGGACCGGGGTGCTGGAAATCAGGGACCGAGGATCGGGGACCGACGGTCCCCGCGATCACGCCTTCTCTTCGTGGGGACCGTCCCGGGCGGGACCGTCGTGAATGTACTGCGTGGGGACCGTGTCCCGGGGACCGCGACGACGGCCCGCCGGGGACCGAGAGGGGACCGATGCTCCTCGGAAGCTGCAGCTCAGAGGGCTGATGGCCGGTCCCCGGATCCACCCGGGCGACGGGGACCGGTTCGCACCGGTTCGCACCGTCGGGGACGGGGACCGTGCGTCCTAGCGGGACGGTCCCCCTGACGACGTGTCACGGGGACCGGTCCCCGAGGAGCATCGCGTCCACGGTCCCCAGCCGCACGGGGACCGTGCGGCACGGCATTTCGGGACCGGTCCCCGCCGCGTCCGTTCATCCGAAGCTCGCGCCCGCCAGCTCCACCTCAACAGCCCACCCGGATCTCGTCCCGCGACAGTCGAGCCGTCGCAGCTGTCGCCCGCAGCCATCGTCGACCGGCCCCTCCACAGCTCGACCGCCCGACACGAACACGCAACGGAGATATACACGTGCACGACGAACACCATGAACGCCACGCCACCCACCAGGAGGCGAGGACAACGCCGGCCTCAGCCGGAGCAAGTTGTCCGGTAAGGAGTCCTTACCGGGCCCCCGCCCCGGGGGAGGCGGAGGCATCCGGCGCAGGGGCGCCGGAGTCGGTCGGCCCGGGGGAGCCGACCGGGACAGGGGGTAGCGACTCGTCGTCGAACGTGCCGCAGCACTCCGCACCGCGTCGCCGCCTGCGTGACAAGCAACTGCGCAAGCGCCGCATCCATCCCCGCTACAACGACGACGAGATCGCCCTCGTGCAGTACGCCGCTGCCCTCAGCCGCATGAACCCCGGCGGTTACGTGGCCGAATGCGCGCTCGCCGCCGCCCGCGCCGACGATCCCACCGCCGCCGTCGCCGACTACCGTGCTCTGGTGAAGGCGCTGATGGCCGCCAACGGGCAGCTCGGCAAAGTCGGCAGCAATCTCAACCAGCTCACCCGGCACCTCAACATGGACGGCGCCCTGCCCCACCCCCACACCGTCCAACGGCTCCTGGACCGCGTCGAGGCGTCCATCACCGAGTTGGACACCGCCGTCGCCCGCATCACAGACGGGCGGTGAGCCATTGATCCCGAAGATCATCCTCGGCAAGGGGCCACAGGCCACGCGCCGCACCATCGGCTACCTCTTCGGCAAGGGCCGGGCCAACGAGCACATCGACCCACACCTGGTGGCCTCCTGGAACGACTTCGCCCCCGACCCCGGCCGCAGCCCGCACCGCGACCCCAAGGAAGTGGAGGCCCAGCTCGCCGCACAGCTCGACCAGCCCGTGAAGATGCTGGGCGACAAAGCACCCAAATACACGGTGTGGCACTGCCCCATCCGCGCCGCGCCTGAAGACCCGATCCTCACCGACGCCCAGTGGGCGGACATCGCCCGCCGGATCGTGGCCGCCGCCGGCATCGCCCCCGACGGGGACGAGGAAGCCTGCCGCTGGGTGGCCGTCCGCCACGCCGACGACCACATCCACATCGCCGCCACCCTCGTACGCCAGGACGGCCGCCGCCCCCGGCGGGACCACGACATCCGCGCCGTGCAGAGGGAAGCCCGCCAGATCGAAGTCGACTACGGGCTCAGGCGATTGAAGCCGGGCGACGGCACCGCCGCCAGGCGCCCCACCAGCAAGGAGCACTTCAAGGCCAAGCGCCTGGGCCAGGACGCCACCTCCCGCGAGATCCTGCGCCTGCGCGTCCGCCGCGCGATGGGCGCCGCCTCCACCGAGGCCGAGTTCTTCGCCCTGCTGGAGGCGACCGGGGTGACCGTGCGCCTCAAACTCGGCCCGTCCGGCGACACGCTCGGCTGCACCTTCGCCCTCCCCGGCGACACCAACGACAAGGGCGAGCCCGTGTTCTACGCGGGGTCCACCCTCGCCGGCGACCTCTCCCTGCCCAAGATCCGCCAACGCCTCGTCGCCACCGGCCCCGAACCGGTGGCTGTCCGTCCGGGCAGCCCCTGGCACCAGGCCACCGCTGCCACCGAACGCATCCCCCACCACCTGGCCCTCAGCGACGACGCGGTGGCCCAGGGCCAGCTGGCCGCGCTCGGCGGAGCACTCGACCTGCTCCCGCTCACCGCCCCCGCCGCGGCGAGGGCAGAACTCGAACGAGCCGCCGTCGCCTTCGAGCGCGCCACCCGCTCCCGCATCGCCGCCGACCACGCCAGCGCCCGCGTCCTGCGCCGCAGCGTCCAAGCAATCTGGAAGGACCCCGCACCTCGTGGCGACGGTGCCGGGCTGGCGATGCTGCTGGACGTCGCGCTCACCGCGGTCGTCTACGCGATGCACTGGCACCGCACCCGAGAGCACGCCCAGCAGCAGGCGGCAGCCGAGCAGACCCTCATCCACCTGCGGGCCGCGTACGCGCAGGTCACCGGACCGGTCCTGGCCGGCCTCGCCAGCCGGGCACCCAGCACGCAGACCAAACGCCGCTACGCCCACCACCTCCGAGAGGCGGTCCCCGAGCAGGCCGAGCGCATCCTGGCCGACCCGGCCTGGGACGCCCTGGCCACCGTGCTCGCCGAGGCGGAAGCGGCCGGGCACAACGCGACCGCGCTCCTCGACCGGGCCCTCAACCAGCGCACGCTGGACGACGCCCACAGCCCCGCCCGAGCACTGACCTGGCGCATCCGCCGCCTCGGCGAACGCCACGCGCCCGGCTCACGCGCCCAAGCAGCCAAGATGCACCACACCGCCAAGCACCCCACCGCTCCGCACCCGCAGGAGCCTCAAGCGCGACGACGCTGATCACGCTCACAAGCACAACCGATCTCACGACACCACCCAAGGAACCGTCCATGCCCCACTCCTCCGTTCGCCCCGAAGTCGTCGTCCTCATCACCGATGTGGACTTCGACCGGCGCGACGACCCGACGCGTCCGTACCACCGCGATGGACGTCCGTTCACCGCAGCCGAGCGCGCCCTGCTGGTCTCCTGCACCCCGGCAGAGAGAGCCGCCGCCAAGGCACAGATGCGGCTCGAAGCCGACTGGCAGCGTGAACTAGACGCGATGCAGGACGCCTTCGTCGAGCTGCTCATGAAGTACTTCGCCAAGCTCCCCAAGGACTCTGTGGTCAGCGACGCCGTCGCCATCATGACCGACGAGGACCACGCGGAGTACGAACGCCTAGTCAAGATCGTCACCGCGGAAGACACCCTCGAACACCGCGCCCTGCACGGAGAGAACTGACCGGACACACGCCAACGGCGGCCCACCCAGTGGGCCGCCGTTGTGGCAGGACTGAAACGACCGCCAAGAGGCCGCGCCCGGCACAGCGGAGCGGATGCCGGGGCCTTCTCGCCGTCCAGCTGCACCGAGACGGTCGTCAAGCAACGAGCCGCACACCAGCGGCTCCAAGGGGACAGGGGTCGTCAGCTGCGGCGGACGACGGTAAGCCGGCCCTCGGCGCTCTCGGGCACGGTGCGGCGGGGCACCGGGACCGGAGAGGCGAGCGAGGACGCGAACTCGGCGACCAGATCGTGAGGGACGCTGGCGCTGAAGGTCGCACACCACAGATACGGGGCGCCGAGCACAGGTTCCGCCCACGCCTGCCAGCCCGCCAGGTCGGTGCGCGGATCGGCATCCTCGATGAGCGGGGGCAGCACCTCCAGGGACACATGGGAGGCGAAGCCGGGGTCGGTGGCGGTGGTGGCGGGCCGGTCCACGTCGCGGAACCAGCCGCGTGCGTCGAGCCCGTCGAGGACCGTCTCGGGACCGTCGAAGCCGACGTCGGGCGCCTCGCGCGCGTCGAATGCCACGAGGAGGTCCGCCAGTGCCTCGTACGGGACGCCGGTGGTGAAGTACGCGTTCCACTCCGCCATCACCGAAGCCGGATGGGAGCGGGCGCTCAGCTGCCAGGCCACGGGCAAACCGCCCAGTTCGAACGGGTAGGCGGCGAGAATCCACTCTGCGCCGCGCAGCCCGTCCGGGCTCACATACAGAAGGGTGTGGCGGGAGGTGGGCCACAAGCGCCAGCCGAGGCCGAGCAGGGTGTCGCCGATCCGTTCGGCGAGTACGTCGTCGTCACCGGCCAGGTGACGCGGGGTGACCCAGTACACCGGGTCCGGCGAGTCGGGGCGGAAGGGTTCGCTGGGGTGGTCCGGGTGCAGGGGCGCCTCCATGGGCTCGGGTCAGGTGGTGGACGGTCGTCAGTTCTGCAGACTCAGGCCGGTTCGTTTCGGTGTCGGGGCTCGTACGCGGCGTGTGGGATGGCGGCGGTCCAGAACAGGTCACGTATGCGGACGCACTCGGCCACGATGTCCATGTCCTTGATGATCTCCGACCCCAGCACGCGGCCCTCCGAGTCGAAGTGGCCCACGGCGAGGAGACGGTCGTCGTACAGCCACCAGTCGTTGCCGTCGACCGGGAGCGTCAGGCCGTCCGTCACCTGATGGCGCGGCAGCCACCGGATGTCCTCCCCTGCCTTCTGGTTGAGGTGGGTCAACGAGTGCTCCCAGCCGATGTACGGGGAGTGCGGCTCCGTGATGACGCGGACGCGTCGCACGGTCTTTCCTTCGCTGGTGACTCGCTTCATGAGCCCCGTCCAGGGCCCGAGCCATGCGTAGTCGTCAGGCTCGCCTCTCTGCCAGCGGGCGTACGGGGTGTCCTCGATGGGGGACCCGTAGTCGTCTCTCAACTCCAAGTGAAAGGCGTCGCGTTCGAAGCTGGTGAACAGCTCGTCGCGCTGGGCTGAGGTGATCAGGTCCACTGTTCCCCCTCGATCTTCGGAAGGTCGTCTACGTTGACATGCCGTGCCGCGGCACACCAGGGGCTTCGGGCTGTTTCACGTCTGCCTCCGGCGAACTCCAAGGAGATGCGCTTCTCGTTCGCCTTCCAACGCGGCTGTCAAGGCCGTCGGCCCGATCTCGCTCACCGCCCATAGGCTGCTGATGCGTCGGGCGCAGTGCCAGAGCCGGTCGTCCGGGTTCTCGGGTGTCCGGAACGGCACGACGGTGATGCCGTGGGCGGCGAAGGGCTGCGGGTCGAGGTAGCGCAGGCCGCCTGTGCCGCACAGGTAGCTGGTGCTGCCGGTGACCGTGGCGAGATCCGCGAGGCGCTCGGAACGGCCCCGGCGGGTGGGGATGGAGCTGCTTTTCAGCACTTCACCGCTCCAGCCGAGTGCGGTGAGCAGGGCGAGCGTCGACGTGCTCGCGAGGTCTGCCACGCGGTTCGTGTCCTCGAAGCGGTCGAGGACCGCTTCGAGGGCTTCGCTCACCGCCAGCCAGTGGCGGCTACGGCCGTAGAACTGGCGGATGAGGAGACCGACCGTGCGCCGGGAGCGGTGGGGATCGGCCAGCAGTGCCTGATTGACCGGAGTCGGGCGCCCATGGGGCAGGTGTGTGGGGAGGGTGAGCCATTGCTGCCGATCGGGGTCGTCCGTCGAAGCGAGCCGGGCACGGTGCTGGTAGTCGCGTCGCGCGAACTGGACGTCGTCGAGGACGATCCACCGGTCGGCGGCGTACAGCTTGGCCAGCGTGGACAGGCGCGGGAAGAGGTTCGGCTGGTGGATCGCGCACACGCCACCCGTCGCCGCGCGCTCTGCCACCGCGTCTGCCACGGCATCGGGCGTCTCAGCTACCGATGAGGCGGCTGTCGAAGCTGGCACCCAGGAGGCGCTCGTAAGCGTCATGCACGTCCCCCGGTACGTCCTGCTCGACGGCGAAGCCGAGCTTCGGGTACTCGATCACCCGCTGCAGATCGCCGACGAGCATGTCGACGACGAGCCGCTCGTCGCCGATGGACTTGATGTAGTCCTCCAGCTCCAGCGGCTCGGAGGCGCACACGACCTCCGCCTCGGGCCACAGCTTGCGGCAGGTCGCGTACGAGCGGCGTTCCATGTACGGCTTGGAGATCAGCAACAGCGACTCCACCTCCACACCGGCCCCGGCCAGCAGCTCGCGTGAGTAGGTGATGTTCTGCCCGGTGTTGGCCGCCTCCGGCTCGACCAGGATCGCCTCGTCGGGGACGCCCAAGCTCAGTGCATGCTCGCGGTAGTGGACGGCCTCGCCGCGCGGGAAACGGGCGCGGGTGGTGGGGCTGTTGCCGCCGCTGAACACCACGACGGGGAAGAGACCGACCCGGTAGAGATCGGCGGACGCGGTGGCCACCCCGAGGTCGTGGCTGCCCAGGCCGATCGCCGCCGAGCAGGGACGCACCTCGTGTCCCATCTGGTGGTAGTTCCAGATCAGCGTCGCGTCGTGGAACTGCTCGTCGGTGATCTGGCGCTGCTGGTGCTCCGGCACTGGCACTCCCTGGCTCATCGCTGCTGGCCCTTTCGGATGCCCTCGATACTGCGCAGCTGGTGACTCAGGCCGTACTGCCGGGCCATCTGCGCCGCCTGGTCGAGGACGGACAGCCCATCATTCCGGGTCGCCCTATCCGACAGAAGGATGTGCCCGTACGCGGTGTCCAGCCGCACCCTCTGCATCGGGGAGTCGAGCGTGCCCGTGGTGCGCGCGATGTCGATGTTGTGCAGGGCCTGCTTGAGGTCGCCGGCGCCCCGGTGGGCGAGCGCCAGCTTCTGGTGGGCGACCGACCAGTCCTCCGGCTCGCCCAGTTCCTCGAAGGCATGGGTGGCGGACGTCATCACCTGGGTGGCGTAGGCGTTGTTGCCGTCCTTGCTCAACGCCGTGCCCACCCAGAGGCGGGCCCTGGCCCGGTCACGGGGGCTCAAGCGCTCGTCTGCGGACAGCAGTTCGTACTGACGGGCGGAGGCGTCGAGGCGGCCGGACATCTCCTGCACGACGGCGAGGGACAGCTCGATCTGCGCCGCCCGGCGCGGGATGCCGAGCTCGGTGAACATACCGTGCGCGGACCTGTACGACTGGATGGCAGAGAGCGGCCCGAGGATCGCGCCCTGGTCCCGCTGAAGATCGCCGAGGAGAACGAGCGAACGGCCGTACAGATAGAGGCCCTTGTCGTCGAGGTGGTGCGGGTCGCGGCTGCCCAGCCAGCGGTTCAGCAGGGTCGAGGCGAAGGGGAAGTCCTGGCGACTGACGCAGATCACCGCGCGTTCGATGTCCTCGGTCCAGGTCTCGTAGTCCGCAGGACGCACGGCCGTCGTCCGTTCCGGGAAGAGCACCTCTTCGAACCGAGCCTGTTCGGCGGCGTCGGCACGGGCGAGCGCGGTGTCGAGGATGGCCTGGGTGTCGGGCCGTGGATGAGTTTCCGCCCCCAGACTCTCCCACTTCGCCACCGTACGCAGGGCCACACCAAGGTGCTCCGCGAAGGCGCGCATACTCATCCGCAGCGCAGCGCGCAGAGCGCTCGCCTCCCGGCCCGTCCATTGCTTCACGCTGACCACGAACAACCCCCTTCCCTCCCGTATGGAAGCACTCTGGGTGACGAGGCGGGCGTGAAGTGCAACGGAAGTACAACATACGGTCATTTCACGGCCGTTCGCCACGGCCGAGGCTGTGGGCATGGACGACGCACTCATCACGGAACGCCGCCCGGTCTCGTGCCCGCAGGTCTTCGGCTACGTACGCCACGTCACCGGTGGCCTCGCCCGGCACACGGCACTCGTCGACTGCCTCTCCGACTACTGCCGTCGGCACGAACTGACTCTGTGCGGCGTCTTCACCGACCGCAACGCGACCCTCACCATCCGCTCCCCGGCCTTCGTCGGCCTGCTCGACGCCCTCGAACTCCCCTACACCTACGGCGCATTGATCCCGTCGCTCAACCACCTGGGCCCCAAGCGGATCGCCTTGGAACGCAAGCGACAGATAGCCGCGACCAACACCCAACTGATCATCCTCCGCTCCCCCAGAACTGCACCGGGCCGTGTTCGCTCCTTCAACGCCGGCCACGACCTCCAGCAACAGGGAGGCACATAATGTCCGTTCGCGACGCGCTGCGCAGCGCTCCGTTGGTCAACGACCTACCCGGGCTGCGCCTGCTCCGAATCGGCGACCACTGGGATTTCCTCCGGACCCCTGCGGACATCGGCTTCCTGGCCCTGGCTCACCTCCGCACGACGGGCGTGACGATCGGACCTGTCCTGTACGACGGGCCCAACGAACGTCTCTACTACGCGATCAGGACCGGCACCACCGACGGCTGGAGCGATCTGCCCGTACGTCATCTCTCCAGCGGATCATGGCTGGTGGCCCCTGGTCTTGAGCTGATGGACGACTGGTTCGGCGGCTGGTGCGAGCTACCGGACGACGACACTCTCACGGACGCCGACGCCCTCCGGGACGCGCTCCAGCACCCGTACGTCGCAGCTAGCCAGCCATCTTCCTCCGCCCTCTTCCGCTAGAGCAGAGAGGCATCCATGAAGATCCAACTCGCCTCGTCGAACCCTGACCCTGCTCCCGGTGAAGCAGCCGATCCGATTTCACGTGCCCGCGCCGTGGTCTGCCACAAGGAGTGGACCCTCCAGCCGGACCGGGAGCCGGACGCCGAGCCCATCACCTACGCGATGCGGTGCGCGGTCTGCGACGAGACCTCGCCGACCAGCATCGACTTCGTCGAACCGCAGGACTGGGTGCTCGCGCACGGCGGCCAGAACCCCTCCCACCACACCTACCGGGAGATCATCACCCGGCCGTGGCGAGCCTGGTGGAAGCCGTGAAGCGTCGTACGTCGCCGCCCACCCCCTGAACTCCCGCTCCGGGCGGATCACCGCCCGCACCCCTAGGACAGGTCGAGCGCCGTCCGGAGCGGGGCACCACCCCAAAGTCCCCCAACCTCAAGGAGGAGCAGTGACCACGTCGAACCCCGCCAGCATGGCGGACGAGACCACCACCCCGACTTCGACGACGTCCGGGCTGGTGAAGGCCCGCCGCCGGATCCAGGCCGCCCGCGAGCGCGGTGTCACCCCGTCCGACGGCGGCAGCACTGGCCGTACCGACGGCAACGACTGATCCCAGAGGAGAAGCGTTGTCGCCGCTGAAGCTGGCGGCTCACCTGGGCCAGGACGAGTTCCTGGCCCAGGTGCTCCACCGCCACCACCGCCACGTCCCCTCCGCCGTCCCCAACCCGGCCGACCTGATCACCTGGGACGACGTCAACACCATCCTGGCCACCCACCGCCTGGAATCGCCCCGCTTCCGCCTGTCCGCGGACGGCGAGATGCTGCCCGCCCACCGCTACACCGCTCCCGTCACCACCCGCCGGCACACCGTCTGGCAGCGCCTGCACCCCGCCGAACTCCACGCCCGCCTCGCCGAGGGCGCCTCCCTGGTCATCGACGCCGTCGACGAACTCCACCCACCCATCGGCCGCGCCGCGATGGAACTGGAGCAGTGGCTGCGCACCGGCGTCCAGACCAACCTGTACGCCTCCTTCACCGCCCGCGAGGGCTTCGGCATCCACTGGGACGACCACGACGTCGTCGTCATCCAGATCGACGGCACCAAGCGCTGGAAGCTGTACGGCCCCACCCGCACCGCCCCCATGTACAAGGACACCGCCGAACCCGAGCCGCCGCCGAAGGACCCGGTCGCGGAACTGGTCCTGCACCCGGGGGACATGCTCTACCTCCCGCGCGGCTGGTGGCACTCAGTGGCCGCCTCCGAAGGCGAGCACTCCCTCCACCTCACCTTCGGCATCCAGACCACCACCGGAGCCCAACTCCTGTCCTGGCTCGCCGACGACCTCCGCCGCCACGACGTCCTCCGCGAAGACCTCCCCGTACACGCCACCCCAGAACAACAGGCCAGGTACCTGGAGCGACTGCGCAAGGAGGTCGCCGCCGCCCTGGAGAACCCCGAACTGCTCGGCCGGTACACGACGACGCGCGACAGCACCGACCTCACCCGCCTCCGCCCCAGCCTCCCCCACATCACCGGCATCCCGGCAGATCCGGACCTCCGCATCCGGCTGACCACCACGCGTGCGCAGCTAGAGCCCGCTCCCGACGGGAACGGAGTGATCTTCCGGGCCTGCGACAACGAGTGGGAACTGACCGAGGAGGCCCTGCCTCTGCTTCAGCACCTGACATCCGCCGCCCCCAGCACCGTCTCGCTCGGCGAACTGGTCGCGGCAACCGGCATCCCCATCGCGGACGTGGCGGCCGTCGTCTCCGATCTGCTGAACGGCCAAGCGATCACCGTCCTCGGTGGAGGCCGACAATGACGATCGCCACCCTCGGCCTGGGCACCTACCGCATCCACCCCTCGGCATTGCCCGACGCCGTCATCCGCGCAGCCGCCGATCCGGCCGGCGCCTGGATCGATACGGCCCCCAACTACCTCGACGGACAAGCCCAGTCACTCCTCGCACCGGCCCTCGCCCGGCACCGCATCCCGGTCTCCACGAAGGTCGGATTCCTCACCGACCGGGCCGCCAGAGCCGCCGTCGCGGACGGGGCTCTCACGACCGGCGCCGCCGAACGCGGATACTGCCTGAGCAGCCCGTACGTCCACTGGCAGTGCGCCCGCAACCGCACCGAACTCGGCCGCGACCGCCTCGACCTCGTCTTCGCCCACAACCCCGAGCGAACGGACAGCGACCCGTACGAAGCCCTGCGCGACGCCTTGACCGCCCTCGAAGCAGAAGCGGCAGCAGGCATCATCAGCGCCTACGGCGTCGCCACCTGGGACGGCTTCGACACCGGCACCCTGAACGTCCCCGCCCTGCACCAACTGGCCACCGAAGTCGCCGGCACGGAACACCACCACCTACGGGCCATCCAGCTGCCCGTATCCCTCGTCACCGCCTCCGCGTTCACCCAGGCCCTGGACGGAGGAGGCCCGATCGCGCAGGCAGCCGAACTCAGATGGCAGGTCTACGCCTCAGCACCCCTGTTCGGCGGCCAACTCCCCCACCTGGCCACCCCCGAACTCACCGCACTCCTCAACCCCGGCCTCACCGTCCCCCAGGCGTGCCTCCTCGCCGCGGCCTCATGCCCAGGAGTGACACGGATTCTGATCTCCGCCTCCACCCCGGCACACTGGGCCGAGGCGCAACGGGCCCTACGCTGCCCCGCCATCCCGGTCCCCACGCTGCGAAAGGTGCTGGATGTACTCGCCGCCGCCCCACCCCGCCGACCAACAGCGCATGCGCGAGGCATTCACACGAGCAGCCAAGACACTCGACGCCACAACGGACGGGCCTGAAGTCTGGGGCTGGCACGGCCGCACACTCAGCAGCCGCACCCACCACCCCGACCACGGCGACTGCTGGCTGAGACTCCTCTCCGCACCCGAGGACAAGGTGACCGGAAAAATCTGGGACGGCAACAGCCAGGCCGCCCCACTGTTCGACGGACATGTCCGCAAACCGCTGCTGTACGACACCTCCGACACCGTCAGCAACGACCACGCCTACCGCGCCGAACTCCACCAGTACGTCAACGAACCCGCCGTCTCCCCCAGCCCCGTCCTGCACACGGATCCGAAGCCGCCGGCCTCGTGGTGGGACTCACTGCGCACCGACCTGGACCACATCAGCCGCGTCCCCACGGACCGCGTGGCCGTACGCCAGGAATGGGTGGACCGCACCGTCCCCCGCTTCCTCGGCGTCCCCGGTCCCCGCATCACGGACTGGACGACAGCCCACGGAGACCTCCACACCGCCAACCTCACCAACACCACCCCCTACCTCCTCGACTGGGAGGGCTTCGGCCAAGCACCCGCCGGCTACGACGCCGCCATGCTGCTGGCGTACTCCCTGCTCGCACCCGGCTTCGCCCAGCGCGTGCGGGACACCTTTCCCGTACTCAAGACAAGCCCCGGACGCAACGCGCAGATCATCGCCATCACCGAACTGCTCCAGTCGGCCGCACACGGAGACCATCCCGAACTCATCCCCGCGCTCCGGGCCGTAGCCGCAGAACTGACCTGACCAAACGGGACGAGGGCAGGGGGTGCGATGGCCGGCTTGTTCAGTAGCAGAACAGGCTGGCCGTTCACGCACTGAACGAGCTGCCCTCCGTGCACCCCATCACTCCGCAGACGACTCCAGAGCAAACCGGCCTCCAGCACCAGCCGGAGGCCGGTTCCACGCTCCGCGGTATACCCAGCCCGCGTGTCACCAACGTGGTGGGACAGCACACCTAGCGTCGTCCCACAAGGGATCGAACGTTCTCCAGCAGTGCATGCAGCAGGAAGGGCGGCTCCGCCACGACGGTCCGGGTCGTCTCCAGATACGTCGCCGCGTTCTTCCCCCCGACGCCCTCGCCTGTGCGGACGAGCTCCTGTCGCCGCTCCTCCCAGGCTGGCCAGTTGCGGTCGAGGAAGGTCTCCAGAGTGTCCTCGAAGACGGTGTAACGGGCCGTCGAGTCGTCGGCAGGCTGCGGAGTCGGCGTCGCTCCCAGGTACTGCAGAAGATTCGAGTTCTTGGTCCGATTCGTCCGCGCCTGGCGCTCGAACTCTTTCTCTTTCTCGTGACGTTGCTCAGGGATGAGATAACGCACCGACTCCCTCTTCCGGTCTTCCATGCCAAGGTCGCCGTCGAAGACGACGTGACACGAGACGCCCAAAGCGCTGAAAAGCGCGTCGGAGATCATGAGGTTGTCCTTGCCGTTGACCTCGATGAGGCTGACGCCGTCCGCACCCAGGTTGATCCCGGACCGCTCAGCGCAACCAGTGATCACTCCCGCGTCCCCACGCCCCTCGACCAGAACCACGACATCGGCAAAGAAGCCCTCCGCCAGCGCGCCTCCAAGCGTCCCCTCAGTCCTGCTCCTGATCACGTTCTGGTCGACAAGCCCGTCGAGGGCCGTGAACAGATCCTCCTCTGTGGCCTGCCATACCTCGGTGACGGGGTGGTCCTCGCCGACGGCGCGGCAGAGGCGGCGGATCTGGTGGTAACCCTTCGGGTCGATGAAGACAGGGCTGTGGGTGGCGTACATGACCTGAGCACGGCCATTCGGCGATGTGGCAACCAGCTCTCGCAGCACCTTCGCGAAGGTCCGCGCCTGAGGTGGATGCTGGAACAGCTCGGGCTCCTCAATGGCCAGGCACAACGTCCGCATACCATCGGCCGACCGCCGGCGTTCGGCCAGGTACTTCAGCGCCGCAATGATCAAGGCCCGCTGAAAGCCATGCCCCTGCCGGTGCACCGAGGTACGAGCGGCACCGTCCCGGATGCTCACCTGGAAGGTGGTCCGCGCCGGCCTCGGCGCCTGCACTGTGGGGGTCACGACCACCTCGCGCCCGGTTGTGAACCTGGCGACCTCCGCAGAAAGCGCGGCCGACACCTCGTCCAGTACGGGACCGTAGACCTTGCTGTGTACCTCCTGCCGGGCCAGGTGGGCGTTCTCCTCGATCTCTCCGAGCTCCTCGTTCGCCTGCGAGCGGTCCACAGTGTGGTCGAGGATGCGTCCCAGGGCCGTCGCCTTCTGGTCGTCGGCCTCTTCATACGCCCGCAGGTCGGCGGAGACGAACACGAAGTCGATCAGCTGGGCCAGCCTGCTCTGTCCGGCGAAGCCGAAGAAGTGCGTGTCCTCGACCTCGGCCTCCGTGAGGAGGTCGCGGTTGGCCAGCTCCCAGATGCGCATCGCCTCCAGAACCTTGTCCTTGGTCCCGGCGGCCGGCAACCTGAGGCTTGACTCCCTCTCCCTCAACTGGTCGTAGGCACGGCGCAGTTCCATGGCCTTGTCGTGCTTCCGCACCTCCTCGAAGGGGCCATACGCGAGCGCTTTGCCCGTGATCTTGTCCTCGCCGTCCTGCCAGTTTCGCCAGACGCTCACGCTTGCAGCCCCGTCTGGTGCATACCGGCCGAGAGTCTGACGGTCATCCTCAGTCAACCCGTCGAACTCCACCTCTACGGAGATGCGACCGCCATCGGCTGCCGAGTGAACGTCATCGTCGCTGAGCGCGACGCCCTTTTCACCGTTGAAGAACCAGTCAAGCGCGCGGAGCACGGTGGACTTGCCGACGCCCGTCGGTCCGATGAAGGAAGTGATGTCCTCGAAGGACACCTCCACCTTGTGCAGGCAGCAGAAGTTCTCGATGCGAACGCGCTTGATCTTCACGGTCGTCCTGAGCGTTTGGGGCGGGCGGGGCATATAACTCCCCGTGTGACGTTTGTGGACGTTAGCAGCCGCCCTGACGGCCAATCACCCGAATTCCCGAGATAGGCGATTCCTCGACCTCAGAGGCCCCACCAAGCAACTCCAGCGGGAACGGAGCCAGCAACCACTGAGCTGTTTCAGCGTTGCCGCTCTAGGGTGAGGACTGCTGCGGCGATTGACGCCATTCGATTCGGACTGCACCGGGATCTGCGGAAGATGCGCCAGGACTTCAGTCGTGCGATGCCGCGCTCGACCGGGGCCCGTGCCGCGGCCAACGCGCGGTTGACGGTTTGCTGGGTCGGGATGAGGCTACGGCCCGGTGGGCACCTGAGGGCTGTCGGCGCCCATGGGCCAGCTCCCATGTAGGCTCGGTCGGCGAGGATCGGTATGCCCTGGCGTTTGCAGATCCGGATGATCCGGTGGGTGCGGGCCGCGGTGAGGTCGTGCGCGCGGCCGGGCAGTGCGGGCGAGATCCACAGCAGTCGCCCGGCCTGATCGGACGGCAGTGTGCGGTCGTTGGCCGTTCCAGCGCCCTCACGTCTGTTTCGTGGACTCGTGGATTGTCATCTCGCGCGGGGCCAAGGCGCACTTCAGCCCCACCTGACAGCCTCCCTAAACGGTTCCATCACCCAGGAAGTATGTAGGGGTAATTTCTCCTGGCTAGCGTCCCGCCTCATTGCTATGAGGCGGGAAGTCCGCGAGCGGAAAACAACCAGGCCTTTCCTGCCTCAGTCGTCCGCTCCTGCACCCACCCTGCTGCCAGCCCGATCCGTCAAGATGTCACGCGGGACGAGCAGTTCCGCCACCGGTAAACGGCTGGCGGAGGTGGCCGGGCCATCCCCCGCGGACGTCGCCCGGGCGCTGCGAGACCACGGCGACGCGGTCCGTGAGTGGATCGTCCGGGAGTTGCGGTTCCGGCGGTGGCCTTCGCCACCACGAACTCAGCCCGGATGGGTGTCAGTTAGCAGGTCGCCTCGTTACGGGCCGCCTGGTACAGCCCATAGATCACCTCCTGGACGTCATATCCGGTGCGCAGCAGGCTGCGGGCGGGCTTGCCCTCGATGAGCGTGTCCAACACGTCGGGAGTGAAGCCATGGTCCATGAGTTCTGCGGCTGCCTTCGGTCGGCTCAGGCCGACTGCCCAGGCCCACTCAGTAAAGTGTTCGCGGCCAGTCACCATCCGTGCCCACTCCTGGGCTAGTGGCCAGGCGGTGTCGCGGCCGTAGCCAACGGGAGACTCCCGGACGCGGTGGAAGATCCACACAGGGAGGCTCTGCTGCGTTGACTGGGGGCGAGAAGTGTGTCGACGAGCCCGGCTTGCCCGGGACGCGAGGAACTGGGCGAGGTTGAGGTCGAGTCCTTCGACCTGTTCGACCTCTACGGCCGTACGTGGTGTAGGGCGGCGGCGGGGAAAGTTGGCCGGCGTTGGCGCCGCACCCTCACGAGCCGGAGTGTGAGACCGCAGGTTGTTGTACGTGGCTTCGTCATCGCCGCTGAAGTCAGGCATGGGAGTCCCTTCGCTGGGCTGGAATACGGGCATGCAAAAGGCCCCGTCCATGTGGACGGGGCCTTGAGAGTGGCCGGGAAGGCCCTGGCAGGGACACAGAGCGCTAGTTCAGCTGCCGCACCAGGGCATAGAAAAAAGGCGAGGGATCATCGCCTCGCCCTGTCAACCGGCAGCGCTCGGGCATGCCGGACTTGGCAGCCAGTTTGCCGGAAAGCGGACCACGTTTCCAGGATCTTCTCAGGAACTGGGCACGCCGAACGCACGACCAACTGTAGTGGTCCACGGCAGTCAGCGTGAAGCTGGATCGCGAAACCGGTCCGAGAAACCTTGTTCCAGTCACGCTGGAACTGCCTCCGTCCGCTGGGCGTGTTGTTGCCTCGTACCGTTGCACGCCCTGACGCAGATGGGAGCCATCCAACCTGCGGCGTCCCTCCGCGCGGGAGGGACAAGCCCTCCCTGCCGTGATCCATGCCCTCAAGTACGACGTGCGGCAATCTCAACTCACTATCGAGCGCCAGCGGCTCAGCAAGCGCCCCTCGCCTCTGAGCACCGGGTGGCAAGCGACAGCAACCCGTCTCAGGCGCTCGCGACCGGCCATAATCTCCTTCCATGACGCCGGAGGAGCTTGAGGAGCGAGTCAGCACGCTTGAGGTAATCAACGGGGAGTTGGACTCACGCCTGGCGCGGCAGTCGGGCTCGCTGTCGCAGATCGACACGAAGTCGGTGTTCCTCGTCGGGTTCGTCGCGACGGCCTCGCAGTTCCTCGCCACGCAGGACTATCAGAGGTACGTGGGAGCCGCCGCATTCGCTGCGTACGCCGTCGCCTTCGCAGCCGGGCTGTCGGCCTTCCGGATCAGGGACTACGACGATCTCAAGCCGCGGGAAGTGCTGGATCACAACGGCAGGGAACCGAAGAGCAAGGTACTGATGGGACTCGCTGCCACGAGGATTCACATCTTCGAGAGCAACGCGACAAAACTCGACCGCAAGGCGAGGTCCTGGACGATCGGCCTGTGGGCCCTGGTCATCGGTCTCGTCCTCTCCACTGTCAGTCTCGTACTGCACACTGACCCGCATGACCGACACACAGAACCAGGGAGCGGGTCAGGCACAGCCGTCACCCCCGCCCCCTCCGCCCCCACCCCCGCCAAGTCTCACTGACACCTTCGCCAACCCGGCCCTCGTCGGCACGGAAAAGAGGAACGAGACCCGCCCACGCTTCACCCGGGTGGCGACGCCCTCTGAGGTTCCCCCGAGATGCGGAGGAAGTTGACAGCGGGTCAGATGGGACTCATGAGAGGACCTGTGACCATGGCTGCACCCCGGAAATACTCGCTCGAGTTGCGTGAGCGTGCGGTACGGATGTACCGCACCACCGAGCCGAAGCCGCAGATCAAGAAGCTGGCCGTCGACCTCGGCGTGCACCCCGAGGCCCTGCGCGGCTGGATCCGCCAGGCCGAGGCGGACGCCGGCGAACGCGACGACCGTCTCACCACCGACGAACGCGCCGAGCTCGCGGCCCTGCGCAAGGAGAACGCCCAGCTCAAGCGGGCCAACGACGTCCTGCGGACGGCCTCGGCTTTTTTCGCGGCGCAACTCGACCCGACCCGGCCCAGGTGACGGCGCTCGTTGACGAGCATCCCCGCCTGGGAGTCGAGTGCGTCCTGCGGGAACTGCACATCCCCTCCTCCACCTACTACCGCTGGCGCCGCGCGGAGAAGGAACCGTGCGAACGGCGACGCCGCGACGTCGAACTGGCCGAGCGGATCAAGGAGATCCACGCGGAGTCCGGCGGCAATTACGGATCGCCGCGCGTGCACGCCGTCCTCAGACGCGAGGGCACACGCGTGGGCCGCAAGCGGGTCGAGCGCCTGATGCGCGAGGCCGACATCGCGGGGATCAGCCCGCGGCGGAAGGGCTTCACGCGCCGCGATCCCAAGGCCAGCCTCGCCCCGGACCTGGTCAACCGGGACTTCACCGCACCGGCGCCGAACCGGTTGTGGGTCACCGACCTCACGATGGTCTCCACCGGCGAGGGACCGTTGTGGCTCTCCGCGATCCGGGACGCATTCTCCCGGCGGGTGGTCGCGTGGGAGACCTCCGCCCGCGCGGACGCCGACCTGGTCCTGACCACGCTGGAGTACGCGCTCGCGTCCCGCGAGGTCGAGCCGGGCAAGCTCATCCACCACGCCGACCACGGCTGTCAGTACACGTCCATCAAGCTCACAACCCGGCTGATGCGGGCGGGAGTTGAGGCGTCCATGGGCTCCGTCGGGGACTCGTACGACAACGCCCTCGCGGAGAACCTCTGGATGCTCATCAAAACCGAGGGCCTCCGTGGCCGCACCTTCACCACGAGGGCCGAGGCGAATCTCGCGCTCTTCGAGTACATCGACGGCTTCTATAACTCCCGCCGCATCCAGGAACGGCTCGGCTTCCTCAGCCCGATCGAGTTCGAGGAGAAGTACTACGCCGAGCAGGCGACGGCCGAACCAACGAATCTGAACACCCGTCAACCCCTGCTGACCAGCTGATCAGCGGCTCCCGCATGACGGGGGAACCTCACTCCAGCAAACGCCGCTGACCGACCGGCTGCCCGGCTGAGCACAGCGACAGCAGGGCAGCCGGCACCCGGTTTCCGGGCAACGACCGAGGGAATTGGCCAGCCCACGCGCATCGTCGGTGTCCCGTCGCCGACAACACCTAATCCCGATGAGCTGACAAGCGCTTTACGCCCGCAGGTACGAGCGACCTGCCGTACCTCACGCCATGCGCAGACAGCGTCACCGACGTCCATCAGCAGCTTCCGAACCTGTCGGATCAGCATCCGCAGAACGCCCACGGCAACAACTCCCCCGAGCTCCATGCCAATCCCACGCACCAGATATCTCCTCGCGCCGGGTTCAAACCTTCCCGGTATGAGGTCCGAAGTCTGCACCACAGTTGGTACATTTCGCGATCTTCAGTGCGTTGACGCCTGTCATGTGCAGCCGCAATGCCGCTTGGCGCCCGACGCGCCGGAGCCCCCGGCTTCGGCGCCAACCGCAGCGTCAGCCCTGGCCCCTCCCGGCCGCACGGCGCCCGTGCCCTTTCCGTGCCCTTAAGACCGGACAACCACGGTCAACCACGGTGCGATCCGGCCGGCGAAGCCACCCGGAACGATCACGTATGCGCAGCTCAGAGGTACGACACCCATCCAAGCGCCATCGCTTCCCAAGCTGAGAGCGCGAGTTCGATTCTCGTCACCCGCTCCATGATGAAACCCCAGGCCAACGGCCTGGGGTTTGTTTGTTGTCTAGACCAATTCGGGGATTGCGTGCCCTCCACGTGCGCTAAATCGAGGCCACGCACCCCTTTACCGGACCCTCGGGCGTCACTTTGCCCCTCCAGCCCACGACCGCCACAACTAACGGGGCGCATTTCATGTGACCTGCAGCATAGGTCGAGCGAATGGCGACTAAGTCGCTTACGCAAAGGGCCACTTGCGTGGCG
Source organism: Streptomyces griseiscabiei (assembly GCF_020010925.1). Lineage (NCBI taxonomy): Bacteria > Bacillati > Actinomycetota > Actinomycetes > Kitasatosporales > Streptomycetaceae > Streptomyces > Streptomyces griseiscabiei. The sequence goes on along the minus strand of NZ_JAGJBZ010000003.1, from coordinate 231,843 downwards.
CTGGTATGGCCGGGCTGTTCACCATGCCCGGTATGGCTGCCAGGTACGACGGTTCCCGAAGACGCCGAACGACAGCGCGCTGTGGTCGTCCCACGCAGAAGGGGACGCCGTGCAAGCTCCTGTGGGAGATCGGCAAGGGCTGTCGGCGCCATGCCACCCGAGGGAACCGGTCGTCAAGGCGTTGCAGCAGTTCGCGGGCGTCGTTGCCCACCTGCTCCAGGCGGGCGACGGGGTGGCTGGGCTGGGAGCACAGGCGAACCGGCCGGCCGTAGCGTTGGGCCCATTCGGCGGTGGCCAGCTCATCCAGCACCTCTGGCGCGTCGCGGGCCGCCTCTTCCAGCACGGCGCGGACCGCCTCAGTCACCAGCTCCAGGCAGGTCGGCTCCCGTGCGGCGGACAGGACGTGGGTGGAGTCGGTGCGCTGCGTGACGCGCCCCTTGAGCAGGCCGGCCCGTCGGATCCGGGTGAGTGCGAGGCCCAGTAGCCGGTCGGCGCGGTCGCCTTCGGCGAGTCGGTGGCGGAAGGCGGACAGGACGCTCTGGTGGAAGCCGGGATCGTCCAGGTCCAGTCCGAGTGCGTAGGTGAAGTCGATTCGGCAGCGCACCGGCCCGGCGGCCCGGCGTCGGAGAGGTTCATCGCGTACTGCAGCAGCGGACGGTGGCGAGCTGGGCGGGTGAGAGCTCATGACGACCGTCACGCGGGGACCAGGCGGTGCAGTCCTCGTCACTCCAGAGGTCGTCGAGGCGGTCATGGATCCACATCGCGGTGGTGCCCTTGGGGTTGGCATCACTCCAGGGAATCCGGGCAGTAGTCGCACCCACACTCATTGAGATACGGGTCCGTCCACATGCGCCTCGTCACCTCCCGGTAGTCCACGGCGGCCACCGAGTCGGGCAGGAGGATCGGGAGGGGAACTGCGTCCTCGTAGATCTTCTCGGCGTCTGCCGAGTATCGGATGTAGGGCAGCAGCACGGAGCTGTACATCGCCTCTGCCGCGGCCGTTCCCTGGCGGGCTGCCACCTGGTCCTTCCAGGTCAGCGGCGACGTGCCGGTGAGGATCAAGTGCTTGAGTGTCGGCCGGCCGGGGACGGACGGGCAGCCGCGATTCTTGTCGCGGACTCGCTCCAGTTCGTCCGTGAGCCGCTTGACCAGCTTGACGGCCTTGGGGTCGGCCTTGATCGACGGAATGACGGAGTCGTCCTCGTCCAGCATGCGCAGCACGGAGTGGGGCATCTTGCCGTAGCTCGCCGGGAAGTCCAGGTAGAAGACTGCTTCGTCGCCCGCGTAGGAGTGCAGGATCTCGGAGAACCAGTCGTTGCGGTCCGCGTCCTCTGCGAGGGCGCGGTCCGCGTCGGCCATGGCGGGGCTGCCGGGCACGACGCGCAGGTTCTCGATGGGCGCGAAGTCCTCTGCGGGGTCGTCGCCGTCGCCGATGCGGTAGCGGGCGGGCAGCGCGACCTCGTCCAGGGTGGCCCTGCCGTGGAGCAGGTCGATCGCGGTCTTCTTGCCCTTGAGGGCGGTCTCGTCGTAGCCGAGGACGGTGGTCGACGACATGTTGCTGTCGAGGTCGAAGACAACGCCTGGGTAGCCGTCCAGGGCGGCGATGACGGCCATGGACGTGGCGCTGGTGGTCTTGGTGGACCCGCCGCCTTCGATGATGTACGCCCAGATGAGGGGCCAGTTCCGGCCCTTGGGGCGGAAGTCGGAGTCGTACCACCACAGAGACGACAGATCCGGGTCCAGGGTGTCCCCGCCGCGGTCCGTGTCGGTGTACAGGGCCTCTTCGGGAGCCACTTCGGGCTTGGACTTGGCGCTTTTACGCTTGAGCCGCGGGAGCTCGCCTGCCATGAGATCTCCAGGACTGCGGTGGGCACGGGCGGCGAGACTAGCGTTTCCGGATCCTTCCCCGCCCAGAATTTGTGCGGGATACGGCGGGAGGCGGCTCGCTCCTGGGTGGCGGGGTGGGTCGACAACGCCGCGTCGACGCTTCGGTGTTGACCCCGGTGTCGCGCGTTTCCACTGGAACCGCAAGAAGCGCCCTGGTTCCCAAGCGATGGAGGCCGGGGCCCTTTCTGCGCGTGCTCAGCCACGTCAGGCTGCGCAGGTGGCGGGGCTGCCCGCGTCGGGGTTGGGGATGTCGGCGGCGGTTGCCGATGCGGCTGGGCCCTCTGCGTTTCCTAAGTCGCGGGCGCGTAACGCATATAAGGGCCTTCGAGTGCCGCTTCAGGCGCCACGAGGCCGAATCACCTCCCCTCGCGAGACGCGTTCTCGGTGACTGGGTCATGAGGTGCGCGAAGGTCGGCCAAGTCGCTCAAGCAGAGCAGCAGTTGTCAGGTGGGCCAGGGCCGCTGCCCACGCGGTCGTCGTGCCCGGAGGTGGAGATGGCCCGGAAGCGCTGGGCGGCTTCGGGCAGATTCCTTGGGACGGGGACCGCCTCCTGCCCCTGGACGAGGGTGAGTCACCCTCGTCCAGGGGCAGGGTCCGGCGACGGAGGCTCAGTGCGCGGCGCGGCGGGCCAGCGCCCCGCGCGAGCGGGTCACCAGCGCGGCCAGCAGGGCGGCGCCGAGGGGTACGACCACCAGGAGGGCGGCGAGTGTCTCCCAGGGGACGATGATCGGCACGTACGGCGGGGCGTCACCGGTGCCGCTCCAGCCGTTGTCGAGAGCCTCCTGGTAGGAGCGCAACTGCTCGCGCTCCTCGGTGAGCCGCAGGCCGACCGCGGGCAGGACACCGGCCGCCGAGCCGAGGACCACACCCATCGCGGCGACCACACCGCACTGGAAGCCGCTGAGCATGCGGCGCACCGAAGGCGGGGCTCCGACCGCGGCGAGCGTCTTGAGATCGGCCTCCGCGTCGGCCTGGGCGAGACCGGTGGCGATGCCGGCCGCGCCGATGGTGACCAGGCCGGCGAAGACGGTCAGCGCGAGCAGGACGAGCCCGTTCTTGTCGACCCAGCCCTGCTCCACGGTCAGCTCGACGTTGCTGCCGAGCTTGGCGATCTCGGCGTCGAGCTTCTGCCGCTCCTCGGTGCTGGGGATCCGGTCGGTGCTGAAGAAGGCGCCGAGGGGGACGGTGGTCAGTCCGGCGGCCTTGGCGGCGGCGGGGCTGAGCACGCTCTGCACTCCGTAGGAGTCGGGCGAGCCCGGCACCTGGTAGGCGGGGAAGGACTTCAGCTCGCCCGGGACCGGCTTGTTCTGCTCGGCGGCGCGGTCGGCGGCCTTCGGGTCGGTGATCAGCTTGATGCCGACGGCGCCGTTCCTGTCGACCTGGGGCTTGTGGAAGCTGACGAGCTTTCCGTCGGCGAGGGCCTTGGTGGCGCCCGGGTCGTCGATGCCGAGGACCTTCAGGAGCGGGGCGTCGGCGATGAGGAGACCGCCGTCGACGTAGATGCCGTTGCCGCCGTCCGAGAGGCAGCGCCAGTCCTTGGCGAGCGCGCGCCGCTGCTCCTTGCTGTACTTCTCCGCGGGGTCGGAGCCGTCGGGGGTGCTGACCCACAGCGGGCACTCGTTGGCCGGCGGGGTGACGACCTCGAAGCGGCCACAGCCCTCGCCCTCGTCGTACGGGGCGCAGCCGGGCTTGCCGACGGCGATCCGGAACACGTCGGCGCGGACGTCGACGGGCAGCGTCCGCTGCACGGCGTCGCGGACCTCGGGGACGTCCCGGCCGCCCTCCTCGGTGACGAGCGCGGCGACGGCCCCGTACGGCAGGCCGGCCTGGTACTCGGCCTGACTCTGGGCGTCGCTGCTCGCGGCGTACGTCGAGACGGCGACGGTGCCCGCGACGGCGGCCAGGACGGCGGCGACAGCGGGTGCCGTACGGCCCCGGTTGCGGACGGCGTCCCGCAGGGCGAGGCGCGGCGAGAGCGGCAGCCAGCGGCCGGCCCTGCCGAACAGGCCGACCAGGGCGGGCGTCAGGGCGACCACACCCAGCTCGGCGATGGCCGAGCCACCCGCGACCAGGACGAACTGGTCGGAGACGACCGAGCCGTACAGGGCGATGACCGCGCCGAGCAGGACGGCGCCGAGGCCGATCAACGGCAGCACGCGGCTGCTGCGGCGCACACCGCGACGGCCGGTGAGGGAGGCCAGGACGGTCTGCCGGGAGGCGGTGACGGCCGGGACGATCGCGGCGAGCAGGCCTGTGAGGACGGCGAGCGCGGCGATGGCGAGCAGTTCCAGCGGTCTGACGGTGAAGCCGCCGAACCGCTGTCCCATGTAGTCCTCGAGGAGCGGCCGGAGGGCGAAGGTCAGGATCAGGGCGAGGACCATGCCGACCAGGGCCGCCACGACGCCGATGACGAGGCCGCCGCTCAGCACGATGGCCCGGATGTGGCTGCGGGCACCGCCGTTGGCGCCGACCAGGCCCAGCTGGCGGCGGGAACGGCGGGCGCCGACGGCGAAGGCGGGACCGGCGAGCAGGCAGATCTCCAGCATCGCCAGGCCGACGACCGTGCCCACGGCGGCGAGCGCGGCGGCGTCGGTGCCCCCGCTCTCGTAGTTGGCCCAGCCTTCCTTCTGGAAGAGCGGCACCTCGGAGTCGGCGGGCGGGTCGAGGGCCACGGCGCGCGAGGTGACCAGGACGCCCTTGGCGTTGATCGCCTGGACCGTGTTCCACGTGAAACCACCGGACTTCTTCACCAGGTAGGTGGTGGAGTCCTCGGGCTTCGGCAGTCCGGCCTTCTCGACCGCCTCGGCGTACGGCGCGAGGAAGGCCCCCGGCAGGGCGTTGACCTGCTGTGCCTTGAGGTCGCTGGGCAGCTCGTACGAGCCGCTGATCACATAGGTGCGGTCGAAGCCGCGGGCGGTGAGGGTGGAGCCGACGGACAGCCCGCTGCTCTCCAGGAACCGGGTGGTGGCGGCGATCTCGTCGTTCTTCTCGGGGAAGCGGCCCTCCTGCAGCCGCATGATGCCCCGGGCGACGGGATCGGCGGCGGCCAGCTCACGGACCTCGGCCTGGAGCAGACCGTGCCTGGTGGTCAGCTTGGCGCTGCCCCTGCTGTCGGTCAGTACCGTCGAACCGGCCGGGATGGCCTTGGTGACATCGGTCGGTCCGTCGGGCCAGGACGTGCCCGGCGAGTCGTAGTCCCCGGCCGGGGTGTGCTGCTCGCCCTCAGGGTCCTGCAGGATGGCCACGCCGGCCGTTCCGGCGTCGGAGAAGCGAGCGTCGGCGGCACCCAGGGTGCGCTCCATCCGCTGCGCGGGGGTGAGTTCGGCGCTGCGCAGGGTCAGGTCCAGGGCGCTCACGCCCAGGATCGGCAGCGCGATCATGGCGAGGACGAGGAAGCTGCGGCCCTTGGAGCGCCAGGCGTCACGGCGGGCGATGCGGACCGCGGCCCGCCAGGAGTGGAACCAGGTCGTCACCGCTGGGCCGCCCGGCCGGTCAGGAGCGAGTCGGCGTCGCTGCGTACGGTCTGGTCGACGACGGCGCCGTCCCGCAGGAAGACGACCCGGTCGGCCCAGGCGGCGAACCGTGGCTCGTGGGTGACCATGATGCCGGCGGCTCCGGCGTCGCAGCGGGAGCGCAGCAGGGCCAGCACGGACTCGCCGGTCTCGGAGTCGAGGGCGCCGGTGGGCTCGTCGGCGAGGACGAGCCGGCGGTCGCCGACGAGGGCGCGGGCGATGGCCACGCGCTGCTGCTGGCCGCCGGACATCTCGTCGGGGAACCGGTCGGCGACATGGCCGAGGTCCATCTCGGCGAGGGCGGCGAGGGCCTCGGTGCGGGCCTTGCGGGCCGATATGCCGTCCAGTTCGCGGGGCAGGGCCACGTTCTCGGCGGCGGTGAGGGCCGGGATGAGGTTGTAGTCCTGGAAGACGTAGCCGATGCTGCGGCGGCGCAGGGCGGCGAGCCCCTTGACGCCGAGGGCGGTGATGTCGGTGCCCTCGACGAAGACCTGCCCGGAGGTGGGGTTGTCGAGGCCGCCGGCGATGGTGAGCAGGGTGGACTTGCCGGAGCCCGACGGGCCCATGACGGCGACGAGTTCACCGGGGTGGACGTCGAGGTCGATGCCGCGCAGGGCGTGCACCTCGGTGGCGCCGGAGCCGTGGACTCGGGTCAGGTTCTGCAGACGCAGCACGGGCTGCTGTTGTGTGGACATGGTTCCCCCTCGGGCGTACGTCGGCGAACGGCCGGACGTCGGTGCGACGGACGGTCGTTGGCAGCGCCGTGCGTACGGTATGGGTCTGGTCGGGTGGTTCGGAGTCTTCGGGTGGGTCGGGTGGACCCGGTGGGGCGGATGGACCCGGTGGGGCGGGTGGTCGGGTGGGGCGGGTGGTCGGGTGGACCCGGTGGACTCGGTCGGCCCTGTGGATCCGGTCGGCCCTGTGGACCCGGTCGTTGGGGTGGACCCGGTCGTTCGGGTGGTCAGGGCCGGTCGTGAAGGGTGGACGTCACGGGCGGTGGTGTGCGGCCTCCTCTGCCTCGGCCCCCGCCCGCGCTCCCATCCCCGCCGCTCCCGCTGCCGCCGCCGCTCCCGGCGAGGCCGGCTCCGGCCCCGCCGCCGGGGCGGTCGACGAGAGACGGATCAGCCGGGACTCGCAGTGGTCGAGCCAGCGCGCCTCGGCCTCGGTCTGGAAGATCAGCTGCTCCAGGACGAGGAGCCAGGCGATGTCGTCCCGCTCCCGGGCCCCGTTCCTCTCCACGGTGGTGAGGGCCTGCGCCTTCAGCCGGGTGTAGTCCTGCATGGCCTTCACGGTGTGCCGGCGCTGGGACTGGATGACGTCACGGATGTCGACCCCGGGCGCCCCGACGGCCATGGCCAGCTTGATGGCCAGCTCGTCACGGGCCGGGCTGGTGCGGTCGACGGGGTTCTCGAACCAGCTGCGCAGTTCGACGCGACCGCTGTCGGTGATCGCGTAGAGCGAGTGGCCGGCCTCGTCCTCGCCGTCCTGTACGACCATGCCGTCGCGTTCGAGCCGGCTGAGCGTCGTGTAGACCTGACCCACGTTGAGCGGCCAGGTGGAGCCGGTGCGGGACTCGAACTCCGTACGGAGCTGTGAACCGTAGCGCGGGCCGCGTTCGAGGAGGGCGAGAAGCCCGTGGCGGATGGACATACTGAGTATGTATACCGAGTAAGTCCGGGTGGACAAGCGTCCTGAGGTGGACCCCGGAGGTCCGACTCAAGGGGGACCCGGGCCGTCGCGAGCCGCTCGGCGGCCGCGCGTCCGCACCCCGGGGAAGCCGATGCCGAGGCCCACCGGAGCCGGTCCCACGCCCAGTGCGAGCAAGGGAATCCGCCGGTCGGCGAGGTCGAGGAGGGTCCCGGTGCCGATCCGGTGAGTGGCCGCCGGCAGCTGCGCGGGCCGGCTCTCGGCGGCCGGGGCGTCCGCCTCGGGTACCACCTCGACCCCCTCGTCCGACTCCTCGGCGGGCTCCGCCTCTGTTGCCGTTTTAGTACGAGCGGGCTCCACGGGGCTCCACCGGGCTCCTGGAGGACGGCGAGCCGAAGGGGTCGGCCGGACCGCTCCCGGCCTTCCCCCTCCGACCGCCCCGCGAGGGAGGCGGAGTCGCTGGGCGCGGGCGCGTCGGGCGGCCCCGTTGGCTCGGAACCGCCGGACGGGCGGGTCCGGCGGATCCGGCGGATCCGCAGGAGGGCGACACCGACGGGGCGGACGGGCGATCGGCAGGCGGGCGATCGGCAGGCGGGTGGGTGCTACGGCCGTGGCCGCGGAACCGTTCGGAACAGGGCGTGAACGGGCGGTGCGGCGGAGGTCGTCGCCGTGGCCGGGCACGAGGGGGCCGGCGGGCGCGGGACGGACGGGATGGTGGGTGGCCCGGAGGGTCTCCGGAAAGGGAGTTCTCCTACACGGCCGACGACGTCGCCAGCGGCCTTCTCTCGTTCGTCGGCAAGGGCCAAGGGGTCCTCAACCCGCAGCAGGACGCTTGATGCGGGCCACTGCATCCATGAAGGCGCCATGTGTGCAGCCGCGACGGCCCCACGCGGCTGCCGTTCGAGGCGGAGCCACTCCCGGTCGCTGTGGGCCAGCCGGAAGCCCTGCTCTCTCCCCCCATCCCTGCTTCGTGCCCATAGCATGCCCTTCAGAGCCGACAACCACGGTCAACAACGGTGCAACCAGCCCCTCACACCTGCCCCCTGACAACGAATTTCCCAGATCAGAGGCCCTACCTCTACGCAGGCGCCATCGCTTCCCAAGCTGAGAGCGCGAGTTCGAGGATCGGGCGCGTAGAGGGCACGGCTCCTGGACGGTAGCCGTGCGCGCAACGCATCCAGTCTCGGAAGACCGGCTTGAGCTGCGGATTCGTGGGGCGGTCCGATACTTCTCCGCGTCAGGTGACCTCAGCCTGCTGTCCTCCGCAGGTCTGAACCTCGTGTGTGCACAGCGGCGGTGACGCCGACCGAAGTCCCGGGTCGGCCAACCGGTTCAGCAAGGTCATCCGTCTTCAACCGGTGCTAGTATCCGCCCGCTTGTTCGGGGGGATGGGGCCCTCCGTCGGGGAGGGGAAGCAAGTGACTCGTCGTTCCTTCGTGCGTGGCTGCCTGGTCACGGTCATCGGGTTGGCGCTCTCTGTGTCCGCCGTGCCACTGGTGGCGCCCGCGCACGCGGATACCGCGACGGAGATCATCGTTCCGGCCACCATGCGCGCGACTCCGCGCACGGCGTATCTGCAGAGCGCGGGGGCCACCGGCTTCCTTGAGTACCGTTCCACCGCCGAGGGTTACGGCCTCTGGTGGACCGGCTACGACGGCAGCCGAAAGCCGGTCGCAGGTGGCGAGCGACTCGAACCGCGCACCGCGGGGTCATACGGCACCGCTTCGGACGTCGTCGCCCTGCGCCCGTCCCAGACCAGTGGTGGGAACGTCCTGCTCCGGGACATGGGAACCGGTACGACGGAGACGGTGACCATCCCGGCGGGCCAGAGGTACATGCAGACGTACGGACGCACTGTCCTGACCAGCACGTCGACAGGTGGGGAACGGACCGGGCTGTTCCTGCTGCGCGACGAGAACGGCAGCACGGTGCAGAGACCTGTGACCGGACTCCCGGACGGAGCGGTCTTCCCCTTCTTCACCAGGGGTTCGGCCTCCGGCATCCTCGTCAACTACTACGGGTACGACGGCCCGGACCGGGTCCTCCGGTACGCCTGGGTGGATGCGGAGACCGGTGTCGCCACGATACTGCCGCCGCTGCTGGCGAACACGGGCACCGTGGTGGGATCCGACTACCTGGCCGGCTGGTTCGGCACGTCCAAGGTGCGGGTGTACGCCCAGGGTGCCTGGGATGCGCCCACGCACGAGGTCGCGTTCCCCCGCACTTCGGGGAACGTGGTCCTCGGTGTCGTCGGTGACGCACTCGTCGTCGCGCGGCGCGACGGTTCATCGGTCTGGAGCGTTTCGGCGCTGCCCTTCGACGGCTCCGCGGAGCTGCCCCTGCTCAAGCGCGCCGATCCCACCGCCGTCGTGAGCCCCGACGGCGGCCTGGTCCTCGCCGGTGGCGAGTCCTCATCGGACTACGGCGTCGCCAAGGTCGAGGCGGGGGCCGACGGTCTGCCCCGGGCCCGCCGGATCGTGGACCTCCCCCCTGTGCCCTTGGGGATCGAGTCGCTGGATCTGAGCGGCGGTGAGCTGATGACGTACGAGTCCGGCGACCAGGCGACGCGCCTGTACAGCCGCTCGCTGAGCACGGCGGACGCCCTGACGGCGGGCACCCGCACGGACCGGGGAGCGGCCCCGATGTGCGGGATCATGGCCGGGGACCATGGGGACTGTCCCGACCTGATGGGTACGGGCGACGGCCGGGCGGTCATCCGGAACAGGGCCGGGGAGGTTTCCGTCCTGGATCGGGGTCAGTCCCTCCCCGGCACCGTGATGGCCTCGGGCCTCCAGGACAACCATGGCCTCGTGGACGTCGCGGGCCGGTATGCGGCCTGGCGCGGGCCCACGCCCTCGGGAGACGGCCTGACGGTGGCGGATCTCGACACACGCAAGGTCGTGCTCACCCGCACGGGCGCGGCCGGTGCGGCCCCCTCCGCCCTGTGGGGGGAAGCGCTGTGGACGTTGAACAGGGACGACGGCACGGTCACGGCCAGGGAGATGCGTTCGGGCGACACGATCACGTCGTTCCGGCTGGTCGGCAGCGGCTGCCGTTTGGGCGACCTCCAGGTGGTGGGACGCTGGGTGTACTGGTCCGGCTCGTGCTCCTCTCCCCAGGGCAGCGTGCCGAAGGCCACCGTGTACGACATCCGCAAGAAGACGCTCATCGCCGTGCCCACCGGTGGAGAGACGCGCCTGGGCGACGGCTTCCTGGTCACGCGTGACTCCACGTCCGGAGCGCTGACCCTCACGGACGTCACGAGCGGCTCCGCGGTGAGCCGGACCCTGGCGGCCAAGTCCGGTAAGTGGGACGTCGATCCGTACAACGGCCTGGTCGGCTACGTGAACCCGGCCTCGCAGGACGTCCACGTTCTGCGCAGTGGTGTCCCCGCCACGGACATCGCGGTCCTGGGAGCGAGGACAGAACCTTCGGTCGACCTGGTGGCATCGTCGTCCTCGTGGGACGGCACATGGTGGCTGTCGAAGCCGGCCGCGTCGTGGACGCTGGCGCTCAGGAACAAGGCGACCGGGGCCACCGTGCGCACGCTGTCCGGTGGAGCCGCGCACGACGCGGTCCGTACGTCCTGGAACGGCAGGACGTCTACGGGCGCGTTCGTGCCCAACGGCACGTACAGCTGGACGCTGACGGTGGCCCCGGCCGACAAGCACGGTGCGTCGGCGACGGCGTCCGGCACGCTGAAGCTGACCGGTGGCGCCGCGGTGCGACGCGACCATGTCGGGTCCGACGGCATCGGTGACCTCCTCACGCTCACCTCGAAGGGCGCGCTCTCCCTGCATCGCGGTGACGGCGCCGGGAAGTTCTCGACGAAGACCTCGGCCTCGGACTGGCCGGCCTCGATCACGATGGTGCCGTTCGGAGACCTGAACGGTGACCGCTGCAACGACGTGCTCGTACGGTTCGCCGGCGGTGCGCTGCGGGCGTACCGCCCCGGGTGCGGCAAAGCCCTGACGACCTCCACGCCGTACACCACGCTGGGAGCGTCGGGCTGGAACCAGTACGACGTGCTGACCTCACCGGGCGACATCACCGGGGACGGCCGGGCGGATCTGATCGCCCGCCGCGCGTCCACCGGTGACGTCTACCTGTACAAGGCCACCACCGGCGGAAAGCTCTCGGCCCGGGTGAAGCTCTTCTCCAAGTGGTCCGGCTACAAGAAGATCGTCGGTGTCGGCGATCTCAACGGTGACGGGTACGGAGACCTGCTGGCACAGGACAGGTCGAACAAGCTGTGGCGGTACGCGGGCACGGCGACCGGTGGCTTCAGGGCGCGGGTCAAGGTGGCCGACAACTGGGGTGCCTCCTACAACGTCGTGGTGGGCGCCGGCGACATCACCGGGGACGGGGAGGCGGACCTCGTCTCCCGCGACACCTCCGGCAAGCTGTGGCGCAACAACGGCGACGGCAGGGGATCCTTCGGCTCTCGCACCGGGATCGGTGGTGGGTGGCAGGGTTACAAGGCCCTGTACTGACCGCTCGTGACAGGTCGCGTCCGAGGGAGTGCCAAGCCCCTGACCACAGCGTCCGCGAGCTCACCGAGTTCGGTGCTCGTCACCCGTAGGCGACGGCCGTTCAAGTCGGCCTCGCCGTAGAGGACTTGGCACTGGGGATCGCGTCCTGGCGGTCGGCGGTCGGGTCGGAACCCGCAGTGCCATCCACCGCCCAGCTCCGGTCATGGACATGCTGTTAGGCTCCCCCTCACGCGCGTGGGGGGGGAGCGGCCGGGGGGCCGGGGAAAATGTCAGGGCGTTGCCGTACGCCCCCGCCATGCCTTCTTGCCTTTCAGGAGGAACGGTGGCCCGATTCGGCCGACGCCGACGCCGACACAGACACAGACCGGCTCTTGGCTCACGCCCACCACGCCTCGGCCCGCCGGTGGCACGTAGAGCGGCCGTCCTCGCGACGGCGCTGGCTCTGAGCCTTCCGCTCGCCGCACTGCCGTCGTCGGCGGAAGCCCTCCCGCAGCCTCCTGCTGCGGGAGAGGTCGTGCTGCCCGCCGCCCCGCGTGCCGTCCCCAGGGCCACGCAGATCCTCAACGCGGGGACCAGCGGCTTCCTTTGGGCCCAGGAGGGCGACGACCGGCTCCTGTGGACGGATTACACCACCGGCACCACGACTTCGCTTCAACAGTTGCTGAACGTCCCGGTGCAGTACGACATCGACAGCGGCGGCTTCCGTGAGGCCGCGTCCTTCCAGCCCGGCTACTACGGGGACGGTTCTGACACCGTCGCCCTCTACTCGAAGGAGGAAGCGCAGGTCACCCTCGTCCAGGCCACGGGCGCATCGGGCGGTTCCACGGTGGTGCCGGTGCCCGAGTACCACGCCTACCAGGGGACCTTCGGCAGCACCGTCCTCACCAGCACCAGCGGCGTCAACGGAGGCCTGGGCGCCTACCAGCTGTGGCGCGTCGAGGACGGGGGCGGGACCGGGCAGACGCCCGTGACCGGGTTGCCGGACCGTGCGGGCAACTTCGTCGTCGAGGACGGTGACGCCCGGTCCGTCCTCCTCAGCTACGACACCGCCGAGGACGACTGGAGCCACTGGGGCATCGTCGACCTCGCCACCGGCGTTTTCACCACCTTGCCCGACCGCATCGACCCGGAGAACGGCTGGGAGGTGACCGGCTTCCAGCTGGGCACCGACTCGGTGCTGCGGCTGCGCAGCGGGCGCGGCAAGGCAGACCTGTACGACCGCGACGACCTGTCCACGGCGCCCCGTACCTTCGACACGGGCGCCCTGAGTCACCAGGCCGCGTACGGGATCGTCGGCGACGAACTGCTCGGCCTCGAACCGGTGTCCCCCGGTGACAACAAGTACCGGGGCCAGCCGCTGTGGGCCCTCACGTCCGACGGCACGGAGACCGACCTGACCAAGGTCATGGACCCGGCCGGCCACGGGATCGTCCAGGCGCCGGACGGCTCCGTCCTGGTGGCGGGCGCCGGGCAGTACGTCGAGCGGGGCGACCTCGACTGGGGCGTGTACCGGATCGCCCGGGCCGCCGACGGTTCGGTCGCCCGCAGCCGTCTGACCACCGTGCAGCCGATGCCCGCGCAGATCCACGGCCTCTCGCTCGGCAGCGGCATTCTCAGCAGAGCCGACAACAGCACGTCGTACGAGCCGAACACGATCCTCGGTGCCTACCGCAGCACCTGGTTCAGTACGAGCGGCACCCCGACCGTCACCAAGGCCACCGTGGACGGTCTGATCAACGGGTCGGACGGCGACTGCTCCGCCGACACCCCGCACTGCATACGGATGTTCGCCGACGGCACCGGCCGCCACGGTCGCCGCAACGCCACCGAGTCCGGCCTGACCATGCTGCGCTCCAACGGCGCCACTGCCTGGGGCCCGACCCTCGACACGGGTGACGACGCTCCGCGGCTCAACAACCTCTCCGGGCGGTACGCGGTCGTCAACAGCGCATCCTCCGGCTACCAGTACATCGGCGAGTTCGCGGACGGTTCGGCCGGCAGGGTACTGCTCAAGCGCGACCGGGTCGCCGCGGCCGTCTGGGGCAACACCCTGTGGAGCGGCGCGGCTACCGGCGGCAAGGTCACGGCCACCCGGCTCCCGTCCGGCACCGCCGTGGAGTCCTTCACCACACGCGACGGCTGCACGCCGACCAGCCTCCAGGCCGTAGGCCGCTGGGTGTACTGGACCTGCGAGGAAAGTCTGGGAGACAGCCAGGGCGCGGGTGTCTACGACCGTATAGCCAAGCGCACCACCACCGCCCCGGCGGGCAGGGTCCTCCTCGGTGACGGCTACCTCGTCGAGCGCGTCGCCGGCACATGGTCGGGCAGTGGGCTGACGCTCATCGACCTGCATGACGGGCTGCCGTCCAGCGGCAGTCACACGGACCTGCCGAGCCGCAAGCTCGCCGACTGGACCGACATCGGCCGCGACAACCTCAACGCGGGCACGTCCTGGACCGTGGACCGCTTCGGCGGGGGCGCCGCCTACGCCGACCGGGAGCAGCGCGTCCACCTGGTGCCCACCGGCGTTCCGGCATCCGCGCTCTCGGCCATCGACTCCACGGTCACCCCCAGGGCCGCGAGTTGGTCCGGCACCTGGTGGCTGTCGAAGCCCGCCACATCCTGGAAGGTGGTCGTCCGCCACAAGGCGTCCGGCACCACTGTGCGTACCGTGTCCGGCTCCGCCGCCCGCGGTCTGCTGACGGCCGCCTGGGACGGGAAGGACTCCGCCGGCCGCCTCGTCACCAACGGCACCTACACCTGGACGCTGACCGCCCAGCCCGCCGACGGCCAGGGCACCGCCCTCGCCCTCTCCGGCACCATCGGCGTGACCGCCGGAGCGGCGGCCCCGCACGACTACGCGGGCAACGACGGCATCGGCGACATCCTCACCCTCAATTCCTCGGGCACCCTCACCGTCCAGCGCGGCACCGGCACGGGCTCACTGGGCAGCAAGGTCTCTGGTAGCGGCTGGCCGACCACAGCGAGGTTCGTGCCGCTCGGCAACCTCGGCGGCGACCGCTGCAACGACGTCCTGGTCCGGCTGAGCAGCGGCGCCCTGCGCGCCTACCGCCCGGCCTGTGGCAAGGCGCTGACGCCCTCGACGCCGTACACGACACTCGCCACCTCCGGCTGGAACCAGTACGACCTGCTGACCTCGCCGGGTGACGTGAGCCGTGACGGGCGCCCGGACCTGATCGCCCGCAACGCCTCGACCGGCGCCGTCTACCTGTACAAGGGCACCAGCACGGGCAAGCTGTCGGCGCGCGTGAAGCTGTACGGCAACTGGAAGGCGTACAAGAAGGTCGTCGGGGCCGGTGATCTGAACGGCGACGGCGTCGGCGACCTGCTTGTGCAGGACAAGTCGAACAACCTGTACCGGTACGACGGCACCGGCGGCGGTACTTTCAAGGCCCGCGTGAAGCTGTTCTCGAACTGGGGCGCTTCCTACAACACGGTCGTCGCAGCCGGTGACATCACCGGCGACGGCAGGACGGACCTCGTCTCGCGCGACACCAGCGGCAACCTGTTCCGCCACGGTGGTGACAGCAAGGGATCGTTCGGCGGCCGTGTGAAGATCGCGACGGGCTGGCAGGGGTACAAGGCCGTCGTATAAGGAGCATTGCCCCCGTGGCGTGCGCTGACAGGCACAGGACCGGGCCTGTCGGCGCACGGCCCGGCAGTTCGCCGCTCGGTGAACCGCCGGGCCTCGGCCTGCAGGGCGGGTCGCAGGCTGAGAGCGCGAGTTCGATTCTCGTCACCCCTCGCAATCTGGTCGCGCTTCTTCCGACTGATGCCAGGCCGGGTGGGACACCTTCAAGGGCACCCCGTGCACGTGTTCGTACGACAGGACGAGGAACGCGCTCACTCACTCCGCCGGGCCGGCGGGCGGGGCGGCGTCACGCAGGGGCGCCGAGTGGCGGGTGGTCGAGCACGCGGGGCTTGTACTCGACCAGTTGGATGCGGCCGTCGAAGGTGCGGTGCTCGGTCATCTCCAGGGCGACGTCCGGATAGCCGTCGTAGATGCGTTCCGCGCCCGTGGCTCCGGTGATCACCGGGAACATCACGACCCGGAAGCGGTCGACGAGTCCGGCTCGTAGCAGGGAGCGGCTCAGGCTGAGGCTGCCGATCGTACTGAGGAGCCCCGAGCCGCTCGACTTCATGGCACGGACCGCCTCGACGGCGTCGTCGCGGACGAGCGTGGAGTTGGCCCACTTCAGCGGCTCCTCCAGTGAGGAGGAGAACACCACCTTGGACGCTCGAGTGAGCCCGTCGACGGACGCCTCTTCCTCGGGCCGGAACTCGTCCTGGCCACTCGGGACCTCGCCTGCGGCGAAGCCCGACATCAGGCGGTAGGTGTTCGCTCCCATCAGATAGGTGACCTCGGGCTGCTCACCGAGCCACGCGAGGTACTCCGGGCCTTCGAGGCCCCAGAAGCCGGGCCATCCCTCGCCCGATGCGCAGCCGTCGAGGGAGGTGATGAAGTCGACGAGAAGCTCCGACATGGCAGTGTCCTTTCCTGGGGTGTCATGAGCTTGGACCGGCCGGGAGCCGCAAACTCATCGGCCACGCTGTGGAGTGACGAGAAACGCCGTGGCGCCGCAGCCGATCAGGTCGCGGCGGCGCCGCCGTGCCGGCGCGCACCGCGACGCGCATTGGCCGTCGCCCCGTTCAGCGCCCGCATCCTGCTCGATGACATCCGCGCGGCCCAGGGGCCCATCCCGTCCAACCCTTGGATCGACCCGCGCCACCCCGGGGCGGGCACGTGCTTCCGCAATGCCACATCCAAGAACGCCTTCACGCCGGGCGCCGCGAGCACATGCGGAGCCGCACGGGCGCGGCTCCGCTTCCTTCCCCCACTCCGTGTCCTCTGTGTGCCCTCCACGTGCCCTCAAGAGCGGAGAACCACGGTCATCAGCGATCAGGAGCGCCTCACCCCGGTGCACGCCTTCCGCGGCGCTCGTCACGGTGGCTGCACGCGCTGTGCCAATCTGCGGCCCCAGGTCTGACTCGGCCCTTCGATGTAACGGTAGGTCAACAGGCACACGGGCAGCAGCACGGCGAAGAAGGCCATTTCGAGTGCGAGACTGTCCTGCCGCCGTCGGCCGATCGTGCTGTCGATCACTGCCAGCAGAACGGGATGCACCATATAGACCGAGTAGCTGATCGCGCCCAGTCCGGTCAGCGCGCACGGCAGGCGTCGGCGACGCGACGCCAGTCCGGCGCCGAAGGTGAGTACGGCCAACAGGAACGCGACGATCCAGCCGCGGCGCGTGAAATGGTCACCGTCGCCGTACCGGTACGCGCTCCCCACGGCACAGGTGACCACCACGACGGCAGTGGCCGCCGCATACCGCCAGGTGCTCTGCCCGTTCTCGGCACGGTAGACAGCGGTGCCGAGGAACATCACGGCGAGGATCACCATGCCCTCCCACAGTGGGACGGTTCCGTTGAGCAGAACCAGGACGAGTGCCTGCACGCCGCCCAGCACACCCCCGATGCCCCGGAGTACGGATGACCTGGCGCTCGCACAGCAGATGGCGACTCCCATGGCGATGGAGGCGAACGCGATCAGCGGGCCGGTGCCTACCAGGCCGGACAGGGCAGAGGGCGGCAGTGCCACCCCTGCTGTCACGCTCGCGGCGGCGAGCATGGCCAGGACGACAGCGATCGCCGCGGACCGCTGGTGGAGGCGGACCGTGAAAAGAGCGACGACCAGCAGGTAGAAGGACATCTCGTAGGAGAGCGTCCACAGGATGAGCAGGAGATTGGGTGTCCCCAGCAGCTCCTGGAGCATGGTGGCGTGGGCGACAGCGACGGCAGCGGCACTCTGCTGACCGAAGCCCGGCATCTCCGCGATGCCGGAGAGGTTGACGGCAAGGAGCGCGGTGACGACAGCCGCCCACAACGGGTACACACGGAAGATCCGACCGATCCAGAACGTGCGGACGCAGCCCCGGCGCTCCAGCGACGCGGGGATGATGTAGCCGCTCACCAGGAAGAACACCATGATGCCGTAGCGGCTGGTGTTGAACTGCGGCATCAACTCCCTCCGGAAATCCGCCATGAAGGTGTACGACGAGTGGTCGAACACCACGACGAGTGCGGCGATGCCACGCAACGCGTCCAGCCAACCCAACCGTGACGAACCGGCCATCGCGACGACTTTACGTAATCGTGATTTTACGGAGAGTGAGCGTGTCGGTGATGGCGCGGGGAGGGAGGGTGGGAAGTGCATGCGCAGACAGAGTCCTCTTCGGTGAGGTGTTGGTCGGGCGTGCCGTGGGGCGGTGCCGACGTGGCTCGCATCGGGTGAGGGGAACGGGAACGCCGAGTCTTCGATCCTGCTGGCGCGCTCGCAGGTCGCCTACCGCCGACGGCCCGCACCCGCAGAGCGGTCCCCCGCACCGCTCACATCAACGAGTTCAGCGGCTGGAGCATTGTTCGGAAGTACCGTTCTGGCGACCGAACAATGGCGGGTGAGCTGTTCGGGGGTCATGGAGGTGCATGGATCGGCTGTCCGCTCCGATGCGGGGGCAGCCGGAGGGGGAGGGTATGGCAGGCCGTCGTGAGGTGCCGGTTGATCCGGCGTCGGGTCCGGTGCAGCGGTTTGCGTCCGAGTTGCGCAAGCTGCGGGCGGAAGCCGGCGGGATCACTTACCGGGCTCTGGCCCGGCGGGCGGGCTACTCGGTGACCACGCTGTCGCAGGCGGCGGCCGGCGAGCAACTGCCGACGCTGGCCGTGGCCCTGGCCTATGTGGGGGCGTGCGGCGGAGACCTGGCGAAATGGGAGGCCCGGTGGAAGGAGGCGGTGGAGGAGTCCGCCGGTGACGGCCCTCGGGGCGACGACGGATCACCCACGCCGTACCGGGGTCTGGCACGGTTCGAAAGCGGTGACAGCGGCCTGTTCTTCGGCCGGGAACAGCTCACCGCCGACCTGATCGACCTGCTACGCCGCCGACGATTCGCGGCGGTCTTCGGCCCCTCCGGCAGCGGCAAGTCCTCGCTGCTGCGGGCCGGCCTCATACCCGTCCTCCGGCAGACTCAGGAGAGGGGCCTGCGTCCGGCCACGATCCGGATCCTGACCCCGGGCGAACGCCCCGCCCGCACCCACGCCCCCCTCCTCACACCGGCGGCTCCCGGCGATGGCAGCGCCGGAGCGGACACGCTCGTGATCGTCGACCAGTTCGAGGAGGTCTTCGCCCTCTGCCACGATGCCGCCGAGCGGGCCTCCTTCATCGACCTGCTGCTGGCCGCCCGGCAGCCCGAGAACCGCTTACGAGTGCTGCTGGCGGTGCGCGGCGACTTCTACGGCCGCTGCGCCGAACACCGCGACCTGTCCGACGCACTGCGCGACGCCAGCCTGCTGGCCGGGGCGATGAGTCCGGCGGAACTGCGCGACGCCGTCGTCAAACCGGCCACGGCCGCCGGACTTACGGTGGAACGCGCCCTTACGGCCCGGCTGGTCAAGGAGGTCGCCGACGCGCCGGGCGGACTGCCCCTGCTGTCCCACGCGTTGCTGGAGACCTGGCGCCGCCGCCGCGGCAAGACACTGACCATGGCGGGCTACGAGGCGGCCGGATGCCTGGACAGCGCGATCGCCAACACCGCCGAGAAGGTCTACGGCCGGTTCTCCGAAGATCAGGCGGGTGCCGCCCGCCGTGTGTTCCTGCGCCTGATCGCCCCCGGTGACGGCGCCTCCGACACCCGCCGTCCCGTCGAACGCGCGGAACTGAGCGGCACCGGCAGGGAGAAGACTGCCCGGGTGCTGGAGGCACTCGTCCGGGCGCGGCTGCTCACCCTGGACGGCGACACGGTCGAGATGGCTCACGAGGCCCTGATCACGGGCTGGCCCAGGCTGCGCGGGTGGATCGAGGAGGACCGCGAACGGCTGCGGGTGCACCGGAACCTGACTGAGGCGGCCCATGCCTGGCAGGAACTGAACCGTGAGGAGGGCGCCTTGTACCGGGGAAGCCGGCTCGCCGCCGCCCGGGAACACTTCGGCGACACACCGCGTGAGGACCTGACCGACCTGGAGCACGCCTTCCTCGACGCCAGCCACGGTCACGAACAGAAGGGCCGGCGCCGGTACCGGCTGGTACTCACCGCGGTCACCGCTGCCCTGTGCCTCGCACTCGTCGCCGCCGGCCTCGCCGTGGGGCTGTGGCAGAGCGCGGTCACCGCCCAGCACCTGGCCCAGTCCCGGCAGTTGGCCGCCCAGTCCAGCGCACTGCTGGATGCCGAACCGGACCTCGCCGCGCTGCTGGCCGTCCACGCCTACCGCACCAGCCCGACCCGCGAAGCCACCGCGGCCCTGTATGCCGCTGCGGCGCTTCCGCTGCGCAAGCGCCTGATCAGCGGCACCAAACCCGTGCAGTCCATCGCCCTCAGTCCGGACGGACGCACCCTCGCCGCTCAGAGCGGGGACGGCAAGGTACGGATCTGGGACCTGCCGGAAGGCCGACTCCGACACACAGTCACCGGCCACGACATCAGCGAGGCCGTCGCGTTCAGCCCCGACGGACGCATCCTCGCTGTCACCACCGCTGGTGGGACCGGCGGGACCGTGGCCCTGTGGGATCCGGTCACCGGAAGGAAACTCAGAACCTTCATCGTGCCCGACGGCGCGGTACGCGGGCTGGACTTCAGCCCGGACGGTCGTACCGTTGCTGTCTCCTCACCGGCGGCTGTACGGGTGTGGGATGTCGCCACCGGCCTCAAGCGGCACAGCGTCACCGGCCTCGTCGACCCTCAGGCGGTCGCCTTCGGCCCTGACGGACGCACCGTCGCCGCTGTTGTGAACCGCAGCGGAACTCTGCGGGTGTGGGACGTGGTCACCGGCCGCATCCGGAACGCCCACGGCAGCCAGATCAGGGGCGATACGGTGGTTTTCAGCCCTGACGGCCGGATGTACGCCGTTGTCGCCGCCGACGGTTCGGTGCGACTACGGGAAGTGGCCACCGGCACCGTCCGGCACACCATCAGGCAGGATGCCGACAGTTTGAATGGGATGGGCTTCGCTCCTGATGGGCGGACCCTCGCCATCCCGGGCCCTGGGGACACGGTGCGGCTGTGGGACACCGCCTCCGGCACAACGCGGGCCACCGTGACCGCCGGTCATCATGGACGCGGGGCCATGGACGTGGCCCTCAGCGCGGACGGCCGCACCCTGGTCACCAGCAGCAGCTCTGATCCCGCCGTCCGCGTCCACCGCCCGACTGTTGATCATCCGCGGACCACTCTGTCAGGCCACGCCGGCACCTACGTCGCCGACATCGGTTTCAGTCCTGACGGACGTACGGTGGCCACGGTCCGCCAAGGGGCACCCGGGCATGGGTCGGTACAGCTTTGGGATGCCAGGACCGGCGATCGCGAAGCCGCCCTGGCACTGGACAGCGATCGGGCACTCCGGGGCCGGCAGTCACCCGTCTCTGTTCACCGCCTCGGGGCCGTGGGGTTCAGCCCGACCGGGCGCGCCCTGGTTGCCCGTGTCGGCAGGAACAGGGTGGTTGAGGTCCGGGATGTCGCCTCGGGCCGCCTTCGCCAGAGCCGTGCCCTGGGCGTCATCGACACAGCGGTCTTCAGCCCTGACGGGACGCGACTCGCCACCGTCGGCAGACGGGGGTCGGTGCGGATCTGGCACCTTACGACCGGCGCGTTGCGCACCGCCCGTACCGGCCACGGCCGACCCGTAAGAGCGGCAGCGTTCGCCCCGGACGGCCGCACCCTTGCCGTCGTTCACATCGAGGCCGGTGGCGAACAGGTCACGCTGCTCGACGCCGCGACCGGCCGCACACAGCGCACCATCAAGCCGCGGACCGGGAGCCTTCTGTCCCTCGCGTTCAGCCCGGACGGGCACACCCTGGCCACAGCAAGCGGCAGTAACGGCTTGGTGAGGACCTGGGATGTGCGCACCGGTCAGCTCCAGGACAGCTTCAGTGCCGGCGGTGAGGTGGCGTCGCTGGCCTTCAGCTCCGATGGACGCACGCTGACCGCAGGCAGCACAAGAGGAGTCCAGCTGTGGGACCTCGCCACCAGCCAGCTCAGAATCACCTTGCGAACCAGGTCGCCCGCAGCAGCGGTGTTCAGCCCGGACGGACGTACTCTGGCCATCAGCACAGGCGCCTCCGTCGGGCTGTGGAACGTCGACCTGCCCGACCCGTCCCGAGCGATCCGGAACATCTGCCAGGCCGTCGACACGACACTCACCGACCTGGAACGGTCCCGTTATCTGCACGGCCGGTCCGCCGAAACCGGCTGCCGGCCAGCCGTGCGATAGGACCTCAAATGCATCACATCCCAACGCATCCGGTGTGTGCACGCGCGACGAGACTGCCGAGCTGACAGCCCAGCGAGCCCTCCCGAGGCATCGGCTTTCGCGCTCACGCAATATCCCGCCGATACGCGGTGTCGTGGAGGAGGTGCATGCGCAGGTCAGAGGCGTAGAGCCCGCAGAGGCGCCGTCGCTTCCCGAGCGCCACGCCGACCTGGTCCGACCCGCCGCCTCATGGCCGCCGCCGTCGCTATCCCATGACCGCGCGAGCCGTGTCGAGGAACGTCAGCCGGTTGCCTTCCAGGTAGTCGCGGACGCTCTCGCCGTCGGGCAGGCCTTCCCACACGGTCCGGTTGAGGTCGAGGAAGTAGGCGCGGGCCGAGTCGTGTACGGGCAGGGGGAACTGGACGCGGATGAGTCGTTCCGCGACCCACAGTCTGTTCATCACGTCCTGGGTCGTCAGGTACCAGTCGTGGGTGTCGTCCCACTCGTCGGGGCGGCTGAACGCGGCGCGTTCGGCTTCGGCGCCCACCTCGATGAACCGCTCCAGCAACGCCAGCCGTTCCGCGCGCCTGGCCTCCGACAAGGTGATCCGCTGTCGTTGCTGTTCTGCGCGTTCCGCCGAGAGCTGGGTTCTGTGCTGGACGAGGTAGGACAACAGTCCGCCGAGGACGACACCGCCCATGGATATCAGTGACACCCAGACCTGACCTGACATGGCGGTCATCGTTTCATGCCCGTCCTCGGCGGTCTGAAGATCGCGATCGCGGTGGACGCCGCCCTCGTGCTTCTCGGCACCCTCACCAGCGCGCTGTTCCCGCGCGCCCGGTCGAGTGCGCGGTGACGGCGGGCGGTACGAGCCGCCGGACGGGCCTGCCACGGATCTCGCAGCACGATGAGAGTGACCACGCCGGCCGGCCGACCGCCCGGGGCTCAGCGGACGTGCCGCGCCGGCTTGGTGGCGTGGTTGAGCAGATGCTCCAGCGGTCCGCGGCGGAAGAAGCGGGACCAGGCCGCCGCGAGAACGGTGGCTCCGGCGATGAAGCAGAGCAGCAGCGCGGTGGAGGCGGACTGCGGCGGGGTGGCCGCTTCTCCGGGGAGGGCGAGGATCACCAGGATGTGGCCCACGTAGAGGGTCAGGGACATGGTGCCGACGGCGATGACCGGAGCCGCCACGCGGCGCAGCCACCACAGCCGGTCCAGGGCCACCGTCAGACCCACGAGCACGGTGATCGCGATCCCCAGGCTGCCGATGAGGTCGAACGTGGAGCCGGTGTGCGGCTCGGCCGCCAGCAGCCCCCACGCGTCGGGACCCCACAGCCCCCCGCCGACCGCCGCGTCGAAGGAGCCCGTTGCCGTACCGGGGTCCTTCATGGCCTCGGGGTCCTTCACGGCGGGCATCCCGGCCATGATCTTCTGCGCACCGCCGGTCAGCCGGAGCAGCAGCCACGAGACGCCGTATCCGAACGCGATCAGCGCGCAACCGACCGCGGCCAGTCGCCGCCGTACCGCGCCGGAAGCGAGGTCCAGCCGGCCCAGCGTCATGCCGGTGACCACGAACGTCATCCAGGTGATCGCCGGGTAGAGGCCGGTGAGCAGGAGATCGAGCACACCGACGCCGGAGAGGCGCGCGAGGGGGTCGTACGTGTCGACGGTGCGCACGATCGACTCGGTGAGCAGCGCCCGGATCACATACGTCACCTGCGGCGTGACGACCGCGAGCGTCACCGCGACGATCGCGAGCGTCCTGGCCCGCAGCCGCAGCAGGGGCAGGGCCAGCAGGAAGTACAGGGCGTAGAAGTTGAGGATTCCGGCGCCGCCGAAGTTGGTCGTCGCCAACGCGCTGCCCAGCAGCAGCAGGATCACGGCCCGGATCACGATCCGGGCCCTCGCCTGCCTGCCGGCCAGTCCGGTCTTCGGCTCCGGACGGCCCGCGATCAGCATCAGCGAGAACCCGGCGAGGGTGGCGAACAGCGCCGACGCCCGGCCGCTCGACAGTTCCAGGAACCAGTCACCGACGCCGCCCCCGGGCGTGGGCGCGGGACCGACGTGCACGGCGAACATTCCGAACACCGCCAGTGCACGGGCGAGGTCCACCCCGACCAGCCGCGCCATCGGCGCGGGGCGTTCCGTCGCGGTGGCGGGCCCGGGTAAGGGGGGTGAGGGCCGGCGAGGGGTCTTCTTGGCGCTTTCGATCTCGGTCACCGGGACAACCCTGCCGAGGCGGGGGACGGCCGGCCATCCGCCGGGCTTCGGGTGATGCCCCGCCGGTCGGCCGACCGGCCCCCGCCGATCGGAGGGGCCGGTTCCGGCCGTACACGGGCGTCCGTGTGTGGCCACACGGACGCCCGTGGTCGCCACGGTCGACGGCGGTGCGGCCGGTGTCGGCTCAGTAGGAGCCGTTGGCCTGCCAGAACGTCCATGCCTCGCAGGGGCTGCCGTAACGGTCGTTCATGTAGTTCAGGCCCCACTTGATCTGGGTGGCCGGATTGGTCTGCCAGTCCGCTCCGGCGGACGACATCTTGGAGCCCGGGTAGGCCTGTACGAGACCGTAGGCCCCGGACGAGGGGTTGACCGCCTTGTGGTTCCAGCCGGACTCGTGGTCCACGATGTTGCTGAAGCACTGGAACTGGTCGCCAGGCACCATCTGCCGGGCGATGGCCTGGATCTGGGCGACGGTGTACGAGGACTGCTGCGTGCCGGCGGACGAGTCCGTCGACGAGCCGTCGTCCTGCTGCTCCTGGCCCCGGCGGTCCCCGGCGTCCTGCCGTGCCTTCTGTTCGGCCTCCTGCTGCCGGGCCTTCTCCCGTTCGGCCTCCTTCTGTTCGGCCTCCTTCCGCTTGGCGATCGCGTCCTTGGCGGCCTGTACGCGGGCCGCCTCCGCCGCTGTCTGCCTCGCGCCGGCGTCCGCGGCGAGGGACTGCGCGTCGGCCTGCTGGGTCAGGGCGACCGTCTGTGTCCGGGCCTGTCCGCCCGTGGGTATGTCCGCCAGGAGGGTCGAGCCGCTCGCCGTCGTCCCGGCGTCGGCCACCGCCTGGCCGGTGCCGCTCTGTCCGACTCCCGCGACGGCACCGACCGTGGTGACCGCCGTGGCGGAGGCCACCGCGAATCCCCGGACCAAGTTCCCGCTCACACGTTGTCCTTCCTCTACGTCACATCCAGAAGTTGCGCTTCGCAGAATCAAGACGGTTGATCGGCCGCGCTGGTGGCAACGATCCGCGCACTGGGCCGAAATGAGGGGGATCACGGTCGAGGCGGCGCCGCCGAAGGGTGCCCGCCGTCGTAGGTGGTGGTCCTGGGCACCCAGCCGGAAGGGGTGTCGTACCTGTAGTGCGGCAGCCCGTTGATGGTGGTGGTGCGGAACGGGCGGCCGTGGTCGTCGATGCGGACCGTGCCGCTCCGGCCCTCGGAGGACCAGTCGAGTTCGAGATACCACTCGCAGGTGCAGGACTCGGTGCCCGCCGCGAGCAGCAGGACCTCCGGCTCCCGCAGGGACACGCGGTAGGGGAAGTCGACGGCGTAGCTCGGTGAGTCCGGCCGGCCGGCCGGTACGGCGCGGGGCCGGGGGCGGTGCGCGTCGAGGTCCACGGAGAAGTATCGGGGCTGGAGGGTGGCGCCGCAGCCGTCGCCCGTGGAGTAGGCGACGGCACGGCCGGCGGCGGGAGTGGTGGTGCGGTTGACCACGCGGACATGCAGCGCCTCCAGGACGACGGCCGCGTCGCCGCGTCCCTGCACCGTCATCCGCACATTCGTGTTGCGTCCGTGCACCGCCCCCAGGGACGCGGCCCACACCTCGGCGTCCTGCGGGGCCGGCGGCGGCGGGACCTGCTGCGGGGGCTTGGCGATCACGTAGTCGTGATCGCATTCGAGGTCCGCCCAGACATGGGAGTTGGCCGTCCAGGTGAGCGGGGTCGGCGGTGGGGCGGCCGTGCCGGTCTCTGTCCGGTTCGCGCGCGGTCCGCCGTCGTCGGACACGGTCGGCGCCGAGGCCGACGGCGACCCGGCTCCGGCGGAGGAGGCGGCAGCGGAGGAGGCGGCGGCAGCGGAGGGGGCGGCGGATCGCGGGCCGGTGTCGCCGAACGTCGGCGACACCGAGGGTTTCGGGCTGCCGCCGACGGAGGCCGACGACCCACGGCCGCCGGAGAGGGGTCCGGCGGCGGACGCGGTGAGGCCGGCGAGCGCGACGGCGAGCGAGGCCGCCAGCAGTGTCGACCGCACGGCCCTTCGGCGGGTGCGCCCGGTGCGGGATTGCGGGGCGGTCGGTGAGGCCGGCCCGGGGCGCGCGTCGGACGGTGGGGTCGGCTCGGGCGCCTCTTCCGCCGGGCTGCCGGAGTCCGCGGAGGCCCGCGACGGGTCGGTGCCCGTGGTGGCGTGGGGTGCCGGTGACCGCCGGGCATCGGATGAACGTGATCGTTGCCGGGCCGCGACCGCCAGGATCCAACGGCGGTGGAGTTCCACGCGTTCCCCGGGGGAGGCCCCGCAGAGTGCCGCGAACCGCTCGATCCCGCTGAAGTCCAGGGGGACCGCCTCTCCGGCGCAGTAGCGGTGCAGCGTGGAGGCGTGCGTGCCCAGACGGCGGGCCAGCGCCGCGTAGCTGCGGTCCGTGCGCTCCTTCAGACGCGTCAGCAGTAACGCGAACTCCGCCACGTCGTCGTGGATTGCAGCCATGTGGTCCGTACTCGCATCCGTCCGTCGGCCCGTGCGGTCATGTCCCGATCCGGGCAGTGCCCCAGGCCCTTCCCCTACCTGTACGCGGAGGCGGCCGACGTGGTTCCGCCAAGAGCGTCCACAGGGGTCCCCCATCCCGGACGGGCATTCCAGGCTTCCTCGTTTCCGCAGGTCGCCGGGGGTGGGACGGTTCCGACATCGCAGGGCGGTGGCGGCTGTTGTCCCAGGCCCGCGCGGCGTCCGAGGCTCTGGCTGTCGCACCGGCCGGAGCGACCCGATCAGAGAAGGAATACGCATATGAACGTGAAGTCCCTTGTGAAGCACCGCCGTCAGGTGGCCGTGGCCACGGGTCTCGTCCTGGCTCTCGGATGGGGGGCGTCGGCGCAGGCATCCGCCACCGGGCCGTGGACGGCCGCCGACAAGGCCCGTGACACGGCGTCGCACCGCTCGGGCGGCAGTGGTGGCGCCGTGGCCGCCTGCTCGCAGAAGGTCCTCGGGGTGTCCTCCTCGAAGGAGCCCGCGGACAGCGTGGACGCCAGGCACCTCCTCCTCACCGTCCAGAACACCGGCACCAAGAAGTGCGACCTCTACCGCTACCCTCTCGTGCGGCTCGGTGACGGTCGGAACACGGCCCGTGTGATCAAGGAGAGCGACCCGCACCCGGGGGTGCCCGTCACCCTCGGCCCGGGCGAGGAGGCGTATGCCGCTCTGCTCGTCAACGGCCCCATGGACGAGTACGAGGCGAAGAGCATCACCCTCAGCCTCCAGGGCCGTGAGCCCGGCAGCGCCGCGGGCAGGCCGATCGATGTCCCCATGCCCGTCGAGACGTTGTACGCCAACGACTTCCAGCGGGTCACCTACTGGACGACCGCTCCCGGTTTCGCCCTGGACTTCATCATGTCGAAGTGACGGGCGGCCTCGGCCGAGACGTCGAGACCGCTGCCCAGCGGCCCAGGCCCTCACCCGGCCTTCCTCGCGTCAGGGGCGCTCGTAGAACTGCAGGAGGCCGGCGGCGGAGAAGCACGAAGCGCCGGTCAGGGTCGCCCAGTTGGCGATGTCCTCGTTGATCAGGCTGCTGGTGGAGGGCCGGGTGAAGGCGGCGAGCGCCGAGAGCATGAAGAGGACGGAGCCGAACTGGTTCACGGCGACGATCCACCAGCCGAGACTGCGTCGGCGGAAGCAGAGCCGGCCGTGGCAGATCTCGGCGAACGCGAGGTGGCCGGAGATCAGGAAGAGCAGACAGCCGATCACGTCCGGGGCCCAGATCAGGCGGTTGATCTGCTGGACGCTCAGGCCCTGGAGGAAGGAGTCCATCAGGTCCACGGCGAACACCAGGGTGCCGGCGAAGAGCACGAACGCGCTCAGCCAGTCCAGTCGCCCGGGCTCGTAACTCCACCAGCGCCAGCCCTGGGTGACGAGCCGGCCTTCGCCGCCCGGCACATGGCGGGGGGCGTTGACGACCTGGAGCAGGGAGACGTAGCCGCCGGTGTTGAAGAAGAGGCCGCCGGCGAAGTAGACGGAGGCGCAGGTGGTCGCGTCACCGGAGCCGAGCTGGGCGAGGCCGGCGCCCACCGCGAAGAGGGCTCCGCCGATGACGAAGGCGCTCGCGGCGGCGGTGTTGAGCCGGCGCAGCCGGTGGAGCGCGACATCGTCGGCCCTGGTGTGACGGGTGGTGGGTGAGCCGGGCGGGCGGACGGCGATGATCCCGCGCCGGCGGGCCGGCCGTGACTCCCATACGGCCGTTCCTCCGTCCGGGAGCGGCCAGCTGAGTCTGGTGGTGAACGGCCCCGAACCCTCGGCGCGCTGCTCGGTCTGTCCCACGGGCTGAGAGTAGAGGGCCCGCCCCGGCACCGTCCGGGCGCAACGCCGACTTCGCCCGAGGCCGAGGTCGAGGCCAAGGCCAAGGCTGCGGCTGCTACGGCTATTGCGGCGGCGGAAGGGCCCCCGCGAGTCATGTCCTCGCGGGGGCCCTTCCGTCCTTCCGCCTGCGGGTGAAGGTTGAGAAGACGATCACGAGCAGGGCGTCTGTGCGGGCGCCGTCACGGTCGCGGCGTCACACGTCATGCGTCATGCGTCATCACGTTCAGGGCGCGAGCAGCAGGCTGTCGCCGCGCTCCTTGGCGGCGGCGTAACGGCGGGCCACGTCCTGCCAGTTGACGACGGCCCACATGGCGTCGATGAAGTCGACCTTCTGGTTCTTGTACTGCAGGTAGAAGGCGTGCTCCCAGGCGTCGAAGACCAGGATCGGGGTGGAGCCCTGGCCGACGTTGCCCTGGTGGTCGTAGACCTGCTCGACGATCAGCCGCCCGCTCAGCGGCTCGTACGCCAGCACGCCCCAGCCCGAACCCTGGGTCGTCGCGGACGCCTTGGTCAGCTGGGCCTTGAAGCCCGCGAAGGAGCCGAAGGACTCGGTGATCGCGTCCGCCAGGTCGCCCACACCGTCCGCGGCCAGCGGCTCGCCGCCGCCGTCACCGGTCATGTTGTGCCAGTAGATCGAGTGCAGGATGTGGCCGGAGAGGTGGAAGGCCAGGTTCTTCTCCAGGCCGTTGATGGAACCCCACGCCTCCTTGTCCCGCGCCTCGGCCAACTGCTCCAGCGTGTCGTTCGCGCCCTTGACGTACGCCGCGTGGTGCTTGTCGTGGTGCAGCTCGACGATCTGCGGGTTGATGACCGGTTCGAGCGCCGCGTAGTCGTAGGGAAGCTCCGGGAGCGTGTAAACCGCCATGTCCAACATCCTCCGACACTATTGCCACCGATGTGCAGTTGCACGCTAACAGCACTTGCGGTCGGACGACGATCAGGCATAGGTCCTAGGACCGCCGCTCGTCCTTCGGGTGCTCCTCGGGCGAAGCCGGACCGTCCGGGGACCGGTCGCGGATCACGTACCGGTGCGGGGCCCTGACGAACCGGCGGCCACGCAGGCCGGCGACGACGAGCCGATGGATCTCCGTGGGGGTGAGGTTCCTGCCGCCCAGGTCCAGGTACGCGACGATGCTCGCCCCGGAGGGATCGGCCCCGGGCTCCAGAGCCACCTCGATGGCGTGCGGGGAAAGGCACTCGGCCATGGCCTGCCGCACCTCGGCGAGGTCCACCCAGCATGGGTCGACGTACTCCAGGCCGCCCCGCACGGGAGCGCCGGGGAGGCGGCGGACCGACCGGATCAGTTCAGCCGCGCCCAGCTCGCTGTCGTCGGCGCCCCGCACCAGGATTTCCTCCAGCGAGGCAAGGACGTCCGCAAGGGCATCCGAGGGGAAGAGTTCGGTGTCCCCCCACAGGGAGACCACCAGCTTTTCCGCGACGTTCCACACGTCGAGGTAGAACTTCCCCGGCTCCCATATCTCGTTCCCGCCCCTCCTCCATGTCCTGGTGGCCTCCCGCACCCCCGGACCGACGCCGCACGCCGCCTCCAGGGCGGCCGGTGAGGTGAGGTTGTGCAGATTCACGAAGCATTCAAGGTCGGGTTTCACGCCGCGTTCCCGGACCACCGCCTCCGCGAGCGCGTCGAGCCGGACCGGGTCGCCGGGGCCGAGGAGATAGGCGCCCATCGTCTTTTTCCAGGCGGTCCTGACCACTTCACGGAACGGCAGGTCGCCCACCTCGACGCTCACCGGCACCACTTGGTAGAAGCTGCCCAGCGACGACTGGGTGGCCTTGTCGAGGCGGTTCGCGCAGAAGATGCGGAAGGTGGCCCGGTCGCTACGGCTCAGTGCACTCAGCAGGACCGATATCGCCCCCACGACCACGGTGTGGGGGGTCACCTGAACGTCTTCGGCGAGGCGTGCGACGGCCACGGCGGAGGCGCTGGACTCCATCATGATCTCGGGGAAGCGCGGCGACTCCGGCGCCCGGCGGGGCAGCGGGAATCTCTGGTTGGGGAAGTGCTTCAGCTGCCCGGCGGAGAAGATCTCCGCGCGACGCGTCGCCGAGTCGCCGTGGGTCCGCTCCCAGGCCGCCTGCTCCCGCGGCTGCCGCACCGGCTTCTCCAGGAGGGCCTTCCTCGCCCCGGCGTCCCGCGAGAGAAGACCGGTCAACTCGCCGTGCAGCACGCCCATGCCCCAGCCGTCCGTCGCGATGTGCGAGACGCACACCGCGATCTTCACGACTTCCCCCGCGGAGACGAGAACGGACACACGCAAGGGCCATTCCACGGAAGTGAAGGGGAGCGACTTGATTTCCGCGAGTTCCGCTTCCGCTTCCGCTTCATCGTCGGTGAGGCACTCCCGGACATCGACGGGAAGGCGTCCGCCGGAATGCACGACCTGGCGATACGTGCCCGTGGGGTCCAGATGTACGCGTGTCCGCAGGGCTTCATGGCGCTCGACGACGACTCGCAGGGCCGCTATGACGTCGTCGACCGATATTCCCCCGCCGACCTCGATCAGTCCGGCCAGGTTCATGTTCGCTATGTGCGGGGCCGCTTGCTCCATCCATGAGCAGACCTGTTTCTGGCTCCAGGTCAGGTCGTAGGTTCCGGAGCCCGCTCCGGAGAAATCCATGAACTGACGCGTCCGCCGGTCCGTGCTCATTTCCCACCCCTGATCCGGAATGTCACCGCGCCCTCCCCGGGTCGGCCCGCCTGACCGAGATCCTGGGGGCCGTCGGCCCCGCGACGGCCAGCGCCGCCCGGTGGCCGTCCGGCACCGGCAGATCGAGTACCGACCAGGCGCCCCGCAATTGCCCGGACGGATCGCGGACGACACCGTCCGCGCCGCACACCGCCAGGCCCAGGCCCTGGACGAGGCGTCCGCCGGCGGCCTTGACCACGGCTTCCTTGCGGGTCCACAGCCGCAGGAACCGTCCGGCGCGTTCCGTGGGCCCGGCGGCCTCGGCCACGAAGCGGGCCTCGGACGCGGGGAAGAAGCGCTCGGCGAGCGGCTCGACCGGCAGGCCCGGCCGCAGCCGATCCACATCGACCCCGACCTCGTCGTACCGGGTCACCGCCACCAGAGCGAGATCACCGGAGTGGGACAGGTTGAACCGCAGATCGGAGCCGCCCGCGAGCCGTGGTTTGCCATGCCGTCCGCGCCGCAGACGCACCTCCTCCGGAGGGACGTCGAGACGGTCCGCCAGGATCAGCCGCAGTGCCGCGTGCGCGACGACGAAGCGTCTGCGGTCGGCCGCGAAACGGCAGCGACCGCCGCGCTCGGCCTCACACGGCGACAGCAGACCGGCCAGCGCCGCCACCGTGGCCGGCGACCCGTCCAGCGGCACCGTCCAGACGTCCACCTCGGGCTCGGGCTCGGGCTTTGGCTCTGGCTTCGGCTCGGGCTCGGGCTCGTCCGGTCGAGGGCGGTCCGACGCGGCGCCGCTCATAGGGGCGCCACCCGGTCCGCGTCCGGGTGGCGGGCCACCACCACGAGGCCGGTGTCGGTCACGGCGGAGTCAGTCACGGTGGAGACCGCCCTGGACCAGGCCGCTGAACAGGTTGAGCTTCTGGATGTTGCCGGTGCCCTCCATGAACTCCACGCCCCGGGCGTCCCGCGCGAGCTTGTCCAGCAGGGGGTGGTCCAGCCGGGCTCCGGGGCCGAAGAAGCCGAGCGCCGCGAGTGTCGCCTCCTCGGCGAGACGCGACGCGCGGGCCTTCGCCGCCGACGCCAGGTAACCGGCCGACGGGTCCTTGTCGTCCACGGCGATCGCCGACCTCCAGACGAGCTGCCGGAGCGCCGTCAGACGCAGACCGAGACGGTCGAGTCGGCCGCGCTCGACCGCGCTCGGGGTGCGCCGGTTCTCCAGGACGTACTCGTACGCGGCCCGCGCGATGCCCAGGCCGACCGCGGCGACGCCGGGGCGGAGGCGGTTGAGCCCCTGCACCGCGCTCCACATGCCCCGCTGGGTGGGCCGCAGATGTCTGCCGAGCACCTGGTCGGCGGGCACCCGCACGTCGTCGAGGGTGACGGCGGCGAGGCGCAGACCGCGCAGCCCGATGGTCTCCAGGGTGTCGGCGGCGAACCCGGCGGCCGAGGTCTCGACGAGGACCGCGGTCACACCGAGCGGCCCCGGCCGGGTGCGGGCGAAGACGACGCCCAGGTCGGCGCGGGCCGCGTTGCCGATGTGGTGCTTGGCCCCCCGGAGCACGAAGTGCCGGTCGCCGTCCGGGGTGAGCGTGGTGTCCATGGCCCCCGCGTCCGAGCCGCGGTCCGGCTCGGTCAGCGCGAAGAAGGTCCACGTGGGCTTCTCCATGATCCGGCGGTAGAACCACGCCCTCTGCCGCTCGTCGCCCAGGACGTCGACCAGCACGCCCGCCATCAGCGGTCCCGGCGACGCCAGCAGCATGCCGGTGTCGCCGACCGCCGCCTCCTCGGCGACGACGACCCGCTCCAGGGTCCCGGTCCCGTAGAAGCGATGCCCGTCGACGACCACCGGGTCGGGATTGAACTCGGGCGGTACCGTCATCCTCGACAGGTACGACACGAGCGCCGCGTCCAGATGGCGGTGGACGGCGTCCGGGTCCCGGTCGAGTTCCAGCGCGAAAGGCCTGAGTTCCCCCGCCCACGCGCGGGCCCGGCGCTGAATCGCGCGGGTCCTGTCGTCCAGCTCGATCATGCCGCTCCCCCGTGCTCCCCGGCGTGGGCCGGACCGAAGTAGACGTCGGCGATCAGCTCCGACACCCGGGCGGCCTGGCCGGGCCCGTCCGTCAGGAAGCTCATGGCACCGAGCAGCCGCAGCAGCATCCGGTCGGTCTCGGTGATCTGGGCGTTCAGGCCGGCGAGGACGCCGTCGTCGAGGTCGCCCGGCGTGGCGCCGGACAGCATGGTCTCGATCTCCAACTGCTCCATCACCGCCTCCGCGACACCGCCCTTGACCAACTGCTGGTGGAGCAGCTTCGCGCCGCCGGCGGTCCGGCCCCCGAGATGGGCGAGCACTGCGTCGAGCAGCCGCTCCGAGAGACCGAGCCGCAGACAGGTCAGGCCCAACACCCATGCCTCAGAAGGGGACTTGGGCTCACCCGGTGGTTCGGCCCGGCTCCGCCACGCGACGACGGTGCCGCCCTCCACCCTCAGGGTCGTCACGGCACCCCCGGACCCGGTACCCCCGGACCCGGCACCGCCGGCTTCGGCACCGGTGACACCGGCGGGCGCCACCACGTGCCCGCCCGGGCCACGGGGCGGCGCGCCGTCGCAGACGGTCTCGCACAGCAGGGTCAGCGCCGGGACGAGGCCGTCGTGGCGGGCGGTCCGCCGGTACCCGGGCCATGCGTTGCCGTCGGCGGCCGTACGGCCCGTCATGTGCCCTCCTCGACGTCCAGGGTGCTGACGCACAGGTAACGCAGCGTGCTGTCGTAGTCGGCGACGACCAGACGGCGCGGCCCGGACTCCGCGAACTCGGGGAGTACGTCGGCCAGGGCCGACCAGGGGCCGGTGCAGGGGCGGCCCGGCGGCGCGGGACGCACGTCGAAGCCCGGCCCGAACGGTTCGGCGCCGAGGCCCTCGCCGGTGACGAGGGTGACGGGCCGGCCGGGAGCGCCGCCGGCCGGCTCGTTCAGCAGCGCGTCGAGCGTCACGCGGACCTCGTCCGGTGCGACGCCCGCGAGTTGCCGTGTCACCGGCTCGCCCGCGCGGCCCTCCAGACCGAGGAGCAGCGCCA
This sequence comes from Streptomyces griseiscabiei, assembly GCF_020010925.1. Taxonomy (NCBI): domain Bacteria; kingdom Bacillati; phylum Actinomycetota; class Actinomycetes; order Kitasatosporales; family Streptomycetaceae; genus Streptomyces; species Streptomyces griseiscabiei. Next base: position 197,780 of record NZ_JAGJBZ010000003.1, on the reverse strand, counting down.
CCGCGCAGTCCTCCCGCGGCACGTCACGGGCCCCCGTGGTGTCGTACGGGAAGGTCCGCTGATCGAGCAGGACCACCAGGGCGTGCCGGAAGGCGTCGGCGTCGGCGTACTCCGAGACCAGCCGCAGGGCCGTGAACGCGGCGGCGGTCCCCTGGTCCGAGAGGGTGAAGGCCAGCGGGTCGCCGGGCAGCACATCGGCCAGACGGCAGGACAGGGAGCGGCGCGGATCGGCGTCCGGGGCGGTGTGGGCCACGAGCACCAGGTCCAGGGGGGCCTTGGGCGGGGGAAGGTCGGCGAGCAGTTCCTCGGCCATCTCGACGAAGGTGTTGCGCGTGCCCCGCTCCAGGACCTCCGGGCGGAACTCCACCGGGTACGGGCGTACGAGGTCGGCCTGCATCCGGGCCAGGCTCGGCCCCACCGGATCGGGCAGGAAGGGCCGGCCGGCGGAGAAGGTCCTGCTGACCAGCCGCGACAGGCGCAGCGGTGCCCGCCGGGCGGGCGCGGGCGCGCCTGTCGCGCCGACAGTGCCGACAGCGCCGACCGCACCGGGAGACGTGGTGAGATACATCGGCGGTCAGGCCCCTCCCTGCTCGGCCACCCGCTCGGCCGCCTGTTCGTCGGCCTGTTCCCGGACGAACGCGGCCAGCGTCCCCACGGTCTCGAAGTGGTGCTGTTCGAGGAGGTCGGTGTCGAACTCCATCCCGATCTCCTCCTCGATCGTCATCAACAGCGCGAGCACGGTCGTGGAATCCAGGCCGAGTTCGTCGAACAGCCGGCTGTTCTCACCGATCGTGGCGGCGTCGACCCGCATCGACTCGGCGAGCGAGCCGGTGATCGTGGCGACGGCCCGGCCGTACAGGTCGGTGGTGCGGACGTCCGGTGTGCGGTGTTCCATCGTCGGCCTCTCGCATTCCTGGGGTTCAGTGGGAAACATCGGTCTCGTGGTCCGCGGCCGGGTCGAAGAGCCGCTGCCGTCGCAGGAGGTCGTCGGGGTGGTCCCGTTCCCGGACCAGGTGGCACCGCCCCTCGTGGACCAGCACCTCGGCCGGGTGGCCGTGGCCGAGGAACAGGCCCGGCGAGGCGGTCGGGCCGTAGGCGCCGGAGCGGTGCACGCCGATCAGGTCGCCGGGCCGGACCGGGGGCAGCGGGACCTTCCGGCCGATCGTGTCGCCCGGGGTGCACAGCGGCCCGGTGACGTTCCACTCCTCGGCCGGCGGCTCGTCGAGCCGGTTGAGCACGGCCATCGGGAAGTTGCGCTTGACGAACGAGCCGATGCCCACGGCCGCCATGTGGTGGTGGGTGCCGCCGTCGGCGACCGCGAAACGCTCCCCCATCGAGGTCTTGGTGTAGCGGACGCCCATCACATAGGTGCCGGCCTCGGCGGTGAGATAGCGGCCCAGCTCCATGATCAGCCGGGTGTCGGGGTGCCGGGCCGTGAAGGCGTCGATGACGGGGTTGAGCCTGTCGGTCAGCGCCTCGGCGTCAAGGTCGCTCTCGCCGTCGAAGTAGGCGACGCCCAGACCGCCGCCCACGTCGACCATCCGCGGGTCGACGTCGAACGCGGCCGACAGCCGCTCGGCCAGATCGAGGATGCGCGCGGTGTTCTCGACGATGACGTCCTCATGGAGGATCCGTGTGCCCATGTACACCTGCACCCCCATCAGATCGACACCGGGGAACCGTTTCGCCAGGTCGGTCCGGGCGGCCAGGTCGAACAGCTCCTCCTCGTCGATGCCGAACTGGCGCGGCTTGCCGCCCATCGCCAGCGCGGCGCGTCTGACCGAGAAGCGCGGGTTGACGCGCAGCGCGACCGGCGCCCGCACACCCCGGTCCCGGGCCAGCTCGTCCACCAGGGCCACCTCGGGAAGGGACTCGCAGACGACGGCGTGGATCCCGCTGTCCAGGCAGGCGGCCAGCTCCTCGCGGCTCTTGCCCGGGCCGAGGAAGATCACCTGTTCCGGCGGCACACCGGCCCGCAGCGCGGTCGTCAGTTCCACCAGGGACGAGACCTCGGCCCCCGCGCCGAACGAGTGCAGCAGCGCGCAGACCGAGATGTTCGGGTTGGCCTTGAGCGAGTAGAAGATCTCCATGGCCGGGTGCAGCCGGTCACGCAGCCCGTGGAACCGGTCCCGCAGCACGGCCCCGTCGTAGACGAAGAGCGGGGTGCCGTACCGGCGGGCCAGCTCCGACACCCGTACGCCCTGCACCTGGAACTCAGCGGTCATCCTCGGTCCTCTCTCCTGGTGCTCCCGGCGAGGGCGGCCAGTCCGCGGCCGACCTCGTCGTCCAGGGCCGCCGTGCGGTCCGCCGAGTCGGCGACGACGATCCCGTGCAGACGCCCGTCGAACTCCGTCCCCGGGGCCCGCTCTCCGGGCGGCGCGGCGGCGTTGACGGTGGCGTAGTTGTTGATCAGCAGGCCGGTGCCCCGGGCGGGGTCGAACAGCAGGTCCGCCAGGGCGCGGCGGAGCGCCCCGAACGGCAGCGGCGCGCCGAGCCGCACCGGGTACCGGCGCACCAGCGCCGAGCGTCCGGAGCCGATGAAGGCCTCCTGGACCGCCGCCTGGTAGGTGGACATGTTGTGGCGCGCGTTGATCTCCACGACCGGGTAGAGGCCTCCGTCGGGATCGATCATCGCGTCGACGCCGACGACCCCGAAGTAGCCGTCACCGGCCAGCCGTACGCCCAACCGCCGTGACACCTCGGCCAGTTCGGCGGTCTGCCGCCCGGTGAGCCGTGCCGGCATCCGGTGGCCCAGATGCACCCCGCCCTCGGTCAGGGCCTCCTTGACGAAGTCGACGTGCACACCGCCGTCCCGGGCCAGGGTGAACTGGTAGTTGAGGTCGGCGCGCTTGGCCACCCACTCCTCCAGCACCAGGCCGACCCGGTCGTCCCCGGCCTTCCGCGCCCGGCCGCGGATCATGCGGTGCAGCCGGTCCAGGCGGCGTTCGTCCGCGACCACCTCGATGCCCTTGCCCGAGACCCCGAAGGCGTCCTTGAGGACGACCCGGCGGCCGTCGGCGAGCAGCGGCCGGGCGGCCTCGACCGCCGCGTCCAGTTCGGCCAGGCTCGCGCAGGTCCAGCCGCGGGTCTGCCGGATGCCCAGCTCGTCCGCCAGCCGCCGGCTGTAGATCTTGCTGTTGACCGCCTTGCAGACCGCGGCGGACGGGGCGGCCAGCGCGATCCCGGCCCGTTCGGCGAGCCGCTCCTCCAGTTCGCCGACCCCGTGCGCGGCGAGGACATCGCCCCGCGCGCCGAGCCTGCCCAGCTCGCGCAGCACCGCCGGGTCCTCCAGCGCGTCCTGGGTGACGGTGCGGCCCGGGTCCTGGCGCTCCACCACGAGCATCCCCGGCAGGTCGAAGCCGAGTTCCTCCAGATGGCTCAGATGGCCGGCGTCGGGTTCGCCCTTCAGCACGACGTGGTCGCCCTTGCCCGCGAGCAGCAGCGCGAACTCGTCCATCCGGTTGACGATGACGTTGCCCGGGCCGAACGACAGCCTCGGCAGCCCCACTTCGCCGCGGGCCCACTGGTCCTCGACCTCGAAGTTGCCGAGGAACACCAGCCGCGCGTCGGAGGTCCCGGTCAGGGCCGCCTTCAGCCGGCCGGTGAAACTCCCGGTCACCACGTCACCACGCCCAAGTCCCCTTCATCCACGCACCTTTCACCCGTGCACCTGTCACCCGTGCTCCGTTCATCCGTGCTCCGTTCATCCGTGCTCCGTTCATCCGTGCTCCTTCAGTGCTCGAAGAGCATCGCCGAGAAGGTCGAGCCGAGGCCGACCGTGGCGAGCAGATAGCGGTCCCCACGGCGCAGCCGGCCGCGATCGAGGGCGGTCCGGTAGTTGATGAAGGGATCCGCGCAGAAGCAGTGCCCGGTGACCGGCACGTTGTCCAGGAAGACGCGCTCCAGCGGGAGTTCGAGACGCCGGGCGAGCCGCGTCCACGACAGCCGGTTGACGTTGTGCGGGAAGACCATGGCGATGTCGTCCGTCCCGAGGCCGGCCTTCGCCACGGCCGCCAGCATGACCTCGGCCAGGGCCTCGGTGTAGATCTGCTGGAACTCGCCCGCCAGTTCGTCGTCCAGCGACTGGCACTCGTAGTAACGGCCGTGCGTGCGGGCGGCGTAGCTCAGCATCCGGTCCCGGTCGTCGCGGATCCCGACGAGGACAGCGGCTGCGGCCTCGCCGGTGGCGGCCGTACCCGGCACCGCCTGTGCGGCCAGGGTGAAGGTCTTCTCACCGGTGAGGACCAGCGCCAGCGCGTCCGGATCACCGTCGCTGGCCAGCAGTTTGCCGACCAGGTCCACCGCCAGCAGCCCCGAGGCGCAGGCGTGGTGGGTCACCGCGAACGCCGTGGCGTGCCCGAGCCCGAGCGCGTCGCGCACCTCGTGCACGGGGTTGACCGGATGGGGGACGACCACCGGCATGGTCCGCGCCTGGACGACGTACCGCACCCGTTCCTCCGCACCGCGGAGCCCGTCGAGCCGGCCCGCGGCGGCCAGCAGCAGATCGGTGAGCGTGCCGCCGGGCTCACGGCGGACCTCGGCCAGGCCGTAGTAGCGCCGGTACACCTTCATCTCCACGGCGCTGATGCCCAGTTCGCCGCCCAGCTCCTCGATGGGTATCCGTTCCGACGGCAGGTGGGCCGCCACCTCCTCCAGCGAGGTCATCGGCTCTCCCCCGACGGGGGCGCCTGGGCGAGGATCTCCTCCAGGTGCCGCGCCAGCGCGTCGATCGTCGGGTGGTCCCAGGCCACGGTCGGCTCCAGGACCAGCCCGAGGTGGTCCTCGATGTCGCCGCACAGGACCAGCGCGTAGACCGAGTCGAGGCCGTACGCCGTCAGCGAGGCGGTGGTGGTGATGTCGGCGACGTCGCGTTGCGCGTAGTGGGCGACCCGGGCGCGCAGCCAGCTCCGCAGCTCGGTGTCCGACGCGGCCGACGGGGCGGGTTCGGGGGTGTTCATGCCGTGCTCCTTGTCCTCAATGGCGGCGCCCTCCGGGCAGGCTCCGGTTCGACAGGCTGAAGCCACGGCGGTCGCGGTGCCGGGAGAGGACCTCCGCCGACAGCCGTTCGGTGAGGTGCCGGGGACGCTGCCCGGGGTCGCGGCCCACCCGTTCGGCGATCCGTCCCAGTGCCGCGACCGCCCAGCGGGGGTCGCCGAGGAACGCTTCGTGCCGCTCCCGGTTGTGGAGCCAGACGTTCACACAGGCGGTCGCCGCGAGCACCGCCGCGTACCGCGCCGCCAGCCGCAGCGCCTCGGGCCGGGCGGCGACGGTGAGATCCCCGGGGGCCAGTTCGGCGCACGCGCGTCGTACGGCGGTCTGCTCGTCCGCCATGACGCGCACCGAGCGGCGCAGCTCGCCGTCCAGGTCGCGGGAGGCGAGGGCCGCGGTGAGCGAGGCGCTGAGGCGGTCGCGCCCGCCCGAGCCGATCGACAGCCGCTCGAAGGGCAGCGGCGGCAGGTCCGCGCCGAGGCGGAACACCCCGGCGGGCGGCTGGGTGTCGTCCAGCCATCCCTTGCGGGCCAGCCGGGGCAGTTGCGGGAGCACCGTGCTGAGGCAGGCCACGCGCGCGGTGTGGCCGAAGCCCGCCGGCGCCAGGTCGCGCAGCTGCTTCTGGAAGATCCCGTAGCCGCCGTCCCGGATGTAGAACTGGGCGCCCAGCACCCGCGACAGCGCGTCCATGGCGTCCCTGAGGAGGGTGGCGACGAAGTACTTGGCGGCCGAGGCGTACAGACTGCTCTCGCCGGGGAGCAGATGCACCGAGCGGGCGGTCACGGTGGCCAGGCAGTCGCAGATCAGCAGGTCGGTGAAGGCGTCGGCGAGGATCGAGCCGATGTACGGCATCCCGGCCAGCGGCCGCCCGTACAGGACGCGTTCGTCCGCGAAGCGGGCGGTGACGTCGAGGCCGGTCTCCAGGATGCCCGCGCTCATCGCCGGCAGCGCGACGCGGGTGACCTGGAAGGAGCGCAGCGCCGTCTCCATGCCGAGGCCGGGCGCCCCGAGCACCGCGTCCGCCGGGATCGGGCAGTCCCGGAACTCCAGCCCGCCGAGCCGGACCCCGCGCATCCCCGCGCTGGGGAAGCGCGGCAGCTGGACCGGCGCGCCCTCGGGGAGGTCCGCCTGCTCGACGAACAGCTGCGAGTGACTCCGGCTGCCCGGAGCGGTCGAGGTGCGCGCGAAGAGCACCATGGCCTCGGCGCGCCCGGCGTTGGCGATCACTTCCTTGCGCCCGTCGAGCCGCAGCCGGCCGTCGTCGCCGGGCAGCGCCGTGAACGCGGCCCGCGCGAAGTCGTTGCCGTGCGCCAGCTCGTGGTAGCCGGAGACGGCCCGGCCGCCCGCCAGCAGCACCTCGGCCATCCGCCGGCGCTGCCGGGCGTCGCCCGCGGTCCAGACGTTGACGGCGGGGATCAGACTGGCGGCTCCGTACCCCAGTCCCAGGCAGGGGTCGCGGCGGAAGACCGCCCGCAGCACCTCGACGAGGTGGTCGAGCCGGGTCAGCCGCCCACCCAGTTCGGGCGGGACGAACTCGGCGTTCAGCCCGTAGCCGTCCAGCAGCCGCTCGCCCGCGGTGAGCATCTCGCCCGCCTCGTCGGCCGCCAGCACCGCGGCGTGGCCGGTCGGATTGCCCGGATCCCAGGGGTCGCCGAACCGGCGTTCGAGGTCGGCGAGGGCAGCCGCCGCGGAGTGGTCGTCGATGGCGGCATCGCGGGCGTCACGGGTGTCGCGGGCGTCGTTCGCCCCGGTCCTGTCGGTCACGGTATGGCCGCCGAGGTCGGAGGGGCGGCGGGGCGGCCGGCCGCGCGGGCGTCGAGGAGCCGGTCGAACACCTCGTCGTCGGCGTCGGCCGGCCGGCCCGGCGGACGCACCGACCGCAGTACGTGGGTGAGGACCGCCTCCAGCCACAACGGGTCCCCGCCGGACGCGCGGTTGTGCAGCCACACCCGCAGGGCGGCGGCACCCGCGAAGCAGTGCTCGTAGCGGCGCGCCAGCGCGAAGGCCTCCGGCGGTACGTCCTGGGAGGCGGGCGGGAGCAGCGCCAGCTCGCGGTGGAGCCGGTCGCAGCCGTCGGCCAGTTCCTCGGCGAGTTCGGCCACGCGTGCGGGCACCTGGCCCGTGGACGCCAGCGCACGTACGTCACCGCTCGCGGCACGCAGGCTCTGGGTGAAGCCGCAGCCGCCGCGCGCCAGCAGGCTCAGCCGGTCGAGCCGGGCCGGGGGCGGCGGGACCGACAGATCGGCGGTACGGCGGACGGCCTCCTCGTCGGCGGTGCCCTCCCGGTGGCCTCGGGCCAGCAACGGGAAGTGGTTGATCAGGACGTGCTGGTTGACGAAGGTGCTCCCGTCGAAGACACCGACCACCCGGTGGTCGCGCTCCAGCTTCTGGAACGCGCCGTGCTCGTGGACCCCGGCGAGGAACGCGCGGGCCCCCAGCAACTCCCCGCAGGCGGCGATCAGTTCGTCGACGCGCGTGGGGACGTACGACTTGGCCACCGCGGAGATGACGGCCATCTCCTGCGGCAGGGTATGCACGCTGCGCGCCGCGAGCACGCTGACGATCTCGGCGGCGTGGAGCGCCGCGTACGCCTCCCCGAGCACCCGGCGTACGTGCGGCAGTTCGATCAGCCGGCGGCCGTACAGCTCGCGCCGCGCGGCGAACTCCTCGGCCAGCCGCACCGCCTGGTCGGCGGCGCCCAGCGACAGGGCCGTCACGGCGGTCCGGGTGAGCTGCAGCGCCTTGAGGACGATCTCCAGCCCGGCGCCCTCCTCGCCGATCAGCGCGTCGGCCGGGAACGGGCAGTCGTCCAGCGCGATCCCGCTGATGTCGGCGCCCCGGATGCCGTGGGTGGGCACCTTGGGCAGGGTCCGCCAGCGGTCCGCCGGGAGCCGCCGTTTGTCGGCCAGCAGCAGGCTGAAGCCGCGCGGCCCGCCCTCGGGCCGGGTGCGCACGAGCAGGCAGAGCAGTGGGGCGCGGGTGGCGTTGTTGACCGGCCACTTCTCGCCGTGCACCCGGAAGCCGACGGGGGCGGTGGACCCGCCGGGGGCGGTGGTCCCGCCGGGGGCGGTGGTCCCGCCGGGGGCGGCGACGTGGGTCGGGGCGGCGGGGTCGGCCGGGGCAGCGGGGTCGCCAAGGGCAGCGGACACGCCGACGACGGCGACGTCGGCCGGATCAGCCGGGGCGGCAAAGTCGGCCGGGGCAGCGGGGTCGGCCGGGGCAGCGAGGTCGCCAAGGGCAGTGGACACGCCGACGACGGCGACGTCGGTCGGGGCGGCGGGGTCGCCGGGGGCGCGGGGCGCGCCGGGCTCCGGTGTCGCGGTCATCTCGCCGGCGAGCAGGTCGCTGCCGTGGCCGGGCTCGGTCAGGCCCCACGCGACCGGCGTCCCGGCGACGATGTCGGCGCCGAGGTCGCGCGCCTGCTCCGGGCTGCCCGCCAGCCAGACGCAGACACCTCCGAGGAACGTCTTGCCGTGCGCGATGGCGACCGTCAGGTCGCGGCGCGCCACCGCCCGCAGCGCCGCGACGAGTTCGTCGTAGCGGGTCAGCGCCCCGCCGAACTCGGCCGGCACATACAGGCGCGGCAGCCCCGTCCGGTCGAGCTCCCGGCAGCCGTCTTCGGGGAACCGCTCGGCGCGGTCCAGTTCGGCGCCGCGGGCGAAGGAGAGGGGCGCCGCAGGGTCGGCGGGGTCACCGAGCGCCCGGTCGAAGCCGTCGAGGTCGACCCGGCCGGTGTCGATCAGCGGGCCGGGCGCCGTCACGAGGCGTCACCGCCCTCCGCACCGCTCTTCGGGCCGCCACCCTCCGTATCGCCGCCCTCCGTGCCGTCGCCCAGCCGGGCGCGCACCGCCCGCGACAGTTCCGCGTACAGGATCGGAAGCTCGCCGCCGAGGAGCCGGTGGCGCAGCAGCCGGCGCTGGATCTTGCCGCTGGTGGTGCGTGCCACCGTGCCGGGCGGCACGAGCACGACGTTGTGGGCGGGCACCCCGACCTCCCGGGTGAGCCGGTCGCGGACGCTCGCGGCGACGCGGGGCAGCTCGTCCGGCGCGAGGCGGTCGGCCCGGCACTCGCGGACGATCACGACCTCCTCCTCGGGCACCGGGACCGAGAAGGCCGCCCCGACGCCGCGTTCCAGCGCCGGGTGGGCCGCCCGCGTCGCCGCCTCCAGGTCCTGCGGGTAGAGGTTGCGGCCCCGGATGATGATCAACTCCTTGGTGCGGCCCGTGACATACAGCTCGCCCTCGTGCAGGACCCCGAGGTCCCCGGTGCGCAGGAAGCCGCTCTCCCCGTCGGGCGTGACGGCGCCGAAGACGCGCCGGGTCTCCGCCGGGCGCCCCCAGTAGCCCCGGGCGACGTTCGGGCCGCGTACCCAGATCTCGCCGACCCGGCCGTCCGGCAGGGTCCGGCCCACGTCGGCGTCGACGATGCGGACGTCGAGGTGCTCGGCCGGGCCGCTGCTGACGACGCGGTGCGCGGGGGCGCCGGGGGCCGGGGGCAGCAGCTCGCCGCGTTCGAACGCGGCGGGGTCCACCTCGGTGATCACGGCACGGCGGGCGGGCCGGTCACCGGAGACGACCAGGGTCGTCTCGGCCATGCCGTAGCCGGGGAGCATCGCCTCCGGCCGCAGCCCGGCGGCGGCGAACCGCCGGGTGAACGCCTCGACGGTGGCGGCCTGGACGGGCTCCGCGCCGTTCACCGCGCACCGCCAGCGCGAGAGGTCCAGCCGGGCCAGCTCCTCGTCGGTGATCCGCTGGAGGCACAGGTCGTAGGCGAAGTTCGGGGCGGGGGAGAAGTCGATGCCGTGCCGGTCGATCAGGGTCAGCCAGGTGTGCGGGCGCTTGAGGAAGGCCGTCGGCGGCATCAGCACACTGCGACCGCCGAGGACGAGTGGCGTGAGCAGCAGCCCGATCAGCCCGAAGTCGTGGTAGAGCGGCAGCCAGCCGCCCACCGGTCCTTCGGCGCTCAGGCCCGCGATCTTCGCCAGGATCTCGGCGTTGGCCAGCAGGTTGGCGTGGTCGACCATGACGCCCTTGGGGTCGGCGGTCGACCCCGAGGTGTACTGGAGGAAGGCCAGGGCGTGCGGGTCGGCCGGCGGCGACGGCCACGGGTTCGCCGCGGGCGACCCGTCCACGAGGCCTTCGCCGTTCGCGCCGTCCACAACGCTTTGGGCGGAGTGCGGGGCGAGCACGGTCATGTCCCGCAGGCCCTGCTCCCCGGCCCAGGACCTGAGCGCCTCCAGGTCCGTCACGTCGGTCAGGGCGCCGGCCGCTCCCGCGTCCCGGGCGATCGCGGCGAGCCGGTCGGCCTGCCGCCGCTGACGGCCGTCGGGCGGCGGCGCGGGCACCGGGACCATGCCCGCGTACATGCACCCCAGCAGGGACTGCGCGAACCCCGGCCCGGAGGGATGCAGCACCAGCAGCCGGTCGCCGACGGAGAACCGGTCCCGCAACAGCGCGGCGACCCGGCGGGCGGCCCGGTCGAGTTCCCCGTACGTCATGGTCTCGTCGGCCTCGGCGCGGAGCGGGTCCCCGCTGAAGACCAGGGCGGTCCGGTCACCGTGCTCGGCCGCCCTCACACACATCAGTTCGACGAAACTCCTGTGCCTGCGCATGCGGTGTCGGCCTCCATCGACGGGACGGTCTCCCTCGGCGGGACGGTCTCCCTGGGCGGGACGGTCTCCCTGGGCGGGACTGTCGGGTGACCGAGCGTCACCCGGGGAGCGACCGAATCCGTAAGCCACCGACGGGCGCACGGTCCGCGCCGGCATCCGGCCCGGACGGGCCCGGATGAATCGGGCACTCCCGCACCGACCTGCGAGACCGGTCCTGATGGCGCGGGGGACGAAGGAGGCGGGCCATTGCCCCACCCTAGATCGCACTCCTGTGCCCCAGGGCGAGTAATTGGCAAGATTTGTAGGTGAGTTGACCCTCAGCCACGACGTCGTGACACGGAGGCAGAACCCGGTCGGGCGAGGCGGCTCGGCCACCACGCGGCGGGACCCAGGTCCAGGGCGAGCGCGGGGACCAGGAGGGAGCGGACGACCAGGGTGTCGAGCAGGACGCCGAAGGCGACGATGAAGGCGACCTGGAGGAGGAAGGCGAGGGGGATGACGCCGAGGGCCGCGAAGGTGGCGGCGAGGACGACTCCGGCGGAGGTGATGACCCCTCCGGTGGCGGTCAGCCCGCGCAGTACGCCCTGGCGTGGGCCGTGCCGCAGCGTCTCCTCCCGTACGCGGTCCATGAGGAAGATGTTGTAGTCGACTCCCAGGGCGACGAGGAACACGAAGCCGTACAGGGGCACCGACGGGTCCGTGCCGCTGAAGCCGAACACATGCGTGAAGACCAGCGACGAGATGCCCAGCGTCGCGAGGAGGTTGAGCGCCACGGTCGCCACCAGCAGCACGGGCAGGAGCAACGACCGCAGCAGTGCGGTGAGGATCAGCAGGATGACGACCAGGATCACCGGGACGATGAGGGTGCGGTCCCGTTCGGCGGCCCGCAGCGTGTCGTACTGCTGGGCGGTGGTGCCCCCGACGAGGGCGTCGGCGTCCGGTACCGCGTGCAGGGCGGTGCGCAGCCTGGCGACGGTGTCCCTGGCCGCGTCGCTGTCGGCGGCGGCGCGCAGGGTGACGTCGATACGGACCCGGCCGTCGACGGCCGGCGGGGCACCGTCGGGGCGTGGGGACCCGCTCAGCGGCGTGGCCGAGGCGACGCCGTCGGTCGCACGGGCCGTGGTGACGACCCGGTCCAGACGGTCGGCGTTCGCGATGACCACGGTGGGGTCGCCGGAGCCGCCGGGGAAGTGCTCGGCGAGGGTGTTCTGCGCGGTCACCGAGGGCGCGCCGCCCACGAAGATCTCGTCGAGCGGGACGCCCTTGGAGGTGAGGGTCGGGGCGAAGGCGGCGCAGGCCAGCAGACCGGCCAGCGAGACCGCCCAGACCTTGCGCGGCGCCCGGTCTACGAGGGCGGCGACCCGGTGCCATACGCCGCCGCCGCCCGAACGGCCCCCGGGGGCGGGGGGCTTGGCGGGCCAATAGGCGGCCGGGCCGAGCAGCACCAGGGCGGCGGGCAGGAAGGTGAGCGAGCCGGCCACGGCCGCGGCGATGCCGATGGCGCCCACCGGTCCGAGGGCCCGGTTGTTCGTCAGGTCGCTGAGCAGCAGGGCGAGCAGGCCCAGGGCGACGGTCGCCCCGCTGGCCACGATGGCGCCCCACGACTGCCGCAGCGCGGCCCGTACGGCGGCGAACCGGTCCTCGTGCCGGGGCAGTTCCTCCCGGAAGCGGGCGCTGAGCAGCAGCGCGTAGTCGGTGGCCGCCCCGACCACCAGGATCAGCAGGATGCCCTGCACCTGGCCGTCGACGCGGACCACGCCGGCGTCGGCGAGCGCGTAGACGACGGCGCAGGCCAGGCCCAGGGAGAGGACCGAGCCGAGGATGATCAGGAAGGGCAGCAGCACACTGCGGTAGACGAGCAGCAGGATCACCAGGACGGTCACCAGGGCCACGACCAGGAGCAGTCCGTCGATGCCGGCGAAGGCGTCGGCCAGGTCGGCCCGGTTGGCGGCGGGGCCGGCCAACTGGACCGTGGTGCCGGGGACGCCCTCGGCGGCCGTACGGACCCGGTCCAGCGCGCCGGGCAGGGCGTCGTCGAGGTCCGGCCGCAGGGGGACGACGCCCCGCAGGGCCTCGCCGTCCTCGGAGACGAGGACCGGCGGTATCCGGCCGGCGACGCCGGCGTCGTCCGCGAGCAAGGCCAGCGCCGACGAGGCCGCGTCCTGCCGGTCCGTCACCGCCGCGCCGTCCCCGGCGGTCCAGACGACGACCGCGGGCAGCGCCTCCTCCTGCCGGAACGCCCGCTGCGCCTCGATGACCTCGGTGGACTCGGCACTGCGGGGCAGGAAGGCGGCCCGGTCGTCGGTGGCGACCTCGCCGAGCCGGCCGGCGAAGGGGCCGAGGGCTCCGCCGATGCCGAGCCAGACGACCAGCAGAAGGAGGGGGACGAGCCGGCGGGCGCGCCGTGCGGTGAGGGACATGGTTCTCCGGTGGTCGAGCGGCAACTACCTCGACGATAAAGTATCTCAATGATTGAGTTAACTCGATCCCGATCATGAGGAACCGGGGCCTCGGCCGCCCGGAGCCTCGGCGGCTCAGGGCCTCGTCCGCTCAGGGCCTGAGCCGGGACATCTCCTCGTTCATCGCGGCCAGGAAGCTCAGCACGGTCGCGAGTTCGTCGTCGGTGAAGCGGGCGCGGGCCGCCTGGGTCGCCCGGGCCAGCGGACGGAAGTACGTACCGGCCGCCGATCTGGCCTCGGCCGCGAAGTACAGGTGCACCACCCTGCGGTCGGCGCTCTCCCGCACGCGGCGGATGTGTCCGGCGCGCTCCAGCCGGTCGACGCAGGCGCTCACCGCGCCGGAGGTGAGCCCGAGGTGCTGCCGCAGCCGGCTCGGCGTCATGGGCTCCTCGGCGTCCAGGATCGCCGCGAGCGCCTGGACGTCGGTGGCGTGCAGACCGTGGTCGTCGGCGAAGCCGTGCACGAGGCGGTTGATCTCGCCGTTCATCCGGCGCATCTGCACGGCGAGGGCCTGGAGGTCGCCGCCCGCGGTGCCGCCCGCCCCCTGCTCCCGCTCTTCTGTTCCTGCCACGCGAGCAGCCTATCCGCGACGCGGGACGGGCCGGTCCGCCGGAAGCGAGGCCTCCGGCGGACCGGCCCGTCACCACGTACGGGAACCTGTCATGCCGCACGGGCATCCGTCACCGCGTACGGGAACCCGTCATGCCGTACGGGCATCCGTCACCGCGTACGGATACGGGCGCTCCGCTAGGGCGCGTCCCGGACCGTGCCGGTGAACTGCGGGCCCTCGACCGGCGCCCCCTCGGGGTCGTAGGTCCACAGCTGCCACCGGAGCGACTCCGGGGCCTCGTCCAGCCCGTCCGCGACGGTCGGCACGGACACGTCGACGCTCAGGTCGCCCGCGGGGACCTCGGACATCAGCAGTGCGCCGTCCGGCAGCGCGGACAGGGGGAGTTCGGGGTCCGGCGAGGCACCGAAGTGCTCGTCCAGCCAGGCCGCGGGGACGTCCTTGGTGGACAGTTCGGCGCCCTCGGAGACGGGCAGCAGCTGCACGTCCGTCCACAGGGCGACGTCGGCCGCCGCGGAGAGGCCGATCCGCCAGACCAGCGGCTGTCCCTCGGTCACCCGGTCGGCGACCGGTGTCACGGTCACCGTGGGCTGGGGGTCGTCGTTCTCCGCGATGACGCCGCCCAGGTAGGAGCCGACCACCGCGCCGCGTACGGCCTTGACGGCCACCCGGTGCGTCTCGTCGGCGCCGTAGCGGGTGTTGCCCTCGACCGTCACCGGGACGTCGACGCGGGTGCCCGCGCGGACGGTCACCGTGCGCGCGACCGGACGGTCGGCGCCCGGCTCGTCCACGAACAGCCGGACCTGGCCGCTGCCCGACCCGGACACCCGGACCGGCACCTGGTAGGTGCGCGATCCGGAGTCGCCCTCCTTGACGGTCAGCCGGCCGACGTCCACGCGGGCCGGACGCGCGGGCTCGACGGCGGGGGTGCCGGGGCGCCAGCCGTACGCGTCCATCAGCCAGGCCGTGCCGGACCCGGTGCGCGGGGTCAGGGACAGGGTCTTGACGTGTCCGAGGTCGAGGCGTTCGCGGGTCTCTGCGGACAGCGGCACCCGGACCTCGCGCGCCCAGTAGGAGGAGGTGCGGGAGGTGCCGGGCAGGCCGTCGACACGGACCCGGCCGAGGTCGGCCCGCTCGCCGGAGGTGTCGGTGAGGGCGACGTCCAGTTCGGTGCCGGTGGTGTTCGGCGGCACGATCACACGCAGGCTCAGCTCCTTCGCGCCGGACAGGGAGACCGGGCGGGCGGGGGTGAGCGTGGTGGCGGTGCCGCTCCCGTTCATGGCCAGGGCGTAGCGGTCCGGCTCCTTGCCGGGCAGCACCCTGCGCCACTGGGTGAAGTGCGGTGAGGCGGTGGTGAGTCCGGGGTCCAGGCAGGAGACGTCCGGGTCCGGGTCCACCTGGGCGCACAGCCGGCCGCCGGAGACCTTGGCGGAGGAGTCGGGGAGGAAGGCCCCCGAGCGGGCGGCGCCGACGGCGTGGGTGGCGACGCGGGCGGGCCCGGCGGAGGCGGCGCGCGCGTCGGACCCGTCGAGCAGCGGCCGGGCGCGGTCGTCACCGGCGACGAACAGCCGGGCCGCGGCGGCTATGTAGGTCGAGCCCGCCTTCTGCTGCTGCTCGGCGGTGAGCCGGGTGGCGGTGCCGGGCGAGCACAGCGGGTCGTGCTCGTCGCCGCCGTACAGGAAGTCGTCCTCGGCCGGTGCCGTGGCCTGGCCGGGGGTCCACTCGCTGTTGAAGAAGTTGTGGTTCGCTCCGGTCATGTAGACCGCGCTGTGCAGGGCCTTGCCGCGGCTGACGCCCCGGGTGCCGTCGACGTAGTACTCGCCCTGGAGGTCGATGACGTCTCCGTCGCAGCCCGGCAGGAGCGTCATGGACGGCACGTCGGGCGCGGGGTTCTGGCCGAAGATCGTGGGGCCTATGAGGACGGTCCCGCGTATCGTCCAGCGCGTCCTGCCCCCGTAGCCGTCCTGGTCGGCGGGCGGCGGGGTGAGGCTGTCCAGCGCGGCGCGGTCGGCGCCCTCGCCGCCCCGGGAGTGACCCACCAGCAGCACCCGGCCGAGGTCGGCGCGGGGCGCGTTCCGTACGACGTCGGGGGCGGTGGACGGGTCGGCGGCCCAGTCGGCCCAGTGGGCCAGGTGCAGCCGTATCAGCGAGGAGCGGGCCTGGGCGCCGGCGTCGGGGGCCTGCCAGTCCTGGGCGTTGATCGAGTTGGCGGAGACCGAGACCGTCACATAGCCCTGGGAGGCGAGGAGTCGCTGGTCGTGCAGGTAGCCGCGGTAGCTGGGCACCGGCTCGTAGCCGGACGGGCACGGCCATTCGAGGGTGACGTCGTCGCCCTGGAAGCAGGTGCCGTGGCGCCCGTGGAGGAACAGCGCCAGCGGGCGGTCGCCGGTGGCGCCCTCCGGGGCGACCACGACGGCCTTCATCTCCACGCCGGTGTCGTAGCCGGGGAGTTGGACCGCCGGCAGGGAGTACTCACCGCTGGTCGTGCGGTACGGGCCGGGCACGCCGGGGTCGACCCCGTTCAGGTCCGCCGTGCGGGGCAGCCGGGACGGGCCCGAGGGGTCGTCGAGGGCGCGGCGCTCACGGGCGTCGGCCTTCGCCCCGGCCACGTCCAGACGGCGGCCGGCGGCCTCGGCCCGCAGGTCGTCCGTCCTGTCGAGGCGCACCCCGTCGAGGGGCAGCCGGAAGGTACGGCCGTCCGCGGCGGGCCTCGGGACGCCCAACAGGCGGTCCCCGCTGCGGAACTCGACCTGGGCGTCGCCCACCGGCACCTTCTCCGGCGCACGCCACACCAGCTCCGCCGACTCCCCTGAGCCGGTGGTCCGCCAGCCCTGGGGAAGCCCGTCGGACAGGGCGGCGGTCGACGATCTCCCGGGCGCCGGTTCGGGCGCCGCCTGCGCCGCCCCCGGCGACGCGAGCGCCAGCGCGAGGGCCGCTGTCACAGCGGCCGTCACGCGCGAGACACGGATCACTTCTGTTCCTCCTGATGGTCAGTGCCCCGGGGCCCCACGGGCCCCGGGCTCCCCCGACACACCAAATGCATCACATTCGATCACCAAGTCGCCTTCGCGCACAGCATTCGCACAACTTCCGCCCCGACCGATCAACAAGACACGTGCAACCAGGGGGAGTTGGGCCACGGGTTCCGGCCAACTCCCCTGTGGACGGCGCCACCCCGCCGGGAGGGAGCGTGCGAGGATGGCGAGCGTGAGTGGATCGACGTCGTCACCCGGTCCCGAGGACAGGCCCCGGGGACGCGGCCCGGGTCCGCAGACCGCCGCGGCACTGGTGTTCGGGTCCTCGGCCGCGGTGCTGGTGGTCGAGATCGTCGCCCTGCGGCTGCTGGCCCCCTATCTCGGGCTCACCCTGGAGACCAGCACCCTGGTCATCGGAATCGCGCTCACCGCGATCGCCGTCGGCTCCTGGCTCGGCGGGATCGTCGCCGACCAGCTCGACCCCCGACGGCTCCTGGGCCCCTCGCTCGGGGTGTCGGGGGCGGTGGTGGCGCTCACCCCCGCCGTGCTGCGCACCACCGCGGAGTGGGCACCGGCGCTGCTGCTGCTGATCGCGTCGCTGACCATCCTCGTGCCGGGCGCGCTGCTCTCCGCGGTGACACCGATCGTGACGAAGCTGCGGCTCACCAGCCTCGCCGAGACCGGGACGGTCGTCGGCCGGCTGTCCGGTGTCGGCACCGCGGGCGCCATCGTCGGCACCGTCCTCACCGGCTTCGTCCTGGTGTCGCGGCTGCCGGTCAGCGGCATCCTGATCGGCCTCGGCTGCCTGCTGGTGGCCGGCGCGGCGCTGGTCGAGTGGCGCACCCGGGGCTGGCGCGGCACCCCCGCCCTGACCCTGGTGGTCGTCGCCGGCGGCCTCGGCACCGCGGTCGCGCCCGGCGGCTGCGACGCGGAGACCCGGTACCACTGCGCCCGTGTCGTCGCGGACCCCGACCGCGAGAGCGGTCGCACGCTCGTCCTGGACGGACTGCGGCACTCCTACGTCGACCTCGACGACCCGACCCACCTGGAGTTCGCGTACGTACGCGCCATCGCCTCGGTGGTCGACACCGCCTTCCCCGCCGGTGAAGCCCTCGACGCCCACCATCTGGGCGGCGGCGGACTCACCCTCCCCCGCTACCTCGCCGCCACCCGGCCCGGGACCCGCAGCCTCGTCTCCGAGATCGACGGCGGCGTCGTACGCATCGACCGCGAGCGGCTCGGGCTGACCCCGGACACCGGGATCGACGTACGCACCGAGGACGGCAGGCTCGGCCTGCGGCGGCTGGACGACGGCAGCCGGGACCTCGTCGTCGGCGACGCGTTCGGGGGTGTCAGCGTGCCGTGGCACCTGACCACCGTGGAGGCGATGAGGGACGTACGGCGGGTGCTCGACGAGGACGGTCTGTACGTCGCCAACCTCATCGACCACGGGGGGCTGGACTTCGCCCGTGCCGAAGCGGCCACCCTCGCCGAGACGTTCGAGCACGTCGCCGTCCTCGGCGCCCCCGTCGACCTCGGCCTCGGCCCCGACCCGGACGCCGCCCCCGAAGGCGGCAACCTGGTGGTGCTCGCCTCCGGCCGGCCCGTCGACCCGCGCGCGGCGCAGCAGGCGCTGGACGCCCGGCGGACCGGCTGGCGGATCGCCACCGGCGACGACCTCACCGCGTGGATCGGCGACGCCCGGCCGCTCACCGACGACTACGCGCCCGTCGACCAGCTCCTCCAGCCGTCCGCCACGCGGCGGTGACCGCGCGCGCCCCTCGGAGGCGCGGGGCCCGGTAGCCCGTCGCGGTCAGGACGAACCGGGCGGAGGAGTCGGCGTTCATCAGGCGCGCCACGCGGTACGGCGCGCCACGGGGGACGGCGCACCACGGGGGGCGTGCGCCCCCGCTCACTGCGATGGCACTTCCCATACAGGTGATTTATGTCAAGTAAGTCACTTCATGGGACCTACCATCCCCTCTCGTGACAGACAGCCAGACCCGCAGAACGGCCGATGTGGTCGTCCTCGGTGCCGGACCGGCCGGGCTCGTCCTCGGCAATCTTCTTCAGGACAGTGGGATCGATTGTGTGGTGCTGGAGCGCGCCGAGCGGACGTACGTTCAGACGCGGGCGCGCGCCGGGTTCCTGGCGGCCAACACCGTGCGGATCCTGGAGCGGCACGGGCTGGCCGAGGGGCTGCGGCGGCGGGGCCGGCCGCACAGCGTGTGCGAGTTCCGCAGTGCCGAGGGCCGGTTCCGCCTCGACTACAGCGCGCTGGGACGGGGCGAGCGGCACACCGTCTATCCCCAACAGCTCCTGGTCACCGACCTGTTGACGCGCTTCCTCGACGCCGGCGGACGGATCGAGTTCGGCACCGAGGCGGTGGCCGTCCTCGACGCCGACACGGACCGCCCTCGCGTGGACGTGCGTGAGGCGGACGGCCGGCCCGCCCGCTGGGACGCGCGGTACGTCGCCGGGTGCGACGGGCGGCACGGCGCGGCCCGCCGGTCGCTGCCGGCCGGTGCGGTACGGCGGCACCACTGCGACCACGGGGTGACCTGGCTCGGTCTGCTCGCCGAGGCGCCGCCCAGCCTGGACGCGGTCGGCTACGCGGTGCACGAGCGGGGGTTCGCCGGGCACATGGCGCGTTCGAGCGACATCACCCGCTACTACGTGCAGTGCGCGCGCGGCACCGCCGCCGACGCCTGGTCCGAGGAACGCGTCTGGGACGAGCTGGAGTTGCGGATGCGGGCAGCGGAGTACGGCCCGCTGCGCCGCGGCCGTGTCGTACGGCGGGCCGTCGTCGACCTGGAGTCCGACGTGCTCGAACCGCTGCGGCACGGTGCGCTGTTCCTGGCCGGTGACGCGGCCGGGCTCGTCAGTCCCTCCGCCGCGAAGGGGGCCAATCTCGCGGTCCTGGAGGCGGAGATCCTCGCCGGAGCCCTCGTCGACGCCCTCGTCCGCGGCGACCGCGCGGGGCTCGACACGTACTCCGCGCGGTGTCTGGCGTACATCTGGCGGGCGCAGGAGTTCTCGCACTGGATGATCCGGCTGCTGCACGGCGGGCCCGGCCCGTCCGGCGGCCCGTCCGGCGGCCCGCCCGACCCCGCCTCCCTCTTCCATGACTCCCTGCGGCGCTCCCGCATCGACTCGCTGCGGACGTCGCGCAGCCACCAGGACTGGTTCGCCGAGCACTACGTCGGCGTCTGACGCCCTGTTCTTCCGCCTCGTACTTACTTACTTGTATCGATTGAGGGTTCCCTTGATGATCACGACGTTGTCCGATGACACGTCCCGCCTGCTCGCGACGGTCGACTTCGTCAGGGAGCAGGACACCGCCACCCTGCTTCCGCTGCTGTTCCCCGGACTCGACGGTCCGGAGCTGCGGACCCTCGTGGAGCACTGCCGCTTCTCGCATGCCGCGCTGCTCGTCTTCCCGTCCGGCGAGGCGGAGTTGCGCGCCCTGCTCGGCGGCTGCGGGCTGGAGGCGGTCGCGCCGCCGCGGCCCAGTGTCGTCGTCCGTGAGCGGCTGGCCGTACGGCACCGGCGGCCGGCGGCCGAACTGGACGTCGGCATCCTGCGCCCCGCCGTGGTCGGCGCGGACGGGGAGCACCGTACGGTCGAGGTGTTCGCGCTGACGGTGGCACCCGGATCGGGGCTGGACCCGATCGCCGCGGACGAGCGGAAACAGGGGCACGAGACCCATGTCGCCTTCGATGTCGTGGCCCCCGACCCACTGCTGCTGCGGGGCCTGTGCGCGACCTTCGCGCGCTACGGGGCCACCCCGGACGGCGGCGGCTACAACCCGCACGAGAACGGCACGGTCTTCTACTTCGGCATCGCCGCCGAGGCCAAGGCGGCCGGCTACCGGCGCGTGGAGCTGTACGTGCCCGGCGACCACCGGGACGTACTCGCCGCCCACCTCGACGAGCATCGCGCCCGACAGCCTGCTGAAACGCTCCTGCGCCTGCTGACCGGGGCCTGGACGACCCAGGCACTGGCCGTGTTCGCCCAGCTCGGGATCGCCGACGCCATGGACGGCGAACGCCCGGCCGAGGTGGCGGAACTGGCGCGGGAGGCCGGCGCGGAGCCCCGGAACCTGGCGACGCTGCTGCGCTATCTGGCGATGCTGGGCGCGGTGACGGAGAGCCGCGACGGCTTCCGGCTGACCGAGCTGGGCACCCTGCTGCGGGCCGGTGCCCCGGGGTCGATGCGGGCGCTGGCGCTGATGTACGGCGGGCCGTTCTACGAGTCCTTCGGCGGACTCGGGCACACCGTGCGGACGGGGGAGGTCGCGTTCGAGCATGTCTTCGGCGAGAACCACTTCGACCATTTCGCCCGCGACCCCCGCCTCGCCGAACTCTTCGACCGGTCCATGGCCGCCGGGGCCGCCATGTTCGACCCGGTGCCCACGCATCCGGTGCTCACCGCCGCCGCCGAGACTCCCGGCGGGGCCACGGTGGTCGATGTCGCGGGAGGCAACGGCGAACTGCTCGGCCGTGTCCTCGCCGCGAACCCGCGCCTGAACGGAGTGCTGCTGGAACGTCCGCACGCCGTCGAGGCGGCCCGCCTGCGACTCGGGGAGGCCGGTCTCGGCGCACGCTGCGCCTTCCTGACCGGCGACTTCGCGGACGTACCCGGGGGCGGTGACGTCTACGTCCTCTCCCGCGTCCTGCACGACTGGGACGACGAACGCTGCCGCGAGATCCTGCGCCACTGCGCCCGCGCGATGCCCGACCACGCCGATCTGCTCGTCGTCGAACGCGTCCTGCCGTCCGACGGCTCGGCCTCACTGGCGACCGCCTGGGACCTCCACATGATGTGCAACGTCGGCGGCCGCGAGCGGCGGATCGGCCACTACACCGAGTTGTTCGCCGACGCCGGCCTCACCCTGGTGGACCGGTCGCCACTGCCGCTGGACGGGCATGTGCTGCATGTCAGGAAGGCGGGGTCGGGGGTCGTGGGGTGAGGCGGGGTGGTGGGGCGGGGTGAGGTCGAGTGCCAGGCCTTTCTTGGAGCGCATCAGCTCAGCTGCCGTCATGTCCGAGAAGGCCTCCGCCAGGGCCCGCCGGGCGAGATCCGCATCCGCATCTCCGACGACCGCGAGAGAGCCGGACTCGGCGTCAAGCGCCAGGAAAGGGACTGCCGCGCTCTCATAGCCCAACTCGGCTGGACCGTCGTCGAGGTGTACAACGACAACGACATGTCGGCGACGGACCGCCGGAAGAAGCGCAAGGGCTACCACCGGATGCTGGCCGACATGCAGAGCGGCCACATCGACGCTGTGGTGGCTTGGCACACCGCGTGGTCCGGCCCCAGGTCGGGCCGGACCACGCGGGTCCGTCTCCGGTGGCTGAGACACCGGAGACAGACCCGCGTCAGACCAAACGCTGAACGAGATCGTTAACGATGGGAGCTGCCGTCCTGACGAGATCACACACAGGTTCAGTGATCTCGCCGACTACGCCCTGAACGATCCCGCCCAGGATTGCAACCTTCATATAGCTCGGCTCATTGCCGCCGGTGAGACGCGGTGGTTCCGCGTCTCGACGACGTCGTTCCCGCCAACGCCGACAGCGCTCTCGGATATTCACGGTCGTATGGGCCCTCTCGCCTGAACAGGCGGATGAGCGCAGGCGCGCCTAAAGCGCTCCCGATAGACGCACGCATGCGCCTGTGCTCACCCCTGGTACCAACCGAGACGAAGCGCTCAGCACCGCGCAGGGAGCACCTTTCCAGGCGCGAGAGAATCGCTCACGTACGCGCAGGAGCTCCGAGATCGGACTGACCTGAGCAGCGACGGAAGCGCGAGCGTAAAAATCAGCCCCAACAGGGCGCCACTCAAGCGGCGCCCGAACCAGGGCAGAGAGACCAATCCGTATTCAAGGTCGAACCGCTCGATAGCTCTGTACGCAAAAGACAGCGCGGCTAGATCGGCTGGGGCTGACCTTCTCGCGAATCCAAACCAGGACAAGGGAAGGAAGGTGAGTCCACGGCCACGCGGCCTGATCCCCCATCGCATCTCCCGAGCCTGTCCCATGCGGCAAATTGTTCCAGACCGCTACTGACCCTCACAAACTGTGAGGTCAGCGCTCCGAAACCAACCGGGCACACTACGGCCCAGGGACGGCCCGAACCACAAAGAACGTCCTCTCACCAACGGATACTCGCTGGTGAGAGGACGTTTAGGCCACAATTGAAGCTGGTTCTCCTGGAAGTGACGTAGCGTCCAATCCTGATGTTCCAGGAGCGCTATTCTCGCTTCACTCGCCCCAGAGCCTGTCCAGCAACTGGTGGAGGGCATCGACGGGGCCCTCCACAGAGAGCACGCGCAGGGCGGCCCGCTGATCGTCGGAGAGGGTCCTGATCAGGTACTCGTACGCCTCCTCCTGGTCGTCCAAGAGGCTCGACGGCTCAGCATCGGGTTCGCACCCGGGGTCAGGAGTGGGGGTGAGGGTGGACTCCACCTTGGAATGCCTCAGATCGGGGAAGTAGGGGCCGTACGGGGCTCCGACGTCGGCCTGAGCCCCGTATGCGGCCTCCATACCCATATCAATGTGCTGCTGGTACTCGATCGATGCGCGGGCCATGGCCGCCTCCTGCTCGGCGTAACTCATCCGCTACTCCTCTGCCCTGGCGGAGCGTCAGTGTCTGAGGAGTCGGATGATCACCTCAAGTCCGGACGTCCGCGTTCGTCATCACAGAGCGGGTCAAGTCCGTCTTCACCCGGCGGAGCATCCGGGTCTGAGCCACGGTGAGCGGCGGAGCCGTGGCCTTCTGCCACTGGACCCACAGCTCCTCGCGGTACTCCTTCAGTGCTTTCCGGCCCTTCGGGCTCTGGATCCGCATGATGGCGGCCCAGGTGGCGTGAGACGTCTTGACGGGCCTGCCGTCCTGCAGGAGGGCGGCCACCACACGAACTCCGGCTCGCAGGGGACGTACGAGGACTGTCCCAGGTGGTTGGTCCCGGGGACGTGGCACAGCGGCTCCCGTCGCGGTGGGACCACCCGGGAGGAGGGCCCCGCGCGGGAACCCAGGTCGTCGGCTGCGCCTGGACGGCTGGCTCACCGCACTCGGAATGCACGGCGCTCGCACCTGGGCCTCCACCTTCAGCCAGCGGTCCGGGTGCTCCTCGGCCTCCCGGGCCGTCAGGGCGTCCGCGTGGGTCCGGGTCATGTCGGTGATGCTGTGGACACCGCCCCCGCTCGGCAGCACTCCGGCCTGTTGCTGAACGTGGGGACCGCGTGGAGCTGTCGCTCACGGGTAACTCCCCTGCCACTCCCGGCGGGAGCCGTACTGCGGACCCTCGCGTCCCTCGGCCTGCTCACGGGCGGTCGAGAAACCTCCTGGGCCTACTCCGGGTCGAAGCTGATCAACCGCATCGAGCTGCGGATCGGCGTACGCCCCTGCCACGGGAGGAGGGCTGACCCATCGGGCTCAGGCCAAGGGAAGCTCCGCAAGCATGACGGCGTACACCGGGGAGTCCGGGAAGGGCTGACGTTGTCCGACCTTCCGGAAGCCCCAGGACTCGTACATGGCCTGCACACGGGGGTGTTCGGTGTCGACGAGCAGGACCACGAGGTCCTCGTCCCGCTGGTCGAGAAGGGCTCGAGTCGCCAGCTCGGCGGTCCCCGTCTTGCGCCACTTCGTGCGGACGGCCAGCTCGGAGTAGGAGAACGTCCGGCTCTTCTCCGGCGCCGGGTCGAGGTGCTCGCGCCACCACTCGCGGTAGGCCGTGGACGGGGCACCGTAGGCGAAGGCCACCGCCTCCTCTCCGTCGAAGGCGATCACGCAATCGAAGTCCGGATTGCCGCCCCAGTGGTCGACGAACCAGGGGAAGCGCTGGTTGAACTCGTCGTCCATGGCATCCGCATAGGCGTCCGCGTGCACGTCGATCAGGGCCTGACGGATCTGCGCCAGGTCCTTGTTGCTGAAGCGGCGGACGTCCAGCTCTGCGGCGTTCAACCTCGGCTCCATTCGGCTCGGTAGCGGTCTCCCCACTCTCGGGCGACTCCGGCGCCCGGCGCAAGCGTGATCAAGTCACGGTAGAAATCGCCGAGCAGGGAGCGCATCCGGCCCGGAATGGGGGTGTCCGTCATCAGCTCGAAGGCGTTCGAGGCTGTGGAGCACGCCTGGTCGATGTCCCGCTGGTGGAGCTGGGCCAGAGCGAGCCGTGTGGTGGCCAGGGCCCGGTTCCTGCGGAACTGCTCGGGGATCGTGCCCAGGGCCTTGTGGGAGGCCGCCTCGGCCTCGGCGGAGTCCCCGATCCGGTCCCGGACGATGGCCGTCATGGCGGTCAGCTCGGCCGGGCCGTAGAAGGCCGTCCAGCTCGGGCGGGGCTGGTCCTTGTCCGCCTTGCCCAGGGCTTCCCCGGCGTGCCCCAGGGACCGCAGGGCGGCTTGTCGGTCGCCGAAGTTCGAGTGGCCGATGGCCGTTCGAGCGTGGGCCAGAGAGGCGAAGAGCGGGTCCCGCTTCGTGATAGAGGTGGCCTGAGCGGCCAGGCCGGAGTCGATGGCCTCCGTGTGCTCCCCGCGCTGATGAGCCAGCATCGCGTAGGAGTTCCAGACCCTCATCTCCGCCACGGGGTCCTGGGCCATGCCCGCGAGGTACAGAGCCCGTCCAAGGAGAGTCTGGGCCCGGTCGGCCTGCCGGCCGTCGATCGCGCTCCAGGCGGCTGTGGCGGTGTAGTCGGCGGCGATCGAGAAGAGGCGGAGCCGAATGCGCTGGGTGGCACCCTTCTTGACCTTGTCGAGCGCCTCGGCGGCCCCGGCGAGGGCGGACCGCTCAAGGCTCTCGTGGCCTCCCCTGGTGTCGTCCAGCTCCATCAGGGCGTCCAGGCCCGAGCGGAGCCGGAGGACATCGGAGGTACCGACCTGCGAGGGCGCACCGACGAACGGCACCGCACCGGCAGCGGTTCCGGTGGTGGCGGTGAGGAAGTTCCTACGGTCCACGGAGGACTCCGGTTCAGGGGTGGGGCGTCGTTTTCGGGCCGAAGGACTGAACCCCAGCTCTTCGGCCGTGCATCCGAATACTGCTTCTAAGGCCTCGCGCTGCCTGGGGTGTGGCCACCGGGTATTTCCGGTCAGCCAGTTGCGGATCGTCCGGTCGCTGACCGTTCCCTCGTGTCCGGCACAGAGCAACCGGGTGTTCACCGCGTCGGCCAACTCCACCTGGGTCAAGCCGCGCTCCTGCATCGCGCTGTTGAGGCTCCCGTTCCTCTCCACGTACCCACCGTAGGAGGTGATCCCTCGTCAGTGAGGGTCCGGCCCAGAGATTTCCGGTCGGACCGGACGTACACCGGGCCGATCTTTCCTGCCGCATGAGGACCGGGAGACGTTCACTCGGGTAAGGCCACTCACACCGCACCCCCGAGGTCCTGATGACTGTGACCGCAACGCCACGCCCCACGGGGCACCCCGGATACTCACAGACCGTTGATCGCGTGCCGGAGAGCGCGGGTGTGGCGCGCAGGCTGGTCCGTACGGCGCTCGCCGCCTGGCACCAGGACGACTTGATCGACAACGCCGAGAACGTCATCACCGAGCTGGTCTCCAACGCCATCGACCATGCCCGGCTCCCCTCGATCCGGATCCTCGTCACACGCCCCTCCGAGGGCTGGATCCGCCTCGGGGTGGTCGACCGCTCCCGGGAGATGCCGGAGCTGCGGACCGACTCCAACGGGGACCGGATCCGGGGACGTGGCCTCGTCCTGGTCGACGCCCTCTCGGACCGCTGGGGCACGGACATCCACCGCTGGGGCAAGACCGTCTGGGCCGAGATGATGTGCGAGGTCGAACGGTGAAGGGCGGCAAGGCGTGGGTGGGTGACGAGGTCCGCGACGAGGACGCGGGCCGGGCCGGGCCGGGATGGTCACGGACGTCCGCGGCGGGATCTACTTCGTGCGCCCCCTCACGGGCGGGGGTGCCGCGTGGCCCCAGCACGACCCCGACCGGCTGACGGTCATCGTGCCCCGGGATGACGGCCGGCTCAGGTGACCAAGCCTCCCCAGCCAGTCCCCACCGACCGCACGGGCGCCCTCCTGGCGGCCTGCCAGTACGAGTTGGGCTCCTGCTTCCGCCCCGCGACGGCCGGGGCTCTTCGCTGCCGGTGGCTACTCCTCACCTACCGCTTCGGCCTGCTCCGCAATCTGGGGTTGCACCTCAGAGTCATCTTCTTCCGACAGCGCGAACTCCGGCTCTGACCGCTGCCTCCACCGCCGCGTCACGTGTCGCCTTGGATGAGGCGCCTCGGCACCCCAACTACGCCTCGGCGCCGCCGTGTTGCCTGCCGCTAGGTCACCGCTTTGCAACAGCGGTGTCCTGAAGGGGGGACGGGTGTGACCAAGATGCCTCGCGGCCCCTCTTGATCATCGCAAGACCGGGAGGCCGGCGATACACCGCCGCCTTCCGCGCCCCCTCCCCCCACTCCGAAAGGATCCCCCATGATCAACCGCCACCTGCGCAAGGCCGTCGTCGTCACCGCCGCGCTCACCGCCGGACTGCTGATGACGGCATGCCAGAACGGCTCCGGCACCGACTCGTCGTCCGGCTCGTCCGGCGGGAGCGGGTCGGACAAGGCCGCGGTCGCGGAGAAGGCGTCGAACGCCGAGGGGGCCAAGGGGGCCAAGGGTGTCAGCGGCTCGTTCGACAACGGGCAGGTCAGCTACCTGGCCCCCGGCAAGTACGTCGTGTCCGTGCCCGGCAAGGACGACCAGCAGTTCTGGGTCGCCGACGACACCGAGGTGTACGGCGCCGGCACGGTCTGCGGCGAGGCGGGCTCCAAGGTGGACGCGCCCTGCACGCTGGACCAGTTGGAGGCCGCCACGAAGAAGGCCGCCGTGAACGCCGACGTGGACCTGAAGGACGGCATCGCGACCCTGGTGACGGAGCGCCGCACCCCCCAGCAGGGCTCCGGCTCCTCCGGGTCGACCGGTTCTTCCGGCTCCGGCGAGACCGCCGTCGACGGCATCAACAAGGGCAAGGGCGTCAACGGCACCTGGTTCGGGAACGTCTCCTACCTCGCCCCCGGCAAGTACACGGTCTCCGACGCCAAGGGCACCGAGCAGCAGTTCTTCACCGCCGAGGACACCGAGATCATCGGCTACGACGACATCTGCGAGGCCGTCAACACCGGCCCCGGCGGCGAGGGCGGCAAGGAGTGCACCGAGGCCGAACTGGAGGCCGCCGCCAAGAAGGGCTTCAGCGCGGAGGTCGTCATCAGCAACGGGATCGCGACGAGCATCCGGGACGACAACTGAGGCCGTACGGTGTCGCCCTTACGATCGGTGGATGACGTCACGGCGGGCGAATGCCGCGTAGGGCGCCCCGCGAACTGCGGGCCGGTGGGTCCGGCGGGCAGGCCGGAGGCGCGGTGAGCACGCTGCTCGTCGGCGCGTGTCCCGGGCCCCCGGCGTGCACGTCCGTCCACACGTATCTCTTCGTCGACGGCCTCGACATGATCACCCGCAGTGACAGCGGTATGGCCGGCCTCGCTCCGGAGTGGCTGCTCCGCCCGGGCGGACCGCTCTGTCCGACGGACATGCCGCGCACGGTGGAGGTGGCGACCCGGATACGGCCCGAGCCGGCCCCGGACACACTGACCGTCCGGATCCGGCTCCGGGGGGACACGGTCGTCTGGTCCGGGACGGCGTACCCGGGCCCCGACGGCGGGCCCGTCGAGGAGGTCCGCTTCGGCCTGGAGCAGTACCTGGGCGAGATCGAGCGGGCGTACGGGGCGCTGGTGGACCGGCCGTGACCGCCGGGCGCGGGCGGGGCCGTATCACCGCGCTGCGGAGCCGTCTTCGGGGTCTCCGCGCGCAGCCTCGCCCCGAAGCCCCCGGCCCCCGGTGGCAGTTGATCGGTGGCGCGGCCTCACTACGATCGCCGGTCATGGACTGGATGGAGCGGGTCGCGAGGCTCAGGCAGTGGACCAGGAGCGGGACGCGGGCCCCGCACAAGCCGTTGCTGCTGCTGCACGCGCTGGGCCGGTTCCAGCGGGACCCGGACGGTGAACTGCGGTACAGCGCGGTGGAGGCGGAGCTGCAGCGTCTGCTGACCGAGTACGGTCCGCCGCACAGGACGTCGCCCGCCTACCCCTTCCACCATCTGGTCAGCGACGGCGTGTGGGAGGTGCGGACCGACCGCGGCCCGGGCAGTCCCGGGACCGGGGTGCGGGACCTCCGGGAGACCGGTGCCACCGGCCGGCTCGTACCGGAACTCAGGGCGGCTCTGCGCGGCGAGCCGGAACTGCTGGGCCGGATGGCGCGGTTGCTGCTCGATCTGCACTTCCCGCCCTCGTTCCACGCCGAACTGTGCGAGGCCGTCGGCCTGGAACCGGAGCCGGCGGACACCGTGCGCCTGTCGGCCGCGCGTCGGCAGCGGGACCGGCGCATGCGCGAACTGGTGCTGACCGCCTACGAGTACCGGTGCGCCTTCTGCGGCTACGACGGCCGGATCGGCACCGTCCCGGTCGGGCTGGAGGCCGCGCATGTGCACTGGTGGGCGTTGGGCGGACCGGACGACGTCGACAACGGCCTGTGCCTGTGCTCGCTGCACCACAAGCTCTTCGACAAGGGTGTCCTCGGGGTCGACGGCGACCATCGCGTCCTCGTCTCCCAGCGCTTCGTCGGCCACAGTCCCGCCGCCTGCGAGCAGGTCGTCGCGCTGGCGGGCCGCGCGCTGACCGGCCCGCAACCGGGCGTCAGCCCCGTCGCGGCCCATCACCTCGACTGGCACCTCGACCAGGTCTTCCACGGCTCGCCCCGCCCCGCCACCGCCGCCTGACGGCTCCGGACCGGATGTCAACAGCCTGTGGATGACGGCGACGCTCCACGAGCCTCACCGGACCTCACCGGGCGGCGCGAGGTCTCCCGCCGGCGGAGGCGCCGCCCTCCCGGTCGGACGACGGCCACACGTACGGCAGATCGTCCGGCACACCGGGGAACAACGGGCCGTAGACCGCCGGGTCCTTGCGCACCAGCGCCGACCGGTGGCTGCGGTGGAAGTCCTCGTCGCCGAGCCAGGGCGGCAGTTCCCCGGCGGCGGCCAGGCTCGGCCGGTTACGGACCGGCTCGTCGGGGCGGACCGCGGCGAGATCGGCGACCAGCGTGGCCGCGCAGCTGTCCCGGTGCCCCTGCTCGCTCCACACCTCGCAGACGTCCAGGCCGTACCGGACCAGCGCCTCCTCGTATCCCGCCCACATCCGCACGGCCGGGTGCCGGCGCCACCCGTAGCCCGGCACGACGAGGCCGCGCAGGACCTGCAGGGCCTCGACCCGCTGCTTGCCGAGCCGGCGCCGGTCCAGGAGCAGCGCCGACGCCCTGAAGCCGGGACAGGGCAGGAAGGTCTGCATGCCGTCGCCCTTCTCCGTGTCCGTGAGCCGTCCACCGCCGGGTACCCGCGCCCGGCGGTGTACACGGACGGCGGTGTACACAGACGGCGGGGGGGGGCGCGGCCTGCGGCCGGGGGGCTCGGTCTGCGGGTGCGGCCCGGAGGCGGCTGGGACAGACTGGACGCAGGCATGACCTCGTCAGGGGCGCGTGAGGAGGGTCCGGCGTGGGCTTCGACCGGCTGCCGTTCAAGTGGCTCTTCGCAGGCGCCGAGGACATGCTGCTGTCCGCCGTGGCGGACGCGCCGGGCGAGGTGCTGGAACAGGCCCACGAGTACGGCATCCTGCGCCGCGTCCTGGACGGAACGCCCGCCGCGGTGGCGGTCATGGACCACCGGCTGCGCTACCGCTACGTCAACGCCGCCATGGCGCGGATGGGCGGAGTGCCCGCCGCCGCGTTCCACGGCCGGACCATGGCCGAGGTACTGCCGGGCGTCCACCGCTCGGAGGAGATCCTGCGCATGGTCCTCGACGACGGCCGCCCCCGCGAGCTGTCCGTCACCGGCAGCACACAGGCCAACTCGCCGTTCCCGAACCGGCAGTGGAGCGCGGTCTACCACCGGCTGGAGGAGAACGGACGGGTCACCGGGCTGTGCGGCATCGCGGTCGAGATCAGCGGGCTGCGGCAGTCCATGGACGACCTGGAACGCACCCAGCAGCGCCTCGCCCTGCTGGACACGGCCACCACCCGCATCGGTACGACGCTCGGGGTGGAGGAGACCTGCGCCGAACTGGCCGAGTTCGTGGTGCCGAGCCTCGCGGACCGGGCGAAAGTGTGCACCCTGGAGGAGGAGTCCGACGACGCGCCGCCCCCGGCCCCGGGTGTCGTACGGCTGCGTGTCGTCTCCGTCACCGGGGGCACGGACGCCGCCAGCAGCCCGGGAGTCATCGGGAGGGTCGGCGAGTACATAGACGTCCGCCGCGGCGGACAGACCCGGATGTGCCTGGACACCGGACGGCCGTGGGTGGGGAACCTCGTCACGGACGACGTGCTGCTCGACATGATGTGGACGCCGGCCGACGTCGACGTGATCCGCGCCGCGGAGATCCACTCCTTCCTCTTCGTACCGCTGCCGACCAAGGGACACCCCGTCGGCATCCTCTACCTGAGCCGCGCCGGCGACTCCGCCCCCTTCACCGACGGGGACGTCATCGTCGCGCAGGATCTCGCCGGCCGGGCCGCCGTCGCCATCGACAACGCCCGGCAGTACTCCTTCGAGCACGACATGGCCCTGGAGCTGCAGCGCGCGCTGCTGTCGGAGCCCGGTGTCCCCCACCCGGACGTGGAGGTCGCCTCCCGGTATCTGCCGGCGGGACGGCACGCGCTGGTCGGGGGCGACTGGTGCGACTCGATCGCGCTGCCGTCGGGGCAGACGCTCCAGGTCGTCGGGGACGTGATGGGCCACGGTTTCACCGCGGCCGTCGCCATGAGCCACTACCGTTCGCTGCTGCGCACCCTCGCCGTCTCCGGCGCCCCGGTCGAGCGCGTCCTGGACGAGGCCGACCACCGCGTCGCGAGCATCGGCGTCGACCGGGTCGCGACCTGTCTGCTGGCCCTCGTGGACCCCGGCTCCGGCACCTGCACGATCTCCAGCGCGGGCCATCCGCCGCCGGTGCTGCTGCGTCGGCAGGGCCGTACCGATCTGGTGCCGGTCCCGGCGGGCCCGCCCCTCGGCACCGACCTGGGCGGCCACGAGGCGTCGACCGTGCCCCTGCCGCCCGGGGACGTGCTCCTGCTGTACACCGACGGGCTGGTCGAGCAGCGCCGGGTGGACATCGACGCCTCGCTGCGCCGCCTGACCGGCCTCGGCCTCCCCGTGGACGGCCCCCTGGAGGGCGTCCTCGACACACTGCTCGCACGCTTGGTGCACGGACCGGCCGAGGACGACGTCACCCTGCTCGCCGCCCGCAGGGAAACCGCCTAGAGGGCAGCCCTAGGCCTGCGGGGTGGCCTGCGGGGTGGTCTGCGTCGCGACCCCCCGGCGGCGGGCCAGCCACACCACGGCCGCCGCGTAGAGGGCGACCAGGGGGACGTCGAGGGCCAGCATCGTCCAGTCCATGTCGGCGGCGGTCTCCTCGATGCCGAGGCCGTCGACGGTGGCCGACAGGATGCCCAGCGGGAGCAGGTTGTTGAGGACGTGCAGGGCGATCGCCGCTTCCAGGCCGCCCGTACGGATGGTCAGCAGGCCCGCGATCAGGCCGAACACCACCAGGTCGGCGAAGCCCCAGGGCGTGCCCCAGCCGTGTGCGGCGGCGAAGAGCACGGCCTGCGGAACAACCGCGATCCAGGGCGAACGGCACCACGCGCCGACCGTCTGCGTCAGCCAGCCCCGGAACACGTACTCCTCGGCCGCGGCCTGGAACGGCACGAGCAGACAGACCGTCGCGAGGCCGAGCAGGAACGTGGTCGCGCCGGCCCACGTCCACTCCGGCGCTCCGACGTCGGCCCCGGGGAGGAGCAGGGAGAGGCCCAGGGTCGCCCCGGCCACGGGCAGGGCCACCGCGAGGCACAGCCCGAGCCAGCGCCACCGCAGGGCGCCCGCCACCGAGGCGACGGTGCCGGCCGGGCGGCGCCCCGTCCAGCGGGCGGCCAGCAGCACCAACGGGATGCACAGGCCGAGGGAGAGCAGCAGCAGGGCGGTGTCACCGATCGGGCCCCAGACGACGACGCCGTCGGCGTCACGGGGGCGGTCCAGGACCGCCCCGGCGATCTCGCCACCGCCGAACACCAGCAGCGTGACGAGCACCGCGCCGAGGAACACCACCCCGGTCCCCACCAGCGGCCGCCACCACCGGTGGCTTCCGGCCACCAGCGCGAGCCGGTGGTACGGAAGCGGCGGCACGGGCGGCGGCGGGGCGCCGGTCCGCAGCCAGGGCGGACCGGGAGGCTGGTGCGGTCGGTACGGGTGGTACGGCGGCTGCTGGTACGGCTCCCCGGCGGTGCCGGGCTCGTACGGCGGCCCGCCCGTGACCTGCGGCCCGCCCGTGACCGGCGGCCCGTCCATGGCCCGCGGCCCGCCCGTAACGTGCGGTCGGTGCGGCTCTCCTGCCGGGTGCGTCGTCGTCATACGGCTCAGCATCCCGGCGTACGGGGGCCATGGCGTCGGCCGTACGCACGAGCGCTGTCTCCAACCCGGGATAGGGACGTCCCCGGCGGCGGGCCGAAAGTATGATCGGCGCCATCATGGAGCGCATACGGGACTGGCTGCTGCCCGCGCTGTTGGCGGTCGTCCAGTTGTCCGTCTGGCCGGGGTACACGCTGCTGCGCGGCGGGGCGGTGGAGGCGCCGCAGCTCGTCGTGGGCCTGGCCGTGACCGTGGTGGCCGCCGCCGTGCTGGGGATGCGCCGGCGGTTCCCGGTCGTCGTGGCGCTCACCGTCGACGCGTTGACGGTGGCCGCGCAGTTCGTCGTACCGGACGAGGGCCTGGTGGCCGTCGCCGTGGCGGGTGTGGTCGCGCTGTACTCGGTCGCGGTACGGCGGCCGGGCCGCACGGCCCTTCTCGTCGCGGCCGTGCTGACCGGCACGGCGGTGCTCGGGGCGCTGGCGGTGTACGACTCGGCCGTCGACATCGGCGGGGAGGCACTGGCGAGTCTCGCGGTGTTCGCGGGCACGGTGGGCGCGGGCCGCAGCCGCCGTCAGTGGCTCGCCGGCCGCCGGGCCGCCGAACGGGAGCTGGCACGGGCCGAGGCCGTACGCGGGAGCGCGGCCGTCACGGAACGGGACCGCCTCGCCCGGGAGTTGCACGATGTCAGCGCCCACCACCTCACCTCCGTCGTGGTCACGGCGGAGGCGGCCCGCCGCCTCGGTGACCGCAGGCCCGAACTGACCGCCGACGCGCTGCGGTCGGCGGCGGAGGGCGGGCGGGCGACCGTGGCGGCGCTGCACCGGCTGGTGACGGTGATGCGGACCTCGGCGGCCGACGAGGAGAGCCCCCTCGAAGAGCGCGTCGCCGAACTCGCCGCGGGGTTCGTACGCCTGGGCCAGCGGGTCGTCCTGGACATCGCCCCGAGCCCGGCCGCCCTCACGGGCCCGGTGGCCGACACCGCCTTCGCCCTCGTCCGCGAGTCCCTCACCAACGCCCTGCGCTACGCCCCGGGCACCTCGGTACGGGTCGTCCTGCACGACGCCGGGGAGGCGCTGACCCTCGTCGTGGAGGACACCGGCCCGGGCGGGGCCCCGGCGACGGCGCCCGCCCCGGCCCCCGGGCGGGGGCTCGGTTCCGGGCGGGGGACGGCGGGGATGCGGGACCGGGCGGCCGGGCTCGGCGGGCGTCTCGACGTGGGGCCGCGTGCGGAGGGTCCGGGGTGGGCCGTGCGGGCGTGGCTGCCGTACCCCTCGGCGGCGGGGCGCCGCGATCCGGTTCTCCCGCGCATGAGTGGGGCCGACACCGCGACCGTGCTCGCCGTCGCCGCGCTGCCCGTGGTGGCCGTGCTGATCGAGCGGCCGGCCGCCACCGCCATGGCCTGTCCGCCCGCCGTCCTGCACGCCCTGCCGCTGCTGTGGCGGCGCCGGGCCCCCTGGACCACCCTGCTCCTGGTGCTGGCCACCGCCTGGATCTCCCCGGCTCTCCTGGCCCACGGCCCGCTGCCGTCGGGCGCGGCCTGGGCGCTGACCCTGGCGGGGGCGGGCGCGGAGTGCGTCGCGCTGCGCGCGGTGGCGGCCCACGCCGGGCCCCCCGGCCGCACCTGGCCCGCGATCCCCCTGGCCGCGGCCGGACTCGCGGCCACGGCGGTCACCCTGGACCTGGCGAGCGGCGGCTCCCTCGCCCCCGGGGAGGAGGAGGCCTCGGGTGCCCTGTTCCTCGTCCTCCTCGGCTTCTTCGCCGCGTTCCTCACCCTCTTCCTCGCCGTGCCGATGACCGGCGTCTGGGGCCTCGGCGTCTATGTCCGCCGACGCCGGGAGCGCGTCACCCGGCGCGAGGACAGCGCGCTGTCGGCGGCGGTGTGGGCCGCGGTGGTCGAGGCGTACGAGGAACGGCAGCGCATCGCCGCGGAGTTGCGCCAGGCGGTGCTCCGGCACGCCGACGCGGTGGTGGTGCACGCCGAGCGCGACGATCTCGACGGCGCCGCCGAGCAGGCGCGGGCCGCCCTGACCGCCATGCGCGAACTGCTGGCCGTACTGCGACAAGGGGCGGTGACCGCCTCCGGGCCGGCGCTGCCCGCCGGGGGCCGAGCCGTGCCCCCGGCAGAACACGAGAACGAGGAGGTGCCCCCATCGAGCCCCGAAGCCAGGAGGCTGTCCCCGCCGTCCGGGTGATGGTGGTCGACGACCAGGCCGTGGTGCGTGCCGGGTTCGCCGCCATCATCGGCGCGGAGCCGGATCTGACGGTCGTCGGGGAGGCCGGCGACGGCGCCCACGCCGTGGAACTGGCGCGGCGTCTCACCCCCGACGTCGTCCTGATGGACATCCGGATGCCCGGCATGGACGGCCTCACCGCCACCCGGCTGCTCACCGCGTGGGAGGACGCCCCGCGCGTCCTCGTGCTGACCACCTTCGACCAGGACGTGTACGTCCACGACGCGCTGCGCGCCGGGGCCTCCGGGTTCCTCCTCAAGGACGCCCGGCCGGAGGAACTGCTCGGCGGCATCCGGGCGGTGGCGTCCGGCGACGGCATCCTCGCCCCGGCCGTCACCCGCCGGCTGATCGAGGCCTTCGCGCACACCGCGCCCGCGCCGGACCCCGCGCCCCTGGACACCCTCACCCCGCGCGAGCGGGAGATCCTGACGCTGGTGGCGGCGGGCCTCGCCAACGCCGAGATCGCGGCCACCCTCGGTGTCACCACGGGCACCGTGAAGTCCCATGTCAACGCGCTGCTGCGCAAGTTGGGCCTGCGCGACCGCGTACAGGCCACGATCTTCGCGTACGACACCGGCCTGACCCGGCCGCGCGGGACATGATCCGGCGGCGGGTCCCGGCGCGGGCTACGGCTTGAGGTCCTCGGGGGTGTAGAGGTCGCTCACGGCCAGTACGGACTCGTAGTTGGTCTTGTCGACGCTGATCGGCTGGAGCAGATACGCGGGAACGGCCTTGACGCCGTTCTTGTAGGACCGCCGGTTGTTCAGCTCCGGTGTCTCGCCGTTGAGGATGTCGTCGGCCATGGTCGAGGCCATCTCGGCGAGTTGGCGGAGGTCCTTGAAGACGGTCTGCGACTGCTCGCCCGCGATGATCGACTTCACCGAGGCCAGTTCGGCGTCCTGGCCGGTGACGACCGGGAGCGGCTTGGCCGCGGTGCCGTAGCCGTTCGCCTTCGCCGCGTTCAGGACACCGATGGAGATCCCGTCGTACGGCGAGAGGACCGCGTCGAGCTGCTCGCCGCCGCCGTACGACTCGGCGAAGACCTTCCTCATCCGCTTCTCGGCGGTGGGTCCGTCCCAGCGCAGGGTGGTGATCTGGTCCATGTCGGTCTCGCCGGACGGGACGACCAGCTGCTTGTTGTCCAAGTACGGCTGGAGCAGGTGCATCGCGCCGTCGTAGAAGAACTTGGTGTTGTTGTCGTCGGGCGAGCCGGCGAACAGTTCGATGTTGAACGGGCCCTTGCCGTCCTCCAGACCGAGCTTCTCGATGATGTAGCGGGCCTGGAGACGGCCGACCTGCTCGTTGTCGAAGGAGACGTAGTAGTCGACGTTCCTGGTGCCGAGGATGAGCCGGTCGTAGGAGATCACCGGGATGTCGGCGGCGGCGGCCTGCTGGAGCACGCCGTTCAGGGACTTGTTGTCGATGGCCGCGATGATCAGCGCGTCGACGCGCTGTTCGACCAGTTTGGCTATCTGGTCGACCTGGGCCTTCGGATCGTCGTCGCCGTAGACCAGTTTGGTCTTGTACCCCTTGCCCTCCAGATCGTCGACGACGCTCTTGCCGTCGGTGAGCCAGCGCTCGGAGGCCCGGGTAGGCATGGCGACGCCGATGGTGCCGCGCTCGGTGCTGCCCCCGGTGGTCTCGCCCCCACAGGCGGAGAGGGTGAGGGCGAGGGAGGCCATCCCGGCGAAGGTGGCGAGAACGCCTCGTCGGTTGGGCCGGCTGGTCGATCCGGTGCGCACTTGAACCCCGTTGTTCGAAATCTCGTCGCTGGGTCGGAAGGTGGGCGCGACATTAGGAGGGGATGTGCGGAGTGTCAACGGAACGCACACAAACGGTTTCAGAAAGCTGCACCGGCCTCACCCGCCCCACCGGTCTCACTCACCTCACCGCACCGGCATCACGGCCGGTAGGCGGCGCGGTTGTGGTAAGTCACCTTCCCGCTCGGCAACTTCGCCGGCGCGAAGAGCTGGTCGACGGTCACGAAGTGGAAGCCGCGCGCCTTGAGGGCCTTGATGATGCCCGGCACCGCGTCGACCGTCGTCTTGTGGATGTCGTGCATGAGGACGATGTCCCCGGGCTTGGTGTTCGCGTCGACGTACTTGATGAGCCGGGCGGTGTCGCGGTACTTCCAGTCGAGGGTGTCGACGCTCCAGTGCACCAGCGGCCGTGCGGCGGCCGAGCGGACGGCCGCGTTGTGCGCGCCGTAGGGGGCTCGGACGGTGGTGGGCTTCTTGCCCGTCGCCTGCTGGATCGCCGCGTCCGCGCGGGAGAACTGCGACTTGATCTTCGCGGCGCTGAGCTTGGTCAGATCGGCGTGGTCCCAGCTGTGGTTGCCTATCTGGTGACCGGCCTTCGCCGCGGCCTTCACCGTCGCCGGGTACTTCTGCACGTTCGAGCCGACGGCGTAGAACGTCGCTCTGGCGTCACCCCCCGCCTTCAGGAGGTTCAGCAGCCGCTGGGTGTCCTTGACCGGTCCGTCGTCGAAGGTGAGCGCCACGCACTTCACCTTGCGGCAGTCGACGGCCTTGGGCGCGGCGGAGACGGTGGTGGCGGTGCCGACGAGCGTGCCGGCACAGAGGGCGGCGACGGTGGCGGCCGAGATGACGAGGCGTCGTTGCATCGGATCCTCCGGTGGCGGTGAAGTTCCCTTGCGGGCGGCTGACTTGCCTGTAAGACGCACATGACGCGGGCTTGGATGTAGCGCGGGACGGAGCAAAGAGGAGCAAAGAGGAACATGTCGCACGGGTGCGCGGGACGGTAACTCCCGTTGTTTACAGGGGAATTGGGAGGGGAGGAAAGCCCCGGGGCCGGGGAGGTCAGGGGGTGGTCGTATGAAGTGGCGTCGGCGGGCCGGATCGGGCGCACCGGGTGACGGCCGTGACCCCGGCGGCACGAGCGGCCCCGGCGGCACGAGCGACCCACCCGGCGCAGGCGACCCGCCCGGCACAGGCGATGCCGACGGCACCGGCGACCCCGCCGACCCCGCCGACGCCGGTCTCAAGCTGCGCGTGGGCGAGCTGTTCGCCGAGGCTCAGCTGCTGATGCTCCAGGGGCGGCCCGCCGAGGGGGTGGCGCCGCAGCAGGAGGCCCGGCGGCTGATGTACGGCCTGATCGAGCGGAACCCGGGCGACCGCGCGGCCAAGGAGATGCTCGGCAATGTGCTGTACGGCCTGGGCTCCACGCTGACCAGCGCGGACGAGCCGGGCCGGGCCATCGACGCGCTCACGGAGTGCGCGGCCGTCTACGGGGAGCTCGCCGTCCCGGCCGGGCCCGGCGGCGATGCCGTGTCCGGCGGGCCCGACCCGTCCGCCATGGTGCCGCTCCTCGCCGACGTCCACGCCCGCAAGGCGCACGCGCTGAGCGCGCTGGGGCACGGGGCGTCGGCCGTCGTGGAGTCGGACGAGGCGGTCATGGCCTATCTGGGTCTCGGCGCCGAGGCCACCGACAGCCCCCACCGCCTCGACCTCGCCCGCGTGCTGAGCCTGAACGCGAGTGTGCTCCACAGCTTCGGCGACCGGGACCTCGCCGCCTGCTCGGCGGACTGGGCCGTCCGGTACTACCTGGCCAGGGCCGAGGCGATCAACACCGGCCCCCTCGTCGAGTCCCTCATGCACGGGGGGTATCTGCGGACGGCCGCCGGTGTCGCGGCCCGGGTCCACACCGAGCAGGGCAGGCTCTCGATCGCCCTGGGCGCCGGTGCGACGGAGGTGCACAGCGCACGGGCCCTGGCCGAGTCGGACAGCTCGGCCGACCTCGGCCACCTGGCCTCGGCCCTCACCCGTCACGGCCTCAACCTGCGCGTGGCGGGCCGTACGGCCGAGGGCAACGAGCTGATCCGGGAGGCCCGTGGCATCGACCCCGCCGCCGAGGCCGGGGCCACCCGGGAGTGGCAGTCCCTGACCGGCCGGAGCCCGGAGCAGGGCGGCAGGCGTCCGGTCACGTGCTACTCGGCCGCGATCGCCGTCGCGACCCGTGTCCTCGGGGAGAGCGAGGTGCCGTCGGTCCTGCGCGACCTCGCGTTCGACCCGTCGGACGGGGCGACGACCGTGACGCCGTCCCTGCTCTGCGAGCCGGGGACCGCGCCCGCCCTGGCGACCCTGCTCGCCGAGGCCGCGCTCGGCCTGCTGCGCGACGCGCGCCCGGACAGCCGGGACGCGGCCGGTGTCCTGGGCATCCAGGCGCACTGCCTGTTCGCCGCGGCCTCCCGGGTGCGGGCGACGGCCATGCGCGATCGGTTCCACGAGTCCGGCGGCACCTGGGCCCGGCTGCTCCTCGCCCTGATCCCCCTGTACGAGAACGGCGCGAGCCCGGCCACCGGCGAGGACCTGCGGGGCGGGCTGGCCGACATCGTCCTACGGCTCCAGCCGTTCGCCCACCGTGACGAGGCGACCCGCCGACTGGTCGAGGAGTGCACCGCCTTCATCGGGCGCGGCCCCCGCTGAGCGGGGCGCACTGAGCGGGGCTCGCCGGTATCGCGCCGGATACCGCACACTGGACCCCTACGCCGGACATACGTGCAGTACACACCCTTGCGGTGAAACTTAGGTCAGCCTTACCATGTCCAGTCGCACCACCGCACGGCACCACATCGCACCACCCAGGGCCCCGGCCGTCCCTCCGGACACGGGTCGCCCGCGGCGAGCGCTCCACCGACGCAGCCTGGCCGTTCCTCCCCCAGTGCCCTCAGGCCCCGTGCCTCCGGGCCTGGGAGGTACCCCCAGCCGGACCCGCTGCCCCAGGACCCGCCACGTGACTCACACCCCCCAAGGTCTCCACGACCCTGCCCTCGACCACAGCGACTGCGGCGTCGGCTTCCTCACCCGCCTCGACGGGACGCCGAGCCATGACGTCATCCGCAAGGGCGACGAGGCGCTGCGCGCCATCCCGCACCGGGGCGGCAAGTCCGCCGAGGGTGTCGGTGACGGTGCGGGCGTGAGCGTCGACCTGTCGGTGGAGTTCTTCGGCGCGCTCACCGGCGAGACACTGCGCGCCGGGCACTTCGGCGTCGCCAACTGCTTCGTGCCGACCGACGCCGCCCGCCGTGACACCGCCGTGGACCTGGTGGCCCGCAGCATCGCCGAGCAGGGCTTCGAGCTGCTCCTCGTCCGTGACGTGCCCGTCGACCACAGCGTCGCCCCGCCCGCGGCCGAGCGGTACCAACTGCCCATCGTGCAGTGGGTGTTCCGGGCCCCCGAGGACTGGGAGCGCGCCGCGGTCGACTCGGCCGCCCACCGCGCCCTGCTCGCCGTGGAGGCCGTCGCCTACGCCGACACCGACACGTACGCCGGGCTGTACCCGCTCTCCCTCGGCGCGCGCACCCAGGTGCTCAAGGGGCGGCTGAACTCCGGTGAGATCGTCGGCTACTTCCGCGACCTCACCGACCCCCGGCACTCGGTCCGCTCGCTGTACTTCCACACCCGGTTCTCCACGAACACCGAGCCGCACCCGACCATGGCGCAGCCGTTCCGGCTGATGGCGCACAACGGCGAGCTGAACACGGACCGCAAGAACCGGCTCTCCGACGAGGCCCTCGCGCGGGCCCGCACCCGCAGCATCGTGCGCCCGCCGGGCCAGTCCGACTCCAGCCGTCTCGACCAGACCCTGCAGAGCCGGGTCTTCGACGACGGGCTCGACATCGTCGAGGCCGTCGTGACGCTCATGCCTCCCGCCTGGGAGAACGACCACACACTGCCCGACGACGTCCGGGACATGCTGGAGTACTTCTCCCTCTACGAGGAGAAGAACGACGGCCCCGCCGCCCTCATCTTCAGCGACGGCGACGTGGTCGGCGCCCGGCTCGACCGGCTCGGGCTGCGCCCGCTGCGGACCGTCGAGACCGCCGAGTACCTGATGGTGGCCTCGGAGGCGGGCCAGGTCGCGTTCCCCGACGACGAGGTCGTGCACCGAGGCCGGATCGAGGCCGGCGGCATGCTCGTCGTCGACCACCGCGCCCGCCGTGTGCTGCGCACCCGCGAGGTCCTCGGCGCCCTCGCGGCGCGCCGCCCGTACAGCGAGCTGCTGGACGCGGCCCGGGTGCACCTCGACGACCTGCCCGCCCCCGACTACTACCGGGGCACCACGACCCTCGGCTACGACGGCGACCTGACCCTCGCCGGACGGTACGTGGCGTACGCGCTGAACCAGGAGAGCTTCCGGTTCATGCTCGACCCGATGCTCGCCACCGGCTCGGAGCGGATCTCCGCGATGGGCTACGGCAACGCCATCAACGCGCTCAGCGACACCGAGGGCGGTATGGCGAAGTACTTCTCGCAGCGCTTCGCGCAGGTCACCAACCCGCCGCTGGACAGCATCCGCGAGGCCGACGGCATGAGCATGCGGGTCGCGCTCGGCCCGAAGCCCGACGGCACCCACGCCACCAACGGCCGCCAGCTCGTCGTCTCCTCGCCCGTGCTCGGGCATCTCGACATGGTCCGGCTGCGGGACCAGCGGATCGTGCCGCTGGAGCGGTTCGCCATGCTCTACGAGCCCGTGGTGGGCGACGAGACGGCCAACGCCGACGCGCTCCGCTCGGCCCTGCACCGGCTCTGCGACGACGTCGAGCAGTTCGCCGCCGAGCAGGGCGGCATCGCGCTGCTCACCGACCGGGCCGTCTCCTCCACCCGCGCCCCGCTGCCCGTGATCCTCGCCGTCGCCGCCGTCAACCAGCGGCTCATCGAGACCGGGCTGCGGCTACGCGTATCGCTCGTCGTGGAGAGCGGCCAGCTGGCCTCCTCCCACCATGTGGCGACCGCGCTCGGCTTCGGCGCCTCCGCCGTCTACAGCCTCAGCGCCCGGCTGCGCGCCGAGGAGAAGTTCCCGAGCGCCCCGGCGCCCGCCGGTGACATGACCGAGACCGACCGGGCGCTGAAGAAGTTCCGCAAGGCCGCCGAGAAGTCCCTCGCCAAGACCATGGGACGGGTCGGGCTGTGCACCGCCGAGAGCTACATCGGCGGCGAGTTCTTCGAGCCGAACTACCTCGACACCCGCGACGACGTGTTCGCCCGGACCTTCCCGCACATGCAGGCCCCGGTCGGCGGTGTCGGCTTCGCCCGCATCGCCCAGGCCGCGACCGACTGGCACGAGCGGGCCCGTACGGTCGGGACCGAGGGGCAGATCCCGCTGCTCGGCCTGTTCAAGGAGCGGTCCGACGGCGCCGGGCACTCCTTCGGCGTCACGGCCGTCCGCGGCTTCGGCGACATGGTCGAGGAGCGGCCGGAGTTCGGGAGGCCCGAGGACTCCGACGCCCTGCGCCTGCTCACCCTCGGCCAGCTCGACGACGCGTTCGGCATCACCGACGCCGCGTACCGCAACACCGGGTACGACGCGCTCAGCGAGGCCGAGATCGACGCGTTCCGGATCACCCCGGGGTACCGCGCCTTCCTGCGGACCACGCACGAGGAGCGCTCGCGCCGCCCGGCCGCGCTCCGGGACGTGCTGGCCCTGCCCGCCGACGTGACCGGCCTCCGTACGCCGGAGGACTTCGCCCGCGAGCTGGGCCGCTTCTCCACGGACGGCAACGCCGGCGTCACGGTGCGCGGAGTGGCCGTCACGGTCACCGAGGAGGGCGTACGGCTGCGCCTCACCGCCCCCGGCCCGGACGCCGCCGAGCGTCACACCGCCCTCGCGGAAGGCCTCGCCCGGCTCGGCGACACGGGCGAGGTGCGCACCCTCGCGGCCGACGCCGACGGGGTCACCGTCTCCGCCACCGGCGCCGCCGCCCACCTCCTCGCCCTCCTCGACACCGCCCCCGACAGCGTCCCGCTGGACGAGGTGCAGCCCGCGCACGAGATCACCCGCTCGCTGGCCTCCGGCGCGATGAGCCACGGCGCGCTCGTGGCCACCGCCCACGAGGCCGTCGCGCACGGCACCAACATGGTCGGCGCGATGTCGAACAGCGGTGAGGGCGGCGAGCACCACACCCGGTACGGCACCATCCGGGGCTCCCGGATCAAGCAGTTCGCGTCGGGCCGGTTCGGCATCTGGGCGGGCTATCTCGCCGACCCGATGCTCCAGGAGCTGGAGATCAAGATCGGGCAGGGCGCCAAGCCCGGCGAGGGCGGCCAGCTGCCCGCGCCGAAGGTCACCGTCGACATCGCGGCGGCCCGTGGCGGCACCCCCGGCATCGAGCTGATCTCCCCTCCCCCGCACCACGACACGTACTCCATCGAGGACCTCGCCCAGCTCATCCACGACTGCAAGGCCGCCCGGGTCCGGGTCATCGTCAAGCTGGTGTCGTCCGAGGGCATCGGCACCATCGCGGTCGGTGTCGCCAAGGCGGGCGCGGACGTCATCAACGTCGCCGGGAACACCGGCGGTACGGGCGCGGCGGCCGTCACCAGCCTCAAGTACGCGGGGCGTTCGGCGGAGATCGGGGTCGCCGAGGTCCACCAGGCGCTCGTCGCCAACGGGCTGCGGCAGAAGGTCGTGCTGCGCTGCTCCGGCGCCCACCAGACCGGCGGCGACGTCGTCACCTCGGCGCTCCTCGGCGGCGACAGTTTCGAGTTCGGCACGACGGCCCTCATGATGCTGGGCTGCGTCATGGCGAAGAACTGCAACGTCAAGTGCCCGGCCGGGCTCACCACCAACCCCGAGGTCTTCGAGGGCGACCCGCGCGCGCTGGCCCAGTACCTCCTCAACATCGCGCACGACGTCCGCCAGATCCTCGCCCGCCT
This sequence comes from Streptomyces griseiscabiei, assembly GCF_020010925.1. Classification (NCBI taxonomy): domain Bacteria; kingdom Bacillati; phylum Actinomycetota; class Actinomycetes; order Kitasatosporales; family Streptomycetaceae; genus Streptomyces; species Streptomyces griseiscabiei. The sequence continues at coordinate 153,818 of NZ_JAGJBZ010000003.1, read as the reverse complement.
CGGCCTGCGCTCACTGCGCGAGGCCCGGGGCCGTACGGACCTGCTCCAGCTCCTCGACCACCCGGCGAGCGTCGGCCGTCTCGACGTCCGCCGTCTCCTCGCGCGCGTGCCCGAGAAGATCGTCGAGAACCCGGAGTACCTGGAGAAGGACTTCACCACCGACGACGCGCTCATCGAGCGGGTGCGGGCCGCACTCCTCGACCGCCGCGAGCCGTCCCTGCTGGTCGAGGGTGTCCGCCTCGGCAACAGCGACAAGTCGGTGGGCGGCCAGCTGAGCATCGACATCGAGCGCCTCCTCAACCACGGGACCGGCCAGGACGCCTCCGCCGTCCCTGCCGTCACCACCGACGACCGGGGCCGCCGCCGCCTCGTCGACGGCGCCGTGACCGTCCGCACCACCGGATCGGCCGGACAGTCGTACGGCGTCTTCTGCAACGACGGCATCACCCTCGAACACACCGGCACCGCCAACGACGGCGTCGGCAAGAGCCAGAGCGGCGGCCGGATCGTCGTGCGCGCCCCCGGCGGCGGCAGCACCGAACGCGGCGGGAACGTCCTCGTCGGGAACTTCGCGCTGTTCGGCGCGACCGGCGGCCGGACCTTCGTGCAGGGCGAGGCGGGCGACCGCTTCGCCGTGCGCAACTCCGGCGCGACGGCGGTCGTCGAGGGCGTCGGCGACTTCGGCTGCGAGTACATGACCGGCGGTACGGTCCTGAACCTCGGCGGCTTCGGCAAGGGCCTCGGCAACGGCATGAGCGGCGGGTTCCTCTACCAGTACGACCCCTCCGGCGAGCTGGCGGGCCGGGTCAGCGCCGACTCGCTCCTCGTCTTCCCGGTGACGGACACCGCGCACGGCGCCTTCCACGAGGAGGCCGTACGGCTGCTGCTGGCCTGGCACGTGGAGGCGACCGGTTCGCCGCTGGCGGCCCGGCTGCTGGAGAACTGGCCGAGCGAGCGGGAGCACGTGTACTGCGGGATGCCCCGCGCGCTGCTGCTCTACCAGGACGCGGGGGAGATCCTCGCCGCCGCGACCCGCAACGAACTCCTTGACGAGCTGGCGACCTCGGTCGCGACGGACAAGCTCCGCGCGTTCAAGGTCGACTACCGCGACCGCCGTACCGTCCTCGGCGGCCGGGCCCCGGCCTTCGGCGACCAGGGCAGCGACGACATGTTCTCGCTGCTGTCGTCGTACACCGTGCTCGGTGTCGCGCAGGACCTCGCGCTCCAGCGGGTGCCCGGCGCGGGCGGCCCCAGCGACCCGAAGGTCACCGAGGCCGTCCGGAACCTGATCCTCACCGAGGACTTCTTCGTCAAGCAGCGGGTCGTGAAGTATCTGCGCGGCACGCTCGACCGCTTCGACGACGGCGAACTCGCCACCCTCATCGCGATCAAGCGCCTCGACGACTACAAGCGCGCGCTGAAGCAGCGCAACAACCTCAGCGTGGACGCCCCCGGCACCTACGGCTGGATCGTCCACCAGACCGTCAAGAACGCGGACCGGGTCCGCGCCGCCCGCTTCGACGAACTGCTCGCCAACGCGGCACTCGACGAGATCGCGGCCATCGCCGCACGCCTCGCCCCGCAGGCCCCGACCGAGACGGTGACCGCATGACCCTCCTGCCCACCTCGGCCGTGCCCCCGCACCTGCCGCCGACCGGCACCCTCATCCCGGCCGACGCGCCCTTCTCCGCCCAGCAGGAGTCCTGGCTCGCCGGATTCATCGCGGGTGTCGCCGCCGCCGGACGCCGGGGCACCGCCTCCGACGCGCCCGCCGCCACGGTCGACGTCCTGATCGGCACCCAGACCGGCAACGCCGAGCTGGTGGCCGAGGACGTCGTCGCCGGTGCCCGCGCCCGGGGTCTCGGCGGCCGGACCACGGCCCTCGACGACGTCACCCCGGAAGCGCTCGCCGCGATGTCCCACGTCGTCGTCGTGACCTCCACCTACGGCGAGGGCGAGATGCCCGACAACGCCGGCCTGTTCTGGGAGGCCCTGCAGTCCGACACGGTCCCGCGGCTGGAGGGCGTGCGCTACTCCGTCCTCGGCCTCGGCGACCGGGGCTACGACGACTTCTGCCAGGCGGCGAAGCTCATCGACACCCGCCTCGAACAGCTGGGGGCGACCCGGGTGCACGACCGCGTCGACTGCGACGTGGACTTCGAGGAGCCGGCGACGGCGTGGACGGCGGCGGTCCTGGACCTGGTGGCCGCGGAGACCGGCGCGAGCGCGGGCGCGAAGGCCGCGGACGCACCCGCGTCGCAGGCCCCCGCACGCCCCCGCTCCCCCTGGAACAAGCGCACCCCGTTCCCGTCCCGGCTCACCACCAACCGGCTCCTCTCCGCCCCGCACAGCGCGAAGGAGATCCGGCACTACGAGTTCGACCTCGCCGACAGCGGCATCACCTACGAGGCGGGCGACGCGCTGGCCGTCGTCCCGCTGAACGACGAGCGGCTGGTCGGCGACCTCCTGGCACATCTGGGCGAGAGCGGCGCCCCGGCGGAGACGGCCGAACTCCTGCGCACGGAACGGGAGATCCGCACCCCGTCCAAGGAACTCATCGCGGACCTGGTCGAGCGGGCCCCGTCGAGCGAGCTGGCCTCGGTGGTCGCCCACGGCGACCGCTCGGACCTCGACTCCTGGCTCTGGGGCCGGGACGTCCTGGACCTGCTGCGCGACGCCGGCCCCCAGGCACCGTCCCTGGCCGAACTCCTGCCTCTCCTGCGCCCGTTGCAGGCCCGCCAGTACTCGATCTCGTCGAGCCCGCTGGCCCACCCGGGCAGCGTCCACCTCACGGTCGCGTCGGTCCGCTACGACTCCGGGCGGCGGACGTACGGCGGTGTGGCGTCGACGTATCTGGCGGACCGCATCGGCGAGGACGCGCCCGTCGGCGTCTACCTCCAGCCGAACGCCTCCTTCGGCGTCCCGGCCGACGACGACTCCCCCGTGATCATGATCGGCCCCGGCACGGGCATCGCCCCCTTCCGCGGCTTCCTGCACGAGCGGGCCGCGCGGGGCGCCGCCGGCCGCAACTGGCTCTTCTTCGGCGACCGCCACCGCGACACGGACTTCGTCTACGAGGACGAGCTGACCCTGCTGCGGGAGCGGGGCGTCCTCACCGAACTCGACCTCGCCTTCTCCCGCGACCAGGCCGAGAAGGTGTACGTCCAGACACGGATGCGGGAGCGGTCGCGGGAGCTGTACGCGTGGCTGGAGGACGGCGCGCACGTCTATGTCTGCGGCGACGCCTCCCGGATGGCGAAGGACGTCGAGACGGCCCTGCTGGGCGTCATCGCCGGGCAGCGCGGACGCGGCGACGACGACGCGGCGGAGTACCTGGCCGCCCTCCGCCGGGCCAAGCGCTACGTACGGGACGTGTACTGACCATGACCGACCACCACGGCTGCGGCTTCGGGACCTGCCGCGGCCGACGGCCCGGCACCGCACGCCTGATCGACCCCCGGATGCCGGAACTGGCCCGCAGCCTGACGCTCTTCCGGTACGTCCACGCCGTCACCGGCGGCCCGGTGGCCCGGCTCGACCAGGCGGGCGGCTACGCGCCGCCGACCCTGCGCGGCGAGGCGTTCACCGTCGCCCCGGGCCCGATCACGCTCCGCCTGGCCGCCGACGGGGTGGACACGGCGGTGGTCGCCCGGGACACGGAGGACGCGGTCGTCGTCCGCCTGCTCTCCCCGTCCGGCCGGACCGTGCACGAGGGCCGGCTCCTGTCGGAGGGCGACCGGCTGCTGGCGGGCCTGGCGGGGACGGTCGAGGCGGGGGCGGGAGCGGGGGCGCCCGGAGCGAGGGAGCGCCCCGGCGTGCACGTGCCCTCCTGGGAGAACGGCGACCAACTGGCCCAGCTGGACGCGATCCTGGCGGACGGCGGGGCGGCCCGGCGCGCGGCGCTCACCCGCCGCGGCGACGGGCACCGCGAGGTGGACCCGGCCGTCCTCCCCGCCCTCCTCGACCACGTCTGCTCGGCGGGCCTGCCGATCGGGGTGGCGGTCTTCGCCCCGTCGGTGATGCAGGCCTGCGCGGGCGCGGTCCACGTCACCGACCGCACGGTCGGAGGACGCGTGTACGCGGCGGTGGCGAACGCCTCCCTGGAGCTGGACCTCCCGGCCGTCCGCTCCTGCCACCTCGTCCGCTCCACCGCCACCCACGGCCCGACGTCCGCCCTGGAACTCGACGACGAACACGGCGACTGCGTCGCGCTCATCACCCAGTTCGGGATCGTCGGGGAGCAGGTGCACGGGGCGTGGGAGCACTTGGCGGCCTCGCTGCCGGACGCGTAGGGATCCAGGGTCCGGCAGCGAAGCCGGCCGGTCAGTACAGCTTGTTGACGGCCGTGGTCGTGGTCTTCTTGAAGGCGGCCACGGGCGCGTCGGCGAAGTCGCCCATCTGCTGCCACTGGACGACGGTGACGGTCCTGCCGTCCCGTCCGACCGACATCAGGGCGACGTCGTTGGCACCCCAGGACGTCTCGGTGTTCAGCCCACGGACGTGGGCGCCCTCCTCGACGGGCAGCGTGCCGTAGTCCCGGCCCTCGGCGTCGACGTCGGGCGAGGCCTTCTCGATGCGGTCGGCGCAGGTGCGGATCAGGTCGTCGTAGTGCTTCGCCAGCTTCTTGGCCAGGGCGTCCGTGTCCGCCACGACGGTCAGCTGCACGGCGCTGGTGTCCACGTCGGTCCGGAACTCCCGGTACTGGTAGTCGTAGGACATCACGCCCTCCGTGCTCACACAGACACCGAGCGCCTCCGGGAACCCCTCGGTGACCGGCCCGGCCGTCCAGGACGACGTCGGGTGCGGCGGCAGCTGGGACGCCGACAGCAGCTTGGGCGCGGCGGCCTTCGACGCGGCACCGGCGGCCGGCGCCATCAGGACCGAGCCCACCGCGAGGGCGGCGACGGTGAGGGCGGTGAGGGCGCTCGTTCGGATACGCATGGACATGGGTGTTCCCCCGTGTGGATGAGTGGTGTGGATGAGCGGTGCGAACAGGTGATCATGAACGCCCCGGCGAACCCGGCTGGTCGGCCCGGACCTGCTCGGTGCGACACCAAGAGCATCAGCCGTCCCGCCGACCGGACGCAACCACCAACACCCGATCAAGCACGCTGGAACCATCCCACCCCAGTTGACCTGCGGATACACGGGTGCCTGGGATGCCGTCCGGGGCGAAAAAGGTTCGGCGACGCTCGGCGGGACAGAATGCTGCTGCGCGCCGATCCGATGCCGATACCGATACCGATACCGACGCCGGGAGGCTCTCGCCGATGACGCCGCAGCCCGCCCCCACCCCCGCCGACCCCGACGCGTGGGCCGCCCATCTCGCCGAGTGCAACGCCACCCAGGCCCGCAAGCGGGTGGCGGCCGATGTGCTGCTCCGCGACTTCGCGGGGCGGGTGTTGCTGGTGAACCCCACGTACAAGCCCGGATGGGATCTGCCGGGCGGGATGTCCGAGGCGAACGAGCCTCCGGAGGACACGGTCGTGCGGGAACTGCGCGAGGAGTTGGGCGTGGACGTCGTCGTGCGGGGGCTCCTGGTCGTCGACTGGGTCCCGCCGAACGGGCCCTGGGACGACGAGATCGCCTTCGTCTTCGACGGCGGCTCCCTGGACGCCGAGGTGCGACTGACACCGGGCGACGGGGAGCTGAGGGAGGCCGGGTTCAGCGACCTCGACCGGGCCGGGGAGCTGCTGCCGGACCGGATACGCCGGCGGTTCGCCGCCGCGGTCCGCGCCCAGCGCGAGGGACGGCCGGTGTACCTGCGCGACGGGCGGGAGATCTGAAAGCGGACCGGGCTGCGCGGCCCCGCCCCGTCAGCGCGTACGGGCCGCTACCGGGCCGGTGGTCCCGGTGGCCGCGGCGCTCTCCGCCGCCGCCGCCGCGATATTGCGCGCCATCCCCCCGAACACCGCCGCGTGGAAGGGAGCCACGCCCCACCAGTACACATGCCCGGCGAGCCCGTGCGGATGGAACAGGGCCCGCTGCCGGTAGACCGTCCGCCCCTCCCCGTCCCGGTCCACGGTCATCTCCAGCCATGCCAGCCCCGGGAGCCGCATCTCCGCGCGGAGGCGGAGGAGCCGGCCGGGCTCGATCTCCTCGACGCGCCAGAAGTCGAGGCTGTCGCCGATGCGCAGCCGGGTGGCGTCGCGGCGGCCCCGGCGCAGGCCGACCCCGCCGACGAGCCGGTCCGCCCAGCCGCGCAGGGACCAGGCCAGGGGCGCGGAGTACCAGCCGTTCTCGCCGCCGATCGCCTCCACCACCCGCCACAGCGCCCGCGGTGACGCCGCCACCGCACGCTCCCGGCGGTCCTCGTACAGGCTGCCGCCCGCCCAGTCGGGGTCGGTGGGCAGCGGGTCGCTGGGGGTGCGGGGCGTGGCGGCCGAGGACCAGCGGGTGGCCACGTCCGCGTCCCGGACGCGCCGCAGGGCCAGCGCGATGGCCCGGTCGAGTCCGACCGGCCCCTCCGGCGGGTCCGGCACATACCGGACGATGTCCCGCTCGGCGCAGACGACCTCATGCCTCAGCGACTCGACGAGCGGGCGCGCGAGACCGCCCGGCACCGGGGTGACCAGCCCCACCCACAGGCTCGACAGCCGGGGCGTGAGCGGCGGCACGGGCACGATCACCCGCTTCGGCAGCTCCGCGACGGCCGCGTACCGCCGCATCATCTGCTCGTACGTGACGACGTCCGGCCCGCCGATGTCGAACGTCCGGTTCACGTCGTCCGGCAGCCGCGCGCAGCCCACGAGGAGCCTGAGCACGTCCCGTACGGCGATCGGCTGGATCCGGGTGCGCACCCAGCTCGGGGTCACCATCACGGGCAGCCGCTCGGTGAGATGCCGCAGCATCTCGAACGACGCCGAGCCCGACCCGATGATCACGGCGGCCCGGAGTACGGCGGTGGGAACCCCCGAGGCCAGCAGCACCCGGCCCACCTCGGCGCGGGACCGCAGATGGGGCGACAGCTCGCGTTCGGGCACCCCGGCCGGGGTCAGTCCGCCGAGATACACGATCCGGCGTACGCCCGCCGCCCGCGCCCGCTCCCCGAAGATCCGCGCCGCCCGCCGGTCGGTCTCCTCGAAGCCCCGCCCGGTGCCCAGGGAGTGCACCAGGTAGTACGCGACGTCCACACCCTCCATGGCCGCCCCCACGGACTCGGCGTCCGTCACGTCCCCGCGCACGACCTCCGCCCGCCCCGCCCACGGATGGTCCCGCAGCTTCCCGGGCGACCGCGCCAGACACCGCACCCCGTACCCGGCGCCGAGCAGCTCGGGCACCAGCCGCCCGCCGAGGTAGCCGGTGGCACCGGTGACCAGGCAGAGGAGGGGGCGGTCGTCGTCGTACCCCCGGTCGGACACACGGCTCGCACTCATCAGGACACCGACTTCCGTCGCGACTCCCCCGGCCCATGCTCAGCGCGCCGCTCAGGCCCCGCAACCTCGGCGGGAGACTCGCCGCGCCGCGACTACGCTGGACGAGAGACATCCATAACGGGGCAGGATCCAGCAAGATCGGGCAAATGTTCTAAGGAACCGACATGGGTCTCGGCGTCGGCCGTACGGCGGCCGTGAAACGTAGGTCCCTCAGCCGGGCGGGCGCGGCGTTCGTGGTCGCCGCCGGTCTGGTGCTGACCGGGGCATGTGGCGGGGGCGGGGGCAGCGGGAGCGGGGGTGGCGGAGGAGGGGACGACCTGACCGTCGGTGTCCTGCTCCCGGGTGGCGGGGCCTCCCGCTTCGGGCAGTTCGACAGACCCCTGATCGAGAAGCGGCTGAAGGAGCTGTGCCCGGGCTGCCCGGCGGCCACCGTCGCGGCCACGGCCGAACCACAGGTCCAGCGCCAGCAGCTGGACGCGATGATCACCCGGGGCGTGGACGTGCTGATCGTCGCCGCCATCGACCCCAAGGCGCTGCGCTCCTCCGTCGAGGCCGCCGACCGGGCCGGCATCCCGGTCGTCGCCTACGACCGGCTCGCCCAGGGCCCCATCTCCGGTTACGTCACCTTCGACGGCGAGATCGTCGGCAGGCTCCAGGCCGAGGAGCTGCTGAAGGCCATGGGCGACAAGGCGGACGGCGGCCAGATCGTGATGATGAACGGCGCCACGACCGACCCCAACGCCGGCTGGTACAAACGCGGCGCGCTCTCCGTCCTCAAGGGCAAGGTGAAGATCGGGAAGTCGTACGACACCGTCGGCTGGCGGCCGGAGAACGGCTACGCCAACATGAGCGGCGCCATCTCCGCCCTCGGCGCGAACAACATCGACGGTGTCCTCGCCGCCAACGACAGCCTCGCCGGCGCCGTGGTCTCCGCCCTCAACGCCAGTGCCGTACGGCCGCTGCCGCCGGTCACCGGGCAGGACGCCGACCTCGTGGCCGTCCAGCGCATCGTGCAGGGCAGCCAGCACATGACCATCTACAAGCCGTTCGAGCCCGCGGCCGACGCCGCCGCCGAGATGGCCGTCGCCCTGGGGCGCGGGGAGTCGGTCGACTCCATCGCCACCGGCACCGTCGACAGCCCCACCGACAAGGACATTCCGGCGGTCCTGCTGCCGTCGGTCCCGGTGAGGGCCGACAACATCAAGGAGACTCTGGTCAAGGACGGTATGTACACCATCGACCAGATATGCACCCCGAAGCTCCGGCCCGCGTGCGACAGGGCCGGACTCACCCCATGAACCTCACATGAGCCTCGCATGAGCCTCAGCGACCCCGTCAGTCCTGTCCGCCCCCTCCAGGAGGTGACCCGGTGGTTCAGCCCTTGCTGGCGTTGCGCGGCGTCTCCAAACGCTTCGCCGCCGTCCAGGCGCTGGTCGACGTCGAACTGGAGATCAGGGCCGGGGAGGTGGTCGCCCTGGTCGGCGACAACGCCGCCGGGAAGTCCACCCTGGTCAAGGTGATCTCCGGGGTCGGCCCCCCGGACAAGGGCGTCATCGAGTGGGAGGGCGAGGCCGTCCAGATCAGACGCCCCCAGGACGCCCAGCTCCTCGGCATCGCGGCCGTCTACCAGGACCTCGCGATGTGCGGGAACCTCGACGTCGTCGGCAATCTCTTCCTCGGCCGCGAGATCCACCGCTTCGGCGTCCTCGACGAGGTGGAGATGGAGCGCCGGACCCGCGAACTGCTGCGCACGCTCTCCATCCGCATCCCCGACGTCCGCGTCCCCCTCGCCACCCTCTCCGGCGGCCAGCGGCAGGTCGTCGCGATCACCCGGTCCTTCGTCACCGCGCCCCGGCTGCTCCTGCTGGACGAGCCCACCGCGTCCCTCGGCCTCGAACAGACCAACCAGCTCCTCGACCTCATCGAGGAACTGCGCGACCGGGGCACCGGAGTGCTCCTCATCAGCCACAACATGGGGGACATCAAGGCCGTCGCCGACCGGATCGCCGTCCTGCGCCTCGGCCGCAACAACGGCCTGTTCGACGTCAGCACGACCTCCCAGGAACAGATCATCTCCTCCATCACCGGCGCGGTGGACAACACCGCGGGCCACCACGCGTCCGACCCGGAGGAGACATGGCCGTGAGGGGGAACGGAGAGGGGCGCCCGCGGAACGGGGGCTCGCACGAGCCGGGCCCGCACGGGCACGGCCGCTGGTACGGCGACCGCCCCCGCGCGTACGCCCACGCCGTGCGCCGCCGCCTGCACGAGGGGGAGCTCGGCCCGGCGCCCGCCCTGCTCGCCCTCGCCGTGACCTGGATCGTCTTCCAGAGCCTCAACGAGAACTTCCTCTCCCCGCGCAACCTCTCCGTCCTCAGCGTGGAGATCGTCGGCACCGGCATGGTCGCCGTCGGCGTCGTCTTCGTGCTGCTGATCGGCGAGATCGACCTGTCGGTGGGCTCGCTGGCGGGCCTCTCCGGCGCGATGTTCGCCGCGCTGAACGTGAACCAGGGCATGCCGGAGGGGCTCGCCGTGCTCGTCGCGGTGTCCTGCGGCGCGGCGGCCGGGGCGCTCCACGGCTTCGTGTTCACCAAGATCGGCGTCCCCGCGTTCGTCGTCACCCTCGCGGGCCTGCTGGCCTGGAACGGCCTGATGCTCTACCTGCTCGGCCCGGAGAGCTCCATCAGCTTCAGCGACGACGGGCTGGTGGCCGAGCTGACCAGCCGCTCCTTCGGCTCCCCCGCCGTCACCTACGGCCTGGCCGCGCTCGGCCCGGTCGTCTATCTCCTCCTGCGCCGCCACGACCGCGCCCGCCGCGCCGCCGCCGGGATGCCGTGCCGGGCGAAGGGCGAGATCTGGCTGCGCACGGCTCTCCTGGCCGCGGTCTCCTTCGCCACGGTCGCCGTCCTGAACCGCTTCGAGGGCCTCCCCCTCGCCCTGCTGATCTTCCTCGTGGTCATCCTGGCCTCGGACCTCTTCCTGCGCCGTACCGTCCACGGCCGTCAGGTCCTGGCGCTCGGCAGCGGGGTGGAGGCGGCCCGGCGCTCCGGCGTCGACGTGTCGCGCGTACGGATCTGGGTGTTCCTGGCGTCGGGGACCCTGGCGGCGGTCGGCGGCCTGTTCGTCGCCTCGCGCCTCACCTCGGCGACCCAGGTCCCGGGCTCCGGGATGCTGCTGATCAACGCCATCGCCGCCGCCGTCATCGGCGGCACCAGCCTCTTCGGCGGCCGCGGCTCGACCTGGTCCGCCCTGCTGGGCGTCCTCATCATCCAGTCCATCGCCTCGGGCATGGCCCTGCTCGGCGTCCAGCCCGCCGTCCAGTTCATGATCACCGGCGGCGTCCTGCTCGTGGCCGTGGTCTTCGACTCCCTGGCCCGCCGGGCGGCGGAGTCACGGGGGCGGGCATGAGCGGGGGCGGGCATGAGCGCGGGCGAGCCTGACGCGTTCAGCCGCCCGACCCCGTGATCACCCGTCCATCCGCAGGACCAGCCGCAGCGTCTCCGTCAGTACGGCGGTGGGGACGGACGGGTCGGCGACGCGTTGGACGCCGAGGCCGATGCCCAGGCTGAGCAGGGTCATCGCGGCGCGGTCGGCGGGCATGGCCGGGGTGACGCCCAGTTCCAGGGCGAGGGCGTCGAGCAGGTGGGCCAGGGCCTCGCGGATCGTCGCGACCCGGGCGGCGATCTCGGCCCGCAGTTCGTCGTCGTGCCGGGCGCTGGTGAGGAACTCGACCTCCAGCGTGGTCCACGCCTCGTCGCCGATGTGCGCCTCGGCCCACGCGGCGAAGGCCGCCAGCCGGTCCTCGATCCCGGCCTCGCCCATGACGGCGTCCGTGAGCAGCCCCAGCTGCTCGGCCCGGATGTCGTCCAGCGCGGCGAGGCAGAGATGGTCCTTGCTGCGGAAGTTGGAGTAGACGGCGCCCTTGGAGTAGCCGGCCGTCTCCGCGACGTCGCTGAGCGAGGTGGCGGCGTAGCCATGGGAGAGGAACAGCTGCCGCGCGGTGGCGACGAGCCGTTCGCGCGTCCGTCCCTGACTCTCGACGCGGCTGAGGCGGGCCATGTCGCTTCCCCTCCTTCTCCCTCTCCGGCGGCGGCTCTCGAAAGGCTCCCGGATCTTATCTCCGACAGGGGCTGTCCAAGCATTTCGGATACCACTAGTATCCGGATCTCGTTGGTATCTGGATCCCCCGAGTACCTGGATGTGGACGCGGTGAACGCCACGAGCACGCGCACGCGCACAACCCCTCCCCACCCCTCCCCTCCCTCCCGAGGACTCGTCCTCGGCTGCGGCGGCACCCTCGGCGCGACCTGGACCGTCGCCGCCCTGCACTCGCTCCGGCGGGCCACGGGCTGGGACCCGCGCGACGCCGAGGTCCTGGTGGGCACCTCCGCCGGGGCCGAGATGGCGGCTCTGCTCGGCGCCGGTGTCGGCGTGGACGACCTGCTCGCCGCCCAGCTGGGCCGCCCGGACGCCCGCCCCGAACTCCTGCGGCACCTCGCCTCCGCGCCCCGGGCGCTCCCGCCCCGCCCCGCCGTCTTCCCCGGCTCCCCCGGGCTGGCCCGCCACGCGCTGCGCCGCACGGCCCCCGCCCTGGCCGGGCTCTCCGGTCTGCTCCCCCAGGGCCGCGGCGACGCCCGGTGGCTGGCGGCCCTCGCGGACTCCCTCGCCCCGGCCGGGCAGTGGGTCCCGCATCCGGCGACCTGGCTGGTGGCGACCGACTTCGACACGGGCCGCCGTACCGTCTTCGGCCACCCCGACGCCCCACCGGCCGCCCTGCGGGACGCGCTCCGGGCGTCCTGGGCGGTGCCGGGCTGGTTCCCGCCCGTACGCGTCGCGGGCCGGCGGTACGCCGACGGCGGCATCCTCTCCACCGCCTCCGCCGACCTCCTGGTCCCGAGCGGGCTCGACGAGGTGTACGTGATCGCCCCGATGAGTTCCCGCCTCCCCGGACCGCGCCGCGGCCTCGGCCGGGCGGAGGCCCTGCTGCGCCGCGTCATGACCCGCACCCTCGACGCGGAGTGCGCCGCGCTGCGGGCGGCGGGCACCCGTGTCGTCCGTATCGAGCCCGCCGCCGCCGACCTCGCGGTGATGGGCGGCAACTTCATGGACCCCGGGCGCCGCCTCACCGTCCTGGAGACCGCCCTGCGCACGACCCGCGCCACCGTCCGCGAGGCCGTGAGCGAGGCCGCCCCCGACGCCCGGACAGGAGCCTGCGATGCCACAGCCCGGAAGCCCCGGAAACCGCGAGGTCCCCGGGAGCGCCGAGAACCGCGACGTCGAGGCCCTGATCATCGGCAGCGGCCTCTCCGGCATCGGCGCGGCGATCAAGCTGCGCGAGGCGGGGGTGGACGATCTGGTGATCGTCGAGAAGGCGGCCGACCTGGGCGGCACCTGGCGGGACAACACCTACCCGGGCTGCGCCTGCGACGTGCCGTCCGCTCTCTACTCGTACTCCTTCGCGCCCAACCCGGAGTGGACGCGGGCCTTCGCCGGCCAGCCCGAGATCCGCTCCTACCTCCGGAACACGGCCGCCGCGTACGGCATCACGCCCCTCATCCGCTACGGCACCGAGGTCACCCGGGCCCGGTGGAACCCCGCCCACGCCCGCTGGCACGTCGAGACCACCCGCGGCGCCTACACCGCCCGTTTCCTGATCTCGGCGGCCGGCCCCTGGCACGAGCCGCTGCGCCCCGACCTCCCCGGCCTCGCCGACTTCCCCGGCCCGGTCTTCCACTCCTCGCGCTGGCGCCACGACGTCGACCTCACCGGCGCCCGGGTGGCCGTGATCGGCAGCGGCGCCTCGGCGGTGCAGTTCGTGCCCGCGATCCAGCCGCGCGCCGGCCGGCTGCATCTGTTCCAGCGCACCGCGCAGTGGGTGCTGCCCAAGCCCGACCACCCGGTACCGCACGCCGAACGCCGCCTGCTGCGGACCGTCCCCGGCGCCCAACGGGCGCTGCGCAAAGCCGAGTACGCGGCGCTGGAGGCCCTCGGCGTCGGCTTCCGCCACCCGGCCCTGCTGCGGACCGTGCAGAGGATCGGCACGCTCCACCTCAGGGCCACCGTCAAGGACCGGGCCCTGCGTCAGGCGCTGACCCCCGACTACACCCTCGGCTGCAAACGGCTCCTGCTCTCCAACACCTACTATCCGGCCCTGACCAGACCCAACGTCACCGTGCACGCGACAGCGGTGAAGGCCGTCGAGGGCCGCCGGATCGTCGGCGCCGACGGCAGCCGCGCGGACGTCGACACGATCGTCCTGGGCACCGGCTTCCACATCCTCGACATGCCCATCGCCCGCCGGGTGTTCGACGCCGACGGCACCAGCCTGGACGACCACTGGAAGGGCAGCCCGGACGCCTACCTCGGCACCACCGTCAGCGGCTTCCCGAACGCGTTCGTCCTCCTCGGCCCGCACCTGGGCACCGGCCACTCCTCCGCGTACGCGGTTCTCGAAGCCCAACTGGCGTACGTGGCGGGCGCGATACGCCACTTCCGCGGCGCGGGCTGGACCAGCATGGACGTACGCCCCGAGGTCCAGGCCGCCTTCGGCGCCGAGGTCCAGCAGGCCCTGCCCGCCACCGTCTACAACGCGGGCGGCTGCTCCAGCTACTACCTGGACCCCAACGGCGTCAACAGCTTCAGCTGGCCCTGGTCGACGGGCCGTATGCGCCGCCGCCTGGCCCACTTCGACCCGGAGGCCTACGACGCCCGCTGACCCCTACGCCGCCACGCGTGCCGTCGGCCGAGCCCGGCCCCCGACGGCCGCGATCAGGAAGGAGAGCCCGGTGGTCACGGCGACGGTCCCCAGCATCACCATCGTGACGCCGATGACGTAGAGGCCGCTGGCGTCGTCCGACCAGTCGTGGAACGAGGCGACGGTCAGGCCGATCGTGGTGCCGGCGACCGCGCCGAGGATGTGCCGCCGGGACGCGGCCCAGTACACCGGCAGCAGCAGCGTCAGCACCAGGCCGACGATCTGCCAGGCCTCGTACGGCCCGGTCGACGAACCGTCAGGACGCAGATCACGGTGCTGGTCCCAGCCCAGCCAGACGGCCCAGAGGGTCAGCGAGGCCACGCCCGTGACAAGGGCCGGGAGCAGCTGGGAGGGGAGGGCGCGGAGTCGTCGGTTCATGAACCCAGCCTCCCGGCACGGGTCTTCTCCGCACAGGGCGCGGGTACTCAGCCGCACCCGAGTACCTGTGCGCCCGAGTACGTGTGCCCCCGAGTAGATGTACGGGCACCTCCGACGCGTCCCCAAGCGCCCCTAAGCGGGTGAAGCCCGGTCCCCGATTCCCGGTGCGGGGCATGGATGAAGCCCCCGGCCCTATCCGGCCGAGTCGGCGGACACGACGCGCTGGAGTTGAGCGAAGAACATGAACGCGATGCAGCACAGATCTGTCGGACCTGATCGGACCGATCCCACCGGCACCACTGACCCCACCGGCACCCCCACCACCCCCCACGTCCCGGTCCTCATCGTCGGCGGGTCCCTCGTCGGCCTGTCGACCTCGGTGTTCCTGGGCCGCCTGGGCGTGCCGCACACCCTGGTCGAGCGGCACACCGGCACCTCCATCCATCCGCGCGGCCGGGGCAACAACGTCCGCACGATGGAGCTGTTCCGCGCGGCGGGAGTCGAGCCCGGCATCCGCGAGGCCGCCGCCACCCTCGCCGACAACCACGGCATCCTGCAGACACCCACCCTGGTCGGCGACGCGGGCGAGTGGCTCTTCAAGCAGATCGACGCGGGCGGCGGTCTCGCCCGGTTCAGCCCCAGCTCCTGGTGCCTGTGCAGCCAGAACGACCTGGAGCCGGTGCTGCTGGAGCACGCCGGGCGGCTCGGCGGCGATCTGCGGTACGGCACCGAACTGCTGTCGTTCGAGACCGACTCCTCCGGGGTCACCGCGATCGTCAAGAGCCGTGAGACCGGCGAGCACACCACCCTCCGCGCCGACTATCTCGTCGCCGCGGACGGCCCCCGCTCCCCGATCCGCGAACAGCTCGGCATCGGCCAGAGCGGTCCCGGCGACCTGTTCCACAACGTCAGCGTCACCTTCCGCTCCCGCGCCCTCGCCGGTGTCGTGGGCGACCGCCGCTTCATCGTCTGCTATCTGACGAACCCGGACGCCGACGGGGCGCTGCTGCCCGTGGACAACAAGGAGAACTGGGTCTTCCACGCCCCCTGGCACCCCGAACACGGCGAAACCCTGGAGGAGTTCACCGAGGAGCGGTGCGTCGCGCACATCCGCCGCGCGGTCGGCGTCCACGACCTCGACGTCGAGATCACCGGCAAGGCACCCTGGCACGCCGCCCAGCGGGTCGCCCGGAGCTACCGTTCGGGGCGGGTGTTCCTGGCCGGCGACTCGGCCCACGAGATGTCCCCGACCGGCGCCTTCGGCTCCAACACCGGTATCCAGGACGCCCACAACCTCGCCTGGAAGCTGGCGGCCGTGCTCGGCGGCTGGGCCGGTGAGGGCCTGCTCGACTCGTACGACGCCGAGCGCCGCCCGGTGGCGGAGGCGACCAGCGCCCGTGCCGCCGCCCGTTCGGTCGAGCACAGCCACCCCGGCTTCGCCCCGGCCCCCGGTGTCGGCGGGGGCGGCGGCCCGCAGCGCGGCATCCTCGACGTGGCCCTCGGCTACCGCTACCCGCGCGGCGCCGTCCTCGGCACCGACCCCGCGACCCCGGTCGTCCCCGAGCGCCTCGACCTCTCCGGCGAACCCGGCAGCCGCGCCCCCCACCTGGCGGTACGTCAGCAGGGGAGCCAACAGGGGCGCCACCGGGAGGCCCCTCAGGGGCAGCCCGTCTCCACGCTGGACCTCTACGAGCGCTCGCTCGTCCTGCTCAGCGACGCCGAGGAGGGCGGCGACTGGCACACCGCCGCCCTCCGCCTCGCCGAGTCGATGTCCGTCCCCCTCGCCGCGTACCGGATCGGCTCCGGCCCGGACGCCGAGCTGACGCCCGAGGACGGCGGCGCGGACTGGGCGGCCGTCCACGGGACGACGGCCGGCGGCGCCGTGCTCGTGCGGCCCGACGGGTTCGTGGCATGGCGGTCGCCGGGCCCGGTCCCGGACGCCGAGGCCACCCTGCGCGCGGTGCTGACCACGCTGCTGGTGAGCGGATCACCCGAGTGAACGCCTTGAGTGGTGGTGGCGAAGGGACTGGCTGACGGTGGATCACGTCGGGGGCGGGTCACCTCAGCTGACGCGACGTCGGCTGCCCGCCCCGTCCGACGGAAGGATCGTCAGATGCGCTCTGCTCGCACGCTCGTGGCCACCGCGGCGGCCTCGGCAGTCCTCGTACTCGGCGCGCCCGGCGCCTACGCGTCCGGGGGCTGGGACGAGGCGGACTCCTCCTACAGCAAGGAGCAGGAGAAGGGACAGGAGAACGGCACCGACGGCACCGCCCGGCAGGACGACGCCTCCGGTGCCCCGAAGCAGGACCCGGCCGCCGGCGCCCCGAAGCAGGAGGGGAACTCCTGGAGCGGCAAGCAGGACACCGGCTCCGGCACCGTCAAGCAGGACGAGGGCTCCTGGGGCGGGAAGCAGGACGAGGAGTCCTGGGGCGGCGGGCACGAGAAGCCCCGCGGTGGTGTGCACACCGGTGGCGGCGGCCTGGCCTCCCCGGCCGTGACCGCGGGCGGCCTCGCCGTCCTGGCCGTCGCCGGGACCGGGCTGTACGCCGTGCGCCGCAGGAAGACCGCCGGAAGCGTGGCCTGACCCGTGCCGGGCGCGATAACCGCCGTGACCGGCCGCGCCGCACGACGGCCCGGCCGGTCACCCGCGCAGTGCATACGAGTCGCGCGCCGGAGGGGGCGGGCTGAGGATCGAGGCACGCCGACGTGACGTCACGCCGCCTCGGCCGACGCCCCGTCCGTCTCTGCCCCCACCGATCCGCCCCACCGAGGAGATGTGCGCAGCATGACCACCACGTCCGAACGGCTTACCCAGACGCTGAAGCGACAGGTGTCGCAGCACGTCTCCCAGTCCGTCTTCGACGGCTCCCGGCTCCGGGTCGTCCTCCTCGTGGACGTCTACGACGGCGCCCAGCAGCAGTTCCTGGAGGCGTACGAGCAACTGTGCAACCAGGTCGCGTCCGTCCCCGGGCACGTCAGCGACCAGCTGTGCCAGTCCATCGAGAACCCCTCCCAATGGCTGATCACCAGCGAGTGGGAGAGCGCCCCGCCGTTCCTCACCTGGGTGAACAGCGAGGAGCACGTGCAGATGGTGCGCCCGCTGCACGACTGCGTCCGGGACACCCGTTCGCTGCGCTTCCACATCGTCCGCGAGACCGGCGGCCCGGCCGTGGCGGCGGAGCCCGGCGAGCGCCGGCTGCAGACCTCGCCCCGCATCGGTGACGGCCTGATCCGGCACGCGCTCACCTTCACCGTGAAGCCGGGCAGCGAGGAGATCGTCGCGAAGATCCTCGCCGACTACGCCGCGCCCGAGCCGAAGGTCGACGACTCCACCCGGCTGTGCCGGACCTCCCTGTTCATGCACGGCAACCGGGTCGTCCGGGCCGTCGAGGTACGGGGCGACCTGCTCGCCGCGCTGCGGCACGTGGCCCGGCAGCCCGAGGTGCGGGCCGTCGAGGAGGCCCTCAACCCCCATCTGGAGCAGGACCGGGACCTCGACGACCCGGATTCGGCCCGGGTGTTCTTCACCCGTGCGGCGCTGCCCGCCGTGCACCATGTGACGGCCGGCCAGGAGAGCCCGGACGCCGAACGGCACGCGCTGTACTACCCGGCCCGCGAGGGCTGCGGGCTGCGGCTGGCCGAGCTGCTCGCCCGGCAGGACGAGGCGGCGGCGGACGACCCCGAGGGCCCGGTGCTGCGCAGCACGATCTTCCAGCGCGACGACATCGTCGTACGCCTGGTCGACGTGCGCGGCGGCATCGACAACGACCCCGGTCCCGTCCTCGGTCTCACCGACCGGGCCCGCGCGGCCGAGCTGACGGATCTCCTCGACGGCGGCGCCCTCGGCGCGGACGGCTCCCCGAAGGACGGCGCCCCGGCCCGGCTGCTGACGGTCGCCCGCATGGAACTCGTCACCGACCGCCGGGCGCCCGACGCCTGACCCTCCCCCGGGGCCCCTGAAGCCCCCGAATCCCTCCCCGCTCACGTTCGGAGGAACGTCGTGACCAACCGCCAACTCCGCCATCCCGGAATCGTGGATGTCAGCGAGGTCGAGCCCAACACCCGGCGCGGCGGCGATCTGCGCGCCATGCTGACCCCCACCACCGTCGGCTCCACCAGCGGTTTCATGGGCGTGGCCATCGTGGCGCCCGGCGACCGCATCGCCGAGCACTACCACCCGTACTCCGAGGAGTTCATCTACGTCATCTGCGGGCAGCTGGAGGTGGACCTCGACGGCGAGGCCCACCGACTCCAGCCCGAGCAGGGGCTGTTGATCCCCGCCCATATGCGGCACCGGTTCCGCAACGTCGGCAAGGTGGAGGCCCGGATGGTCTTCCACCTCGGCCCGCTGGCGCCGAGCCCGCCGCTCGGCCATGTCGACACCGAGGACGCGAACGGCGTACCGATCCCGGTGGAGGCGGCACACGCCGCACGGGCGGCCGAACGCTCCCAGGTCCGCTCATGACCAGGCGCGTGGCGGTCACCGGCATAGGCATCGTCGCCCCCGGCGGCATCGGCGTCCCGGCGTTCTGGGACCTCCTGGCCGACGGTCGTACGGCGACACGTGGCATCACCTTCTTCGACCCGTCCGGGCTGCGTTCGCGGATCGCCGCCGAGTGCGACTTCGACCCGGCGGCCCACGGACTGGACGCGGAGCAGGTGGCCCGCTGCGACCGGTACATCCAGTTCGCCCTGGTGGCGGGCGACGAGGCGATACGGGACTCCGGTCTCGACCTCGCGGCGGAGAACCCCTGGCGGGTCGGGGTCTCCCTCGGCACCGCGGTCGGCGGCACCACCCGGCTGGAGCACGACTACGTACTCGTCAGCCATGGCGGGGAGCGCTGGGACGTGGACCACCGGGAGGCCGGGCGGGATCTGCACCGGGCGTTCGCGCCCAGCACGCTCGCCTCGACGGTCGCGGAACGCTTCGAGGCGCGCGGGCCGGTGCAGACCGTGTCCACCGGCTGCACCTCGGGCCTCGACGCCGTCGGGTACGCCTTCCACACGATCGAGGAGGGCCGGGCCGACATCTGCATAGCCGGGGCGTCGGACTCGCCGATCTCCCCGATCACCATGGCCTGCTTCGACGCGATCAAGGCCACCTCCCCCAACAACGACGACCCGGCCCACGCCTCCCGTCCCTTCGACGCGGACCGCAACGGGTTCGTCATGGGCGAGGGCGGTGCCGTACTCGTCCTGGAGGAGCTGGAGCACGCGCGGGCCCGCGGCGCGCATGTGTACTGCGAGATCAGCGGGTACGCCACCTTCGGCAACGCCTACCACATGACCGGGCTGACCAGTGAGGGTCTGGAGATGGCGCGGGCCATCGAGGACGCCCTCGACCACGCCCGGCTGGACCGGACGGCCGTCGACTACGTCAACGCGCACGGCTCGGGCACCAAGCAGAACGACCGGCACGAGACGGCCGCCGTGAAGCGGACGCTCGGCGCGCACGCCTATGACACGCCCATGAGTTCCATCAAATCCATGGTGGGTCACTCGCTGGGCGCGATCGGTGCCATCGAGGTCGTCGCCTGCGCCCTGGCCCTGGCCCACCAGGTCGTCCCGCCCACCGCGAACTACGAGACCCCGGACCCCGAGTGCGACCTGGACTACGTGCCGCGCGTCGCCCGTGAGCGGCGGCTGAACACCGTGCTCTCGGTGGGCAGCGGGTTCGGCGGGTTCCAGTCCGCGGTGGTCCTGAACCTGCCGAGGGAGAAGACACGATGAGCGAACGGAGCACCCGGCGTCCTCGGCGCGCGGCCGTCACCGGCATCGGCGTGGTCGCGCCCAACGGGACCAGCACCGAGACGTTCTGGAAGTCCACCCGGGAGGGCATCAGCGTCCTGGACCGGGTCACCCGCGAGGGCTGCGAGCACCTTCCGCTGAAGGTGGCCGGCGAGGTGCGGAACTTCGATCCGCCGTCGGCGGTCGAGGAGCGCTACCTCGTCCAGACCGACCGGTTCACGCACTTCGCGATGGCCGCCGCCGACCAGGCGCTCGACGACGCCCGCCTCGACCGGCCCGAGACCGACGCGGCGCCGTTCTCGGTGGGCGTGGTCACCGCGGCCGGCTCCGGCGGCGGCGAGTTCGGGCAGCGGGAGCTGCAGCAGCTGTGGTCCAAGGGCAGCCGCTTCGTGGGCCCGTACCAGTCGATCGCCTGGTTCTACGCGGCGAGCACCGGCCAGATCTCCATCCGCCGGGGCTTCAAGGGCCCCTGCGGGGTGATCGCCTCCGACGAGGCCGGCGGGCTGGACGCGCTGGCGCACGCGGCGCGGGCCGTGCGGCGCGGTACGGACGTGATGGTGGCCGGCGCGACCGAGGCGCCGCTCGCCCCGTACTCGATGGTCTGCCAGCTCGGCTACGAGGAGCTGAGCACGGTCGACGACCCGGACCGCGCCTACCGCCCGTTCACCTCCGCGGCCTGCGGTTTCGTGCCCGCCGAGGGCGGCGCGATGCTGGTCGTGGAGGCCGAGGAGACGGCCCGGGAGCGGGGCGCCCCCGTACGGGCGGTGATCGCGGGCCACGCGGCGACCTTCACCGGCGCCTCCCGCTGGGAGGAGTCCCGGGACGGGCTGGCCGAGGCGATCCGGGTCGCCCTGGCCGAGGCCGGGTGCGCCCCGGAGGAGATCGACGTGGTCTTCGCCGACGCCCTCGGCACCCCGGCGGCGGACCGCGCCGAGGCCCTCGCCCTCGTCGACGCCCTCGGCGCGCACGGCACCCGGGTCCCCGTCACCGCGCCGAAGACCGCCGTGGGCCGGGGCAACGGCGCGGCGGCCGTCCTGGACGCCGCCGCGGCCGTGCTCGCGATGGAGCACGGTGTCATCCCGCCCACCCCGAACGTCTTCGACGTCTGCCACGACCTCGACCTCGTCACCACCGCCGCCCGCGCCGCCGAGCCGCGCACGGCGCTGGTCCTCAGCCGGGGACTCATGGGGTCGAACTCGGCGCTGGTGCTGCGCCTCGGCACCGGCGACACCTCCTGACCACCACCGCACCCCGCACCACCCCGCACATCAAGGAGAGAGAACGCATGAGCGAGCGCATCACCGTGGAAGAGCTGTCCCAACTGATGAAGAAGGCCGCCGGGGTCACCGTGCCCCCGGGGGAGCTGGAGGAGCACCTCGACTCCGAGTTCGGCACGCTCGGCATCGACTCACTGGGACTGCTCGGCATCGTCGGCGAGCTGGAGAACCGGTACGGCACGCCGATGCCGGCGGACACGGAGAAGTGCCGGAGCCCCCGGGACTTCCTCGACCAGGTCAACAGCGCGCTGATGGCGGGTGCCTGACATGGCCGGACACACGCAGAACGAGATCACCATCGCCGCGCCCGTCGACCTGGTCTGGGACATGACCAACGACGTCGCCAACTGGCCCCAGCTGTTCAGCGAGTACGCCTCCGCCGAGATCCTCTCCCAGGAGGGCGACCGGGTGACGTTCCGGCTGACCATGCACCCGGACGAGAACGGCAAGGTGTGGAGCTGGGTCTCGGAGCGCGAGGCGGACCGGGAGACCCTCAGTGTGGAGGCCCGCCGCGTCGAGACCGGGCCCTTCGCCTACATGAACATCCTCTGGGAGTACGAGAAGGTCCCGGGCGGTACGCGGATGATGTGGACGCAGGACTTCTCGATGAAGCCGGACGCGCCGGTCGACGACGACTGGATGACCGACAACATCAACCGGAACTCCAAGGTCCAGATGGCCCTGATCCGGGACCGCATCGAGAAGGCCGCCGCCGAACAGGGCGCCGCCCCGGGCCTGACCGACTGAGACGGCCGCACCCGACCCCCGCATTCGGACGGAGAACGACACCCATGCACCAATCCCTGATCGTCGCCCGGATGGCCCCGGGCGCGGCACCGGACATCGCCAAGATCTTCGAGGAGTCCGACCGGGGGGAGCTGCCCCACCTCATCGGGGTCTCCCGGCGCAGCCTCTTCCAGTTCGACGACGTGTACATGCACCTCGTCGAGTCCGAGCGGGACCCCACGCCCGCCATCACCAAGCTCGCCGGCCACCCCGAGTTCCGGGGCATCAGCGAGCGGCTGTCGGCGTACGTCAGCGCGTACGACCCGGCGACCTGGCGTTCGCCGAAGGACGCGATGGCGAACTGCTTCTACCGGTGGGAGCGGGACAGCCGCCGCTCCTGACCGCACCGACAGGCCGCCGGACCCGCCACGGGGCGGGTCCGGCGGCCTGTGCGGTCACGGTCGGGTCATCCGGGCACGTGGCAGTCGAACGCGTGGAGGTACGCGTTGACCGGCCGTACGTCGTCGATGACCAGGCCCGCGGCCGTGAGCCGGGAGGTCATGCTCTCGGTGGTGTGCTTGGCGCCGCCGACGTTGAGGAGCAGCAGCAGGTCCATGGCCGTGCTGAACCGCATCGACGGGGAGTCGTCGACGAGGTTCTCGATGACCACGACCCGGGTGCCGGGGCCGCCCGCGCCGATGACGTTGCGCAGCAGCCGGGCGGTGCTGTCGTCGTCCCACTCCAGGATGTTCTTGATGACATAGGTGTCCGCCCGGACCGGGACGGCCTCACGGCAGTCGCCGGGGACGACCCGGGTCCGGTCCGCGAGCGCGCCGCCCGGCCGCAGCCTCGCGTCGGCGTTCTCCACCACACGCGGCAGGTCGAGCAGGGTGCCGTGCAGCGCCGGGTACTTCTCCAGCAGGCTCGCCACCACATGGCCCTGGCCGCCGCCGATGTCGGCGACGGACGAACTCCCCGACAGATCGAGGAAGTCGGCGACGTCCCGCGCGGACTGGACGCTGGAGGTCGTCATCGCCCGGTTGAAGACGTCGGCGGACTCCGGGGCGTCCTCGTTGAGGTAGACGAAGAACTCCTTGCCGTACAGCTCCCCGACGACGTCGCGCCCCGAGCGCACCGCCTCGTCCAGCTTCGGCCAGGCGTCCCAGGTCCACGGTTCGGTGCACCACAGGGCGATGGCGCGCAGGCTGTGCGGGTCGTCCTCGCGCAGCAGCCGGGACATGTCGGTGTGCGCGAACGTCCCGTCGGGCCGTTCGGTGAACACGCCGTGGCAGGCGAGGGCCCGCAACAGCCGCCGCAGCGGCTTCGGTTCGGCCTTCACCGCCGCCGCGAGCGCCTCCGCCGCCAGCGGGGTGTCGCCGAGGGCGTCGGCGACCCCCAGCCGGGCCGCCGCGCGGAGGGCGCCTGCGACGGCCGCCCCGAACACGAGTTCCCGCAGCCGCATGGGGGGCGGCGGGACCGGTGGGGTGGGCGCGCTCTGCGCGGGTGGGGTCTGTGTGGTCGTCATGCGACGCCTTCCTTTTCCCTCTTCGAGTTCATGAGCGACCTCGGCCGGTCGGCCCGGCCGGTCAGCACAGTCCCGCGGGCCTGGACGCCCGGCAGGTGTTGCCCGCGAAGGTGTTGCCCTTGCCGACGGTGTCCGTGTTGATCAGGTCCGCCGGGGCGTTGTTCTCCAGCGTGTTGTCGGTGATCCGGTTCCGCTCGCTGGTGGTGCCCACGAAGCTCTTCCAGACGACGATGCCGCCGGACAGCGGGGATGTGCCCGCGTTCTCCATGATCCGGTTGCGGGTCACCAGGGTGTCCTCGGCGCCGGTCAGCACGATGCCGGTGCCCTGGAGGGCGTCCAGCCGCGCGGTCTTCGGGCAGGACTTGTTGTTGCGGTCGATGAGGTTGTCGCGCACGGTCAGCGCGCCGGCCCTCGGCATGTTCTCGTCGCCGACGACGAAGATCCCGGCGCAGTTGCCGGTGAGGTGGTTGTCCGCGACGGTGAGGTTCCGCAGCCGCCGGACGGTCAGGCCGATCCGGTTGCCCTCCAGGCGGTTGTGCGCGACCACCGCGCCACCGGTGTCCGTGGCGCCCTGCTCGGCCTTGATGGTGTTGGCGAGGAACAGCCCGGCGTCGCCGTTGTCGCGGGCGGTGTTCTTGCGGAACACCCCGCGCACCGAACGCTCCTGGGCGATGCCCCACACCCCGTTCTTCACGGCGGTCACATGCCGCACCGTCAGCCGGTCGGTGTCCAGGGCGTACACCCCGGAGGCGGCGAAGCCGGTCACGGTCAGGTTGGCGACGGTGACGTCCTCGACCTTCCGGTCCTTCGTCCCGATCACACAGATGCCGTTCCCGGCGTCACCGCAGGCGTCGGGGGCGGCGGGCTTGGGCGCGGCCGGGTCGACGGCGGCCGGCTCCACGACCGTACGCGGGCCCATGCCCCGCAGGGTGATTCCGGGGGTGCTGACCTTGACGCTCTCGCGGTACGTGCCGGAGGCCACCAGCACGGTGGACCCCGGCGCCGCGGCGTCCACCGCCTGCTGGATCGACTCCCCCGGAAAGACCACATGGGTCGGATGGGTCGAACGGGCCGGCTGGTCCGGGCGGTCGGCGGCCGCCTGCGGGGCGGCCCCGAGCCCCGCCCCGATGACCGCCGCGATGCACGCCACATGGGCAATATGCCATTTCGTCATATTCCGCACGTTATGACCAGATGCTCGACGAACGGGCGGATAGACCATCCGGTGGCGTGTCCCCGCCGGACGCCCACCGGGACCCCACCGGCCCGCTACCCCAGAGGCGCCGGGCGGTCGTAGACGTGGTCCGGGGTGACGATCTCCGTGATGGCGCGGGCGAACAGCGAGGACGGCTCCTGGCCGTCGACGAGGATGTCGGTGTTGAGCATCAGCACCAGCGTGGCCTCGCGCGAGGGCAGATACACCGTGACGGTCTCGTAGCCCGGGATGGAACCGTTGTGCCCGACCCAGCCGCCGGAGTCGAGGATGCCGAGGCCGTAGTCGGTGCCCGGGAAGCCGGTCGGCAGCATCTTCAGCCGCTCCTCCTGCGTCCCCGGATCGAGCAGGGTGCCGGTGGCGACGACCTCGGCCCAGCGGCGCAGATCCCGCAGGTCGGAGATCATCGCCCCGGCGGCCCAGGCCCAGCTGGGGTTCCAGTCCGTGGCGTCCTCGACCGCGCCGCTCAGCGTCTGGTTCGTGTAGCCGCGCGGGTGCGGCACGGGGAACTCACGGCCCTTCGGGAACAGCGTGTGCCGCAGCCGGGCCGGCCGGAGCACCCGCTCGCGGATGACGTCGGCCAGCCGCCGGCCGGTGACCTTCTCGATCACCAGGCCGAGCAGGACGAGGTTGGAGTTGGAGTACTGGAACCGCGCTCCAGGATCGAAGGTGTTCGCGTGCCGGAAGCCGTACGCGAGCACCTCGCGCGGGGTGAACGAGCGGCCCGGGTCGCTCAGCAGGGTCCGTACGAAGTCCGGGTCGGCGCTGTACGGGAAGAGCCCGCTGCGCATCCCGGCCAGATGACGCAGGGTGATGCGGCGGCCGTTCGGCACCCCGCGCACATAGCGGGAGACCGGGGTGTCCAGCCGGACCCGGCCCTCGTCGACGAGGCGGAGCAGCGCGGTGACCGTGAAGGTCTTGGTCTCGCTGCCGATCCGCACGAACTGGCCGGTGGTCATCGGCCTGCGGGTGACGGTGTCGGCGAGCCCGGTCGCCCGGACGTAGCACCCCCGGCCCGGCATCCACAGGCCGACGACGACACCGGGGACACCGGTCTGCCGGCGGACGCCCGCGACGGCCTCGTCCAGCTTCGCGGTCACCTCGGGCCCGAAGCCCCCGGAGGGGCACGGCGCGGTCGCGGCGTGGACGGTCGCCGCGGGCGCCGTCGCCAGGGGGGCCAGCACCGACGCCACCAGCAGCGCGGCGGTGGCGAACGGACGGCGGCAGGAGGGACGTCTCATCTCGGGGTGCCTCTTCCGGATCGGGGGCGGAAGAGCCCACGTCACCATCCGGACACCGGGCCGGGGCCTCCGTCCCGGACGCGTCGGGGCGCGGTCCACTCGTTCGGAGCCGGGCGCACTGAGCAGATCTTCACCATTTCATGGGCCATCCACTGCGGTTCGCTCCTCGCGGCAATCGCCGCAAATCGCTATTCTCCCGAATGCCCAAAAACTGGGATCGGCCCCTCTCCAGCCGATCGGAAAAGCGGATCCCAAATGGACAGGATCAGGATTCAGAATGCGAACCGATTATGATTATGATTCGGTAGACCAGCACCCAGACGGGTTTCAGCCGTTCGAGACGCAGCCGATCTGGCTCCCTGGTCCGAGAGCCTCGTCGGGCCTGTGGGACCCGAACGACGAGCTGATCCACATGCCCTACACGCCCCACAGCGTGGATCCCGTCCCGCCCCTGCCGGAGGTGCGCGAGCGCCCGCGCCGTCCGGTCGACCGGCGGCGGCCCAGGCCGGGCGCCCACATCTTTTCCAAAAACCCGAGGATCGTCCCTGTCGTTTTCTTAATTACGACAATCGCCGTGTGCGCACTGACGATGCTCTATTGGTCAGTCTCCTATTCGTACGGTCAGCTGCGCGATATCGCGCTGCTGGTCGTGTCGGAGCATCTGGCGCGCTGGTGGCCGCTGACCGTGTACGGGCCGTGGCTGCTGGCGGGGCTGTCGATCCTGCGGGCGTCGGTGCAGCAGCGCACCGCGCGGCGGTCCTGGGCGGTGATGCTGATCTGCTCCGGCACGGCGGTGGCGCTGTGCATCGGCCAGTCACCGGGTTCGCTGCTGGCCATGGCGATCGTCGGGATTCCGCCGATCACCGCCCTGGTCTGCTTCCGGGAACTCGTCGGCCAGTTCTCGTCCGGGCCCGGCCCCCGGCACGCGGCCGACCCGCTCAACGGGCCCAAGCAGGGCAGGCCCCAGGCATAGGCCTCAGTCGAGGGTCTGTTCCGTCCAGATCGTCTTGCCCGTGGGGGTGGGACGGGTGCCCCAGCGCTGGGTCAGCTGGGCGATCAGGAGCAGACCCCGGCCGCCCTCGTCGTAGGAGCGGGCGCGGCGCATATGGGGTGCCGTGCTGCTGGCGTCCGAGACCTCGCAGATGAGACTCCGGTCGTGGATGAGCCGCAGCCGGACGGGCGGCTCGGCGTGCCGGATGGCGTTGGTGACCAGTTCGCTGACCACCAGTTCGGTGACGAAGGCCGCGTCGTTCAGGCCCCAGCTCTCCAGCCGGCCGAGGGCGTACTTGCGGGCCTCGGCGACGGCGGAGGGGTCGGGGGAGACGTCCCAGGTGGCGACCCGCTCGGGGTCGAGGGCGCGCGGGCGGGCGATGAGCAGCGCCACGTCGTCGGTGGGCCGCTCGGGCAGGACGGACCCGAGGACCCGGTCGCACAACGCGTCCAGGGAGCCGGCGGGGGTGGGGTGGGGAGTGCCGAGGGCCCGGCGGAGCCGGGTGAGGCCGTCGTCGATGTCGGTCGCGGCACCCCGGGGCCCGCCCCGCTCGCCCGGTGCGCCCCGCTCGCCGTTGCGGGACCGGATCAGGCCGTCGGTGTAGAGGGCGAGGAGACCGCCCTCGGGCAGTTCGGTCTCCCGGGACTCGAAGGGCAGTCCGCCCAGGCCCAGCGGGGGTCCCGCCGGGAGGTCGAGGAGTTCGGCCGTACCCTCCGGGCCGACCACCACCGGCAGCGGATGCCCGGCCCGGCAGAGCGTGCACCGGCGTGAGACGGGGTCGTACACGGCGTACAGACAGGTCGCCCCGACGACGCCCTCCGCCTCGGTGGCCAGGCGGGCCACGAGGTCGTCGAGATGGGTGAGGAGTTCGTCGGGGGGCAGGTCGATGTCGGCGAGGGTACGGACGGCGGTGCGCAGCCGGCCCATGGTCGCGGAGGCGTGGATGCCGTGGCCCACGACGTCGCCGACGACCAGCGCCACCCGGGCTCCGGAGAGCGGGATCACGTCGAACCAGTCGCCGCCCACCCCGGCGCGGGCACCGGCCGGGAGGTAGCGGGAGGCGACCTCGACCGCGGTCTGCTCGGGCAGGCTCTGCGGCAGCAGGCTGCGCTGCAGGGTGACGGCGGTGCCGCGTTCGCGGGTGTAGCGCAGCGCGTTGTCGATGCTGACCGCCGCGCGGGCCGCCAGTTCCTCGGCCAGGACCAGGTCGTCCTGCTGGAACGGGTCGGGGTGCCGGTGGCGGGCGAAGACGGCGACGCCCAGGGTGGTGCCGCGTGCGGAGAGGGGCACGGTCATCGCGGAGTGGAACCCGAAGTCCCGGATGCGGGAGGTCCGTACCGGGTCCTGGGCCACCCAGTCGGCGATCGCGGGCTCGGTCACCCGGTACAGCACCGGCCGCCCGGTCCGCAGGCTCTCCACCGGCGGCGAGCCGTCCGGGTAGTCGTCCACCTCGCCCGGCGCGACGACCGCCTCGGGGCTGCCCGGCAGCACGGACTGGTGGGCGATACGGCGCAGTGTCAGAGGCCGGCCGTCCGCCGGGGCACGCGGGGGCGGTCCGTACTGCCCCGCCGCCCCGAGGACGTCGGAGGGGCCGCCGTCGTCGAGGGCGGCCAGCAGGTCGACGCTGATGAAGTCGGCGAGGTCCGGGACGGCGATGTCCGCCAGTTCCTGTGCCGTCCGGGTCACGTCGAGGGTGCTGCCGATGCGCCGGCCGGCCTCGGCGATCAGCTGGAGGCGTTTGCGGGCCCGGTACTGCTCGGTCGTGTCGTGTCCGGTGGTGGCGACGCCGAGGACGCGGCCGTTCTCGTCCTCCAGCCGGTAGAGGTGGACCGACCAGGCGTGCTCCCGGTTCTCACCGGGGGCGTGCGCGTGGTTCTCCACGTGCTGCGGCTCGCCGGTCTCCAGGACCCGCCGCATCAGCCGCTCGACCTGGCCGACGGACGGGTCGTCGACCGCCTCCGTCATCCGCAGCCCCCGCAGGTCGTCGTCGCCGAGACCCAGGGCGCCGCGCGAGCCCCGGTTGGTCCCGCGGAAGCGCAGATCCGTGTCGTGCACCGAGGTCGCGCAGAACGGGGAGTCGAGGAAGCCGTGCAGCGCGAGGAGTTCGTCGCCGGGGCGGGGCCGGGTGCCCGTCGTCGCGGAGACCAGGAACCAGTCGCGGGTGCCGCAGTACGACGTCCGGTGATGCGCCAGGACCCTGACCTCCAGACGGCGGCCGTCCCGGTGCCGCAGGACGAGGGTGCCGTGCCAGCGGGGCAGGTCGGCGAAGGACGGCAGGGCGTCCGCCGGGGGCGGTTCGGCGAGCAGGGAGACGGCCGGGCGGCCCAGGATCTGCGCCGGGGTGTGCCCGAGAAGGCGTTCGGCGCCGGCGCTCCAGCCGGTCACGGTGCCCTGCTCGTCGACGGTGGCACGCGCGGAGAGGGCCTCGGCGACCGGGTCCCGGCCCGGGTCGTGGCCCGGGCCGGCCCCCGGTCCGTCGCCGATCCGCCGTTCCATGGCCGCTCATCTCACTCTCACCGCTACCTTCGATATGTCCCGTCACATCCTTTTCACACTATTCCCTGACCCTCGGATGGCCGCCACACTCCCGGCCGACCGCCGCCGGGGACACCCCGCCACCGGCCCGGCGGCGGGCGACGCACACGGACTGTCGTAAGTACCCGAACAATCTGTCGCGCTACACGTGTCACTCCCTTGCCAGGCAGGCGTGTTGAGGCAAACATGGGGCAGCTCGTTTGAGCCGAAACCAAACTCTTCCTCTTCGCCCGACAGGTGAACCATGTCCACAAGTGCGTCCAGAACCCGGCACGCGGCCGGGGACGGTTACGCGTCCAACGGCTCCCTCAAACAGAACGCGCTCGGCGTCCTGGGCATCCTCTTCTTCGTGCTCTCCGCACAGGCACCGCTGACCGGCATCGCCGGAGCCGCACCGGTGGCGATAGCCCTCGGCAACGGCCCCGGCGTCCCCGCGATGTATGTCGTGGCCGGTGCGGTCGTCCTGCTCTTCTCCGTCGGCTACGTCGCGATGGGCCGCCATGTCGTCGACGCGGGCGCCTTCTACTCGTACGTCGGCAAGGGCCTCGGCGGTACGGCCGCGGCGGGCAGCGCGGGGGTGGCGCTGCTCGCCTACCACGCCATCCAGGCGGCGGTGTACGGCCTGTTCGGGACCGTGATGAACGGGCTGGCGCTGCAGTACCTGGAGACGGACGTGCCCTGGTGGCTGTTCGCGCTCGGCACGATGGTGGTCGTCCAGCTGCTCGGCACGGCCGGTGTCGACGTGGGCGCCAAGGTGCTCGCGGTGTTCGTGCTGGCCGAGATCAGCCTGCTCCTGGTCTTCGGTGTGGTGATGCTCCTCAAGGGCGGCGGCCCCGAAGGGCTGGCCCCCGGCTCCTCCTTCTCCCTGTCGGCGGCGCTGGACGGCGCGCCCGGAGTGGCGCTGATGTTCGCGGTGGCGTCGATGTTCGGCTTCGAGGCGACCGCGATCTACGGCGAGGAGGCACGCGAGACGCACCGCACGGTCCGCAAGGCCACCTATCTCGCGGTCGTCATCGGCACCGCGTTCTTCGCCTTCACGTCCTGGATGCTGATCTCGGCCCACGGCCCGTCCTCCAGCGCGGCAGCCGCGGGCAAGGCCCTGGAGGCCGGGGACGGGGCGGCCTTCGTCACCGCGCCGGTGGCGGCGGAACTGGGCGCGTGGGCGGGCGACGCGCTGCCGATCCTGCTGGCCACCTCGCTCTTCGCGAGCATCCTGGCCTTCCACAACTCGGCCAACCGCTATCTGTTCTCCCTGGGCCGGGAGGGGCTGCTGCCGCGCTCGCTCAGCTCGCTCAACGGCCGCCAGTCGCCGTGGCTCGCGGGTGTCGTGCAGACCGGTGTCGCCGCGCTGCTGGTGTTCCCCTTCGCGCTGGCGGGCCAGGACCCCGTCCTCACCCTCTTCTCCTGGCTCAGCGGTCTCGCCGTCCTGGCGATCATGCTGCTGTACCTGCTGACCTCGGTGTCGGTCATCGTGTTCTTCCGCCACGAGAGGTCCGGCGACACACGGCTGTGGAACACGCTGATCGCCCCGGCGCTGGGCGCGGGTGGGATCGCCGGCGCGATCTGGCTGATCATCTCCAACTTCACGACGCTGATCGGCGGTGACACCGCCACGGCCGTGTGGCTGGCGCTGGCCGTACCGGGGGCGCTGCTGGCGGGCATGGCGATGCCGCGGCTGGCCTCCGGCGTGCGGCGGGGGCGGTAGGGGGCGGGGGGTGCGTTGTCGGGTGCGGGTCCGGTGGGGCTTCTCGCGCAGTTCCCCGCGCCCCTGAAAGAGGCCTGCGGCCCTTTCATGGGGAAAGCACGGGGCGCAAGCCCCTGCTTTTCAGGGGCGCGGGGCTGTGTCGATGTGCGGCTCCGCCGCGTGGGCGCGACCAGCCCCCACCCACCCTCACCCGACGACGCACCCCCCGGTCAGCCCAACGCCCGCTGCTGCCACCCCGTGAAGGTCTGCAGGGGGTCCCCGTTCTCCAGGGCCCAGGGGTACGGCGTGACCGCGCCGCCGATCGCGCGGAACACCTCGACCGCCTCACCGTGCCGCTTCGCCTGCACCAGCGCGTACGCCAGCAGGTTGAGGTCGGCGACGGCCGCCGCGTGGGTCAGATGGCCGGGGCGGGGCCAGTCGGCCAGAGCGCGGTTCAGGGCCGCCACGGCGTTCGGACGGCTCCACAGGTGGACGGCGGTCAGGGCCTCCAGGCCGCCCTGGTCGAGGGTGCCCTGGTAGAGGTCGATCAGGGCGGCGATCTCCAGGCCCGCCGTCGGGGCCGTGGGAGCCGCTCCCGCGCGCACCCGGTCCAGGAAGTCGACGGTCTGCGCGTGCGAGCCGCACTCCCACGGCGAGAGATAGCCGAGCATCTGGAAGTGCGCCTCGCGGTGCCAGGGATCGCGGCGGACTATCTCGTCCCAGAGCGGGAAGACCTCCGCGGCCGGCCGGCGCCACAGCCGCAGCAGACCGAGGCGCACCACCCAGGGCGTGGGGTCCTCCGGCCGCAGCGCGGCGGCCTGTTCACAGGCGTCGAGCGCCTCCCGGGTCTCCCCCGGCACCGGCTGCTCCTCGTACCGCGCCCGCAGCAGGACACCCCAGGCGAACAGCAGATGGGCGTCCGGCTCGCGGGTCTGCTCCTCGACCCAGGAACGCTGCAACGCCGGGGACGCCGACTCCGCGAGGACACCGATCCGGTGGGCCCGGCGGTCCCAGTCCCGGCCGCTGTCGCGCAGCAACTGCTCGATCATCGCCACCGCGAGACTGCGGCCGCCCGAACTCCCCCTCTCCACAAGGCGCTTGCGCACCTTCCCCAGGTCGGAGTCGTCGAGTTCGGGAGCGAGTCTGGTCGTGCTGCGTCGGCGACCGAGGAGAGCCATGGCCGGAGAGTAACGAATTTTGGTCGCACAGTGATGGTTCGAGATGGACGTATGCGGATCCGATATGACGACCGGCGGGCGAGCCGGCGGAAAGGCCGAGCACTCTATCCCCAACTGCCCTTTCTGGCAGTGCAGTTCACCTTATGCACACGATCTCCGCTCTCTACCATCGGAAGATGACGGAACCGACGCAGTCCGGCCCGTACACGGGCCAGCCCGCCCCTTCGCCCCAGCCGACGACGCCCGCGCCCGGCTGGGCCCCGCCCCCGCAGCACGGGGCGCCCCCTCCCTACGCGACCACGCCGCCCACCGGCTACGGCAGACCCGCCGCCCCACCCGGGGACCCGGCGGCGGCGGCCGACCGCACCTCCGGCGCGCTGCTGATACCGGGCGCCCTCCTCGCCGTGGGCAGTTCCTTCGCCACGCTGGACAAGTCGGTGCAGCACCTCGGCGACGAGGAGGAGCCGGTCTACGAGACCGTCGCGAAGGCGTGGTCGTACACCAGCGGGGACATCGGCGGGGAGATGGAGTCGGTCACGCAGTTCTCCGGCCTCCTGCTGCTCCTCGGCGCCCTGGCCGCGGTGGCCGCCGCCGTGCTCCTGCTGACCGGCCGCGCCCGCCGGCTCCCGCTGGGCCCCGCGCTCGGTGTCGCAGGCGCGGTCCTGCTCCTCGGCACGACGCTGTCGGTGCTGACGGAGGCGTTCAACGACACCCAGTGGGACGGGGAGGGCCGGACCACCACCTTCGGCGCCGGCTTCTATCTGCTGGCCGTCGCCTGCCTGCTGGCCCTCGGCGCGACCGTGACCACCACCCTCGCCACCCGTCGCCCCGCCGGCGCCGCGGCCCCCGGCCCCGCCTTCCCGGGACCGGCCTTCCCCGGACCCGCCCAGCCGTACCCGCCGGCCCAACCGCCGGCCCCGCAGCCCCCGGCTCCGCAGCAGCCGCCGCCGTCCTGGCCCGGGGCCGCCGGGTGAGGACGGGCGGCCCGCGCTTCACCCGGCCGGCGTAGCGGACCGACTTTTTCCCCTGTCCGCCCGGTCCGGCACTCGGCCGCGCACGCACCGGCCGTGGAAATCCCGGCACAGATTTTCGCTCGGGGTGTCCGGTGTCTCACACCGCACACCCCGAGCCTGTGCTACCTTGACATGAAGTGGCAGTTTTGGTTACCAGAGGCTTCTGAGTGCTCTTCGACCTTCCGTCGACGAGCACTCTTTGTTGTTTCCGGGGCTTTCCGGGACTTTTCAGATCTTCCCGTCGGGTCGAACCGTGCTGCGACACCGGGTCCGCAAAGTGTGGGCTCCGGGCACTGCATCAAGGGAGTTTCAGCATGGCATCCGGCACCGTGAAGTGGTTCAACTCGGAAAAGGGCTTCGGCTTCATCGAGCAGGAGGGTGGCGGCCCCGACGTCTTCGCCCACTACTCGAACATCGCCACCTCCGGCTTCCGTGAGCTTCAGGAAGGCCAGAAGGTCACCTTCGACGTCACGCAGGGCCAGAAGGGCCCCCAGGCCGAGAACATCGTTCCCGCCTGACGCTGACGCTTAACGCATGAGCCGGGGCCCGCGCCCGAAGGGTGCGGGCCCCGGCTCATGTGCGACAGGCGCCGCCGCATCGAGGAAGGTCCCCATGAACCGCACGGCTCGTACGAACGACAGCAGCTCCTCCCGCTCCCGCACGGAGAAGGGCTCGGCCGCGCGCACGGACAAGGGCTCCACCGCCGCCGGCACGGCGCGAGGCAACCGCGCCCGCGCCCAGGGGACGGGGTCCGGGACCGGAGCTCCGAAGAGCGGCACATCGAGGGGCGGAGCCGCGAAGTCGGCCGGTGCCTCGAAGAACGGCTCGCCCAGGAACGGGCGGGGCGGCCGGCGCGGTGGGCGCGCCCCCGTGGCCGTCGTCGGCGGCGAGTTCGCGCTGCCCGTCACCGTGACGCCCGCGCTGCCCGCGGTCGAGGCGTTCGGTGAACTGGGACTGCCCGCGCGGCTGCTGGAGACACTCGGCGCCGAGGGTGTGACCGAGCCGTTCCCCATCCAGGCGGCGACGCTGCCGAACTCACTGGCCGGACGGGACGTCCTCGGCCGGGGCCGCACCGGCTCGGGCAAGACCCTCGCCTTCGGCCTCGCGCTGCTGGCCCGTACCGCCGGACAGCGGGCCGAGCCCCGGCAGCCGCTGGCACTCGTCCTCGTCCCCACCCGGGAACTGGCCCAGCAGGTCACCGACGCCCTCACCCCGTACGCCCGCGCGCTGCGGCTGCGGCTCGCGACCGTGGTCGGCGGCATGTCGATCGGCCGGCAGGCGAGCGCGCTGCGCGGCGGCGCCGAGGTCGTCGTCGCCACCCCCGGCCGCCTCAAGGACCTCATAGACCGTGACGACTGCCGGCTGGACCGGGTCGCCATCACCGTCCTCGACGAGGCCGACCAGATGGCCGACATGGGCTTCATGCCACAGGTCACCGCACTCCTCGACCAGGTCCGGCCCGACGGCCAGCGACTGCTGTTCTCCGCGACCCTGGACCGTAACGTGGACCGGCTGGTCCGCGACTACCTGCACGACCCCGTCGTCCACTCCGTCGACCCGTCCGCGGGCGCGGTCACCACGATGGACCACCACGTGCTGCACATCGAGGACGACGACAAGCACGCCACGACCACCGAGATCGCCGCCCGCGACGGCCGGGTCATCATGTTCCTGGACAGCAAGCACGCGACGGACCGGCTGGTCAAGAAGCTGCTGGCGGTCGGTGTGCGGGCCGCCGCGCTGCACGGCGGCAAGTCGCAGTCGCAGCGCAACCGGGCCCTGAAGCAGTTCAAGGACGGCGATGTGACGGCCCTGGTCGCCACGAACGTCGCGGCGCGCGGCATCCACATCGACGACCTCGACCTCGTCGTCAACGTCGACCCGCCGGGCGACCACAAGGACTACCTCCACCGGGGCGGCCGTACGGCCCGCGCCGGCGAGTCCGGCACCGTCGTCACCCTCGTCCTGCCGCACCAGCGCCGGGACGTCACCCGGCTGATGGCCGTCGCCGGGATCACCCCGACGACCACCCGGGTCCGCTCCGGCGACGCCGACCTCAACCGCATCACCGGCGCCCAGGCCCCCTCGGGTGTCCCGGTCGTCCTCGCCCCGCCGGTCACCGAGCAGCCGCCCGCCCGCCCCTCGGCGTCGCGGAGCCGCCGGAGCCGTCCCGGCCAGGGCCGCCGCCGCGCGCCCGCGAAGGGCAACGGCGGTCGCTGAGACCGGTTCGGGGCCGCCACGAACCGCGTCGCACGGGGGCCAGGTCGTCCGTGGAACTCCTGAGGGGGTAGGAGCCGTTCACAGGAAGACGTGCGGAACGCACGCGGACGACCGGAACGACCGGCACGACACGGGCTGAAGCCGAGGTGGCACGCATGGCGATGTGGGATCGGATCAAGGACCAGGCCAAGGGTCTGCAGCAGCAGGCGCAGGGAGCGCGGGGCGGCAGCGGACACGGCAGGCCGGGCGCGGGGCCCCTGGGGTCGACGGGCACCGGCGGGTCCTCGGGATCCGGGCGGTCCGGCGGCGGGTCGAAGGCCCAGCTGGTGAGCGCGCTCAAGTCCCAGCTCACCTCCCTCAAGACGGAGCTGAAGAGCGGGGCGTACCGGGACGCCAGCATGGCCATGTGCGCCCTGGTGGCCGCCGCCGACGGACAGGTGGACCCGGCCGAGCAGCAGCACGTCGAGTCGCTGATCCTGAACAACGACGTCCTGCAGAACTTCCCGGCCGACCAGCTGCGGCAGCGCTTCCACAAGCACGTCGAGTCGCTGACCCGCAACTTCCAGCAGGGCAAGGCCGAGGCCATGCAGGAGATCGCCAAGGCCGCGAAGAAGCCGACGGAGGCGCGGGCGGTCGTCCAGACCGGTTTCGTGATCGCGGGCGCGGACGGGTACATCGCGCAGACCGAGGAGCAGGTGCTGCGCGAGGCGTGCGCGGTCCTCAACCTCTCTCCGCAGGAGTTCGGCCTCTGAGCCCCGAGCGCACGGGCACCTGACCTCCTGAGCTCCTCAGCACCCGGCAGGAATGGCACCCTTCTCCCACCACGTACGCTTAGGCAAGCCTCAGCTGCCTGAGTGCGGAAAGTGTGGGAGAAGGGTCCGTGTCGGGAGTCGTGGGTCGCCGTGTCGGCTGGCTGGTCGCCGCCCTGGTCCTGTTGTCACTGGCCGTGCTGCTCAGCCTCGCCGTGGGCAGTCGTACGATCCCGCCCTCCGCGGTGTGGGACGCGCTGGTCCACGGCGGCACGAGCGACGACGCCCAGGTCGTCCGGGCGCTGCGGGTGCCGCGGACCGTCATCGGTGTACTCGTCGGCGCCGCGCTGGCCGTCGCGGGCACGGTGCTGCAGGGCATCGCCCGCAACCCGATCGCCGAGCCCGGCATCCTCGGCATCAGCCAGGGCGCCTCGCTGGGCGTCGTCTGCGCCATCGCCTTCCTCGGCACGCACACCCTGACCGGATACGTCTGGTACGCCTTCGCGGGCGCCGGGATCGCGGCGGTCTGTATCTACGCGGTCGCCGGCGGGGGGCGCGGGGGCGTGTCGCCGGTGAAGCTGGCGCTGGCCGGGGCGGCGATGAACGCGTTCCTCGCCTCCGTCGTCTCGGCGATCCTCACGACGAACGCGCGGGCGCTGGACGAGTTCCGGTTCTGGGACGTCGGGTCGGTCAGCGGGCGGGACGCGTCGATCGCCGGTCAGGTCTGGCCGTTCCTGCTCGCCGGGCTGCTGCTGGTCCTGGCCATGGCCCGCGGGCTGGACGCGCTCGCGCTGGGCGACGACATCGCGCGGGGCCTCGGCCGCAATGTGGCGCTGCTGCGGGCGTCCGGGGCGCTGGGCGCGACCGTGCTCACGGGTGCCGCCGTCGCCGCGGCCGGGCCCATCGCCTTCGTCGGCCTCGCCGTCCCGCACATCGCCCGCGCCCTCGTCGGCCCCGGCCACCGGACGCTGCTGCCGATGGCCGCGCTGCTCGGCCCGGTGATGCTCCTGCTCGCCGACGTCCTCGGCCGTGTCGTCGTACGGCCCGCCGAGGTCCCGGTCGCCGTCATGACCGCGCTGGCGGGCGTGCCGTTCCTGATCGTCCTGGTACGGAGGAAGGCGGTGGCGGCATGACGTACGTCGACGACCCGCAGGCCGCGGCGGCTTCCGGCACCCCCTCCGGCTCCGGCGCCCGTTCCGTGCGGCCCGCCGGGCATCTCGTCGTGCGGGCCGGCCGCGGGAGCAGTTTCCTGGTGCACCGGCGGGCCCTCGTGGTGGCCGGGGTGCTCGGGGTGCTGCTCGCGGGCGCGGTGGTCGTCTCGCTGTGTGTCGGGGAGGCCTTCGTCCCGCCGTCCGAGGTCGTACGGGTGCTGTTCGGGCTGCCGAGCCCCGACGAACTGGTCGTGGGGACGCTGCGGCTGCCCCGGCTGGTGACCGGGCTGCTCGTCGGGGTCGCGTTCGGGCTGGCCGGGGCGCTGATCCAGACCATGGCCCGCAATCCGCTCGCCAGCCCCGACGTCATCGGGGTGACCCATGGCGCGGGCGCGGCGACGGTCGCCGCGATGACCTTCGGGCTCACCTCGTACGACACGCTGCCGTACGTGTCCGTCGCGGGCGGGCTGCTCGCCGCGCTGCTCGTCTATCTGCTCGCCTGGCGGGGCGGGCTCAGCGCCTCCCGGTTCGTGCTCGTCGGCATCGGCATCTCGGTGGCGCTCGGTTCGCTGACCCGGCTGCTGGTCACCAAGGGGGACTATCTGGTCGCCCAGCAGGCCAAGGTGTGGCTCACCGGGTCGCTCAACGGCCGTGGCTACGACCAGGCCGCGCCGCTCGCCACGGTCCTGCTGCTGCTCGTGCCGTTCCTGCTGTGGGCGGCCCGCGCGCAGCGGAGCGCGGCGTTCGACGACGACACGGCCACCGCGCTCGGCATCCGGCTCGGCCGGGTCCGGCTGGGGCTGAGCGTCCTCGGGGTCGTCCTCGCGTCCGTGGCGACCGGTGCCGCCGGCCCCGTCGACTTCGTGGCCCTGCTCGCCCCGCAGATCGCCCGGCGGCTCACCCGCACCCCGCACACCCCGCTGGTGTGCTCGGCGCTCACGGGCGCGCTGATCGTGGTCGTCGCCGATGTCCTCGCCCGCAAGCTGCTGTCCCCGCTGGAACTGCCGGTCGGCGTCTTCACCGCCCTCGTCGGCGCCCCCTATCTGATGTGGCTGATCATCCGCACCCGCGGCAACCGCTCCGGAGGAACCGCGTGACCCCCGACCACCCCACAGACCCGGACACTCCGGCCTCCACCGCACGGGCCACCTCCGGGCCCACCGGACGGACCACTCCAGCGCGGGACGCGCGGGACGGCGCGGGTCCGGCCGAGGGGGACGCTTCCGGCCCCGCCGAACGGGACACTGCGGCGCCGGCCGGGCGGGACGCCGCAGCGTCGGCCACGGGGGACAGCTCGGGTCCGGCCCAGCAGGACCCCTCCGGCACCACCGGGCAGGACGACACAGCCCCCGCCACGCAACACGCCTCCGACACCACCGGACCGCGCGCTTCAGGCACCGGCGAGCACAAGACCCCGGGCCCGGCCGAGAGGGACGCCTCCGGCACCGCCGGACAGGACGACGCAGCGCCGGCCGGGCGGGGCGGCGCGGGGCCGGTCCAGCAGGGCGCTCCCGCTGTCGGCGGTCGGCTCGTCGCTCGTTCGCTCACGCTTGCCTATGAGGAGCGGACGGTGGTCGAGGAGTTGGATCTGGAGGTGCCGGACGGGAAGGTCACCGTCATCGTGGGGCCGAACGCGTGTGGGAAGTCGACGCTGTTGCGGGCGCTGGGGCGGTTGTTGAAGCCGCGGCGGGGGGCCGTGCTGCTGGACGGGGCGGAGCTGGCGAGCGTGCCCACGCGGCGGATCGCGCAGGTGATCGGGCTGCTGCCGCAGACCCCGGTGCCGCCGGAGGGGATCACGGTCGCCGACCTGGTCTCGCGCGGGCGGCAGCCGCACCAGAAGTGGTGGCGGCAGTGGTCCGACGCCGACGAGGCGGCCGTCGCCCACGCGATGGAGCGCACCGGGACCACCGATCTCGCCGAGCGCCCGGTCGACGAACTCTCCGGCGGCCAGCGGCAGCGCGTGTGGATCGCGATGGCCCTCGCCCAGGACACCGACCTGCTGCTCCTCGACGAGCCGACGACCTACCTCGACATCGCCCACCAGGTTGAAGTACTGGATCTCGTACGGCAGTTGAACCGGGAGCGGGGCCGGACCGTGGTCGCCGTGCTGCACGACCTCAACCAGGCCGCCCGCTACGCCGACCATCTGATCGCGATGCGCGCGGGCCGGATCGTGGCGCAGGGCCCGCCCGGCGACATCGTCACCGCCGGCCTCGTCCAGGACGTCTTCGGGCTCGCCTCCGTCGTCGTACCGGACCCGGTGACCGGTGATCCGCTGGTGGTGCCGGGCCCGCCGGGAGGTGTCCGGAAGCACACCGTCCCCGCCATTCCGGCCCACAGGAAGCCCATAAAGTAAGGGGTACCTAAGTTCTATGACGGGAGCCCCCATGTCCCTCCGCCGCCGCGGCAGCGCCGCCGCAGCCCTCGTTCTCGCCTCCGCGCTCGCCCTCACCGCGTGCGGCGGCACCTCCGGCGGCGAGGGGTCGGGCTCCGGGTCCGGCGCCGGGGCCGCCGACAAGAAGAAGGACGTCGCCAAGGGCGGCAAGGACTTCGCGGACGCCGCGAGGAAGACCGCCGCGATGGGCACCGACGCCGAGCCCGGCGAGTGGCCGCGCACCATCGAGCACGCCATGGGCGAGACGAGGATCGAGGCGCAGCCGAAGCGCGTGGTCGTGCTCGACGTCGGCGAGCTCGACAACGTTGTTTCGCTGGGCATCGAGCCGGTCGGGCTCGCGCCGACCGAGGGGTCGCCGGAGCTGCCGTCGTATCTGAGCAAGGACGCGGGCAGCCCGAAGAACGTCGGCACGATCAACAGCCTCAACCTGGAGGCCATCGCCGCGCTGAAGCCCGATCTGATCCTCGGCAGCCAGCTGCGCGCCGCCGACAAGTACGACGAGCTGTCGAAGATCGCGCCGACCGTGTTCTCCGTCCGCCCCGGCTTCACCTGGAAGGAGAACTACCTCCTCAACGCCGCCGCCCTCGACAGGACCGCGGAGGCGAAGGAGAACCTGGCGGAGTACCGGGCGAAGGCCGACACCCTCGGCAAGAAGCTCGGCGCGGACAAGCCGACCGTCTCGATGGTGCGTTACATGCCCGACGGCGTGATCCGGCTCTACGCCAACGCCTCGTTCATCGGCACCATCCTCAAGGACGTCGGCGTGCCCCGCCCGAAGAACCAGGACATCGAGGACCTCGCCGCCGAGATCAGCGCCGAGAACATCGACCAGGCCGACGCCGACTACATCTTCACCGGCGTGTACGGCGACCCGAAGGCCACCGACCGGACCAAGGCCCAGGGCAACCCGCTGTGGAAGAACCTCTCCGCCGTCAAGGCCGGTCACGCGTACGACGTCCCGGACGAGACCTGGTACCTGGGCCTCGGCGTGACCGCGGCCGACGAGGTGCTGGGCGACCTGGAGGACCACCTCACCCAGCGGTAGCCGGCAAGTCCCGCCAGGGGCCGGGGAGACGCCCCCGCTCGCCGGGCGCGCGCCGGAGCCGGTCAGTGGAAGAGGGCCGTGAGGAGGTCGTCGCCGAGCCGGCGTACGCGCTCCAGGTGGAGTTGGTAGTAGGCGCGGCGGCCGTCGCGCTCGACCGTGACGAGGCCGGCCTCGCGCAGCCGGGCGAGATGCCGGGAGACCTGGGGCAGGGACATCCCGCTGCGGGTGGCCAGCTCGGAGGGGGTGAGCGGTTCCCGGGCGATGGCGCGGGCGATGCGCTGTCGCCCGGGGTCTCGCAGCACCTCCAGCCGCCGGTGCACGGTCGCGTAGCCGGGCTGGTCGTCGCTCTCCGGCAGCAGCGGGTACTGCACGAC
Source organism: Streptomyces griseiscabiei (assembly GCF_020010925.1). Classification (NCBI taxonomy): domain Bacteria; kingdom Bacillati; phylum Actinomycetota; class Actinomycetes; order Kitasatosporales; family Streptomycetaceae; genus Streptomyces; species Streptomyces griseiscabiei. The sequence continues at coordinate 112,245 of NZ_JAGJBZ010000003.1, read as the reverse complement.
CGCCGCGAACCCCGGCTCGTGCTTGACCAGCAGATGCGGGCCGCCGAACACCGACGGGACGACGAGTACGGGGGTGGTGGCGACGTTCACGATGCCGTGGTGGAACTTGTCGAAGACCACGCGCGGCGGCTCGTCCCGGTACACGGCCGCCGGGTCCAGTGCGGCGAGCGCCCGGCCGGGCCCGTCGTGCTCGACGGCCCTGCGCAGCCCGGGCAGTTGACCCGAGATGCCCCGCGCGGCCCGCGTCAGATCGGGCTCCAGCGCCAGCGCGGCCCGGCCCAGCAGGTCCAGCAGATCCGTACGCAGTGACTCGGGCGCGTGCAGCAGCCTGCGCGCCAGCTCCGAGCGGGCCGTCGACCGCCGCTCCGCCGCCTCCAACAGCCCCTCCCGCTGGGCCTGTCGCTCCAGCACCCGGTCCAGCGGCATCCCGGAGTTCCCGCCCCGGATCGCGTACGCCGTCAGCTCCGCGAAGAGCGGCAGCGGCAGCCGCGCGATGTCCTCCAGCTCGGCGGCGAGCGACCGGTCCCCGACCGCGCCCAGCGGCAGCAGATACCGGGCCCGGTACGACGACCACAGCGGCGCCCACTCCCTGACCCGCCGCCGGAGGGCGGCGTCGAGCGCGGAGACGGAAGGGGTGGGAGCGGGAGTGGAGGTGGGGGTGAGGGCGGGGGCCGCGTCGGGGTCCGGGGCCGTTCCGTGTGTCTCCAGCCCGCGTGCCCAGTGGATCGCCCGGGGGTGGTGCTCGGCCTCGGTGTAGGCGTGCAGCGCGGCGGTCAGTTCGGCGAGGGGCGAGGAGCCGACCGCGACCCGGGACGGGGGCGCCCCGGCGAGGGAGAGGACGACGCTCATGGAGACCTCCAGGCCGCCCGGTCCCCCGATGGTTACCGCGACCGCGACAACCATCGTAGAGAGCACCCTCCGCCGGGCCTACGGTTCCGGCAATCCCACCCAGGCCCGGCCCGCCCCGGCCCACTCCCCCCATCCCTCCCCGGACCCCCGGAGTCGCCATGAACCCTCATGCCCTCGCGGAACTCCGCGACGCCGTGCGCGAGCGCCGCCCCGCGCTCGAACAACTCAGCCTCGACCTGCACGCGACCCCGGAGACCCGCTTCGAGGAGCACTACGCCGTCGAGCAGCTGTCCGGCCGTCTCGCCGCCGCCGGCTTCGAGCTGGACAAGGGCGTGGCGGGCCTCCCGACAGCGTTCACGGCCACCCACCGGGGAGCCGCCGCCGAGGACACGGCGACCGGCGCCCCCACCATCGCCCTGCTGCTGGAGTACGACGCCCTCCCCGGCATCGGCCACGGCTGCGGCCACAACCTCATCGCGGCCGGCGGTCTCACCGCCGCCCTCGCCGTCGCCGCCGTACGCCCCGACCACCCCGGCACCCTGAAGGTGATCGGCACCCCGGGCGAGGAGGGCGGCGGCGGCAAGATCCTGATGCTGGAGCGCGGTGTCTTCCGGGACGTGGACGCGGCGCTCATGTTCCACCCCGCCGACCGCGGTCTGCGCGCCCGGCACGCCCTGGCCGCCAGTCACCTGCGGCTGACCTTCCACGGTGTCGCGGCCCATGCCGCCAAGTCCCCCTGGGAGGGCCGTTCCGCGGCCGCCGCCGCGCAGCTGTTCCTCACGGCGGTCGACTCGCTGCGCCAGTTCATGCCGCCCACGGCCCGGGTGCACGGCATCATCGCGGACGGCGGCGCCGCCCCGAACGTCGTCCCCGACCGCACCGAGGTCGACATCTACGTCCGGGAGGCCACCTCCCCCGCCCTGGACGCCCTGCTGCCCCGGGTGCTCGCGGCGGCGAACGGCGCGGCGATCGCCACCGGCACCACCGTGGAGCACACCGAGACCGCGCCCCGCTATGCCGAGCGCGACAACAACATGGTCCTGGCCGACCGGCTCGCCGACCACGCCGCCGCCCTCGGTCTGCTCCTGGAACCCCCGTCACCGGCGAACCCGGCCGGCTCCTCCGACATCGGCAACGTCTCCGTCGCCCTGCCGACCATCCACCCGTACGTCCAGATCTGCGACCGGGACACCCCCGGCCACTCCACGCGGATGCGTGAGGCCGCCCGCGCCCCCCGCGCCCATGACGCGACGGAGACGATCGCGACCGCCCTGGCCGCCCTGGCCCTGGAACTCCTCACCGACCCGGCCCTTCTGGCCGCCGCCCGCGAGGAGTTCACCGCCTCCGCCCACCGTGCCTCACCCGGTGCCGCCCGGCCGCCCGCCGAGGAGCCGTCATGACCGCGCCCGCCTCGTCCACCACCGCCTCCGACGCCCTCGTCGACACCTTCTTCGACTGGGACCTCATCGCCCGCACCTTCCCCCGCCTCCTCACCGAGGGCCTGCTGAACACCCTGGTCATCGCGGCCGGCGCGATCGTGCTGGGCATCGTGATCGCCCTGCTGGCGGCGATGCTGCTGCTGTCGAAACGCTGGTGGGTACGGCTCCCCGCCCGCCTCTACGTGGACGTGTTCCGGGGCCTGCCCGTGATCATCACGGTGATGCTGGTCGGGGTGGGGCTGCCCGCCGCCGGTATCCGGCCCTTCGGCACCGACCCCTTCGGCTACGCGATCCTCGCGATCGGCATCATCTCCGGCGCCTACACGGCGGAGATCTTCCGCTCCGGCATCCAGAGCGTCGACGCCGGCCAGCTGCAGGCGGCCCGCAGCCTCGGCATGGGCTATCTGACGGCGATGCGGCTGATCGTCGTACCGCAGGGCGTCCGTCGTGTGCTGCCCGCGATGGCGGGCCAGTTCGTGAAGGACATCAAGGAGAGTTCGCTGGTCTACCTGCTCGGCCTCGCGGCCGGGCAGCGCGAGCTGTACTTCATCGCGCAGGAGGAGGTGGCCCGTACGTACAACTCCTCTCCCCTCATCGCCGCCGGTATCAGCTACCTCGCGCTCACGATCCCGCTGACCTACTTCGTCAACCACCTGGACCGCCGGCTGCGCGAGGGCCCGCGCCCCGAGGCCGTACCGCCGGACCCGGCCCCGACCGAACCGGACCTGCCGAAAACCCCTGTACGCGTCGGCGAGTCCGGCTCCGGCGGAGGAGAGCCCCGATGACCACCACCAAGCCCCCCGCCCCGGCCGGCGTGACCGTCACCCCCGCCCCGCCCGCCGCCCTCCAGGTCACCGGCCTGTTCAAGAGCTACGGCAGGACGACCGTGCTGCGGGACATCACCCTCGACGTCCGCCGGGGCGAGACCCTGTGCCTCATCGGACCGTCCGGCTCCGGCAAGTCCACCCTCCTGAAGTGCCTCAACCTGCTGGAGACCCCCGACTCCGGGGAGATCTGGCTCGGCGAGACCTGTCTGACCGCCCCGCGGGCCGACGTGGACGGGGCCCGTGCCCGGATCGGCATGGTCTTCCAGCACTTCAACCTGTTCCCGCACATGAGCGTCGAGCGCAATGTCACCGTCGCCCTGACCTCGGTCAAGGGCCTGGGCCGCGACGAGGCCCGGGTGATCGCCCACCGCCGGCTCGCCGAGGTCGGCCTCGCCGCCTTCGCCGGTCGGCGGCCCGGCGGGCTCTCCGGCGGTCAGCAGCAGCGCGTCGCCATCGCCCGCGCGCTCGCCATGGAGCCCGAGGTGATGCTCTTCGACGAGGCCACCTCCGCCCTCGACCCCGAGCTGGTCAAGGACGTCCTCGCCGTCATGCGGGACCTCGCGTCCGGCGGGATGACCATGGCCGTCGTCACCCACGAGATGGGCTTCGCCCGCGAGGCCGCCGACCGTGTCGCCTTCATGGACGACGGCCGCCTCGCCGAGATCGACACCCCCGACCGTCTGTTCGAGGACGCCCGGCATCCGCGCCTGCGCCAGTTCCTCTCCCAGGTCCTGTGACGCCACCCCCGCCCGAGCCGTCCGCCCGAACCCTCCGCCCGAACCCACGGCCCGAACCCACAGAAGGAACGACAGCCATGACCGTGAACAGAAGACTGCTGACCGGCGCCGCCACCTCCGCCCTCGCCCTCGCCCTGCTCCTCCCGCTCACCGGCTGCGGCGGGGACAGCGAGGCGGCGGGTTCCGCGACCGACCCGTACGACACGGTCCGCGGCGGTGTGATCACCGCCGCCACCCAGGCCGAACAGCCGCCCTTCGCCGTCACGGACGCCTCCGGCAACCCCAGCGGATTCGCCGTGGACCTGATGGACGAGGCCGCGAAACGGCTCGGGGTGAAGATCCAGTACAAGACGACCAACCTCCAGGGCATCCTCGCGGGCCTGTCCGCCGGCCAGTACGACATCGGCGTGGCCGGGGTGGGCGCCACGGCCGAACGCAAGAAGCAGGTCGCGTTCACGGCCCCCTACTACTGGGGCTTCACCGATGTGGTGACCCTGAAGACGGGGAAGGCGAGCACGTTCGACGCGCTCCAGGACTTCGCGGGCCGGCGGGTCGGCGCGGTCAGCGGCTCGGTCCAGGAGACCTTCGTCGACCGGGAGATGGGCAAGGCGGAACTGGTGAAGTTCAAGGACCAGACCGCCCTGATCACCCAGCTCCTCTCCGGCGGCGTCGACGCGGTCGTCCTCGGCGGCGCCGACGCGGACGAGTACGCCGAGCGGCATCCCGTACGGGTCGCGGTGGAACTGGACAGCCTCCAGGGCAGCGCGTTCCCGCTGCGCAAGAACGGCGACCCGAAGCTGGTCAAGGACCTCGACGCCCAGATCGACGCGATGATCGACGACGGCACCTACGTCAGGCTCTACCGGAAGTACTTCCACGACCCCATCGCCGCCGACCTGCTCACGGTCCGCCCGAAGCTGGCCTCGCAGATAGCCGGCACGGATCTGGAACCGACGAAGATCTGACCACCACGCCGCCCCGAGACGTCCTCGCCGCCGTCCTCGCGCTCCGGTGGACCCGCCCTCGCCTTCGCTCCCGGCATGCCGTTGTCAGTGCCGGGGGCTAGTCTCCGGACAACCGATCGCATACCTGTTTGTCCGTTTCAGGGAGGTTCTCATGGTCTCGCGGCTCAATCCCTACCTCAGCTTCGACGGAGACGCCCGGCAGGCGCTGGAGTTCTACAAGGAGGTCTTCGGCGGCGAGCTGTCGCTGAACACCTTCGGCAGCTTCGGCCAGCCGGACGCCCCGGAGTCCGACAAGATCATGCACGGCATGCTGGAGGCGCCGAACGGCTTCACCCTCATGGGCGCCGACACCCCGCCCGGCATGGAGTACCGGCCGGGCGGCGGCTTCTCCGTCAGCCTCAGCGGTGAGGACGACACCGAGCTGCGCGGCTACTGGGAGAAGCTCTCCGAGGGCGGCTCCGTCGCGGTCCCCCTCGACAAGCAGATGTGGGGCGACGTCTTCGGCATGTGCACGGACCGCTTCGGCGTCCCGTGGATGGTCAACATCAGCGGGGCGCAGGGCTGATCACCCAGGACGCACCGCGTCCGGCGCGCGCACAACCCACGGGTGCGACGCCTCGTTGAGGTCCACGGCACCACCGGACGGTGGCGGCCACCGACCCCGGCGGACGAGGAGACCCACCATGCCCTGGGCCAAGGCGAACGGCGTCGAGCTGTTCTACAAGACGGCCGGTTCCGGTGACCCGCTGGTCCTGGTGCACGGCTCCTGGGGCGACCACCACAACTGGATCCCGGTCCTCCCCGCCCTCACCGAACGCTTCCGTGTCCTGGTCTACGACCGCCGCGGCCACAGCCGCAGCGAACGCCCACCGGGACAGGGCACCCGCCGTGAGGACGAGGAGGACCTGGCCGCCCTGATGGAAACCCTCGGCTTCGCCCCGGCGTACGTCGCGGGCAACTCCTTCGGCGCCTCCACCACGCTGGGCCTGGCCACCCACCGCCCCGACCTGTTTTTGGGCCTGGTCGCCCACGACCCGCCGCTGACGGGGATCGTGGGCGACGGTCCCGACGGTCCCGACGGCCACGGCGGTCCCGGCACGCTCGACCCACGGCCGCCCCTCCTCACGGACATCGCCGGGAAGTTCGCCTCCGTCCTCGCCCACCTCCGCGCGGGCGACTACCCGGCGGCGGCCCGCCAGTTCACCGACGAGATCGCCCTCGGCCCCGGTACCTGGGACCGGCTCCCGCCCCCGGTCCGGCAGACCTTCCTGGCCAACGCCCCCACGTTCCTCGACGAACACGACGACCCCCACTGGGACGACCTGGACCTCCCCCGCCTCGCCGCCTACACCGGCCCGGCCCTCCTCACCGGCGGCACCGCCGGACTGCCGTGGTTCGCCCCGATCACCGCCCGCCTCACCGAGGCCCTCCCCCAGGCGGCGACCCACACCTTCGAGGGCGCGGGCCACATCCCGCACGTGACCCACCCAGAGGCGTACGCGCGTGCCGTGACGGCCTTCGTCGAGGGGACCGGCACGGCACACGGGTCGGTCAGCCGAAGCTGACGTTCAGCCTGCCGTCACCGGCGAAGGACCAGTTCAGCCCGCCGGAGTACGCGGAGCAGCGGGACCCGTTCGTCCCGGACCAGAACTGGTTGGAGCTGTCGGAGCTGCCGATGATCCGGTCGTTCGTACCGCTGCCGCTCCGGCAGGAGGTGTTGTCGCGGAACACCGACGTGCCGCCGTCGAAGTTGAAGTTCCGCTCGGTGTTGTCGATGCTCACGTTCCCCGAGACGGCCATGGTGCCCGGGTTGCTGTTCCACGTGAAACCGTGCTTGCCGTTGTCGTAGGCGATGCTGCGCCGCACGATGTGGTTGACGGCGATGTCGTCGCCGCCGAGCTTGTAGCCGTTGCGGTCGCCGTTGCCGGCCTGGGAGCCGTCGCTCAGCGTGCCGTTCTCGTAGGCGAGCGAGTCCTCGACGGTCACCGGTCCGATGGGCCCGGTGTCGGTCTTGGTGTAGAGGTCCCAGCCGTCGTCGATGTTGTTGTGGGCGACGGCGTACCGGAACACGTTCCCGGACCCGGTCGTCAGCTTCGCCGCGAATCCGTCCGCGTCCTCGCCGTCGGAGTCGGCGTTGTCGTGCGACTCGGCGCTGAGGATCAGGTTGTTGGCGGGCCACTCGCCGCTGGGCGAGGTGGAGGAGATCCGGCCGAGCTGGAGCCCCGTGTCCCGGTTGAAGCGGGTGACCGTGCGCTCGATGACGTTGTTGCTGCCGCCGACGTAGATGCCGTTGTCCCCGGCCCGCTCGACGACGAGGCCCTTGACGTGCCAGTACGAGGCGTTGAGCTGGAGCCCCCGGTTCGACGAACTCTCGCTCTGCGCCGAGAAGTTGAGGACCGGGGTCTCGCCCGGGTAGGCGGTCAGGGTGGTGCGGGCGGCGGAGGTGGCGGAGCTGCCGACCGGGATGGTGACGGTGGAGGCGTGGGCGTACGTCCCGCCGCGCAGGTAGATCGTCCCGCCGGCCGTGATCCGGCTGATGGCCGAGGTGAGGGTGGTGGGGGCGGAGACGGTACCGGCCGCGCCGTCGGTCCCGGTCGGGGAGACGTACAGCGCGGAACCCGCCGGCGGCGGTGTGGTGGAGCCGTCGGGGACGTTCGCGTCGAGGTGGTCGATGTTGGGCAGTCCGGTGGCGGCGGTGGGGTTGATCCGGATGACGTTGCTGCCCGAGGTGACGGGGACCGTCAGCGTCTTGGTGGTCCACGCCGTCCAGGTACCGGTGGACTCGAAGGACGTGGTCGCGGCGGTCGTCCCGTTCACGGTGACGGTCGCGGCCCGTGCGGCGGTGGTGCCGTTGGCGAAGCGGACGGACAGGGTCGCCGTGCCCGATGCGGGTGCGGTCACGGTGAACTGGACGTACGCGCCCGCGGCGTTGGTGCCGTTGCAGAATCCGCCGCCCGAGTAGCCGGTCCAGTCGGAGTCGATCGTGCCGGTGCAGACGGCGGGCGCCGTCTCGGCCTCGTAGCGGGTGGTCGCGGCCTGCGCAGGTGCGGTGGAGAAGGTGACCAGCAGGCCCGCGAGCAGCGCCGCGCTCGCCGTGGCGGGGATGGGTCTTGTGAGCATCGTCGGTCTCCAGGGATGAGGGTCCAGCCAGAGCGATCCAATGGAGAAAGCGCTTTCTCTGTGGGCGAGTGTCGGGGGGTGACTTGAGCACGTCAATAGATCTGACGCAGATTTGTTCACATGGATGAACCGAGAGGGTGTATGAGGTGCCCTGATGAACATCGTCCGAGGATGTGAACGATCGCGCGCACAAAAAAAGCAAGGAGGTCCGCGTCCTCTCCTTGCCTGTCTCAACGTATAGCGCACCGGGGGGCTTGCGGCAAGGCCCCCGTGGTGCCGCAGAATCCTCGGCCTGAGCCACTGTCGACGAGAACCGGGGGCGTTTCGATGCGTGTGCTGTTGGCCAACTACGACTCGCGCGGGGGCGTCGAGCCGCTGGTCGGACTCGCCGTCCGGCTGCGTGGACTCGGTGCCGAGGTGCGGGTGTGCGCGCCGCCGGACGAGGAGTTCGCGCGGCGGCTGGCCGACGTGGACGTACCGCTGGTGCCGTTCGGCCGGCCGGTGCGCGCCCTGATGACCGGGGCGACACCGCCGGGGCCGGAAGGCGTGCCCCGGCGCGCGGCCGAACTCCTCGCGGAGTTCGACACGGTCGCCAGGGCCGCGGAGGGGTGCGATGTGCTGGTGGCGAGCGGACTGCTGCCCGCCGCGGCCTGCGTGCGGTCCGTGGCCGAGAAGCTGGACCTCCCGTACGTGTACGCGAGCTTCCAGTCCGTGTCCCTGCCGTCGCCGCACCATCCGCCGATGCCGCGGCCGGGGCGGCCGTTGCCGGTGGGCGTGACCGACAACCGGGCGCTGTGGGAGTTCGACGCGGGGAGCGCGGACGCGTTGTTCGGTGAGGTGTACGACGATCATCGGGCGTCGGTCGGGCTGCCGCCGCTGGAGGGGGCTGAGGGACGGGGCACGGGCCTGCGCGATCACGTCTTCACGCGGCGGCCGTGGCTGGCGACGGATCCGGTGCTGGATCCGTGGGGCCCCTCCAGCCCCGACGTCGTACAGACCGGTACGTGGATCGTGCCGGACGAACGCCCGTTGCCGGCCGGGCTGTTGACGTTCCTGGACGCCGGGGCGCCGCCGGTGTACATCGGCTTCGGCAGCATGGTGCTCGGTGGCGGCGCGATCGGTGGCTCGGCGGAGGTCGCCCGGGCGTCCGTCGAGGCCGTCCGCGCGCAGGGCCGCCGGGCGATCGTCTCCCGGGGCTGGGCCGAGCTGGGGGTCGTCGACGGCCGGGAGGGCGGGGAGGGCCGCGAGGTCCGGGACGGCCGCGAGGTCCGGGACGGCCGCGCCGACTGCTTCGTCCTCGGCGAGGCCAATCACCACGCGCTCTTCCGCCGTGTCGCCGCCGTCGTCCACCACGGTGGCGCGGGTACGACGACCACGGCGACGTGGGCGGGCGCGCCCCAGGTGGTGGTGGCGCAGGGCGGGGACCAGCCGTACTTCGCGCGCAGGGTCGCCGAGCTGGGCATCGGTGTGGCGCACGACGGACCGACCCCGGCGTTCGAGTCCCTGTCGGCGGCGCTGAAGATGGCGCTGGCGCCCGAGACGCGGGAGCGGGCGGCGGAGGTGGCGGGGCTGGTCGAGCCGGACGGGGCGTCGAGAGCGGCGCGGCGGCTCTTCGACGAGTACGCCCCGTGACCCGGAAGCGCGGCGACCCTGCGGCGCGGCCGACGACACGGCAGCACGGCCGGCGACACGGCGGCGCGGCCACCCGGAAGTATGCGGATCAGACAGAAGACGACGTTCGGAGCTCTTGAGATGAACCCCCCGGCCACCCACCCCACCACCCCCGGCACCGCCTTCGCCCTCCCCGACCGTCTCTCCGCCAAGGCCGACCCGGCCCTGATCGCCGCCGACGAGCGGCACTTCGCGGCGCTCGCGCGGTGCCTCGAAGAGTCGATCGCCGAGGTGTCGGCCCAGCTGGACGCCGCCCGCAGGGCCCCCGGCGGCATGGGCCGGGCGGCGATGGACCGTGACACGGAGATCCACCGGCTGACCGCCCGGCTGCGCACCCTGCGCCGCTTCGGCCTGGACCTCTGCCTCGGTCACATGGTGAGTGCGGACGACCCGGAGAACCCCGTCCACGTGGGCCGTCTGGGCCTCACCGACAGCACCACGGGCCGCCGTCTGCTGATCGACTGGCGCTCCCCGGCCGCCGAGCCCTTCTTCGGCGCGACCCACGCCAACCCGATGGGCCTGGCCAGCCGCCGCCGCTACCGCTGGGCGAACGGCCGTATCAACGACTACTGGGACGAGGTCTTCTCCGCGTCCGAACTGGACGACCGCGCCGACCACCACCGCACCGCCGCCCTCGACGACCAGTCCGCGTTCATCGCCAGCCTGGGCGCCAACCGCTCGGAGCGCATGCGGGACGTCCTCGGCACCATCCAGGCCGACCAGGACGCGATCATCCGCGCCGGTTCACGCGGCGCCCTGGTGGTCGACGGCGGCCCCGGCACCGGCAAGACGGTCGTGGCCCTGCACCGTTCCGCGTACCTCCTGCACGCCGACCCCCGCCTCGGCCACCGCCGGGGCGGCGTCCTCTTCGTCGGCCCGCACCGCCCGTACCTCTCCTACGTCGCCGACGTCCTCCCGAGCCTCGGCGAGGACGGTGTGCAGACGTGCATCCTGCGCGACCTGGTCGAGGAGGGCGCGGCGGCCGGCGTGGAGCCGGACCCGGAGGTCGCGCGCCTGAAGTCGTCGGCGGCGCTGGTGGCCGGGATCGAGAAGGCCGTCCGCTTCTACGAGGAGCCGCCGGCCCAGGGCATGACGGTCACGACGCCGTGGTCCGACATCCGGCTGACCGCCGCCGACTGGACCGCGGCCTTCGAGGCGGCGGAGCCCGGCACCCCGCACAACGAGGCCCGCCACCAGGTCTGGGAGGAACTCCTCACGATCCTGACGGACAAGCACGAGGCGGGGGCCGCGGCCGCCGCCCCCGGCGCGGACCCGGACGCGGAGACGGTCGTACCCCCCGCCCTCCTCCGCCGGGCCCTCCTGCAGAACCGGGACCTGGTCACGGCCTTCAACCGGGCCTGGCCCCTCCTGGAGGCGGCGGACCTGGTCGGGGACCTGTGGACGGTACCGGCGTATCTGCGCCTGTGCGCCCCCTGGCTGAGCCGTGACGAGGTCCGGCTCCTCCAGCGCGAGGAGCCGCGGGCCTGGACGACGTCCGACCTGCCCCTTCTCGACGCGGCCCGGCAGCGCCTCGGCGACCCGGAGACCGCCCGCCGCAAACGCCGCCACGCCGCGACGCTCGCCGCCCAGCGCGAACGTATGACCCAGGTGGTGGACAACCTGATCGAGGCGGTCTCCAACTCCGGTGCCGACGGGGACGACGGCGAGGGCCTGGTGACGATGTTGCGGGGCGAGGACGCCCAGGTGAGCCTGGTCGACGACTCCGAACTCGTCACCGCCGACCCCGACCTGCTGGCGGGCCCGTTCGCCCACATCGTCGTGGACGAGGCGCAGGAACTGACCGACGCGGAATGGCAGATGCTGCTGCTGCGCTGCCCGTCCCGCAGCTTCACGATCGTCGGCGACCGGGCCCAGGCGCGGCACGGTTTCACGGAGTCCTGGCAGGACCGCCTGAAGCGGGTGGGCCTGGACCGCGTCACCCTCTCCTCCCTCACCATCAACTACCGCACCCCGGAGGAGATCATGACGGAGGCCGAGCCGGTCATCCGCGCCGTACTCCCCGACGCGAACGTCCCGACCTCGATCCGCGCCAACGGCGTCCCGGTCCACCACGGCCCGGCCTCGGACCTCACCACGACCCTGGACACCTGGCTCTCCGCCACCGACGACGGCATCGCCTGCGTCATCACCACCCCCGGCTCCGCGATCCACCTCCCCACGAACCCCCGTGTCCGCTCCCTCACCCCCGAACTCTCCAAGGGCCTCGAATTCGACCTGGTCGTCCTCATCGACCCGGAGAACTTCGGCGAGGGCGTCGAGGGCGCGGTGGACCACTATGTGGCGATGACCAGGGCGACACAGCGGCTGGTCATCCTGACGACCGGCTGAGGGCGAGTGGCTGACGGCGCGTGGCCGAGGCGGTGGTCAGCCGCGGCGAGCGGCTCCGTCCGGCCACACCACGTCCACGGGGACGCCGGCCGCGCGTGCCGCGAGGACGGCGTCGGCGGTGCCGCCTCCCCTGCCGGTGGGCGGTGCGCCGTCCCATACGGCGACGAGGCGGTCGGCCCGCTCGATGAGTACGGCGTTGGCGGCCTCGTACGCGTACGGGTCGGACGTCTCGTGGGGCAGCGCGACGACCTCCTCGGCGGCCTCGACGAGGAGGTCGTAGGAGGCGCCGTGCTCGGGCTCGACCGTGCTGCGGCGGTAGTCCCGGGAGGGCACGACGACCACCAGCCGTCCCCCTGCGGCGAGCACGGCCTCCGCGAAGAGGGTGTCGGCGCCCTTGGCGATGCAGGACACCCCGACGAGCGGGCCGCCGTCCCCGGCGTAGGGCCGCAGCAGATCGTCCAACGCCGCCCGCACCAGCGGCACACTCGCCTCGGTCAGGTCCAGGTGCCCGGTCACCGCGATGGTCGTCATGGCGTGGCGTTCTCCCCCGCTAGTGGCTCTAGTGGCTGTCGAGCGGGACCCAGGCCCGCTCCTCGGCGTCGTTCGTGCCGTACCAGTAGTGCGGCATACCCTCGATGCCGGTGGTGTGGAACGGGCGGCCGTCGTCGTCGATGCGGATCGTCCCGGTGCGGCCCTGGGAGGACCATTCCAGTTCGAGGTACCAGCGGGCGTCGTAGGTCTGTGTCGTCGCGTCGACCAGCAGCACCTCCGGGTCCTCGGCGGAGACGCGGTAGGGGAAGTGCACGGCGGGGATGGTGCGTTGACCGTCCGCGCCGGCGTCGGCACCGGCGTCCGTGCCGTCCTCGGGCTGCGCGACGGGGCGGTTCACGTCGAGGTTCACGGTGAAGCTGCGGGGCGTGAGATCGCTGCCGCAGCCCTGGCCCATCGCGTACGCGTTCCCGGGGACCGGGGTGCCACGGCTGACGACGCGGACGCGGAGCGCCTCCAGGATCACGGCCGTCGACGACCGCCCCTGCACCGAGATCCGCACCTTCGTCCGCCGCCCGTTCACCGCGTCCTGCGTGGCCGCCCACACCCCGGCGTCCTGCTCCAGCGGAGGGGGCGGCACCTCCGCGGGCGGCTCGCCGATGACGTAGTCGTGGTCGCAGCCCTTGTCCCAGACCAGGGGGTCGACGCTCCAGGTCAGGGGCAGGTCGGCGGCTGGCTTCGTGTACGCGTCCGTGTCCGTGTCCGTGTCCGAGGGGTCTGACGGTTCCGACGAGCGGCCGGGGGCTCCGGCGGCGGTGGTCCGGGGGCTCGTGGGGTGGGAGGTGTCCACCTGGGAGGAGCGGTCGTCGGACAGGAGGACTGACGTACCGGCGGTGGCGAGCAGTGCGACGGCAGTGGCGACGGCGGTGGATACGAGGCGCCGTGGGCGGCGGTACCAGAGGTGGGGAGAGGCTGAGGAGGAGTGGGAGTGCTCGTCCGGGGCGGGGGCCGGGGTCGCCTCGGCCGGCGCGTCGACCGTACGCACCCGCTGTCGGGCCGCCACCGCCGACAGCCACAGCCGGTGCAGGTCGAGCCGCTCCTGCGCGGTCGCGCCGCAGAAGGTCGCGAGCCGTTCCACGGGCGCGAAGTCCTGCGGCACCGCCGCGCCCGCGCAGTACCGGTACAGCGTGGAGGTGTTCATGTCGACGCGGCGGGCCAGGGAACCGTAACTCCGGCCGGTGCGGTCCTTCAGCCGACGCAGCAACGCCGCGAACTCCTCGGCGTCGTCCGGAATCGGCATCGTCCCCCCGTGGTTCCCTGTCATTCCCCTCATCCCCGCCGCCCCCGGTCGTTCCCCCGTCACCGCCCGGGGTTCCGCGTCCCGGGCCCTGCTCTCAGTGCACGTCGGCCGGGCGGGGATGGTTCCACCGGGGCCGGTACCCCGCCCGGCCGGACGGGCGGGCTCCGCGTCAGCCGGCGCTCGTGGTCGCGATCTCGGAGATGCGGTTGTACCGCTCCACCAGCACGTAGAGCTTGGTCTTCTGCGTCGTCTTCCCGCTGCCGAAGGTCAGGGTGACGACGACCTCGTGGCTGTGCCCCAGGCTGCCGTTGTCGGTGACCGTCCACCGCGCCGGTACGTTCTGGGCGCGCAGGACGCCGTCCGCCCCGTTCTTCGTCTCCCAGGCCGCGAGCCGCTTGGCGAAGTCGGGCGTCAGGTAGTGCTTGCGGAGGGCCTTGGCCAGCGTGACGTCCGGGTCCGTGTAGTCGCCCTTCGCGTCGATGTACGCGCCGTAGAAGTCGGCGACCCGGGTCACGGCCTGGCCGGGCGTACCGGTGACCGACTTGGCCGTGCCGGTGACGGCCTTCGCCGCTGCGGCGGGTGCCTTCGCGGGGGCCTGGACGGACGCCTGGGCCGGGATGGACGCCTGGGCCGGCACCTGCGCCGCCGCACCGAGGCCGACGGCGAGCACGAGGCCGACGGCCGCCGCGCGAAGCCCCGGGCGACGGCGTACGAGGAACTTGCTGTTCATGTGCGTCTTCTCTCTCTGATCCCGATGTCGTCGCCGGACCGGTGCCGAGGCGGTCGTCGTGCCTCGGCCGGGGCGACGTCCAGAGCTTCGAGGACGCCGGGGAAGCACCACAACAGCCACCGCCCCGTACCCGCCACCGGAACGGATCCACCCCCGTTGACCTGCGGGAACAACGGCCTCCGGAATGCCCTGGGACGCCGCGCGGCCACGGCGGACCGCCTCGGGGCCAGGCGGTGGTGACACCGGTCGGACCGGCTCAGCCCGTCGCCGACGGGTCTCCCGAGCGGCTCCCGGGCCGGGTCCGGGTCCGGGACCGAGGCCGGGTGATGGCGTAGCCGAAAGCGGTCGCCAGGACGTACATCAGAACCGAGTAGACGGCACTGGGAATGGCCACCTCGGTGCTGTCGAGGATGCTCAGCGCGATGGTGAGAGCCACGGTGGTGTTGTGGATGCCCACCTCCATGGCGCTGGCGACGGCCTGCGGCTCATTGAGGCGAAGGACCCTGGCACCGCCGTAGCCGATGCTGAGGCTCGCGAGGCAGAAGAGGCCGGTGACCAGGCCGACTTGGCGGAGGTAGTCGGCGAGATTCTCCCGCTCGCCCAGCAGCGCCGCCAGGGACACGGCGACCAGGACGGCGATGGAGAACACCCGGACCGGACGGTCGGCTCGGGCGGCGAACTCCGCGGACCGTTTCCGTACGAGCATGCCGATGCCGACCGGTATCAGCACGATGGCGATGACCTGCACCACCTTGCCGAACTGCAGTCCCAGATCCCCCTCGGCGTCGAAGTAACCGATCGCCAGATTGGTGACGAGGGGAATGGTGACGGCCGCCAGCACGGAATTGATCGCGGTGAGCGTGATGTTGAACGCCACGTCCCCGCGGAACAGATGACTGAACAGATTGGCGGTGGTCCCGCCCGGAGACGCCGCCAGAAGCATCACCCCCACCGCGAGCAACGGGTCCATGTCGAAGGCCGTCACCAACCCGAAGGCGACCAGCGGCAGCACCAGGATCTGCACAGTCAGCGCGAACGCGACCGCCTTCGGCGAACGGGCCACGCGCCTGAAGTCGTCCGTGGTGAGCGAGAGCCCGAGACCGAACATGATCACGGCGAGCGCGACGGGCAACCCGACCGTGATCAGCGCTGAATCCTTCATGCCTCACGCTTCCTCGATGACGGCATGACAGCAGCGGCTGAGCTGCGAGACCGCCGCACGGCCCACAAGTCGCCACAGTGAAGCAGCAGCCGGGCACTGTTACAAGGTTTGTGTCAGGGCTTCAGGGTGGGGTGGGGTGGGGTGGGTCATGCCGGGATGAAGCCCGGCCACCAGGGTGGGACGTTGCCGGGGCACAACGGGGCGGGGTAGGAGTCCGGCATGCCGAGCCAGGTGACAAGGAACCAGGTGAACCACAAGGTGAGGACGAGCCCTGACGTCAGCGCTGTCCCGCGATGACGTCTCCCGAGGGTGCTGTGCAGGATCACCCACGGAACCGCGGTGGCAATCCATATGAGAGGCGCCAGAAACAGCAAAGCCATGCCGTTGGCTCCCGCGTTGCCGCCCACGTCACAAGCGGCCCATGCCCTCCCCACCGCAGTGATGGTCACCACTGAGGTCAGCCCGCCGACGAGGACACCGAGGCCCATTCCGCTGAGCCGACGGCTCGGGGTACCGGACGGTTCCGCTCCCACGCTCATCTCCCCCGCCTCGCCCCGGATGCGGCGAGTACCAGCGCTCTGAACCATCGTCACTTCAACAAGATCGTGTCACGAGCCGTAGGCAACACGCGCCGCGCACCGACGCACCGACGCACCGACGCACCGACGCACCGACGCACCGACGCACCGACGCACCGACGCACCGACGCACCACCACAGCAGGACCACTGCTCAGTCACCACCCATCGGCTCTGCCCGGTTCAGCGCAGAGCGAGAACCATGACGTCGTACAACGGCGAGTCAGGGAACGGCAGCTTCTCCCCTACCTGCGCATACCCCCAACCCTCATACATCGCCCGCAACCGCGGCCGCTCCCGCCGCACCAGCAACTCAGCCCGCGCCTCCGCCCGCTGGCCCACCAACTCCCCATGCATGACCTGCGAAATCCCCCGCTTACGCCACTTCTCGCGCAGCATGTTCTCGCACAACTTGAACGTCGTCCCGTCGTCGCGCGCCGTGAACCCATAGGTGAAGCCGGCCACTTCACCCCCGACCTCAGCGACGACACACCCCCACCCACCGGCCGCCCCATGAGCCTCCAACCGCTCCTCGAACCGCTCCATGGAGAAGAACGGATCGGTGGCGATGTCCTCCGCGTACACGTCGGCGTACACGTCCAGCAGGGTGCGGCGGACCTCCGCCAGACGTCCGTGGGTGTAGTAGCTGGTCGTCAGCGGCTCAACGGACATGGGGTCACCCCTCGTCTCGTCCGTGGATCGCGGACACCGGCAGAGCCGCGATCGCCGCGTCCCAGGGATACCCGTCCACATCACCATGCTTGGGCTCGTGGGGAACGAAGCCGCCTTCGCCGAGCAGCACGGTCACCCCGCAGCCCCGGAGAACGGAAACGGCTCGGCCGAGCGCGGGATGCGCCGCCTGCGCCCGGTTGATGAACGGCAGTGCGACCAGCGGCAGTTCAAGCCCGATCGCCTCCGTCACCAGGCCGAGCGCCAGGGTGTCCGAGTGCCCGTCGGCCCATTTGGTCAGCGTATTGAGCGTGACGGGCGCCGCGAGGATCGCGTCCGGCGGGGGCAGAACGTCGGCGGCGTCAGGATGCTTGTACTCGTGACGGACCGGATGCCCGGTGAGCGCTCGGAGTCCGTCAAGGTCGGGCTCGACCCAGCGGTACGCGGACGGGCTGAGGACGAGGCAGACCTCCCACCCGGCGGCCTGCGCCTTGCGGATACCTGTGGCGATGGATCGGGTGGGCGGGGCAGCGCAGGAGATGAGATACAGGACCTGGGTCACCGAGGAAGTCCACACCGTCCGGCCACGCCCTGCAACAGGCTGTCGAGACCAGCAGCACCTAATAGGCCAGGCCCGGACGCTGCTGGGCATGCCCGCGCAGGCACTGCGTCCAACTCGTGGCGCGGGCATGGGAGTGGGTGCGGGAGTCGGATCGAAGCGACCTTGCCGGAGCACACGCACCATTCCTCCCCGAGCCAGCGCCTGCTCGCTTCAGGTCGCGGGGTGCTCGATCGGGAACTCGTAGGCAATCTCCCAGCGCCCGTCGGGCACGGTGATGTCCGCAGTCTCGACGGGACGACCGTCACCGTCGTAGTACGTGCGCTCGATACGGGTCAGCAGTTCCCCGACGCTGACACCCAGCAGATTGGCCTCTTCCTGAGTGGCCCGGCCAGGGCGCGGAACCTCGACAGCGGTCTCGATGACGACCCCGATGGACCTCATCCGCTCCACGACCCCCATGCCGGCGAGCGGCCCCATCTCCGGGAGGACGACGGGCGTGCCGTCGGTGATGGCCATCGGCTCCCAGGACTCCGACAGCTGAACCGACTGACCGTCGGCGAGAAACTCGTAGCGGGTTACGACGCAGGGGGCACCCGGATCGACGGCGAGCCGCTCGGCGAGCCGCTCGGCGATGCGCTCCGGCGCGGGAACGCGGGCCTGACTGTGCGACTCCCAAGTACCGCGCCGCCCCTGCTCCTTCATGTCGGCGCGGAACGGCGAGCCACCCCGATGCTCACGATGCCGGGACCGGATCATCCGCAACCGCTCACGCGGCGCGCGGACGTACGTCCCAGAACCGGCCCGCCCCTCCAGAATGCCCTCGATGATCAGGCGCTCCATGGCACGTTGCGTGACATTGCGCCCCACCCCGTACCCCTCGGCGAGCTGCGCCCGCGACGGCAGACGCTCACCGACGGCCCACTCACCCGCCCTCACCCGGCGGCGCAGGTCGTCCGCGACATCGAGGTACGGGGCCTCTCTCGGCATACGGCTCTCCGTGCTGCCCTGAACGCGCAGGGCTGATGGTGCGGTTGACGACGACATTGACAAGCTACTGCATCAGGTAGAAGCTACTGAAGTAGAAGTACTCCAAGTAATGGTGCGCTCACTTGGGAGAACCGTGCGCCCGAAGGCCGAAAGCATTGCCGCACGACTGACCGACGCCACGGGGGCCGAGGTGCGCAGCGCGGAGTTCCCCCTCGGCGTCCGACTGGAAGTGGACCTACCGAGAGAGCTGAGCGAGACCTCACGCAGAGCCGTCCTGGCCGCCATCGCCGACGCCGACGTGTACGGACATCGCCGCACCGGCGAAGGCGACCACCTCTGGGCACTCGTCCTCAATAAGGCCACAGAAAGCCCCGCCGGCCGCTGACACGGCCCCGGGGCATGACCGACCCCACCAGGAGATCGACAATGCACCTTGCATCACAGGCACTTGCCTGGGTCAGGGCCATGCTGTTCGGCCTGCCCGCACCGGAAGTCCATCACCAACCTCCGCCTCCATGCGAAGGACCGGCCCTGTGGCCGGGCCCACCACCGCGCTCCCCCTCACCGGAGATGTGGGCCGCCTTCCTCGCAAGCGCCCGTCGCCGCAGAGGCTCCCAACCACAACCCCGCGCAGAACTACCGGCCATCACTCCCGACGACATCAGCAGCACTCTCGTGGGCGCCTACCTCCTGACACCCGAGGTACGCCAACACCTCCGGTACGCCCGTCGACTCGCGGAGGTGAGCTAATGCCCAACAGCCAGAATCCGTCCGCCCCACCCCGCACCGACATCCCCATGCTCCGCGCCTACCGCCTCTGGTTCGAGCACACCCGCAAGTGCGCCGTCGGCTGCAAGGGCACCCCCAAGGCCCAGGACGGCTGCGAGGACGGACGCGAACTCTGGGGCACGTACCGCCTGGCCCGCATCGGAAAGACGACGACGCCATGACCTGGACCGTCAAGCGCCCGCAGGGCCGCCCCGTACGCCGCACAGCCGACGACCAACTCGCCGTACCCCTATGCCTGTCCCTCACCGACGGCCACGCCACGGACACGGAACTCACCCTCACCCTCGCCGAGGCCGAGCACCTGCACGCGGCCCTGTGCCGCGCACTCGACGGCGAGCCGCCCCCACCCACCGCACCGGACTGCCGCCAATCGGTTCAGACCTCGCCCGGGATGGCGCACATCGTGGGGCGGGCGTAGGAAGCTCCACAGCACAGACCAGCACCAAGGCCTCCCGGCAGACCCGAACCAGGCCCACCGGGAGGCGGAGCGAAGGCGCCTGAGAGTGCCTGCCTCGGGCCCGAAGGTCACGCAGGCGGTTCAACAGCCTCCGACGGAGCGGGAATCAGCCCTTTCCACCAACAGGCCATGCCCTCCGCGTCGGAGGGCAGGATCGTCATCCGTCCCCGCTGCCGAGAACAGCCTCGCGAAGCAACGCGGCAACCCCTCACAGCCCGGAGCCGGCACACCGCTCGGGCATCCGTCGCAACGTACACCGACACGCCCCGCCTTCGAAGCCGCTCACAAGCACTCGCGGCCTACCCCGCCAACTCCAGTCCCAGCCTCCGGCCACATGCCGCAACGACGCGCTCAGAAGTCCTGATCACGGCCACCGCCAACCATCAAGTGGGCGAGGCGCTTGTGGTTCTGTCGCGTATTCAGCTCGCCTGCCCGGGGACCTGCTTGGTGGCGTCGACGACCGCGCGCTCGGTGATCGCGCTGGTGTGCGCGACGGTACCGACCTTGAGGGGGCTGTCAGCCATGGCCTTGACCACCACGACGCGCTCGCCGAGGAACCGCAGCGTCTTCTTGTCGAAGATCCACTCGGTGCGCTCGCCGGCCACGGGGTTCTCCCGCGCGATCGCGATCCCGTGCCTGCCCGTGGCGTCGACCGCGTCATTCACCGCGACGACGCCGGGGATCTTGGCCGCGGCCTTGTAGAGGGCGGCGCCGACCTCGGCGGGCGGGTAGCTTTCGAAGAGCATGTCGCCGATCGCGACGAAGGCCGCCTGGTCGCGGGGGACTTCGGGGTCCCGGACGGCGTCCGAAGCGCGGTAGATCCGCTGGAGCAGCGCGTCGGGGTCGGTCGGCAGCTCGGCCAGGGCGTTGTAGGCGCCGCTGCCCGGGGTGTCGCTCTGCAGGGTGATGCCCTTGTCGCTGGTCTCACCGGCCTCGATCAGCCAGCCGTCCCTGCCGTCGAGGGATTTCCAGACCTGGCGGGAGTGCAGCTCGGTACTGACCGCCTCGCTCTTGTTGTCTCCGTCGACCGCGATGTAGGTGTCGGCCACCTTCGAGGCGATGTAGATGTACTGGCCCTTGCGCGGGGTGGGCTCGGAGGTGTCGGCGGCGGCCAGGGAGATGCGTTCGAGGAGCTGGGGGGCGCCCTTGTCGTCGGCGACGCCGATCCTGGTGGTCAGTGCGGGGCCGGTGGCCAGGTCGGTCGTGCCGCCGGCGGCCGTGCCGCCGTGGGCCCCGCCGCCGGTGAGGGCGAGGCCGCCCGCGACCGCGCCGGCCAGGGCGAAGGCCGCGGCGGGCAGGAGGATCGTACGGCGCAGGAACGGGTGGGAGCGCTTCACGGGCGTGACCGGAGAGGTGGCGGACGTACGGGAGGGGGTGCGGAGGTCTTCGTGGATCCGGGCCATCATCTGCTCCTTGTGGAACTGGTGGCGGCCCGCCGGCAGATCCCGCTCGGCGGAGGGCAGCAGACTCTGCGTCTCCGTCCACTCGGCCGGGTGGGGCCGGTGGGAGGGGCTGGCGTTCATCGGTTTCCTTCCTGTGCGGACCGGACCGCGTATCCGCGATCACCTGTTATCTGCCGGTTCGTGCGGGTGGGTTCCCTTTTTTCTCCGAGCAGTTGCGCGTCGGCGAGCTTGCGCAGCTTGGCGCGGGCGCGGGAGAGGCGGGAGCGGACGGTGCCGACCGGGATACCCAGGGCGCGGGCCGCCTCGGCGTACTCCAGCCCCTCACACAGGCACAGCGTCAGGACCTCACGCTCGGGGCGCTTGAGCAGGCTGAGGGCGGCGAGCGTGGCGTTGATACGGCGCCGGTCGTCCAGGCGTCCGGCGGTCTCCTCGGCGTGGTCCTCGACCCGTTCCTCGGCGGCGTGCGCGGCGGCCGCGGCGCTCGCCGCGTTGCGGTAGCGGCGGTTGCTGCGGTGGTGGGAGCGGGCGACGTTGGTGGCGATGCCCAGCAGCCACGGCCGCAGCGAGCCGCCTACGGCCTCGACCGAGGCACGGCGCCGCCACGCCTCCATGAAGGTCGTCGACATCACGTCCTCGGCCAGCGACCAGTCGGCGGTCAGCCGGAAGGCGTGGTTGTACACCGCGCGGGCGCACGCGTCGAAGAGTTCCGCGAAGGCGTCCGGATCTCCGTTTCGCACCCGGGTTCGCATATCTGTGGTCACGTCTTGAGCTGACGTACGGTGCGGGCGAGTTCCGGTGAGACACGTCACAGCCGTCGTACAGGTCACCGGGGCGGTGACCGCACGAGGACTCGGTGGACAGGGCAGCCGCTCAGCCGCACACCGCTCAGGCTGCGAGGCTCGAAGACAAGGGGGCCGATCCGATGCGGGACACGGTCCGGGGGTGCGCAGGCTGGTCGCATGGCTGTTGGAGGTGTCGAGGCCGAACGCGGGCACGGAACAGGCTGATCCGGCAACGCCCACCGGCACGGGCGGTCACCGGCCCCCTACGCTTCTATGACCAGCGACCAACGGGGGCAGCAGCGTGGGTCTCTTCGTCGGCATACTTGTGATCACCGTCGGACTTCCAGTGCTTGGCATCCTCAGCCGCAAGGTCAGTGACGGCCAGCTGTGGCAGACCGGGACGGCCATGTGGTTCCTGGGCTCCCCGGCGTTGCTCGGTCTTGGCGGTTGGCTGATCTATCGGAGTCTCTGATCTCTCTGATCCGCTGGAAGCCGCACAGGATGCGTGTCCAACTGCGTGACAACGCCAGCCCACCCAAGTTGCTTCGGGACGAAGAGGTCCGTACACAACTACTGCTGCCGGGGCAGCTGGAGCGGATCCTGGGTGCGGCGGGCGTCTTCGCGGAGGAACTCGTGGGCGCCGCGGAGCCTGGTTCGCAGCCGCTGTTGCGTTGCGCGGCTGTCGAGGCGTACGTCGAGTGCCCCGAGCAGGTTGGTGTCGGCGCGCCGCCCAGTGGGAAGCTGCGCACCGTCAAGTCCTTGATGGTGGGCGATGAGCATGCCGAGGTCGTGACGGCTCAAGGCATCCGCCCCGGCGAGGTGGAACACCCCGGCCGCGTCGGACAGCGCGATCTCCCACAAGGCAGCGGCCAAGTCTTCGACATGCACCGGGCAACGGATGTCGTCGGTGAAGAGGACCCCGCCGCGGGTGCCGGCCGCCAGATCATGCACGATGCGCTCGTGCCCAGACCGCCCGTGTCCGAGGATCAGCGAGGTGCGAGCGACGACGGCACCCGGCACCAGCAGTCGCACCGCCGTCTCAGCTGCGGCCTTTGCGGCGCCATAGGGGGTGACCGGATCGGGCAGGCTGCTCTCGTCGTAGCGGACGTGCGCGCCCGAGAACACCGCGTCACTGGAGACGTGGGCCAGGCGGCAGCCTTGCTCGGCGGCAGCCAGCGCCACGCGGACAGCGCCGTCGGCGGTGACCGCCCAATCAGCCAGGCCACTGGACGCATTGATGACGATCGAGGGGTCGACGTCTGCAAGCAACCTGGCAACACCCACAGGGTCCCGGACGTCAAGCCGATGCCAGGCGACGCCCGAGGACCCGCCCGGTCGGGAGGCGAACGTCGCGGCCGTTTCGTGCCCCGCCGCGATGGCTTGTCGGACCAGTTCTGTTCCGAGAAAGCCACTGCCACCGATGATCAGGACCCTCATGAACGCCCACGGTAGCGGAGAGTTGGTGGGAGGCCGGCTGCCCTCGGGTCGGGCCCTGACACCGTCAACAGTCGTCCCCAGAGCCCCAACGCGGCCTTCCGTGTCCGGGTGGTGGTCCGGTGGCGGTGACGCGGAACGCGGCGGGGCACCATGCTGGTGCGCCGCCGCGCCGTGTCCCTCATGTTCCGGGCTTACGCGTACAACTCGATCAGATCGGCTTGGTCGTTGGCGCTCACCTGGGCCTCGCGGTATGCGCCCGGGCCGCCGAAGATCCACTCCCAGCCGCTGCTGCCGCCCTCGGTGAGCCAGTTCCTGCCGACCATCCAGGCGCCTCCGGTCTGGTTGTTGAAGAAGGAGCTGATCTGGTCCTGCCAGGTGCCGCCGCCGGGCATGGGGTAGCCGGCGAGTTCGTAGGAGCGGTAGTAGTAGAAGTCCAGGCGGTTGCCGGTGAAGTTGCTGTGTTGCCACACGCAGGCGTAACCGGGCCGGCAGTCGCCGATGCCGGCCGCCGCGCGGGTGGACGACGCGACAGTCAGCTCGACGCCCGGCTCCAGCCGTATCCGGTCCTTGGCCACCCGCTCGGCGCCCTCGTTCTGGCGCAGTACGTCCTGGATCTGCTGCTCCACCCTGGCATCCGCCGCCTGCGCCGACGAGGTGGTCCGGGCCGGGACGGCGAACGACGGCGAGGCCAGAGCCGTGGTGAGCACGGACGCGGCTACCAGTGCGAGTGCGAGCGAGGCACGGCGCATGCTCGACGACTTTCGTGACTTCCGTGGATTCACGCGTCTCTCCCTTGAGTGGGGCCGGAACCGTCGTTCCTGCGACACCCTCATCGTCAGCGGCGTCCGCCGACCCGCACCAGGCGTTTCGAGCACGGTCGAATACCGCTGGTCACCCTGTACATCGGTGCACCTCGGTGTCCGCCGTCAGACCCGAGGCCCGGAAATACCTGTGTTCGCGGTCTGAGACTTTTACGGCCATCACGGAGAGGGTTTTTGTCGGCGCCGTACAGGAACGGAATTTTCGACAGACCCGGGCTGCGGCGACGTGCTACTGTCGAAACCAGTTGCAGTTTTGGTACCCAGAAAACTTCAGGCACCTCCCGTCGGCCGCGCACCGTGGGAAGTGTTTTGTATTTCCGGTCATTTTCCGGGCAGGGCATCATCGCAGCGACACGGCATCCGTACGGTACGGAGGCCGGCGCACTGCCCCAAGGGAGATATGACATGGCTGTTGGCACCGTGAAGTGGTTCAACGCGGAAAAGGGTTTCGGCTTCATCGAGCAGGACGGTGGCGGCCCCGACGTGTTCGCCCACTTCTCGAACATCGCCGCCCAGGGCTTCCGCGAGCTCCAGGAGGGCCAGAAGGTCTCCTTCGACATCGCGCAGGGTCAGAAGGGTCCGACGGCCGAGAACATCGTTTCCGTCTGACGCCTGATGCTTAGTGCTTAGTACTTAGTGCTTAGTACTTGATGCTTGGCGCTGACGCGTAATACGTAGCTGGGGCCCGCATCCCTCGGGGTGCGGGCCCCAGCTGCGCGCATTTCCCAGGGCTTATTTCCTGTTTCTCTCGAAATTGGCTCGCATTTCATTCGGCCCGTGCCTGTGATTCCGTACGCTGTTCATTCGTTGCCGGAATTCCGCGATACGTGCCGTGTCGAGGAAGGCTCTGAATGAACCCCACACGCACCAGCCGTTCTACCCGCACCCGCCGGGGCAGTCGCTTCGGATCGGCGTCCGCCCCGAGCCGGTCGGGAGGACCGAAGCGTTCCGGTGGGTCCGGGCGGCGGCCCGGCGCGGTGCAGGGCGAGTTCGCGCTGCCGAAGACGATCACTCCGGCGCTGCCCGCCGTCGAGAGCTTCGCCGATCTCGGCCTGTCCCGGGGGCTCCTGGCCGCCCTGACCGCGCAGGGCGTGTCCGTCCCGTTCCCCATCCAGGGGGCGACACTGCCGAACTCCCTGGCGGGCCGTGACGTCCTCGGCCGGGGGCGGACCGGGTCCGGCAAGACCCTCGCCTTCGGCCTCGCGCTGCTGGCCCGTACCGCCGGACAGCGGGCCGAGCCCCGGCAGCCGCTGGCGCTCGTCCTCGTCCCCACCCGGGAACTCGCGCAGCAGGTCACCGACGCGCTCACCCCGTACGCCCGCGCCGTGCGGCTGCGTCTGGCCACCGTCGTCGGCGGCATGCCGATGGGCCGGCAGGCGAGCGCGCTGCGCGGCGGCGCCGAGGTCGTCGTGGCCACCCCCGGCCGGCTCAAGGACTTCATCGACCGCGGCGACTGCCGGCTGGACCGGGTCGCCATCACCGTCCTCGACGAGGCCGACCAGATGGCCGACATGGGCTTCATGCCACAGGTCACCGCACTCCTCGACCAGGTCCGGCCCGACGGCCAGCGACTGCTGTTCTCCGCGACCCTGGACCGCAACGTCGACCTCCTGGTCCGCCGCTATCTCAGCGACCCCGTGGTCCACTCCGTGGATCCCTCCCAGGGCGCGGTCACCACGATGGAGCACCACGTCCTGCATGTGCACGGTCCCGACAAGCAGCGGCTGACGACGGAGATCGCGGCACGCGACGGGCGGGTGATCATGTTCCTGGACACCAAGCACGCCGTGGACCGCCTCACCGAGGAGCTCCTCGGCTGCGGGGTGCGGGCAGCGGCCCTGCACGGCGGGAAGTCGCAGCCGCAGCGCACCCGTACGCTCGCCCGGTTCAAGACCGGGCATGTCACCGTCCTGGTCGCGACCAACGTCGCCGCGCGCGGCATCCACGTCGACAACCTCGACCTCGTCGTCAACGTGGACCCGCCGAGCGACCACAAGGACTACCTCCACCGCGGCGGCCGTACCGCACGGGCCGGCGAGTCGGGCAGCGTCGTCACCCTGGTCACCGCCGACCAGCGCCGCGACATGACCCGCCTCATGGCCGCCGCCGGGATCGTGCCCACGACCACCCGGGTCCGCTCCGGCGAGGAGGAGCTCAGCCGGATCACCGGCGCGCGGACGCCCTCCGGGATTCCCGTGACGATCACCGCGCCGCCCGCCGAGCAGCGCAAGCGCGGTACGGCCCCCCGCGCCCGGTGGGGTGGCGGGCGGCGCTCCGCCGCCGGAACGGCGGCCTGACACTCGGGCAGTGGGGAGGGCTCGACCGGTGTACGCCGGTCGGGCCCTCCCGTGTGTCAGTGGTCGGAGTAGCTGAAGTCGCCCATGGTCCAGGCGCTGACGTCCGCGATCGAGACGCGGTACATCCCGCCCGTCTCCGGGATTCCCACCGTGCCCTGAAGAATCCGGGCCATGTGGAAGTGGAGATACGCGGGCGGCCCGTCCCGCCGTGCCGCGGCGGTGAAGACGGCGGAGAACTCTCCCAGGCGGGCCGAGTCCGCCAGGACCTCCGACACCCGCTGCCGCCACACCGCCTCGGGCGCCAGCCGGCCGGTGACCACGGCGCCACCGGTGACCACGGTCAGGGACATCTGATTGCTCTGCCCGGACTCCACCAGCGTGGCAACGTCAACGAGCAGCTCGTCAGGCTTCGACATGAGAGCCGATCCTATGCGCGGCTCGTCCGGAGCCCTCCGGCACAGCCGCGATCGACCCGGACATGCCCGCCCCACACCCGATTCGTTCCACCGTTCGAGATCGATTACCTGCCTATCGGACACACGGAAATCTATGTCGGCCGGAGTAGACATTGGGTGGTGGCGTGGTTATGGTTTCTCTCGTAACCCAGGAGGACAGCAGGGCCTGGCAGACATGAACTGCCGGCCGGAGCGGGACCGCGGCCATGGCGGGCGCGGGACTCGCGAGCGCAGTACCCCGTGACAAGCAGTTGATCAGCGAAAGCAGAACCGAGGCAGAACGGAGGAACCCGCGCCATCAGGATCGCCCGGGCGGAAGTCTGAGCCCGGGTACCGCAGGACATCGATAGTGAGGTGGTCTCCGGTCAAGCAACCGCGATCCCCGCGACCCCGCCGTCGTCACGGCCGGGTACGCGGACAGAGAACGCCGGCGCCCTGTCAGGGCCGGCAGGTGGTGTAGTAGTTCCTTCGGGGCCCTGGTGCCGGTACGGCGCCAGGGCCCCTCGACGCGTTTCCCGGAGAGGTGCAAATGACCGCAGACGACTCGTACGACCGTCTCGACGACGACGACTACCCCGCCTACACCATGGGGCGGGCCGCCGAGATGCTCGGCACCACCCAAGGGTTCCTCCGCGCCATCGGCGAAGCCCGCCTCATCACCCCGCTGCGCTCGGAGGGCGGTCACCGCCGCTACTCCCGCTACCAGCTGCGTATCGCCGCCCGCGCCCGCGAGCTCGTCGACCAGGGCACACCCATCGAAGCCGCCTGCCGCATCATCGTCCTGGAAGACCAGCTCGAAGAGGCCCAGCGCATCAACGCCGAATACCGCCGCGCGGCCACGTCCGCCGCGCCGCCGGACCCGGCCTGAAGTGAGGCCGGCCCGGGTTTCTCGCGCGCGAGTCCCGGCCCGCCGCCGGACCGGGACCCTCGCACGGACCGTAGTCCTGGACCGCTCCGGTGACGAAGCGTCCTTCTTCCTGGCAGTCGCTTACGACGCCTACGACGTGACGTCCGTCAGCTTCCAGCGCTGGTTGTAGCCCGAGTTCGGGGTCCAGACGCCGACTCCGGCGCCGTCGTTGGTGGACTGGCCGTAGACGTCGGGGAGCTGGCCGGTGGCCACGTTCACCAGGGTCCAGGTCTTGTCACCCGTGGTGGAGAGGATCCACTGGGCGGCGGTGTCGCGGGTGCCCGTGTCCGGCTCGGCCACCAGGGAGCCGTTCCTGATCGCGAGGCGCTTGCCCGAGGTGGGCTCGGTGAGGGCGTAGCGGGCGCGGTTGTCGGGGGTGTTGTCGCCGATGCGGTCCACGGTCCACCGCTGACCCGAACCGCTCGTGCTCGGGGTCTTGATGTTCAGGCTCTTGCCGTCCGCCGCGATGGCCAGGTTCTTGCTGCTCTGGACACCGGTGAGGGTGTAGGTGCGGTCGTCCTGGAGTTCGGCCTGGGAGGCGGCGACGCCGTCCACGCCCTTGACCAGGAACGAGGTCACCGACTGGGCCGGGACCGTGATCGTGGCCTTCTTGTCCGCGACCTTCACGGCCTGCCCGCGGATCAGCTTGCCCGCGGCGTCCGTGACGACGGGGGTCACCGTCGCGTGCTTGGAGATCTCGCCGAACTTCGAGAGGTCGACCGTCACCGCGCGGGAGGCCGTCGTGCTGTTGACGTGGACGACCGTCGCCCTGTCGCCGTGCTTCGAGACCGCCGCCGTGCTCGACTCGTCGTTCGTCTTGATCAGACGGTCGCCCGGCTTGATGTAGTGGGTGAAGTTACGGGCCGTGTCGAACTTGGTGTTCGTGTAGATGGGGCACGTCTCGAGCGTGTCCGACTGGGTGCAGGCGAAGGAGAGCTGGATCGAGCCCCAGTTGCCGCCCTTGGCGGACTCGCCGCCCGGCTTCATGTTGTCGTAGTCCTCGACCGGCTGCCAGAACACCCAGGCCTTGGGCTCCAGTTCACGGAGGTCGTCGACCATGCGCTGGGCGAGGCCCAGACCGGGGCGCATGTCGGTGAAGCTCTGGCCGTCGCCCCAGTCGCCCTCGACCTCGCTCATCCACAGCGGCTTGTCGGCGGCCTTGGCGAGGTCGCGGACCGTGGTGCGCTGGCTGGTGCCGTAGGTGTGGACGTTCATCTGGTCGACCAGGTCACGGACCTCCTTGGGGTAGGAGTTCCAGTTCGTGGCGAACGTGCCCGGGTTCGTCTCGTCCATCGCGGAGATCCCGGCGCGGGTGCGGGAGTCGTCGAGGACCGGGCCCAGCGCCCGCAGCACCTTCTGCTGCAGTTCCGGGCCTATGTGGGCGCCCTCCTGGCGGCCTCCGGTCGGCTGGCCGTCGGCGCCGAGCTTGGTGCCCCAGTAGTTGGTGTTGGGCTCGTTGAAGGGGTCGAGGGTGTCGACCTTGATGCCGTGGGCCTTCTCCAGGCGCTCGGTGGCGCCGACGAGGTACTTGGCGAAGTCCTCGACCGACTCCTCCTTCAGCTGGTCCTTCGACGCGTCGAAGCCGCCGGAGACGTAGCCGCTCTCCGTCATGAACCACGGCGGGGAGTTGCTGAAGGTCTCCCAGTGGGTGATGTCCTTCTTGATGCGGTCGATCCACCAGCGCTGGGTGGCGTCGGCGTCCTTGTTCCAGTCGTTCTCGTCGTCCGCGCTCCACCAGTCGACGTCCTCGCGGGTGGTGCCCGCCGGGGCCTTCCACCAGCCCTCGACCGCGCCGCCGGCCCGCAGGTAGTCCTTGACGTCGGGGGCGTTGCCGCCGCCGATGTTGTAGCGGGCGATGTTGAGGTTGAGGCCGTCCTCGCCGAAGAGGAGGTTCGCGAGCTTCTCGCGGATCGGCTTCGGGTAGTCGCCGGTGGCGTTGGCGAACCAGACCAGGCTGGTGCCCCAGCCCTCGAACTTGTCGCCCATGTAGGAGGGGTCGGGGCTGACCGTCACCGCGGCGGCTGCGGCCGTCGTGTCGGCGTGCGCCATCGGCAGGGAGGTCGTGGCCATGGCCGTGCCGGTGGCCAGGGCCGTGATGCCGATGGCCCCGAAGAGCCGTCTCGTACGGCTGCGGTTCGTACGGGTGCGGTGTGCCATGCGAGTACTCCAACTCTTCCGTGTGCCGCGTCCCGGCGGACGTACACGGAGATCGGGGCCGAGCGGGGGCCGACGTTCAGCGCGGTGCGGTGCGTTGCGGTGCGATGCGGTCAGTGCGGTGCGGTGCTGTGCGTTTCACCGCCGTGGAGCGGTGTATTACTACGGTTCGAGGTGCTCTCGTATGGTTTGGCTCAATGGATGTTTACGTAAACATCCTGTGAGGCGGATGTCTACACTGTCCCAATCTCGGGGGTCAAGGAGTCGTCAAGGTGGACACGATCGACGGTGGTACCAAGCGTGGTACGAAGCGACGCGCCGCCCGGCCCCGCCAAGGGCCCTCCATGGGCGATGTCGCGCGCCTCGCCGGAGTCTCCGCCCAGACCGTCTCCCGCGTCTCCAACGGCTTCGCCGGAGTCAACGAGGACACCCGGCGCCAGGTCCTCGACGCCATGCGGGAGCTGGGCTACCGGCCCAACAGCGCGGCACGGGCGCTCAGACGCGGGGAGTTCCGGACGCTCGGGGTGATCACCTTCTCGCTCTCCACCCTGGGCAACATCCGCACCCTCGACGCCATCGCCACGTCCGCCGCGCGGGAGGGGTACGCCGTCACGCTGCTGCCCGTCGCCGTGCCGACGCAGGACGAGGTGAACGGGGCGTTCTCGCGGCTCGGGGAGCTGGCCGTGGACGCGGTCATCGTGATCATGGAGGTCCATCTGCTGGACACGGCGACCGTGTCCGTGCCGCCCGGGGTGCAGGTCGTGGTGGCCGACTCCGACGCCGGGGACCGGTACACCGTCGTCGACACCGACCAGGCCGGGGGCGCGCGGGACGCCGTACGGCATCTGCTGGAGCTGGGGCACGGGACGGTGTGGCATCTGGCCGGGCCGGAGGGGTCGTTCGCGGCGCAGCGGCGGGCGAACGCGTGGCGGGAGACGCTCGCCGAGGCCGGCGGGGGCCGGGAGGCGCCGCCGCTCGTGCGCGGTGACTGGTCCGCCGAGTCCGGGTACCGGGCCGGGCTGCGGATCGCCGAGGAGGCCGACTGCACGGCCGTGTTCGTCGCCAACGACCAGATGGCGCTGGGGTTGCTGCGGGCCCTGAACGAGCGGGGGCGCCGGGTCCCCGAGGACGTCAGCGTCGTCGGCTTCGACGACATCCCCGAGTCCGCGTCCTTCCTGCCGCCCCTCACCACCGTCCACCAGGATTTCGCCGAGGTGGGGCGGCTGTGCGTGGAGGGGGTGCTGCGGAAGATGCGGGAGGACGGGCGGGAGGAAGCAGAGGAGAGCGAGGAACACGGCACGACGCTCGTGCCCACGCGGCTCGTACGGCGGCTGAGTACGGCGCCGCCGCCCGTGCCCGCGCGCTGAGCGCGGGCAGTTCGGTCAGTGCCCGAGCGTCTCGTTCCGGGCCGGCTCCGGCCGGTCCGGCTCCCTCCGGGTGCCGGTGAGTGCGCCGAACGCGCTGTGGAGGCGGCGGAGTTCCCACAGGAGGTAGACGCTGGCTCCGGCGAACGGCAGCCAGGTGCCCACCTGGAAGACCAGGACCGGCATGTACAGCAGGCCCACCAGGACGACGAACCTGAGCAGGACGGCTGTGTACGGCTCGCTGAACGGATCGTTTCTCATGACTGCCCCCTCGGCCTCGGTCGTGGCCCCTCGGTCGCCATGATGCCTCCGGGGCGGTGGGTCCGCGAGGGTCGGCGGACGCTGTGCCACGCTTCTTCACAACCGCTCAGCTTTTGTCCGGGCCGGTCGGTCCGGCGGCTCTCTGTACGGTGGGGCCCCGTGAACGTCATACGGGGAGACGGCATACGAGGTGTACGGGCCTGGTGGGCCCGGGGGCGGGTGCTCGCGGGCGGGCATCCGTGGGTGGTGGATGCCGGGGTCGCGCTGCTGGTGCAGGGGGCCATGACGATGCCGTTCGTGGTGCCCCGGGCGGCCGGGCTGGCGCCGGCGACGTGGGCGGCGTACGGGCTGACGACGCTGACCGTGGTGCCGCTGGTGTGGCGGCGGCGGGCCCCGTTCGCCGTGCTGCTGGCGGTGCTGGTGACCAGCATGGTGTACAAGCTGGCGCTGGACGGGCCGGGGCAGCCGTTGCCGTACAACGGGCTCGTCGTCGTCTACACGATCGCCGTGTTGTCGCCGCCGTGGGTCCGGCTGGTCAGCGGGGTGCTGGTGAGTGTCGCGGTGCCCGTGGGGGTGTGGCTGAACACCCGGTCGGCGCGTGAACTGACCTTCTCCGCCTTCGTGTTCGCCGCCGCCTATGTCTTCGGACGGCTCACCGACGCCCGGCAGCGCGCCCATCTCGTGGAGGCCGAGCGGGCCGCCGCGCGCGAACGGGCGCGGATCGCGCGGGAGATGCACGACATCCTCTCCCACGCCGTCAGCCTGATGATCGTGCAGGCGGAGGCCGGGCCCGTGGCCGTGCGGACCGCCCCCGAGCGCGCCGAGGCCGCCTTCGACGCCATCTCCGAGACCGGGCGGGACGCCATGGTCCAGCTGCGGCGGATGCTGGGCGTGCTGAGGGAGGACAGGGAGGACCGGGACGACGGCGAGACAGGGGTGTCGGGGCTCGCTCCCCGCGAACCTCAGCCGGGGGTCGGGGAGTTGCCCGCGCTGCTCGACCGGGTGCGGGGCAGTGGGCTGGAGGTCGGGTACGAGGTGGTGGGGGCGGAGCGGGAGCTGCCGGGGGCCGCGGGGGCGACCGTCTTCCGGGTGGTGCAGGAGGCGGTGACCAACACCGTCAGGCACGCGGGCGCCCGTACCGTGTCCGTCCGACTCATGTATGGGGAGAGTGACTTGACGGTACGTGTGCTGGACGACGGGTGCGGGCCGCACGCCGGGTACGGCCTCGAACTCGGGCACGGGCACGGGCTCGTCGGGGTGCGGGAGCGGGCCGCCGCGCACGGGGGTACGGCCGAGATCGGGGCGGGGCCCGGCGGGCAGGGGTTCGAGGTGCGGGTGCGGATACCCGTACCGGATGCGGCGCGCAGGGGTGGGCCGGCCGTCGTGGCGGGGTCGGAGGCGGGGGCGTGACCGGTCAGGTGATCCGGGTGGTCGTGGCCGACGACCAGGAGCTGGTGCGCAGCGGCTTCGCGCTGATCCTCGGCGTGCAGCCGGACATCGAGGTGGTCGCGGAGGTGGGGGACGGGGCCGAGGCCGTGGCGGCGGTGCGCGAGCAGCGTGCCGATGTGGCGCTGCTCGACATCCGGATGCCCCGGATGGACGGGATCGAGGCCTGCCGGGCCATCGGGGCGAGCGGGCCGGACGGCGGCGGCTGCCGGGTGGTGATGCTGACGACCTTCGACTCCGACGAGTACGTCTACGAGGCGCTGCACGCGGGGGCCAGCGGGTTCCTGCTCAAGGACGTCCGGCGGGACGATCTCGTGCACGCCGTGCGGGTGGTGGCGCGCGGTGACTCGCTGCTGGCGCCCTCCGTGGCCCGGCGGCTGGTGGAGCGGTACACGCGGCCCGCTCCCGCACCGGCGCGGCGGCCCGACCCCCGGCTCGACGTGCTGACCGGGCGGGAGCGCGAGACGCTGCTGCTGCTGGCGCGCGGGCTGTCCAACGCCGAGATCGCCGCCGAGCTGGTCGTCAGCGACCACACGGTCAAGACCCATGTCGGCAACGTGCTCGCCAAGCTCGGGCTGCGGGACCGCGTCCAGGCGGTGATCTGCGCGTACGAGACGGGGCTGATCGCGGCGGGCGAGGCTCCGCCCGGCCCCGCGGCTCCCCCGCGCGGGGGAGGCGCCCGGCCCGGGTACTCCCCCGCGCCGGTGAGGGACTGACCGCGCCGGGCCCCCGAAGACCGCCTGCGCGGGCGATCCGTGCGAAGCCGCCGGTCAGAAGGATGGGGTCGACGACAACACCGGCTCACACGAACGGGGTTCCCCATGCCGAGCACACCCACCCTGAAGGCCTCCACGCGTACGCTGCTCGCCGCCGCCCTCGTCCTCGGGGTGGCCGCCGGCTCCACGGCCCTGCCGGCCACCGCGTCCGCCGCGCCCCGCGCGACGGCCCCGGCCGCGTCGGCGATCGACCCCGACGTGGCCGCCGCGCTGGAGACGGCCGTCGCCGGACTGCCCTCCGCCGACGCGACCGCCGCGCTCGTCCGGGTCGGGGGAAGCGCGGGGGTGTGGCGGGGCGGTTCCGGTGTGCACGACCTCGTGAGCGGGCGGGCGGCCGATCCCGAGGGCCGCTTCCGGGCCGGGTCCGTGACCAAGGTGTTCACGGCGGCCGTGGTGCTGCGGCTCGCCGCCGAGGGGAAGGTCGACCTCGGCCGGAGCGCCCGTTCGTATCTGCCGGAGCTGATTCCGGCGTCGTACGGCGGTGTCACCGTCCGGCAGTTGCTGAACCACACACACGGCATCCCGGCGCCGGACTTCCCGTGGACGACCGTCGAGGGGGCGTACGCGAACCGTTTCGTGGTGCACGACCCGGCGGAGATGGTGCGGTCGGCGACGGCGAAGGCCCCCGAGTTCGCGCCGGGCGAGCGGCAGCACTACCTCAACATCGGGTACACGGTCGCCGGGCTGATCATCGAGCGGGTGACCGGGGAGTCGTACGAACAGCAGGTCACCCGGCACATCATCAAGCCGCTCGGGCTGCGGGACACCTACCTCCCGGGGACCGGTGCGCGGATCGCCGGACCGCACAACCGCGGCTATCAGCGGATGACGCTCGACGACGGGACGACCGGGCTGCGGGACGTCACCGTGTGGGGGGTGACGGACGGGTGGGCGGCCGGGGATCTCGTCTCGACCACGGCCGATCTGGAGCGGTTCACGAAGGCGCTGTTCCGGGGGCGGGTCGTGCCGCGCGGGCCGGTGCTGGAGGAGATGTTCACCGTGCCGGAGGTGGACGACCTCACGACCGGCAGGCCGGCCGAGTACGCCGTCGGGCTCGCCCGGAAGGTGCTCGGCGGGCGTGAGGTGTGGGGCAAGACCGGTGGCCGCTGGGGCTACAACTCGGCCATCGCCTCCACCCGCGACGGCTCCCGCACCCTCGTCTACAGCGTCAACTCCACCGACGCCAAGGGCAGGGACATGAACCAGGTGGCCATGCGGGTGATGGTGGCGGCCTACGGGAAGCCGTCGTGACGGCGGCCCCCCTCTGTTCCCGCCAACTCCCTTGTTTTCCATGCCGGTTGGGGTCAGAAGATCACGGCCGCCGTTAGCATCGGGCCCATGCGAATTCGTCGGCGCCATGACAGTCCGGACGCGTCGGGGTCGCCCCGTGACCCCCGCGCCGACGCCTATCCGATGCCGAGCGTGCCGTACGGGTGGTACGCGGTGCTGCGGAGCCGGGAGCTGCGGGCCGGGAAGGTCGTCCCCCTGCACTACTTCGGGCGGGCGCTGATCGCGTTCCGCGGGGCGGACGGGCGGCCGGCCGTGCGGGACGCGCACTGTCCGCACTACGGCGCGCATCTGGGCGTCGGCGGGAAGGTCGTGGACGGCACGGTGGAGTGCCCGTTCCACGGGTGGCGGTTCGGGGCGGACGGACGGTGCGTGGAGGCGCCGTTCGCCGTCCGGACACCCCGGGTGTCGATCGGCGGGTTCCCGGTCCGCGAGCACAGCGGGCTGGTCTTCGTGTACGTCGGGCCGGACGACCCGGATGGACCGGATGGACCGGGCGCACCCGCGTGGGAGGTGCCGGAGATCGAGGAGACGGGGTCCCGGCGGTTCGCCTCGCCGATCGACGACACATGCCGGGCGCGGATCCACATCCAGGAGATGCGCGAGAACATCGTGGACGAGTCCCACTTCCACTTCATCCACGGCCAGAGCCGACCGCCGGTCCAGGAATGGCGGGAGGACGGGCCGTTCGCCGAGGCACGCGGGACGATCAGCCGGCGGGTGTTCGGGTGGGACATCCACAACACGTTCGACGCGTACATGTACGGGCCGGGGGTGATGGTCGTCCGGGCCCACGGGCCGGTGCTGTCGGTGACCGCCGTC
Organism: Streptomyces griseiscabiei; assembly: GCF_020010925.1. Classification (NCBI taxonomy): domain Bacteria; kingdom Bacillati; phylum Actinomycetota; class Actinomycetes; order Kitasatosporales; family Streptomycetaceae; genus Streptomyces; species Streptomyces griseiscabiei. Next base: position 76,354 of record NZ_JAGJBZ010000003.1, on the reverse strand, counting down.
GCGCTCAGCACCCCCGTGGACGACCGTACGAGTGAGCTGCGGATGCTGTACTACCTGCGCAGACCGCGCCGGCTCCCGTTCCTCACCCCCTTGTTCAAGCTCGTCTTCCGGGCGGAGGCGCTGGGCGAGGTACGGGAGGAGGTGCGGATCTGGGACCACAAGATCCATCAGGCGCGGCCGGTGCTGCTTCCGCACGAGAAGGGGATCAGGGCGCTGCGGCGGTGGTACGCGCAGTTCTATCCGGCCCGGCCGGCGCCTCCGGCCGCGCCCGCCCGTCCCGGGGCCGGCGTGGCGCAGGGCGCGGTCGAGGCGCGGGACGCGGTCGAGGCGGCCCGGTCGGAGGTTTAGGTTCACCGGCGCGGTCCCAGGCTCCCGGCATGGAGCGAACCGAGATCATGCAGCGCGTCGTCGGGATTCTCACCGAGGCGGTCGAGGTACGGCGGCAGGCCCGCGAGAACCCCGGCGCGGAGGTGGCGTTGACGGGGGCCGTCTCCGCGCTGCTCGTGGAGACCCTGCCCAGCATCGAGCTGCCCGCCGACGCCTCCGCCCAGGAGACCGCCCACATCGTCGCGGACGCCCTGGCACCCGCGATCGTGACCCTGGCCCACTGCTTCTCCTACGCCTTCGCCCACCTCGCCGAGGTGCACGACACGGGACGGACCGACACGACAACGGCCGACGTGCTGCGGGCGCTGTCCCTGCAGTTCGCCCGGCGGGGCGAGGAGTAGGGACAGCGTTCCCGGGACGGGACCCGTCAGCCGAGCATGCCCACCTTGTAGTCGCCCGCCGGCTGTTGCACCATCACGTTCAGCCGGTTGAAGGTGTTGATGAGGGCGATGAGGGCCACCAGGGCGAGCAACTGGCTCTCGTCGTAGTGCTTGGCCGCGTTCTCCCAGACCTCGTCCGGGACGCCGCCGGCCGCGTCGGCGATCCGGGTGCCCTGCTCGGCCAGTTCCAGGGCGGCACGCTCGGCCTCGGTGAAGACCTTCGCCTCCCGCCAGGTGGCGACCAGGTGCAGCCGCTGGGCGGTCTCCCCGGCGTGCTCGGCCTCCTTGGTGTGCATGTCGAGGCAGTAGCCGCAGCCGTTGATCTGGCTGGCCCGGATACGCACCAACTCCTGGGTGGTGAGCGGCAGTCCGGACTCGTCGACCACCTTGCTCGCGCCGACGAGGTGCTTGACGAGCTTGCCGGTGAGCGGGTTGCCGAGCAGGTTCAGACGGGCTTCCATGGCGGGCTCCCTGTGTCGTCGTGGGTCACCGCCGTCGTATGCGGTGACAACACAGGGACGGGCGGCACCGGGTCGGTTGTGACATGAGAGGGGGTGTGACCCCCGTCACCCTCACTGTCCGGCGTGCGGCCTGCCGGTGTCCGTCAGCTGTACGGGAGTTCCTCGCCCTCGAACGTGCGGGTCGTGCCGTCGGTGAGGGTGACGGTGACCGTGCCGGCGATGAGGCCGAGCGGGTCGCCCTGGGGCCACCACGCGGTCCAGCGGCCGTCCTGGATGGTGGCGTGGACGGTGTGGCCGTGGTCACGGACGGTGACCTTCTCGACGTCCGCGCCGACGGACCCGAGGACGTAGTTGAACTGGCCGTCGCCCTCGCCCCGGGCGCCCAGGGTGTCCACGTCGATGCCGTCGCCCGGCAGCTCGGACACCGGGGAGATACCCATCGTGATGTAGGTGCCGTCCGAGGCGGCCAGGCAGTACACCGTGTCGCCGCCCCGGTCGACGACCATCGAGGCGACACTGCCCCGGATGTCCGCGTTGCTGACCTCGGCGGGACCGGGGCCGTAGTCCTCCGTCCTGTCCAGGCACACCTTCTCGGCGGCCGTGCCCTCCTCACCGGCCGACTCCAGGCTGCTGGGCGTACCGGTCCAGCTCGCCAACTCGGCCGAGGACAGGGGCCCTTGGGAGCCCCTGCCGGGCAGGCCGGACAGTCCGCCGGTGGCGGTCACCACGGCCAGGCCCGCCGCGAGGGCGCCCGCGAGGGTGAAGGAGACCCGGCGGACGAGGGGGCGGCGGGGGCCGGGCCGCACCGAGCGGCCGGGCGGCTCGGTGTCGGCCAGGATCGTGCGCAGCAGGGTCTCCTCACGGTCGATCTCGGCGGCGGTCGGGTCGGTGGGGGGCGCGGCGTCGAGGGGGGCGAGGCCGGCGAGCAGGGTGTCGTGCGGGGCGGGGGTGCCGTGCGGCTGCTTGTTCATGTCTCGGGGCTCCTGTGCGGAAGGGTCAGAACGTCGTGGCGAGGGCGGGCGCACTCGCCGTGGCCGTGTCGAGGCGGGCGGCGAGGCGGCGCTTGGCGCGGGTCAGACGCATGGCGTACGCGGCGCGGGTGCAGCCGAGGACCTTGGCCGCGTCCTTGGCGGAGAGCCGCTCCCACACCTGGAGGGCCAGCACCTCCTGGTCGGCCGGGGTGAGCGCCTGCCAGGCGGCGGCGAGGTCCATCCGGCCGTCCACCAGCGTGGCCGGGTCGGCGGCCCGGGTGCGGCCTCCGGTCTCGGCGGCCTGCTGGACGCGGACGGCGAGCGCGGTGTGCCGGCGCATGCCCCGGCTGTCGTTGAGCATCACCTTGCGGGCGGTGCCGAACAGCCAGGGCCGGGGATTGTCGGGGAGTTCACGGCGCCTGCGCCACGCCGCGAGGAACGTCTCCCCGACGATGTCGTCGACGTTCATGGGATGGGCGCGACGGCGTACGAACCGCAACACGTCCTCGTAGTGCGCCCGGTACACGTCCGTGAACTGGGCCTCGGTGTCGATGGGCATGGCTTCCTTTCCTGGCTTCTGCCCCTACGTGTCCACGACGGCCACAGGTGCAACAGGAGAGTTCCGAGACGTTCCGACGGATGCCGCCCGGGACGCGCGAAGGGCCGGGCCCCGCTGCGGAGCGGAATTCCCTCGGCCGCAGAGCAGTACGGTTCGGGCGATGCTGCTTCTGGAGGAAGCGGGTCAGGAAGCCGAACCGTCGAGGTCGAGGCGGATCACGGCGAGCGCCTCGGCGATCTCGACGGTCATCTCGTCCTCCGGGCCGAACACCATGCACATGTCCTGGTGGAGCGGTTCGAGAACCTGCCACGCCTCGGCGGCCCGGCCCTGGGCGAGCAGCAGCATCCCGATGTTGTGCCGCAGCTCCACGGCTTCCTCGCTCACGTCGCTATCGACGGCCCGCACGACGGCCAGCACGCCCTGGAGCGCGGCGAGCGCGTCGGTGACCTGGCCGAGTTCGGCGCGGCACCGGGCCGCCTGGGCGCGGCAGGCGCGGGACTGCTCGCCGGTGGGTCCGGCGATGCGGGCGTAGGCGTCGGCGAGGGCCTCGAACTCGGGCAGGGCGGCCCGGTAGTCCCCGCCGAGGAGGCGGATCGCCGCTCGCTGGCGGCGCAGTGCCAGCACCGGCTTGCTCTCGGAGCCGAGGGCGAGGGCCGCGGGTTCGATGACCTCGCCGAGCACCTCGGCGGCCTGCGCGAACCGCTCCTCCTCCAGCAGCGCGTCGGAGCGGGCGTACGCCTCCTTGATGTCCTCGCGCAGCCGGGCGGGGACGGGCACCGGCTGGGCGTCTGGGAGAACGGCTGTGGGCGGCAAGGCACCGGTTGCGGGGGCCTGGGCACGGGCGCGGGGTGCGAAGGGGTGACGGAACACGCCCGTCGGGTCGGGCGCGCCGACCGGCCCGGCATCCGCCGCGCCGGGCTCCTGGCCCGGCGGCGGGAGGAACGGCAGCAGCCGCGCGTACACCTCCTGCGTGTCGGCGGGCCGCGCCTCGGGCGCCTTGCGCAGCAGGTGCAGGACCAGATCCTCCAGCGCCTCGGGGACGTCGGGCCGCAGCTGTCGCAGCGGGGTGGGGGCGGCGTTGACGTGCTGGTACATCAGCAGGTACTCGCTCTCCGCCTCGAACGCGAGGCGCCCGCTGAGGAGTTCGTGCAGCACGCAGCCGAGCGCGTACAGGTCGGTCTGCGGGGTGACGCGTCCGCCGCGGACCTGCTCGGGGGACATGTACTGGTGGGTGCCGATGGGGCTGCCGGTGGCGGTCAGCTTGGTGACGTCCGTCCGCAGCATTGCCGCGATGCCGAAGTCGAGGACCTTCACCGTGCCGTCGCGAGCGACGAGGATGTTGCCCGGCTTCAGGTCCCGGTGGATCACCGGCACGTCGTGCGCGTACGACAGCACGGTCGCGACCTGCGCGGCGACGGCAGCCGCCCAGCTGACCGGCAACGGCCGGCCGGGGTCGAGGTAGGCGGACAGCGGTACGCCGTCGACGAGCTCCATCACCAGGAACAGCCGCTCGTACGACGCGTCGAGCACCGCGTCGTACACCTGCGGCACGCCGGGGTGCTGAATGCGCGCGGTGATGCGGGCCTCGCGGCGGAATCGTTTGGCGAACTCCTCGGCCAGCTGCGGGGAGGTGACCGACGCCTGCCGGATGAGCTTCACGGCGACAGGCCGGTCGAGCACGGCATCGTAACCGCGCCATACGTCGCCCATGCCGCCGTGACTGAGCTCCTCCAGGAGTTCGTAGCGGTCGGAGATCGCCTCCTGCGGCACCTTGCCCCCGGTGTGCGTGATGAACAGTCACGGTCAGGGGTCAAGTGTGACCGCTGTGTCGATCTGTCGTCCAGCGGTCGCGGTGCGACAGCGCTCGGGCGCGGTGGTGGGCGACGGGCAGGAGGGCGCGCCGCCCGGTCGGCATCCCGCCGACCGGACCGTCTGAGCCGTACCTTCACCACCGCCGTTGGGCCCGGTTGCGCGGGCGGCTGGGCCCTCACGTCTTACACGGTCAGCCGAGACAGCAGAAAGCCCCCGCTCCGAAGAGCCGGGGGCCACCTGCTGGGGTCAGATCCAGGTGACCTGGAGGACGTAGCCGCACTCAAACCGGGGGACGACCAGGAAGACGAACATGCCTCCGGGGACATCCACGGTTTCGCTCTTCGGCCCTATGCCTTCGTACCTCGTGCCGTCGAGGTAGAGAGCCTCAGCGGCGCGGATCAGCTCGTCGGCTTTCTTCTCGACCTCGGCGACGAAAGCCGGCGGAGCTCCGCCGGCCACGTACTCCTCGCCAGGGTCGTACTCCCATCTCCAGGTCACTCGGACACCGCCTTGTACGCGGCGCGGATGATGTCGCCGGAGATTCTTACGTAGCGGCGGCTTTCTTCAAGAGTCCCGGCGGCGTTGGCCATGTACTCGGCGCGGCGCAGCTCACGCGCCGCCTCGGGAAACCGCTCGATCTCGATGTTGGCGGCCCACGCAATCATGAAGAGCTGGAGGGGTTTGATGCTGCTCTGCTCGATGGCGGCGGCGACGGCCCTGCGCTGATCGGCGTCCATTTCCGGCAGTCGCTCCGGCGCGATGGCGGCAAGGGCGGCCCGGAGGGCCTCGGGGGTCCGCGCGGGGCGCGGGATCAGCTCTGTGTCGTGGTCGGGCTGTGTGCTCACGATGTCCTCCAAGGGATGCCCCGGCCAGCATATCCAGCCGGGGCACACGCATCAGATGTCGTCGTCCAGCCCCTCCTCACGGCGGATCATCCGCCAGGCCGCCGTGGGAGACGATCTGCGCGAGGAAGCCGTACTCCCTGACGTAGTCGTTGAGGTCGGCGCGGAAGCCCTCCGCCGTCTCCTGGTCGTCCTCGTCCTCGCTGTCTAGCAGCGCGGTGGAGCGGGCGACGGCGGGGGAGAGCAGAAGGCACCACCAGCCCTGCGGCCGACTTGCCGCTACGCCATCACTCCTTGTCGGCCGCCATGATGCCGACGCATTCTTTGAGCGCGGCATGCAACGGCGTTACGAAAGCGGCGAGTTCGGCGTCCGAGGCCTTCCCCATTGCCAGTACGGCGCCGACGACCATTACCAGGACTGCGGCGGCCTTCAGGGCGTGCGCGTCGGCCAACTCCTCAAGACGGCCGCCGGGGCGCGTGACCGCCAGAGCTTCCTTGCCGGTGGCCGGGTCGAGGCCGAGCCTGCGCAGACGCGGCGTACTCGTGCTCATACTGCGACCTCCCACGGAACTGGAACGTAGTCCTGCCCCAGCGTCGCCAGGACCGCCGCCCGGCGCCGCTCGCGCTGAAGACGGCGCCGGTCATGTTCGTCCCGCTCGCGTTCCCATTCGACGACGTACGGGCGGACCAGGGGCATGGCATCGGCGGTGATGACGTCCGCCGGGTGCAGGAACGTGATCACGGGAGGGGGCTCCGGAGCGGGCGGATGGAGGATGGGGGGTAGGGGTGGGGGTGTTGCCGCGCGGTGGGCTCCGCGGGCGGGCAAGAAGAGGGTCAGAATCGCGGCCAGTAGGCTGCGCATAGGTCGACTCCTTGTCAGTCGGCTGAGGCCCCGGTAGGGAAGTAGCCGCTTCCCGTCGGGGCCGCTCTGTGTTGCGCACTACAGTAGCGTGGATAACCGCAGATAACCACGGATGCGCGGGATGCCGTGGTCACCCACGCTGATGTCATGGAGCTTGACCGCACACGCCCCCTGTGGCGGCAGATCGCAGCGGAGATCATCCGGCGCATCGAGAACGGCACGTATCCGCCGGGAAGCCGCGTGCCCTCCACTCTGGAAATCGCCCAGGAGTTCGGCGTAGTGAATGCGACTGCGGCGAAGGCGATGCGGCATGTCCGGGAGCAGAGGTGGACGCGGGGCGAGGTCGGCCTGGGGACTTTCGTCGCCGACCCCCTGCCGCCCTCCCCCGAAGCTCCCGCCCCCTCCGCATAGCCGAGCCGCTCCCCCTCAGTTGCCCTGAGCGTGTAGCGACTCGTGGCGGTACCAGGCCGCCCTGTGGCGTACGCGGGCGAGCATCCAGCCCGCCCGGTCGGAGGGCTCGCCCGCGACAGGACGCCCCCACGAACTGAGTCGGCGGTCACGGACCTGTGCGGCGTTGCTACTTCACATCTTTGGCCAGGACGGCGACGGCGACCTTGCCCACCACCGTCGTCAGGACATAGTTCGTCGTGCTGCTGAAAGCGACACCGATGCCTGCTGGGATCGCCTTGGCCGCCGCCTTCTGGGTGAAGGTGATGGACGCCCGCTTGAACAACTGCTTGATCGTGACCAGGGCGGGCCCTCTGAGGTACTGGTAGACCAGCTTCTCGGCGATCTTCTGTACCGCCGCCTTGCCGCCCTTCGTCGCCATCTGTTCAGCCGAACCCGCCAACGCGATCGTGAAGGCGAGGTGCTTCTTGTCCTCCGCGCTCATCTCGGTCTCGTACACCTCGACCAGGCACATGCACATGTCGATCTGGAGCTTGAGTGCCGCGGCGATATCGGTGACACCGCCGCCCAGGACTGCGACCGCCGTACCGACGCCCGGAATCACGCTCGGGACCGCAGTGACCGCCCCGGCGGCTGCCGAGAGTTTGGAGTACCGACCAACAATCTTGTTGGCGACCCGGCGCTTGTCCTCCAGGCTCTCGGGCTCCCGCTTGAACTTGGCCTCGAAAGTCACGCGGTAACCGTCCACGAGCGTAGCGGCGGCCTCCGGCGTGATGGCGATCCCCTCGACGACCTTCTGGAGCCGAGACGCCTCGGGCTCGTCCGTCGCGTGTTCCATTGATTCCCCTCCCGATTCGTCGCCCCTGATGAAGAGGACGACTTGCACTGCGCACAGACGTGATGCACTGCAAGGTGCCCCGGCCGGCGCATCCGGCCGGGGCGTGCGCCTCAGATGTCGTCGTCCAGGCCCTCTTCGCGGCGGATCATCCGCCAGGCCGCCTTGCGGGCGCTGCGGTCCAGGCTGGACTTGAAGCCCTTGTCGGGGCCGAAGTACTGGCGGCCCATGCCCGCGACGGTGTCGATGTGGTCGGCCATCTTGTCCGCGAAGACGTTGTCGAAGACGAGCCCGAAGTTCTCCTCGTCGTTGACGACGGCCGCCGCCCGCACCTTCGGGTCGGCCTTGGCCTCCTCGAACGGGCGGATGACGTCCTGCTCCGTGAACTCGGTGCCGAAGCGTTCGTTGAACTTCTCGATCAACTGCGAGAGCAGGGACTTCTCCGCTTCCTTCGCACCGCCCGAGCCGTCGCCGAAGCCCTTCATCGTCGTCGGACCCTCGGCGGTGAGGGAGACGTCGTACTCGCCGGTCTTCTCCACCCGCATGTGGCTGAGGTCGATCTCGCCTATGTCCACACCGCCGTCCGCGCGGCGCGGCAGCCGGTTGAGGAGGTAGCGGCCGTAGAGGTGCAGCCGTTCCAGTTCGGCGTCCCGGTAGGGGACGATCTGCGCGAGGAAGCCGTACTTCCTGACGTAGTCGTTGAGGTCGGCGCGGAAGCCCTCCGCCGTCTCCTGGTCGTCCTCGTCCTCGCTTTCGAGCAGGTGAGTGAAGCGGGCGACCGCCGGGGACAGCAGCCGGTACAACTCGGCGTGCAGCTTCTCCCACTTGGACTGCGAGCCCGCCGCCTTCTCCTTGGCGGCGAAGTACGCGGCGGCGAACTCGTCCATCTCCTGCCCGGACAGGATCGCCGCCCGCATGACCCGACTCTGCGCGGTGTAGAGCAGGTTGGGGTCGGAGGGGAGGGTGTTCGCCTCCTCGAAGTACGGGCGGAAGGAGTCCTGTATGTCGTTGGCGTCATTGACGAAGTCGAGGACCGCCAGGTCCGCCTGGGTCTTGCGCTCGGCGGTCCGGTTCAGCCGGGACAGCGTTTGGACGGCGGAGATGCCGGTCAGCGTCTTGTTGACGTACATCGTCGTGAGGAGCGGCTGGTCGAAGCCGGTCTGGTACTTCTCCGCCACGACCAGGATCTTGTACTCCCGCTGGCCCGCACCGCCGGCCCGTGCGGCCTTGTCGTCGGCTCGCGTGTACGCGAACGCCTTCGGTAGCGCGCTCTCCGACAGCCCGCCGTTCTCCTTGGGCTCGGTGGTCTCCTCGCCGTCGACGGTGAGCGAGCCGGAGAACGCGACCAGGACGCCCAGGTCGGGGTACTTGGTGTCGTAGTCCCGGTCCTTGATGTAGCTCTTGATCGCGCGCGCCATCTGCACGGCGGACTGCCGCGAGGCGGTCACCACCATGGACTTGGCCCGCCCGCCGAGACGGCCCCGGCTGTGCGTGACGAAGTGCTCCACGATCACCTGCGCGTGCTGGGCGACGGTCGAGTCGTGCGTCAGCGCGTACCGGGCGAGCAGGCCGTTCGCCTTCGACGGGTCGACCTCCCGCTCGTCGGGGTTCTGGTTCACCAGCTTCCAGTACGTGTTGTACGTGACGTAGTTGCGCAGCGGGTCGAGGATGAAGCCCTCCTCGATCGCCTGCCGCATGGAGTACGTGTGGAAGGGCCGGTAGGCCGCCTTGCCGTCGATGTCCTGGAGTGTGCCGAAGAGTTCGAGGGTCTTGGCCTTCGGTGTGGCGGTGAACGCGAAGTAGGAGAGGTTCGCGGCGCGGGAGCGGTCCTCGGCCCGCTTCCTGAGCTTCTTCCGGAGCGCGGCGGACGGGACCTCGACCTCGGTCCTGCCCGCGTCGTCCGAGTCTGAATCAAGCCCCAGCTCGCGCAGGACGGCCCGCACGTCGGTCGCGGCATCGCCGGCCTGCGATGAGTGCGCCTCGTCCACGATGATCGCGAAGTGGCTGCCCCGCAGCTCTGTCGGGTTGCGCAGCAGGTAGTCGAGCAATGCGGGGAACGAGTGCAGGGTGACGGTGACGATCTTCCCGGTGTCGCGGGAGAGGGCCTTGGCGAGCTGCTCACCCTTTGCCCCGTGCCTCTCGTCGATCTTCACGACGAGGCCTGCGGTCTGCTCGAAGTTCCCTACGGTTTCTCGGAGTTGCGCGTCCAGGTTGCGTCGGTCGGTGATGACGATGACCTTGTCGAAGACCGGCACGCCCGGCTTGAGGCCCTTGGCCACGGCCTCGGGGTCGAGTTCGCGCGGGTCGGTGGGGGTGTGCAGGTCGCTGAGGCGGTGCGCGAGCCAACCGATGGTGTTCGACTTGCCCGAGCCGGCCGAGGCCATGACCAGGTAGTCGTGTCCCGCGCCGTGGGTGGCGGCGTGCGCGGTGAGCTTCTTGACCACGTCCCACTGCTGGAACCGGGGGAAGACCATCGTCTTCGTCGTGCCGCCGCCGGGCGTCTTGGCCTTGTGCAGGTGCACGAACCGCTGGAGCAGGTCCAGCCAGTTGTCCGGCTGCCAGACGTGCTCCCAGAGGTACGAGGTGGCGTACGTGCCGTAGGCGGTGGGGGCCGGGTTGCCCGCGCCGCCCGGCTGACCGGGGCCGTTGGAGCCGGTGTTGAAGGGGAGGAAGCGGGTGTTCTTGCCCTTGAGCTGGGTGGCGACGAAGACGAGGTCCGGGTCGACGGCGAAGTTCGCGATGACCCGACGCGTGAAGATCAGCTCGGTGGGGTCGCGGTCGGTGCGGTACTGCTCCTTGGCCCTTTCCACCCCTTGCCTGGTCAGCGGGTTCTTCAACTCGGCCGTGGCGACCGGGATTCCGTTGAGGAAGAGGGTGAGGTCGAGCTTGTTGCCCCAGTCGGCCTGCTTCGTCGCGTACACGAGTTCACGGACGACGGTAAGGCGGTTGGCTCGGTAGCCGTCCAACACGGAGTCGTGGGCGACGAGGTTCGGCTTGAAGTAGGCGACGCGGAGGAGGACACCCCGGTCCTTGACTCCGTTGCGGAGGACATCGAGGAGCCCGTTGGTGGCGATGGCCTGGTCGAGGCGTCCGGCGAACCCGCGCTGCGCCTCGTTCGGGTCGCTGCCGTAGACGGTGAGCAGCTCGTTCCACTCGTCGGGCTGGGTCGCCCCGATGAAGGTGAACAACTCGTTGGTGTCCAGGCCGAGATCGCCCCGATAGTCCTGCGGGCGGGCTTCGCGCCAGCCGCGCTCGACCATGGCGGCGACGATGGCCTCGCCGAACGCGGACTCGGTGTGGATCGGGCTCATGAGTACGCGGTCACTCCGTCCGTTACGTTGCGTCCGCTGGCGGAGGAGACGTCGAACTGGCCGGTTACTGCGGCGGTGATTAGGGCTTGGCGGCGCTCGGTAAGTAGCGCGAGTTGTCGCTGGCGAAGAAGGCGCTGTCTGTCGATTTCATCGATCTGCCGAATGATAGATCGAGCCATCTGAATTTGCTGCTCAACGGGCACCAGTGGAATGCGAATCTCTCGAATATCCGGCAGCGAAAGCTGTGTCTTGGTTCCACCGTACTGATTTCCCATTAGCCTACTTTGGATCGCGGGAGAAGCAATGAGCAGCGCAAGCCAGTCGCCATTGATTCGACGCTTGTCCGGCCGAACTAGACAGACATGCTGACTTACGTGCCCACCTGCAACATCGGCGTTGGCCATGCATACCCATCCCGCGTTAGCTCCGGTGATCCCGACAAGGACATCGCCGAGCTCGATGCGAGATCTTTGAGCCTCCGATGTGGCAGATGCGGGAACCTGCACGTATACGACGTTGGTCAGCTTCGGATGAACACGATCAGAGTACAAATTTGCACTGCGAAAGAAAAGAGAGCCCGTATCGGATGCAAATTCTCCCCATCCCCGGGAGCCGCTCGTCACGAGGCGGCTCAGGTAGCCGAGCCGAACAAGCGGCGTCCTTGGGGCGCACTCGGAGGCGAAGTCCAGAACCCGGAGCCGGCGTTGCTTTAGGGAGGCATCCTGACTGTGCATGGCGACTGCAAGGGCATCTACCCGGGCAGTTTCGGCGTCGAGGAATGCGGCGATGCGACGCTGTTCCTGCAATGAGGGCAAGGGGATCTCAATTGCCCCGAAGTCATCCGGGTTGATCCTCGGAGTTCGGACATTCCCGAGGTCCACAGAACCAATGCCACGCAGTCGTTGTACTACTTCGCCAGTGAACCACGCTGATCTGAACAGGTAGTGGAGGTACTTGCTGTCCACTCGACTCCCTGGACGCAGAACCATGTAGTCAGGGCTAATAAGCCCCGCCATCGCAGTCATGCCGATGGCGCCCTGGTATGCGGACATCCTGTTGACGATGATGTCGTGGGGCCGACACACCTTGTAGTTACTTAGATCTTCTGCGCGAGCCAGCTTGTCAGTAAGCTCCTGACGGGGGACGACTCCGTGATACCGGGACACTGAGAGCAGAGGTAGCTCCACTGTTCCAGCTCGTTCATCTACAGACCGGTACAAGAATTTCCCGGGCACCCTCGCGGTCATTCCGTCACCTCACCCAGCAGCGCCTGGATCTCCGCCTCCAGCGACTTCAACTCCGCGTCGATCTCCGCCAGCGGCCTCGGCGGCTGGTACACGTAGAAATGTCGCGTGAACGGGATCTCGTAGCCGATCTTCGTCTTCGTGTGGTCGATCCACGCGTCCGGGACGTGCGGCAGCACCTCACGCTTCAGGTACTCCTCGACGTCCTCCCCCAACGGCACGTTCTCGTAGTCCCGCAGGTCCCCGTCCGGCTCAGCCGCGCCCTTGACCTTCTGAACCTCGCCCTCCGGGTCCCGAACCCCGATCGTCTCCCGTACCGCCTTCGCGAACGGCGCTCCCGACGGCCACGTCAGCCCGGCTGCGACCACCGCGTCCTTGAGCGCGATGAACGCCTCCGACTTCGTCGTCCACGACGAGCCGAGCAGCGTACGCACCGCCGCCACGAACTCCTCACTCCGCTCCAGCTTCGCCACCGGCTTGGCCTCGGCCAGTGCCGCCAGCGTCTCCTCCGTCACCTCGAAGCGGAGCTTCAACGGCCGTTCCACGGTGATGCGCTGGTAGCCGAAGTCCTCGTTGGCGAAGACCTTGACCTTGCCGTGCAGCGGGTGGTCCGCATCGCCCGCGACCTGCAACGCCTCCGCGTACAGCCGCGTGATGTCGCCGATGTGGTTCGGGCGGCCGTTCGTCCCGTCGCCCAGCTCCTTGCGCTTGTCGCCGAGGGACTTGCGCATCTTCACCCACTGGTCGCGGGCGTCGAGCAGGACGACCTTGCCCTTGTGGTCCTTGTCCTTACGGTTCGTCAGGATCCAGAAGTACGTGGAGATGCCCGTGTTGTAGAAGAGCTGGTCCGGGAGGGCGACGATCGCCTCCAGCCAGTCGTTCTCCAGGATCCAGCGACGGATGTTGGACTCGCCGGACTCGGCCGCGCCGCTGAACAGCGGGGAGCCGTTGAAGACGATGGCGATGCGGGAGCCGCCCCCGCCGTTCACGTCCACCGGCTTCATCTTCGAGATCATGTGCTGGAGAAAGAGCAGCGAGCCGTCGTTGATGCGCGGCAGGCCCGCGCCGAAGCGGCCGGCGTCGCCGAGCGACTTGTGCTCGTACTCGACCTCCTCCTTGACCTTCTTCCACTCCACGCCGAACGGCGGGTTGGCGAGGATGTAGTCGAACTTCCGGCGGGCGTGGCCGTCGTCGGAGAAGGAGTTGCCGAAGCGGATGTTCTCCGGGTCCTGGCCCTTGATCATGAGGTCGGACCGGCAGATCGCCCAGGACTCGGGGTTGAGCTCCTGCCCGTACACCTCGACCGTCGCGTCCGAGTTGAACTCCGTGATGCGGTCGTCGGCGGCGCTGAGCATGCCGCCCGTGCCGCAAGCCGGGTCCATGACCGTGCGGACGACACCCGGCACGGTGAGGGCGTCCGCGTCGGGCGCCACCAACAGGTTGACCATCAGCTTGATGACCTCGCGCGGGGTGAAGTGCTCACCCGCGGTCTCGTTCGACTGTTCGGCGAAGCGGCGGATCAACTCCTCGAAGATGTAACCCATGTTGTGGTTGGGCACGACGTCGGGGTGCAGGTCGAGGTCGGTGAACCTGCCGATGACCTGGTAGAGCAGGTTCGCGCCGTCGAGCTTCCTGACCTGCTGGTTGAACTCGTACTTGTCCAGGACCTCGCGCGCGTTGTCGGAGAAGGCGCCGACGTAGATCTGCAGGTTCTTCGCGGCGTTCTGCGGGTCGGCCGCGATCTTCCGCAGCGTGAGCTCGCTCTTGTTGTAGAAGGAGTGGCCCGAGGCCCTGCGCAGGAAGTGGCCGGTGTCGATGTCCTGGCCCGCGAACCTGTCGACGGTCTCGACGACCTTCTCGCGCGTCGGCTCCAGGACACACTCCAGACGGCGCAGCACGGTGAACGGCAGGATGACCTTGCCGTAGTCGGACTGCTTGTAGTCGCCGCGCAGGAGATCGGCGACGGACCAGGCGTGGTTCGCCAACTCCGTGTGCTTGCTGCTGTTCAAGAGGTCCCGGCTTCCTTCCGAAGAGCGCCGTCCGGGCGGGGGACGGCAGGAATCAAGTGTGGTCGTGTGCGGTCGGACGTGTGGGGCTTTTCAGACGGAACGGCTGTCTGGGGTGTCCGGGGAGTTCGAGGTATCCGGGGCGTCCGGTGGCAGGAGTACGCCGGCGGTGAGGCCGGTGGTCAGGGTGGCCGCGGTGTCTGCGGCGAGGTCGGCGGTTCTGCGGACGGTCGCGCGCAGTTCGTACACGCGGCGGAAGGCCTCCCCGTAGCGCCGCTGCTCCTCAAGGGGAAGCAGCGGTACGCGCAGGCGGCCCGGTGTGACGTGCACCTGGGTGCTGCCGGTGGACGCGGAGGCGATGTTGTCCTCGGCACCGAGGAACCCGGCCAGGAACCACGGGTCGAGGCGGGCCGGGTCGGGGCGCAGAAGGTGGATGTGCTGACCGAGCAGGGATCCGGCGTCCCGGTCGTCCGCGACCCGGGTCATCGCGACCTGGCTGCCGCCACCCGCGACGGCGCGTACGAGGACGTCCCCGGCGGCGACGGATTGCGCGGCGTCCGCGTGGAGGTCGACAGCCGTGCCGGATGGGGGGTTTCCTGCGGAGATGTCACGGGCGGCGAGGACCGGCCGGTCCACGGTGGGGGCGCCGGAGCCCTTGGAGCCCCGTGTGCCGGGCGTCGCCGCCCGCAGCACGGTCAGGGCGCCGCCGCGCGCCAGGTCGGAGACGGTCGCCGTACGCCACTCGCGGGCCGAGGCCCCGGACGGCAGCCACCCGCCGGACGCGGAGGCGGACGCCAAGACGGCGACCTGTTCCGCGAGTTGCTCGTGCAGGTCGTCGATGCGGCGGGCCAGGGCGGCCGGGTCGATGTCGGCCGAGGTCGCCCGGACATGGCGGGCCGGGGTGACGTCGACGACGTCGTCGAGGAGGTCGACGAGCGGTACCGCGCGGGCGACGCCGGGCTCGTCGGCGTAGGTGTCGGGAGCGGTGGTGAACGCGGCCCACTGGGGGAGGACCCGCTCGGTCAGCCCCGCCCAGTCGAAGGAGACAGCGGAGGTGCCAGAGGAAGGGGCGGAGGCGGCTGCGGAAGAGGAGGAGCCAGATCGGCGGGGGCGTGAGCCGCCACGGGTGTCGGCGCCGGCCGTGGCCGTACCGCCCGCGGACGGCGTGCCCGCGGCGCTGTCCCGCTGCTCGCCCTCCCCGTCCACGAACAGCACCGTCGTACGGTCCGTGCCGCCCGGCTCGGGACGCTGGAGCACCCAGATCTGCAGGCCGATGTGGAGCGGATACGCGGCACGCGCCGGAAGGGAGACGACGGCGCGCAGGGCCCCGCCGCGGATGAGTTCCGCGCGGACGCGGCGGCCGGAGGAGCGGAAGGCGAGCGCGGGCGGCAGCAGCATGACCGCGTGGCCGCCCGGCTCCAGGTGCGCGAGAGCGTGCTGCACCCAGGCCAGTTCGGATTCTAGGCGAGGCGGGAGTCCGTACGCCCATCTCGGGTCGTAGGCCAGCTCGTCGTGACCCCAGTCGCGGTCGCCGAACGGCGGGTTGCACAGGACGGCGTCCACGGTGACGTCGGGGAAGGCGTCGGCGCGCAGGCTGTCGCCCACGCGGACCGACGACTCGGCCTCGGGTGCGGCGATCAGCAGCCGGACCGCCGTGCGCCGGCCCTGGACGGGGAGCGAATCCTGGCCGAACAGCTCCCGCGCGCCCTGCCGGGCGGCGGCGGCGAGGAGCGTTCCGCTGCCGCAAGCGGGGTCGAGGACGCGGGACGCGCCCACGGGCAGAAGCCGTGCCATGAGCCGGGCCAGACCCTCCGGGGTCTGGTAGACGCCGGAGGCGGCGCCCTCGTCCAGTTCGCGTTCGGCGAGGACGTCGAGGGTGGCCTGCGCCCCCGCCCCACGGACGCAACCCAGCAGGGCGCGGACCGCGCCCGCGTCGTCCGGACCGTAGTGGACCGGCTCGGCTTCCGGCACGGCGGCCGGTAGTTCTTCCGCGGTCTTCTCCGCCCGGGCGATCAGCTGGTCGTCGGGCAGGGCGGCGAGGTCGGCCAGTTCCTCCGGCGTACGGCGGGACGTGGCGGCCACCAGGGGGAAGAGTCGCGCGGCCACCCCCGGGCCGGGCCCCAGCAGTCGTAGTGCCGTCCGCAGCTCCTCGGTCGGCGAGGCGGCGGAGGTGTGCCCGCGTGCCCGCAGCCATGCCTGGACGGCCGGCAGGTCGTAGAGCGGGCTGGCTTCCGTGCCCGCACTGGGGGCCGGGAAGTCGTCGTGGCGGCGGCGCCAGTTGCTGACCGTGGCCCGCGTGACCCCTGCGATGCGGGAGATCTCGGCGGCCGTCACATGCGCGGAGGGCGCCGGTTGGGCTGAGGGCTGCTGGGGCATGGCGTCGGGTTCCGCACCTCTCGGGCCTGTCGGGTAGGGACGGTTAACACGTTACAACAGACGTCAAGTCTGTCAATGTGTTTGACAGTGCTTTCATGGGAATGCTTATCTGGTCACGCTTCCGGGTGGAAGCTTGCATCCTCAGTCCGTAACCGCACCGTGAAGCGTCCTGGCGCCGTACCGCGCCGCGCATCCCCTCTCCCCCGGTCCCTTCTCGTCGCAACGCCATACCTCGGGGCCGTCCACTCCGCGTCCATTGCGCACCGCAGTCGCCATCCACCGCACACACGGGAGGAACCCGCATGACCGTGACGGAACAGTCCCCGCAGAACGCACACCACCCCACCGACCCCGCCCGTCCGACCCCGTCCGACCAGCCCGTGCCCGTGGCCGCTCTGGTGAAGGCCCGCCTGGCGGAGGAGGCGCTCAGCGAGCCCGTGAAGGTGCTCCTGAAGGAGGCCCTGGGCGACGGCGAGCCCCGGGGGACCTCCCCTGTCGGCCGGATCCATCTGGAGTCCGTCGCCGTCGCCCGGTTCCGTGGCATCGGACCGCGCGCCTGGCTCAAGCTCAGCCCCAGACCCGGCGTGAACCTGGTCGTAGGGCGCAACGGCTCCGGCAAGTCCAGCATCGCCGAGGGCATCGAGACAGCCTTCACCGGCGTGAACATGCGCTGGCAGGGGCAGCACTCGATGCGCAGCAGCAACTGGCGCAACCTCCACGACACCGACGGCAGGCCGGAGATCGAGATCAAGCTCGCCGTCGAGGGCGACACCGGCCGCAGCACCCTCACCCGCACTTGGGAGGGCGACGACTTCGACGTCTCCCGGGCCGAGCTCAAGCGACCCGGGCACGGCCGCACCCCCCTCGACCAGGCGGACTGGAAGCAGGCCCTGCGGGACTTCCGGCCCTTCCTGTCGTACGTCGACCTGGACCGCATGATCAGTGGCAAGCCCTCCGAGATGTACGACGCCATCGCCACCATCCTCGGCCTGGGGCAGCTCAGCGCCGCCGACGGCCGGCTCCGCCAGGAGGCCAAGGCGCTCGAAGACGCGGACAAGGCGGCGAAGGCGGAGCTGCCGGGCCTCAAGGAGGCGCTGTACGCGTTGGAGGACGACGAGCGCGCGGTGCAGGCGCTCGTCGCCGTCGACACGGCGGGAACGCCCGACTTCGAGACGGTTGAAGCCCTCGTCGCCGGTCTGCCCGCCGACGGGGACGACGGCCTGCTGGCCCGGCTGCGCGCCGAGGCAGAGGTGCACGGCCCTGAGATGGCGCAGGTCCACGTGGCTCTGAACCGCCTGCGCCATGCTCTCGCCGATGTCGAGGACCTGCGCGGCACCGGCACCGAGGACGCCCTGCGGCGTGCGGAACTCCTCGAACGGGCTGTGGCGCACCACGACCGTCACCCCGACACGGCCGCCTGCCCCGTGTGCGGGACCGACGGGATGCTGGACGCGGCATGGGCCAGGGATGCCCTCGCCCAGATCGCCGCACTGCGACAGGAGGCGGAGGCGGCAGCGGGCGCGCGCAGCGAACTCCGGTCCGCCGCGCGGGCCGTGCAGGACCTCGTCCACACGCCCCGACAGATCCCCGCCGCCTTGGCCGACCCGTGGCGCGCCTGGACCGCCTGCCGGACGATCAGTGACCCCGGCGAGCTCGCCCAGCGCGCCCACGAGGCCGCCGCGCCCCTGGCCGATGCCTGCGCCGCGGTCAAGGAGAACGCCGCCAAGGAACTGGAGAAGCGGGACGAACGCTGGCGCGGACTCGTCACCCGTCTGGCGGGCTGGGCGGAGAGGGCCCGTGCCGTGGAGGCGAACAAGCCCCGGCTGCGGGACATCAGGAAGGCGAGCACCTGGATCAAGGCGCTGGCCGCCGAGTTGCGGGAACAGCGGATGGAAGGCTTCGCCGACCAGTCGCAGCGCATCTGGGAGCGGCTCCGCCAGGAGAGCAACATCGATCTCAAGGCCGTGAGCCTGAAGGGCAGCGAGAAGGCCACCGTCCGCAAGCTCGTCATGGACGTCACTGTCGACGGCCAGGAAGCCTCGGCTCTCGGCGTCATGAGCCAGGGCGAGCAGCACTCCCTCGCGCTGTCCCTGTTCCTGCCCCGGGCCGCCACCGCCGACAGCCCGTTCGGCTTCATCGTCATCGACGACCCCGTGCAGTCCATGGACCCCGCCAAGGTCAACGGACTCGCCCAGGTCCTGCACGAGCTCGGCGAGCACCGGCAGGTCGTCGTGTTCACCCACGACACCCGGCTCCAGCGGGCGTTCACCAGCCAGGGTCTGCCCGTGACGGTGTTCGAGGTCGAGCGGGCCAAGTCGTCCAAGGTGAAGGTCAAGCCGGTGACGGACCCGGTACGGCAGGCGCTCGACGACGCGCGGGCCCTCGCCAGTACCGGTGACCTGCCGTCGGCGGCACGGACCCACGTGCTGCCCAGCCTGTGCCGTATCGCCCTGGAGAACGCCTTCCTCGAAGCCGCCTGGATCCGGCATCACCGCTCCGGCGCACCCGAGGACGAGCTGCAGGCTGCCGTCGGCAGTGCCGACAAACTCATGAAGGTCGCGGCACTGGCCCTGTTCGGCGACGCCGGCCGGACCGGCGACGTCTACCGGGAACTGCGCACCCTGTGCGGACAGCGTGCGGTGGACCTCCTCAAGGAGTGCCAGAACGGCTCCCACGCCACGGGAGCGCGGATCACCGACCCCCACCGCTTCGTGGACGACATCGAGATCATGGCGCAGAAGGTGCGCAAGCCGGGGGTGACCGCGTGACGAGCACTCCCAGCACCTCGGTCGAGGAGCTCCTGCTGACGGCGGATCAGCTGCTTGCCGGCCGTACGGGCGCCACGGCCGTCGGCCGGCACCGCGGAGCCTCCCTCGCTCTGCGGACCGCCCTGGAGCTCTCCGTCGACCGCGTGCTCGACGCCGCGGTGCCAGGGCTCGCCGACACCACGATGCGGGCCAAGCTGCTGTGCCTCCACTGCTACACCGCGGCGGAGACCGCTCGCCGCACCAACGCCGTCTGGTCGCATCTCTGTCTGGGATGCCACTACCACCGGTACGAGATCGGCCCCACGCACGACCAGGTTCGCGCCTGGCGGACGGAAGTCGGCGATCTGGTCGGGACGTTGACCATCTGACTGTTTGTTACCAGCAGGTCTCTGATAGTTATTCCGACGGGGCCAGGCGTATGCCCGTCGCAGCGTCCTCCGGGGTGCTGCAAGGGGAGGGGGACGTGTACATGGGCACCACCACGCGCAACGAGATCATCGCCGTCGAGCAGAAGGCGGTGGACCACGCCTACGACTGCTATACCGCGCGGCTGGCCGAAATGACCGGGGGCTCGGTCGCCTCGGCCTCCGCGAGCGGCAAGGACAGCGTCGCCAACCGTCTCGCGGCCGAGGAGCGAGCCGCGGCCTATGGAGGTCTCGGCAGCGCTTCGCTGGTCATCAGCCGCGTGGACGTGCAGGACGGCCGAGGTGGGGAGCCCGAGACCTGGTACGTCGGCCGGCGTGCCGTTTCCGACGTGCGGACTCGCGATACCGTCGTCGTGGAGTGGACCAACGCGCTTGCGAAGCAGTGGCTCGACGCGCTGCCGGACTCTCCGGGGGAGGTGCTTCTGCGGCGGCGGCTGCGCTGCACGCAGCGCGTCGTCGAAGGTTATGCCGACGACATCTCCGTCACCGTCCCCACCCCGCGGCCGACCGTGGACGACGCCGATCCACAGTCCGCGGCGGCAGACTCCACCACCGACACACAGCGGCCTGACAAGGCACGGCGGCCCGCCCTCACCCCCGCCGACATTGCCCGCCGCCAGCGCCGGAAGCCGCCGCAGCCCGACGACTTCCTCCTCCGCGAGCTTCAGCGCTCTCGCCGCGGCAGCATGCGGGACATCGTCGAGACCATCCGCCGCGACCAGATGGCCCTGGTCACCGGCTCGCCCTCCGACATCCTCGTCATCCAGGGCGGCCCGGGTACCGGCAAGTCGGCGGTCGGCCTGCACCGCGTGACCTGGCTCGTCAACAACGGGCACTTCAAAGCCCAGGACGTCCTCGTCGTCGGCCCCCATCAGCGGTTCCTGGAGTACGTGAGCCAGGTGCTGCCCACGCTCGGCACCCGGAACGTCAACGCCGTGCAGGTGACGCGCCTGTGGGACGGCGAGATCCTCGGCACCGACACCCCCGCGGCGCGGATGGTGAAGTCCGATGAACGCATGGCGGCCGTCCTGCGGCGGCGCGTCGAGATCGAGTGCCGTCCCGAGGCCGTCGACGAGTTCACCACCACTGCCTCCTACGAGGGGGCCAAGCCTGAGCTCACCGTCACCGTCGGCAGCACGACCCTGCGCGTCCCGCGCTCCGAGATGCTTTCGCTCCTCGAAGACGTGCGCCAAGGCGACGGCTCCTACCGTGAGCGCCGCGACCGCTTCCGCGGGTTGCTCGTCGACCGCCTGCTGCGGGAACTCGTCGCCGTCGCCCCTCGCCGCAGCCGCGACGACACGATCCGCCGCGACCTGGAACGCAACCGTCAGGTCGAGCGCCTCATCGAACGTGTCTGGCCTTCGCCCGGCGCCAGGGAAGCCCTCCGCACCCTCTACGACTCGGAAGACCTCCTGCGTACCTGTGCCGAGGGCATTCTCGACGCCGCGGAGCAGGCCGCTGTGCGCCGCCCTCGGGCCGACACGGCCGACGCCGATCCCTGGACGCTCGACGACCGGGTCTGCCTCGAAGAACTGCGGTATCTCATCACCGGGGAGACCCCACAGCGGTACGGGCACATCGTGGTCGACGAGGCGCAGGACCTGGCACCCATGCAGGCCCGCTCCCTGCGCCGGCGCTCCGCGGCGCAGGGCTCCATGACCATCCTCGGCGACCTGGCCCAGGCCACGGGCCCCCACACCCACACCGACTGGGACCGCCTCGGCACCCTCCTGTCCGACCACGGCGACTGGCGCGTGGCCGAGCTGAACACCAGCTACCGCGTGCCCGCCGAAATCATGGAGTTCGTCGCCCCCTTGGCCCGTACCGTCGCCCCCACGCTGCCCTACCCGCAAGCCGTGCGCGCGGCGGGCGAGGACGCCGTACGGACGGTCGCGACGGAACCGTGGAAGCTCCTCGACGACACTGTGGCGGAAGCCACCCGCCTCATCGGCACCAGCGACGGACGGACCCTGCGCTCCGTGGCGGTCATCGTCCCCGATGACTCCGGCTGGCTCGACGAGATCAGTCATCACCTGGACCTGGCCGACGGCATCACCGAGCAGGGGCGCGAGGCGGTGTCCGTGCTGGCTGCCGCCCAGGCCAAGGGCATGGAGTACGACCACGTCCTCGTCGTCGAACCCGCCACCATCGCCGACCGGGGCCCGGCGGGCCTGCGCCAGCTGTACGTCGCGCTCACCCGCAGCACCCAGAGCCTGACCGTCCTGCACACGTCCCCGCTCCCGGAAGCACTCACGACCACCGACGGCAGCGGTACCGAACCAGCACCTGCCGAAGGCGAACCAGGCATGGCAGACGCCAACGTCCCCGACATCGGTACGGACGTCCGAGTCCGCGTGACTGGCCGGGCACCCGGCGGCCGGTACAGGGTCAAGGCCCTGTCGCCCGCGATCGACGTCCCTCTTGTCCTGACCGTCCGCCACGGCTCAGTGCCCCCGCGTCCCGGCGCGGTACTGGACTGCTGGGTGTTCGCCCACGAGACGAACCACTGCCTGCTCACCGCGGACCAGCGTGGCCGCCAGCCCATCTCCCCCACCATGGCGGAACGCTATGTGTCGGCGCTCGGCGTCTTCGACGACCTGACCAACGGTGACGGAACCGTTCCCGAGAACGCCCGTGACCGTCTGTCCGAGCTCAAGGGCATGGCCAACCGCGTGCTCCGCCGTGACCAGGCGGACTGGGTGAACGTGCGTCGTGTGCTCGGATCCCCGGACAAGCACCGCCTCAGCCTCCTGCGCGACCTGGCGGCGCACACCAACCGCATGGTCAAGGACAACAACCTGGACCTGAACCGACTCCAGGCGGACCTGGTACGCGCCGACTGGGCCCAGGCCCTGAAGGCGGCCCGGGAGACGCTCCAGCACCGCCGGGCCGCCCTGGGCGAACCGGAAACCGAGAGTGCGCCCGCCTCCGTCGAACAGTCATCCGAGCAGAAGGAAGCAGAACTCGTGACCTCCGCAGGCATGCCCGCCACGCCGACGCCCGCCACGCCCGCCAAGGGACTTCTGCACTCGCTGGAGACCACGGCGGCCGCCGACCGCACATGCAAGAAGCACGAGGCGGTGCGCCATGCTCTCAAGGCGGCTCTGCTCTGGGCGGACCTGCAGCCGACCGACTCCCCGGTCATCGATGTCAGCCGCACCGCGGAAGACGGCCGCTTCCTCTACGAGGTCCTCGGTGCCGGCCGCTCCACCTACGCCGACCTCCGCTCGGGAGCCACGCGCCTCCTGGAGATCAACCACACTCTGCCCGCTCCTGCCGACCGCCTCTACCTGGTGCTTTCCGAACCGCCCGCCGAAGGCTGGTCGGCCGACACCGTGTTCGGTGCCTTCGGGGTTCAGGTCCTGTGGCGTACCCCCGACAGTTGGGGCGGCAACGACGCAGAAACCGCCCTGGGCTCCGGAGAGGCGTAACCACTTTCGACAGAAGCGCGATTCTTCCCCGGAGAAGACCGGGCCGGAGCCCGTGCCGGAGGATGCTTATCCGCTGGAGAGATTTCGGAGATCAACTCTCCGCCCGCTCACGCAATCGGCCCCGGACGAGGAGTCCGAGGCCGATCAAAAGCCCTACCTGGGGGAGAAACCCCAGCTCAAACCGGTAACGTGCTGTCCTCCGGGCAGGATTCGAACCTGCGACACCCGCTTCAGGAGAGCAGGGCCCGGCCCTTGTCGGTGCGCGGTGCGGGTGACCGTCAGTAGAGGGCGACCCTCGGGTGGACCGTGCCCGGGTCCGTGCCCCCGGCCGTCGGGCCGGTGACGGTGACGCGGTAGACCTCGGTGAGGGTGGCGCCCGCCGGCAGTGTGCGCCGGGCGGTGGTCAGGTCGGTGAAGAGGGTGCCGGTCTGGCTGCCGAGGCTGACGGCCTCCCAGCAGCCGTCGGCGCTGCGGCGCTCGACCCGGACGTCGGACGGGGCGAGGAACGGGCCGGCGTCCGGCGACTCCACGAGGAGCTGCGGGGCGACGGTCCGGTCGGCGCCGGAGTCGTTGCGGTAGGTGACGGTGACCTCGTGGCTCTCGCCGTCCGCGGTGAGCGGGGTGGTGGCGAGGTCGACGAAGCCGACGGGTATCGCGGACGCCTGCGGCGCCGTGGACACGGTGGTGGCGGTCTGCGGTGCGGCAGCGGCGGCGGGTCCCGCGAGGGCGAGCCCGGCGGCGGCCACGGCCACGGCGAGGACGGCGACCCGGAGACGGCGGCTGTTCTTGGATGACACGTGCGCGGATCCTTTGTGATGGTGGGGGGTTCCGGCCGGACCCCGACACTGGAAACCGGCCAGGGACGTTCCAAGATTACGAAGAGACGGCCGCGGACGGTAACTACCGCCGGGTAGTGGAGAGATTGCACAGAATCCCGGCCACGGTGGCACCGCTCTGGCCTTTTTCCCCTCTCTTCAGTTAGACACTTCTTGACCCCACCTTGACCAGTGGGTTCTTGGGGATACTGACCGCTCAGGGGGGACACACCCATGTCCACGTACCACCACACACCGAGACGTGTACCGCGTCTCAGACTCGTCGGTGCCGCGGTGACCGCGCTCGTGCTCGCGGCCACGGGGACCGCGACGCAGGCGATGGCGGCGCAGAGCACCACGCAGAAGCCGCAGTCGGCGAAGACCCCGCCGCCGCCCGTGCCGACGCTCGCCTGGACCGACTGCCAGGGCGGCTACGAGTGCGCGAACGCGGACGTGCCGCTGGACTACCGCAAGCCGCAGGGCCAGAAGATCACGCTCGCCGTGGTCCGCAAGAAGGCCGCCGACCCGGCCAAGCGCAAGGGCACGCTGTTCATGCAGCCCGGCGGACCGGGCAACTCCGGGGTGGACTTCGTCCGCAACAACTACGACGACCTCCCGGCCGCCATGCGCGACTCGTTCGACGTCTTCGGCTACGACGTCCGCGGTGTCGGCCGCAGTTCGGCGCTCACCTGCTTCGACGACGCCCGCTACACCAAGGCCGTCACCGACGCCAAGGGCGTCCCCGGCCCGGACGCCTTCGGCCCGGCGCTGCGCGAGGCCGCAGAGTTCAACCAGGCCTGCCTGGACAACGCGGGCGGCCTGCTGCCGTACGTCGGCACGGAGTACGTCGCCCGGGACATCGACCTGCTGCGCCAGGCCCTCGGCGAGGAGCAGCTGACCTACTACGGGCGGTCGTTCGGCTCGTACATCGGCACCGTCTACGCGGCGATGTTCCCCAAGCGGGTGCGGGCGCTGACCCTCGACGGGGCGTACGACCCGTACAAGTACGCCTCCCGCCCCTACGACTACGACCGGGACCAGTACCTGGCGCTGGACGGCTCCATGGGCCGCTTCCTCGACTGGTGCGCCACCGACCCGGCGGTCTGCGGCTTCGGCGACGGCGACCCGCGCGCGGCGTTCGAGCAGCTGAAGAAGGACCTCGACGCCAACCCGGTGCCCACCGCGAACGGCGGCAAGGCCAACGGCTACACCCTCGTCTACCGGCTGATGTTCAACATCAACGAGGGCAAGGTCATCTGGCCCTCGCTCGGCGCGGCGCTGAAGAAGGCGCAGCTGCGGGACAACACCTCGTTCCTGCTGCGTCCGCCGTCCCCGGCGAGCTACGACTTCCTCGGCCCGAACGTGGTCGTGGAGTGCGTCGACAAGGAGTACCCGAAGAGCCTGCGCAAGCTGGAGTGGAACGTCACGGCCAACGCGAAGGACGCGCCGCTGCTCGGCCCGGCCATGGCGTTCGGCCCGCCGACCTACGACCACCAGCACGCCACCGCGTGTGTGCAGTGGCCCGCCGAGAAGGCCAGCCGCTACGACGGCTCCTTCCGGGCCAAGGGCTCGGCGCCCATCCTGGTCCTCGGCACCACCGGTGACCCGGACACCCCGTACCAGCACGCGGTCGCGCTGTCCCGGCAGCTGGACAACGCCGCGCTGGTGACGTTCGACGCCGAGGGCCACACCGCGTTCGGGCGCAGTGCCTGTGCGACGGACGCGGTGGTGGACTACCTGGTCGACCTGAAGGTCCCGGCCCGTGGCACCACCTGCGCGGACGAGACCCAGCCGCCGTCCTCGGCCCCGAAGACGGCCCCGCCCGGCACAACCCTGGGCGAGCTGCGCAACGGCGTCAACGAGCGCGTCGAGCGCATCGGCGATGTGAGCTGACCGCCCGGCACGTTCAGTGAACAGAGCGGCCCCCACGGTCGGTTGACCGGGGCCGACACGAACCCCGGGGCGCCCGCGCCTTCATGGCGAGCGCCCCGGGGTTCCGCACGACCGGGTTGAAGCTGGGGGGAGCGGACCGGTGGGACTGCGTATCCATTTCACGTACGAGGACCTGGCCCGGGTGGTGCTGGCGGAGGAACCCGACCCGTTGTGGGAGGGGCTGCTCAGCCTGCATCTGCTGCAGAACCGGGACGGCGCGCTGGTCTTCGGCCGCTGGCGGCGGTCGTCACGCGGTCTGTTCGACCCGGAGCTGCCGAGGCTGCGCCATCTCGCGCCGCCGCGCGGCTACTCGGCGGACTTCCTGACCCCGGGCGGCGCGGCCGGCGGCCTCGACGCGGGCCTGGACGCGCTGCTCACCACACCCCGGGCCCGGCTGCGGACCGATCTGACGGAGCTGTCCCTCGCCCGCCCGCTGCCCGGCTGGGCGCGCCCGCTCGCCGACGGCGACACCCAGGCGCTGCGCGGGCTCGCCGGGCTGGTCCGGCGGCATCACGAGCGGTTCGTCGCCCCGTACTGGGCCCATGTCCGGGCCCGCTTCGACGAGACCCGGTCGGTGGCGGCCAGGGCGCTGCTGCGGTCCGGGTTCTCGGGGCTCGCGGAGGGGCTGCATCCCAGTGTGCGCTGGTCGGCGCCGGTGCTGCACATCGCCGGCTCGCATCTGCGGGGCGATCTGCATCTGGACGGCCGGGGTCTGCGGATCATCCCCTCGTTCTTCTGCTGGCCCGGCCCGATCGTGCTGAAGGACGGTTCGCTGCCCCCGGTGCTGGTGCATCCGGTGACCCACGACCCGCGCTGGCTGGCACCGCCGCCGCCCGCCGCGCCCGGCACCCACCAGGCCCTCGCCGCGCTGCTCGGCCGGGCCCGCGCCGCCGTCCTGGAGGAGGTCGCCGAGGGCCGCACCACGAGCGAACTGGCGGCCCGGGTCGGTCTCAGCCCGGCCACCGTCAGCCACCATGTGGCCGTCCTGCGGGAGTCGGGCCTGCTCACCAGCCGCCGCATCGGCGGAGCCGTCCTGCACACCCCCACCACCCTCGGCCTCGACCTCCTCGAAGGCGGCCCGGCCTGTGGGATCCTCCCGCCCTCGAAGGCCGCGGCGCGCGGCGCGCGGAGCCGCTGACCCCCGGCCGCCCGGCGCCCGAACGCGCCCTGACCTGCGGGATTCGATCACCTTCGAATGCCGTGGTGCGGGGCGGGCGGGCGCGGTGAGCATGGGTGGACGGGGCCCCGGGGACCCACGCCCCGGTGTGCCCCCGGCCGGCCGGGCGTCATCGGAACCGGCCGGCCCCGACCCCACCGCTCGACACCCACAGAGGGAACACGAACCCATGCGTCCCACGACCAAGCGCTCCCTGCTCGGCGCGGCCGGCACCCTGACCCTGGCCCTGGCCTCCGTGGTCACCGCCGGTCCGGCCCAGGCGGCGACCTCCGCCGCCTCCCCGACGACCTCACCGGCCGTCCGCTCGGAGCTGCTCGCCCCCGGCTCCGGCGTCGTCTGCAGCTCGGGCAACTTCTGCGCGTCCGTGTGGGATCCGGCGGCCAACCGGTTCCGCGTCTTCTACTTCTACAACTGCGCCCGCTACTCCCTCTCCAACTGGAACGAGTGGGGCGAGGCCAAGAACAGCCAGACGGGCAGCGCCGTGGCCCGGACCTACGGATCGAGCGGCAACCAACTGGGCGCCTACAACGCCGACAACGCCGTGTACGCCGTCAACTGGGCGCCCGTCTACTCCATCCGCAACTGCTGACCGGCCGACCGGCCAAGGAAGGAAGCGGAACCATGCGTATCGCTCAGCGAATCGGCGCCCTGCTGGCCACCACCGCGCTCGCCACCGGCGCCGCCCTGCTCACGGCGCCCTCGGCGTCCGCCGCGAACCCCTGCTGGCAGAGCGGCGGCAACTGGTGGTGCAACAACGTGTCCGGGGCGGCCGTCTACAAGAACCCGTACACCTTCGAAGTCGTGGGCCACATGTACAGCAACCCCAGCTGGTTCAAGTGCCGTTACGACTTCGGCGGCAATGTCGGCGGCCCGCACCCCAACCGCTGGCTCTGGACCCAGGCCGACAACGGCGCCTGGGGCTGGATGAAGGACACGGACATCTACAGCGAGACCGACTCGCTGCCGGCGGCCTCCCCGTCCTGCCCCTGAGGTTCACCGGCCGCCCCTGAGGGTCACCGGCTCCCGTCCGTCCGCCCTCCGTCCCCATCGGGCTCCAGGTCCCCGAACGGCAGCGCGTCCAGGTCGCCGTCGAAGTCGTCGGGGACCAGGAGCGAGGGGGCCGGCGGACCGGCGGGCGGCTCCTGTCCCTGTCGCGGGTCGGGGCAGGTGAGGGACTGCTCGGTCCAGATGCACTTGCCGGTGGCGGTGTAGCGGCTGCCCCAGCGCTGGGAGAGCGCGGTGATCAGCTGGAGGCCCCGGCCGCCCTCGTCGGTGTCCCCGGCCCGGCGGATCCGGGGCATGGTGAGGCTGCCGTCGAAGACCTCGCAGACCAGTTCGGCGCCGTGCAGCAGCCGTAGCCGGACGGGGCCCTTGGCGTGCCGTACGACGTTGCCGACGAGTTCGCTGGCGAGGAGTTCGGTGGTGGGGGTCAGGTCGTCCAGGCCCCAGGCGGTGAGCTGCTCGCGGACATGGCGGCGGGCCTGCCCGGCGGCCCTCGGGTCGTCGGGCAGCGGCCAGGAGGCCATCCGGTCGTCGGTGAGGGCGTGCAGACGGGCGACGAGGAAGGCCGCGTCGTCCGCCGCCGCGTGCTCGGGCGGCAGCAGCCCATGGGTGAGGGTGTCGCAGAGGCGTTCCAGGTCGGCGGCGGTGCCGTCCTCGTGGGCGGTGCGCAGCAGCCGCGCCAGATCGGCCAGGCCCTCGTCCATGCCGCGTTTCGCCGACTCCACCAGGCCGTCGGTGTACAGCACGAGCAGACTGCCCTCGGGCACGCTCAGCTCGACCGTCTCGAACGGCGGCTCGGCCGCGCCGAGCGGCGGGTCGGCGGTCCACTCCGGGAAGCGCACGGTCCCGTCGGGCAGGACCAGGGCCGGTGGCGGATGCCCGGCGCGGGCGATGGAGCAGACCCGGGTGGTGGAGTCGTAGAGGGCGTACAGACAGGTGACGTAACTGTCCTCGCCCAGGGAGCCGACGATGTCGTTGAGGTGGCTCATGATCTCGTCGGGCGGCAGTTCGAGGTCGGCGAGGGTGTGCACGGCGGTGCGCAGCCGGCCCATGGTGGCGGCCTCGGACAGGCCGTGGCCCATGACGTCGCCGACGACCAGGGCGACCTGTCCGCTGGAGAGCGGGATGACGTCGTACCAGTCGCCGCCGACGTCCATGCCCTGCCCGGCCGGGAGATAGCGGGCGGCGGACTCGCAGGCGGCGAGGACGGGCAGGTCCTGCGGGAGCAGGGCGCGTTGGAGTTCGCGGGACCGGGTGTGTTCGAGGTCGTAGAGCCGGGCGCGTTCCAGGGACTGGGCGAGGAGCGCGCTGATCGCGGTGAGGAGGGTGCGTTCCTCGTCGGTGAGGCGGCGCGGCCGGTCGAAGGAGACGACGCAGACACCGAAGGTGTGGTCGGACGCGGTCAGCGGCAGGAACGCCCAGGACCGCTTGCCCGCCCGTGCGGGCAGGTCGGCGTGCTGGGGGACGTAGGCGGCGTACTCCTCGGGCGAGGAGATGAAGATCGGGGCGCCGGTGTTGATGGCGTCCCAGGCGGGGCCGTACGGCGTCCTCGGGCGGTGGTTGACGAGGTCGATGAACTCGGGCGAGTAGCCGACGGCGCCGACGTTGTGCAGCCGGCCGTGCTCGACGGCCTGGACGAGCAGGCCGCTCGCGCCGAACGGCGGCAGCACCCGCAGGGCGACCGCGTCGACGACGTCCTGGGAGGTGGTGGCCTTGGCGAGCGCGGCGGTCAGCGCGGCGATGCGGTGGGCCCGTTCGGAGGCGGCGCGTTCGGCCTCCAGGCGTTCCTCCTCGTGCCGCCGTCGCTCGGTGACGTCGGTGAAGTAGATGGTGCGGCCGTCCGGACCGGGCACCAGCCGCAGGTGGTAGACGCGGTCGCCGTCCGGCACATGGACGTCGAACCCGGAGGGTCTCTCCTCGGCGGCGGCCTCCCGGCAGCGGGTCTCCAGACAGGGCGTCTCGCGCACGGACGGCAGGTCCCACAGCAACTGCCCGAACAGCTCCTCCTCGGAGAGCCCGAGGGTACGTTCCGCCTCCAGGTTGGCGAAGGTGATCCGCCAGTCGTCGTCGACGGCGAGGAAGCCGTCGCTCATGTGCCGCAGGGCCCGGCTGAGGGCGTCCCGCGCGGACCGCGACTCGTTGCTCTCCCAGCCGACGCCGACCATCCGCCGCGGGTCGCCGTGCTCGTCGTAGCTGGCCCGGCCGCGGGCCCGGGTCCAGCCCCAGGTGCCGTCGAGGCGCCGGACCCGGTACTCCGCCTCGTACACACCGTGGTCGCGGATGGCCCGTTCCGCCGCGGCCAGGGTGGGCGCGAGATCGTCGGGGTGGACGATCCGCATCCAGTTCTCGATCTTGCCGGTGAACTCGGCCGGGGTGGTGCCGTACAGCTCCAGGGCGGCCTCGTCCCAGATCAGGTCGCCGGTGCGGATGTCCCAGTCCCAGGAGCCGACGCTGACCTCCTTCAGCGCCTGCCGCAGCCGCTCCGCGCCCGGCTCGCCCTGCGCGGGGCCGGACGGCGGGGGTGCCTGCGCCATCCGGTCCTCGGTCCAGTCGACGACGGCCCGCAGGAAGTCCCACTGCAGGCCGGTGGGTTCGCCCCGGTCGCCGGTGAGGACGGTGAGCGCGCCGACCGGGCGGTCACGGCCGGACACCGGCAGCGCGGCGAGTCCGGTGCCGGGCCAGGCGATGGCCATGGAGCCGAGCGGCGACCACACCCCGCTGCCCTGGTGCAGGGCGCGGGCCGGGGGCAGCGGACCCTCCTGGTCGATGATCTCCCAGGGGCGGGTGAGGGCGGGCGGCAGACCGGTGACCGACACCAGACGCAGGGCCGACATGGGGCCCCGCAGATGGATCATCCCGCCGAGGGCGCCGAGTTCACCGACCGCGTGCTGGAGCGCCAGCCGGAAGATCTCGCTCTCCGCGACACCCGGATCCACCGTGCTGAGCAGGGCCAGCCGTGCGTTCATACGGCAGACCCTAATGCTCTACTCACACGTAAGGCAGTCCGCCACAGGAATTCCACAGTGGCTCCTCCGCGCCGGCCCCGGGAACCCCTTCGACGTCAACGGCACTTTCCCCGAAGTGAATTGACGCACTTTCAGACAACCCGGAAGACCCGGCCCGTCTGTCCGGAAGAAGCCGGTCCGCGTGACCAATATCCGATGAACGTCGTTGGGTCGCTGCAACCCCAGGATGTCCGGCCCAACCCCAGCAGGCGCCCCATGTTCAAGTCGTTGTTCAGGACGTTCGTCGAGCAGTACACGAGGAACCAGCAGCTCAGACGGGAGTTGAGGGCGCAGCGAGGTGAGCAGGAGCGGCGCTGGCGGGAGGAGGACCGGGCGATCCTGCACGCGGCCCTCGCCGCCAACCGGGTCGCCCTCGAACAGCACAACGCCACGCTCCGGCGCGCGGCCGGCGTCTCGTACCTCACCCTGCGCTGCCACGAGGACACCTGGACCTTCCTGGCCCGGACGGCGTTCGGGGTGTGGGAGCCCGGCTGGACACAGAGCACCCGCGACCCGTACGACCGGGTCGGCCCCACCGCGACCAGGGCGGCCCACTTCACCGCGAACCCCAATCTGCCGCCGGGCCGTATCGCCAAGGCGGACGGCGGGATGCAGGACGTCCTGCTCTCCGGCCACAACCTGGTGCACCTCCTCGACGCCCTCCGCGAGGCCACGGGTTCGGAGCTGACCGCCACCGGGGCGCGGGCCCGGACCCTCTACGACCGGCTGGCGTCGTTCACCGCCAAGCTCGACGCCGCCGCGCCCACGGGCCGCACCACGGGCATCCTCTGGCGGATCGACGACAGCCTGCACAGCCAGTACGTGAGCCGCCCGCCCGGTGGCTCCGGCCCAGGCTCCGGCCCCGGACGGGCCGCCGCCGCGCCCCTGCTGCACAAGGTCCCCTCCTCCACCCCGACGGCCCGCCGCCGCCACCCCGAGCGGGGCGGCTCACCGACGCCCGTGGCCCAGAAGTAGGAGACGGACGGGCGGCTTCCGGGCTCCGGGTTTCCGGGCTGCTTCCGGGCTCCAGGTTTCCGGGCTGCTTCCGGACTTCCGGACTTCCGAACTCCGGAGTACAACCTTCCGTCGCAACCGGTCGTCTCATCCGATATCAGCACCACGACAGTGTTGTGCGACGAAGGGGGACGAAATGCGACGAATCGGAGTGACGGTCCTGGCGCTCGCGCTCGCGGCGACCGCGATCGGGACGGGCGCGGCCACGGCGAGCGCCGCGCCCGGGAGTGCCGCGCGAGCGGCGGCGGCCTGCCCGACGGGCTGGGGCAGCGGCGTCAAGGGCAGCCCCGACAGCGGCGCGGTGCCGCTGTCGGACATCAGGACCGGCCGGCACGACTGCTTCGACCGCATCGTGTTCGACGTCCCCGGCGGCGGCGACCGCCTCGGCCACTGGGTCCAGTACGTCGACCGGCTCCACCAGTCGGGCTCCGGCGACCTCATCCCGGTGACCGGTGGGGCCATCCTGGAGATCCGGATCGCCGCGCCCAGCTACGACCCCGAGACCGGTGGCGTCGCGTACCCGGGCAAGGTGGGCAAGAACCTGCCCGGCGTGAACATCTCCGGCTACCGCACGTTCCGCGACACCCGCTTCGCGGGCAGCTTCGAGGGCGAGACCCAGATCGGCGTCGGCATCCGCGCCCGGCTGCCGTTCCGGGTGCTCCAGCTGCCGGACCGGCTGGTGGTGGACGTGGCGCACAGCTGGACGTAGGGCCTGTCCTGCGAGGTGCCGGGCCGGGCCGACTTGTAGGGTCCGGACGGTGGAGAGATCGCGTGAGGGTGTGCGGGACGGCGGGCGCGGCGGCGTGGGCGGTGAAGACGCGTCGTCGTTGCTGGACGTGCTGCTGGAGGCGGCGGACCGGGCGCCCGGGCAGACCGTCGTCCACGTCCGGGGGGACGGCGTCGAGCACACCGTCACCTTCGCCGAACTCCGCGACGACGCCCTGCGCGTGGCGGGCGGCCTGCTCGCCGCGGGCGTGGCACCGGGCACCCCGCTGCCCCTGGTCGCCGACCGGGGCGACACCTTCCAGCCCCTGTTCTGGGGCGCGCTCGCGGCGGGAGCGATACCCGTGCCCCTCGCCCCCGAGCCGCGCCGGATCGGCCCGGTGCGCGAACTCCTCGGCGACCCGCCCGTGCTGGTGGGCGAGGAGTCGACGGCCACCCTCGTCGCGACGCGGCTCTCCCCGCGCATACCGGTGCTGCGGCTGGACGACCTCCGCGGCGGCCGTCCGCCGCGGCGCCCGCACCGCCCCTCCCCCGACGACATCGCCTTCCTCCAGTTCTCCTCCGGCAGCACCGGCGCCCCCAAGGGCGTGGAGCTGACCCACGCCGCGGTCCTCGCCAACCTCCGCCAGATCCGTACCGCGATGGCGATCACCGAGGACGACGTGATCGCGACCTGGATGCCGTACTTCCACGACATGGGGCTCATCGGCACCCATCTGGTCCCCATGGCCGCGCGGGTGAAGCAGGTCCGGATCGAGCCGCTGTCCTTCGCGAAGCGGCCCGCGCTGTGGTTCGAGGCCGCGGCCCGGCACCGCGCGACCCTCCTCTCGGCCGCGAACTTCGCCCTCGCCCTCGCCGTCCGCCGTGTCCCCGCCACCGCGCTCGCCGCTCTCGACCTCGGCTCCGTACGGCTGCTGCTCGTCGGCGCCGAGCCCATCGCACCGCGCGTCTGGCGGGAGTTCACCGCCCGCACGGCCCCGGCGGGACTGGACCCGCGTGCCCCGCTGCCGGTGTACGGGCTGGCCGAGGCGACCCTCGCGGTGACCGTACCGCCGCTGGGCGAGACGGCGGCGCCGCTGGTGCTGGACCGGGCCGCGCTGGGCCGGGGGCGGGTGATGGACGCCGAACCGGGGCCGCACGCGGTCGAGTTGATGGACCTCGGGATGCCGGTGGACGGCTGTGAGGTCCGGATCACCGGGGGTTCCGGTGCCGTGCTGGGGGAGCTGCGGGTCGGGCAGGTGGAGGTGCGGGGGCCGCAGGTGGGACGCGGGTACCACCGGGCGCCGGACGCGAGCGCGGAGGCGTTCGGGGCCGGCGACGGCTGGCTGCGGACCGGTGACCTCGGGTTCCTGCGGAACGGGCGGCTGTGTGTCACCGGCCGCCGCAAGGACGTGGTGTTCGTCAACGGCCGTACGTTCCACGCGTCCGACCTGGAGGAGACGGTCGCCGCGACGCCGGGGCTGCCGCCGGGGGCCGTGGCGGTCGTGGGGTCCACCGATCCGGACGGCGGGGGCGAGCGGGTCGTCGCGTTCGTGCAGTGGGCCCGGCCCCCGCGCGCGGTCGCCGCGCCGGTGCTCCGCGCCGCCGCCGGGCGGCTGCGGGAGCTGCTCGGGCACGACGACGTACGGGTACTGCCGCTGCCGCCGGGGGCGTTCGCCCGGACCACCAGCGGGAAGCTGCGGCGGGGGGTGCTGCGGGAGCGGTTCGAGGCGGGGGCGTACGCGGTGGTCGAGGAGCGCTGGGCCCTGGGCGCGGGTGGCGCCGTCGAGGGCGAGCGTGGTGTTCCCCGTTCGCTGCGGGAGGTGCGGGAGGCCGTACGGGAGGTATGGGCGCGGGTGTTGGAGGTGCCCGTGGCCGAAGTGGGGCTTCAGGAGCGGTTCTTCGACCTCGGGGGGTCGTCGCTGAAGGCGATGGCTGTGCTGGGTGGGTTGGAGGAGGTGTTCGGGGTTGCTGTGGAGCCGGGGGTTCTGCGGGAGCACGACACGGTGGTGGGGTTGGCGGGGTATGTGGATCGCCTCATGGGCCGGGAGGGGATGTCCGTCGGCGACCGCGGGTCCAGTGGGGCTTCTCGCGCCCACGCGGCGGAGCCGCAAATGTCACAGCCCCGCGCCCCTGAAGGGCCTGCGGCCCTTCCCGGGGGCGCGGCCCTCGCCGTGCTCTCCGTCGCCTGTCGGTTTCCCGGGGTCGGATCGCCCGAGGAGTTCTGGGAGTTGCTCGTCGCCGGAGGCGGGGCCGCCGGGCGGCTGCCCGAACCCGGTGCCTTCGACGCCGCCTTCTTCGGGATGGACGACGCGCAGGCACGGGCGACCGATCCGCAGGCGCGGATCTTCCTGGAGCTGGCGCACGAGGCGCTGGAGCGGGCCGGGTACGCGGGGGCGCGGCGGGCCGGGCGGCGGGTGGGGGTGTTCGCGGTGGCCGGGGAGAGCGGGTACCGCGAGATCCTGGCCGAGGCCGCCGACGGGGACCTCGCCCGGCACCCGGCCGCCCTCACCGGCAACCTGCCCAATCTGCTCGCCGCCCGCGTCTCCCAGATCCTGGACCTGAACGGCCCCGCCCTCGCCGTCGACACGGCCTGCTCCTCCGCGCTCGTCGCCCTGCACCTGGCCCGCCGCAGCCTGCTGTCCGGCGAGTGCGACCTCGCGGTCGTCGGCGGCGTCAACCTGGGGCTGACCCCGACCGGTCACCGCCTCCTCGACGCGACGGGCGCGCTGTCGCCGAGCGGAAGCTGCCGGGCGTTCGCCGCCGACGCGGACGGTTTCGTACCGGGAGAGGGCGGCGCCGCGCTCGTCCTCGCCCGCCTCGACGACGCCCGCACCGCCACCGACCCGGTCCTCGCCCTCGTACGCGGCACGGCCGTGAACAACGACGGCCGCTCGCTCGGCCTGCTCGCCCCCACCCCGCGCGGCCAGCGGGAGGTGATCGGGCAGGCGTACGCGGAGTGCGGCGTCGATCCGGACGACGTGACGTACGTCGAGGCGCACGGCACGGGCACACCGATCGGGGACCCGGTCGAGGCACGGTCGCTCGGGCAGGCGTTCCCGCCCCGCGCCGACGGGGTCCCGCGCGGGCTCGGCTCGGTCAAGGCGAACCTCGGGCACCTCCTGAACGCGGCCGGCCTGCCCGCCCTCGTCAAGGTCGCCCTCGCCCTCTCCCACCGCCGTCTCCCGCCCTCACTCCACGCCACCGCGCCCGCGCCCTTCCTCGCCGCCACCGCCCCCGGCTTCCGTCTGCTCACCGAGCCCGAACCCTGGACCGGCCCGGCCGACCGCCCCCTCCTCGCCGGCGTCAACTCCTTCGGCTTCGGCGGCACCAACGCCCACGCGGTGCTGGAGGAGGCGCCGAGGGAGACGGCCGGGGCGGTCGCGCCTCCCCCGGCCGCCACCGGTCCGCACCTCCTCACCCTCTCCGCCCGCACCCCCGGCGCGCTGCGCGTCGCCGCCGCCGAGCTGGCCGCACATGTACGGGCCCACCCCGAAGCCGACGAGGGCGATGTGTGCACGGCCGTCAACACCGCCCGGGACGAGGGGCCGTACCGGATCGCCGTGGTGACACGGGGCCGGGGCGACCTCGCGGAGCTTCTCCGGGAACGGCTCGCGGAGGTCGGGGAGCCGGGCGACGCGAGCTTCGCGGCGACGGGTCCCGTACGGCCGTCCCGCCCCCGCACGGTGTTCGTCCTGCCCGGCCAGGGAACCCAACGCCCGGGTCTCGGCCGGGAGTTGTACGACACCGCCCCCGCGTTCCGGGACGTCCTGGACGAGGTCTCCTCCCTCACCGGGCCGGTCCTCGGCCGCACCCTGGCCGCCTGGTGCCTGGACGAGGACACCGACCCCGCCGCCCTGGCCCGTACGGAGGTGGCACAGCCGCTGCTGGTGGCGTTCGGGGTGGCGCTGGCCGGGCAGTTGGCCGCGTGGGGCGTGACACCGGACGCGGTCGTGGGGCACAGCGTCGGCGAGATCACCGCCGCGTGTGTCGCGGGCGCGCTGTCCCCGGCCGAGGCGGTCGGCTTCGCCGCCGAACGCGGACGTCTGATGGGCGCCCTCGTCGCGCCGGGCGCCATGGCCGCCGTACGGGGTGACGAGGACTCCGTCGCCGCCGTGGTCGCCGAGTCCTCCGGCACGCTCACGGTGGCCGCCGTCAACTCGCCCACCCAGGTCGTGCTTTCGGGCGGGACGGACGCCGTCGACCGCGCGGTCGCCGCGCTCACCGCCCGTGGTGTGGCCGCCCGCCGCCTCCGCGTCTCCCACGCCTTCCACTCCCCGATGGTGAACCCCGTGCTCGCGCCCCTCCACAGCGCGGCCAAGTCCCTCACCGTCCATCCGCCCACCGTTCCGATGCTGAGCACGGTCACGGGCGAGTGGGCGCCCGGTGCCGGTGCTGGTGCCGGTGCTTCGGGTTCCGGTTCCGGTTCCGGCTATTGGCGTGATCACGCGGTACGGCCCGTCCGCTTCGGTGCGGCCGTCTCCCGGCTTCTGGACGAGGGTTACGACCATTTCGTCGAGCTGGGCCCCGGCGCCACCCTCACCGCCCCGATCCTCGCGACGGCCGCCGCGCGTTCCGACGTCACCCCCTCCGAGGTGACGGTCCTGCCCGCGCTGACCACCGCCCCGAAGCGCGGTGGGCTCGGGAGCGCCTCGGCCACAGCGGCATCCCAAGCCGTGCCCGGCGCGACGGCGTTGCTCGAAACCGTCGCTCTGCTCTGGACCCGGGGGACACCGCTGTCCCCCGACTCCCCCGCCCGGAGCACCGCACGGCGACGGGTCCCGGTCCCCACGTACCCGTTCCAGCGCGGCCACCACTGGCCGGAGCCCCTCGGCACGGCGCCCGCCTCCGACACGGCTCCCGCATCCCATGCCGCACCCACCCCGCGTCCCCTCCTCTGGCGCGACGCACCGCTGATCGCCGCCCCCGGCCCCCGGGTCGTCCGGCTGACCGGCGCCGACACCGCCCTGCGCCGTTCCCTGGCCGAGCGGCTCACCGGTCGTGGGGTGACCGTGCTGGGGTCGACGGCGTCCACGGCTCCGGAGGTCGTGCTGTGGTTCGCCGGTGACGATCGCCCAGAGACAGAGCCGGACACCACCGCCGCCATCGCCTCCCTGCGCGCGGTGCTGCCCGCGCTCGGCACACCCCCCGTCCGCCTGCTGCTCATCACGGAGGACGCGTACAGCACCGGCACCCACCCCCACACCGACAGGCCCCCACTCCACCGCCGCCCCGCGCAGGCCCTCCTCCACGGCTTCGCCCTGGCCCTCCCCGAGGAACACCGGGGCCTGTCCTCCCTGAGCATCGACCTGTCCGCCCAGGACACTCCGGAGGCTCAACTCGACGCCATCGAGCGGGAGTTGGAGACGGCATCCCCCACCACTCCCGACGCGGGCGGCACCGTCGCCTGGAGAGCGGGCCGCCGTCTCACCCGGACCGCCACGGCCCCCGCCTCACCGGTCTCCCCCACCACTCCGCTCCCCCCGAACGGCACCTACCTGATCACCGGCGGAGCAGGCGGCCTCGGCTCCGCGCTCGCCCGTGACCTCGCGGAACGCGGCTCCCCCACCCTCGTCCTCACCGGCCGCACGCCCACCCCGCCCCGCGCCCTGCTCGCCGACCTGCGCGCCCTCGGCGCCCACGCCCGCTACGAGGCCGCCGACGTCTCCGAAGAGACCGCCGTCGACGACCTCGTCGCCGGACTGCCGCCGCTGGACGCGGTGTTCCACGCGGCGGGCACGGCCCGCCCCGGCAGTCTGCGCGCCAAGCCGGACGACGAGATCGAGGCCGTACTCGCCGCGAAGGTGCGCGGCACGACCCTCCTGGCCGCGGCGCTCCGCCGCCACGGCCACGGGAACGCCCGGTGCGTCGCCTTCTCCTCCGTCTCCGCCGTACTGCCCGGCCTGGCCGGCGCCCTCGGCGACTACGCCGCCGCCAACTCCTTCCTCGACGCCTTCACCACCGCCGAACGCGCCGCCGGCCGCGCCTGGCAGACCATCGCCTTCGGCCCGGTCGCCGACACGGGCCTGGCCGGCGCGACACCCCCAGCCGCCTCCACCCCCATGACCGCCCAGGCCGCCCTCGCGGGCCTCCACGCCGCGCTGAACCTGGACGCGGCCCACGTACTACTGGCGGACACCACCCCCGACGACGACCGCGCCCCCTCAGAGGGCCGCGGGCCCTCCAGGGGCGCGGGGAACCGCGCGACCAGCCACAACACACCCGCACCCGCACCCGCCGACGAGCAGCTCCCCCCGCCCCCTGAGGCGCCCACCCCCCTGACCCCCCTCATCCGCCGCCTCCTCGCAGAGGCACTGCACCGCTCCCCCCAGGACATCGACGACAACGCCCAGTTCCTCACCCTGGGCCTGGACTCCCTCAGCGCCGTAGACCTCGCCCGCCGCCTGGAACGCGAACTCGGCCACCCTCTCCCCGCCACCCTCCTCTTCGAACACCGCACCATCGCCGAACTGGCCACCCACCTGACCACCACGTCACCACCCGCACAGACGCCCCCGCCCCCGCCCCCGTCCGGAACAGGGACAGGGGCAGGGGCAGGGGCAGGAACCCACCACCCCCTCACCCCCCTCCAACTCGCCTTCCACACCACCGAAACCCTCCACGACGGCATCACCGCCTACGGCTACCTGCGCCAGACCATCAGCGGTCCCCTCGACACCGCTCTCCTCGGCCGGACGCTCACCCACCTCACCGCCCGCCACCCCATGCTGCGCATGCGGATCACCGACGACGGCGGCCCCCGCCCCCACCGCTACACCGCCCCCGCCGACCCCCTGGACACGGCACCCCGCTGGTACGAGATACGACGGGAACCGCACACCCCCCAGCAACTGACCGAGCTCGAACTCGCCCTCTGCAACCGCCCGTTCGACCTGACGACAGAGGCCCCCGTACGAGCGGTCCTCGTCCCCGACCACAGCGATAGCAACGCCGACGGCGACGGCGACGGCGACCGCGCCCATCTGCTCCTGGTCGTCCACCACGCCGCCGCCGACGGCTTCAGCCTCAAGCTCCTCGCCGAGGACCTCTGGTCGCTCTACACCGCCCTGGACCGTGCCGACGGAGTCCCCGAACTCCCTGCTCCTCAAGCGGAGTTCGCCGACTACGCAGCCGCCCTGACCACCGAACGCCAGTCCCCGGCGCACGCACGGAACCAGCAGTACTGGCGCGACCGTCTGACCAGCCACACGCCCCCACGCCCTTCCCTCCCGTACGACGGCGACCCCGAAGCACCCCCCACCCCGCCCCTCACCCACCGCCGCACCGGCATCGACGAGGAACTGACCGCCACGCTCCGTGAGACGGCGGCGCGGCACGGGGTCTCCTTGTTCCATCTGCTGCTGGCGGCGTACGGCCGCTGCCTGGCGCGGTGGAGCGGCCGGGAGACCGTCGCGGTCAACGTGGCCCGTGCGCGACGGGAGTCGCCGCTCCCCGGCATCGACCGTCTGGTGGGCCCGCTGGCCGACACCCTCCCCGTGTTCGTGGACATCGACCCCGCCGAACCGGTCACCGCCCTCGCCGACCGCCTGCGCCGGATCTGGCGGGAGGCCGAGGCCCACGCGACCCTGAGCAGCACGGACTTCGCCCGTCTGCTGTCCGAGGTACGCCCCGTCACCGGCCCGGCGCCCCGCACGGCGGCCGAGGCCGGCTTCAGCTTCGCCCGCTTCCCGGTGGTGCACGGCCCGGACTGGCCGGTCACCGTCACCCCGACGGCAGCCGCCACCGCCTCCGCCGCCACCCGCCTCGGCCTCCTCTGCTGGGAGTCCGACTCCGCCCTGCGCCTGTCCTGGAACTACCCGGCCCACCTCTTCCGCCCCGAGACGGTAAGCCGCCTGGCGGACGAGTACGTCACGGAACTACGAGCCACGGTCGCCCAAAGCCCCCAGGAACCCCGCCCAAGCACAACGCCCCCGCCCCCTGAGGCGCCCCCCACCACAACCCGCACCGACATCGTGTCCCGCCTCACCACCCAATTCCGCACCACCCCCCACGCCATAGCCGTAGACACCGGTGACACCAGCAGCCACCCGACCCACCTCACCTACGCCGCCCTGGACACCACCTCAGCCACCCTCGCCACCCGCCTCCGCGACATCGGCGTACGCCCCGGCGACCTGGTCGGCCTCCTCACCGAACCCGGCGGCACGGACACGGTCACCGGAGTCGTCGGCATCCTGCGCGCCGGCGCCGGCTGGGTCCCCCTGGACGCCACCCACCCCACCACCCGCCACCGTGACCAGCTGTCCCGTACGGGAGTCCGCGTCCTGGTCTGCGACCGAACGACCCACGAGGCGGCCACCGCCCTGGACGGAATCACCCCGGTCGAGGTGCCCGAGCCCCCCACCACCCCCGTAGCCACCCCGCGGAACTCCGCCCCCGACCCCACTCCCGACCCCGACCCCGAGGCCATCGCCTACGTCATCTTCACCTCCGGCTCGACGGGCCGCCCCAAGGCCGTCCCGATCACACACCGTTCGATGACGAACTACCTCGACTGGTCCCTGACCACCTTCGGCTACGGCCCCGGCGACCGGCTCGCCCAGACCGCGTCGGTCTGTTTCGACGCCTCCGTACGGCAGTTGCTGGCCCCGCTGCTGGCCGGCGCCACCGTGCACACCCTCTCCCGTGAGGTGCTGCGCGACCCCGAGGCCCTGCTCGACCGGGTCGTGGCGGACCGGATCACGGTGTGGAGCTCGGTCCCCACCCTGTGGGAACGCCTCCTGACCGCCGCCGAGGAACGCGCCCGCCGACACGGCACACCCCCCGACCTCACGGCCCTGCGCTGGGTCCACGTCGGAGGCGAGGCGCTGCCCGCGGCCCACGTACGCCGCTGGTTCGACCTCCTCGGCACCCCCACCACCGACGGCCCGCGCCCTGCCCATCCCCACCGGATCGCCAACCTCTACGGCCCCACCGAGGCCACCATCAACGCGACCTGCCACATCATCGACACCCGCCCGTCCGACGACGTACGCCACCTGCCCATCGGCCGCCCGATCACCGGCACCGAACTGACCGTGATCGACGAGAACGGACGCGAAGTCACCCCCGGCGAACATGGCCTGCCCGGTGAACTCCTCATCGCCGGAACCGGCCTGACCCCCGGCTACCTCGGCGACCCCGGCCTCACCGCCGCCGCGTTCACCGAACGGGACGGCCGCCGCTGGTACCGCAGCGGCGACCGCGTCCGCCGTACGGCCGAGGGGGTACTGGAGTTCCTGGGCCGCCTCGACGACCAGGTCAAGGTCCGCGGCCACCGGGTGGAGCTGGGCGAGATCGAGGCCGCCCTCCTCACCCACCCGGGTGTGTCCCGCGCGGCCGTACTCCTGCGCGACAGCCGCCTGGAGGCATACGTCGAGCCCCGCCCCGGCACCCACACCCCCGGCCCCCGCGAGGTGCGCGCCTTCCTCGCCCGCACCCTCCCCCCGTACATGCTCCCCGCACGCGTCCACTTCCTCCCGGCCCTCCCCCTGACCGGCACAGGCAAGATCGACCGCAACCACCTCACCACCACCGCGACCCCCGCGACCCCCGCACCTGGCATCGCCGCCGGCACCACCCAGGGTGGAGCCCCGCCCGCCACCCCCACCGAACACCTGCTGGCGCGCACCTGGTCCGCCCTCCTGGACGTACCGGAACCCGAGATCAGCCGCGAGGACGACTTCTTCATCCTCGGCGGCGACTCCATCACGGTGCTGGAGATGTTCTCCCGCCTGCGCGACGAGCGCCCCGCGCTGCCCCGCCCCACCACCGTCTACACGCACCGCACCCTGACGGCCCTGGCGGCAGCCATCGACGACACCGCCCCCGACCCGGCCCCCGACAGTGCCGCCACCACCCCCCTCGACACCCTCACCCCGTACCCCCTCACCCCCTCCCAACAGGGCTTCCTCCTCGCCGACGCCCTCACCACCGGAGGGCCGGGCCCGGTCGGCGCAGCCGGCCCCGACCCCGCCTGGCTGGCCCGTTTCCGCGTCCACGGACCCGTCGACCCGGACCTGTTCCAACGGGCCGTGGACGTCCTCATGGCCCGGCACCCCATGCTCCGCACGGTCTTCCCGGCGGGCGCCCGCCCGCCCGTGCAGCAGGAACTCCCGGCCTCGCTACGACTCCCCGTCGAGACGGAGACCCTCACCCACCCCGGGCTGCTGGAGGAGCGGGTCGCCCAGGAGGCGGCCCGCCGCTTCGAAACCTGGGCCTGGCCCCTGCTCCGCCTACGCCTCTTCACGATCACGCCGGACGACCACGTACTCCTCGTCCACGCCCACCACCTCATCGGCGACGGCTACAGCGCGGCCCTCCTCAGCCGCGAACTCCTCACCGTGTACGGCCGTTTCGCACGCGGCCTCCCCCACGGCCTGGAGCCCCCGCGCTCCACCTTCCGCGACCACGTCCTGCACCGCACCGCACCCCACCGGC
Source organism: Streptomyces griseiscabiei (assembly GCF_020010925.1). NCBI lineage: Bacteria > Bacillati > Actinomycetota > Actinomycetes > Kitasatosporales > Streptomycetaceae > Streptomyces > Streptomyces griseiscabiei. Next base: position 33,189 of record NZ_JAGJBZ010000003.1, on the reverse strand, counting down.
CCACGACCCCGGAGGCCGAGGCGTACCGCGCACGTCACCTCACCCCGTACACCCCGCCCGTCCTGTGCACCCCCCACACCCCCGGCTCCGCCCCCACCCCCGCCTTCCACACCGCCACCCTCACCCTCGACGCCGACCGCACCCACGCCCTGCGCCGCCTAGCCCGGACCGCCGGCACCACGCTCCACGCCCCGGTCCTCACCGCGTACTACCGCGCCCTCACCACCCTCACCGGCCGCCGTGACCTGGTGCTGGGCATGGCCGTCACCGGCCGGGACGAGACCGACCGGGACACCCACGACGTCTTCGGCCCGTTCGCCGAGGCGGTGGCCCTGCGCCCGGCGAACCCGTCCGAGGACCCCCTCCCCGCCCCCGGCTTCGACGAGGACCTCCACCGCGTGGCCGCGGAGTCGCTCACGGCCCGCGCCACCGGCCCCCTGAACCTCCATGACCTCCGTGACCTCCGTACGCCCCAAGGCCTCCCCCGCACCGCCCAGTTCTTCTTCACCTTCCTGGACTTCACCGCCCTGGACACGCCCACCGACGCACCCCCGCCCCTCACACTCCGGGCCGACGACTCCGCCACCGAACTCGCCCCGCCGCCCCTGGGCACCGACGTCTTCCTGGCCGTACGCCCCACCCCGGACGACGGAGGCCTCAGCATCACGGCCCGCGCGTCGGCATCGGCCATGACGGGTGAGCAACTCGGCTCCTTCATAGAGGAGTTGACCAGCCAACTGAAGGAAAACGCACAGCCGACCAACACCCCCACCCCTCCCTCCCCCTCTCCTCCTCCCCCTCCTCCCCTCGACGCCGCGCTGATCGGCTACCTCCCCGACCCGCACGCCCTCGCCGCCTTCGCCGGGCTCCCCCCGGAGAAGGCACCCGGCCGTGAGACGATCCGCGCCCTGCTCTTTCCGGACGGCCGGCCCAGGCTCCTGGAGACCGTCACCACGCCCCTCGGCAGATCCGGCTTCGTCGCCCTGCCCCTCTTCGCCGACGAACTGACCGCCCCTCCGACGCCCCACCCGCTGGCCGCTCTCACCGCACACGCCATGGACCACGCCGCGACCCTCGGCGCCCGCTGCGTATCCCTGGCCGGCATGATCCCCTCCCTCACCGGCTACGGCTACGACGTCCTGCGCGAGGCCTCCCCCACGGCCGGCGCCCGCCCCGCCCTGACCACAGGCCACGCGGCCACGACGGTCGCCGTGGTGGCCACGGTCCGCGGCGCCCTCGACGCGACCGGCCGGGACCTCGCCGAACTCACCCTCGCCGTCGTCGGCTGCGGTTCCATCGGCACGTCCTCGCTGCGTCTGCTCCTGGCCCTCAGCCCCCACCCCCCGGCCGGGCTCCTGCTCTGCGACGTGCCCGGCAGCGCCCCGCGCCTCCGACGCCTGGCCGCCGAACTGACCGCCGAGCACCCGGCGATGTCCGTGCGGGTGGTCGAACCGGCCGACCCCCGCACCCTCCCCGCCGAGGTCTACGACACCGCCGATCTCCTCGTCACGGCGGTCGGCGGCGGTACGGCGACCGTGCTGGACGTCGACCGGCTGCGGCCCGGCACGATCGTGGTGGACGACTCCTTCCCCCACTGTTTCGACACCGCACGGGCCCTGGACCGTATGCGGCGCGAGGGAGACGTACTGATCGTGGGAGGCGGCCTGCTGTCCCTGGACGCCACGGAGACCCACCTCTCACCGGACCTCCCGGCCCCGGCCCTCACCGCCCTGGGCGCCCTGACCCCGCCCACCGGCCACGCCACCACCCGCCCCCCACAACATCTGGCGCTCCACCTCCCCGGCACCCTCGCCTCCTGCCGCCTGGAGTCCCTCCTCCACGCCCACGCCCCCGACACGGAACTCCCCCTGATCCACGGCCTGGTGGACCTCCCCCGAGCCCTCGCCCACTGGAACGCCGCCAAGGCCGCCGCCGTCCACCCGGCCCCCCTCCACCTCCTCGACCACACCGTCCCACCGGAGGCTCTGACGGCGCTGCCCCCGCCGCCGTCGCGGTCCGCCGCCGGGTCAGGGCGTCGGGATGCCCGCCGGGCGGGCCGGGCGGCCGAAGCGGGCGGGGACGCCGGGTGAGTAGAGGACGCTGACGGGCCGCCCGACGGGCGCCGGGAGTCCGGCGGCGGCCAGCAGGTCCTCCTCGCACTCGACCAGTTCGGCCCGGTGCAGCGGCCAGCGCGGGTGGGCGTTGGGCAGGAACATCGAGCGCCCGAAGAACGCCCCGTGCATCCCCCACCGCGCGGTCAGGAAGTGCTCCAGCCCGGTCGGCTCGTCGATCGGCCCGCCCACCCGCACGACGATCCGGGTCCCCGCCCCACGGGGTCCGGGCCACCGCCGGGAGCTGGTGTAGGTGACCAGGTCGCCCACGCCTCCGCCGCCGGGCTCGATGTCCATCCGGGACCACAGGTACGGCATCCGGAAGCCGAACCGCCCGACCACCACCGGCAACAGCCGCGACGCGTCGAGCGAACGGAAGACGACGCCGCGCCGCCCGTGCCCGTCCACCGAGTAGAGCCGCACATTGGTCTCCGGGAAACTGCCCAGATAGGGCACGCCCGGCAGCCGCAGCCACCCCACCTTGTGCATCCGGAACGCGACCAGCCCGACGTACGTCACCCCGTCCAGCGTGTCGGGCACGGTCCCCGGCGGCAGCAGCCCGGCGACGGCCTCCGGCTCGACGGCCCAGTGCACGAAGGTCAGATCGAGCCAGGACTGCGTGAGCAGGGGCCGCGCTATCGCCTCGGGCGCGTCGGGGGTGATGGGCGTGAGGGGACTGACGGGATGGACGGAATGGACGGGTGTGGTCGCGGTGCTGGCAGTGCTGGCGCTGGTGGTGGTGACGGGGTCCGGGCCCCATCCGGGTGACTGCGGCATGCGCCAGTACTACTACGGCCGTACGCCGAAGCCCACGGCAGGCCCGGAGCTACTCCTGCTCCGAACCCATGACGAGGGAGCGCCCGACAGGCCGGCAGCCCGTCAGGGTCAGGGGGGTGTGTAGTTGCACATGCCGTAGCGGCATGTGGTGTCGTCGAGGGCACCACGGCACGAAAGGCCCTGTCTGCGATGTACCCCACCCCCATGCCTCCCCGCAAGGTCAAGATCGGCGATGCCGCCGCCTTCGCCGGAACCACCCCGCGGGCCATTCGTCACTACCACCAGATCGGTCTGCTGCCGGAGCCCGAGCGAGGCGGAGACGGACGCCGCCGCTATGGCTACGACGACATGATCCGCCTGCTGTGGGTCCGCAAGATGTCCGAGGCCGGCATCGGCCTGGACGACATGCGGACCGCCTTCAACGAAGCCCGGGACGTGGAAGACGTCCTGGGCCGGCTGGAGGAAACCCTGGCCGCCCAGGAGGCCGACATCAAGCGTCAGCGAGCGGCGGTCCAGCGCCTGCGGGCCGTGGGCAGCCCACTGGGCTTGCTCTCCCCGTTGGTCACGGACCGGCTCAGCCACCTGCCTCCTGGGTCGCTGCGCCCCTCCGACCTGGACGCCCTGCTGGTCACGGAACGGATCTTCGGGCCGCTGGGAGCCGCGATCCAAGCCAGCGTGTTCATCATCCTGGCGACCCATCCCGGCCTACGGGCCGAGGCGGACCGCCTCGAAGCGGCCGACGCCGCCCTCGATGACACCGTCGACCCCCACGACCCACGGGTCGACGAACTCGCCGCGCAGCACTGCGCCCACCACAAGGCCCTGAACGAGGCCATCGAAGCGGCCGGACTGGACGCGGCCGAGGAGAAGCTCTTCGACATCTACGACGCCGAGGCGAGCGGCGAGGAGGACGAGGAGGTCCACATGAGCGCCTTCGAAGCGATAACCAAGATGCCCTACGGCTTCTCCCCGGCCCGGACACGGTGCGTGGTACTCACCGGACAACTCGTTGCCGGGCTCCTCTCCGCAGACAGCTGATCGCTGGTGTTGGTCAGGGCCGTGACACGACTGTCAGGCACGGGCCCGGACGATGAGCGTGCCGATGTGCCCGGCTTGTGGGGCCTCCACCACCGTCGCCTCGGCGGACGTGAACCCTGCCCTGAGCAGGTGCCGCTCCCACACCGCGGGCCGGTAGCTGTAGCGGTAGGTGAACATGGCCTTCCCCGCGAACCCGCCCTTGTACATGCCCTGCGGCCCATAGGCGCCCGGGATGGCCGGCGGCTGGGAGAACACGAAGACACCGCCGGGGGTGAGGTGTTCACGGACGAGGGGGAAGAGGCGGGAGGGGTCGGTGAACCAGGCCGCGCCGAAGACGGAGTACACGGCGTCGTACCGTCCCTCGTCGGCGGCGAGCCAGTCGAGGACCTCCCCCGCCTCGATCCGCACCCCGAGCGCCGCCCACTTCTCTCCCGCGAGCGCCACCATGCGCGGCGACAGGTCGACCCCGGTGGCCTTGACGCCCTGCCGCGCGAGGTGGGCGAGGGCGCGGCCGGTACCGCATCCGACCTCCAGCACGGCCGCCGGGCTGCCGAGCAGTTCCGGCCCGGGACCGTGTCCGGCGTACTGGGTCCAGCAGAACGACGGCTCGGCGTCGTCCTTGAACGCGGACTCGGCGTAGGCGTCCCACAGTTCGGTCTCGGCGACGATGTCATGCGGTACGGGCACGGCTGTTCCTCTGGTCGTCGGAGGGCGGGGGTGACTGGAGCCAAGGTCAGTGGCTGTCGGGGACCTGGTCGTCGCACGGTGAGCGGTCCTCGCCCCGGCAGGACGCGGGCGGCAGCGACAGCGCATCCGGCACCCGCGGGAAGTGCGGGGCGCAGTCCCGGCACGCGTACACCGTGAAGCCGGGACCGGTGCCTTGATGGACCTCGGAGACGACGACCGGTGCATCGGTGATGCACAGCAGCGCACGCACATCCGCACCGGCGCCCGTGTCCCGCCCGGGGCCGCCCCGGGGCGCTCGCCGTGCTCGCTCGGCCCACTCATCCGGCCACCGCCTCGGCGCCCACCACATGCAGGTCGAGGTCGATACCGAAGTCCGCCGCGAGAACCATGGCGACACGACGCCGCCGCTGCCGCGCCCGCTCGCACTCCTGCGCCCGCTCCCGCTCGGCGAGAACGACATACGGCCGGACCACCGCCGTCGCCTCACCGGGCAACGGCTCCTCCAGACCGTACGGCGACCGCCGCACCGGAGGCCACGGCTCAGCCGCACCGGGCGCCTCCGGCATACGCGCAGGGGCCTGCCAGGCGGGACACGTGCCCGCCCTGCGCCTGCCGGTACCGGGCGCGAACACGCCCAGGACCCACAGCGCGAGCGCGTGGATAATGCTCACTGTCATCAGCTCCTCAGAGGCTGGTGGCCATGCCCCGGGGCCCTGCAAGGCCGCCGGGGTCTTCTCTGCATAGGGTAGACCTAGCTAGCTAGGGTAGATAGTCGATATTAGCAAGCTCGTCTCGCTCATCCTGGTCGGGCCGCCTAGCGTCCCCAGCATGAAATGGGAGCCGGACGTACCCCGCTGGAAGCAGGTCTACGCAGTCGTCGAGGGGCGGATCGGAGACGGGACCTATCCACCCGGATCGCAGCTACCCGGCGTTCTGGCGATCCAGGGTGAGTTCGGCATCGCGCAGATGACCGCACGACGCGTGTTGACGGAACTGCGGGCTGCGGGGCTCGCACAGATGCACCCGGGGGTAGGCACCTTCGTCAGCGAACTCCCCCAGCAGCCTGAGTGACGGCGGCCCTGAACGGCCTGTCTTCATCGGCTCAGTGCGCGCCTGGCCGCGTTGATGACGTTGTGCGCGTCGGCCCCGTACAAGGCCGACTCGCTGAGGGTCCTCCAGACCTTCGAGTACAGAGCGATGCTGTCGGCGTCGTCCAACCACAGCTCGGCGTGCCAGTCCTCCGCCGAGACGACCCGGTCGTCCAGGATGCAGAAGCTGTTGCCGGGCGGGATCTTCACCGGGGCCGAGAGCGGAATGATCCCCAGCTCAACGGTGTCCATTCCGATGGCCCCCGTGAGCCGGTCGAGCTGGGCGACCAGCACGGAGGACGGACAGACCAGGACCCGCAGCGCGGCTTCCCACATGACGACCCGCAGCCGATGCCCTGATGTGTACAGCCAGTCCTGCCGCCGCATCCTGACCCGTACGGCTTCCTCGGTGTCCGTCGTGGAGCCGTGCAGCTGTGCGTACCGGGTGAGGACCGCCCGCGCGTAATCGGCTGTCTGGAGCAACCCGGTGACCGTGGATTCTTCCCATGCCCGGATGACCCGCGAGCGGGCGGTCTCCGTCGCCCAGTTCTCCTGTACCGGGCTCTGCCCTGCCGCGAGCTGGCGACGCCAGGAGCGGATATGGGTCTCGAACCCCGCGAGCCGACCGACGAGTTCCTCGTACGCCTCGGGCTGCCCGGTGGCGTCGACCCACGCCCTGAGGTCCCTCTGCGTGGCGGTCTGCCGTCCGTGCTCCAGCTTGCTGACCTTCGAGACGGGCCAGCTCAGCTGGGCCGCCAGCCGCGTAGCGGTGATCCGCCCACCGGGCGCGGTGAACCTGAGCCCTCTCAAACGCGCGCCGAGCGCCTCGCGCGCCTGCTGATAGTCGGTCACCGGTATACGTCTGCTCCTATTCCCTGGCGGTTACCCGCGCCGCGAACTGGTCGTACGGGACGGCGTGATGCAGGGCTGCGTCACGCGCGATGGAATACCGCACGACTTCGGCGGGCTCCGTCTTGGCTTCATAGCCGGTCAGTTCGTCGGCGTCGTCGAAGTGCAGCACCACGACAAGGCGCGAATCGAAGATCCAGAAGTCCTCTTCAAGCAGCCGCAGCATCTCGGCGTCCGACCGCCACAGACAGCGGGCGTCCTCACCCGTGGCGGCGTTGCACGCCGCGTAGCCGAGCAGGAACCGTTGTCCGTCAGTGGGCGGATCGTCGACGACCCGCACCCGCCCGATGGCCTTGCCCATGTCGGCCTGGCGCCGGATGTTCTGATGCCACTCGCCGGCCATGTCGGGCTCCCACACCACGACGCCGGTCCTGAGGAACTCGTCGAATGTCTCGTCACGGTCCGATGCGTAGCCCCGCCTGGTCTCCAGGTGCCACGCGCTGTGCTCGAAGTCCCTGAACAGACGGGTGAACTCGTCCGCGTCGATCATGTCGGGCATCGGGTCGGTCTCCTTCGGCGCCCAGTTCACCAGCAGCTCGCGGGGCACGACGACCGCCGCGTCTCCGGTGCCGAAATGACGCAGCTGAGCAAGGTCTTCGGCGTCGGTCAGCGGCCTGCCCTGCACCACCACCTCTCGGGTGTCCAGACTCTCGTGCAGTGCCGGGCAGTTGCCGACCTTGCTTTCGGTACCGGTGAAACGCAGGCGCATGGTTCCCGTCCTCTCGTGGTTGCGGACCACTCCAGGATGCGCGAGCTGTACATCACGGACTACAGCGTGCAACCGACCTCAGGCGAAAGAAAGAGAAAGCCAGTCATCGGACAAGAAAAAGTGAGAAAACTCCGTGGTGACCGACGCTTGCCCGTCCCTAACGTCCGGTTCATGCCCACGAAGAAGCCTGACGTCGACCCGTACGCGGCGGCTGAATCTCTGAGAGCAGCACTCACCGCAGCCGGAATCGTCCTGCCCTCTCTCAACGTCGACTGCGCGTCCCCGCAACTGGGACTGGTCGAGCTGGGACGTGTGCGCGCCGACGTGGCCGCTCGCCTGGCCGAAGTCCTTCAGCGAGGGGGCCAGGAGTGATGAGCGCGCTGGAGAAGCCTCCGACGACGCTGAGTCACGGCGAACTCCCGTACCCGCGCGGAACGCTCGTCGAGGACACCGAGCGCCACTGGACCGGCGAACTCGTCGGCGTGATCGAGGAACGCGTCAAGGAGTCCGGCAAGCTCCTCAGTCGAACCGCCTACCTGCGGCCGAGAGGTGGCGGGATCGAGTGGGACGCGCCCTTGGCCCATATCCGGCCGGTCGAGCCACAGTCGTGACGACGCCGACCAAGATGGCTGCCCGCCTGGGACCCGGTGACCACTACCAACGCTTGAACTTGGATCGCTGGTAACTGGACGGTCCGACGTGAATTTCCCGGCCACGGCGTGTGCGAACGCGGCCGCCCGTCCTGACTATCGGATTTCCGTCGAGACCGGACCGAGGAAGAAGAGGCACTGGTCAGTGTTGAACTCGCCCACCTCGGCGACGAAGTGGAACCTGTCGCCCTCACCTACGGTGGCGGGGATCTTCTTGCCTGTCAGTTTCAGGTCAAAGACGCTGACGTCCTCGTACATGAAGGCCGGGCCGACCGTCGTGTTCGGGCCCTTGTCGCCCGGGCCCAGGAGGAGGTCGTAGCGGGTGCCGTAATCGCCGTGAGGGGACATGTTCACGACCGAGCCGTTGAACGCGACGGTCCGGCCCTGGTGCCTGGTCGCGAAGTCCAGGTTCGCGTCGTCACATGTGTCCGCCTTCAGCAGTGCCGCGAACTCCGGGTTGTTCTGAGACGTGATCACCTCAGTGGCAGCGGACTCGGCCGCAGCTGGAGTCGGCGTACCTGAAGACTTCTCGATGGCAGCAGCCGTTGCTTTATCCGACTCACTCTTCTTGTCGCCCTCGTCACTGAGTGCAGAGCCGACGCTGATGACGGTAGCCAGAATCACGAGGACGGCGGCCGCCGCACCAATCATGGCCCACGGCTGCGGCTTCTTCGGCCGACGGAAGTTGAGGGTGGAGCGAAGCCCGTCCTGGGCCTGATCCACAAGTTCCCAGCCATCCTTCTGCATCTTGGAGATCACCAAGCCGCCGGCGCCGCGAACTGTCCGCACGGTCTTGCACTCGTACTTGATCTCGTCGACCACGCGGCTCCGCGCCCCCTCAATGGACTTTTCGTACCAACTGCCTCGCGAGCATAGGGGACTCTCCGCGAGAAACTCACCCTCCAACCACCCCTCCCCACTTCACGTGCTGACCGCACAGATCACCCACCTCGCGGCCTCCGCCTCCCGCCGAACACCCCCAATCCTTCGCTCGGTCGCCTTCGCGACGGACCCCGCCGACCGCCGCCCCGCCTACCACTTCACCGATCGCCCGACCCATGCCCCACGACTCCACAAAATGAAAGGTTGCTTGACTTAAGTAAGTCGATTGTGATTGCCTAAGTCAAGCAATGAAGAGCAGCCGAGCATCTCGGTGCCACGACCGCTCGACCCCGTCGAGCGCATGGACCGGGGCCGCCCTGAGCGGAGGGCGGTCCCAGCGCGCCGGACCCGTGGGGACGGGGCTCGGCGCGATCGGTGGCCCGGCGGCCGGAACACTCCCCCCGTTCCGCCGCCGGGCCCGCCGGTACCGGCACCGGCGTTCCGCCCCGGCCCCGACCCGGCGCGGTCACCCCCGTCGACCCCGGACAGGACCCCCACGATGGCCCCCTCCACAACCTCTCCCCCGGCGCACCTCCGCCGGGCCGCCCCGCACCCCCGCGCCCTCCGCCGGACCGTCGACGCGACCCTCGCCACCGTGCTCCTCGCCTGCTCGTTCCCCGGGACCCTGATCACCTGGCCGGGGCACGCGCTCACGGTGCCGTGGTGGCCGGGGGTGCTGCTGGCCGGGGTGTCCTGCGGGGCACTGCCGGGGCGGCGCGGCCGGCCTCGGACGACCGTGGCGGTGACCCTGGCGTGCGCCATCGCGGCCTGTGCGCTCGGGTATCTGCTCACCGTGCTGCTGCTGGCACCGCTGATGGTCGCGCTGCACTCACTGGCGGTGCGCACGGACCGGCGGACGGCCAACTCCTTCACGTTCACCGGTATCGCGCTGCTGGTGGCCACGGGGCTGATCGCGGGGCCCGTCGGGGAACCCCTGGTGCTGAAGCTGATCGGGCCGACCGCCTGGCTGCTGCTGCCGACCTCGCTCGGTACGGCGACCCGGCTGCGCGGCGCCTATCTGGAGGCGGTGCGGGCACGGGCCGAGCACGCCGAGCGGACCCGGGACGAGGAGGCCAGGCGCCGGGTCGCCGAGGAACGGATGCGGATCGCACGGGACCTGCACGACGTCGTCGCCCATCACCTCGTGCTGGCCAACCTCCAGGCCACGACGGTGGGCCGGTTCGTACGGGCCCGGCCCGACGAGGCGGAACGGCTCATCACCGAACTCTCCCGCACCACCACCTCGGCCCTGCGCGAACTCAAGTCCACCGTGGGGCTGTTGCGGGCGGAAGGGACGGAGAAGGCGGAGACAGCGGAGAGAGCCGGAGGGGCGAAGGCGGCGGAGCGCCGGGACGACATGGACAGCCGGCCCGTCGCCTCCACTCCCGGGCTCGCCCAACTCCCCCAGCTGGCCGCCTCGTTCGCGTCCGCCGGGCTCGCGGTGACCGTCACCGGCACGGGCGACCCCCGGCCGCTGTCCGCCGGCGCGGACCTCACCGCGTACCGCATCGCGCAGGAGGCCCTCACCAACGTCACCAAACACGCGGCCACCCGCACGGCCGAGGTCCACCTCGTCTACACCACGAAACGACTCCGGCTCACCGTCCTCGACGACGGCGGCCCCCGCCCCGGCGGCGAACCCTCCCCCGGCGGCGGATACGGCCTCCTCGGCATGCGCGAGCGCGCCCACTCCGCCGGGGGCCTCCTCCGTGTCGGCCCCCGGCCCGGTGGCGGTTTCGAGGTGGTCGCCGAGCTGCCGCTGCCGTCAGTCGAGGACGTGGCGTAGATACGAGGCCGGGTCGGCGAGGTAGCGGCGCCAGTGGTCGACCAGGGCCAGTTCGTCCCAGGGGACGCGGCGCAGGCCGTGGTCGCCGACCTCGATGATGTCGGCGCCGGGCAGCGCGGTCAGCAGCGGCGAGTGCGTGGCGCAGATGACCTGGCCGCCGTTGCTCACCAACTGGTCGATGTGACCGAGGAGTTCGAGGCAGGAGGTGAAGGACAGCGCCGCCTCCGGCTCGTCCATCACATACAGGCCGGGCTGCAGGAACTTCCCCCGGAACGCCGCGAGGAAGCCCTCGCCGTGGCTGACCGAGTCCGGGGCGAAGCCCTCCCGGTCCAGTGCGTCGAGGGCCGTCTCCGCGCGCAGGAAGAAGCCCTTGCGGGCGGACCAGCTGCCCAGCATGCGGCGTCCGCGCGGGGCCGCGTCGAAGCGGATCCGTTTGCCCAGCACCGACTTGGGGCGGTGGCTGGCGTACCGCCAGTCGTGCGAGCCGCCCCAGGAGTCCAGGCCGAAGCCCTCGGCGAGCGCCTCCACGAGGGTCGACTTCCCCGAGCCGTTCTCCCCGACCAGGAAGGTCACCGGCGCGGTGAAGCGCAGACCGTCGGTCACGAGCGCGCGGACTGAGGGGACGGACCAGGGCCAGCCCTCGGCCCCTTCGTCCCCGTCGAGTCCGTCGTCCCCGCCAAGTCCGTCGTCCCCGTCGAGTCCGTCGAGCACGTCCGTGCCGACTGTTGCGTACGCACGTTCGATAATCACGCCCCGAGTCTCCCATGGAGCGGCCCGGATTCCCCGGAAGAACTAGCTTGCGTAAGTCAAGCAATCTAATTATGGTTGAGTTAGTCAAGCAAACCAGTTCCGACGGAGGCCCCGCCATGTCCCACGCCCTTGCCCGACCCGCCGACGCGGGGGCCGGCACCCCCGCGCGGCCCAACGCCGTGGTGGCGGTGCTGGCCCTGGCCGGGATCGTCGTCGCGCTGATGCAGACGCTGGTCATCCCGATCGTGCCGGAGCTGCCGAGGCTGCTGGACGCGCCGGCGTCCGACACCGCCTGGGCGGTGACCGCCACCCTGCTCGCCGCGGCCGTGGCGACGCCGGTCGTGGGGCGGCTCGGCGACATGTTCGGCAAGCGGCGGATGCTGCTGCTCAGCATCGTGCTGCTGGTGTCCGGCTCGGTGGTCTGCGGACTGGCCGACTCGCTCGTCCCGATGATCATCGGCCGGGGTCTGCAGGGGCTGGCCGCCGCCGTCATCCCGCTCGGCATCAGCATCATGCGGGACGTCCTGCCCGCCGAGCGCCTCGCCGGGTCGACCGCCCTGATGAGCGCGTCGCTGGGTGTCGGCGGCGCCCTCGGGCTGCCCGCCGCCGCCTTCATCGCCGACAACTGGGACTGGCACCTGCTCTTCTGGACCTCCGCCGCCCTCGGCGCCCTCTCCTTCCTGCTGGTCCTGGTGGTCGTACCGGAGTCGAAGGTCCGCACCGGCGGCCGTTTCGACCTGGTCGGCTCGCTCGGGCTGTCCGCCGGACTGGTCTCGCTGCTGCTGGCCGTCTCCAAGGGCGCCGACTGGGGCTGGACGAGCGGGACGACGCTCGGACTGTTCGCGGCGGCGGTCGTGGTCCTCGGCTCGTGGGGCTTCTACGAGCTGCGGGCCAAGCAGCCGCTGGTCGATCTGCGCACCACCGCCCGCCCCCAGGTGCTCTTCACCAACCTGGCCTCGGTCGCGCTCGGCTTCTCGATGTTCGCGATGTCGCTGGTCCTGCCGCAGCTGCTCCAGCTGCCCGAGCAGACCGGCTACGGCCTCGGCAGGTCGATGATGACCGTCGGCCTGGTGCTGGCCCCGCAGGGTCTGGTGATGATGGCCATGTCCGCGGTGTCCGCCGGGCTCACCAAGGCCAAGGGGCCGAAGGTGACCCTGATGGTCGGCGCGCTGATCGTGGCCGCCGGGTACGGGCTCAACATCGTCCTGATGAGCGAGGTCTGGCACCTCGTCCTGGTCTCCTGCGTCATCGGCGGCGGTGTCGGCTTCACCTACGGCGCGATGCCCGCCCTCATCATGGGCGCCGTACCGGAGTCCGAGACGGCCGCCGCCAACAGCCTCAACACGCTGATGCGTTCGCTCGGCACGTCGTTCGCCAGCGCCCTCGCCGGCGTCATCCTCGCCCAGATGACCACCGACTTCGGCGGCTACGCCCTGCCCTCCGAGAACGGCTTCAAGGTCGTCATGGCCATCGGCGCCGGCGCGGCCCTCCTCGCCTTCGTCCTCGCCTCCTTCATCCCCGGCCGCCGTACGGCCGCCCCGGCGCCGGACGCCCGGGGCCCCGTACAGCCGACGGAGACGAAGTCGGAGACGGAGGCCGCCACGGCGAAGGCGTGACATCCCCGCCCCCAACCCTCACCCCCCGTACACAGCGAAACCCCCAGGCCATGGGCCTGGGGGTTCGTCGTCGCCGGGGGGAGGCTCAGATGGTTACCACTGTCGCAGTCACTTGGCGTTGATCAGGTCGTGCGGCGGGACCTGGACCGTGCGGGCGCCCTCCTTGCCGCCGAGGATCACCTTGCGCAGCGCGACGTTGTTCTTGGTGTTGGTCTCCTGGAGGCGGTTCTCCGGGTTGGCGATGACCTGGATGTAGTACGTGCCGTTCGGCAGGTCGGTGATGTCGAAGGACTGGCCGGGACGGTACTGGGTGTACGTGTCGCCGGAGCCGACGTCGAGGACCTCACGGACGTTGATGGCGTCCTCGGAACCGCACGCGGTGGACAGGTCGGTGTTCTCCGGGTGCCAGTTGGCGTTCTTCACCGTGTAGTCGATGGCGTCGGTGTTGGCCAGGCAGAACGCCTCCTTGCCGGAGCGCACCTCCTTGGTCTTGTCCTCGCTGAGCAGGCGGTAGCTGGCGAAGTCCGTGAAGTGCCAGTGCTCGTGGCCCTCGCGCGGGTCCCACTCCATGGTGCCGGCGGGCGCGTAGCCGACCTGCTTGCCCTTGGCGTCGTAGAAGTACTGGTACGAGTCCATCAGGTCCGCGCCCGGCTTGCGGAAGCCGTCCACGACGAGGGGCGCGGGGCCCGCGTTCCAGACGTTCGCGCTGAAGGCGAGGTAGTCCTTGCCCGCCACGTCGCCGTCCTCGCCGTCGGTGATGGCGATGTCCCACGCGGGCAGCGAACGCAGGTCCGGCTTGGGGGTGTTCGCCGGGGCGCCCGCCTTGCCGGTGGGCCGCTTGGGGGCGGCCTTCAGCGCGGGGGCGATGCGGGAGCCGTCGGTGTGGCCGGCGCCGTCGCCCAGGTGCTTGGCGCGGCCCCGGTCGACGAGGGCGTACGGAAGCTCGGGCGGGGTCGGGGCGTCGGCGCCGCGCGGGCCGTAGTGGTGGGTGTCGGGGGCCGGCTGCTGCCCGTCCGGGACGGCCTGCGCGGTCTTGCCGCCGCCGTGGCCGCCACCGTGGTGGGAGGAGGTGGACGACGAGGACTTCGACGGGGCCAGGCCCTCGCCCCCGCCCTCGGTGTCCTCGCGCACGGTCACCTTGACGGTGGGCCGGTCGTTGCCCATGCCGAACAGGTCGCGGTACTTCTTCGCCACGCCCACCTGGGCGGTGTACTCACCGGCCGGCAGGTCCACCGGGGTGTCGTAGTTCCAGCTGGTGGTGTTGGTGGCCCAGCCCTTCTCGACACCCCACACCGAGCCGAGCGTCCACGGGTTGGTGGAGCAGCTCTGCGGATAGTGGTTGGTGTCCGGGGCGTCCGGGCGGATCCGGCCGGAGGCGTTGTTCGGGCAGAAACTCCCCTTGCTCTTCACGACCTCCTTCCCGCTCGCGTCCTTGACGGAGATCTCCAGGAAGTCCTTCAGCCCGGAGAAGTCGTCGACGGTCCCCTTCGGCAGGGTCTTCGTCTTGACGGTCTTGCCGTCGCGGAGGATCTGCTTGGCGACGACCGGGTCCTTGTACGACTTACGCGTCACCTGGAACTCCAGGGGCGCGTTGTCGACCGAGACGTACGTCCCGAGCTGGAGGCTGACGCCTTGGGACCACTCGTAGCGGGTGAGCGTCACGGACTTCGACGCGGCGATCAGCTTGATCTGCGGCTTTCCGGGGGTCTTCGCCGCGGCGGGCGCGGCACCGGCGCCGGGGGCGGCGCCGGCGACGGCGGCCACCACGGTCAGCGAGGCCAGGGCGGCGAGGCCCGGGCGGGTCAGGCGCCGGCGGCGCTCCTGGCCGTCGGTCGGGGTGATGGAGCTGGTGTTCTGGCTGGTCATCGGTTCCTCGTCTGCGAGTGCCCTGGTCAGGGGCATCGGACTGGACAGCCCACGGACGACGACCGACGGACCCGGCCGGCCGTGCGGATGCGCCCCAACGCACCCCGGAGCCGACCGGCCGGACCCGGCCCGTTCACCCTGTGAGCAACTTGAGAGATTGGTAAATGGCGGGTGTGGGTTGCCTGTTGATGAGGAATTCGGCAAAAGGTGTGGCTGGTTGCGGCGGGTGGTCCGTGGCGGGCACGGCTCGCACACATGCCCGTACGTCCCTGCGGAACGGGCGCCAAGTCCCCGGCGGATCCACGCAGGAGCGTCACACAGCCTGCACACAGCTCTGAGAATGGCTCGTTAGCGTTGCTGACCGCTCGATCCGCTCGATCCCACGTGCGAACGTGACGTGACCGGGCCGCGGCCCGGCGGGTCGACGGCATGCCCACACAGGAAGACCGCCATCTCTCCATGGACTACTGCACCTCGTGTCGCCGACATCTCAACGGCGCTCTCGTGTGCCCCGGCTGCGGCGCCTACGCGCCCGACATAGCCCCGGCCACGATCGACAGCCGGGTCAGCCCCTCGGGCCCGGCCGGGACGACGGCCACCGGGCCGGTGATGATCCCGATGCCGCCGACGACACCGGCGGCACCGATGGTGCCGACGCTGCCGACGGCGGCCTGGGGATACGGGGCGGGGGACGGCGGCTGGCACGAGGGGCCGGTGTCCGGCGTCGAGGACGTCCACGTCGACGTCGACGCACACGCGGATGCCGACCCTGACGTGGACCTGGACGGTGTCCCCGTGGCGCCGCAGGGGCGGGCCGCGCGGCGGCGCCAGATGGCGCGGTGGAAGAAGAACCAGCGCCGGGCCGTGGTCGCGACCGCCGTCGCACTGGTCGGCGGCGGGCTGACCGTCATGGGCATGGACCGGCAGTCCACCGACCGCACCCAGGCGGCTACCGCGCCGGACGCCGAGAGCCTGGGCTCCGTCGAGGAACAGGGCTCGCAGGGCGGCCGTACGTCGTCCGCGACGGAGACCGACGACACCCGGCGCACCCCGGACGCCCCCACCACCTGGACCCCGTCCGGCGACACCTCGCGCGACCGCTCCACCGCCAACCGGTCGGGCTCCCGCGCGCAGCACCCCAACGCCCCCCGTACGGACTCGGCCACGCCGTCCGCCCAGGAGGCGCGGACCGGCTCCGCGGGCGCGGGCGGGACCACCGCGGACGACCCCACGACCACCCCGTCGGCCGGGACGACCACGCCCCCGGCCACCGACGACGCCGGTTCCTCGGCGGACACGGGCGCGGGCACGGGTTCGGACACGGGTTCGGGCTCGGACTCCGGTGCGTCCACGGGTACCGAGACCGGCGGCGGCTCGGACTCGGGCAGCGGCTCGGACACGGGAACGTCGGACGGCGGTTCCGGCTCCGACACGGCGACGACGTCGCCCTCGGGGCTGTGCCTGCTCGGACTGGTCTGTGTGAGCTGACGTACGACCGCCGGCTCGACCGTGCGAGAAGGGCCGGCCGTCTGACGACGGCCGGCCCTTACGCGTCACGCGCACTCCCTGCACGCGGACTCCCTCAGTGCTCGTCGGCGGCCACCGGGCGTGGCCAGGAACGTCCGCTGACGCGTTCGATATCGGTGTTGAACCGCTCCAGGTCGGCGACGAAGCGGCGGAGGCGTTCGGCGGGCCAGTCGGCGATGACACCGGTGAGGCCGTCGACGAACTCCTCGCGCTGCGCCACGAGACGCGCCGCGCCTTCCTCCGTGATGCGGAACTTGCGGGCCACTCCCCCGTCGGGGTCGAGGGTCCGCTCCACCAGGCCCTCCCGCAGGAGCGCCGAGGTCTGCCGGGTGAACGTGGACGCGTTGAACCCGAACGCCTCCACGAAGTCCGGGATGGACATGGGCCCTTGGGCCTCCAGCCGGGTGAGCAGCACATAGGCGCTGCGGTCCAGGGCACCGCCGTCGCGGACGCCGCGCGGCGTCGACGTCTCGCGGTTCCGCGTCAGGATCAGCAGCTCCCGCTCGATGCGCTCCCCCGCCTCTCGGGCATCCACCGATCTCCTCCTGACCGTCCGACCTCCGGGCCCCTCACCGAGCCCCTGACTGAAGCCTTCACCCTACGTCGAAATTGCGCCATGCACGGAGAGTGCATCATGCACCATTGATGCATGATGCACTACCTGTGTAGCGTGCATTCCTGTCTCCCTCCCTTCCCCCCACCAGGAGATGACGAGATGAGCCAGACCGAGACGAGCGGAACCACGAGGAACACGAAACACGGGACGCAACACCCGGACGACGAGGTGGTGCGGCTGCCGATGGTCAGTGACGGCCCCCTGGACCCGCCCGCCGCATGGGAGCGGCTGCGCGCACGGTGCCCGGTGGCGACGGTCGAGCTGCCGAGCGGCGACCGGGCGAAGTTCGTGAGCCGTTACGCCGATGTCCGCGCCCTCCTCTCCGACCCGCGCTTCGCCCGCCCCCGCGCCGGGGAGGACTCCGCGCGGCTCTCCGCCGACGGCTCGGGCGGTGTCGCGGCCGACGCGTCCCCCGAGTACGAGCTGGCGATCCCGGAGACGGGCGAACCGCATCTGCGCTGGCGGCGCCAGGTCGGCCGGTACTTCACCGCGAAACGCATGGCGGCGCTGCGCCCGGGGATGGCGGGGATCGCCGAGTCCCTGCTCGACGAGATGACCGAGCGGGGGCAGCCGGCCGATCTGAAGGCGGCCCT
Organism: Streptomyces griseiscabiei; assembly: GCF_020010925.1. NCBI lineage: Bacteria > Bacillati > Actinomycetota > Actinomycetes > Kitasatosporales > Streptomycetaceae > Streptomyces > Streptomyces griseiscabiei. The sequence continues at coordinate 15,584 of NZ_JAGJBZ010000003.1, read as the reverse complement.
CGGCTTCCCGCTCCCGGTGTACGTCATCTGCGATCTGCTGGGCGCGCCGGCCGGGGACCGGGACCGTTTCTCGCACTGGTCCGACGCGTTCCTGAACGTCAGCCGGTTCTCGAAGGAGGAGACGGGCGCGGCGTTCAAGGAGTTCGCGGGCTATATGGCCGCCCTGGTCGCCGCCAAGCGGGCCGCGCCGGGCGAGGATCTGCTCAGCATGCTGATCGTGGAGAGCGCGGCGCTGCCGGAGGCCGAGCGGCTCACGGAGGCCGAACTCCTCGCCACCGGCATGGGGTTGCTGGTGGCCGGTCACGAGACCACCGCGAACATGATCGGCAAGATGGCGGCGCTGCTGCTGGCCGACCGGAGCCGCTGGGAGCGGCTGCTCGCGGACCCGTCCCTCGTCCGTACGGCGGTGGAGGAGGTGCTGCGCTTCGACGCCAACCTCGGCGGCTTCGGGATGCGGCGCTATCTGAGCGAGGACGTGGACCTCGACGGGGAGGTGCTGCCGGACGGGACGACGGTGTTCTGCGGGATGTCCTCGGCCAACCGCGACGACCGTGTCTTCGCCGCCCCCGCCGAGATGGACCTCACCCGCAGCCCCAACCCCCACCTCACCTTCGGCGCCGGCCCCCACTCCTGCCTCGGCCAGGCCCTCGCCCGCACCGAACTCCAGGTCGTCCTGGAGGTCCTCCTCCGCAAGCTCCCCACCCTCGAACTCGCCGTCCCCGCCGACGAGTTGCGCAAGGTCGAAGGCCTCCTCGTCGGCGGCCTGCGCGAGGTCCCGGTCCGCTGGTGACGACGAAGGGTTCCGTGTCCCCATGAAGCTCCACGTCGACGAGACGAAGTGCTGCGGCGCCGGCCAGTGCGTCCTCGTCGCCCCCGACATCTTCGACCAGCGCGACGAGGACGGCATCGTCGTACTCCTCGACCCGGCCCCGCCCCCCTCCCGCCACCCGTCCGCCCACGAGGCGGCGGCGGTCTGCCCCGCGGGGGCGATCGGGGTGGACCCGGAGGGGTGAGCCGGGGGCGGGCCCGCCCCCTACGTCCCTGCACCCCTACCCCCGCGCCGCCCGATGCGGCCCCAACTCCGCCAGGACTTCTTCCAGTTGGCCGGCGGTGAGGGCGGGGCCGGGCAGGGGCGGGGTCGGGGGACCCGGAGGGCGGAGGCTGTCGAGGAGGAGGGTGAGGGGGCGGCGCCAGGCGTCCGGGGTGGTGGCGGAGGTGAGCGCGGGGACGGCGCGGCCGAGGGCGGCGAGGGCGAAGAGGACGTCCTCGGTGGTGACGTCGGCCCGGACCGTGCCCTCGTCACGGCCGCGCCCCAGCAGGAAGGCCACGGTCCGCCGGTTGTGCTCGTGCACGTCCTCCAGGACGTCGACGCCCCGGACGTGTGTGGTCATGAGATCGTTCGTGCCCCGGTCGGCCGCGAGCGTGTCGAAGACCGCGCCGAGGTATTCGTTCAGCCCGGTCCAGGCGTCCGGCGCGTTGCGGACCCGGTCCCCGACGGCCATGGTGCCCGCGAGCTGGTCGTGGAAGACGGCGTCGATGAGCGTGGCGCGACTCGGGAAGTGCCGGTAGAGCGTCGCGTTGCCCACCCCGGCCCGGCGGGCGATCACATCCAGCGGCGCTTCGAGCCCCTGCTCGGTGAACACCTCGTGGGCCGCCGCCATCAGCAGTTCCCGGTTCCGCCGCGCGTCACGCCGCCGTGGCGGCGGTGTGACGGGGCCCACACCGACGGTCATCCTGATCCTCCGCGTGAAACGGGGACTGCACCCCGTCGCCGATGCCCCCGACAGCCCCGATGCTATCGTCGAGGCATTAAACGGGGAGTACTCCCCATATAGATCAGAGGTCACTCGGGGCACATCCACCCGCGAACGGAAAGGCGGCGACCAGTCATGCGAGCGCCCACACTGGACGAACTGGCCCCCGACGGCCATGACTTCGCGGCCGACCCGCACCCCGTCTACGCGGCGCTGCGCGCGCGGGGACCCGTCCACCGGGTGCACATCCCGCAGACGGGTGACTGCTGGCTGGTGGTGGGCCGGGACGCCGCGCGGGCCGCGCTGACGGACCCCCGGCTGAGCAGCGACATCCGCCACTCCGCCTGGGACACGGACGGCGGACACGCGATCGGCGTGAACATGCTGCAGAGCGACCCGCCGCACCACACCCGGCTGCGCGGCTCGGTCGCCGCGCGCTTCACCCCCGCCCGCACGGCGTCCTTACGCCCCCGGATCGAGGAGATCGCGACCGCCCTGCTGGCCGAACTGCCCGCCGAGGGCACGGCGGACCTGGTGAAGGGGTACGCGCTGCCGCTCCCCGTGGCGGTGATCTGCGAGGTTCTGGGCGTGCCCGGCCCGGACCGGGACGTGTTCCACGACTGGTCGACGGAGCTGGTGATGCCGACGTCGCCGGAGGCGGGGGCGGGCGCCGCGGCGGCCCTCACGGACTACCTCACCGACCTGATCGCCCAAAAGCGCGCCGCCCCCGACGACACCCTGCTCAGCGAACTCGCGGCGGCGGACGCCGAGGCCCTCTCCTCCGAGGAACTCCTCGGCATGGCCTTCCTGATCCTGGTCGCCGGCCACGAGACGACGGTCAACCTCGTCTCGGCGACCGTCCACAGCCTGCTCACCCACCCCGACCAGCTCGCCGCCCTCCGCGCGGACCTCACCCTGACGGGCGCGGCGGTCGAGGAGTCGCTGCGCCACAACTCCCCGGTCCACGGCACCGCGTTGCGCTTCGCCGCCGAACCGCTGGTCCTCGCGGGCACCCGTGTCTCCCCCGGCGACGCCGTCCAGATCTCCCTGGCCGCCGCCTCCCGGGACCCGGCCCACTTCCCGGACCCCGACCGCTTCGACCTCACCCGCCGCCCCCACTCCCACCTCGCCTTCGGCCACGGCCTCCACCACTGCCTGGGCGCCCCGCTGGCCCGCACCGAGGCCACGATCGCCCTGCGTCTCCTCCTGCGACGCCACCCCCGCCTCACCCTCGCCACCGCCCCGGCCGACCTCACCTGGCGGACCGGCGCCCTCCTGAGGGGACTTCCGGAACTGCCGGTCCGCCTCGGGTGACCGGCCGGGACCGCGACACCGGTCAGCCGGCGGCGACGGCCCGCTCCGCCGAGGGCGCCCGGCGCGGAGCCGGACTGTCGAGATGGACCACGACAGAGGCGTAGAACCGCTGTACGGCGTCGTCGACGCTGCGGATGAACCCGGACTCGGCGTTGCCGCGCGTACTGCCCATGCCCTTGAACAGGGACAGCCGGAACCCGGTGATCTGCGCGCCGTTGGCCGGGAGCAGGTCGGCCGGTTCGGGGCGCAGCCGTTCCAGTGTGCCCCGGGGGCCGCCGGTCCCGCCCTCGACGAGGGTCTCCACATGGAGGTCCGCCGGGGCCTCGGCCAGCCGCTTGACCAGGCGTTTGGCCCAGTTCAGGGGGTAGCCCTGCTCGGGCGGGGGGATCTCGATGGACGTCCGCAGCTTGCCCGTCCGCAGATCTGCGCTCAGCGCGAGGACACCCGGCGTCCCCTCGATGCGTACCTCGGACCGCAGCGTCCCCCGCTGGCACAGCTCGTCGGCCATCAAGGCCCGCCGGACCCCGGGGTCGGTGCCCCGCTTGGCGCGGCGGACCGGGAGCACCTTCTGCCCGAGTTCACCGCCGAGCCCCAGACAGACCTGCCGGATGAGCCGCTCCCAGCTCTCGACGACCTCCAGGGTGCGCGGATCGCCCTGGCAGAGGGTCTCGTCGTCGATGCCGTTACGGACGGGGACCCAGGCGGCGCCCATGTTCTGGAAGCCGTGGCAGCCGGAGTTGTCGTGCTGGAGGTAGTGCAGGAGTTCCTGGAGCAGCCAGGCATGCGCGCTGTTGCCGACGCCCTCGTGCCGGATCAGCATCTGGGCCTGGTGGGCGACCTCGGCCCAGGACAGATGCCAGAGGGCCACCTTGTGCTTGCGCCGGCCGTCGATCTTGACGTCGACGAGCGGACTGCCCTCCAGCGCGACGTCGTTGGACAGCGTGATCACGGCCTCGTAGCCGCGCCGCGCGGCGATGTCCATGTACGCCTGCACCTGTTCGCTCTTGAGGGCGTTGCCGTTGGTCTTGGTCTCCACCAGCGCGGTCCACAGCTTGCCGGCCCGCTCGACCCGGATCACACCGTCCGGGCGCCTCGGTGTCTCGCCGTGCGGGAGGGAGACCTCGGTGAACGTCTCCGTACGGCCCGCCGGCGCCCCGAACGCGGCGGTGAGCCGCCTGCCGAACTCCGGCACCTGCGCCATCACCGACAGCAGCACCGAGGTGGCCCGGGTCTCCCGGTCGCGGTCGCTCTTCAGCGCCGACACCGGGAAGAGCCGGGCCTCCTTCCAGGACTCGTTCTCCGCGAGGGACTTCTTCACCGCCTTGGGCAGCGTGACCTTCTTCTTGGCGGTCCGGGGGCGCGTGGACACCTTCTTCGGCTCCGCCGCCGCCGGCTCCGCCTCCTGCGGGGCCTTCTGACCGGCCGGCTCCGCGTCGGCTCCCGGCTGCCTGGGCGCGGGGAGTGCGGGGAGGGCCTCCGGCGTCGGCGACTGCCGCTCCACGGCCGGAGCCGCGACCGCGACCACGGGTGCCGCAGATGCCGACTCCGCCCGCTCGCCCTCGTCCTCGGCCGACTCCTCGGCCGACTCCTCCACCGGCTCCTCGGCCGCCTCGGCGTCGTCGTCGATGTCGACGCCGAAGTCCGTCGCGAGGCCCGCCAGTCCGGTGTCGTAGCCCTGGCCCACGGCCCGGAACTTCCACTCGCCCGCGCGCCGGTACAGCTCGCCGAAGATGAACGCGCTCACCGAACCGGCGTCGTCGATCGCGAACCGGAGGAGCCCCTCGCCGGAGCCGTCGGCCAAGGTCACGCGCAGATCGTCGAGTTCGCCGAAGCGCGCGTCCTCGTACCGGCTCGCGGCGACGACGATGCGCTCGACGTCGTCCGGGATCGCCGTCAGATCGAAGACGATCTGGTCCTCGCTGCCCTCCCCGGCCGGCTTCTTGCCCAGGAGTTGCACACTGCCGTCGGCGGCCACCGGGTTGTTGTAGAAGTAGAAGTCGCCGTCGCCGCGCACCTTTCCGTGTGCGCCCAGCAGCATGACCGAGACGTCCGCGTCGCCCTCACCGGTCGAACTGGCCCATCCCAGCGTCACACTCACCGAGTCGACGTTGTCGCTCAGTCCCGCCAACCCGACGTTGGCGCCCTTGGTCATCTCGTGCATGAAAGCCCCCAATCCCCGCACACGGGCATGCCGGGCCCCCTGCGCCCGTCACCCACTCCCCGTGTGACATGCCGCACATTCGACGCAGGCAGAACTCTAGTGCGCCACGGGCCGACATACGCCGATCCATCGGAAACCGTCCGATCCGGTGCCCCGGTGATCGGCTCGTGTGCCGGTCGGAGGAAGCTGAGGGCGGTGTCGTTACCCCCCAACTTCCAAGGAGACGACCGGAGATGACGAAGCGTCTGGCGCGTAGAGCGGTGTTGCGTGGTGGGCTGGGCGGTGGGCTGGTGCTTGCCGGGATCGGGGCCGGGGGCGGGTATGCCTCGGCCGCCGGGGGCCGGGGCGGTGAGGTGTACGTGCCGGTCGCGGTCGGGGCCGGGGGCGGGCCCGCCGGGAGTGACCGGGTGCATGTGCTGAAGGTGGGTCCGCGGGACGCGGGGACCGTGGTGGTGCTGGTGCCGGGGATGTTCGGCGCTGCCAACGACTTCCGGCTGATGGCACGGGATCTGGTGGCCTCCGTGCCCGGCATCCAGGTGTGGGCCGTCGACCGGCGGGAGGAGAACCTCGCCGACCGGAGCGGGTTCGAGGGCGGGGACCCGGCGGGCTACTACCTCGACGGGCGGTACCGGGTGCTGGAACCCTCCGCCGCCGGGTACTTCGGGCAGTGGGGGCTGACGCGGACCCTCGACGACCTGCGGTGCGTCGTGCGCGCCGCTCGCGCGGGCGGGCGGCGGCGGGTCGTGCTCGGCGGGCACTCGTGGGGCGCGACCACCGCGATGGCGTACGCGGCCTGGGACTTCGGCGGGCGGGCCGGGTACCGGGACCTCGTGGGGCTCGCGGTCCTCGACGGGGGCGTGCGCGGGGCGTTCGAGGGGACCGGGGCGCCGGTGCAGGACTCGCCGGAGGAGGTGCGGGAGCGGCTCGCGGCGATCGCCGGCGGGCGGGTCCTCGACATGACGCTCAGCGGGGTCGGGCTGGGCGGCCGGGCGGAGAGCACACAGATCTGGTACCAGCTCGCCGGGTGGTACGCCCACCACGACCCCGAGGGCCGGTCCGTCCTCCAGGACCGGGTGCCCGAGGCACTGCGGGTGCCGTTCCCGGTGACCAACGCCGCGCTGCTCGGCAGCTTCGTCGACGCCGGCTTCGGCTGGCCCAACGACATCAGCGTCCACTCCGGTCACCTCGCGGCCGAGGCCGACGCCGACGGCGTACGCGGGTGGGCCGACGACGGGATCACCCCGATCGGGCGGGTCGCGGAGGCGTACGCCGGGCCCGTGCCCGGGGTGTGGGAGTGGTACTGGCCGGCCCGGCTCTCCGTGGACCTGGACGTCAGCGACGTCTACGCCGACACCGACCTGGCCCGCTCCCTCGGACTGCGCCTGCGGCACGCCACCGGCCTCGACATACCCCTCTACGCCTTCGGGACCAGCTACTCCAAGGGCACCGTCGTGGAGAGCGCGCGCCGCGTCGTGGCGGAGTCCCGCGTCCCGTACGCCGTCCACGCGTCCGACGAGGGCATGAACCACCTCGACCCGCTCTTCGCCGCCACCGAGCACAACACGGCCACGCGCACGCTCGCGGAGTTCCTGAGGAGGGTCGGCACCACGGCCGGGTGACTCAGAGGGTGCGGGCCAGCAGGTCCAGCAGTGCGGCCCAGTGGCGTTCCGTCGCCTCGGGGCTGTGCATGGCGGTGTCGGCCTGGGTGAAGCCGTGGTGGGCGCCCGCGTAGACCTCGCCCCGGTGGCGGACACCGGCGGCGGTGAGGCTCCTGTCGAGGCGGGCGATCTGCTCGGCGGGGTTGGTGGAGTCGTCGTCCGCGTGGCCGAAGTACAGCTCGGCGGTCACGCGGTCGGCGAGGAGATGCGGGCTGTCCGGCGCGTCGGTCGCGAGGTACGCCCCGTGGAACCCGGCCGCCGCGGCCACCCGCTCCGGGTACGTGCCCGCCGTACGCAGCGCCAGCCCCGCGCCCATGCAGTAGCCGGTGACGCCGACCGGGCCGCCGTTCGTCAGGGGCGAGGCGGCCAGCCGGTCCAGGTAGACCCCGGCGTCCCGCATCGCCGCCTGCGGGGTCAGCCCCCGCATCGCCGGACGGATGCGCTCGATGATCTCCGGCCGCTCCGCCGGGTCGATGAACGCGGGAAGCTCCACCAGGGGCGCCCGCCCGCCGCGGTACATCACGTTCGGCAGCAGGACCACGTACCCCGCCCCGGCCAGCCGCTCCGCCATCCCCTTCAGATGCGGACGCACCCCGAACGCGTCCATGTAGAGCAGGACGCCGGGGTGCGGCCCGCCGTCGGCCGGGTGGAAGACATGCGCGTCGACGGTCCCGTCGGGGGTCGGGATGTCCGTCGGGAAGGCGCGTACGGAGGGGGTGGAGGAGGCGGCGGAGGCGGCGGGGGTGGAGGTCATGGGTGGGCTCGTTCCTGATGCGAGGGGTGGGGCGGCGAGGAGGTGGCGGAGGCGGGAGCGCCCCGCTCAGGCGCGGTCGGGCACCGTCGGGCCGTCAGGCGCTCTCAGTCGCCCGCGAGGGCCATGAGGGAGCCGCCCGGCTCGCCCCGGACGGCCGAGTCGGTCAGCTCCCGCACCCGGGCCGCCGGGACCGGCACACCCGGCGTCTCGAAGAACCAGCGCCCCGCCTCCTCCTGGCTCAGCCCGGCCGGGCGCTCCGCCAGGTACGGCGTGACGTACACCGGCGTACCCGGCTCGGCGCGCCAGCTGTCGGCGAGGGGGCCGAGGTCGACCGTGTCGTAGCCGAGGGCGTCGAGAAGGGCGGTCGCCTCCGCCTTGGCCGCCGGGTGGTCGCCCGCGATCGGCAGGGCGCTGCGGTCGGCGGCCCCGGCGGGCCGGGCGCTGGTGAGCAGCCGCCGGAAGTCGATGGTGTTGAACGCCTTGACCACGTACGAGTCGGCCAGATGCCGCTGCACCAGGGCGCTGGAGGTCAGCTCGGACCCGTCCAGCTCGGCGAGGCGGCCGTCGCGCTCCGGGTAGTAGTTCATGGTGTCGATCACGGTCCGGCCCGCCAGGTCGGCGGCGGAGAGCCGTGCGTAGGCGTGCAGCGGGACCGTGGCCACCACCAGGTCACCGGCGCGCGCGGCCTCGGCGGGGGTGGCGGCGCGGGCGCGGGCGCCGAGCTCGCCGACCAGGTCGGCGAGGGTCTCGGGGCCGCGCGAGTTGCTGAGGACGACGTCCAGTCCGGCGGCGACGGCCAGCCGGGCCAGCGCCCCGCCGATCATGCCGCTGCCGATGAGTCCGAGGGTCTTGGTCATGGCGACAGGTCTCCGGTCCGCGGTGAGAATGGATACCAAAGGTGAAACTGAGTGTCACGGTAGCCACTGAGGCTCACACCTGCAAGCGAGGGTCGTCCGGCGGTAGCATCGCGGGGTGAGCGGAGCGAGCGGAGCGGCACCCAAGGCGGGGGAGACCGCGCGGGCGAACACCAGGGACATCGCACGGGCCGCCGTACGGGCCGAACTGGCCCAGGTGGCCTTCGAGTTGTTCCTGCGCGACGGCTTCGACAAGGTGACGCTCGACGATCTGGCGTCGGCCGCGGGGGTGTCCCGGAGCACGTTCCTGCGCTATTTCGGCACCAAGGAGGACGCCGTCCTCGGCGCCTTCGACGCGCACGGCACCTGGGTCGCCGACGCGCTGCGCGCCCGCCCCGCCGACGAGGACGACTGGACGGCGCTGCGGCGGGCGCTGGACACGGTCATCCAGCGCTATCACCAGGACCCGGCGGGTTCGCTCGCCACCGCCCGGCTGGTCCGGGACACCCCCGCGCTCTGCGCCCGCCAGCTGGAGAAACAGCACGGCTGGCGGCCCACGCTGGCCCGGGCCCTCGCCGCACGCCACGGCTCCTCGGGGCCCCCGGCCCTCGCCGAGACCGTACGGGCCGCCGCCGCCATCGACTGCCTCACCATCGCCCTCGACCACTGGACCGCCTCGGACGGCGACCTCGATCTGGTGGCCCTCCTGGACGAGGCGTTCGCGACGCTGGCGTGACGGCCGGGGGCGCGGCCGGACCTCGGGGCGGGCGCGTCAGACGTAGACGATCGGGCAGCCTCGGCGGAGCGAGTGCTGGGCGGCGCGCAGATAGAGGGCGACGTAGAAGGCCGTGTCGAGGTCGTCGGCCCAGGGGCCCGGGCGGGTCGCCGCCAGTCTCTTCGCGTCTCCGTCCAGGAACCACGTGGTCAGGTCGAGGTTGTCGCACATCTCCGGGGTCTCGGGCGGCAGTACGACGGCCGCCGCGAGCCGCTCCGCGAGCGCCAGCACCTGAGGGGCGCCGGCGACGACGGCCGAGTCCGCGTAGCCGGTCTCGACGTCCAGCTCGATGTCCTCCTCCAGCGGCAGCGGCACCAGCACCGACCAGCCGCAGAGCCGCTCCGCCTCCTCGTGCGTGAGGTGGGCGTCGCACAGCCTGACGAACCCGTCCATCGGCGGGACCAGCTTCTCCTCGAAGGCCTGCCCGGAGCCACGGACGAACTCCGCCTCCTCGGGCACCGAGTCGTAGGACGGCAGCCCCCGCCGCCGCAGCTCCTCGTTCAACGCCGAGGCGACCCGCCCCCACCGCAGCTCCTCCTCGTCCTCCTCCTCGTCCTCCTCCTCACCCCCCTCCGCATCGAACCACTCCTCTGCGTCGACGCTCACCAGGTAGATCCCCATGGCCGGAACGTACCGCCCGCCACTGACATCCGGACCGGGGGTGTAGCCCGCTACACCCCCGGTCCGGGAGAGCACTCCCTCGTTACCCGGACCGCCGGACGGGATCGTTGAAGCACGAGGTCGGAACGGCCTCGTGACTCCCCCCGAAAGGAAAGTCCCATGAAGGCCCTGCTCGGTTCGAAGCCCGTCCTGTGGTTCCTGTTCCTGTTCAACCTCGTCGTCGCGGCGGCCGCCCCCTTCGTCGTCGACGGAGCGCAGGGCGTGGCGACCGCCGTCGGCATGGGCGTCGTCTCGCTCGGCGCGGGCGTCAGCCTGCTGCGCGGCCGGGGCCAGGATCAGAGGCAGGGTCAAGGTCAGGGCCGACGGCAGCACGCCTGAGCGTGAGCCGGGGCGACCGGGTCCCGTATCTCCGGTACCGGGTCCGTCACGGGACGGTCCGGATCAGGAACGACCGTACGAGTGCGACCTCTATCTGGCTATGGTCGACAACTGTCCACCTCGGCCCGCCAGAGAGCGAGCAACAACCGTGCTGGTCCTCATTCTGTCCGTCGTCATCCTGCTCGCGCTCGGCGGCTGCGTCTGCGTCTACTGGACGGCCCGAGGCGACGCGCCCGCCTGGGCGCGCGGCGTGGCCCGCACGACGGAGGTGGCGAGCAAGGTGGTGCGCCGCGCGAACACCGCGTCCAGCAACCGCAACAACGGCGACAACGACTAGCCGAGGCAGCCGAGGCCACCTCGGTCCATCTCGGACCACCTCAGGTCGCGTGCCGCGCCGCCGAGTGCCGGCAGCCGCTCCTGCCGCACTTCGCGGCGTCGCCCACGTATTCCGAGCACCCGCACGTACGGCACCGGCTCCCGAACCAGTCGTCGGCGAAACGCGCCGCTCCGACCCGCGTCAACATGGCGGCGGCTTCATGGCGCGCGCCGACGACCACGAGCGCGGCCTGCTCCAGCGCCTCGGACTGCTCGTCGCTGAGCGCCTTCAGACGCTCGTCGAAGTCGGGGATGTGCACCCGCGCCCGAGCGTGATGCGGCGGAGCGAATTCCGCATTGTGCGCGACAGCGGCCCGGTCGGCGTCCTCGCGGGTGCCGTACACGGTGCCGTCCGGTGCGTGGTCCTCCTCCGGGCAGTACGCCTCCCATCCGGTCCCGCTCCGTACGCCCGCGGCCGTCGGCTCGTCAAGGTTCGTCATCGGGGAAACACCTCCACGCCGAAGAGGCCCTGGACTGCCACACCTTCAGTGTCCGACCGGCGGCGCCGACCTGCCACCGGGAAGCCGCACAACTCCCGGGCCGTGCGAGGAGTCGTTCTCCCAGAGGGCTACGGAGGGGGAGCGGAATGGGCGGGTTCCGGAAGACTCGGGGCGGTGGGGCGCGTGGGGCGGCGCATCAGGTCGCCTTTTTCCTGCGGGAGTTGGCGTCGGAGGAGGCCGGGCGGCGGGCCGCCGCCGTCAAAGGGCTGGGGCGGGTGGGGTGTTGGGCCGCCGCCGAGCACGGTGACGTCGTGGCCGGGGTGGGCGCGGCCGTCGTGGGGACGGCCGGGGACCCCGACGCCCCGGTGCGGGCCGCGGCGGCGGACGCGCTCGGCCGGCTGGGGCCGCTCGGCGGGGAGGAGGCCGGGCCGGTGGTCGTCGGGTTGATGGGCGACGCCGACCCGCTCGTACGGCGCCGGGCCTCGCTCGCGGCCGAACGGCTGGCGCTGACCGGGCCGGACGTCACGGAGGCGTTCCGGCGGCTGTTGGAGGACCCCGACTGGCATCTGCGGCTCAACGGGATGATCGGCCTGGACAGTCGGGGCGGGACGGCCGAACCTGCCGTGCTCATACGGTTGTTGGGCGACCCGCGGTCGTATGTGTGGGGGCTCGCGCAGGGCGCCCTCTACCCCCGCCGGGACGAGCCGCTCGTACGGGACGAGCTGATCCGGACCGCCCGGCACGGCCACGGGCTCTCCCGCGCGCGGGCCCTGGAGATGCTGCCCGACCCGCAACTGCGCGGTCTGCGCGACACGTTCCTCGGCGGGCTGCGCGACGAGTGCCCCGAGGTTCGGCGGATGTGCGCGCTGCTCATCGCCAGGGAGCCGCGGTACGGCCCGGTCGGCGCGGTGCCGGCACCGCTGGGGCTGTCCGGGGCGGTCGACGGTCTCTTCTCCGCGCTGCGCCGGGCGGGAGCGCCCGAGTCGCTGCTGTCGCTGCTCCAGCCGTCGGAGACGGCCGACGCGCTCCTCGCCGCGCTGGAGGCCGAGACCGCCGCCGACACCGCCGCCCAGTTGCTGCGCGCCCTCGGCGATCGCGGAGACGCCCGGGCCGTGCCCGCCGCCGTACGGTGGCTGGACCGTCCGGGCGCGGGCGCGAGCGCCGTACTGGCGCTGGCCGGTATCGGTACGCCGACGGCGGTCCGGTGGATCGCGGCGACGGCCGCCGCCGGTCCCGGGCCCGACCTGGGCCCCGGTCTCGGCCACCCGTACGTCCGGGCGACCGCCGCCACCGCCCTCGGCGAACTCGCGGCCCCCGACGCCGTGGACACCCTGCTGCCGCTCCTGGCCGACCCGGACGCGGAGGTACGGACCGGGGCGCTGAGGGGACTGGCGCATCTGGGCGACCACGAGCCGCCGGGCCCACGACGCCGGGCGGTGACAAAGGCCCTGCTCACCCAGCTGACCACCGACGAGCGGAACCTCTGGTACACCGGCAACGCGCTCGCCGCGTACCCCGAGACCCTGCCCGCCGTACGACGGCTGATCGACCACCCGTCCGAGGAGGTCAGGGTGACGGTCCTCGGCGTCCTGGACGAGGACGACGAGAGCGACCTCGCGGTCCTCCTCGCCCACCTCGACGACGCCTCCGAGCCGGTCCGTCACGCGGCCCTGCGCGGGATCGGCCGCTACGTCGACGGATACGGCGAGCTGCCCGAGGCACCGCCCCCCGCGCCCTCGGCCGCCGAGCTGCTCGGCGTGATCACCGCGCTCGCGGAGCTTCCGTCGCCCAGCCAGATCGGCTACACGGCCCGGCGCGTCCTCGACGACCTGAAACGACACGGAGAGGCCGGCCCGACGTGAACCGCCGGGCCGGCCTCCTCCCACTTCTTCGGGTCGGCGGTCAGTCCGTGCCGAACTCCATCGCCGCGCGGTCCAGCAGCTCGTCGTCGTCGGAGCCGGTGGTCGCGCCGCGGGAGGCGATGGCCTCGGCGCCGCCCTCCGGGAGCTGCCCGATGAGGCCGGTCGCGGCGGCCTGGGCCGCGCCGATCGCGGGGCTGCCGGAGCCGATGAGGCCGAGCACCGAGTACTGCTCCAGCTTGGCGCGGGAGTCGGCGATGTCGAGGTTGCGCATGGTCAGCTGGCCGATGCGGTCGACGGGGCCGAACGCGGCGTCCTCGGTGCGCTCCATGGAGAGCTTGTCCGGGTGGTAGCTGAAGTGCGGGCCGGTGGTGTCGAGGATCGAGTAGTCCTCGCCGCGCCGCAGCCGCAGCGTGACCTCGCCGGTGACCGCGGAGCCGACCCAGCGCTGCAGGGACTCCCGGATCATCAGGGCCTGCGGGTCCAGCCAGCGGCCCTCGTACATCAGCCGGCCGAGGCGACGGCCCTCGGAGTGGTACTGGGCGAGGGTGTCCTCGTTGTGGACGGCGTTGACGAGGCGCTCGTACGCGGCGTGCAGCAGGGCCATGCCCGGGGCCTCGTAGATGCCGCGGCTCTTGGCCTCGATGATGCGGTTCTCGATCTGGTCGGACATACCGAGACCGTGCCGGCCGCCGATGGCGTTGGCCTCCATGACCAGGTCGACGGCGGAGGCGAACTCCTTGCCGTTGATCGTCACCGGGCGGCCCTGGTCGAAGCCGATCGTCACGTCCTCGGTGGCGATCTCGACCGACGGGTCCCAGAACCGGACGCCCATGATCGGCTCGACGGTCTCCAGACCGGTGTCCAGGTGCTCCAGGGTCTTGGCCTCGTGGGTGGCGCCCCAGATGTTGGCGTCGGTGGAGTACGCCTTCTCCGTGGAGTCCCGGTACGGCAGCTGGTGCGCGACCAGCCACTCGGACATCTCCTTGCGGCCGCCCAGCTCGGTGACGAAGTCGGCGTCGAGCCAGGGCTTGTAGATGCGCAGGTGCGGGTTGGCCAGCAGGCCGTAGCGGTAGAACCGCTCGATGTCGTTGCCCTTGAAGGTCGAGCCGTCGCCCCAGATCTGGACGTCGTCCTCCAGCATCGCCCGGACCAGCAGCGTGCCGGTGACGGCACGGCCGAGGGGGGTCGTGTTGAAGTACGCCCGCCCGCCGGAACGGATGTGGAACGCGCCGCAGGTCAGCGCGGCGAGGCCCTCCTCGACCAGCGCGGCCCGGCAGTCGACCAGGCGCGCGATCTCGGCACCGTAGGTCTTCGCGCGGCCGGGCACCGAGGCGATGTCGGGCTCGTCGTACTGGCCGATGTCAGCCGTGTAGGTGCACGGGACAGCACCCTTGTCGCGCATCCACGCGACGGCGACCGAGGTGTCGAGCCCGCCCGAGAAGGCGATGCCGACGCGCTCGCCGGCCGGAAGAGAGGTGAGGACCTTGGACATGGAAATATTATGCATGCCAATGCATGATCATGCAAAGCGCGGTTCCGGTGACGGCCCTCACGTGCGGGGGACGCGGGGGCCGTGGATCGCCATGGAGGGCTGTTGCGGGCCGTGGAGGGCTGTTGCGGGCCTCGTCAGGCGTCGCCGAGTTCCGTGAACAGGGTCAGCTGGAGGTCGCCGGGGCCTTCGAGGCGGGCGTTGAGCGAGTTCCAGGGGGTGCGGGTCGGCTCGGCGATCACCTCGGCGCCGGCCGCGGCCAGCTTCGCCGTGGTCGCGGTCGAGTCGTCCACCTCGAAGGCGACCCGCACATGACCGGCCACCCGGCGGCCGACCTCCACCTCGTCGATGTACTCCGCGTGCTTCGTGTCGGTGATCTCCAGCGTCGCCCGGCCCGCCTCCAGGATCGACACCCGCCCTCCGTGGGACGAGAACGCCGCCCGCTCGGGCAGGCCCAGCACATCGCGGTAGAAGTGCAGCGCGGCGTCGTAGTCGGCGGCGGTGACGACCAGCCGGAGTTCACGGACGGCGGGTACGGGCTCTTCGGACACAACAGCTCCTGGAGGAAAGGTAGTTGGACAATGGTTGGACGATAGTTGGATGGTGAAACGATGATCGCAGAGTCACCGGACATGACCGAGGACTGGCGGCACGACCGGATCGGCAGCGCGCTGCGGGGGACGAACCCGACCGTACTGCGCAGGCTGACGGCCGGGTTCGCGGTGATCGGGGACACGCAGTTCCTGCCGGGGTACTGCGTGCTCCTCGTGGACGACCCGGCGGTCGAACGGCTCTCGGAGCTGCCGAGGGCCCGGCGGGCGGCGTTCCTCGCGGACATGGACCGGCTGGGTGAGGCCGTCGAGCGGGCCTGCGCGCGGCTGGACCCGGCGTTCCGGCGGGTGAACCTGGAGATCCTCGGCAACACGGACCCGTTTCTGCACGCGCATGTCTGGCCGAGATACGGGTGGGAGCCGGCGGAACTGGTCGGCCGACCGGTGTGGCTGTACCCCCGGGAGCGGTGGAGCGACGGGCGTCACGCGCTCGGGGCGCGTCATGCCGGGCTGCGCGAGGCGATCAGCGAGGAGTTGGGGGTCGGCTTGCCGCCGGAGCCGGGCTGAGGGGGTGCGTTGTCGGGTGCGGGTCCGGTGA